>DYEU01000008.1 GCA_020725555.1 Desulfatibacillum sp.
TGTGGAACGATTTGAAAAACAACGCTCTCGGCCGTCAGGCGATTACGACACCTCACCATCTGAAAGCCGCCGTCATCAGTCATTTGCGGTTGATTCAGAAATCACCGGATCGCGTGCGCTCCTACTTCCAAAACGAAACGATCCAATATGCTGCGTAATGGGTCTGAACTATTATTGGACGACTCATATTTCCGCCAACATGTATATATTTATTTGCCGGGTTGATAACGACGACGAAACAATCGTTCCCTCTCGACCATTGAAGATCGATACGGCAAACGAAAGCAAGCCACGAGCGCTTGGCGGGCCGCATTTGACGACCGCCTGCCGGGCTGCGTCCGAAACGGTCACTTCAGATCTCGAAAATTGAACTGCCCCTCTTTGGGATTGAGGATCATCTCCTTGATCGCATCGCGGATGCGGCGGATCTGAGCCAGTTTCTCCTCCTCCGAGCCCTCGACGGAGGCCGGGTCGGGGAAGGGGATGTGCCAACGCCGGGTGATGCCGGGGAAGAGCGGACATTCCCCTTCGCTCTCGCTGCAGACGGTGATGACATGTTCGAAAAGCCGACCCTGCTTGTATAACTCGAACACGCTTTGGGGCTTCTTGCCCGAGAGGTCGATCCCCTCTTCCTTCATCGCTTCGACGACCAGAGGATGGACCCGCTCCGCCGGCTCGAAGCCGGCGCTTTCGACATGGAAATCCTCACCGCCGAATTTTTTAAGATAGGCCTCGGCGATCTGGCTCCGGCCGCTGTTGTGGCGGCAGATGAACAGGATCGTGTGTTTGGCCACTTCTCCCCCTTACGCTTCGTCAGACACACCCCGCGGTGCGGGTCCCCATCCCCGGCCACGGCGGCAAGGCATTCGACACCCACTGCTCGATCCGCCGCCGAATGTCATCCCGGATTTCACGGAACCGCGCAAGCCGGGCCTCCCGCTCGCCCGTGAAGGTCGCCGGGTCGGGGACATCCCAATTCAACTCCTCCTTCACGCCGATGAAGGGTGGACACTTCTCGGCGCTCACCCCGTCGCAGATCCGGATCACATAGGAAAAGGGGTGGCCGGAGCGGGAGACGTCAAACACATCGCGCGGCACGGCACCGGAGATGTCGATTCCCACCTCCTGCATCACCTCCACCGCCAGGGGATGGAGGGTCCCGGGCTGCAGCCCGGCACTCTCGGCGGAAATGCGGTCGCCGTACAGGTGATTGATCCAGCCGGCCGCCATTTGACTGCGCGCGCTGTTATGGACGCATACGACCAGCACCCGAAGCGGCCCCGCCTCCACGGTCTCACGGTACTCCCGCAGACGGTGGCGCACGATTTCCCCCAGCACCATGTAGAGCACATGCTTGGCGATGTTGGCCGCATGATCGGCCAGCCGCTCGAGATGCTGCACGATCGCCAGCAGGGCGAAATAGCTGCGCGCCCGCTGCGGATCGTTCAAAATGGCCTCCTGCAACCCGGCGACGAGTGATGTGCCCTGAACGTCGACGCGATCGTCGGCCATCCAGATTTCGGTTGCCTGGCGATGATCGCGATGGAAAAACGCATGCAGGCTGAGTTCCAGGTTTTTCTGGATCTCCCCCGTCATTGGACGCAGCCCGGCGTCAAATCGTGAGACGGCACTCGGCTCCATTTCATGGACCCGCTTGGCGACCGCCGCGGCAAGATCGCCGATCCGCTCCAGATCCCGGTTGGCCTTGGTCGTCGCCACCAGGAACCGCATTTCATCGGCATAGGGCTGGTGCAAGGTCATCACCTTGAGACAGGCCTCTTCGAGACGAACCTCCAGCCGGTTGATCTCGATCTCCTGCCGGAGAACCTCGCGCGCGGCATTTTCGTCGGCCTGGACGACGGCGGCCATGGCCCGCCGCACGTTGGCGAGAACGGCTTCCGACAGCTCATAGAGCATGGTGTGGACGGCTTCGATTTCCGAGCGGTAACGCCGGGGCAACATGGATCATTCCTCGTTTGCGGGATAGACGTTCTGCCGCCGAGCGGGCCGTGGCGGGCCGGGCCCATCCGGAAGCGGAATCCGCCGGACGGGCCGGCCTGCCGCTGAGCGACCGCATCACTTGGCCTTGAGGTAGTCGTTGATCGTCGCTGAGTCCGGTGCTTTGATCGTCATGCCGTTCGGGCCCGCCCCCGGCCGGACGACTTGCTGAACCAGTTCGCCGTGCTTGCGGAACTCTTCAAGCTCCTTCGCCCCTTCCCGGAAAACCCAAAGACGTCCGTCTTGCACCTGGGTGACGAAGCCGGGCTTGTCATAGGACACCGGGGCGCCTGCTGCCGCTCCGGATGGGGTTTGGCCGGCGGTTTGGGAGCAGCCGGTTGAAATGGCGATCATCCCCGCCAACAGGATCGCGGCCATCGTGAGTGGTGCTTTCATGAATCGATCTCCTTTCGCGCTGTCGTTGCAATCGCCGGTTCGGAGGCGTCATCCGAAGCGGCCGGTGACATAATCCAGGGTTTCCGCCAAGTGGGGTTTCTGAAAAATGGTCTCGGTGGGGCCGTATTCCACCAGGTGGCCCAAGTACATGAAGGCCGTGTAATCGCTGGTGCGCGAGGCCTGCTGCATGTTGTGCGTCACGATCAGAATCGTGTAGTCGCCCTTCAATTCCTGAATCAGGTCCTCGATCTTGTTCGTGGCGATCGGGTCCAGGGCCGAGCAGGGCTCGTCCATCAAGAGGACTTCCGGCTCTGAGGCGATCGCCCGCGCCAAACACAGCCGCTGCTGCTGGCCCCCGGAGAGCCCCAACGCGCTCTCGTGAAGACGGTCCTTGACCTCGTTCCACAGGGCGGCCGCCTTGAGGCTGCGCTCGCAGACGGCATCGAGCACCTGCTTGTTCCGCTCGCCGTCGATCCGTAAGGGATACACCACATTTTCGTAGATGCTCAGCGGGAAGGGGTTGGGTTTCTGGAACACCATCCCCATGCGTTTGCGCAGCTCGATCACATCGACGGCGGGGCCGTAGATCGACTCGCCCAGCAGTCGGATGTCCCCCCGGATACGCACGCCGCTGATCAGGTCGTTGATCCGGTTGACGGATCGCAGCAGGGTGGACTTGCCGCAGCCGGAGGGGCCGATCAGCGCCGTGATCTTGCCTTTCGGAATGTTCATCGAAATGTCGAACAGGGCCTGGGACTGGCCGTAGAAAAACGAAAATTCCCGCATCTCCAGGACGGCCGGCTCTTCCTTCACCTGGGGGTGGGTTTCGGTTTCAAACCGCTGCCCCGAGGCGATCGCCGCCAGGCGGCTTTCTCCGGACGGCGAGGTCGATAGGGGTTTCGATTCCCCCGGGCCCGGCCGATTGAGTGCTGTACCCATCGGGACGAACCTCCTTAAAAAACGGATGAGGCAAACTTGCGGCGCAAGCGGGACCTCAGGTACACACCGATCGTGTTCAGCAGAAAAATGATCACAATGAGCAAGAGCGTGGTGGTCAGCACCATGGGCTTGGCCGCCTCGCTGTTTTGGCTCTGAAAGCCGAGATCGTAAATGTAAAACCCCAAGTGCATGAAACTGCGCTCGAGATGCACGTAGGGAAAGTGGCCATCGATCGGAAGCTCGGGCGCCAGCTTGACCGCACCGACCAGCATGAGCGGAGCCACTTCGCCGGCCCCGCGGGCCATGGCGAGGATCATGCCCGTCATCACCCCGGGCATGGCCCGGGGGAGCACGATCCGGCGAATCGTCTGCCACTTGCTTGCGCCGCAGGCATAGGAGCCCTCGCGCATCGAACTCGGCACGGCCGCCAAGGCCTCTTCGGTGGCGACGATGACCACGGGCAGCGTCAGCAGCGCGAGGGTCAACGAGGCCCACAGGATGCCGCCGGTGCCGAAGGTCGGGCTCGGCAGCTTGGCCGCGAAAAACAGTTCGTCGATGCGGGCGCCGATGATGTAGGAAAAGAACCCCAGGCCGAACACGCCGAACACGATGCTGGGCACCCCGGCCAGGTTGTTGATGGCGATGCGCACGGAGCTGACCAGCGGTCCGGATTTGGCGTATTCCCGCAGATACAGCGCCGCCAGCACCCCGAAGGGGACCACGGCGATGGACATCAGCAGCGTCATCACGACCGTTCCGAAAATCGCCGGGAACACCCCGCCTTCGCTGTTCGCCTCGCGAGGATCGTCGTAGAGAAATTCCCCCCAGCGCGACAGATAGATCCGCCATTTGTCGAGCGTTCCCAGGCGGTTGGCCGGGTATCCGCGCACGATTTCATCGAGCGCGAGGCTTTTTTCGCGGCCGTCGGCGGTCAGCACCTGAATTTGGAACCGGGCGTTTTCCTTGCGCAGCTCCTGAATCGAGCGCTGGATGATCTCGAATTCCTTCTGCAGCTCGGCCTCGGTCGCGGCATGGATGCGGGACTGCTCGCGCCACGGTTCCGATTGCCTGCCGAAGCGCAACTCGACCTCCCGCAGCCGCAGACGCGATTGCTCCAGGCGGTAGTTGACGTCCCCGATGGCGTGTTTTTCCAACTTCCGCGCCTCCCCCCAGCGGCTGCGGGCTTCGGGATGATGTTTCTCGAAAAGGCCCCAGACCGCGGCCGGATCGTTCGCCACCGGCACGGAGTCGATCAGGAAGGCTTTGGGTTCCCCGTAGAACCGCCCCCAGGCCTGACGCTCGAAGATCAGCGCCCACGGCGGCTGCGTTTCCCCGCCGGGGGCGATCTCGAAATCGCTCACCCACGTAAAATGTTCGTTGGTGAGCTCGTAATTGCCGGTTCGGATCAGCCGCCGGTGAGAGACCCCGTCGTTTTCGGCAAGCCGTTTGCGCACCGTCGCTTGAATCTCCACGGGCAGGTTCCCGATCACCGACGGCTCCGGGCGGTAGGAATCCTCTCGGGTCACCTCGCCCAGGAAGACGGCCCCCGACACGGTCCGGACGCTGACGAGCGGCCGGGGCCAGAAGGTCAAGATCCCCTGAAACAGGATGAAGGCCAGCAAGGCGGCAATCATCGCCAGACAGACGATCATCGCCCCACCGGACAACCAGATCGGGGCGGTGCCCCGGGCGAGAAGGCTGAGGCCTCTCGAGCGCCGCCGCAGCCCTTCTGTGGAGGGGGCAGCCCCCGCAAGCGATGGGTTCGCCGCGGCTTGCAGGTTCATAGTTCAAAAGCCTTCCTGCGGAAACGTTGGCGCACGGTTTCCGCCACGGTGTTCACCAGAAAGGTCATGACGAACAGCGCCAGCGCCGCCAGAAACAGCATGCGGAAGTGGGTCGAGTCCTTGACCGCCTCCGGCAACTCCACGGCGATGTTGGCCGAGAGCGTGCGGAAGCCGTTAAAGATGTTCCAATCCATCAAGGGGGTGTTCCCGGCGGCCATGAGGACGATCATGGTTTCACCCACCGCGCGGCCGAAGCCGATCATGACGGCGGAGAAAAGGCCGCTGGCGGCGGTGGGGATGACGATCCGCACCGCGGTCTGCCAGGGCGTGGCGCCGGCGGCGAGCGAGGCGCTGCGCAGGTGGTCCGGGACGGCGGAGAGCGCATCTTCGGAGATGGTGAAAATGATGGGGATGATGGCAAAGCCCATGATGAAACCGACGATCAGGGAGTTGCGCTGCACGTAGGTGTCGAGGAAGCCGCCGCGCGGATCAAGGCTCCACAGGCCAAACGGCCCGTGAGCCAAGAGGTAGGAGACGCCTAACGAGGCCGCCAGAACGGCTGCGGCGGCAACCAGGTATTTCGCGAGCTCTGCCGCGGCCACCCGGGTGGCCGACCACCCGGCGTAACGCCGCCAGAGGATCGGATTGATGTGGCGGGTCAACAACACGGCGGCCAGCAGCGATGTGGACGGCAGCAGCAGAAACAGCCACCCGCCGGTCCCGCTGCCGCTGCGGCCGGAAAGCCAGGCTTTGATGTCGCCCGCGAACAGCAGATTCTCCACAAGGGGGCCGACCGCGAAGGCGAGCGCCACTCCGAGTGCTGCGGCAACGGCGATGCCCGCCCATCGCAGTCGATCCCAGCGCCGGAGGGACTGCGGCGGAAGCAGCTGCCACAGGTATCCCCCCAGCAGCACGGAAAACGGCACCGTGGCGAAAACGCAAAGCACCTGGGGAACGACGGTCTCAACGAACGGGGCCACGATGATGGCCGCCAGAAAGCCGAGGACCACGCTGGGGAGGCTGGCCATCATCTCGATCGTGGTCTTGACCCTCCCCCGAAGGTTGATGCTCATCAGCTCGCTTGCGTACACCGCGGCCAGCAGCGCCAGCGGCACACCGAACAGCATCGAGTAGAAGGTGGCCTTGATCGTTCCGAAAATCAGGGGCAGCAGGCCGTACTTGGGCTCGAAGTCGTCCGTGCCGCTCGAGGACTGCCAAACGTGCTGGGGCCGATCGTAGCCTTCGTACCACACGGGCAGAAAAATCGCGGCCGGCGAAGATTCCGGATGCGGAATCCCCAGGGTCCAGAGGGTGCTCGCGGGGCCGGCGATCGCCGCAAGCGCGTCGTCTTTCGGGGAGAGCGCCAAAAGCTGCAGCGACCCGCCGCCCGGCGTCCCGGGGAAGGCGACCTCGCCCAGCAGCCGATTGCTCGTGACGTGGAACAGGCGGGCGCGGCCGTCGCCATAACCGGCCGCGAGAATCCGGGTGCGGGCAGAGGCCTTGAGCGCCGTGACTTCGGCGGCTCCGCCCGGCAGCTCGTGCGCCAAGACCGTTTTCGCCCCGTCCGCGGTCCCGGCGCCCCCCTCCGGCTTGATGCGAAACCAGACTCGTACCCGCCCGGCGCTGTCGCCGGAGACCAGCGAGGTCTTTCCGATCAGGGTCGTCAGCGCCGACAGCCGGTGCTCGGGCTCGGGGACCAAATCGATCTCCTCGACGACGAAGGATTGCTCCGGATTGCGGGTATCCAGACGGATCACCCGGCCGCTCTCCCAGGCGATGAAGGCATTGTCCCCCAGTCCGGTGATCACCAGCCAGGACGGTTCGGGTTCGCCGGCCGGGTCATCGAGTTTCATCCGGCCGCCGCTCAACTCCAGGGTGACCTTTCCGGTCAGGATGTTTTTCCGCGTGGAGACCTCGTCGATATGAAAGGTTCGGCTTTGGGTGATGGCCGCCAGGACGGGGCCGGAGGACTTCATGGATACGTCGATCAGGCGTATGGGGACTCCGTCCTCGAGCACGACCGGCTCTTTCAGGTCGAGGAGCAAGGTTTGCAGCCGGTACTGGTTTTCGGGGGTGCGCTCGAGCATGCCGGATTCAAAGGGGAGGGCCGTGCCGGCTTCGAGGCCGCGAACCGTTTCCGGGACCGTCTCCGGTTCCAAAAAGCGGGTGCTGAAGTCCACGGTGCCGTGCTGGACGCTTCCGTCGGCGAACCCGAACGCCACAATCCCATCCCGGATGGCCAAAGCGGCCGCGGTGGGCCGCCGATCGCCGAAGGGGTGCATCTGATGGATTTCGCTCCCGGTGTCCAGCCGAAAGATCCGGATCACCCCGTCGTCGCCGAGGGTCCATCCCATGGTGGTGTATTCGTTGAGCGCTATATTCCGTGCCCCCTCGACCTTCGGCGTCAGGTTCACCGTCCGGAGCGTCTCGATGGCCGGCGCCTGGAACAGAGGGACGACAACGGCCACCAAGAAAAAACAGACCAGAAGAACAGCGGCGATGATTCCGACACCGCCCATCGTGATCAACACGCCGGCCGTACGATTCCACACTTTGACCGACGGGAGGGTCTTGCGCCGGCGCGACCTTCCGGTAAAGGACCTCTGCGGAGCGGCTGGGGGCTGCATGGCATCGTCCGTGCTGCCGGGCACCGCCTCCGGCGGAAAAGCCCCTTCGGCGGTGCCCGTTTGATTCGGCTCAACCTCGCCGGTCGCTTAAAAGGTTGCCTGAATGCCGACCTTCTTTAAGGCTTCCCGGCAGATATCGGCCGGAAGGGGGTAGTAGCCGTCCTTCACCACGTCGGCCTGACCCTGCTTGCTGAAAACGTAACGGATGAACTCGCGGCGCAGGGGGTCGAGCTGGGTGCCGGGCTTGAAGTTGACATAGATGTAGAGCATGCGCGCGAGAGGGTACTCGCCCGTGTAGGCGTTTTCCGGGACGGCCGCGATGAATTTCTGGCCGGTCTTGGCGGAAAGCGCCACGGCGCGGACGTCTGCGGTCTTGTACCCGATGCCGCTGTAGCCGATGGCGTACTTGTCGCTGGCGACCCCCTGGACGACCGAGGAGGAGCCCGGTTGCTCCTTGACCTCGTCTTTGTAGTCGCCTTTGAAGAGCGCGTGTTCCTTGAAGTAGCCGTAGGTGCCGGATGCGGAGTTCCGCCCGTACAAGCTGATCGGACGGTTGGCCCAATCGCCGGTCAGGCCGAGCTGCCCCCAGCGCGTGATCGCCTCGGGGTGCCCGCCTTTGCGGTTCTTCGAGAACACCGCATCCACCTGAGGCAGGGACATGCCCTGGATGGGGTTGTCCTTGTGGACGTAGACCGCCAGCATGTCGATCGCGGTGGGAAGCTCGGTGGGCTTGTACCCGAATCGTTTTTCAAACGCATCGATCTCCGCGCTCTTCATCTCCCGGCTCATCGGGCCGAAATGAGCGGTCCCGCTGACGAGCGCCGGCGGGGCGGTGGAGGATCCTTTCCCTTCGATTTCGATCTGGACGTTGGGGTACATTTTCAAGAAGCCCTCCGCCCAGAGGGTCATCAGATTGTTCATGGTGTCCGACCCGATGCTCTTGAGGTTGCCGGAGACGCCCCCAACCGGCTTGTACTCGGGGAGCTTGGGGTCGATCGCGACCTGCGCGGAGGCCGCTCCGGCCCAGGACAACGCGGCCAGTATGAGCAGTGCGGCCATTGCCTTGAGGACAGTGGGCTTCATGGTCTTTCTCCTTCTGTGCTGTGGGTTTCCGCAACGGGATGGCATCGAAACGCATGCCTATCCGTTGCGCGCTGTTTTCGTGCGCGGCGCCGGCGTGGCCGGGGGCCGGCCCGCTCGCCGCTTCCTGTGCTTCGGCTGTTTTGCGCCGCGCGGGGGCGACGCCGGTTCGCCGATCCAGTTCAAGATCTTGGTCATTAGCTTGTCCCGGACCCGCCGGAACACCGCAAGTCGCTGCGTTTTGCTGCCTTTCGCCTCAAGGGGATCCTCCAGAGGCCAGTGGATTCTTCGGGTCACGCCTGGAAATACCGGTGTCTGCTCTTCGGCCATGGGGCAGACGGTGATCAGGTAGTCGAAATGCATCCGGCCCATCAGCGACATCACGCTTTTGGGAGCCTGCCGGCTGATGTCCACTCCGACTTCCCGCATCACCTCGACGGCCATCAGCGGAATGGGACGTGGGGATACCCCGGCGCTGTAGACCTCGAAGCGATGGCCGCCGTGTTGTCGCAAGATGCCCTCGGCCATCTGACTGCGGCAGGCGTTGGCCTTGCAAAGAAACAACACTTTTTGGCGATCCTCCTCGGGCGCTGGGGCCGGCCGCAACGTCAGGGCGACCGCTCTCCGGGCCGCGTCCGCTTCAAGCAGCGGGTCATCGGAAGTGGCATCGCGAAGCCACTGCAGCGCGCCGTGCACCACCCTGTCCTCCGCGGCATCCGGGACATGGAAGTAGCGCCATCGGCCGACCCTTCGAGAAACGACGAGCCCGGTGTCTTCCAGCACGTGCAGATGCTTGGACATGGTCGAGGGGGCGAGGCCGAACATTTGGGTCAACTGCTGCAAATTGAGCGGATCCTCGGCCACGGCCGAAAGAATCCGGATGCGCACCCGATCGGACAAGGCCTTGGCGATCGATGCGATGCGATGCACGGAGCTGGCCGTCGCCCCCCGGATACCTGCCCGACGAGCTTCGTTTCGTGTCTTGGTCATCGCCCGTTCATCCCGCAATCGGTGTGATGGAGGCGAGCCAGCGGGCTCCGATCCGTCAGTCGGCCCCGCGTGACCAACGGCCCTGTAGCCCCCTCCCGCGATTCACCCGCCCCCACAAGGCGGGCTTGAGATGGGTCGATACTATATTTCGCGAAACTACGAAGTCAATTCAAAACCCCCGGATTTCGCGTTAGAAGTTGGTTAGGGAAATGCACTCAGGATGTGGGTTTCCGGCGCACGATCGGCGCACCGGCATGTCCAAAGGCATCCCCCTTGGGCATGCTGGAAAGGCGGTTGAACGGCTGAAGAACCGGGGTCGCGTCGGGTTGAAGAGGCGCCGCCATCCGATGGGACTATAGGAAGCCCCATCGGCGCCGCCGCAAATTGCCGTCAACGGAAGGCGTTGCGACGCCTGGCCATTCCATCGACCGGTGTGTCGCGGGCATCGGGCCATCCGTCATGGCCGCGGCCTCCCCCCCCCCTTTGCGGGAGGTCGGCGGAACGCTCAACCCTTCATCCCGGCCAACCGCGAAAGCCCGGAGGCGATTGGGCGGTCGTGGCCCTCGCGTGAGGCCGAGCGCGGTGACATCCTCAGGATGTCGGCTTTGAGCGCTTGAAGGGAGGGGGCGTCAAAGGACGAAGCGCTTCTTGCCCCGAGCCATGAGCGGCGGCATCGGAACAACCGCCCCGCCGGCTGAAGGATGACCCTTGCGCCCATCGGGCCGGCGCGGCTTGGCTCTGGGGGGGCGCGCTGCCTCGGCGGGTTGCGGGGGCCTCGGTGACCCGCCCCACAAGATCCGATGAAAGGGACAAACGAACAGGATGGGGCGGCCCAGCGCCTGCCTTACAGCGCCCTCCCCCCCCCACAGCAGGTCTTGCCGCGAAGAGCGGCCTCCTCGCACGGGGTTCAAGGCAGCGATTGGCGAGCGCAAGGCGATAGGCCCCGGGCGGACGCGGCGGGTCCGAATGCGGATCGTTCATCGCCCGTTCAGCGCATGCGGCGGCCGGAGGCCTTCTTTGCCTTCCAGGATCGCTGCATGCGCCGCTTCAGACACCGCAATGAGGCTTCGTCAACGGCCGAAGCCTCCGAGGCGAGGCTTCGCCCTGTGCGCGATCACCGCCGCAACGCCCTGCGCGGCGCCGCTCACTTGACCGCCGTGTAGTTGATCACCGCCGCCGGTTCGAGGACCCGGAATGTGAAGGATTCGGTGAAATACAGCTTGACTTTGGCGGGCGTGTGGCTTTCATAGCCGATCGCCAGGTCCTGCCCGAGGATCAGTTGAAAGTCTCCCCCGCGCCGCGACACCATGTAGGCCTCATTCTCAAACTCCCCGCTGAGATAGGGGCTGAGCAGCACGGCCCCTCCCAAAACGGACTCCGCCTGCATCTTCACGGGATAGCCTTGGACATGCGCCGACATCCGGCTCCACAGCTTGGGCCCCACGATAAAACTGTAAGGGCCGTCGATGGAGCGGCTGGTGAAAACCGTCACGCCCTCGGCGATGCCTTCGAGAAGCTGCTCGGGTTTCGCACCGATGGTCAGGCAGTCGTTTCCGGCACACGACTTCAGCCCTCGGATGTTGGCCTCCGGCAGGCCGTGATAAATGGTCTTCTCTTCGAAAAGCGCAATTTTGCGGGCGGCATCCTCCATCGCGGAAAGGTCCACATCCTTTGCGCCGCGCACCACGTTGTCCATCTCCTGAATGTCGAGATCGAAAGGAACCCGCACCTCGACCACTTGATGGACCTTGCGAATGCCGTAGAGCGGCCCATCGTTGGGTTGCTTCTCCGGATAGAGAAGTCGGCCTTCCGGCACGCCCGGAAAGTCGGTCCCCATCGGTCCGGTCACGTCCAGGAATTTGCGCCCCGAAAGCATCGCCCTGAGACTGCGCGTCGCCTGGGCGTCGATCTCGGTCCAGGCTTCCATCGGGATGGGGGCCAGATCGCGTTTGAGAATGTCCATAAACAACCTCCTGCGTCGGCTTGATGGGATGGGTGCGGATGCATCCGTCAAATCCACACTGTTGCGATTACCCTTTGAGGCTGCCGATGCCGAGCCCCACGGCGGGGTTCGACGGCGCTTGCGCCGTGGTGAGCGGCTCCGGTTTGAAGGCCTTGGCCGGTTTGGATCGTTTGGCGGAAAGCGTCGGCGGCAGCTCCGGCGGAACCGCCCCCAGCAGCTTGTCCTTGGCTTCGGCGAAAAGCCGGCCGAGCGTGTTCAGGTCCTCGGCGGTGAACAACTGCCGGGCCATCGGGAAAATCTGGGCTTCCTCCTCATCCAGATGGTGGGTCGTGTATTCCCCCAGGCCTTCCATTTTGATGGAAAACCGCTCGTGGTCGCGGGGGAAGCGCTCGGCGTCCTTGATGATCAGCTCGATGATGTGATGCTCGTTGACCGCTTCCAGCGCATCGCGGCGCGCTTGAGCGAAGCCTTCAAGCAGATCGTAAAAATACTTTTCCTCCATGGTGTGGTGCACGACCAGGTTGCGAAGGAACTGATCAAAAACGTCCGGGTCGGCTTCGGACTGCTGGTAGAGTTGTCTTAGGTCGGCGTGGTGGCTGACGAGGGCATCGATCACATCCATACGTCCTCCGGTCTTGCGGTGGTGGGTTGCGGTTTCCTGGGGGTTAGACTTTACCTTTTAAAGAGCGATGTATAATCATTCCTGGAAAAAGCGCCAGCACCCTTAAACAAAGCTAAGGTTGGGGGCTTTTGTCAAATCGGAAAAGGAGGCGGATGTGGGAACGCCACGAAACGTCTTGGGTGGAGTCTTGGAACTATGCGGTGATGCTCCCCTAACCGGCTTTTTTCGCACGGGGAAATGTGAGACCGGCCCCGATGACGAAGGCGCGCATGTCGTATGCGCCCGCCTCACCCGCGAGTTTTTGGATTTTACCCGCTCGAGAGGCAACGACCTCAGCGCGCCTCGTCCCGAACTCGGCTTTCCAGGCCTTAAACCCGGCGACCGTTGGTGCCTCTGCGCCTTGCGCTGGAAGGAGGCTCTGGAGGCCGAAGTGGCACCTCCGGTCGTATTGGCAGCAACCCACGAGGCCGCGCTCCGGCACATCCCGATCGAGGTGTTGAAACAGCATGCCATCGATGGCCAAGACAGGAACCGCAATCCGGACTCGGAAGGCTAAATTGCCGACCATCTCCGTTTCGCGACGCTATCATGCATCACCGCAAGCGGCCTGGCGGGTGTTGACAGACACCTCCCTGTGGCCCGTGTGGGGGCCGACGGTGCGGGACGTCAGGTGCTCCGAGCGCTTCATCCGCAAAGGATCCAAGGGCAAGGTGCTCACGCCGATCGGGTTGTGGGTCCCCTTCCTCATTACGGAATACGATGCGTTGCGCTATTGGGGTTGGAAAGTCGGCGGCCTCCGCGCGACCGGACATCGATTGATCGCCTGCGATGAACATTCCTGCTGCATTGTGTTCGAGCTGCCCTGCTGGTGGTTTCCGTATGTCATTGTCTGCAGATATGCCGCCGCCAAGATAGCCGAGCTTCTCAAAAGCCCATTCGCAGACCAGGGACGTCCATTCACATATCAGGATCCTTTGCCTCCGGTCCCTGACGCGGCATCGAGCAACCATCGGCCCTCGTGACCGCCCTCGCGCGGCGGCATCCCGCTCGACCCGCGCGGCGGCCCCCTGCGACGGCGAACACCGAAAAGGGCCTCTTGACCCGCCTATCGGCGGGGAGGCCCCCCACCACCCGCCTTGCGCCGCAAGTCAGCTCGAAGGCGTCCTGATCTTCTGCACCGCAAGCAGCGACACCGCCCCCATCGCCGCCCCGGCAAAGAAGGGGATGCGGTGGTCGATCATCCAAACCATGCCCCCGATCGCCGGCAGAAAGACCGCCGCGACATGGTTGATGGTGAAGCCGACCGCCATGCTGGGGGCGATGTCGCGGGGGTCGGCGACCTTCTGGAAATAGGTGCGGATGGCGATGGCGAAGGTGAAGAAGGCCTGGTCCAGGATGTAGATGAGGGCCACCAGGAGTCTGGAATCGGTCACCGCATAGGACGTGAAAAGAACGATCACGCTCAGGTACTCGAGGGAGAGGACCTTGCGCTCCCCGAAGCGCAGGATGCTCCGGCCGACGAGGGGGCTGAGGAAATAGTTGATCGAATTGTTGATGACGAAGAGGATCGTGACCTCCTGCACCGTGTAGTGGAACTTCTGGACGAGCAGAAGCACCGCGAAGGCGATGAAGATCTGGCGCCGCGCGCCGGCCATGAAGGTCAGGAAATAAAAGAGCCAGTAGCGCCGGCGCAGCACCATCTGCTTGCGCTGGAGGGGCGCCTGGGGGTCGGAGGGATCCCGGGTGAGGGCCCACAGGCCGGCGGCGGCGATCAGGACGCCGACGACGAGATAGACCTGCTCGAAGCGAAGCAAGGCCGTCATCCCCCAGATCATAAGCCCGATGGCGATGCTCGTCGCCGCGGCCAGGCTGGTGAGGCGGCCGAAGACCCAGGGCGACTCGTGCTTCTTGAAGTACTGCAGCGTCAGCGACATGTTCGTGGTCTCGTAGTAATGAAACCCGAAGCTGCTCACGAGGGTCGTCAGGGCGAGTCCCGCGAAGGAAGGGAAAAACCCCGTCGCCGCCAGGCCGGCTCCGAGCAGCAGAATCGAGAGGGCGGAGAGCCGGTGCTCGGGAATCCAGCGGATGACGAAGACCGCAAGCAGCGCCAGAAATCCCGGGATTTCGCGGATCGACTGGATCATCCCCACCTGGCCGCCGCTCAGGCCAGCGAGGTCCACGGCGAAATTGTTGAACAGCGTGGACCAGGTCTGAAGCCCGACCGTGGAGCCGATGGTGAGCACCACGAGGTAAAGGAACATCGGGTTGCGCTTGGCGGAGGCGGGATCGAGCATGCGCGGGTCTTTCGAATGCGTGGGCGGGGGCACCCGCGGGGGCGCGGCGCGGGGAGGTGCCCGTAAAATCCTTCCGGCGTCGTTCACGGCCGCGGGGCTCTGGGTTTTACCCAACGCGGGATCGTTGCTTTACCGCGGCGGGCCCGCTGGGCATCCTCTCCGGCGGGGGGGGTGCCTCCCGGGGCGCTCCCCGCGGGTGAGGGTTCAGCGGAGCGGTTCCAGCATGTAGAGGAGATCGCTCTCCCGCGTGGGATAGGGCGACAGGATGCTCTGCTCGTGGAGGCGGCCTGCCGTCAGCCCGTTCCGCATGGCCAGGCGCACGGCGTTCACCAGGCCGGAGGCGCTGTCGGAGAGAAAGTGCGCCCCAAGGAGTCTTCCGTCCTCCCCGGCCAGGATCTTGTAGGCGGCATGCTCAAGGCCGACCCGGCGATAGGTCGGCCAGCGCAGGTTTTGCGCAAAGCTCTTGCGGTAGGCGACCCCGGCGTCCGCCAGCGCGGACTCGGTCTTTCCCACCATGGCGAGCTGGGGAAAGGTGAAGAGAATCGCCGGGACCGTGCCGTAGTCGATCGTTTCCGGCTTTCCCTTGCCGGAAGCGGCGAGAATGTTTTTTGCCGCCACATGGGCCTCGAAATCGGCGACACGCGCAAGCTGGATCGTGGCCGCGCAATCGCCGACGGCGAAGACCCTCGGGTTCGAGGTGCGCATCCCCGCGTCCACGACGATCCCCGAGCGCGTGAGGTGAACGCCGGCCGCCTGGAGATCGAGTCCCTCGATGTCGGCCACGCGGCCTGCACCGTGAACGACCTGATCCGCCTCAAGCGCTTCGCCTCCCGCCAGGCGGATCCGAAAGTCCCCGGCCCCCTTGTCGATCGCCTCAATCCGAACCCGGGTGCGGACCTCGATCCCCGCCTGCCGGGTCGCATCCAGCAGGGCCGCGACCATGTCGGCATCGAAAGGCCCGAGCGGTCTTGCGGCCGCTTCCAGAATGCATGGCCGGCAGCCCGGCGGCCCGAGGCGGGCTGCAAAATGGGCGAACTCGAAGGCAATGAACCCGCCGCCGACGAACACGATCCGCTCGGGAAGAGCCGGCTGTTCGAGCCAGGCTTCGCTCGTCGTCAGGTGCTCGGCGCCGGGAATGGATAGGTGCATGGGGCGGGCCCCCACGGCCAGGATGAAGTAGCGGGCGCGAAGATCGCGGCCGCCTGCCCGCAGAACCTCCCGGTCCCGGAAGGCGGCAGCCCCGCCGATGAATTCGATCCCGGCCTTGCGGAACCCCTCGAGGGTGCGATCGGGCACGCCCGCGGTGAAGGCGTTCTTCTCCCGCAGCACCTCGGACCAGAGCGCCCGCGGAGGGGCGGCGATGCCTTTTCCGATCAAATGCTGGCAGCGGGCGACGGCCTCGGCCGCCTCGTAGAACCACTTCTTGGGCTGGCAGCCGCTTTGGGCGCACACCCCGCCGGGCCGATCGCTCTTTTCGACCACGGCGACCTTCATGCCGGCCGCGGCCAAATCGTGAGCCGCCGTCTGCCCCGCCGTCCCGGACCCCACGACCACGACGTCAAAATCCGCCACCGCTCCCTCCTTTTAGGGGACGTCCATTAGGGGACGTCCATTCTTATATCACTTGACGGCTGCCTTGCGGCGGGAACGACACCCGACCGCCGGCCGAGCCGAATCCGCTTCAACCCCAAGTCTCTTCGAGAAGGGGCATTCGAAAACGAGCAGCCGAAGCGCTCACGAAGAAACCAATATATGAATGGACGTCCCCTAGTTACTCGTCCCCTAGTTACTTAGTTACCTTCGGATCAGCGGAGGGAAACGACCAGCCGCTCCTCTTCCACCGCGACCGGGTAGACCGGGACCGGCCCCGTGGGTGGGCCGTGAATTTTGCGGCCGGCGTAGGTGTAGGTGGAGCGGCCCACGCTGCAGCACTGGACCGTGTGCGTTCCCGGCACGGGGTCGAGGCGGCGATGCCCGATGTGCGAGCAACGGTTCTGAAAGGCATGAAATGCCCCGTCCTCGCCGTGGATGACCAGCACGCGCACCGGAAGCCCCCCGCCCTCCAGCCGCAGGGCGCCGCCGGGCCTTGCGAGCTCGGGGGCCCGTTTCCGATCGATCGTGATCCGGCCGTTCTCAAAACGCCATGCGAGGGGGTCGGGGGGCCGGGGAGTCGCCGGGATGCCAAAGAGGCGTTGCAAAAAGCCCCGTTTTAAGAAGGTGACCTTCATCCCCGCCTCACCGCGCAAGGAGCCCGCCTCGTCTCCCCCTCCGCCAGGGATAAGGCCTTCCCTCGCCGCACGGGACGAAACGGACTCGCACGGGGAACCCATCCAGAAAAACGCGGGCGGCGAACCCCCGCCAAGGTCACTCTACCGGCGGGCCGCCCCATGGTCAACCGCTTGTCTTTTCGCGGCAGCTTTGGCAATCTCCAGACCTGCACTCCCCAGCCGGCAGCAGCCGACCCGACCGGCCGGGGTCGCCCCTTCCGTAAAGCCGGACGAAGAGGCCCTGATGAGCCCGAGCCGTGGGCAGACCCCCGGACCCCGTCTTCCCCTCAAGCTCGAGGCCCGCGGACTGGGCCGCGAGGTGACTGGAAAGCCCCTCCTGCATGACATCCACCTCGGGGTGCAGCAGGGCGAGGTGCTGGCCGTGATCGGGCCGAGCGGCTCCGGGAAATCTTCCCTGCTGCGCCTGCTCAACCGCCTCGATGAGCCGACGGCAGGCACGGTGTATCTGAACGGTCTCGATTACCGCGAAATCCCTCCTCGGGAGCTCAGGCGGCGGGTCGGGATGGTCATGCAGGCGCCCCATCTCTTCCCCGGCACCGTCTCGGAAAACGTCGGCTTCGGCCCACGCCAGCGCAATGCGCCGCTTTCGACCGGCCAAATCGAAGCCCTCCTCGAGCGGGTGGGCCTTGCCGGCTACGCCCCCCGCGATGCGGGGCATCTTTCCGGCGGGGAGGCCCAACGCGTCTCGCTCGCACGGACGCTCGCGAACGATCCCGAGGTGCTCCTCTTGGATGAGCCCACCTCGGCGCTGGACGACGAGGCCGAGCGGGGGATCGAAGCGCTGGTTCTCGAAATCATCCGCGAACGCTCGATGACCTGCATCATCGTGACCCACGATCTGCCCCAGGCCGCCCGCCTGGCCGGCCGCGTCGTGATCCTCGAGGCGGGCCGGATCAAAGCGGTCGGCACGCCGCAGGAGCTGCTCCATGGGAAATGAGCTCGCCCTCGCCGGTTGCGAGGACTTGACGGGGGTTCTGCTTCAGGCCGGCGGAGCGGCCGCTCTCTGCCTCGCCGTGATGGGGCTCTGCCGAAGGGCCGCCGTGCGCGTGGAGCGCGAAACGGTCGTTTCGCTCCTTCGCGGGTTTCTGCAAATCGCCCTGGTCGGCGTCGTCCTCGCGCTGGTGCTGCACCGCGGGTTCGGGGTGGGGATCCTGATCCTGCTCGCGATGACGATCGCGGCGGCCGCGATCGCCTCGCGGCGCACGGGGGGCATCCCCGGCGCCTTCCGGGTCTGCTTCCTTGCGGTGGCCGCCGGGTCGGGCACGACGATCGCGGCGATGGCCGCGATCGGGGCCGTGTCTGCGGAGCTCGCCACCCTCGTGCCGGTCGGCAGCATGGTGATCGCGAGCGCCATGACCTCGGCTTCCCAGGCGGCCGAGCGCTTTCGCGCCGAGGTCGCCGCCCGGAAGGGTCTCGTCGAGGCGGCCCTTGCGCTCGGCGCAGCACCGGCGAAGGCGGTCGCGGCCCAGGTCCGAAGCGCCGTCTACGCCAGCCTCATCCCGCGGCTCGACGCGCTCAAGTCGCTCGGCATCGTCTGGGTGCCGGGGATGATGGCGGGCATGATCGTCTCGGGGGCGAACCCGGTCTTCGCCGGCATCTACCAGTTCATCGTGATGGCCATGATCTTTGCGGCATCCGCCATCACGGCGCTGGTTGCGGCGCTCCTTCTGCGCACGCGCATCTTCACCCCCGCCGAACAGCTCTCCCTGCAGCGGGTGGGCGCCACCCGGGAGTGAGGCCTCCTGCCGGTCGAGCCGGACCCGGGAGGCAGACCCCACGTAATGATATCAGAATGGACGTCCCTCATTTTTTTATTTTGGACTGGACAGTCCAGTCCAGACAGGGTAGAAGGCGCCCGCCATGACGGGACAGGCGAACGGCAGGACCGCGGCGACGCGGCCGCGCATCGTGAGGGCGGCCTGGGAGGCCTTCCGCGAGAGGGGCTACCGCGCAAGCCTCGAGGAGGTCGCCGCACGCGCCGGGGTTGTGCGGCAGACGCTCTACAACCACTTCCCGGGGAAAAAGCTCCTCTTCGGCGAGGTGGTGCGGCACGCCACGCGCTCGATCCTGGTCACCCTCGAAGGCGGGGAGTCCCTGCGCGAAACCCTCATCGCCTTCGGCCGCGCGCTGCGCGAGCGGGTGCTCAGCCCGGACGGCATCGCGGTCTACCGCACCCTCGTCGCCGAGGCGGCCACCTTCCCGGAGCTCGCCGGCCATTTCTTCGCCGAGGGGCCGGTCGCCACGCGGGAGCGGCTGGCGGAGGTCCTCGCGGCGGCGATGAGGAAAGGCCTGCTCCGCCGCGACGACCCGGCCTTCGCGGCCGAGATGCTGATCGCCATGCTGATCGAGTTCGACCGGCTGCGCCGGCTGCTCGCCCCCGCCGGGAAGCACCCCGCCGGGGACCACAAAACCGAAGCGGTGGTGGACTGCTTTTTGCGCGCGTTCGCCCCCCGAGATTCCGGCAAAAAGAGAACCTAAGGAATGCGCATGAACCCCCGAGCCCTCATCGTTCTGATCGCCCTTCTGGCCGCCTGCAGCCCCGAGGGGGCGGGCAAGCCCCCGGGCCCGGGCGCCGCCAGCCCCCAGGCGCCGCAGGTGTCCGTCGTCACCCTCGAGCCGCGGCGCCTGGCGCTCACGACCGTCCTGCCCGGCCGCACCTCGGCCTTCCGCATCGCCGAAATCCGGCCCCAGGTGAACGGCCTGGTGCTCCGGCGTCTGTTCGAGGAGGGCTCCGAGGTCAAGGAAGGCCAGGTCCTCTACCGCATCGATCCCGCCCCCTTCCAGGCCGCGCTCGACAACGCGCGCGCCGCTCTGGGCCGCGCCGAGGCGAACCTGCCCGCCGTCCGCGCGCGCGAGGAGCGCCTGCGGGCGCTGCTCGAGGAAGGCGCGGTCAGCCGGCAGGACTACGACGACGTCTCCGCCGCGCTGAAGCAGGCGACCGCGGAGATCGCCTACTGGCAAGCCCAGGTCGAAACCGCGCGCATCCATCTCGGCTACACGCAGATCACCGCCCCCATCGCCGGCCGCATCGGCAAATCGAGCATCACCGACGGGGCCATCGTGACCGCCTACCAGCCGTTGCCGCTGGCGACGATCCAGCAGATCGACCCGATTTACGTCGATGTGCCGCAGTCCTCGGCCGAGCTCCTGCGCTTGAACCGCCGCCTCGCGGCGGGCCGGCTGAAGCCGGACCCCCAGGCCCGGCACGCGGTGCGCCTCTTCCTCGAGGACGGCACCCCCTACCCCCACGAGGGGAGCCTCCAGTTCCGGGACATCACCGTCGACCCCGCAACCGGCGCGGTCACCCTGCGCATGGTCTTTCCCAACCCCCAGGGGGTCCTCCTGCCGGGGATGTTCGTCCGGGCCGAGATCCACGAGGGGGTCCTGGAGCAGGCGATCCTCGCCCCCCAGCCGGGGATCCAGCGCAACCCCAAGGGCGAGCCCTTCGCCTACGTGGTCGACGCCGGGGGCAAGGTCGAAATCCGCCCCCTCGTCCTCGAGCGTGAAATCGGAAGCGACTGGCTCGTCACCTCGGGGCTGGCGGCGGGGGACCGGCTGATCGTGGAGGGACTCCAGGCCCTGCGCATGCTGCGGCCCGGGACCCCGGTCACGGTGCGCGAAGCCTCCCCCCGGGCGGACGCGCCGCCTGCAGGCGCATCCGCCCCGCCGGCTTCGAAGTAAAAGGGGGCGGCAATGCTTTCGCGCTTTTTCCTCGACCGTCCGGTCTTCGCCTGGGTGATCGCCGTCGCCATGATGGCGGCGGGGGCTCTGGCCATCTACCGGCTGCCCGTCGCCCAGTACCCGCCGATCGCTCCGCCCTCGATCGCCATCGACGCCTTCTTCCCCGGGGCCTCGGCCGAGACGGTCGAAAACACCGTGACCCAGATCATCGAGCAGAAGATGACGGGTCTGGACAATATGCTCTACCTCTCGGGCACGAGCTCCTCCTCCGGCGCCTCGCGCATCGAGCTCACCTTCGCCCCCGGCACCGACCCCGACATCGCCTGGGCCAAGGTGCAAAACAAGCTCCAGCTCGCTCTCGCGAGCCTCCCCGAGGTCGTCCAGCGGCAGGGCGTCAAGGTAAGCAAGTCGACCCGCAACTACCTCATGATCGTGGGGCTGGTCTCCGAGGACGGCCGCCTGAGCGGGGACGACCTGCGGGATTTCGCGCAGTCCAATCTCGAGAAGATCCTCTCGCGCGTCCCCGGCGTGGGGGAGGTGGAAAACTTCGGGACCCAGTACGCCATGCGCGTCTGGATCGACCCCGACCGGCTGACGAGCTTCCAGCTCACGCTCGAGGAGGTGATCCTCGCCCTGCGCGCCTACAACGTCGAGGTCTCGGCCGGACAGTTCGGCGGCATGCCCGCGACCCCCGGCCAGCAGATGAACGCGGCGATCGTCGTCCAGCACCTGCTGCAGACCCCGGAGGAGTTCGCGGCCATCCCGGTGAGGATCCGGCCCGACGGCTCCGTCGTGCGCATTCGCGATCTCGGCCGCACCGAGCTCGGCACCGAGCGCTACGACGTCGTCGCCCTCTACAACGGCCGGCCCACGGCCGCGCTCGCGATCCGCCAAGCCGCGGGCGCCAACGCGCTCGAGACGGCGGACAACGTGAAGTCGAAGCTCGCCGAGATGAGCCGCTACTTCCCCCCCGGCGTGAAGGTGATCTACCCCTACGACACGACCCCCTTCACCCAGGTCGCGATTCGGGAGGTGGTGAAGACCCTGGTCGAGGCGGTGATCCTGGTCTTCCTCATCATGTGGCTCTTCCTGGGGACCTTCCGCGCGACCTTCATCCCCACGATCACCGTCCCCGTCGTGCTGCTCGGCACCTTCGCCGTGCTCGCGCTCTTCGGCTTTTCGATCAACATGCTCACCATGTTCGCCATGGTGCTGGCGATCGGCCTGCTCGTGGACGACGCGATCGTGGTCGTGGAGAACGTCGAGCGCTTGATGCGCGAGGAGGGCCTCCCGCCCAAGAAGGCGGCCGCCCGCTCCATGGACCAGATCACCCCCGCCCTGATCGGTATCGGGGTCGTGCTCGCGGCCGTCTTTCTGCCCATGGCCTTCTTCGGCGGCTCGACCGGCGTGATCTACCGGCAGTTCTCGCTGACGGTGGCCGCGGCCATGCTGCTCTCGGTCGTCGTGGCCCTGATCCTGACGCCGGTGCTCTGCGCCCAGCTCCTCAAGCCCGTAGCCGGCGGCCACGAGTCCGCATCCGGGGCGATCTGGTTGTTGCGGCCGTTTTTCCTGTGGTTCGACCGCAGCTTCTTCCGCCTGCGCGATCTCTACGTGCGCGCGGTCGGGCACGTGCTCGCCCGCAGGCTGCGCTACGTCTTTGCCTATCTCCTGATCGTCGCCGCCCTGGGGGCCCTGTTCTTCCGCATGCCCACGGCCTACCTCCCCGAGGAGGATCAGGGGATCCTCATGGTCCAGGCGGTGCTGCCGCCGGGGGCGACCCTCGAGCAGACGCAGGCCGTCCTCGAGCGCGTCCTAGCCCACTTCCAGGAGAAGGAGCCGGAGGCCGTCGAATCCTTCCTCGGGGTGGCCGGCGTGGGATTCTCCGGCCAGGGGCAGAACGTGGGGCTGGGGTTCACCAAGCTCCGCGACTGGGATCTCCGGCGGCGTCCCGACCTGCGCGTCAAGGCCGTGGCCGCGCGCGCCATGGCCGCCTTCTCGCGCATCCCGGGGGCCATGGTCTTCGCCTTCCCGCCGCCCGCGGTGATCGAGCTCGGCAACGCCACCGGGTTCGACTTCCAGCTCCAGGACCGCAACGGCCTCGGCCACGCGCAGCTCATGGCCGCGCGCAACCAGATCCTCGGCATGGCCGCGCGCGACCCGCGGCTGCGCGGGGTGCGGCCGAACGGGATGGAGGATGCGGCCGAGTACCGCATCGACGTCGACTGGGACAAGGCGGGCGCACTCGGCCTGTCGATCGCCACCGTCCACACCACCCTTTCGGCCGCCTTCGGGGGAGCCTACGTGAACGACTTCATCCAGGCCGGCCGGGTGAAGAAGGTCTTCGTCCAGGCCGATGCGCCCCACCGCATGCTCCCGTCGGACCTCGAGAAGATCCACGTGAGAAACCGGGAGGGGAAGATGGTCCCCTTTTCCTCCTTCGCCGCGGGCCGCTGGGTCGAGGGTTCCCCGCAGCTGCAGCGCTACAACGGCTTTCCCTCGATCAACCTTTGGGGCGAGCCTGCACCGGGCTACAGCACCGGCGAGGCGATGGCGGCGATGGAGGAGATCGTCTCGCGGCTGCCGCAGAACGTGGGCTACGACTGGACGGGGATCTCCTACCAGGAGCGCATGGCCCGGGCGCAGGCCCCGCTGCTCTACGCCTTCTCGATCTTCGTGATCTTTCTCTGCCTGGCCGCGCTCTACGAGAGCTGGCCCGTCCCGATCGCGATCCTGCTCACCTTCCCCCTCGGGGTGATCGGCGGCGTGATCGCCTCGAGCGCCAAGGGGCTCCCGAGCGACGTCTACTTCCAGATCGGCATGCTGACCACCCTCGGGCTCACCGCGAAGAACGCGATCCTGATCGTGCAGTTCGCCAAGGCGCGGGCCGAAGCGGGTGCGGGGCTGATCGCGGCCACGCTCGAGGGGTCGAAGCTGCGGCTCAGGCCGATCGTGATGACCTCGCTCGCCTTCGGCTTCGGGGTGCTGCCGCTTGCGCTCGCGACCGGGGCCGGCTCGGGCGCCCAGGGGGCGATCGGGATTGCGGTCTTAGGCGGCATGGTGACCTCGACGGTGCTGGTCGTGTTCTTCGCCCCGCTGTTTTACGTGATGATCACCCGCGTGTTCGGCCGGCGCGGCCGACCGATCTCCTCCGCCCCCGCGGCCGCCGCGGTTGAGGGAAAGGTCTATGAGTAGCCGGATCAAGACGTTCTGGGCGGCCGCCGCCTGCCTCGCCTGGCTGGCCGGCTGCACGTTCACCCCCGCATACCGCCGGCCGGAGGCCCCCGTGACCGCGACCTGGCCCGAGGCGGCCCAGGGGCCCGTGCTGCCGGCCGGGACTCCGGAGGCGGGGGATCTCTCCTGGCGGCAGCTCTTGCCGGATGCGCGCCTGCAGCGGGTGATCGAGATGGCGCTTGAGAACAACCGCGACCTGCGGATCGCCGCGCTGAACGTCGAGCGGGCGCGGGGGATCTACGGCATCCAGCGCGGCGAGCTCTACCCTGCGCTGGGCGCCCAGGCCGAGGCGAACCGCCTGCGCCGCTCCGAGGACCTGCTCCAACCCGGCCAGCCCCGGACGATCACGCAGTACTCGGCGAACCTCGGGGTGGCGGCCTGGGAGATCGATCTCTTCGGCCGCATCCGCAGCCTCTCGGAACAGGCGCTCGAGGGGTTCTTCGCGACCGCCGAGGCCCGCCGCGGGGTCGAACTCGCCCTGATCGCCGAGGTGGCGCGCGTCTACTTCTCGCTCGCCGCCGACCGGGAGAGCCTCGCGCTCGCCCGCTCGACCCTCGAAACCCAGCAATCCGCCTTCTCCCTGGTCCAACGGCGCTTCGAGGTGGGCCTCGCCACCCGGCTCGACGTCCGGCGCGCGGAAATCCCGCTCGAAACGGCCCGGCTCGACGTGGCGCGGTACACGCAGCTCGAGGCCCAGGGCCGAAACGCCCTGGATCTCCTGGCGGGGCGGCCGGTTCCCGAGGAGTGGCTTCCGGCCGACCTGGAACGCGTTCTCCCGCCGCGGGAGGTGGCCCCCGGGATCCCCTCGGAGGTGCTGCTCAAGAGGCCGGACGTCCTGGCCGCGGAACACCGCCTCAAGGCGGCCTATGCCTCGATCGGCGCCGCCCGGGCCGCCCTCTTCCCGCGCATCTCCCTGACGACTCTCCTGGGGACCGCAAGCGACGAGCTCTCGCGGCTTTTCGCCTCGGGGACAGGCACGTGGCTCTTCCAGCCGCAGGCCGCGCTCCCTCTCTTCGACACCCGGCTGTGGGCCGCCCTGCGGGTGAGCCGGACCGAGCGGGAAATCGCGCTTGCGCAGTACGAGCAGGCGATCCAGGGCGCGTTTCGCGAAGTCGCCGACACCCTCGCCGTGCGCCAGACGATCGCGGCGCAGATCGCCGCCCAGCGGGCGCTCGTCGCGGCCGCCGCCGAAACCTACCGCCTGGCGCGGCATCGCTTCGAGCGCGGGATCGACAGCACCCTGAGCGTCCTCGACGCCCAGCGCACGCTCTTCGCCGCGGAGCAGGGGCTCGTCGCCCTGCGCCAGGCGGAACGGGTCAGCCGCGTCCGCCTGTATGCCGCCCTCGGCGGAGCGGAAGCCGAAGGCCCGGCCAACCCGGCGGCCCTTCCATGAAGGGAACGGGAAGGGGACGTCCATTGGTTTATCATTATCAGCGGTTGGGCGGGATTGGAAACGGCCGATTCAGGGTGCGGCCTCCGTATGGGCAGACCGCGGCGCAGATGCCGCAGTTGCGGCCCTCGTTCAGGTGGGCATAGCGTTCCCTCTTGAACTGGTCGCAGGCAAATGCATCGAGAATCTCCTCCCGGGGGACTCCGGGCCGCCAGGCCGTCCCCTTGAGCGCCGAGGCCGGGCAGGCCTCGACACAGATCCGGCAGGTGCCGCAATAACTTCGCTCCACGGGGGTTGCGGGGCGAAGCTCCCAGTCGGTGAACACCGTCCCCAAACGCACCCAGGGACCGAAGGGGCGGGTGATCAGCTGGCCATGCCGTCCGACCCAACCCAGCCCCGCCCGGGTGGCCGCCGTCTTGTGCGGAAAGTCCCCCCGCAGCCGCACGGGGTCGGTGCGTTTCGAGGAGGCGAGGGCGCGGGCGCGGAAGCCCGCGGAGCCGATGGCGGAGGCCAGCGCGCCGGAGAGCTCGTCGATCCGCCGGTTGAGGCGCGTGTACTCCGCGGCGTAGGCCGGGGTCGGTCCGTTGCGGATGCCGGCCATGATTTCCGGCGCAACCGGCAGGGCAAACGAGACGGCCCGGGGAAAACCCCGCCCGCATTCATCCCGCGGGGTGTCGATCCCCGCGAGGTCGGCCACCCCCCAGAGCACCACCCCGCTCTCCCGCATCCAAGAGGGTACGTCCATTGTGATATTGTTTTCTTGCAAAAGCCCCCCTTCTCCGCTCACCGGGGGAAGCCGTCGCGGCGGCGGCCACAGGCCCTCCCCCCAAAGCGCACGGCAAGGATTCATCACACCGCCGCTTTTCGTTCATACAACGGCTTTTTGTTGCTGTCACCCGGGGTAAGGCGTTCCTTGCCGATGCCGCGCCGCCCGCCTCGCAGCGCCCCCAGCCGTTTCTTCTCGACCCGGTCGCGAAAGCCGCAGGGAAGCTCGAAACGGCGAATCGCCGTGGGGCGACCAATACCAATAAAACAATGGACGTCCCCTATTGGGTTGACAAAGCGGTGGCCGTCGACTACCTCATCCGGGCGGAAACCGTCGCGGGCTTTTCCATGAAAGAAAACACCTCCTCGTCCCTGCAGCACGCCGACCCGGCGGTGGCCTCCCTGATCGACGCCGAACGCGAGCGCCAGGAGTCCACCCTGAACCTCATCGCCGCGGAGAACACCGCTCCCGCAGCCGTCCTGGAAGCCTTGGGCTCGTGCTTCAACAACAAGACGGCCGAGGGCTACCCGGGGCGGCGCTACCACACCGGCTGCGGGGTGGCGGACGAGCTGGAGCAGCTGGCCGTCGACCGCGCCAAGGCGCTTTTCGGCGCGGGCCACGCCAACGTGCAGCCGCATTCGGGAGTCAACGCCAACCTCGCGGTCTACGGGGCGGTGCTGAAACCCGGGGACACGATTCTCTCGATGAAACTCAGCCACGGCGGCCATCTTTCGCACGGCGACGCCGCCTCGATCACCGGCCGCATCTTCCAGGCGGCGCACTACGGGGTCAGCCCCGGCACCGAGCGGCTCGACTACGACGCCATCCGCGAGCAGGCGCTGCGCCTGCGGCCCCGGATGCTCGTGGCCGGGGCGAGCTCCTACCCGCGCCTGATCGATTACCCAGCCCTGCGGGCGATCGCCGACGAGGTCTCCGCCTATCTCTTGGTGGACATGGCGCACATCGCGGGGCTGGTTGCGGCGCGGGTCATCCCGAGCCCCGTGCCGCACGCCCACTTCGTGACCTTCACCACCTACAAGACCCTGATGGGGCCGCACGGCGGCGTGATTCTCTGCCCGGCGGAGTTCGCCCGGCAGGTCGACCGCTCCATCTTCCCCGGGACCCAGGGGACCCCGACGCTCTCGCTCGTCGCCGCCAAGGCCGTCTGCTTCCATCGGGCCGCACAGGAGGAATTCCGCGCGGTCCAGGCGCGCACGCTCAAGACCGCGGCGTTGCTCGCCGCGGAACTTAGCCGCAGGGGCTATCGCCCGGTCAGCGGCGGAACCGACAACCACCTGGTCCTCATCGACCTGCGCGGCAAAGGGCTGACGGGCGACCGGGCCGAAGCGGCGCTCGAGGCGGCCGGGATCCTCGGCAACCGAAACGTCATCCCCTTCGACCCGGAATCGACTCAGGTGACGAGCGGCCTGCGTTTCGGGACCCCCGGGATCTGCACGCGCGGGATGGGGGAGGAAGAGACGCGGCACATCGCCGGTTGGATCGACCGCATTCTTTCCAGGCCCGAGGACCGGTCCGTGCAGCAAGCGGTGCGGCGGGAGGTCCGCGGCCTGTGCCGGCGCTTTCCCCTTCAGCCCAACCGGGAGGAAGTCGCGTGAAGCCGGACCTCTTCGCGGCGCTGCAGCCCGCCATCGACGGCGAGTGGATGGTTCGGGTGCTGCGGGAAATGATCCTGATCCGCAGCGAAAACCCCTTCGACGAACCACCGCGGGAAGGATTTCGCGAGCAAGAGATGGCCGACTACCTGGCCGGCCGCCTGAGCGATCTGGGAGCGGCGGTCGAAGCCCGCGAGGTGCGGCCCGGCCGGCCGAACGTGTTCGGTCTGCTCAAGGGGAAACAGGGCCGCACCACGCTCATGCTCGCCGGTCACATGGACACCGCCCGCACCGACGGCTATGCGGATGCCTACGCGGTGAGGATCGAAAACGGCCGCCTCCACGGGCGTGGGTCCTGCGACATGAAGGCGGCGCTGGCCGCCTATCTCGGGGTCCTCAAGGCGCTGCGGGATGCCGGTGTCCGCCTTGAGGGCAACCTGATCGTCTGCGGCATCGTCGACGAGGAATACCAGATGCTCGGCTCCAAGGCGATCGGCCGCTCCGGCCGCATGGCCGACCAGGGCATCATCGGGGAGCCTACCCGCCTCAGGGTCTGCCCCGCGAACAAAGGCCGGGTGAGCACCAAGATCATCACCCGCGGCCGGGCCGCGCATTCGAGCGTGCCCGAAACCGGGGTCAACGCCATCGAAAAGATGGCGAAGGTCATCCAGGCCTTCGGCGACTACAACGCGGAGCTGCTCGCCAGGCCGGGCCACCCCCTCTGCGGCCAGGGGCGCTTTACGCCGGGAGTGATCCGCGGGGGGGTGCAGGTCAACATGGTGCCGGACCATTGCGAGCTCGAGGTGGACCGCCGCACGCTTCCGGGCGAATCCCAAGAGAGCGTCTACGCCGAACTGCACGCGCGCATCCGGCGGGCTGCGGCCGGAGACCCGGATTTCGCCTACGAGATCACCGCGCCCACCTGGCTGATCGCCCCCAACGACATCTCCCCCGAGGAGCCGGTCGTGGCGGCGCTGCGGAAGGGCCACGAAGCGATCTTCGGCCACGACCCCGGGGTCGAGGCCTTCGTGGCGGGTTCGGATGCGCCCTACATGGGGTTTCCCACCGTGATCTGCGGCCCGGGGTCGATCCGCCAGGCCCACACCACCTGCGAGTTCGTGGAACTGGAGGACGTCCTGGGCGCCGCCCGCCTTTACCTCTATGCCGCACTCGAGCTGCTCGGCGGATGACCGCCGAGGCAGGGGATGGGGATGGACAAGCAAGCGCTGAAACACAGGGTCTGCGAGCACATCGACCGCCGCCGGGCCGACATGATCGCGATCGCCCGCCGCATGCTCGGGCACCCCGAGCTGGGGTACCGCGAGGTCAAGACCGCGGCCTTGGTCAAGGAGGAACTCGAGAAGCTCGGCCTGCCCGTCCGGGCGGGGCTTGCCCTCACCGGGGTCGAGGGCACGCTGTCCGGAAAATCCGCGGGCCCCACGGTGGTGGTCATGGGCGAGCTCGATTCGGTCGTGGAGAAGAGCTCGCCCGTCGCCGACCCGGCCACCGGGGCCGCCCATCTCTGCGGCCACCACATCCAGGTGGCGAGCATGCTGGGTGCCGCCATGGGGCTGGTCGGGGCGGGGGCCGCCGCGTTCCTGGCCGGGGCGGTGCGCTTCCTGGGCTGCCCGGCGGAGGAATTCCTCGAGATCGAGTACCGGCTGGGGCTCAAGGCCGCGGGGAAAATCGGCTTCCTCGGCGGCAAGCAGGAACTGATCCGCCTGGGCTATTTCGACGACGTGGATGCGGCCATGATGGTGCACGCCTTCGCCGACACGGCCGAGCCGGCCTTTCTGATGAACGCCACGGGCAACGGCTTCATGGCCAAATTCATCCGCTACGAGGGCAAACCCGCGCACGCCGGGGCCGCGCCCCACCGCGGGGTCAACGCCTTGAACGCCGCCTGCCTCGGCATCATGGCGGTCCACGCCCAGCGGGAGACCTTCCGGGACGAGGATGCGGTGCGGGTCCACCCAATCATCACCAAGGGCGGGGACGTGGTCAACGTCGTCCCCGCGGACGTGCGCCTCGAGACCTACGTGCGCGGCAAGACGCTGGAGGCCATCCTCGATGCCTCGGCCAAGGTGGACAAGGCCTTCCGCGCCGGGGGCGACGCCGTCGGCGCCGCAACGCGCATCACCAACGTCCCCGGCTACCTGCCGATCTTCCAGGACCCCACCCTCACCGAAATCGCCTGCCGCAACGGCCGGGAGCTGCTCGGCGACCGGGGCGCGCTGGAGGCGGGCTTCATGGGCGGATCCTTCGATGTCGGCGATCTTTCGCACCTGATCCCCGTCATCCACCCCTTTGTGACCGGAACGAAAGGCCACCTGCACACCGCCGAATTCACGATCACCGATTACGAGGCCGCCGTCGTGCTGCCGGCCAAGCTCATGGCCCTGTGTGTCGTCGATCTGCTGGGCGACGGAGGTGCCGAGGCCCGCCGCGTGAAGCAGGGCTTCACGCCGCGGCTGACCAAGGCCGCCTACCTCGAGCTGATGGAGCGTTTGAGCCGCTGAAGCGCACGCGAACGCAAAAGGAGGTTCTCCCATGGCCGAAACCGCTCAATCCCCCTCACCGGCATCCCGGAGCCTGGTGTCCTCCCAGCTGGTCAAGGTCTATGCCGTCGCGCTCGTTCTGGTCGTCTTAGCCGAGCTGATCGGTTTCATCCGCTGGACCCCCATCGAAAAAATCACGATCCTGCTGGTTCCCTTCGTGCACACCATCTGGCTCGCGGTCCTCTTCGCCCCCCAGGCCGCCGGGCGCTGGGTCAGGGTCTACACCCTGAGCGACTCCGCCTGGGCGGCCGGCATCATCCTGACCGCCACGTACCCCTTGATGGTGCGCTACGGCACGCTGGTCGGGCCCAACGTCCCCAAACTGCTCCAGGCCGGCGTCGCCCTGATTTTGCAGGAGGCCGGCAACAACTGGGGCGCGATCGTCATGGCCATGCCGATCGCCATCCTGCTGGGGTTGCGGCGGGAGGTCATCGGCGCCTGCTACTCCGTCGCCCGGGAGCCCAACCTGAGCCTCATCGCCGACATCTACGGCCTGGACTCCCCGGAAGGCCGGGGCGTGGTCGGGACCTACATCACCGGCACCGTGCTGGGAACGGCCTTCTTCAGCATTCTCGGCAGCGTCTTCGCCCTGACCGCGCCGGCCGTCTTTCACCCGCTGGCGCTGGCCATGGCCATGGGCATCGGCAGCGCCAGCATGATGACCGCCGGCGCGGCGACCCTGGGCGAAGCCCTGCCCCAGTACAAGGACCAGATTCTCGCCTTTGCCGCCGCCAGCAACCTGATCACCGGCATCACGGGGCTGTACGCCTCCTGGTTGATCGGCCTGCCGTTTGCCGAGTGGATCTATCGCCTGATGGGCAAGAAGAAGGAGCCCGGCACGAAGACCTTTTCCCTGACGCAAAAACAGGAGCGGCCCAAAATCGACCTCGCCTTCACCTTCCTCCACCTCGTGCTGATCTGCATCCTGACGCTCATCGGCAACTGGGTCGCCACCAAGGTCGATCCCCTGACCGCCCTGCCCGGGATGATCTTCATCTTCGCCGTCTCCGTGGTCGGCGTCCTGCTCGCCCGCTTCGTGCCGGTCTACATCCCGACCATCGCCTACGTCGGCACCATCTCGCTCATTCTCACGATGCCGGGGATGCCCTACTCCAAGGAAATCCTGGCTGCCGTCGGCAAGGTCAACTTCCTGGCGCTGGCGACCCCCATCATCGCCTTCACCAGCCTGTCGATCGCCAAGGACCTGGATGCCTTCCGGAAGCAGGGCTGGCGGATCGTCGTGGCCGCCTTGATCACCCTGTTTGCGGTTTTCTTCAGCGCAGCCGTGATTGCCGAAGTGTGCCTGCGCATCCAGGGGTTCCCGCGCTGAGGGCGGCGGCAGGGGATCCCGGCGCGACGTCTCGGGCAATCGACGTCCGGCCGGGGTCCTCTCCGCGGGCCGCACCCCGCCTCCGCCGGGAATGGCGGAAACCGGATACGGGGGGCTTTCGCGGCAGGAAGGGATTCGGTGGAAGTCGTGTTCGCGCTGGATGAGGAAGACCTCGTCGCCCTGGCGCGGCAGCACATGCTGCACTCGCCCGCCCTCCGCCGCCGCTACCGCATCCGGTGGCTCGGCGCCACGCTGCTCATGGGGGCTGCGGCCGTTTTCCTCTTCGTGCATCTGTCGCTGAAATTCCCCGCCCTCTACCTCGGCGCCTTCGCCCTCTTCTTTCTGGTGCTCTACCCCTACTACGACCGCTGGCTGGTCGGGCGAACCCTGCGCCACATCGTCTCGGCGCGCCTCCATCCCAAGGCCCTGGCCCCGCGACGGCTGCGGGCGACCCCGGAGGGCTTGGAGGTGGAGGTCGGCGGCTCGAAAACGTTCACCGCCTGGAGCCGCGTGAGCGGGATCGAAGTCACCCCGGAGCGCACCTTCGTGGCGATCGACGGCGCCTATTCCATCGTGATCCCGCGGCGGCGGCTGGGGGAAGAGATCCACCGGCGGTTCATCGACACCCTCCTAAAAAAGGGGACGTTCATTTTTATATTGCTTTGAACTTATTCCCACCGGCTCACCGCGCATTTGCGCGGGCGATCCTCCGGGCGGCCGCCGCAGGCGCCCGCCTGCGACCTCGAAGGGCAAGGCCACTCTCCCGACCCGGCGGATAAGGTCCCCCGTATCGGGGTTCTTTTCCGGTCACCCCAAGAAAATTGCGTTTTCGGGCAGGCTGCGGCTTGGGGCCTCGATCTCCCCGCGCGTACGGCTTTCCGCTGTTTTCGGCCGTATTGGGGAAAAGCCCAATCAAGCGACGATGAGGCGCATGGCTGCGGCGGTTCATTTACCAATAAAACAATGGACGTCCCCTATATAGCACAAATTTGAAAAATATGGATTTTGATAAATCAATAATGTCACTTTTTTTGACCTGGCGGTTTCTCTCGGAAGGCGCCTTTCTCGTTTTCACCCCGCCGGTTCCATTGGGTTTTCTGACTCAGGGGTCCTCCCGACACCCTTCTGGCATTCGATCTGCTCATGGCCTTCACCGATCGCTTCATGAGCCCATGAAGCCCATTTGAGAAAGGAAAGGAGCACGGCCACGATGGAGAGGAAACAAGCCACCGCAGCGATCCTGAAGGCCAAGAAGGAAAAAGGACTCACCTGGGACCAGATCGCCGCCGCTGTCGGACGCCATGAGATCTGGGTTACCGCTGCGCTGCTTGGCCAGGCGAGCATGGGACGCGAGGAAGCCTTCAAGGCGACGAAGATCCTGGGCCTGGACGCTGAAGTCGCCTGGGCCTTGCAGCAGTGCCCGATGAAGGGATCGCTCGAGGAGACCGTACCGGTGGATCCCTTGATTTACCGGTTTTACGAAATCCTGCAGGTTTACGGCACCACAATCAAAGAGATCATCCACGAAAAATTCGGTGACGGCATCATGAGCGCCATCGACTTTGAGATGGACATCCGCAAGAAGCCCGACCCGAAGGGCGACCGGGTCGTGGTGACCCTGGACGGAAAATTCCTACCCTACCGAAAATGGTAGGCATCGGCTTGTAAGGAGACTTTTTCATGTGCAGCAACGACCCCATCTGGGCCAGCGAGGCGCCGGCCCCTTCCGTCCCGAAGCCCCACTGCGATGCGACACTCCCTGCATGCCCGGGTTCAAACCCCGGGGAGCCGGCGACCGCGGAGGATCTCATGGACCGCGTCATCGAGCATGCGGTGGTCAAATCGATTTTCGGCTTCAACGAGGTGACGCGGCGAAATTTCTTGAAAACGCTTGGCACCTCGGCCGCCATGGGAATCATCGCCAGCGTCTTTCCGCTCGACGCGGCCAAGGCCTTCGCCAAGGAGACCACCGGGCCTCTGGAAAAGAAGGCCCTCAAAATCGGCTTCATCCCGATCACCTGCGCCACCCCCCTCATCATGGCCGAACCCATGGGCTTCTATGAAAAGCACGGGCTTCAGGGGACCCGCGTGGAAAAGGCCTCGGGCTGGGCCATGATCCGCGATTGGGCCGTCTCCCGGCAGGTCGATTGCGCCCATATGCTTTCGCCGATGCCGCTCGCCCTGAGCCTCGGGGCCGGCGCCCCGGAGATGCCGTTTCTCATGCCCGCCGTGGAAAACATCAATGGCCAGGCCATCACCTTGCACAAGAAGCATCGGGGCGTCCAAGGCCCGCGGGACATGAAGGGCTTCACATTCTGCGTGCCCTTTGACTACTCCATGCACAACTTTCTTTTGCGCTACTACCTGGCCGAAGGCGGGGTGGACCCTGACAAAGAGGTGAAGATCCGCGTCGTTCCGCCGCCGGAGATGGTGGCCAACCTGCGGGCCCAGAACGTGGACGGCTACCTTGCCCCGGATCCGTTCAACCAGCGCGCGGTCTATGAAGATGTCGGGTTCATCTACAAGCTCACCTACGAGTTGTGGGAGGGCCACCCCTGCTGCGCCTTCGCCACCTCGAAAGCCTTCGCCACCGAAATGCCCAACACCTTCAAGGCGGTCTTTCGGGCTATCGTGGAATCGATCCTGTTTGCCCAGAAACCGGAAAACCGCGGCGAGATCGCCAAAGCGATCTCGCCGCGCAACTACCTGAACCAGCCCGTCGAAGTGGTGGAGCAGGTGCTTACCGGCCGGTTCCCCGACGGTCTCGGCAACACACTCCATGTTCCCCGACGCATCGACTTCGACCCGTTCCCCTGGCACTCCATGGCGGTCTGGATCCTGACGCAGATGAAGCGCTGGGGCTATATCGGCAAAGAGGTCGATTACAAGACCATCGCCGAGCAGGTGTACCTCGCCTCGGAGTGCAAGAAGATCATGGAGGAGCTGGGCCATCGCGCGCCGGAGGCGACCTATGCCCGCCACACGATCATGGGGCGGGTTTTCGATCCGGCGGATCCGGAAGGCTACGTGCAGAGCTTCGCCATCCGCAGGCAATGACCTCGTGGCGGCGGTGACCCCCGAGCCGGCCGAATGGCGTTTTCGGCTTGGGGGCCGCCGTTTCGCCTGGACACGCGCAACGCGTTCCTTTTGCGGTCTCGGAAAACAGGCGGGGAAAAGATGACGGCATCCAAACCCTATGCATGGTGGGTCGTTTTCGTTGTCTTCCTGATCGGCTTCCTCTCCATCTGGCAGCTCGCCACGTTGGGGAAGAAAGGCTCCTTGCCCGGGCCCATCGCCGTGGCCCACTCGTCGTGGGAGTTTCTCTCCGACCCCTTCTATGACCGGGGACCGAACGACAAGGGGATCGGGCTTCTGACGTTGTACAGCCTCGGCCGGCTCACCCTGGGCTTCTCCGCCGGCACGCTGGTTGCCGTCCTCCTCGGGGTCGTTTTAGGGCACAACCCGGTCCTCTACAGAGGGCTCAACCCGTTCATCCAGATTCTCAAGGCCATCTCGCCGATCGCCTGGATGCCTCTTTTGCTCTACTCCGTGCAGGACAGCGGCATCACGGCGCTGCTTGTCGTCTTCATGGCGAGCATCTGGCCCACGCTCGCCAACACGGCCTTCGGTGTCGCCAACATCCGACGGGATTACCTGAGCGTCGCCAACATTTTGCAGATGAATTGGCCGGCCAAACTCTTCAAGGTGATCCTGCCTGCGGCTGCGCCCACGATCGTCGCGGGCTTGAGGATTTCGATCGGCAGCTCCTGGGTGGCCATCGTCCCCGCGGAGGCGCTGCTCGGCTCCCTCGGACTGGGCTATTTCATCTGGAACGAGTGGAACAACCTCTCCATCGCCAACGTCATCTTCGCCATCCTGGTCATCGGCGGCGTCGGGGTGATTCTCGATCTTCTCTTCAACCGGATGGCCAAGGCGATGGCCTATTCCGAATAGGAGTGGAGCGGATGAGCCGCGGCAAGCTTCTTGAAGTCGAAACCATCTCCAAATTCTTTCCCGCGCACGGAAACGGAACCCGCCACTGCGTGTTCGAAAACCTCTCGCTTCACGTCCAGGAGAAGGAATTTCTCTCGGTTCTGGGGCATTCGGGGTGCGGGAAATCGACCCTGCTCAACATCATCGCCGGAATCGAAGAGGCCGACGGCGGCTTCGTTTTCCTGGACGGCAAGGAAGTCCGCGGCCCGGGGATCGACCGCATGGTCGTCTTCCAAAACTTTGCGCTCATGCCGTGGATGAGCGTTTCCAACAACATCAAGCTGGCGGTCAAGGCCGCTTATCCCCACTGGAGCCGCGAACGGATCCGGGCGCAGGTGCAGAAATTCATCGACATGGTGGGCCTCAAAGGCGCCGAAGCCAAAAAGCCCGCCGCGCTCTCGGGCGGGATGAAGCAACGCGTCGGGCTCGCCCGGGCTTTTGCCGTGAGCCCGCGAATCCTTCTCCTGGACGAACCCTTCGCCTAGATCGACGCCCTCACGCGGGGGGTGATCCAGAACGAACTGGTGCGCATGTGGCAGGAGACCGGGATCACGGTCTTTATGGTCACCCACGACGTGGACGAGGCCATCTTGCTGTCGGACCGCATCCTGCTCATGAGCCCGGGACCGGGGGCCGCCATCCGCGAGGAGATCGAAATCCGCATTCCCCGCCCGCGCACGCGCGAAACGGTCATCGAGCACCCCGCCTACTACGAGACGAGAAATCGCATCATCCGCTTTCTGAACCAGCACACCCATTAAGGGGACGTTCATTGTTTTATTGGTTTATCCCCGCCTCCGGCCGTCTTGGGGGTGTTGCCGGTTGACCGGAGGTCTGCGAGGAATGATGATCAGGCGGTATTTCGCGCGCTTGGATTTCCCCCCGGACCAAGTCGGGAGAGTGGCCATCGTCGAGAAAAGGGGAGGACCGATGGGGCTGGAAACGCGAACCGAGCGGAAAAGGGCTTGGTTTCGAGATATTGCCTGCAGCCGCGGGCCGCGGGGGAGAGGCCGGGGCTCATCATACCAATATGTAAATGGACGTCCCCTGTTTGGGGTGCTGCTGCTGGTCGCCTGCGCCCTGCCTCCCGGCCCGACGCTGCCGCCGCTTGAGACCGTAGAGCGGCTGGAGCTCGAGCGCTACGTCGGCACCTGGTACGAAATCGCCGCCTATCCGACCTGGTTCCAGAAAGGGTGCACGGCCTCCCAGGCGACCTACACGCTGCGCGCAGACGGGCGCCTTGCCGTCGAAAACCGCTGCCGCCGAGGTCCTGCAGGGGAGATCGACTCCGTGCAAGGGGTCGCCTGGGTCCCCGACGCATCGGCGCCGGCCAAGCTGAAGGTTCGATTTTTCTGGCCGTTCGCCGCCGACTACTGGGTCATCGACCTCGCCCCAGACTACACCTACGCCGTGGTGGGACACCCGAGCCGAAAGTATTTGTGGGTCTTGAGCCGCGAGCCGGTGATGGATGAAAGCCGCTACCGGTCGATTCTCGCGCGGCTCGAGCGCATGCGCTACGACACCGCAAGACTCGTCAAGACGGGGCGGGATCGCTGAAGGTGAAACGCGGGGCCGCCTCGCCGGCTGAAACGGGGCACCGCAGGGTTCTTGCGGCTAAAGGAGGCGCGGCGGGAGCGGCGGCCGCTAAAGCCGTAGGTCTCGCGGAAGCGTTCTGCCCCCCGGAGGGGTCACGGAGGGGTCACACGATCCCGCCCTCGGAGAGCGGCCGGTTTTCGAGAATCCGCTCCGGCCCGAAGATCGAGAGATTGAGCGACAGGGACGCGCCCGTGATGCGCTCGGCGAGGTATCGCCCCACGGCCGGCCCTTGCTGCAGCCCGTGGCCGGAGAAGCCCGTCGCCAGATAAAACCCCTTCAGCCCGGGCCACTCGCCCAGGATGGCGTTGCCGTCGAGCGTGTTCACGTCGTAGAGGCCCGCCCAGCCGCGAACGATTTTCAGCCGGTCCCAGGCGGGCACGAACTCGGCGAGCTCGGGCCATAGGACCTCGGTGAACCGTTTTTCGTCCCAGCGGAAGTCAAACCCGACGGGGTCCTCGGGCATGGATTTTCCAAGCAGGATCAGCCCGCCCGTCTCGGTCCGGAAATACAGGCCGGAGGGAAGGACCGTCAGCGGAAGCGGCCCCTCCGGCTTCACGGCGGTGTCGAGGGCGAACACCTGGCGTTTCACGGGGATCACGGGGAGCTTGACCCCCGCGGTCGCGGCGAGCTCCGCGGCCCAGGCGCCGCCGCAGTTGACCACGCAGGCCGCGCGCAGCGTTTCCCCGGACGCGAGCTCGACCCCCTCGACCCGGCCGGCGGCGGTGAGCACCCGGACGGCCTCGCCGGTCAGGAACTCCGCCCCGAGGGCCTTGGCCTTGGCCCGGTAGGCCATCAGCACGGCATAGGCGTCGAAGTGGCCGTCGTCGGGGCCGAAGGTGGCGGCGGCGATCCCCTCCGTCTCGTAGAGCGGATAGCGCGCGCGGACCTCTTTCGGGGACCACCACTCGACGCGGCAGCCCAGGCTGCGCTGCAGCTCGAAGGCGCGCCTTGCGGCATCGATCTGGCCTTGGGCATATAGGAACAGGTTTCCTTCCCTGCGGAAAAAAATCCTCGGCCGGCGGTCCCCCACCGCCATCTCGTCCTCGAAGCGCTCCAACACCTCGAAGGCGAACCGGGAAATGAGGATGTTCTCCTTGAGGCTGAATTGGATGCGCACGTTGCTCATCGAAAGGGTCGTGGAGGCCCGCGCGTAGGTGGGGTCCCGCTCCACCACGACCACCCGCAGGCCCGGGGCCGTCCTGACGAGCCAATAGGCGGTCGCGCAGCCCATGATGCCGCCGCCGGTGATCACGACGTCATACGAAACGCTTCCGGCCATGATTGCCTTCCTCCTCAAACGAGCTCCGGCTTCCCAACCCACAGGGGGTGGACCCATCCGGGAGCCGCGTCAAACGGTCTGCGTTTCCTTCGCCCACAACGACCTCCCCCCGGGCCCGCCGCCCGCCGGTTCGATCGGCACGCCCTGCAGGTTCGATGAAGGTTCGCCGGTCGCCAGGGCTTCCTGCGGCGGGCCGGAACGAGCCGAGCACGTGGGGCGGACCGGGCCTCTCGTTCAAAAACCCTGCAAAACGCCCCCGGGTGGGCCCTCCCGGCGATCGTTGATCGATCGCATGAAGAGAGAGACCACGCGAAGAAGAGACGTTGGGCTTGGGGACCGCCCGCGGGTACCCCGTCGGTGGGTTTAGGGCCCATACCACAACCCTCGCCCGATACACAAACGCCTTTGCCCCGCGCCCCCGCCCATCCCGTTCCGGGCCAGGCGTCAACATCGCCCCATGGTTCAACGGCCGGCTGGATATCGGTCCTTGCGGTATGCGGCGGGAGAAAACCGAACGGGTCCATGCACATGATCCCGGGAAACATCCCGCATCGCCAACGTGCGAGATCTGGGATAAAAGACGCCTGGAAGGAGGAATGGCCCACAGCCTGCTTGCCGCACCCGATTCGGATGTATTCTATCGAGGCACAGGCAGCCGATCAAAATCCTAATGGGCCGAGGATCACAGATCGGGGTTTTTGATTTTCAGGAAATCCTGGCGCAGGCGGCGGGTCGCTTCCCACACGTCCTCCATGTATTTCTTCTCTTTGGGCGATACCAGCCGAAGGTTTAGGGTATCCGTCGAATAGCGTATTACGTCTCCGGCCGGGATGTAGGTGTAGGATTCAATCGTCGCCATCATCACCGTGGCCGCCATTCCGACCCAAATGTTCGATTTTAAGGTCGCCCTATAAAGACAGGACCGCATGGCCAAAAAGCACTCTTCGCCGATCGTGCACGGCCCATGGATGGCCACTCCATGAGCGACCGAGGTTTTCTTCCCGCTGGAAACGCTAGTGCCGCCATGGCTGTGGATGATGACGCCGTCCTGGATATTTACCTCTTCCCCGATAATGATGGGAGCCACGACACCATCAGGCCCACGCTCGTCAGCGCGAATTACCGCCAGCGGCGCCACGAAAACGTCCTTTTCAATTTTGACGTTGCCGATGATCTGGGCGGAGGGATCGATTATTAACGGTCTCGTAATTGTCAGGACATTGCCTGTTCTGTGACTTTACCCCTTTGGAGATGGCTGGCGTCTATTTGTCTATACTATTTCGAGACGTTTAATAACGCAGACGGGTGAATTTGAGGGTAATCGCCTGCGAGGTTGCGGCGGATATTGGGCGGATATTTTTGGCTCTATTAAATTCTGAGTGGGTTATAAAGCATGGGGGTTGAGTTTTTTGAAATCGAGTTTGCCTGCGATCAGGAACAGGACAGTTCGGATGGTCGACATCCGGCGATAGCCTCGGGCTTTGCGTTTGGCGGCCTGGAAAAGGCCATTGAGCGCCTCAAGAAAACCGTTGGTCATGCGGCTTCTCGCCCAGGCGACAATTCCCTCCAGATGGTTACGGATCATTTGGGCAACCGCTTTCATCGGCTCGACCTTCGAACGCATCACGTGGGTGCACCACTGCCGGAGCATGTTGCGAACCACATGGACCTGCTTGCGGTTGAGGATTGCACGCAAGTCTTCCCGATACCGCCAGGCACGCGCCGTGCGCCTGGTGCTCAGTTGCGAAAGCAGAGCGTCCAGCTCAGCCCGGCACGTGCTGTTCAGGTGATTGCGATCCTTCAACAGCGTCCAGCGAAGCCCTTTGAGTCGGGGGTCTCGCTTCTGCTCAGCACGCCGAGTCAAGTCCAGCGCCCGCGAGGCGTGCGCGATGACATGAAACTTGTCATGGGTCAGCATCGCGTTCGGAAAGTGCTCAAAGACGCCCTTGATGTAGGCCGGGGACATGTCCAGACTCACCGAACCAATGGCCAACGGATCGCCCCCATGGGCCACCAAGTCCTTGGCCAAGCGCTCGATCGCCGCCGCCTCGCGGGTCTCGGTCACAAAGATCCCCGCCCGCCGTCGGGCGTCGGCCGCCACGGTGACATAGCTGTGTCCGCGCGCCTTGGAGGTCTCGTCGATCGCCAGCTCCCGCAGCTCCGCGTAATCGGCTTGGGCTACCGCCAGATCCACGTAGCGCTCGGCAACCGCCGCCACCCGGTGACGACTCTCCCCCACCACACGCGCCACCGCAGCAAAAGGCATCTCGCGGCACAAGCACAGCACCAACGCCTCAAACAACAGCGTAAAACCACTGAGCTTTCCCGCCCACGGCGGCTCCACCAGCCGCACCGAACCGTCAGACAGCTTCACCCGCGGCAGCCGAACCTCCAAAAAGCACTCATGTTGGAAGAAGTTCAAATGCCGATAGCGCTTGATCTGGGTATCGTGCACGGGATGCTCGCCGCAAACCTCCGGATGGCGAAAACGGCTGGTTGCACGAAAATCGATTCGAATCGTCAGGTTCCGGGCCGAGAGATCAAACCGCGCTTCTCCGACCTACCAGGGGGCCTCCACCCCCAAGGCCGTCTCAAACAACCGCTCAACTTGCATGGGGCCTCCCTACTTTACCGGTATGCTCTCTACCAAGGCTGGGAGCCTAATCTACCCACTCGATTTTTAAAAGAGGCTTTAAAAAAACCGCACGGCTGCGGCCCGCACGGGGGGCAACCGTGGATCTTGCGGCCGCCTTCTCTGCCGCGGCGCTCCGGGAGGCGCCTTTCATCGACCGGCTTCTTCGGCTCGTAAAGCTCTCGATCACAAAGGGCGTCGGTTGGAGATCGCCGAGGCTCTCGGAAGAACCCAAGGGAACGACCGGCTCGTCCTGCCCGGATTCGTCTTGGTACCCCACCCCAGACGCCCATGGCGCCTTGCCGGGTTCGCGGAGCGATCGCTTTCGCGGCACACGCCCCAAAGTGGGGGGAAGATTCCTCCTCGGCCGTACCGGGGGGCATTCGCGACCGGCTCCTGTCTCCTGCAAGGCCGACCCTGCCGTCCTTCACGGCTCGGCGCTTTTCCCCGCGACCGCGGATGCCGCGTTCATCGCAGCCATGGCCGTGCGCGATCCTGCCGCTGCTGGTGGCAATCGATCCGGGCGGAAGCGAGTTTCTTGCCTGAAAAAATCGAGCCGCCCGAGCTTGTCTCCTCCCCTACCCTGCCGGGGCTTTCGTCATCGGCTCTTAAGGGTGATTGCAGACGCTCGTGCGCAGGTGGACGGCGATCTGCGTCCAGGCTCTATCGGCGCCGGCCATGGGCTGGAGAGGTTGATCCCCAAGCGGGTGCCGAACGCCCTCTCCCGGCTGCACATACCGTTTCCTTCGGGCAGGGAAGCGACCTCCGGGGCGGGGGCCGGCGGCAATCGGGAAGCTGAAAGCCCTCTGCGCCGGCGGGCGCAAGCCGACTTCCGGCGTGGGCTGAGGGTTCCCAAAGATCAAAACCGGGTTGGCTCTATTCCGGGCGGGTGTTGATTGGCGGCCGGTTCGTGTGTCGGTTGGTCGCAAAAGGTATGCTCATCTCCTTATGAAGCCTTTCCGTCATCAAAAGCGGATATCCTTCGCTCGAAGCCGCCAGCCCCCGGATGACCTTCTCATCCCAATCGAGGTTTTTTTCCTTGCCGCGGTCCGGAAAAAATCCTCCGTTTCCTTTTTTCCGAGATTTTGCAGGAGAACGGTATCCGCGGGGTACAAGACCGAACGCAGCAGAAAGAGGTCGGCCTCCGGCAGAAACCTTTCGACGATGGCGATGAACAAAAGCTCGCCGTCGAACCGCAGGTCACGGATGAACGCCAACTTCGGCCGGGAGATTTTGCCGATGTTGTCCAGCACGACCACCCGCGGCAGATGTGCGGGGGACGTTTTCCCGGCAAGGATGTCTTTGGCATCACTCATCCGGGTGTACCGATTCCGCCTGGAACCGTCCCGGTGGGGAAGAATCTGGTGGATCAGGTCGTTGCAGGATTGAGAGGCCGGCCGCGAGAAGTCGGCGAAGAGAAATTGCCACGTGTCCGCGTGAAGCGTGGCCATCTGTTTGACCATGCGGGATCGGCCGATCCCGAACCTGCCGGTCACGACGACGTTGCGGCCCTGAGCCAGCGACCGCATCACCGCGGCGATCTCCCGCTTCCTGCCGACGAAATCCATTTTACAAACGCTTACGGAACCATGCGGCGAAGCCGTCAGACCCTTCTCAGGGGGTCGGAGAAGACGGCTCCGCGGCCCAGCTCGCTTTCGATTTCCAACAGGCGGTTGTACTTGGCAATCCCTTCGCTGCGGCAAGCCGACCCGGTCTTGATTTATCCTCCGTCCATGGCCACCTCGAAATCGGCCATGAAGGTATCTTCGGTCTCGCCGCTGCGATGGGAAATGACATGGTTCCAACCGGCCCTGCGGCAAAGCTCGATCGCGGCGACGGTCTCCGTGACGGTTCCGATCTGGTTGAGCTTGATGAGAACCGCGTTGGAAGCTTGATTCCGGATGCCCTGTGCGATGAACTCCGTGTGAGTGACGTAAATGTCATCACCCACGATCCGCACCTTGTCCCCCAGCGCGGCGGTGTGCGCACGGAAGCCCTCCCAGTCGTTCTCGGCCAGGCCGTCCTCGATCGAGACGATGGGGTAGCGGGTGATCCACTGCTGGTAAATAGCCGTCATCTCGGAACCGGTCTTCCGTCCTCGGCCGGACTTGGAGAGGTTAGGGCCGATGTCGGTGTTCGCGGGCGCGACCGCTGCGAGCACCCCTTTGCCCCCATAGCGCTGGCGATCGCCGTCGCGCAACTCGACCGCTTCATTTTCGCCGGTCGAGGCCCCTGAAGGAACCGAAGCACCGCGCGAATGCCGTTATCCAACGCGCATAATACACGGAAAGCGGGGGTCGAGGGTCTCCATGGCTGAAAGTGAGCGGATGCTGGGCTTCATGGTGACGTCCTCCGTTGTTGGGGTTTTGCCGGGTTCGGTTGCGGAATGTCCCTCATCCGTTGATTTTGGTCTTGAATTCGGCGAGCTGCTCCTGGAGTTCGGATACGATCGTTTCCAGTTCACGTCGGGCGCCGCCGGAGAGGCTTCCGTACCCCCTCATGGAGTTGGGTCCGAGCTCTTCGAGCAAATGTTCGATCGTGAGCAGGTAAGGCATTGCGGCCTGACGCACGGTTACGGTATCCGGCGGGATCAGCGCGCCTTTCTGAGCCAGAATGTCCCACATTCGTGCGCGCAGCCGCCGGCTGAAATCCTCGACCCATGTTCGGTGCGCCTCCGACAGCCCGGCAATCCGGCTCCGAAAAGGGCTGCGCTGATGGATGGGATGCAACGCGCATTCAAGATCGAAGAGCGCGTGGTCTATCGCTTTCAGTCGTTGAAACAGGATGCGCCGGTGGTTTTCGTTGAGGTCCGTCATGCAGGGTCAACGGGATCCTGAGCGGCCTTGAAGGGTTTCGGTGTGCTGCACCCCTGGATGCCGTCACGGGGTGCGCTGCCCCGATCACGCTGCGGCTTGGGGACTTTAGAACCGGGCCTGCCGGCGGGGGGAGATGGCCATGCGTTCTTCTGCATCCGCGCTCGTTCCCGCATCGAAAACAAAAGCCCGCCATCGCGGCGGGCGCTGGATGAATCCTTCCCGGCGTCTCCCACCGCATGAAGCTCTCTGCAGCAGGAGTCATCAGCTCGGAAGGAAGAGCAGTTGTGAGGGGGACTCCATCCCCGCTTCTTGCGGTATCGAAAACGGGCAGGAAAATCAAGAGCGAATCCTCCGCTTGCCAGGACGGAAACCTTGAATTCCGCCGTTCGGCGCCCGACCGCTGATCGCCTTCGAACGCTTCCAATCTCAGGTCCGATGGGAACCTTTGGGGATCGAGGAGGGCGATTCGCCCCGCGTCTATCTCGCGCTCACCCTCTGAGCGCGGAAACGCTTCGAGCCCATGGTTGTCCTGGAATGCGATCCCCCGCCCTCCCGCTTAGGCGACCGCAAGGATTCCCTGGCTCTCCTCCAGGGGGCCCTCCCTATGGTTCGTGCTGAAGGGCGTGAACCCAAATGTTGGCCTTTGGCCAAAGCGATGCGAGCCTTGTCGCCCCCTTCTTGAATCCCGAAGATCACCCCTCCTGTGACGCAAGCGGTCTGGAAAAAGTCGTCGGTTGGCCTCGCCGGTTGTACGCGGCAAAGGTGCAGCGAACGCTCGATATCGTCTGCGGCGATTTCCTTGCCCGGCGGGTCGCTGTTCTTACTCGGCACGCCGGACCGTTCACAGGCGAAGCGATGTTCCCACCCCTTTGCTTCTCTCCAATGCCGGCCGGAAGCAACCCAGCCCTGCCAGGGGAGGGCTCAGCGGTAGACGAGCACCGGAATCTTGGAATGTGTCAGCACTTTTTGCGCTACGCTGCCGAGCAGCAGAGCCCCCATGCCACTGCGACCGTGGGAGGCCATAATGATGAGGTCGCAGCCGTTTTTCTCGGCAGCTTCGATGATGGCCGCATAAGGCTCTTCCTCGACCCTCATGACGATATTGCACACCACCCCGGCCCTCTTGGCCGCCTTTTCAAGGGCCGCAAGGTACGATTTTGCCTTGGCCGTCAATTCTGCCACGGCTTGATCCCGAAAGGCTCCGGGGATTTCCGCGTCGAAAATCGAAGCATAGTCGCGCGGAACCACGCAGATGCCGGTAATTCTGGCCTGGATCCCTTTCGCAAATTGAATGCCATTGTCGACGGCGGCTTGGGATAACGGCGAACCGTCTGTCGGCAGCAGGATGTGCTTGAACATATTCACCTCCTCATGCGTCTTCGGTAAACCGAGTGAACGGATTGAAGCTTTCTCGCTCTTAGCAGCAGCTGCCCCCTTTCTGTTTACCGGTTTTCAATGGACCCCCAACAGTCTCGAGAAAATGAAATACAGGATGTAGGAGACGATGCCTCCGACGATGGGCGTGAAAAACCATGAAATGACGATTTCCTTCATGACTTTCATGTCGATCGCCTTGATGCCCCTGGCCAGCCCGGCCCCGGCGATCCCGCCGATCATGGCCTGGTTCATGGAGGTCGGATAGCCCAGCGACGCGGCGATGTGCGCCGTGATTCCCTGGGCCAGCTGCGCCCCCACCGCACTGTTCAGGTCCAGGCTCACAATCTGAAGCCCTACTCTTTCAAGCAGCGGCCGGCCCCAGGTCAACGCACCGATGGCCATCACGATTCCGCCGAGGAAGCCGGCCAGCATGCGGCTCGGGATGAACCCTGTCCCATAGAAAACCCCCACGGCGTTGCCGGTGTTGTTGCAGCCCAGGGTGTAGGCGGCATAGCAGCAGACCACAATCAGGAAATAGCCGACCATCTTTTTGGTTCGAGCGGAAGTGCGCCCCATGAGCGTGTCCATCAACTTGGTGATGACGAAACCGAGGATCGCCCCCACAATGGGTGTCCCCACCCAGGTCACAGCCAGGGCGAGGATGGTCGTGCTCCAGAAGACCTCGGCCTGCATGGCCATGGCCGCGCCGACGACCGAAAAAATGGCCAGCTGCGAGGTGGAGACCGGAAGCTTCAGCCAGGTGTTCGCAGCGGTGACCACGGCGGCGGTGAGCATCATGATCATGGCGCAGAAGATGCTCATGTCCTTTCCGGCGATCACTCCGGTTCCCACCGTTTTGACGACGTTGTGACTTTCAAGCGTTGATCCCAGCAGGACGCACACGGCGATTAAAATGGTCGCGCGCCGCGGAGTGATCAGCTTGGCGCCGAAAGCGGTCCCCATTACCGCCCCCGTGTAGTGAGAGCCGATCGTCCAGCCGAAGAACAAGCCGGACACCACCATGCCGATGAGATACACAGTTTCCACGAACAGCTCCTTTCAATAATTTTTTTACAAACTTTTCAAAAAAAATGTAACAGCTGTAACAATTCTATTTTAACGCTATTCTGTTGTCAAGCAAAATGTGAGGGCCGTTTTTGCCGGAGAGAATGCGAAAGCCTCCAGGCGAGAGTCCGACCGGGAAGACCGGTCGAGCCGTCTCAAGGGCAGATCCCTTGCGATAGCCTGGGACTGAAGGGGGCCGGGGGGTACCGGGGGGCCGGGTCCCCGGTGAGCCATCAACCCATCGCCACCCCACCGGATGCCCAATCAAGGCGATGGGTGGCCTTTTCCTTAAAGCATGCGTTTTGCCTCATTCCGATCCATCCGTGCCACGAACGGGAGCGCAGACCGTTCGCGCGCGAGATGTCGAAGAACAGTGGGCAGGCCTACGGTTTTGGGTCTCTGAAACTCTGAGCAGGGATATCGCATGGAGGTTGAGTGTTTCAAAATCGAGTCTGCCGGCGATTAGGAACAGGACGGCTCGGATGGCCGACAGCCGGCGATGGCCTCGAGCTTTGCGTATCGCGGCCTGGAAACGTTTATGGATCGCCTTAAGGAAACGGGCGTTCTTGAGGCCTCTCGTCCAAGCAACGGCCCCCCCTGGTGGCGGATCCTTCGGACAACGGCCTTCATCAGTTCGACGTTCGACCGCATCACGTCGATGCTTCACGGCCGGAGCCTGTTGGGAATTCCATGAGCCGGCGCTCGATTGCCACCGCTTCGCGAGCCTCCGAGAGATCAAACCGCGCTTGCCCCACAGACCGGGGCGCCTCTACCCTTAGGGCCATCTCAAACAACCGGGTACCGTGCCGGTGTCCCCCCGCCTCCCGGCAAACTCACGACCCGGGTCCCACGCCTGCTCTACCCGCTCGGAGCGCAAAAGAGAGTCGTGATGGCGTATGGATCGGAGCCAAGGCCGCCTTGGGCATGGGCGTCGTGAACGGGTCTCTTCGTTGCTGAAACGCCGCCCCGGTTTAGCAACGCCGGCCGCATGGGCTTTCCATCCGGAGCCGCTCTCTGCAGCATGCCATCGCCATGACGGTTTTGGTCTTAGGGGAAGGTCTTTCCACGCGTCCCTTCCGGGGCGGCTTTATCCGCCGTTTGGCGCGGCCTTGAGGATGAAGATGGCCGAGGGGCTGCTGCTCTTGCACCTGAGCCCCCGCATTCTCAAGATGATTTCGGGGCCGCCATGATCGGCAAAAACGTCTTCCAACCGCTGCACCAGCCGACGGCGCTGATCAGCGCCGCCTGATCTTCCGTCGTCTCCGTTCCCTGGAATTCCTGCCGGAAGGAGTGGCTGTAGGCTTTGAGATGCCGGGCGATGTTGTCCACCAACTCGATATGCGGAGACAGGTCGCGGATGATTCCCCGCGATACCTCCTCGATCAGATGGCGCCGGCATCTCTCGGCCGAATCATCTCCAGCGCATCGGCCGCAGACGGCCTTTGGCCAATGAGGGGCCGTATGCAAGGCCAAGGCCCGAAGTTCGCTGACATCCCGGCCTCTTTGGACAATTTCCGGCCGAGCCACGCCCTGGCTGTGGTGGCCATACCCCCCCTCGCACATGAGGCATGGCCTTTTTTCCCTAAGGCGCCTCATGGTTCGCCACGGCTTTAGGGGGCTGCGGGCGGAAAGAAGGGCCTGAGCGCGGTTCATCAAGTCTTCGTAAAGGATCGACGGCCCATGCATGTACCCCTGGCGGAAGGCCGCTTCGACGGAAATAAAGGCCCAGCTGTGCCGCTCGCACATCCCCCAGGCGTCCCATAGCCGAACGCGCGTCGAGGGCGACATGATGCTGCCTTGAATGAACCACCACAGAAAATAGATCTCTCCGTTGGAAAGCGGAAAAGGCATTCGTGCCTGTCCCCTCGATCGCCGGTTTATCAACCGAAGCGCCTTTGGACCGCGAACAGGAGCGGTACCGCCAGGAGCTGCATAAGGATTGAAAAAACAACCAGTGCCGGAATGGAGAGATCATAGAAAATCCCCATCACGGCGCTGCCGGCAAACCAAAAAATGCCGAAGCTCATGTTGAATATCCCAAACGCCGTGCCGCGCCTTTGAGCAGGCGCCATCGAGGCGACGGCGGCCTTGAAAATCGACTCCTGCGCGCCCATGCCGACCCCCCACAAGACAGCCCCAACCAGGGCACTGGTGAAATCCCCCAGAAACACGAGCGGTGCGAAAGGAATGGAGATCAGGATGGACAGGATGACGACCGAATTGCCCTTGCGGTCGTACATGCTGCCGAACACCAGCGCCGCCAACGCGTCGGACAGCATGGCGACGGCATAGAACACCGGGATCCAATCCCGTTGGACGAGGGCCGTCTTCTCGAAGTGGTACGCGATCAGGGGATAATCCGCAAAACCGGCCGCGACGCACGCTGTCCCTGCGAGATAGAACCAGAAGGGTCGATCGAAACCGCGGGTGTCCAGCTTCGGGTTGGATATGTGCAGATCGCGCGGATGGGGAAACCAATACCGCGCCAGACCGACGCATCCCCAGCAAAGGAGCGCCGGGACGATCAGGAAGGCAAAGCTCAGCCGATAATCGTTGTGGGTGAACATGAGCGCCGCCACGAGCAAAGGCCCCAGCGTGGCCCCCGCCTGGTCCAGAGCTTCGTTTACGGCAAACGCCCACCCGCTGCCGATATGCGACCCGGCAAACGAGAGCATGGCGTCCCGCGGCGGCGTGCGGAGCGCCCTTCCGGCGCGTTCCATGAAAATAAATGCCACGGCCATGGACCAGTGCCCGGCCAAGGCGAGGAGCGGGACCGGCAGCAAGTTGAGCATGTAGCCGAAGGTCGCAATCGCCCAATAGCGGCCGGTCTTGTCGGCCAAACGCCCGGAAACAAGTCTCAGGGTGCAGCCGATCAGCTCCCCCAGGCCCGCTGCAACGCCGACAATCGTTGCACCCGCCCCCAGCTGAGACAAAAAGGGGCCGAAGATGCTTCGTCCGCCCTCGTGAGTCATGTCGGCGAAAAGGCTGATGACGCCGACCATGACGACAAACCGGACCGCCCTTTGTTTGTCGATGCCGGCTGCGGCGAACCTTTTCTGCGTGGAAGGCTCATGCGCGACCATGGGTTCCGCCTGGCTTCATCTTCGAGACCGTTCCCATTCCCGTTCGTTTGCAGGTCGGGAGCGCAAACCTCGGTTCGAGGGTCGGAGCGACTGCCGGCGGCGCCGGGATCCAATGCCGGGGGATAGACGCCAGGGTGGCGATTAGGGTGGGGCCCCCCGCGCCGGCGATCACCGCCGCGACGAGAAACGAGTCTCGCTCACGGGACACGATTCCGCGGTCGAACCTGTAAAGGACCGAGAGCGTCCCGAAGGTCAGGCCCGTGGACATCCGGACCCTGGTAAGCCGGCGTTCGTTGCACTCGCGGCGAAACGCCGCAACCAACGGAGAGAGCCCGAACGCCTTGCGGACGACCTGAGCCCGGGGCAGCACGGTGAAATCGAGCGGGCCGCTGACAACCTCCGGCAGTGAGACGAGAGAACCGGTACGGATGAAGTAACAGGGTGTCAGGAAACCGATGGCCCAGGTGCGGATCCTTCGCCCCCACGGGCGGTCTCCCGCCGCGGCCCCTGCCGGCACCCTGCCCGCGATGTAGGCCGGCAACCCTGCCTCGCTCTCCGACCAAAGCGCCACGGCGCCCGGCCCGCAGAGTCTCTCGGCAACGAAACCGGGCGGCCACACGACCCCGATCTTCGGGTGGCTGGAAACCTGGAGATGGTTTAAGGGGAGGGCGGCGACGGCGGCGAGGGAAATCCTCAAGGCCAACAGGGCCAACGTTTCGGTCATGGAGCCCTCCTCGATGCTGCGTGGGATGCTTCCGACCCCACAACGAAAAAACCCCGCCATGCGGCGGGGTTTGCCGGCACCGGCGCTGACGCCCCACCGCAAGGGATTCCATGCAGTAGGAGTCATCAGCTCTCCGTGAAAGCAACCGGCAGGGGGGACTCCATCCCCTTATTTTTGAAGAGGCTACTGGGGATGCGGTCTGAAAGTCAAGCCGCTATCAAAAACCGTTTCCCGCGAAACGCTGCCGCCGGGATGCGCCGATCGCGCGGTCCTTCACCCTTCATCCCAATCGCCGAAAACACCCGGTCCGAAGAAGCGCTCGAGCAGATCGGGCCCCTTCGTTGAAGAAGCCGTCCTTGGCCGGCCAGCGGCTCCAGAGGGCCTCCCCGCTCGAGGGGTCGTTCGATCCCGCCGTGGGCAGACTGCCGGGAAGGGTGGGCCAGGCGCTTAGCGACCCTGGGAAGGAATCCCCGCAATCAACCCTTCGAGACCCCCGCTGCGGTCTTCGCGGCGAAGGAACCCGGCATCGCGGCGCACTGCGAGGCCGGGGAGAAGTTCCACCCGAGGTTCGTGGCGGTGGGAGCCCCTCCTTCATAGGAGATTCAACCGGATCCTCCTTTTTGCATGGCTTCCCGGAGAAAGCGTCCTTCAACTCCTTGATCCTGCCTCGGGGGCCGGGCCCTCGGTGTGAATGAGGATTCCCCGCATGATGTCCTCGCCGCGTTGCAGGGGAGGCTCAGCTGCTGCTGATCAAGCCCCCGTGCCGTCGGAGCGCAGCGGGGGCCGATCGGCTGCCGCGGGGGGGTCGGCATGTTCACGCCACTAGGCTCTTTGCCCCCCCCCGCATTGAAGATCCGGGCATACAGATCCAGGCCATAACTCGTTTCCAGGGGCTCACCTTCCCTGACTTTGAAGGACCGCGTTCCATCCGGAAGCCTCTCGGCCCGCAGGAAGAGGACGTTCTTCGCCCCCTGCTCCCGGACACGGCGTGCAAACTCGTGCATGTGGGTGACGTAAAAGACCTTGATGCCTGCCTGCAGCAGGGAGCTCACGACGTCTCGTGCGATCTCAGAGCCTTCGCGCTCGTTGGTGCTCGCGAAGGATTCATTGAGCAGAACGAGACCGTTGGGTCGGATCAGGTCGACCATGGCGCTCATGCGCTTCAGCTCCTCTTCGAACTTGCCGCTCTTCATCGTTCGGTCTTCTTCGCGCTTAAAGTGCGTAAAGACCCCCGAGCACACGTTGGCACAGAAGGATTCCGCAGGGACGAACATGCCGGATTGCATCATCACCTGCGCCTGGCCAACGCTGCGCAAGAACGTGGTCTTCCCCCCCTGATTGGGGCCGGTAATGATGACGAGATGTTTCCCATCGGCAGTGACATCGTTGCCCACGACCTTGCGCTTCATGGTCAGCGCCAGTGAGACATCGTATAAGCCCGTGGAGGAAAATCGACGCTCATCGGCCGGCGCGACCAGGGGAAAGGCCACCGGCTCGTCCAATTGCTCAAGCTGCTCGTACAAGTTCAGGCAACCGACGTAGACTGCCAACTCCCAGCGCAGCACTTGGAAAAAGCTCTCCACGTGCTCGGCCGCCTGAGCAACCGCGTTGGCCGCCCGGGCCAAGCCGCGATCCCGCAATTCCCCCAAGACGCGCAGCCCATGATCATCGCGCGGATGGAGGGTGTACGAATAAACCGGCGACTTTGATGAACAGATGCGCTTGATCCAACTCCGTTCCGGGTCGGCGGGCTTGCAGAGCCTATAGTGGGTCCCCTCATTTCCTTTTCCCAACAGGGCTTGGAGCAAGACGCCTTTGGCGAATCGCAGTGCCTGGGTATGCTTCGCCACGGTGGCCAGATAGGCATCGTCCAGCTCCTGCGCAATCATGGAGAAAAACCGGCGGAAACCTCTCGACGCAAACGCTGCGGCGTGCTCGTCGGCGATCTGCCGCAGCCTTTGCAACAAGTCCAGGGAGGCTTCGAGCATCCGCTGAGCGCCGCTCAAGATGGAGCTGGGTCCGGCATGGCGAGAAGAGATCCACAGCCACTCCCTGCGCTTTCTCTCCAGAAACTCCAGGGGAATGCGGTAGATCTGCCGAATCGTGTCCGGGTGTTTGAGGCAATCCTTCAGGATTTCCTGGCGATAGAGAATGGTTTCGGGCTCCGCAGAGCCGGATAACACGACACGCCGGGCAACCTCCAGCAGGAACGGATCGCCCTGGGCCATGGCCGCAAACAGGATGTCCAGCGCAAGGTCCTGCGCAAGGTCTTGCATGCCGGGCGGAACTTCCCGAGCAGGATCGAAATCTCGGTCAGGGTACAGCAGGTAAACCTTCACCGGGGAATCCTCGCCTTGATGTGTTCGTAGGTCAGGCGGTGTTTTTGCGCCAGCGAGCGCGCATACGCAAGGCCGTCGGCAGGTTTTCTCACAACCTTGTAGGTGCGCACGGTCGGATCTTCGGGGTCCACGGCGGCCACCATGCTGACCGTCTTTTCGCTGAACGAGGCCAGCTCATCCAGGAACGTCACCCAGACGCCGATGACATCCAGCGCGCTCAGCCGCGCCATGATCTCCTTGCTCAAAAGAATCGCGTCGTTCAGGGTGGTCGAAGCAAAGATCTCATTCAGGATGAACAGGCTGTCGGGCGTGCTTTGGGAGAGCATCTCGCGAATGCGAACCAGGTCGTCCTCCAGCTTGCCGCGCAGGTTGCGGATATCCTCCGCGCGCTCGAAATGGGTGAAGATTCGATCGCAGAGAAACAGCCGCGCCTCCCGCCCGGGGACTGGGCAGCCTAAACCGCCCAGGTAATGGATCTGACCCAACATGCGGGCGAAGGTCGTTTTGCCCCCTTGGTTGGGGCCGGTGACCACGATGAGCCGCTCTGGGCCATGCAAAGAAAAATCATTGAACACAATGGCCTTTGCGTCGTCCCGCGTCATGGATGCCAGTGCCAGATCGAAGCTCTCGCGCGCGAACACGGCTTTGCTCGTGTTACTCACCTGGGGATAGCAGAAGGGCAACCCCTTGCGCTTGAGTTCAGCGATGAAGTCCAGAACAGCCACATAAAACTGAATCTCCCGATCAAACGATTGGAGGGTCTCGTCAAGAAACCGGGGGTGACGGGCACCAAAGCGCTCTAACGCCAGGAAGGGTTCTGGATGGAGCCGAGCCACGAACTTGAGGATCTTCGCCTCAACGTGACTCATCCCCGCTCGTTCCGGCAGTTTCCGGAGGTAGCTCTCAACCTCCCCCTGCTGGAATTTTTCGAAAATCTTCTCTATCTCAATACTGTAGTCCGACTCCCCTTCGTATCGTTTGACCTTGAACTTTCCGCTTCCGATGATCACGCAATAGTTCAGCTCACTCAGGGCGCGCTTGACCTCGATTGCCTCTGTGACCAAAGATCGAAACGCAGGCGCGTGGACGTAGTGCTGCACCCATTCGCGGAAAGCCAGAAGGCCGCGCGATTTGAGCGGTGCATCCTCGAGATCGTGAGCCAGAGCGGCTACCGCGTCTCCATAAACCAGTGCCGCTTCCAGCATCCATCCCTTCTGGTGATGCGCGAAGTCGAGCTTCTCCGCCAGGGCCAAATAGCGGCGCGCAGCGCTCATCTTTTCCGCAAATGATTTCATTTGGGCCATCAGGGCATCCTGCTCCAGGTCCTTCATGACTTCCTGGCGATAGCGAACGGTTTCGAGGTCGCCCGGGAGGCCCCAGAAAAAGGGTTTCAGGTCATATTCCTGCTTGGATGCCGTGATGGCTTCGATGACCCGATCCAAGTTCAGATCGGGAAAGAATTCCGGCTGACTCGGTGTTTCGCATGGAACACCGACGTTGTCCCACAAGATGCTGCGAAAGCTCATCATGTTTTCTCGCGTGGCCTACGCCCCTGCCGAATCAAAAAACCTGCCCGCAGAGAAGTGCCCCCTTCCTCGCGGCTATCCACCAAGACGGCAGTGAAGGGCACCCTCACCGGCGAAGCCATCCCTTGATTGAAGCGTTGGCGGCCCATGGCGCCAGAGCGCATGCGGCTCGGGGTACTGTTCGCGTTTCGCCTCACCCCATCTGCCCGATCCGCCCGGTGGCAGGGAATGAGGAGCGGGATTTCACCGCCCCGTTCGACGATCGCAGGAGACGATCGCTCCCGGCTGTCGAGGGATCCTTGGCGAATGGCTTGCTCAGCCGCCTTCCGGGCTTTGCCCAGGGCAACCTGCCGGACTCTCGGCCCGAGCGCTGCCTGCCGCCAGACGGCACCCACGGTGCCGAACGTCGTGGGAATCAGCTGGTAGAAGGTTCGCTCATCGTCATCTCCCGACACCGATGGGTCATGAGACCTCTGCCGGGCAGAACCTTCATTCGATTTGATCCTTATCCGATGCGGGATTTTCTGTTTCTGTGATTGTGAAACGGCCTCGGCCTTGCTGTCAATGAACCAACCATCCGAGAAAGCGAATGATCCGGCCGGACGCGCAATTTCGCTCCGCCTGTGTTGCGGGTCCGCAGAGGGCTCCTTTCCGGGTCCGTCCCCCGGACTGTGCGCGCCGGGCGGCCCAGGGCCGGGGATCGGCGGGGACCGCATCGTCGTCTCTACGTCCGTTTGCCCGAACAGCCATGGCATGGTTCGGATGTCCTGGCCGTCTTGAGCCAACCGGGTGGCGACGACCTGACGGGAGGTGCGGCGCCGAGGCGCCGCTGCTGGCGGCAATCCCACTCCGCCCCCCGCGCCTTATATCCGCATGGCCATGAGCCGCGGATCGTCGGAACGATTCGCCCGCTCGGCTTTGGCTCTTTCGCGGGGCCTCTCGACGGGCAGGCGCCTTGGTGTGCCGGCACGGAGGGCACCGCCCCAGTCTCCGATTTCCGCCCCGAGCGCATGCCGATGGACAACCGGCAACGCCGAAAGGGGTTGGCTCTGCGTTGAGGCGGCCCCTCTCCTCGACACCCCGGGGGCCGGAGAGACGTCGATCTCGGCTTCCCCCCGCGGTGAACCGCAGGATGGACCGCCGAGGCGGGGGCTAAAGCAATGAAACGGCGGCTGGTGTTGGGCGGGGAGCCTCAGGCCGCCTCGACGAACGGACGAGGGGGCCCGGGCAGACCTCATCCGAGGCTCGATCGTCTCGAGCGCAATGCCCCCCGCTCAGGGCTTTAGGAACGGATTCAGTCCGCTCCCTTCCCCTGGCCGCAAGCGCCCCCGGCATCGGTGTTGCAGATCCCCTTTCAGCCTTCCGGTTGCCACGGCCCAAACCGGCCGCACCAGGCGTCATCTCCCTCGGGTCGCCCGCGCGGGCCACGCGTTGATCCGTTCGTCGATCCGTTCATCGGGATTAGGACCATAGTCCTATATTCAGCCCCCATGCCGGTTGATAAACTTGTTCTTACCGGTCGTCTGAACCCCAGACGACCGCTCAATCGCTTGTCCTGCCTTTTGCAGGCCGGCCCTATCGTCGAGAAGGACCCGCCGGTCGGTCGAGGCCTGAGCCTCTCACCAGATGCGGATCGTGCGGCGAGCGACGTGCAAACGGCTCAAGTCATCGGCCGGTTCTGGTGTCCCCCAAGGAGGCGAGCATGACGGCTGCAGCCCAAATGGCGCGACGCTGCATGATCATCGTCGCCATCGTCGCCCTGGCCGCCACGGCGCAGGCGCAAAAAATGCCGAAACCCAAGCCGCCGAAGCCCGAAGTCAAGTTGCAAGAGGCGGCCGTTCCCGCCGCACCGCAGACCCCGGAGCAGGTGGACGCTTTCCTGAGCACCCTGACCGACGAGAAGGCGCGGCAGGTGCTGGCCCAGATGCTCCGGGAGCAAACCGCGGCCAAGGCCGCCTCCAGCGAGGAGAGAGGGATCGTCAAGGGCAAGGAAAGCGGGCTGGGACCCATGTACTACCGGATGATCGACCTCGCCTCTTCCCTCGTCAAAAAGCTCTTCGGCACCCTCCCCCGGGCGGAAGACCCATCCGACGAACTGGGCAATGCTTGGCGCAGGCTGACCGGCGGCGAGGGGGTCGGCCGCTTCCTGCTGAGCACGCTGTCGCTGCTGGCGATTTTGGCGGCGGGCTTGCTCCTGAGGTGGCTGCTTTTCCGGTCAACCCGGGAGATCCGCGAGCGGCTGTTCGCCTCCGTGAGGCTGGGGCGCCTTGAATTTTTGGGACGGGCCCTGTTGCATTCGATTCTGGAGGCCGTGGGGATTGCGGTGTTCGCGGTCGCCACCTTCATTCTGCTTGTCCTCTTTCTCCAAAAAGGGGATTTGGGGTTCGAGTTTGTCTCGGTCTACCTGCTGGTAAGCCTTTACGTGCTGATCTTTGCCGGTGCGGCCAAGGTCATTTTTTCACCCGATGCCCCCGCCCTGCGCCTGTTCCCGATGAAGGACGCGGACGCGACTTTCCTTTACCGCTGGATCGTTTTCATCGTGGCGGGGGCGGCCGTGTTCTCCGGGGCGAGCGCCGTCCTCGGTGAAATCGAAGCCGCCAAAACCGTCTACCTGCTGTTCTACAGTTTGGGCGGCGCCTTCATCGCCATCGCCCTCATCGTCATGATCTGGCAGAGCCGGCGGCGGGTTGCCGCAGCCATCCTCCCGGCGAATGCCGAGGCCGGTCATGGCGGACTGCGGGCCGCTTTCGCGCGCTCCTGGCATTACCTGGCAAGCGGATACGTGCTCTTGATGGGCGTGTACTGGATCGCGGATGTCCTCTCGGGGGGGAAGGCCACGATTCTCAACCTGATCCTCAGCCTCTTCGTGATCCCGATCTTCATCGGCCTGGACCAGTGGGGGTTGCGGCTTCTCAAGCTTGCCTCCGGAGAGATGACGCAGGTCGCCGACTTGAGCGGCGAGCAGGTGCGGGAAGTCCCGCCCCTCGGAGAGCAGAACAAAATCCGGCAATTCGCGCCCTTGATCCGGAAGCTCTACCAGCTGATGCTGGCCGCGTTTTTGTTCTTTGTGGTGCTGCGGCTGTGGGGGGTGGATGTGGCCGTCGGGAGGATTTTCACCTCCCACGTGCTGAGCATCGTGGTGACCCTGCTGCTGGGCTTCATCACCTGGGAGTTTGTCAAGGCCCGCATCGACAGCCGCTTGCGGCAGGAAATCCCCGAAGTCGATGACGACCATGAGCAGGGCGGTGCAGGCGGCTCCCGCGTCGGGACCCTGCTCATTCTCTTCCGCAAGTTCGTCGCGGCAACGTTGTTCGTGATCGTCGCCCTGATCGTTCTCTCCGCCCTCGGGGTGAACATCGGCCCGCTGATCGCCGGAGCCGGGGTGATCGGCCTCGCCATCGGGTTTGGTGCGCAAACCCTGGTGCGGGACATCATCGCCGGGGTCTTTTTCCTGATCGACGATTCGTTTCGGGTCGGCGACTACGTGGAATCCGCCGGCATCAAGGGCACCGTCGAGAAGGTCACGCTGCGCTCCCTCAAGCTGCGCCATCCCCGCGGCATGGTGTACACCGTACCCTTCGGCTCATTGAAATCGATCACCAACTTCAGCCGGGATTACACCATCATGAAGCTGGACTTCCGCGTGCGGTTGGACACCGACCTGGAGGCGGTGCGCAAAATCATCAAGAAGATCAACAAGAACCTCCGCAAAAACGAAGAATTCAACCGCGCCATGCTCGATGACCTCAAGTCCCAAGGAGTCAAGGAGTTCCAGGACTCGGCCATGATCCTGAGGGTCAAGTTCAAAACGGTTCCCGGGGAACAATTTGCCATCCGCAAAGAGGTCTACCGGATGATTCAGGAGGAGTTCCGCGCGGCCGGCATCCAGTTTGCCCACCGGGACGTCACGGTCTACATCCCCCCGGAATCCCGGGATCGGGCGAATGAGGCGCATCCGTCGGCCGCGGCGGCCCCACCGGTTGATCCGCATCTCCACCAGGTGGGAGCGGCCGCGGCCCTGGCCGTGATCCAGCAGGAAGACGAGGAGCGGGCGAAAGCCCTGGCACAGGCCAAACCGAAAGAGGCGTAAAAAGCCCCCGGTTTTTCCGGAAAGATGAGCCGCTTCCCGCCGATGCCCGCCGATCGGGAAAAGGAGACCCCCATCGTGCCGTTGAACCCCAAAGCCTCCCCGAGGACATCGCCGCACGCCGCCTGCGGCGTGGAAGTGGTCGTCACCGGTGGACACCAAAGCCGACATGCCCCGCCCAGCGTCGTTCGTGTGAAGCGACCCACCATGGTTCGGACATATCTGGAATCGGTCGTCCATAGTGGGCACCCAATCGATCATGCTGCCAGGCGTTGTTCGTAGTACCGACGTTCAAAGGCTGCCGGTGAGAGATAGTCCAGTTGCTTTTGAA
>DYEU01000009.1 GCA_020725555.1 Desulfatibacillum sp.
CCTCTTGGGGTTTCAGGAAAAATGGCAATATCCCAAGGCCAAAGAGCCCCTGCTGTGGGCCACCTCGGTGGGACGGCGCTATTTTTATCGGGGCGAGTGTGTGGCCGAGGCCAAGGGCGGCTCTTTTTTCCAGGCCCCTACCATCAACTTTTTCCGGGAGAACCTCACCTTGGAGCCGGTGGATGTGACCGCCATGCTGGCTAAGAACGCCTCCTTCATGCGCAACTTGGCCCAGGAGGCCATCGCTTTTATCCGCCAGTCTCATGATCGGGAAGTGCGGCGCGTGGCGGGGCCAGCTCGGGCTTGAGCCGTCCGTGGGGATGTACGTCGAGCACCTGCGGGGCTTCTTCCGGCTGTGCCTCCGCGTGCTGAAGCCTTCCGGCAACCTGGCCCTCAACCTGGGGGACACCTTCGCCCGCAGCCCGGCCAAGGGCGGCTCGGGGCCGGGGAGCAAGGAGCGGGCGTACGCCGGCGGGGGCCTGGGGGCGGTCAAGAAGGACAAGCGGGATGCGGGCAAGTGGTGCCGCCTTTCCGACTTGGCGGCGCAGTGCGAGTTCCCCGAGAAGATGAAGCTGGGCGTGCCTTGGCGGGTGCGGTTCGCGCTCAACGACGACGGCTGGGTGAGCCGGGACGACATCGTTTGGGAGAAGCCCAACAGCATGCCGTCCAGCGCGGGCTCCCGGCTGACGGTCGTGTACGAGATGGTCTTTCGGTTCGTGAAGGACGCCCGGCCCGGGCCATACTGCCGGCTCAGGTCATCGGCCCTGCTGAACGCGCCGGACGCGGCGGCCGAGTTCGGCCGCCGGTGCGGGACATGGGGATCGGTCGGGGTCTTGCCCCAGGAGATGTGCGAGCCGGAATGGGCGCCGCACCTCGCGCGCCTCGACGCTTACTTCGACCTCGACGCGGTGCGGCTCCCGCTCGCGGAGAGCAGCGCCCGCCGGGTGCTGCAGGCGACCTTGGAGCGCCAGTCGGGGGGTCCGAAGGCCGCCGGGTACGCGGCGGCAGCCGCGCACGGGCAGGGGCGAGCCATCCCGGACTTGCTGCGCTCCCTGAAGGTACGGGCTGCCCGGGAGCAGGGCAAGTGGGGCTTGGCCTCCGTTTCGCGGACGGTGGACGGGCTGCACGACGGCGACTGGCAGCGCTACTTCCACCCCTGGGGGAAGAATCCGGGGGACGTGTGGCCGATCCCGACCGAGGGCTTCGAGGGGGCGCACTTTGCGGTCATGCCCCTGCGGCTCTGCCGTCTGCTGGTCATGCTGCTCTGCCCGCCCGGCGGGCTGGTGCTCGACCCCTTTTCCGGCTCCGGGACGGTCCTGGTGGCGGCGGCGCAGGTCGGTCGTCGGGCCTTGGGCATGGAGATCAACCCGGAGTACGCGGAGCTGGCCCGGGCGCGGCTGGCGCGTGAGGGTTCGCAGATGACGGTGTGGGAGGTAGCCTCTGCCGCGGGCGGCGGCGTGTGAGCGGGGCGCCCCTGGCGCGGCTGCACCAGGCGCTCGGGGGAAGAGCGGGAAGGGGGTCGGCGCCGTGGGCTACATGCTCATGGTTGGCAGGTGCTGCGCCTGCGGGCGGATGATGACATTCAACCCATACTTGGTTCCGTCGGTCAAAGGGGAGCCCGTGTGCCGGGAATGCGTGGAGGCGCACAACCGCGTGCGCCGCGAGCGCGGGCTCCCGGAGTTCCAGATCCCGGCCGGCGCGTACGAGGCGGCGGAAGAAGGGTAGCGGCATGACGGGGCGCACGCACCTTCTGGCGGGGGCGGCCGCGGGGGCCGCCCTCCTGGCTTTGCGGGGCGCGGGCGCGGTCGATCCCAAGGGCGCGGTCGCCGCGCTGGGGGCCGCGTGCCTGGGGGCGCTCCTGCCCGACATCGACTGCCCGCAGAGCCTTCTGAGCAGGAAAGGAGGCCCGCTCGGCGCGGCGCCGGGGCTCTTTTTGCGCCACCGCGGCCCCACCCACTCCCTGGCGGCGTCCCTGGCGGCGTGGGCCGTGGCATCGTGGCTGTGCGCCGCCTGCGGCTTTTTGGGGGCCGTGGCGCTGGCCGCGCTGGCGGGGTACTTGAGCCATCTGGCCCTGGACGCGCTCACGCCCGGGGGCGTGCCGCTGCTCTGGCCCCTTTCGGGCCGGAGGGTTGGCCTGCCCGTGGTGCGGGTCGGCTCCGCCTTGGAGGGGCTGGCGAGGCTGGCGATCTTGGCCGCGCTCGCGTGGCTGGTTTGGCGCGGGCCGCTTCTGGAGGTGGCGCTGAAGTGGCTGCGGCTGTGACGGTTCCCTTCAAGTGGCTGGGCGGGAAGTCGAAGATGGTGGGGAAGCTCCTGCCCCTTTTCCCGCCCCACCGGGTTTACATCGAGGCGTTCGGCGGGGCGGCGGCGTTGCTCCTCGCCAAGCCGCCGTCCCCGGTGGA
>DYEU01000010.1 GCA_020725555.1 Desulfatibacillum sp.
CCGGAGCAGCGCCGGGTCGAGAATCTCGGGCCGGTTGGTGGCCGCAAGCAGGATCACCCCCACCTGGGGGTCGAAGCCGTCCATTTCCACGAGCAGCTGGTTGAGCGTCTGCTCGCGCTCGTCATGGCCGCCCAGGGTGCCGAAGCCGCGGGCCTTGCCCAGGGCGTCGAGTTCGTCGATGAAGATGATGCAGGGGGCCTTGGCCTTGGCCTGGGTGAAGAGGTCCCTCACGCGCGCGGCACCGAGGCCGACGAACATCTCGACGAACTCCGAGCCGCTCATGCTGAAGAAGGGGACCCCGCTCTCGCCCGCCACCGCCTTGGCGAGCATCGTCTTGCCCGTGCCGGGCGGGCCGACGAGGAGCACGCCGCGCGGCATCTTCCCCCCGACCCGCGTGTAGCGCTGCGGCTCCTTCAGGAACTCGACGACCTCCTGGAGCTCCTGCTTGGCCTCGTCCACGCCGGCGACATCCTCGAAGCGCACGCCCATCTCGTTTTCCATGTAGATCTTGGCCTTGTTCTTGCCGAGCGACATGAAGCCCGGCTGCTGGCTCTGCATGCGCTTGATGAAGAAATACCAGATGCCGACGAAGAGAAAGACCGGGATCACCCAGGACATGAGGTCCCGCAGAAAGGTGGACTCGATCTCGCCCTTGAAGACGACTTCGCGGCCGGATAGGAGCTGGGCGATGTCGGGATCGACGCGCACGGTGCGGAAGAGCTCGCCCGGCCCGACGCCCGCGCGGGCATCGCGCATGCGCCCCTGGATGATGTTCGCGCTGACGGCCACCTCGCTCACCCGCCCCTCGTCGAGGGCCTTGAGGAACTCGCTGTAGGGGATGGTCTTGACCGAGAGCACCGAAAAGAGCGCGTTCTGGATGAGCAGCACCCCCCAGATCCCCAAGAGCACATACCACATCGAAAATTTCTGGTGCTTGTCCATCGCGATGCTCCTTGCGGCAGGTTGTGCCGAACCCCGGGCCGGCCCGCGGCGAAGCGGCAGCCGGCCGGAAAAATAGACCAGGGGCCGATCCGTTGCAACCGAAAAGCCCTGCCGCCCCCCGGGGCCGCGCGCAACCCTTGCCGCGGCGGCCGATCCGCGCTAAGGCCGAAGGGCACCTGCCGCCTGGAACCTCACCCAAGGAGGGAACCCATGGAATCCGAAAAGGACTGGATCGCCAACGCCTACGAGGGGATGTCGCGGCGGCAGTTCCTGGCGCGCATGACCGCGGCCGGGGCGGCGCTCTCCGGCTTCGCCCGGGCGGCGCAGGCCGTGGCCGGCGAGATCATCCGGACCCCCGCCGCGGGCTTGCGGGAAATCCGGGAGTCCGCGCCCTCCGGCGGCTTCGCGGTCCCTCTCTACGCCGCCTGCCCGCAGGCCGGGGGGCCCTTTCCGGCCGTGCTCGTCATCCCCGAGATCTGGGGCATGCACGAATACATCCAGGATGTCGTGCGGCGCTTCGCGCGGCGGGGCTTCTTCGCCCTCACCTTCGAGCCCTACGCGCGGACCGGGGGGGTGCTGGGGATCGAGGACCGCAACCGGCTGCTCGCGATCGTCAACGCCGTCCCCGACGCGCAAGTCCTGGGCGATCTCGACTCCCTCGTCGCCTGGGTGAAGCGCCGCCCCGAGGCCCGCGGCGACCGGATCGGGGTGACGGGATTCTGCCGCGGCGGGCTCTACACGCTGCTCTTCGCCGCGCAGAGCCCCGAGGTCCGCGCGGCTGTGGTCTGGTACGGCCAGATCCGGCCGCCGCTCACCCCGGGTGTCCGCGCGCGCGGGCCGCTCGACGTGGCGGCCTTCATCCGCGCCCCGCTCCTCGGCCTCTACGGCGGGGCCGATCTCGGCATCCCGGTCGCCGATGTGCACGCGCTGGAAGCCGCCCTGAAGGCCGCGGGAAGAACCGCCGAATTCGTGATCTACGAGGATGCCCCCCACGCCTTTCATGCGGACTACCGCCCGAGCTACCGCGAGAACCCGGCCCGGGACGCCTGGGCGCGCTGCCTGTCCTGGTTCCGGGCCTACCTCGCGGACTGAGGGCCCCCCCCGGCCTCCGGCCGGGACGCCGCGCGCACGAAGAGGGTGGTGCTGCCGATCACGCTCAGGCTGCTCACGAGCATCGCGCCGGCAGCGACGAGCGGGGAGAGCAGCCCCGCCATCGCCGCGGGGATGGCGAGGGCGTTGTAGCCCGCCGTCAGCAGGAGGTTGCGCCGGATCGTCCGTTGGACGGCCCGGGCGAAATCCAGAAAGGCGAGAACGCCGCGGGGGTCCGGCTGCATCAGGGTGACATCGGCCACCTCGCGGCCCAGCGACCCGCCCGCGAACAAGGTGAGCCCCAGGTCCGCGGCCGCGAGCGCCGGGGCGTCGTTCACCCCGTCGCCCACCACGGCGACCTTCTTGCCGCGGCGCCGCAGCGCGGCGACGAATCGTTCCTTGTCGGCCGGGAGAAGCCCCCCGCGGCACTCGCGGATGCCGGCCTGGGCCCCCACGGCGGCCGTCGTCGCCTCCCCGTCGCCCGAGACGAGGGCGACCGCGAGCCCCCGCCGGTCGAGGGCGGCGACGGCGGCGGCGGCCCCCGGCCGCAGCGCGTCGCCGAAGACGAAAATGGCCGCAATCCGCCCCCCCGCGCTCAGGTAGATGAGCGAGCGCCCCTCGGCCGAGGCCCGGGCGGCCTCGGCCGCCCCGGACCCCTCGGCCAGCTCCTCGGCCAGAAATTCGGCCGACCCGATCTTCACCTCCTTACCCCGCCACAGCCCGGAGACGCCGTTCCCCTCGACCTGGACCACGGCGACGCGCTCCGGCCGCAGGCGCCGGTCCTGGGCCTCCCGCCGGAGCTCGAGCGCGACGGGGTGCTGGCCCTGCCGCTCGAGGCCGGCCGCGAGGGCGATCGCCGTCGCGGCCGTGAAGCCCTCCCGGGGGATCACCTCGAGGAGCCTCCAGACCCCCTCGGTGAGGGTGCCGGTCTTGTCGAACACCACCGTGTCCACGCGGACGGCGCTCTCGAAGGCCTCCGGCCGGCGCACGAGGAAGCCCCGGCGCACGGCGAGCGCGATCGCCGTCGCTCGGGCGAGGGGGACGGCGATGCCGAGGGCGCAGGGGCAGGCGATCACGCAGACCGCGACCGCGCGCATCAGGGCCTGCTCCGCGGCCTGGCCGGACAGGAGTCCCCAGAGGGCGGTCCCCGTCGCGAGCAGAAGCACCAGCGGCACAACGCGCGGCAGGAGGCGGTCGGTCCAGGCCTCCCGGCCGCCCCGGCCCGCGATCGCCTCCTCCACGACGGCGCACATCCGGCCGAGCAGGCTCTCGGCGCCCACGCGCTCGGCGAGGACCGTGATCCCGCCGGCGTGCAGGCGGCTTCCGCTGCGCACCGCGTCGCCCGGCCGGCGGGGCAGGCGGCCCGGCTCGCCGGTGATCATCGCCTCGTCCACCAGCCCGGAGCCGCTGACGACGACCCCGTCGGCGGCGATCACCTCGCCTTCCTCCACGCGGAAGAGGTCGCCCGCCGCCAGGCGCTCGGCGGCGACGTAGCGGCCCGCGGGGTGGCGCTCGTGGAGGATCTGGACCTTGGCCGGGGCGAGGTGCAAAAAGTCCTCCATCGCCTCGAGCACGCGGTCCCGGGCCTGCCGTTCGAGCAGCCGCCCGAGGAGGGCGAGGGTGACGAGCATGCTGGCGGTGTCGAAGTAGAGGTGCAAGCTTCCCGCGGCGATCCCGACCAGGCTGATGCCGAAGGCGCTCAGGGCGCCGACCGCGATCAGGCAGTCCATGCCGGGTGCGCCGCGCTGCAGCCCCTGGAGGGCGCGGCGGAAAATCCCCCCGCCCGCCCAGGCGAGCACCGCCCCCGCCATCCCGGCCATGGGCCAGGAGAGGCGGGCGACCGACTCGGCCGGGAGCTCGGTGAAAAAGCCGAAGTAGAGGGCGGCCGAGAGCATCATCACGTTCATGGAAAGGAAGGCCGCGACCCCGAAGCGCAGCCATTCGGCGTCGGCCCGGGCCGTCGGCCGCCGCTCGGAGGCCGGCCGCACGGGGTAGCCGTAGGCGGCGAGCAGCTCGCCGATGCGCCGGGGGGAGAGGGCGGTCGGATCGTAGACCACCTTGAGCCGGTCGGTGGCGAAGGAGCAGGAGGCCGAATGGACCCCCGGGAGCCGGGAAAGCACGGTCTCGATCAGCCACGCGCAGGCCGGGCAGACCATGCGCTCGACGGCCAGCGTGAGGGTGAGGCCGGGGGCGGCGGGGGCCGGGGGCGGCGGGGGGGGGGAAGCGGTTTCCGGGGCGGGCTCCTCCGCGGCGGCCGGGATGATCCCGCTTTCGCGGCAGCGGCGGAAGAGCTCGCTTCTGCGGAAAGCCGCGGGGTCCGGCGACCCCGCGGCCTGGAGCAGGATGCGGAAGACCTGCCGGCAGCCGGGGCAGCAGAAGCGATAGGTGCCCCCGGCGGCGGTGAGCTCGGCGGGGTGCGCGCGGAGCGGGAGGCCGCAGAGATCGCAGCTCCCGACCGTGAGCTTTCGGGGATGGGGCTCGAGCCTGGCTCTGGCCATGGGTGTCCGCCGCGGCGCGGTCAGGGCCGCGGCCCCAGCGATTTCACGAACGCCACCACGCTCCAGCGGTCGGAAACCGGGATCGTCGTGTCCAGCGCCGGCTGGCGCCCCCCGGGAATCCCGTAGCTCACGCTGTGAAAGAGGGCCCCCGGGGCCTTTTCCTGGACCGCGGGCGACCGCAGGTCGGTCGGCAGGGGCGCAAAGCTCTGGCCCACCGTGCCGTGGCCGTCGTAGCCGGGCCCGTGGCACTGGGCGCAGAAGGTGAAGTAGACGGCCCGGCCCCGCTCGCGGCGCCCGGGGTCGTCGAGCGCAAAGGGCGGGGAGAGCTCCTCGGCCGGCAGCAGCCGGAGCAGGCCGTCCCCGCCCGCGAGCGGGACGACCCCCGCCTCCATCGGGATGAGGGGCTCCTCGTGGGGTTTGACGGCCGGGGTCTGGCGCATGCGGCCGTAGCGAAACTCGTTGTCGTAGAAGATGAGCGCGTGGTAGGCCGCCAGGATCAGCAGGGCGGCCGCTGCGAGCGCGAGTCCGGCCTTCTTCACCGCTCCTCCGGAACCTTCAGGATGCCCAGGGCATAGGCCTCTTCGCCCTGCAGCCCGCGGACGTGCTGGGGGTAGGGCAGCGGTGGGTACTGGGCGTAGGCGGACTCGCCGTGGACGTCCGGGATCGGGCGGTAGTCCCAGTCCGGCGGGCCGAGGTCGCCGATCAGAACCCAGGCGAGCCAGCCCTGGAAAAAGACGAGCGCGACCAGCGCGGCCACGATGCCGACGCTTCGCGCAAGGGAGATCCCTTCTTCCGGGTGGCCGTTCATATCCGCACCTGCAGGACGCCGGTCAGGACGATGTAGAGGAGGCTCCAGAGCACCGTCCCCGCGAAGATCAGGACCAGGGCGAAGGGAAAGGGGGCGTTGCGGCCCTCGATGCCTTCGGGGTACCGCTCGATGATCCGCTCGCGACGCTGCGCGTCCCCGGGACGCTCCAGGTGGTGGAAGCCGAGCGCGAGGGCGAAGAGCACGACGAAGGCGATCGCCGGGAAGAGGTAGAGCACGAAATGCTGGATGTTGAGGACGTCGAAGATGCGCATGCCTCACCTGCCCCCGTGGGCGAGCGAAAAGACGACGAGCGCGCCGCTGCAGGCCAGCCCGGCCAGGGCGAGGGCGAAGAGGACGGCGGTCTCGATCCGGGCCCGCCGGCTTGCGCGCACCGGCGCCGCGGCGGCGAGGGCCCCCGGCTCCAGGGGCAAAAACCGCGCCCGCTGCTGATCCCGGAACTGGCCGCGCCGCAGCGCCCAGGCGAAGAGGGCGAGCGCGGCCGCGAAGCCGATCGCCATGTAGGCCAGAAAATAGGGGAAGATCATGCGTGGGCCCCGTTTGCCGCTGTCAGGGCTCCCAGGAGGCGTCGATGCCCCGGGGCTCCTCGTTGGCGTCGCTCTGGTTGATGAAATGCCGTGCCACGTAATCCCCCACCTCCCAGATCTTCTGGGACTCGAGATCCCGCTTGAAGTAGGGCATGGCCGTGCCGGTGATGCCGTTCATGATCTGGTAGTAGAGGATCCCGCCCGAGATCGCCCGGCCCTTGAGGACGGTGAAGTTGAGCGGCGGGGGGTAAATCCAGGGCTGGGCCGGCCCCATCCCGTCGCCGATCGGCCCGTGGCAGCCGATGCAGAAATACTGGTAGATCCGCTGGCCGCGCTGCAGGCTCGCGGCCGAGGTCGGGTAGGGGTTGGGAATGTGGCGCCACCCCTCGGGCACCTGCTCGGTCAGCCAGGCCACGTTTTCCTCGACGCCCGCCTCGTAGGCGCGCACGGAGGCGGCCTTCCAGAAGGCCTGGCGCTCCATGCGCCGGTCGGCCTGCCGCAGGCCGAGGCTCTGCACGTAGCGCGTGAGCCGGCGGATCCTCTCCTCCCCCAGCCAGGCGAAGGGCGGCATGATCGAGCTGGGCCGGGTGAAGCGCGGGTTGATGAAGTGGGCGATGTGCCAGTCGTCGGGGTGCTCGCCGCCCGCCTGGGAGAGGTCGGGCCCGGTGCGCTGCGAGCCGAGCTGGATGGGCTCGTCGCCCACGTAGTCGCCCGCCTGGGCGATGCGCTCCGAGCCCATGTCCCAGTCGAAAGCCCGGATCGCCTGGCTGTGGCAGTAGACGCAGCCGTTCTGGAGGTAGATCCGGCGGCCGGCCTCCTCTTCGGCCGTTCGCTCGCGGTAGATCTCCGAGGGGGTCCAGTCCTGCTGCGCGGCGGGGAAATAGACGACCGTCGCGGCGATCGCCGCCAGCAGGGCGAGGACCCCGCACAGGATCACCGGGGGCGTCATGCGCATCGGGCGCCTCCGCGGGGGAAATAGAGCGAGCGCAGGACGTTGTAGAGGCCCAGGTAGGCCCCGGCGAGGATCAGCAGCCCGAGCGACAGGCGGAGAACATAGTAGGGCTGGATCTCGGGCAGCGTGCGGTAGAGGGTCTCCCCGTTGTACCACGCCTGGCCCTGGATCAGGCCGACGACGGTCAGCACCACGGCGAAACCGGTGATGCCGATCAGGACGAGCCAGTACTGCAGGTCGGCGAGAAAGCGGCTGAAGAGGGGCCGCCCCGTGATCCGCGGCAGGATGAAGTAGAGCCCGCCGAGGGCGGTCACGCCCGCGAAGCCCAGGACGCCGATGTGCGCATGGCCGACCACCCAGTTGTTGTAGTGGGTGATCCGCTGCACGTCGGGCAGGGCCATCATGGACCCCTGGATGTTCACGAAAAAGTAGTAGATCGTCCCGGTGAAGACGAACTTCGCGCCGATGTCCGCGTGGATCTCGCCGAGCTTGCCCTTGACCGTGTACCAGATGTTGATCAGGAAGACCATGACCGGGATCACCATGGCGACGCTGTCCACGATGGAGATCGTCTTCAACCAGGTGGGGACCGGCGTCTGCAGCAGGTGGTGGGTGCCGATGTGGGTGTAGACGACGATGAGGGACCAGAAGCCGAGAAGCGAAAGCGTGTGGCTGTAAAGGGGGCTGCGCGTCGCGATCGGCAGGACGTAGTAGGCCACCCCCAGGGCGAGCGGCGAAAGGAGGAGCCCGAAGACGTTGTGGCCGTAAAACCAGAGGAGAATCGCATCCGGAATGCCCTTCAGCGCGCCGGTGTCCGGCTTCCAGACGACGTTGCCGAGGGCGTAGGTGCAGGCGGTGAGCACGACGGCGGCGGCCGCATACCAGATCGAGACGTAGAGCACGGGCTCGGTGCGCCGCCGGACGGTGAGGAGCAGGTTGGCGATCACCAGCCCGAAGGCGGCGATGATCAGGAGGTCCGCCGCCCAGGGGAGCTCGGCGTACTCCCGGCCCTGGCTGTAGCCGAGCGAGACCCCCGCCAGCCCGGCGGCGAGGGCCGCGTTCCAGAAGCAGGCCGAGAAGACCCCGAGGGACTCGCTGAACAGCGGCGTCCGCAGCAGGCGGGGCACGAAGTAGAAGGCCGCGGCGAGCAGCCCCGGGGTCACGAAGCCGAAGAGGACGGCGTTCACGTGCATCGGCCGCACCCGGCCGAAGTGGATGTATTCCACGTTCGCCAGGAAGTCGGGGGCGATCAGGTAGCCGGCGGCGAGCATCCCGAAGCTCGTCGCCAGGGCGAACCACAGGGCCGAGGTCAGCGCGAAGGCGCGCGCGGTGCGGTCGGCGTGGACGATGGCGGCTTCGGCGGCCTTCACCGCGGGTTTCCTCCGTGCGCCCCGGCGGCCCGGCTCAGTTGTGGCAGGTGAGCCAGCAGTCCAGGGCGGCGTTTCGTTGCTGATGGCAGGTGATGCACTCTCCCATTCTCCAGAGCTTCTGCGGCAGGCGCTGGCTCGCCTGCACCTCGCCGTGGCATTCCTCGCAGGCGACCTCCCGGTTCACGTGCCGCTGGTGGTTGAAGAAGACGTGCTCGGCGATGACGTTCACCTTGACCCAGGGGGTCGAGACGCCCTGGCGGGCGTAGTCGTGTTCTTTGCGGATCCAGGGGTGGTTGGCGATGATGTAATTGTGGCAGTGGAGGCACTTTTCGACCGGCGGCATGCCGGGGAAATTGGAGTAGGCGACATAGGGGTGGCAGTACTGGCATTGGATCTGCTTGATGCCGCTGTGGACGTTGTGGCTGAAAGGGATGGGCTGCTCGGGGCCCTTCGGCTGCGGCCAGAGGTAGAAAAAGTAAAAGAACGCGCCGAGGCTCGCGGCGATGGCCGCGAAGGCAACGAGGGCGAGGCGGTTGGCGCTGGAGGCCATGGCGCGGCGACTCCCTTACGGCTCGGCGGGCCGGGCCCCGGGCAGAAGCTCGGGGAAGCTCCGCAGCATCCCGGACACGGCGAGCACCATGAGGCCCAGAAAGCCGGCGCAGACCATCCCCTCGAGCGCGCCGAGGGGCAATTCGACCGCCTCGGGGTCGAAGGCCGGCCCGACGAGCAGCCAATGCTCCAGCCACAGCCCCGCGAGCACCAGGACCCCCAGGGCGAACATCGGCCGCGGCATGGATTTGACCCGGCGGTTGATCAAGACGAGGAAGGGCACGGCGAACGCCGCAAGGAAGACCGCCCAGGCGAGGGCGTTCCAGGGCGGGGTGACCGTGCGGCGGATGACGTAGTAGGCCTCCTCGGGGATGTTCCCGTACCAGATCACCATGAGGTGGACGTAGAAGAAATCGGCCCACAGAAGGCAGAAGGCGAAAAAGAGCTTGCCCAGGTCTTGCAGGCAGGCGGCGGGCACCTCGCCCCCCGCCCGGCCCCGCAGGAGCGCGGCGAGCACGATCAGCCCGCCCAGCCCCAGGTAGAAGGCCTTCACGAAATGATAGCCCCCGAAGAGGGTGGAATACCAGTGGGGATCGAGGCTCATCACCAGGTCGAACCCCACCAGGCTGAGCACCAGCGCGTAGGCCGCGCAGTAGAGCCCGCCGAAGAGGCGGCGGCGGCGGCGGAGCCGCTCGCTCCCCTCCGGGCTCGTCGGCAGCCCCCCGGCGACCCAGCGCCGCAGGGCGCCGCCGCGGTTCCCCGCGGAAAGCCGCAGCCGCAGGTCCTGGAGCACGAAGGCCGCCCCGATCCCATAGAGCACCAGGAACCCCAGGCCGTCGCGCGCGAGGAGAAAGGGCAGGTTGAGCCAGGCCTCCTTGCCGTGGAGATCCTCCCCCACCCAGGGGAAAACGGATTTCCCCCCCAGGGCGAGGAGGAAAAAGCAGATCAGGGAGAGCGGAAAGAAGCCGGCGAAGGCCTGCGCAAGCCCGCTCACCGGCTGGGCCCAGCGCGCGCGCACCGTGCAGGCGAGCGCGGCCAGGAGCACCCCCCCCTGGGCGATCGACGACCACAGCAGGAAATTGACGAGCAGCGCCTGCCAGGCGCGGCCGGGCCGCTCCCCGCCCAGCCCGAAGGCGAAGGCGGCCACGCCGGCCGCAAGGCACAGGGCCCCGAAGACGGCGGGGGCCTTCCCGAAGGGCCGGGCGTCGGGGGCGGTCTGCGGTCCGTTCATGGCCACACCCTCACCTCGGCCCCCTTCTTGCGGAAGAACTCCAAAAGCTCGCCCTCCCGGCCGGCCGGGCAGCTGGCCAGCACCCCGAAGCGATCGCAGGAGCAGCGCGGGTCGTGGGTCTCGAGCCCCCGGAAATCGGGCAGGCGCGTGCAGAGGAGCAGCCCCACGACGTTGCCGAGGACCGAGAAGAGAATGGTGCACTCGAAGCCGACGACGAAGAAGGGGATGAGCGCGATCACGGGTTTGCCGCTCACGATCAGGTTCCATTGCGAGGTGGTGAAGATCGCGAGCGCAAAGCCGAAGGCGAAACCGAAGATCCCCCCGGCGAGCGTGAACCAGCCGACCGGGGAGCCGCGTCCCGCCGTTGCCTCCCGGATCCGGTCGCTGGGGATCGGGCCGTGGGCGCGGCGGAAGGTGAACCCGGCCGCGGCGAGCTCCCGGATCGCGCGGGCGGCCTTGGCATCGTCGGCGAAGAGCCCCATCACCCGGGGTTCAGCGGCCATGGGCGACGGTCTCCTTCATCTCCGTCATGGACACCGAGGGCAAATGCTTGCAGAAGAGGACGAAGAGCAGAAAGAACAGGCAGAAACTGCCGGCCATGATCCCGTACTCGACGACCGTCGGCGCATAGAGCCCCCAGGCGTGCGGCGCGAAATCGTGCGCCACCCCGCCGACGATGATCACGAAGCGTTCCCACCACATGCCGAAGTTGACGACCAGCGAGAGGCCGAACAGCCACGCCAGGCTGCGGCGCACGGCGCGCACGAGAAAGAGCAAAGGCAGCAGCACGTTGCAGACGACCATGAAGTAGAGGCCGTAGGCGTACTCCCCCACCGCCCGCCAGCGGAAGGATTCCCACTCGACGGGGTTGTGGCTGTACCAGGCGATGAAGTACTCCGTGCCGTAGGCCAGGCCCACGAGCAGACCGGTCAGGATCATCGTCTTGGCGACGTTTTCGAGGACGTCGACGGTGATGATGGCCTCGTAGCGGAAGATCCGGCGCAGGGGGATCATCAGCGTGAGCACCATCGCCAGCCCCGAGTGGATCGCGCCGGCCACGAAGTAGGGCGCGAAGATCGTCGTGTGCCATCCGGGCACGATCCCCAGGGCGAAGTCCCAGGACACCACGCTGTGCACGGAAATGACCAGCGGCGTCGCCAGCGCGGCGAAAAAGAGGTAGCCCCGGCTGTAGTGCAGCCACTGGTCGTGGGCCCCGCTCCAGCCGAGCGAGAGCACCCGGAAGACCTTGCGCCGGAAGCCCTCGGCGCGGTCGCGCACGGCGGCGAGATCGGGCAACAGCCCGGTGTACCAGAAGAGCGCGCTCACCGTGAGGTAGGTGCTGATCGCGATCACGTCGAACATGAGCGGCGAGAGAAAATTGGGCCACAGCTGGCGCTGGTTGGGATAGGGCAGCATGTAGTAGACCTGCCAGACGCGCCCCAGGTGGATGAAGGGGAAGAGCCCGGCGCAGCAGACGGCGAAGACGGTCATCGTCTCGGCGGCGCGGGCGATCGGGTTGCGCCAGCCGGCGCGCAAGAGATGCAGGATGGCCGAGATCAGGGTTCCCGAGTGGGCGATCCCCACCCAGAAGACGAAGTTGATGAGGTAGGTGCCCCAGGCGACGGGGATGTTCTGGCCGCCCACGCCGATGCCGACCGCGATCTGGTAAGCCCAGCAGCCCGCCCCGAGCAGAACCCCCAGGCAGAGCGCGCCGACGAGCGCCCAGTAGCCCCGCCGGGGCGGGGCGAGCGTCCCGAGCACGGTCTCGTCGATGCGGGCGAAGGAAAGCTCGCTCACGATCGGACCCCCTGCCGCGCGGCCTTCCGGCCGCTCGCGGAACGTCCCCGGCTCATGCCTCCTCCGTCACCTTCTTCAGGTAGATCACCGCGGGCTTGGTGTTCAGGTAGCCGAGCACCTGGTAGGCCCGCGGGTCGTCGCACAACCGCCGCACGCGGCTGTCGGGGTCCATGAGGTTGCCGAACACGAGCGCCTCGGTGGGGCAGGTCTGGACGCAGGCGGGCACCACCTCCCCCTCGCGGATCGGCCGCCCCCGGTTGCGCGCCGCCGTGCGCGCCTCCTTGATGCGCTGGACGCAGAAGGAGCATTTCTCCATGACCCCCTTGCTGCGCACGGTGACGTCGGGGTTGAGCTGCAGGGGAAGCGGGTCGGGCCAGTTCCAGTCGAACCAGTTGAAGCGGCGCACCTTGTAGGGGCAGTTTTGCGAGCAGAAGCGCGTCCCGATGCAGCGGTTGTAGATCTGGTTGTTCAACCCCTCGGCGGAGTGGTGCGGCGCATAGACGGGGCAGACCGATTCGCAGGGCGCGTTGTCGCAGTGCTGGCAGAGCATGGGGAGGAAGAAGACCCGTTCCCGGTGCCGCTCGTCGTGGTAGCGCACGATCTCGAGCCAGGCCATCTCGCGGCCGCGGGCGACGGCCGCCTCGCCCACGACGGCGATGTTGTTTTCGGCATAGCAGGCGGCGACGCAGGCGGCGCAGCCGATGCAGCGGTCGAGATCCACCACCATCCCCCAGCGGTTCTCGGCATGGTCGTGGGGGGGGTAGAAATCCCGCCGGGGGTCGTAGCCCTCGGGGAGCGGAAGCGTGAGGGGGAAATCGTGGAGCGTGAGCCCCGCCTTGCGGGGGGGGCCCCCGCCCCGCAGCGCGGCCAGGGTCGCGGTGCGCACGAGGCCGCGGTCGAGCTGGGTGCGGCTGCCGTCGGTGCGCGCCAGCAGGACCCGCCGCCCCGTTCTCTCGAGCCCCACCCGGCAAAGCCCCTCGGCCGGCCCCCCGCACAGGGGTTCGAGGCGCGGGGAAAGAAGCCGCCAGGGGTTGGCGCCCCGGCCCTCGGCGTAGCGGCCGTAGGCGTCGTGTCCCTGGCCGACGGCGAAGACGGCCAGGCCGGGGACGACGGTCTCGGTCGGGTAGACGGGGGCCTCGAGGGCTCCGGCGGCGGTGACGAGCCGGGCGAGGTCGGCTTCCTCGAGCCCGTGGGCGCGCGCGGTTTCGGGGTGCAGGCAGACCGGCGTCCGCCAGGCAACACGGGTCAGCGGGTCGGGAATCTCGCACAGCCACGGCCGGTTCGCCCCGCGGCCGTCGAAGAGGCGGATCGAGGGAACGGCGGCGAGCAGGGGGCCGCCCTCCGGCGGAAGCGGCAGGGCCCGGCGCAGGGCCTCGGGCAGCCGCTCCGGCGGGTTCGCGGGGGGGGCGCCGGAGGGGGCGCCCGGCGGGGGGAAGAGCCCCCCCTGCTGGAGCAGCCGCGGCCAGTCGGCGGCGGCCTTCAGCCGCCCCTCGGCGTAGAGCCGGCCGGCGATGAAGCTGCGGTAATCGGGGGCGGGCTTTTCGCCCTCGGGGAAGCCGACCGCGAGGATGAAATCCCCGAGGTTGGGCGCCGCGGTGAATTTCCCGGCCGCCGGCTGCAGGCTCGAAAGGAGCGGGTCCCAGCCGTTGTAGTCGTCCCAGGACTCGAGGGCATGGGCGAGCGGGAAGACCAGGTCGGCCGCCTGCGCCGTCTCGTCGAGAAAGCCGCCGAGGGAGACGACCCAGGCGTCGGGCCGCGCCATTGCCTCGCGCACGCCCGCCGCGGCCGGGAGGTGAAAGAGGGGGTTCACCTGGTTCAGGATCAGGACCTCGGCCCGTCCCGCGGCCAGGTCCTCGAAGAGGCCCATGACCTCGGCCCGGGGCCGGGCGATCTCGACCCGGTGGCGGTTGACGGCGTCGACCCGCGCCAGCCCGGGGTCGAGCATGCGCTGCAGGAGGTTCGCCGCGAGGTTGGCCCGCAGGCCGTTCTCGTCGTTTTGCCACATGCCGGCGCCCAGAACGAGCGGCCGCTCGGCCGCGGCGAGCCGCCGCGCGAGCTCTTCCAGGCGCGCCGCCGGGATCCCGGCGACCTGCTCCACCCGGGAAAACGGCACCGCGGCCGTCGCCTGCTCGATCTCCCGCCGCAACCCCTCCGGCAGGTGCCGGCCGCGGCCGAGGCCGAGCAGGCGGCCGGCCAGTCCGAGGGCGACCCAGGACTCGGCGCCGGGCCGGCAGGCGTACCAGCGGTCGGCGTTGGCGCCGGTGAGCGAGAGAAAGGGGCTGACCTGGAGAAACGCGCCCTTGCCCTCCCCCCGGACGGCGTGCATGGCCTTGAACTTCCAGGCGTACTCCACCGGGGAGAGCCAGGTCTCCAGGAACTCGGCGCCGAAGCCGAGCACGAGGTCGGCTTCCTCGAGGCGGTAGGAGACGAGCCCTTCCACGCCGAAGACCTCGCGGTTGGCGGCCCGCAGGGCCTCGTAGGCGTAAGGCTCGTAGATCACCGGCCCGGCGGCGTTCCAGTTGCCGAGGGCGGCCCGCATGAGGGCGAGGGCGCTTTGGCCGACCACCTCGCTGAGGATCCGCACCCGGCCCTCCCCCCGGCGCGCGGCCTCCCGCACGCGCGCGGCGATGAGTTCCAGGGCGCGGTCGCGCGAAAGGGGCACCCACCGGCCCTCCTCCTTGAGGAGGGGGGTGGTCAGCCGGTCGGGGTGATAGAGCGCCTGCACGGCGGCCTGGCCCCGCAAGCAGAGCTTGCCGCGGTTGAGCGGGTGGAGGGGGTTGCCTTCCACCTTGATCACCCGGCCCTCGCGGTTCTTGGCGATCAGGCCGCACCCCGCGGGGCACTCGCGGCAGGTGGAGGCATACCAGGTGGGCCGGCCGGTGACCTGGTCCCCGGTCGCCTGCGGCGGGCCGTAGAGAAATTGCGGCGCCTCGGGGCTGCAGGCGGCGGCGAAGGCGACGCTGCCGAGCCCGGCCACCTGGAGAAAACGGCGTCGGTTCATGGCGTCCACGGGTCCCGGATCCGTTTCAGGCCCCGGCGACCGGGATGCGGGTGGGGCGGGGAGTCCCGCCCGGGGAAGAGGAACGATGCGGACGCTGCATACCGCCTGGGAGGACGTTGGGGGTTTTCCGGGAACGGGGGCGCAAGGCCGCACGGCGCACCCGCTCCGGCTGTAAGGGTCTATAACGGAATGCTTCGCGGGGTGTCAAGGGTTCGCGCCGAGAAGCCGCAGGCCGATCTCCAGGCGCTCGAGCGAGAGCCGCACGACGTCGGCCGTCCGCGGCCGTCGCGCGAGGAGCTCCCCGCAGAAGGCCCGCACCTCCCCCGGCCGCACGCGGCCGGCGGCGGGGATCACCGCCGCCAGCACCCGCTCCTCCAGCATGGGGTGAAGGCCCGCGATGCGCTCCTGGCGCCCGGTGTACCAGGCCCAGAGCGCCTCGCTGGTGTCGCGCCGCGCGGCGAGCGCGGCGACGGGAAGAAAGACGTTGCGCTCGGGGATGGCGGTCAGGACGAGTTCGAGGACCTGCTCGACCCGGGCCGGCTCGGCGAAGGCGCCCAGGGCCGTGAGGATCGCCAGGCGCTCGTGCTCGCTTTCCGCCGCGCGCAGCCGGCGCAGGAACCAGGAAAGCTCGGCCTTCCCCCCCAGCCAGGCGCCGCTCTGCATCACCGGCCGCAGGAGATCCGGGTGCAGGCGCTTGCCGCGGCGCAGCGCGGCGAAGCGCTCCGCGGCGAACGCCGCCGCCTCCGGGCAGCCGAAGCGCACGGCGTCGAAGAGGACCCGCTCCCTGAGCCGCGTGCGGCCCCGCGGCTCGGCGGCCCCCGGCTCCCAGCCGATCGCCGCGAGCACGGCGCCGAAGCGCAGGGCGAAGGCCGCGGCGATCTTCGGCGCGGTCTCCCCCCCGGACCACAGCCACGCCTGGGAGAGTTCGGAGGCGACCGCGGCGAGCGGCAGCGGGTCGTCTTCCTCCGCCAACTCCTCGAGCAGCGCGAGGTGGGCCGCGAGGGGGATCTCGCCGGCGAGGACCCGGGCGAAGTGGTCCTCGAGGAGCCCCCAGCGGTCGGCCGGCGCAAGCCGCCGCTCGCGCGCAAGGCGCCGCAGGGCCGCGAAGAGGTCCGGGTCCTCGTAATCGACCCGGTAGTAACCCGTCTGCCCGTCGTTCAGCTTGCAGGCGACGACCCCGGGTTCCAGCTCGAGCGCCCGCTCCGGGGTGTCGAGCAGGATCTCGGCGACGCGCGAGGAGCCGTCTTCTAGAAAGAGCCGCAGGCGCAGGGGGATCATCCAGGTCGGGGAGCCCTCGAGGGGGAGATAGGTGAAGCGCCGCTGGGCGAGGTGCAGGAGGCTTCCCTCGCGGCGCACGCTCACCCGGGGGAAGCCCGGCTGCCCGACCCAGTTGCTGAGGAGCGCCGTGACCGGCCGGCTGGCGGCCCACTCGAGCGCCTCCCAGAGATCGCGGCTCACGGCATGGCCGTAGGCGTGGGATTCGAGGTAGCGCCGCAGCCCCCGCCGGAAGGCCTCCGGGCCGATCCAGCCCTCCAGCTGGCGCAACAGGCTCGCCCCCTTGTTGTAGATGATCGGCGCCGTGCTCGTGTTGATCACGAGGTGCTCGCCGCCGGGGATTTCGATGGCGACGGTTTCCCGCAGGGCGTCGCGGTGCAGGGCGACGGCGGTCGTCCCCTGGAGAAACTCCTCCCAGGTCCCCCAGGCGGGGTAAAAGCGGTCGACCACGCCGTAGCCGAAGTAGGTGGCGAAGCTCTCGTTCAGCCAGAGGTATTTCCAGTCCGCGGGGGTGACGAGGTTGCCGAACCACTGGTGGGCGATCTCGTGGGCGATCACCTCGCAGATGCGTTCCTCGGCGGCCGAGGAGGTCACCCCCGGTTCATGGAGCAGGAGGTTCTCGCGGAAGGTGATCGCGCCCCAGTTTTCCATGGCCCCGAAGGCGAAATCGGGGACCGCGATCAGGTCGAGCTTGGGCAAGGGGTAGGGGACGCCGAAGATCTCTTCGCTGGCGGCGAGCGCCCGGCGGCCGAACTCCAGCCCGAAGCGCCCCCGGTCGGCCGCCCCGGGCGGGACCACCAGCCGCACGCGCGGGTCGAGGGCATCGGGGTGGACCTCGAGCTCGCCCACGGCGAAGAAGACGAGGTAGGTCGGCATCGGCGGCGAGGGGGCGAAGCGCAGCCGCCTCCTTCCGCCGGGCAGCGGCCGCTGCTCCTCGACCGCGGTGTTCGCGATCGCGGTCATCCCCCGCGGCACGTCGATCTCGACGGTGAAGGGCGCCTTCCAGCCGGGGTGATCGAGGCAGGGGAAGGCCCGCCGGGCGTCGCTTTCCTGGAACTGGGTCACGGCGAGCCAGCGGGTCCCCCGGCCGCGGCGGATGCGGCTGCGGTAGAAGCCGGCCATGCGGTCGTGGATTTCCCCCGTGTAGGCGATCGCGAGGGAAAACTCGCCCGTGACCTGCCGCGGCAGGGAGACCCGGAGCGTCTCCGCCTGGGGGTCGACCTCGAAGCGGCAGGCGGCCCGCTCCCCGCCGAGGCCGAGCGCACAGCGCCAAACCGCGAGATCGACGGCGTTCAGGACGACCTCGGCCACGGGGTCTTCGGCGCGCAGGCGGATCTCCGTTTCGCCCTCGAAGCGGAAGCGGGCGAGATCCGGCGCCAGGCGCAGGGTGTAGGCGAGCGGAACCGCAGGGGCCATCGAGATCCTCCCTCGGGCCGCGGCCGGGGTTTTACGCCGGCCGCGGCTCCATGCTATCGTCTGCGGGAAACGGCTCCTTGTAGAGGAAGGACGCCGGGCCTGTCAAACCGCCAACCGGAGGTCGGCCATGAGCGTGATCGTCGATTTTTCGCTCTTTCCCCTCGACAAGGGGGAAAGCCTCAGCCCCTACGTGGCCCGTTCCCTGCGCATCATCCGGGAAAGCGGCCTGCCCCACGATTTCCGGGCCATGGGCACGAGCATCGAGGGCGAGTGGGACGAGGTCCTGGAGGTGGTGCGGCGCTGCGTCGAGGCCATGCGCGCGGACTGCAACCGCGTGGTCCTTACCCTGAAAGCCGACATCCGCCGGGGCCCCGGCGGCCGGCTGCAGCGCAAGGTGGAATCGGTCCATGAAAAGCTCCGATCCTGAGGGGTTCCGCCGCACCGCCTGCACCTGCGACTGCCCCGACGCCTGCGCGCTGCGACTGGAAGCCCTGCCCGGAGGCGGCTTCCGGGTGCGCGGGGACCCGGACAGCCCGTTTACGCGGGGTGCGGCCTGCGCCAAGATCCGGCGCCACCTGCGGCGGCTGAACCACCCGGCCCGCATCCTCGCCCCGCGCCTCAAGACCGCCCGCGGCTGGCGCGACATCGGCTGGGAGGAGGCGCTCGATCGCGCCGCGGAGGCCATCCAGTCCCTGCGGCGGGAGCCCGCCGCCATCCTGCACATCGCCGGCGACGGGGCCAAGGGCGTCCTCAAGGAGGCGGTGAACCTCTTTTTCGCCGCGCTGGGGGCAAGCCGCACGCGGGGCTCGCTGTGCGACGCGGCGGGCTACGTCGCCGGCGTTCTCGACTTCGGCTCGCGCGAAAACAACGACATCGAGGAACTCGCCCGGGCGCGCTCGATCACCCTCTGGGGAAAGGACCTGCAGCGGAGCTCCCTTCACACGGCCTCCCTGGTGCATCGCGCCCGCCGCGCCGGGGCCGAGGTCGTCTCCATCTCGCCGCAGGGGGAGGAAAACCGCCCCTTCGCCGACCGCAGGATCCGCATCCGGCCCGGGGGCGACCGCTTCCTCGCCGCCGCCGTCCTGAGACGGCTCCTCGAGGAGGGGGCGCTCCCGGAGGAGCGCTTCGCCTGCACCCGCGGCGGGGAGGCCTTCCGGCGGGTGCTCGCCGGCCGCACAACGGCGGAGTGGCTCGCCGCCTGCGATGTCCCGCCGGAGGAGGCCGAGGCCCTCGCGCGCCTCTACCGCGACGGGGGCCCCGTCGCCACGGTGATCGGCGCCGGGCTGCAGCGCGGTCTCCACGGCGGCGAGGCCGTGCGGTGGATCGACGCGCTTGCCGTGCTGACCGGGAACCTCGGCCGCGCGGGCGCCGGGGTCTATTTTCACCTCCATTCCTTCCACAACCTGGAGCTCGGCTGGACCCGGGGACCGGGTCCAGGGCGCCGCCGGGCGTTTCCGATCGCGGACATCGGCGGCGCGATCCTCGCCGCCGCCGACCCGCCCGTGCGGCTTCTCTGGGTGAACGGCTGCAACATCGTCAACCAGGCGCCCGACAGCGAACGGACGGCCGCGGCCTTCTCCCGCGTCGGCTTCACGATCGTCGTGGACGCCTTCCCCACGGACACCGCCGAACGGGCCGACCTCGTTCTCCCCTGCACGCTGATGTTCGAGCAGGAAGACGTTGTCGGATCCTTCCTCCATGAGTATGTTCAACACGCCGCGGCCGTCATCGCGCCTCCCCCCGGCGTCCGGGACGACTACACGATCGTCCGCGAGATCGCCCGGCGCCTCGACCCGCCGGTTCCGCTTCCCGAGCCGGAGGAATGCCTGCGGGCGGCGCTGCGCTCCCCGTGGCTCGAGACGAGCCTCGAGGAGTTGCGCGCGCGCGGGGCCGTGCGCTCCCGGCGGCCGGCGATCGCCTACGAGGGGCTGCGCTTCGCCCATCCCGACGGCAAATGCCGCCTGCCCGCGGCGATCCACGACGAGGAGCCTGCGCCGGCGGGCTACCCGCTGCGGCTGCTCAGCCTGGTGCGCGGGGGGGCGATCCACTCGCAGATGCTCCCCGAGGAGCAGGAGATCCCGCCCGCGGCGTGGATCGCGCCGGAGAGCCCGGGGCTCGCGGGGATCGACTCCGAGCGGCCGGTCGCGCTCGTCTCCCCGCTGGGGCGGATGCCCGTGCGGCTGCGGCGGCTCGCGGGGCTGCACCCGGAGGCCGTCGTGGTCCGGCGGGGGACCTGGATGCGCCTGGGCGGGGGGATCAACCGCCTGATCGCCGCCCGCGTGACCGACATCGGCGGGGGAGCCGCGTTTTACGCGCAGTTCGTGCGCCTGGAGAACGATTGACGAGGCGCCCCCGCGGGGGCCGAGAGCACATGCCGGAGCGAAACGAGACCGAAACCGCCGTCACCGCCCTCTGCCGCCGCTGGTCCCGCGAGGCGACCCCCCTAAAGGGCCCTGCGGCGCGCATGGCCTTTTTCCGCGACCGCCTGCCCGGGCTGCTGCGGGACCGGACGCTCTGGCGGGGGATCCTCGCCGAACTCGCCGGGGGGGGGACCGCGGGAGAAGGCCGCGGGGAGGCCATTTTCGAAAACGAGGTGGTGCTCTACCGCGACCCCGCGCGCGTCTTTTCGCTTCGCCTCTATCTCTTCGGCCCCGGCGACCGCACCCCGATCCACGACCACTCCTCCTGGGGCGTCTCGGGCCCGGCCCTCGGCGAACTCGAATGGGCGCCTTACCGCCTCGAGGCGCCGCCGGCCCGGCTTGCGGCGCTTCCGCCCCGCAGGCTCTCCCCGGGCGACGTCGCGACCACTCTCCCCCTCGAGGCGGGGATCCACCGCACCGGCAGCCCGGGTCCCGGATCGGTCTTGATGGTGAGCGTCTACGGCACCCCGCTCAGGCGCCTCTTCCTCAACTTCTACGCACCCGAAGCGGAAACGGTGCGGCGGGTCTTTCCCGCCCGGCTCATGCGCAAACGGCTTGCCGCGAGGATGCTCGAGGAGTGGGGCTCCTCCGGCTGACCCCCTCGCCCGAAAGGAACCGCAGGATGAACCCGCAAATCCCGCACGTCGACGTCGTCGTCATCGGAACCGGACCGGCCGGTCTGCAGGCCGCGATCCACGCCGCACGCCGCAAGGTCTCCGTGCTCGTCCTCGGCCGCCAAAGCGGCAGCAGCATCTACCACCACCACGTGGAGAACTACTGCTGCCTCTTCCCGACGACCGGCGAGGACATCCTCGCCAACGGCCGCCGTCAGGCGGCCCACTTCGGCGCCGTGTTCCGCGACGAGGAGGTGCTCTCGATCGCGGCCGACGACGGCCGCTTCCGGCTCAGGCTCGAGGGCGGCGGCGAGGTCGTGGCCAAGGCGATCGTGCTCGCCACCGGCACCGCCCGCCGGAGCCTGGGGGTGGAGGGCGAAAAGCGCCTCCTCGGCCGCGGGGTGAGCTACTGCGTGGAATGCGACTGCAATTTCTTCCGCGGCGCCGAGGTGGCCGTGGTGGGCGGCGGCAGCGCCGCCGTGCACGGCGCGCTCGCGATGCTCGACTACGCCCGCAAGGTCCACCTCGTGTTCGAAACCCTCGAGACGGCCCCCGCCCTCGCCGAGGAGCTGCGCCGCAGCGCCGTCGTCCAGCACCCCGGCCGGCGCGTGACCGCGATCCTGGGCGAGGAGGCGGTGGAGGCGATCCAGCTGGACGACGGCGCGCGCCTCTCCGTCCAGGGGGTCTTCATCGAGCTCGGGGCCAGGGGGGTGCTCGAGCTCGCCGCCCCGCTCGGGGTCCTGCTGGACGACGAAATGAAACACATCCAGACCAACCGCCGCATGGAAACGAACGTCCCGGGCATCTACGCCGCAGGGGACATCACCGGCCCCCCCTGGCAGGTGGCGAAGGCCGTGGGCGAGGGGTGCGTCGCCGGCCTCGAAGCCGCGGCCTACGCCCGCCGGCTCGCCGCCCCCGAGGGCGCCTGACCCGCCTTGCCCGCCCCGCGGGGAGCCGAGGAAAAGCCCCGTCGGGGGGGCTTCCCCGCCGGCCGGGGCCGGACGCCGGTCCCTGCAGAGTCAAAAGAATGGCACATCCCGGCGGCCGGCCGAACGCTCCGGCCGGCGGGGACAGGGGCCGAAAACGTGGTTTTTCGGCCTTTCGCGCCGAGCGCCCACCCGGTGAGCCCGCCGGTACGGCTCTTGCAAAAAAGCGCCGGAGAGCCTCCAACGAAGAACCCTTAGCGGCAGGCCTCTTTCCGTGCAGGAGCGTTGCCCCCCCTCTTCGATCCCTGAACTTGCGTTTCCGAAGCCGGCCTGCGGGCAGGCCGATTTCTTTTCGCGCCTGGTTTGCGCGCTTCCCGCCATCGCCTGGCTGCTGGACGGCGAAGGCCGCCTTCTGGCGATGAACCCGCTTGGCGAGGCCGAACTGGGCTACCGCGCCGCCGATCTGCGCGGAATCGAACCGGCCGGGAACCCTGCGCTCACGGCCGGGGCGGCCGCGCGCCTGGCGGCGGAACTCTCCCGGATCCGCGGGGGCGGCGGGGGGCAGTTCGAAGGAACCCTCAGGCTGCGGCGGGCGGACGGGAGGGAAACCGAGCGCCGCATGACGGGTTTCGCCTTGGACGCCGGGCAGGCAGGTCACCCGGCCGTGCTGCTCCTGCTGCCGCCGCTCGCCGGCGGGGAAACGGCCGGGGAGGCGGCGGCGGCCCGGGCGCTGCTCGATGCCATCGAGACCGCGGCCTTCCTCATCGACCGCCGCGGCCTCGTGGTCGAGGCCAACCGGCATGCCCTCTCGTGCCTGGGACGGACGCGGCCGGAGGTGCTCGGCAAGCCGCTCATCTCCTTTCTCCCCCCCGAGCTCGGGGCCGCCCGCCGGGAAAAGGGGCTCGAGGTGCTCGCCCGCGGCGAGCCGTTGCGTTTCGAGGACTCCTGGGAAGGGCGGACCTTTTTGACCTCGATTCAGCCCGTGCGCGACGCCGCGGGCGAAATCGCGCAGCTCGCGGTCATCAGCCGCGACGTCACCGAGGAGCGGCAGGCCGAGGCGGAGCGCCGCCGGCTCTCGCTTCAGCTCCAGCAGGCGCAGAAGATGGAGGCCATCGGGACGCTCGCCGGCGGGATCGCCCACGATTTCAACAATCTGCTGATGGCGATCCAGGGAAACGTCTCGCTCGCCCTCTTCGATCTCGATCCCTCCCACCCCCAGCACGCGCTGCTCACCCACATCGAGCGCCTCGTGCAGAGCGGAGCCGACCTCACCTCCAAGATCCTCGGCTACGCGCGCAAGGGCCGCTACCAGGTGCGGCCGCTCCCGCTGAACGAGCTGGTGCAGGAAACCGCCGCGGCCTTCGGCCGGATGCGCAAGGAGATCCAGGTCGTCTGCGAGCTCGCCTCCGGGCTGCCGCCGGTGAACGCCGACCGCGCCCAGCTGCAGCAGGTGCTGCTCAACCTGTTCGTCAACGCGGGCGACGCCATGGCGGGGGGCGGGACGCTCACCCTGCGGACGGCGCTCGTGGAGGCCGAGGAGATCCCCTTCCAGGGCTACGCCATCCGGCCGGGGACCTATGTGGTGCTCTCCGTCGCCGACACCGGCACGGGCATGACCCCCGAGGTGCGCAAGCGGATCTTCGAGCCCTTCTTCACCACGAAGAAGATGGGGCGCGGGACCGGACTGGGCCTCGCCTCGGCCTACGGCATCGTGAAAAGCCACGGCGGCTACATCGATGTGGTCTCCGCGCCCGGCCGGGGGGCGACGTTTTACGTCTACCTGCCCGCGGCCGCGGCGGCGCAAGCGGTGGAACCCGAGCGGCGCAAACGGCCGCCCGCCGGGGGCCGGGGCACGATCCTGCTCGTGGACGACGAGCCCGAGGTCCTCGAGGTCACGGCCTGCATGCTCGAGCGGCTGGGCTACGAGGTGCTGCGCGCCGGAAGCGGCCGGGAGGCGGTCGCGATCTTCCGGGAGCGGCGGGCCGACATCCGGCTCGTCGTCCTCGACATGATCATGCCCGAGATGGGCGGCGGCGAGGTCTGCGACGCCCTCAAGCGGATCGATCCCGAGGCGCGCGTCCTGCTGGCGACCGGCTACAGCCTGCAGGGCCAGGCGCGCGAGATCCTCGACCGCGGCTGCGTGGGGTTCATCCAGAAGCCCTTCGATCTCGAAGAGCTCGCGCGCAAGCTGGAAGTGGCGCTTCCCCGCTGCTGACCCCCGCCCGGCGCGGAGGGCCGGAGATCCCGCCGGAGGTCGGCCGCGGAGAAGCAGGCGGCGCCGCGGCAGAGGCGCTCCATGCGTTTTTCGGCCGTGGGCTTCTCCGATTGCGCAAGAGGATTCCCCCCCCGGGGCTTTCCCCCGGGGGGGATCCGTGGCTGAAGGCGCAGGAGGGGGGGCGCCCGGCGGGGGCCGCCTATCGCTTTTCTTCCTTAGGGCCGCCGCAGGTCGAAGCGGTCGAGGTTCATCACCTTGCTCCAGGCCGCGACGAAATCGCGCACGAATTTTTCCCGGGCGTCGTCCTGGGCGTAGACCTCGCAGATCGCGCGCAGCTGCGAGTTCGCGCCGAAGATCAGGTCGACGCGGGTTGCCTGCCAGCGGAGCTCTCCCGTGTTGCGGTCGCGCCCCTCGAAGGTCTGCCGCTCCTCCGAGGTGGGCGTCCAGACCGTCCCCATGTCGAGCAGGTTGACGAAGAAGTCGGGGGTCAGGACCCCGGGCCGCTTCGTGAACACCCCGTGCGGCGCCCCCCGGTAATTGGCGCCCAGGACGCGCAACCCGCCGACGAGGACCGTCATCTCGGGTGCGCTGAGCGTCAGCAGCTGGGCCCGGTCCACCAGCATCTCCTCGGCGGTGACGGCATAGAGCTTCTTCTGGTAATTGCGGAAGCCGTCGGCTTCGGGCTCGAGGACCGCAAAGGACGGGATGTCGGTCTGCTCCTGGGAGGCATCCATGCGGCCCGGGGTGAAGGGCACCTCCACCGCGCAGCCGGCCGCCCGGGCCGCGGCCTCGACGGCGGCGCAGCCGCCCAGGACGATGAGGTCGGCGAGCGAGACCTTCTTGCCGCCCGCCTGCGTGCGGTTGAATTCCCGGCGCACGGACTCGAGGACGCCGAGCACGCGGGAGAGGCGCGCCGGCTCGTTCACCTCCCAGTCCTTCTGCGGGGCCAGACGGAGGCGCGCGCCGTTTGCGCCGCCGCGCTTGTCCGAGCCCCGGAAGGTCGAGGCCGAGGCCCAGGCGGTGGCGACGAGCTCGGCGATCGAGAGTCCCGAGGCGAGAAGCTGCGCCTTGAGCGCGGCGATGTCCGCGGCGTCGACCAGGGGGTGATCGACGGCCGGGATCGGGTCCTGCCAGATGAGGTCTTCGGCCGGGACCTCGGGCCCGAGGTAGCGGGTCTTGGGCCCCATGTCGCGGTGGGTCAGCTTGAACCAGGCGCGGGCGAAGGCGTCGGCGAAGGCCTGCGGGTCCTTGTGGAAGCGCCGCGCGATGGGCTCGTAGATCGGGTCGAAGCGCAGCGACAGGTCGGCCGTGGTCATCATGGGGCGGTGCTTCTTCGAGGGGTCGTGGGCGTCGCGGATCCAGTGCTCTTGCTTCACGTCCTTCGCGAGCCACTGCCAGGCCCCGGCCGGGCTCTTGACAAGTTCCCATTCGTAGCCGAAAAGCATGTCGAAGTAGCCCATGTCCCATTTCGTGGGGTTGGGCTTCCAGGCCCCCTCGATGCCGCTCGTGATGGTGTCGGCGCCCTTGCCGGTGCCGAAGCGGCTGATCCAGCCCAAGCCCTGCTGCTCGATGGGGGCGGCTTCCGGCTCCGGCCCGACGAGCGCGGGGTCGCCCGCGCCGTGGCACTTGCCGAAGGTGTGGCCGCCGGCGACCAGGGCGACGGTCTCTTCGTCGTTCATGCCCATGCGGCCGAAGGTCTCGCGCACGTCGCGGCCCGAGGCCACGGGGTCGGGGTTGCCGTTGGGGCCCTCGGGGTTCACGTAGATCAGCCCCATCTGCACGGCGGCGAGCGGGTTCTCCAGCTCGCGCTCCCCGCTGTAGCGTTTGTCGCCCAGCCATTCCGATTCGGGCCCCCAGTAGATGTCCTCCTCGGGCTGCCAGATGTCGACCCGGCCCCCGCCGAAGCCGAAGGTCTTGAACCCCATGGATTCGAGCGCGCAGTTGCCCGCGAGTATCATGAGATCGGCCCACGAGATCCGGTTGCCGTACTTCTTCTTGATCGGCCACAGGAGCCTGCGCGCCTTGTCGAGGTTGGCGTTGTCCGGCCAGCTGTTGATGGGGGCGAAGCGCTGGTTTCCGGTGCCGCCCCCGCCGCGGCCGTCGGCGGTGCGGTAGGTGCCGGCGCTGTGCCAGGCCATGCGGATCATGAGCGGCCCGTAGTGCCCCCAGTCGGCCGGCCACCATTCCTGGGAGTCGGTCATGAGGGCGTAGAGGTCCTGTTTGAGGGCGAAATAGTCGAGTTTCGTGAACTCCTCGGCATAGTTGAAATCCGGGCCCAGGGGGTTGGAGGCCGGCGCGTGCTGGTGCAGGATGCCGAGGTTCAACTGCCGGGGCCAGAAATCGCGGGGCGTGGGGCCCCGCCCCGCCGGCGTGCGGCCGGCCTTCCCGGTCACCGGGCATTGGCTCTTTTCGGTCATGGGGCTTCTCCTTTCGTTGCGGCTTCAGGTTGCGCGGCGCCTGCCGGCGCCTCCCGGGCTCTTCCTCCCCCCGCGGGACGGCGGGCCGGAGGGAGGGTTCTCCCGTTGCAGGCAGTCCGGGCAGATCCCGAAAAAATCGACGCGGTGCGCCTGGATGCGGAAGCCGGTTTCCGCGGCGATCTCCCGGGCGAGGGTCTCAAAGGCTTCCAGATCGGGGTCGAGAATCTTCCGGCAGCGCGTGCAGACGAGGTGCGGGTGCGGGAAGGGACGGTTTCCGTCGTAACGGCTGCTCGCGTCGGCGAAGCCGAGCTCCAGCACCTCGCCCAGCTGCTTGAGGAGGGCGACCGTCTTGTAGACGGTGGCCAGGCTGGTCGTCGGGAAATCCCGGGCCACGCGCTCGTGGATCTGTTCCACGGCGGGGTGGCCCTCGCTTGCCGCAAGGACGCGCAGGATGGCGAGCCGCTGCGGCGTGACGCGGATTTTTCTCCGCCTCAGGCTCGCAAGCATCTGGGTGAGGCGCGCTTCCGGGGAGGGGTGTTCGGCCACGAAAACACCGAGTTGGGAATTTTTTTATCTCAGGAAAACCTTTATCACTCGATAATCGTTTTCCGATTCGGGGTCAAGAAAAATCTTCCCCCCTCCTTGCGCCTCGGTTTCCGGGAAGGGGGGCGTGTGGACCGCCGCGGCCCCCGGCGTTCAGCGGCGGGTGCGCTTCTTGGGCGAAAGGCAAACCGCGACGGGCAAGAGAAGGGCAAGCAGGAGAAGACCTCCGCCCAGGCTTGCGGAGAGAGGCCGCGGGCCGGCGGCCTGGAGGAAACATCCGCCCCCGCCCCCGCCGCCTCCCGATCCGCCGGATGAGGGGGGCACGGGACAGGGCACGACGGTATCGCCCACGTCGGCGCACGCGGGGTTGGAGAAATAGCTTTCGTGGCCTTCGTTGTCGTAGGCGGTCACCGCGAAGTAGTAGCGCGCGCCTTTCTCCAGGCCGCTCACGGTGAACCGCGGGGCACCGGGGTTTGGCAGATCGGCGAGGGCCACGTAGCCGTAGAGCTCGTAGGGCGGGCCGAGCGTCCCCCGGGAGAAATACACCCCGTAGCCTTCCAGGTCGGCCTCGGCGTTGGGATCCCAGGCGAGGGTCGCATCGGCCGCCAAAGCGGGGGCGGCCCATAAGAGGAAGGCGAAAACCCACGCGGGAAGGGCGCAGGCCAAGGGCCAGAGACGGGGGAAAAAGCCCCTTCCCCGCCCGGTGAAGGCCCTGCGAGCGGGGTGCGGCACGGCCGCGGCGGCGCGGGTGTGAACCAGAGAACGCTTGCGTTTCATGGGGTCACCTCCGGGACTTAAGAGGAAAGACCTCCGTTTGCGTCCCGAAGGTTTTTCCTCATCGACGCCTGCGAGGTTAGCTGACGGGCTGGGACCGACGAGGTTGTCCCCCGCGCGGAGGCGATTCGCCCCGAAAACCCGGTTCCCCCGCTTCCGACAACGCGCCGGAATTCGGCGATCGATTCACTTTACCTGATGAATCAAGGTTTTGTCAAACCGCCCCGGGAAACCGACCCGCCGCCTCGCCGCGGCCGGCCGGCCGGGTGCCCTCCTCGCAATGGAGACGGATCTCCTCGAGCATCCTCACGGTCAGCCGGTGCATGCGGCCGGGGACGCCGAGCAGCCTGCCGAGGAAGAGCAGCGCGCCGCGGAAGCGCTCGACACTCGAGAGGACCACGCCCTCGCCGGTTTCCCGGAACCTCCAGACGTGCACGGCCCGGATCCCCAGCCGCGAGCCCTCCCAGACGACTTCGCGCCCCGGCTCGCAGGAGACGACCCGCGGCCGGACCTGGAGCGGAAAAACCAGGGGCCGCACGACGAAGGCGAAGCAGGCGCCGGGATCGAGGCCGTCCCCGTCCACGAAGCGGCATTCCGCGCAGGCCGTGTTCCACTCCTTCCACTGCTCGAGCCGTGAAAAGACCCGCCACACCCGGGCCAGGGGCGCCCGGATGAAGATCTCGGCCTCGATGGTCATCTCGCAGCCCATGGCGCCTCCGGTTGCCCCCGCGGCGGCGGTGGTGTAAAAGCCGGGAAAATCCCGCCCCGGTCGCCCGGCCGGGGCGTGCCGGATGCGGGGATGGTTGCCGAATCGACCCTGGGGGAAGCCGCGGCCGCGATCGTCGCGCGCCCGCCGCTCGTCGCCCTGACCGGGGCGGGGATCTCGGCCGAGAGCGGGATCCCGACCTTCCGCTCCCCGGGCGGCCTTTGGGAGAAATTCGACCCCGCGGTCTACGCCTCGATCGAGGCCTTCCGGCGGGACCCCGCCAAATACTGGAGCATCCGCGGCGAGTTCATCCGCAACCTGGACGCCTACCGCCCCAACCCCGGCCACCTCGCCCTGGCCGAGCTGGAAGCCGCGGGCCTGCTCCGGCACCTGATCACCCAGAACATCGACGGGCTGCACCAGAAGGCCGGCAGCCGGAGCGTCACCGAGCTCCACGGCAACCTGCGGGAAATCTTCTGCCTCGCCTGCCGCCGCCGCTACCTCGCCCCCCGCATCCCGCCGGGAACCCCTCCCCGCTGCGACTGCGGCGGCGTGCTCAAGCCGAACACGGTGCTCTTCGGCGAGGCGCTGCCCCCCGCCGCGCTGGAGCGGGCGCTGCGGGAGGCGGCGGGCTGCGGCTGCCTGCTCGTGGTCGGCACCTCGGCCCTGGTCCAGCCAGCCGCTTCGCTGCCGTCGATCGCCCGCGAGCACGGGGCGTGGGTGATCGAGGTCAACCTGGAGCGTTCGGCCGCCGCGGCCGAGCTGTTTCTCGAGGGCCCGGCGGGGGTCGTTCTCCCGCAACTCGCCGCCCGGGTGCTCGCGGAACGGGAAAAGGCACCCCGATAGCGAAGAAGGAGGATCGCGGCGTGGAACGAATCGCCCTCGAAGCCCACGACGAGGTCGCGCTCCTGCGGCTGACCCACCGCACGCCCAACGCCCTCGACCCGGAAACCGTAGCGGCGATCAGAGAGGCGCTGCCGCGGATCGCCGCATCCTTCGGGGGCCTGGTGCTCGCCGGGAACGGGAAATTCTTTTCGATCGGCCTGGACGTGCCGCGGCTGCTCTCGTTCGGCCGGGAGGAGATGAGCGCCTTCTGGAACGGCTTCGAGGATCTGGCCGTTGAGCTGCTCGAGTTCCCCCTCCCCACCGCCTGCGCTGTGACCGGCCACGCGACGGGCGGGGGGGCGATTCTCGCACTCGCCTGCGATCTGCGCTTCGGCGCCGCGGGCCGCCGCCTCTTCGCCCTAAACGAGGTGCAGATCGGGGTCCCGGTCCCCTACCTCGCCCATCTGCTGCTGGCGCGGCTCGTATCCGACCGTACGGCCCTCGACATTGAGTGGCGCAGCCGCTTTCTCGAGCCGGAGGAGGCCCTGCGCCTGGGGATTCTCGACGGCCTCGTGGCGCCCGAGGAGCTGGAAGCGCAAGCCGTCGCGGCGGTCCGCGAGCTCGGCCGCCTGCCCCGGCAGGCCCTTGCCGTCACCCGCGGCCACCGCAACCGGCAGCTCGTCGCCGAGTTCCGCGCCCGGCGCGCGGCGCTCAACGCCGAATTCCTCGACTGCTGGTTTTCGCCGCGCGCCCAAGAGCTGCTCGCGGCCGCCGCCAAGCGCTTCTGACCCCCCGCCCTACTCCCAGCCCGCCTGCCGCCTGACCGAGCGCAGCGTGAGCACGAGCGCCGTCTTGAGGGTGTCGTTCACCCCGGCGCCGGTGGCGGCGCTCGCGGGAAACGCGGGCGCCTTGAGCTGGCGGTTGTAGCAGCGGTCCATCTCCTCGATGCTCATGAGCGGCACCCCCGCCTCGGCGAGGTCGCGCTTGTTCCACTGCATGACGACCGGGAACTGAAAGATGTTGATGCCGTATTCCTTGAGGTTTTGCGCCATGTCCTTGAGCGACTCGATGTTCTGCTCGTGGCGCACGCGCATCGAGTCGGCTACGAAGACCACCCCGTCGGCGCCCTTGAGGACCAGCTTGCGGGTGGAGGCGTACTTCGCCTGCCCGGGCACCGTGTAGAGCTGCACCCGCACCTCGCAGCCCTTGATCGTTCCCAGCCCCATGGGCACGAAATCGAAAAAGAGGGTGAGGTCCCCCTTGGTCTTGATGGAGACCATCTCGTCGAGCATGTGACGACGGCTGTGCTGGAAGATGTACTGGAGGTTGGTGGTCTTGCCGCAGCGCCCCGGACCGTAATAGACGATCTTGATCTCGACTTCCCGCTTTTTCAGGTTGACGGTCGCCATCGGCCGCGGGGGGATCCTTCCGGCAAAAGAAAAGAGCGTGGAAAAACGCCCGCTTCGGTTTCATCATAGAAGACCCGCGGGGCCGAGTCAAGGAAGGCCGGGGCCGCCGGGGCGCGGCGAAACCGAATAACCGCTCGAAAGGAATATCGATTTTGTTCCGGCCGCCCCCGGGGGGAAACGCCCGCCTTGCCCCCCCGGGGAGCCGCAGCAGCAGAGGCCTCGCCTTCCGGGGCGGTCGGCCGGCTGGGCCCGCGGAGGATTCCACCGGCCGGCCGGGGAAGGGGACCTTTGGCTCAGGCCCCCGGGGCCTCAAGGCGCCCCAGCCGGGCTTCCCGGTTCCGGGCGAGCCGCTCGAGGGCGCGGGAGACCTCGGTCAGGGCCTTAAGTTTCTTGGCGGCCTCGCGGTAGTAGGCCGCGGCGCGGCGCTCGAGCCGCCGGGCCGTCGCCAGCACCTCTTCCGCGCCCAGCACCGCGGCCCCCTCGCAGGCCTCGCAGAAGGGCTCCCGGGTGAAGCCCGCGACCGGCTCGAGGATCATTTCGGTCACGTTCTCGCGTCGGATGCGCTGCACGGTGCGCACGTTCTGCCCGGCCCCCGCGGCCAGATCGGAAAACAGGCCGCGGTGCGCGGCGCAGGCGGGGTTTCCGGCGGCGGCCTCGTAGAAGCGGCGGTCCTGCTCCTCGAGCTCCTCCGCGAAATTCAAAATGCTGCCGAAGGTTTCAAGACTCATCGGTTGCTCACACCCCTTCCGCCGGAGGCCGGGGGTCACATCCAGCGTTCGATCATGACCTTGGTGTCGGTGAAAAAGTGGAAAATCTCCTGGCCGTGGCCCTTGATGTCCCCGAACATGGAGTTGCCGGCCCCGCCGAAGGGGAAATAGGCCATCGGGGCGGCGATCCCGATGTTGATCCCGATCATGCTCGGCTTGACGCGGTAGCGGAACTCGCGGGCGGTGCGGCCGCTCGTGGTGTAGATGCAGGCCGCGTTGGCGAAACCGCGGGAGTTGACGAGTTCGATCACCTCCTCCAGGCTGCGGCAGCGGATGACGCTCACCACCGGCCCGAAGATCTCCTCGCGGGCGATGGTCATGTCGGGGGTGACGTCGTCGAAAACGGTCGGCCCGACGAAAAAGCCGTTCGGGCAATCCGGCACCTTGGGGTTGCGGCCGTCGAGCACGAGTTTCGCCCCCTCGGCGATGCCCTTTTCGATGTAGCCGAGCACCCGCTGGCGGTGGGCGGCGCTCACGAGCGGCCCCATCGTGGTCTTCTCGTCCAGCCCGTCCCCCATGCGCACGGCCCGGGCCGCGGCGGTGAAGCGCTCGATCAGCCGGTCGGCGACGTCCCCCACGGGGGCGAGGATCGCCCCGGAGAGGCAGCGCTGCCCGGTGCAGCCGTAGTAGGAGGTGATCAGCGAGGGCATGGCGAGGTCCAGCTTGGCGTCGGGCATGACGGCGACCACGTTCTTCGCCCCGCCGAGGGCCTGCACCCGCTTTCCCGTCGCCCCGCAGCGCTCGTAGATGTAGCGCGCCGTCGGCGTCGACCCCACGAAGGAGACCCCGGCGATGTCGGGGTGGTCGAGGATCGCGTTCACCACCTCGCGCGAGCCGTGGACGAGGTTCACCACCCCTTCCGGCAGGCCGATCTCGTCCAGGATCTCGAAGATGCGGCTCTGGGTCATCGGCACCTGCTCGGAGGGCTTGAGGACGAAGGTGTTGCCGCAGACGATCGCATAGGGCAGGAACCACCAGGGCACCATGGCCGGGAAGTTGTAGGGGGCGATGGCGGCGAAGACGCCGATCGGCTGCCGGTAACCCGCGCAGTCGATGTCCTTGGCGATGTCCTCGAGGCTGTAGCCGCACATGAGGGTGGTCACGGCGGTCGCGTGCTCCACGTTCTCGATCATGCGCCGCACTTCGCCGCGGGCCTCGTCGATCACCTTGCCCTGCTCGCGCGTGAGCACGCGGGCGATCTCTTCGAAGTGCGCCTCGAAGGCCTCCTTGAGGCGAAAGAGGTAGCGCGCGCGGGTGATCGGCGGCGTCGTGCGCCAGTCCGGGAACGCCGCGCGGGCCGCCTGCACGGCGCGATCGACGTCGGCCGCGGTGCCGTAAGGAACCTGGGCGATCTTCTCGCCTCTCGCCGGGTTCCACACGTCGCCGAAGGTTTTCGTCTCCGAGGCGACCCACTCGCCGTTGATGTAGTGTTTCAGGACCGGCAGTGCCATGGGGAAAGGCCTCCTGCATGGGGTTGGCGTCGCGCGGGCTGCGCCGCGGCGCAGCCGACGGGGGCCAGAGTAGAGGAACCCCGCGCGGGTGTCAAGAACCCGGCGCAAAAATCCGCGAATCTGCGTATTCGATTGACAGCGGAAAACGAAATCGGATAATTACGGCCTGAAAAATTGTCGAAGATGAAAAAAGAAAGGCAAAATCCCTCCCCGAGCCGGCGGCGCCCCCCGCCCCGGAGCCGGCGGCTCGACGCCGTGGACCGCCGGCTGATCGAGCTGTTGCAGAAGGACGGCCGCATTTCCCACACCGAGCTCGCCCGGCGGATCGGCATCTCCGAGGCGACCGTGCGCAGCCGCCTGCAGCGGCTGATCCGCGAGGAGATCCTCCAGGTCGTCGCCGTCAGCAACCCGCTCAAGCTGGGCTTCGGCGTGGTGGGCAGCCTGCGCCTGCACGTCGAACCCCGCCACCTCGCGCGCATCCTGCGCGAGCTGGAGGCGATCCCCTCCCTCTGGCACATCGTCCAGACCACGGCCGGCTGCGCGGTCGACGCCGAGTTCGTCCTGAAGAGCCTGGAGGATCTGCGCGCGCTGCTCTGCGAGCGCATCGCCCGCATCGAGGGCGTGCGGCGCACGGAGACGACCCTCTTTCTGAACTACGTCAAGCGTCGGTACGACTGGGGGACGGCCCTCGACTGAGGCGCTCGCCGCCGGCCACGGTCCCGTGGAAGAGCCCCACCCGCAGTCCGCCGTGCACCAGCTCGTGCCGCGCAAGCCGGAGGGGGGCGATCTCCGCCGCCCAGGCGGCCGGCGCCACGAGGGCGACGCGCCAGCCCGCGTAGCGTTCCCGCAGCTGCGCGACGATCGCCCGCAGCAGGCCCCGCGCCGCCGCGGCCGCCCCCAGCCTGCGCCCCCAGGGAGGGTTGAGGACGACGATTCCCGGCGCCCCCGGGAAGGCGGCGGGATCGAGCGCGAAAAAATCCGCGCAGGCGACCCGGGCGGCATCCCCCAGGCGGTTTTCCTCGAGGATCTCCGCGAGCGCACGGCAGGCCGCGGCGTCGCGGTCGGAGGCGAAAATCCGCGGGGCCTCGAGCGTGCGCATGCCGCGCGCCGCCGTGCGCCGCAGGTGCTCCCAGGTCGGGGGGCGGAAGGCCGGCCAGTCGAAGAAGGCGAAGGGCCGGAACCAGCCCGGCGGAATCCCCTTGGCGAGGAGCGCCGCCTCGAGCGTGAAACTTCCGCCCCCGCACATCGGGTCGAGCAACAGCTCCGCGCCCGTGTAGCCGATCAGCCGGAGCGCGGCGGCGGCGAGGGTGGCCCGCAGCGGGGCCTTTCCGGCGCGCCGCTTGAGCCCCCGCCGGTGAAGCGGCTCGCCGCTCGCATCGAGCGAGAGGACGAACCGGTCCTCCTCGCCGCGCACGAAGACCCGTTGCCTCCCGCCGCCCCCGGCCCCCGCGGCGACGCACCCCAGCCGGCCGCGGATCGCCGCGTGCAGGCGCTCGGCGATCGCCCCGCGGTGGTGCAGCCGGCAGCGGTGTACGGCGACCGAAAAACCGATCGCGCTTTCCGGCTTGAGGTAGAGCTCCCAGGGGAAGGAGGCCGCCCGCCGCTCGAGCTCCTCGAAGCGGCCGGCCCGGATGGCGCCCAGGCGCAGCAGGATGCGCGTCGCCGTGCGCAGCGCGAGGTGGGCGCGGTAGAGCTCGGGCAGGCGCCCCTCGGCCTCGATCCCGCCGGGGAGCACGATCGCCGGGGGCAGGCCCGCCGCGGCGGACTCCTCCTCGCAGAGGGTCTCGAGCCCGGGCGCGGTGACCACGAACCAGCGCCGGGGCCGGCCGATCACGTGGCGCCGGATGCGCCGCAGGAGAGCGGGCGGGCTCATGGCCGCCCCCCCGCGGGCGGCTTCCCCTTCCCCGCCGCGGCCGCCGCCGCGCGGATGCGGATGGGCGCACGCTCGTCCCGCTCGGGACGGATCTGCAGCAGGATCACCGCCCCGATCACCAGCGCGCCGCCCGCGATCTGCAGGGGCTCGAGCCGCTCCCCCAGGAAGAGGAAGGAAAAGAGCCCCGCCAGGATGGGCTCGACCGTGGAAACGATGCTCGCCCGCGTGGCCCGGATGCGGTTGATCCCCTCGAAGTAAAGCCCGAAGGGGACGATCGCGCCCACGACGGCGATGAAGAGGACCCAGACCCAGAGCTCCGCCATGCGCTCGTGCCGGAAGGCGTGGAGGGGGGGGTGGAGCAGGTTCCACTCCACGGCGGCGACCACGAGCGCGTAGAAAAGGACCGTCCAGGGAGGATAGCGGTGCATGCCCGCTTCCCCGTAGACCGACCACCAGGCGAAGGCGCAGGCCGCGGCGAGCCCGCTGGCGATGCCCGCCGCGTGCAGCCCGAGAAGGTCGATGCGGTAGGCGCCGACGGCGAAGAAACAGCCCGCGAAGGCGGCGGCGATCGCCCAGGCCGCGCGCCGGCCGAGCCTCTCGCGCCGCACGACCCCGACATAGAGGGCGATCAGCACGGGGGCCAGGTATTCGAGCACGAGCGCCGCCGCCACCTGCAGCCGGCTGATCGCGTAGAGGTAGGCGATGTTGATCGCGGCCATGCCGAAGGTGCCGAGCAGCAGGAAGTAGGGGATGTCGCGCCGCTCGATCCGCAGCCACCGCCGCCGCAGAAGCCCCAGGCCGAGCCCCAGGAACACCGCGGCGGTCGTCAGCCGAAGCTGCACGAGCTCTACGGGCGTCACCCCGCCGTGAAAGAGAAACTTGGCGGCGGAGGCGGCCGCGGCCCAGCAGGCCGCGGCGCCGAGGACGCAGCCGTACCCCACGTGTTCGGAGAACCCCTTCACCCCTCGCCTCCGTCGGGCCGGCCGCGGTTTGCTTTTTGGCACCGCCTGCGGTAGCAGGCGGTGAAGCAGCGCCGGCAGGTGCCCCTGCCGCCGGCAAAGCGGCGTTTCGTGCCGGATCGCCGCCCGCCGCGGGGGGACGGCCGGAGCCGCGGCGCTTCCGGGTCCGGGTCGGCACCCGGGACATTCGAAGGGGCGAAATGGCGGCCATCGCGACAGAGGCGGCGCAGGTCTTTCTGGAGCAGGTCCCGGACTACGAGCCCGCGGCCGTGCGCGCCGCCGTCTTCCGGCTCCTCGAGCAGGCCCCGCCCCCCATCCGCCGCGGCGACCGGGTCCTGATCAAGCCCAACTTCCTCGCGCCCGCCTCCCCTCGCCGCGCGATCACCACGCACCCCCAGGTGGTCCGGGCGGCGGCGGAGTGGGCGCTCGCCCGGGGCGGAAGCGTTCTCGTCGCCGACAGCCCGGGGACGGGCTCCTTCGAGCGGCTGCTGCGCGAGGGCGGCTACGCCGCGGCGCTCGCCGGGCTGCCGCTTGCGATCCGTCCCTTTCGCGACACGGCAAGGGTCGACATCGGCCCGCCGTTCGGGGCCATCGCCGTCGCCCGCGAGGCCCTCGAGGCCGACGTCGTGCTCAACCTCCCCAAGCTGAAGAGCCATTGCATGATGCTCCTCACCCTGGGGGTGAAGAACCTCTTCGGCTGCATCGTCGGCCTCGCCAAGCCCGAGTGGCATCTGCGCTGCGGCATCGACCGGGCGAGTTTCGCCCGGCTGCTCGTCGGCGTCTGCGACGCCGTCGGGCCGGCGGTGACGCTTCTTGACGGCATCCTCGCCCTCGAGGGCGACGGCCCGGGAAAGGGCGGCACCCCGCGGCCGGTCGGGATGCTCGCCGCCTCCGCGAGCGCCCCGGCGCTCGACGCGGCGGTCTGCCGGCTGCTCGGGCTGCGCCCCGAAGAGCTCCCCACGCACGCCGCCGCGGCCGAGCGCGGGCTTCTCCCGGCGGCGATCGTCCTCGAGGGCCCGCGGCCGCAGGTCGTCGGCTTCCGCCTCCCCGTGCTCGCCCCGCTCACCTTCGGCCCGCGCCGCCTGGAACACCTGCTGCGCATGCACCTGGTCCAGCGGCCGGCCCTCAAGCCGGGGGTGTCCTGCGCGGGCTGCGGCGAGTGCGCGCGCGCCTGCCCCGCGGCCGCGATCGCCCCGGGCCGCGGCCGGCTCGATTTCGACTACCGGCGCTGCATCCGCTGCTACTGTTGCGTGGAGATGTGCCCGCACGGGCTGTTGCGGACCGCGGAAACCCGGCCGGGGCGCTGGCTGCGCCGCCTTGCGGCGCTCCGGGACCGGATCGGCCGGCGTCCCGGACGCCGCTAGCGCCGGGGCGGAGCGGTGCGGTGCGGGAACGGCCCCCCGCCGGCTATCGCTGCAATGGCTTGCCGTGGCAGCCGTTGCAGGTGGTGGGGCCGGTCTTGGCGAGCTTGGGCTTGGCGCCGGTCGCCGCGGCGGCGCGCTGGAGCTCGAGGTTCTTGGCCTTGATCTCCTTGTGGCAGCCGAGCCAGCAGGTCTGATGGTACGCGTTCTTGAAGTAGGTCATGTCCGCCGCGGCGGATTTCCCGGGCAGCGGCGGGGGGGCTTCCGTCGCATCGTGGCAGCCGGAGACCATGCAGCCCATCGGCGGCTCGGTGCCGTCGAAGGTGTGATGGCAGCGGACGCAGGCGAACTCGAAATGCGCATGGTGCGGAAACTCGACCGGGCCGCGCCGGGACTCGACCCCTTCCGGGGCGCGGAGCGTGTAGCGCTCTTCGCCGAAACAGGCGTTCTCCTTGGAGGCGGAAAATCCCTGCATGACCCCCGCCAGGATCGCAAGGACCCCGGCCGTTACCGTCCAGACGACCTTCTTGCGCATGGATCCGAGTCTCCTTTCCCCGTCAAACCGCTCGCCTCGTTCTGGGGCTTGCGCACCGGGCCGCGGGCGGGCCGCGGCGGGTCAGACTCCGGATTCGCCCCGTTTCCCGCCCCGCCTCTTTACCAGAAAATTCAGCGGAGTCAACCGTCGGCATGACGCCCGGGGAAGCCAGGCTCGAACAACGCGCCCGCGACATCGAGGCGCTGATCCTCGAAGGGGGCGCCCGCGGCATGGACCGCGTCCGCCGCGCGCTGCGGCCGGGCTATTGCCTGCGCGCCGCCCGCGGCATCCTCGCCGGCCGCGGCCCGATCCTGATCGGGACGGGGTTCCCGGTGGGGGATAGCTTCGAAACCGACGGGCCGCTCGGGGCGATCGCCCTCTACCGGGCGCTTGCGGAGTTAGGCCGCGAGCCCTGGTTCGGCTGCGCCCCGCCGATCTCGCGGGTGCTCGGCGCCTCCTTCCGCACCCTCGAGATCCCCATCGCCGCCTGGGAGGAAACGCGGCCGTTCGTCCGGCAGGCGCTGGCGCGGCTCCGGCCGGGGGCCGTGGTGGCGATCGAGCGGCCGGGGGTCGCCGGCGACGGGCGCTACTACAACATGCGCGGCGAGGACATCACCGACCGTCTGGCCAAGTTCGACCTCTTTTTCGAGCTCTTCGCGGGGTTCACGGTCGGGATCGGCGACGGCGGCAACGAGATCGGCATGGGCAACGTGCTGGGGGCCCTGGCGGGGCTTCCGATCCGGCCCTCGGTCACCCGCTGCCAAGAACTCGTGGTCGCCGCCGTGAGCAACTGGGGGGCCTACGGCATCATCGCCTGCATGAACCTGCTGACCGGGAAGGATCTTTTCGCGCGCTTCGACCCCCTCACGATCCTGCAGGAGCTCGTCGACCGAGGCGCCGTGGACGGCCGGACCCGCCTCGCCGCGTGCACCGAGGACGGCTTTCCCCTCGAGGTCGGACTGGCGCGCATCGAGCGCCTGCGATGCCTCGGCCGCTTGTGAGCTGCACCTCGCACCTCAGCGGGCGCGCGTGGCCGCATAGAGGAGGGCGATGGCCGCCTGGCAGAACGCGCACAACAGCAACGCCCCCCGGAACGCCTCGACCCCGCGCGGGTCCTCGGGGTAGAGGCCCTGCAGGAAGAGCCCCAGCCCCTGGAGAAAGACCGCCGGCCCGAGCATGGTGAAACAATTCACCCCGCTCATCGCCGCCCCCGCCATCTCCCGGGGGAAGAGCCCCTTCACGTGGCTGTAGACCTGCCAGCCGGCGGAAGAGCAGAGCCCGTAGGCGAAGAAAAGCGCTGCGGCCTGCACCGCGCACGCCCCGGGATCCAGGGTCCGCAGCGAGCCCCCCGCGGCCGCCAGGCACATCAGCCCGCAGGCGACGACCCATTTCGGGGTCCCGAAGACCCGGTCGGCCAGCAGGCCCCAGAGGGGGGCGCCGGCGATCAGGCCGGCGTTGAGGGCGAGCAGGACGTGGCCCGCCTCGCGCGGTCGGAACCCCAGGGCCTCCATGAGGAAAGGGCCGGCCCACAGCGTCTGCAGCGCGGCGTGGGTTCCGTAGCGCACGAAGGTGCTCCCGGAGATGATCCAGTAATCGCGGCTGCGCAACAGGCGAAAGAGCGCGCTCACCCCGGCCGGCCCACCCTCCGCCCGGCCGGGACGGTCGGCCGGCACGGCCCAGAGCAGGGCAAGGAGGGCGACGAGGTGGAAGAGCGCGATCGCCTGCAGGGCGGACCGCCAGCCCAGGTGCTCGACCAGCAGCACAAGCGGCGTCGCCGCGGCGACGTTGCCGAGGGTGCCCGCGGCATAGAGGAGGCCGGAGACGGTGGCGAAGGCCGCCGGCGGAAACCAGGTGGAAAGCAGCTTGAGCGGCCCCATCAGGTTGCAGGCCATGCCGACCCCCAGCAGCAGGCGGCCCGCCAGCCCCTCGCCGAAGCCGCGCGCCAGCGAGAAGGCGATCGCCCCGGCGAGCCCGAGCAGGGAGCAGGCGGCCATCATCCGCCGTGCGCCGATGCGGTCGAGCCACAGGGTGAGCGGGATCTGGCTCAGGGCGAAGGTGTAGAAAAAGGCGGCCGCGAGATGCCCCAGGTCCTCCGTGTCGAGCCCGAGATCGGCGATCAGCCAGGGCGAGAGAACGGCGTTGGTCGTGCGGTAGAGCTGGGAGAGGAAGAAATGGAGGGCGCAGATGGCGAAGATGATCCAGGCGCGGAGCATGCGGACCCCTTTCCCCCGGGTGCAGGAGCGGGCGCGGGCGGTCGGGCCCCGGTCTAACGCCTTGCGGCCGCCAAGTCAAAAACCGCGCCGCCCGCACCGGCCATTGACTCCCCGGAAGCTTCTCGCATAGGGTGGCCGCCGCGAGGGGAGAATCCCCCCTCGCCATCGTCGCCGCGTGCAGGAGGAAAACGCCATGGCTTCCCTCGACCCCCGCCAATTCCGCGACCTCGACCCCGGAGAGCGGCTCTTGATGGGCCCCGGACCGAGCAACGTGCCCCCGCGCGTGCTGCAGGCGCTCGCCGCCCCCTGCATCGGGCACCTCGACCCCGGTTTCCTTTCCGTCATGAACGAGACCCAACAGCTGCTGCGGCACCTCTTCCAAACGGAGAACGCGCTCACGATCCCGGTGTCGGGCACGGGGAGCGCCGGCATGGAGGCCTGCTTCGTCAACCTGGTGGAACCCGGCGACGAGGTCCTCGTCGCCGTGAACGGGATCTTCGGCACCCGCATGGCCGACATCGTCGGGCGGCTCGGGGGCCGGCTCATCCGCGTCGACGCCGCGTGGGGCCGCGCCGTCGATCCGGCGGCCGTGGCCGAAGCCCTGCGGGGCCGCTCGCCGCGGGTCGTGGCCGTGGTGCACGCCGAGACCTCGACCGGCGCCTGCACGCCGCTTGCGGACATCGCGCGCCTGAGCCGCGAGGCGGGCGCCCTGCTGCTCGTCGATTGCGTGACCTCGCTCGGCGGCATGGAGGTCCCGGTCGATGCCCTGGGCGTCGACGCCGCCTACAGCGGCACCCAGAAGTGCCTCTCCTGCCCGCCGGGGCTCGCCCCGCTCACCTTCAGCTCCGCCGCCGTCGCCCGGCTCGAAGCCCGCCGCCACCCCGTCGTGAGCTGGTACCTGGACCTGGGGATGGTGCGCGACTACTGGGGGAACGAACGCAAGTACCACCACACGGCGCCCGTCAACATGATCTGGGCGCTGCGCGAGGCGCTGCGCCTCATCGCCGAGGAGGGGCTTGCGGCGCGCTTCGCCCGCCACCGCCTCCACCACCGGGCGCTGGTCGCCGGCCTCGAGGCCATGGGCCTGGAGATGCTCGTCCCCGAAAGCGAACGGCTGCCCATGCTCAACGCCGTGCGCATCCCCGAGGGCATCGAGGACGCGAAGATCCGCCGCGCGCTGCTCCGGGAGTTCGGCATCGAGATCGGGGCGGGCCTCGGGCCCCTCGCCGGGAAAATCTGGCGCATCGGCCTCATGGGCCACAGCTGCCGGTCGCAGAACGTGCTTCTCGTTCTCGCCGCGCTCACCACGCTGCTCCGCGCCGAGGGGTTCCGGCTGCGCGGGGACGGCCTCGCGGCGGCCCAGGCGGTCTATGCGGCGTGCTGACCGCGAAATCCCCCGCGCCCTGCTCGACGAGCTGCGCGGCCTGGTGGGGAGGGAGTTCGTCGCCGCCTCCGCGGCCGTCTCCGAGCTCTACGCCTACGACGGCTCGCTCGCGCGGGGTGCGCCCGGCGCCGTCGTCTTTCCGGCCGACGGCCGGGAAGTCGCCGCCGTGGTGCGGGCCGCCGCCCGCGCGGGGGTGCCCTTCGTTCCCCGCGGCTTCGGGACCAACCTCTCGGGCGGGACGGTCCTGCCCGCGGGGGGTCTCGTCGTCTGCCTGTCGCGGCTGAACCGCATCCTCGCGGTGTCCGCCGCCAACCGCACCGCCGTGGTGCAGCCGGGGGTCCCGAACCTCGAACTCCAAAACGCGCTCGCGCCGCTCGGCTTCTTCTACGCCCCGGACCCCGCCAGCCAGAAGGTCGCGACCCTGGGCGGAAACGTGGGCGAGAATTCGGGCGGACCGCGCTGCGTCAAGTACGGGGTCACGGTTCACCACGTCCTGGGCCTGGAAATCGTCACCGCCGACGGCGAGCGCCGCCGCCTGGGCGGCGAGGCGCCGGATCCGCCCGGCTGCGACCTGCGCGGCCTGCTGATCGGCAGCGAAGGCACCCTCGCCGTCGTCACCGAGATCACGGTGCGCATCCTGCCGCTGCCCGAGGCCGTGAAGACCTGGCTCGCCGTCTACGAGGAGGTCGAGGCGGCCGCCCGGACGGTGGCCGACATCGTGGCCGCGGGCATCGTCCCCGCGGCCCTCGAGATGATGGACGCCCCCGTGATGCGGGCGGTCGAGGAAAGCTCCCCCGCGGGGTTCCCGCACGACGCGGCCGCCGTCCTGATCCTCGAGATCGAGGGCCTGGCCGCGGGACTGGGCCGGCAGGCGGAACGGATCCGCGGCATCTGCCGCAAGAACCGGGTCCGGGAGATCCGCGAGGCGCGCACCCCCGAGGAACGCGCCCGGCTCTGGCAAGGCCGCCGCGGGGCCTTCGGCGCCGTCGCCCGGCTCGCCCCCAACTACCTCGTCAACGACTGCACCGTGCCGCGGAGCCGCCTTCCGGAGGCCCTGCGCCGCGTCGCGGAGATCGCCCGCGCCCACGGCATCCCCTGCGGCAACGTGTTCCACGCCGGCGACGGAAACCTCCACCCGCTGCTGCTCTTCGACTCCCGCGACCCCGGAGAACTCGAGCGCGTGCACCGCGCCGGGCAGGAGATCCTCGAGGCCTGCGTCGCCCTGGGGGGCACGATCTCCGGCGAGCACGGAATCGGCCTGGAGAAGAGGGAGGCGATGCGGCTTCTCTTCACCGAGGAGGAACTCGCGCTGCAGCGGGGGCTCAAGACCGCCTTCGACCCCCGGGGGCTGCTCAACCCGGGAAAGCTCTTCCCTCCCCCCGCGACCGCCTCCGGCCCCGCCCGCCCCGCGGACGCCCTGAGCGCCGCGGAGGAAGAGCTCGCCCGCCGCGTGCGCCGGGCCTTCGCCGCAGGCGAACGCCTCCGCATCGCGGGGGCCGGCTCGACCGCGGGGGGGAAGCCGCCGGCGGCCGGCGGGGAGGTCCTTTCCACGCGCGCGCTCACCGCCATCGTCGAGCTCGACCCGGCGAACCAGTTTTTCACGGCCGGGGCGGGTCTCTCCCTGGCCGAGGCCCAGGAGGCGCTCGCCCCGTTCCACCAGTGGCTTCCGCTCCGGCCGCCTCCGCTTCCCGGCAGGCGCACCCTCGGCGGCCTCGCGGCGACGGCGGCGGCGGGCCCCGAACGCGCCTTTTACGGCTCGCCGCGCGAGCTGCTGCTGGGGCTCGGCTTCGTGGACGGAAGGGGCGTCCTGCACCGGGCCGGCGGGCGGGTCGTCAAGAACGTGGCCGGCTACGACCTGACCCGGCTCCTCTCCGGGTCGGCCGGGAGGCTCGCCCTGATCACGCGGCTCACCTTCCGCACGGCGACGCGGCCCGAGCGCTGCGCCGCGCTGGCGCTCGGCGGCGAACCGGAAGCCCTGGGGAGCCTGGCGCACCGCGTGCTCGCCTCCCCGCTCGAGGCCGTGATCGCGGCCGCCGCGACGGATGCCGCAGGCGGCTTCCGCCTCTGGCTCGGCTTCGAGGGGTTTTCCGAAACCGTGGCCCACCAGCTCGCCGCCGCCGCACGCCTGGCCCGGGAGGCGGGCTTCGCCGGGACCGCGGCCGCGGACTACGCCGTGCTGGAGGGCCCCTTCCCCCGCCTCTACGCGGAGATCGCCGCAAGGCCCTTCCTCCTGCGCCTCGGCGTCCCCCCGGAGCGCGCCGCCGCGGCCGCCCGCCTCCTCGCGGCGCGATTCCCGGGCGCCCGCCTCTGGGTCGATTTCGCCTCCGGCCGGATCACGGCCGGGCTGGACCACCTGGAGGAGACCGCCTGGCAGGAGCTCGGGCGCGCGATCCCGGCCCTGGGCGGGCATCTCCTACTCGAACGAGCCCTCTTCCCGGGATTCCCGGCAGGCGGCCGCGTGGCCCCGCCGGCCGGCGAAGACCCGCTCGCCCGGAGGGTGCGCGCCGTCTTCGACCCGGCCGGCGTCTTCGCCGGCGGGGAGGCTGCGGAGGCCGCTTGACCGCCGTGGAGGACCTGAAACCCGACTACGACGAGATCGCCCGCTGCAACCGCTGCGGCTTCTGCCAGGCGGCCTGCCCCGTCTTCCGCGCGACGGGAAGCGAGGCCGGGGTCGCCCGCGGGCGGATTGCCCTGCTCAGGGCCCTCGTCGAGGGGCGCCTCGCCTGGGAGCCCGGCCTGGAAGGGCCGCTTTTCGACTGCCTGCTCTGCGGCGCCTGCACCGCCCACTGCTTTCCGGCCGTGCCGACGGCGGAGCTCCTGGTCAAGGCGCGCTCCCTCTACCTCGCCCGGGTGGGCCGCAAGGCCGCCCACCGGCTGCTCTTCGAGCGCTTGCTCCCCTACCCACGCCGCTTGCAGCGCGCGGCGCGGGCCGCGGCGCTCGGCAAGCGAAGCGGCGTGAGCCGGCTGGCGGCGGCGCTGGGGCTTTTGCGCGCTTTTGGCCGCGACTTCGAGCGCGCCGAAGGGATCGTGCCCGCGATCCCGCGGCGGGCCTTCCGCGAGGAGCACCCTGCCGGGGAATACGCCGGTGCGGGTTCGGGGGGAACGATCGCCTACTTCGTCGGCTGCGGGGTCGATCTCCTGCAGCCGGAGGTCGGTTGCGCGACCCTCGCGCTGCTGCGCAAAGCCGGGCGGCGGGTCCGGGTCCTCGAAAACAACTGCTGCGGCCTGCCGGCGTGGTCCGCCGGGGACCTCGCGACCGCCCGGAAGCTCGCGGCCGCGAACCTCGCGCGCCTCGAGGACTCCGCCGCGGAGCGGGTCGTCACCGACTGCTCGAGCTGCGCCTCGTTCCTGCGAAGCTACCCCCGGCTTTTTCCGCCCCCCGACCCCCGCCACGAGGCCGCCCGGCGGCTGGCGGCGAAAACCTGGGATCTCGCGCCCTTTCTCTTCGCCGGGGAGGTCGCGCCGGCCGAGGACCTGCGCGGCCGGCGGATCACCTTTCACGACCCCTGCCACGCGGTGCGCGGCCTGGGTGTGAGGCGCGAGCCGCGGGAGCTCCTCGCCCGCCTGCGCGGCGCGGTGTTCGTGGAACTCCCCGAGGCCGACGCCTGCTGCGGGGGGGCGGGCGCCTACGCCCTCTCCCACTACGACCTCGCCATGCGCGTGCTCGCGCGCAAAATGGAAAACGTGAAGCGGACCGGCGCCGATCTTCTCGTCACGACCTGCCCGGCCTGCAGGATCCAACTCGCCTACGGCGTCCGTCGCGCCGGCCTCAAGGTCGAGGTGCGGCACCTCGCCCAGCTGATGGGAGGCCCGCCGCGCTGAACCGCCCGGCCCGTCTTGACCGCCATCCCCGAAAAGGAGGAACGCCCATGAACCCGATCCGGCACTACGTCCGCTACCGCTTCGAGGGGAAGACCGGAAGCGCCCTGCTCGAGGAGGGGCTCGTCTTTCCCATCCACGGCGACTGCTTCGCCGACGGCGGCAAAACCGGCGAAGTCTTCCGGCTGGAGGAAGTCGAGCTCCTTTGCCCCTGCGTCCCCTCGAAGATTCTCGCCGTGGGGCTGAATTTCCGCAGCCACCTCGGCAACCGGCCGCTTCCCGAAAAGCCCGAACTCTTCTGGAAGCCGGTTTCGGCGCTCCTCGACCCCGGGGCGGCGATCCGCATCCCGCCGGAGGCGAAGACGGTCCACAGCGAAGGGGAGCTCGTCCTGGTCATCGGACGCCGGGCGCATCGGGTGAGCCGCGAGGAGGCCGAGGCGTGCATCTTCGGCTACACCTGCGGCAACGACGTGAGCGAGCGCGACTGGCAGCGCAACGATCTCCAGTGGTGGCGCGCCAAGGGCGCGGACACCTTCGCCCCGCTCGGGCCCGCGATCGCCATCGGCCTCGACTGGCGCAAAAGCCGCCTCGAAACGCGGATCAACGGGACGGTGCAGCAGTCCCAGGTTCTGAGCGATCTCATCTTCGACCCGGCGGAAATCGTCAGCCACGCCAGCCGCGCGGTCACCCTCCTGCCGGGGGATGTGATCTACAGCGGAACCCCGGGCACCACGGGGGTGATCCGGCCGGGGGACGTCGTGGAGGTCGAAATCGAGGGCATCGGCTGCCTGAGAAACCCCGTCGCGGCCGGGGGCGCGGAGGGGCGGCCGGGGGAGGCGTCATGAAGGCCGCCGACCTGCAGGGGATCTTCCCCCCCGTCCCCACGCCCTTCGAACACGGGAAACTCGCCCTCGAGCGGCTCGCGGAGAACATCGCGCGCTGGAACGGGACCGGGCTGCGGGGCTACGTCACCTTCGGCTCAAACGGCGAGTCGGTCTTCCTCGAGGAGGAGGAAAAGCTCGCCGTGGTGCGGACCGTCGTGGAAGCCGCCGCCCCCGGCATGGTGGTCATCGCCGGGACGGGCTGCGAGTCCACGGCGCAGACGATCCGGCTGACCAACGCCTGCGCCCGGCTCGGGGCCCACGCCGCCCTGGTGGTGACCCCCTTCTACTACGGGCCGCAGATGACCGAGGAGGCGCTCTACCGCCACTTCACGGCGGTCGCCGACGCCAGCGACATCCCCATCCTCGTCTACAACGTGACCAAGTTCACCCACCTCGCGGTCAGCGTGCGGCTCGCGGCCCGGCTGTCCGAACACCCGCGCATCATCGGCATCAAGGACAGCAACGGCAACGTGGCGACCCTGGGCGAGCTCATCGCCCGGGTCGACCGCGAGCACTTCGCCGTGCTGGTGGGGACGGCGGGAGCGCTCTTCGGCGCCTTGAGCCTCGGGGCGGCGGGCGGCGTGCTTGCGCTCGCCAATGTCGCCCCGGAGGAATGCGTCGCCATCGCCCGGCACGTCGCCGGGGGCGACTGGGAGGCGGCGCGCCGCCTCCAGCTGCGGATGCTGCCCGTGAACACGGCGGTCACGGCCACCTACGGCGTACCCGGCCTGAAGGCGGCACTCGACCTGCGGGGCTATTTCGGCGGGGACCCGCGGCCGCCGCTCTTGCCTTCGGGCCCCGAGGAGCGGGCGGCGATCGCGGCGATCCTGCGCCGGGCGGGGCTCATCGCCTGAAGCGGCGCGGCCGCCGCCTGCGGGGGGTCGGCCTGCGCCTCCTTGCGGCGCAGCATGGCGGCCATGGCCGCGGTCTGGGCGAGCGAAAGGGCCACAAAATGGCCCGCCCAAGCCGGAACCCCGGCGACCAGCGGCCCCTCGACCCCCCAGGCCCAGAGGTCGTGGGCGAGGACGAAGATCGCCGCCTGCACGGCGACCCAGGGGTTCCGCACCCAGGCCGGGATCGCCCAGAGGCTCTCGCGCCGTCGCAGCCGCCCCGCCGCCCACACGGCGCCGTAGGCCCCGAAGGCGGCGGCCATCACCCCGACGACGGGGAGGAAGGGGCCGGGATCGATCCGCCCCGTCTGGAAGAGGACGAGCGCCGCCTCCCCCGCCAGGATGGAGGCGACGGCCGCGGCAGCGGGCGGCCTCTGGAGATAGAGGCCGAACAAGACCGTGGGGAAGAGGACGGCCAGCCCCGTGAAGGAGGCGGTCGCGATCTCGAGGATGGTCGCCGGCGGCCGGTAGGAGAGGCTCAGGCCGGCAAGGCCCAGGGCGAAGACGAAGAGGCGGCCCGCGAGGGCGTTCGAGCGGGTCCCCGGCAGAAGGCGGGGCAGGAGATCGCGCGTGAAGAGCGCGCTCAGGGTCAAGAGCTGCGAATCCAGGGTGGACATGAGCGCGGCGAGCCCCGCGGTGACGACGAGCGCGGCAAAGAGATCGCCCGCCGCCGCCGACATCAGCATCGGGAAAATCCGGTCCGCCTGCTTTCCGGAGAGGCCGGGGAAGGAGAGGTGGCCCAGGACCCCCACGGCCACCGGGGCGGCGAAGAGCGCCGTGCAGAGGAGGGGATAGGCGAGCATCATGCGGCCGATCGCCTTCTCGTCGCGCGCGGCGAAAAAGCGCTGGAAGAGCTGCGGGAACATCGGGTCGCAGAAGAACCAGAGGGCGAGGTAGCTGAACCAGATGCCCGGGAGATAGACGCCCTGCGCCCCGGGCCGGCCGAAGAGCTCGGGCCGGTGGGCGAAGACCGCGCCGCTGGCGGCCGCAAAGCCGCCGTGGTGGTGCGCGGCCACGACGGCGGCGGCGAGCAGCAGCCCGAAGAGGATGACCCCCTGGAAGACGTCGGTCCAGGCGACGGCGCGGAGACCGCCGCGCAGGGTGTAGAGGACCACGAGGCCGGTGACGCAGGCCGCGCCGGCGAAGGCGGGAATTCCCAATAGCTCCTCCAGGGCGTAGCCGGCCGCCAGCGGCTGGAGCGCGAGATAGGGCAGGGTGAAGACGATCATCGCCAGGCTGAAGAGCGTGGAGAGCGCGGGGCTGCCGTAGAGGTGCCCCACGAGCTCGGCCGGGGTGATCAGCCCCTGCTCCCGGCCGATCCGCCAGGCGCGGCGGCCGATCACCCAGAACGTGAGCGCCATGAAGCCGGTCCCGAAGCCCATGACCGGGAAAAACGCCCAGCCGTCGCGGTAGCCCGCCCCCGAGACGCCGAAGACCGTGAAGGCGGAGAAATTGGTGGCCGCCATGGTGGCGAGAAGGACCGCCCCCCCCAGTCTGCGGTCGGCGAGAAAATAGGAAACGGGCGACTCGCCGAGGCGCGTGCGCGCCATGGCGCCGATCGCCAGCAGCACGAGCGCATAGCCCGCGAGCACGAAAAGCCTCGTCTCCATCGGCACCCCCCGGAAGCCCCGAAAATGGCAACGCCATCCCGACCCGGGTCGGGATGGCGTTCGCCTGGCATGACCCTTTCAACGCGTGTTGCGGCCGGAGCCCTTCCGGCCTTCGCGAAAATTAGTCCGGATCCCTCCGCGGCGTCAAGTCAGCCGCCTTCGTTTCGCCTCACAACACGCCGTAGCCCATAAGCAGGGCGCAGACGGTCATGATCAACCCGCTCCACAACAGGGTCATCGTCGTGTAGCCCATGACGTCGCGCGCCGAGAGCCCCGCCAAGCCGAGCAGCGGCAGCGCCCAGAAGGGCTGGATCATGTTCGTCCACTGGTCGCCCCAGGCGACGACCATGGCCGAGCGCACCATGTCGATCCCCATGGCCTTCGCCGCCTCGATCGTGATCGGACCCTGGACGGCCCACTGGCCGCCGCCGGAGGGGACGAAGAGGTTGATGATCCCGGCGGCCCAGAACTGGAGCATGTAAAAGGTGCCGGCCGAGGAGACGGCGACGAACCAGCCGGCGATCACCTTGGCGAGCCCGGTGCCGACCATGATGCCCTGGATGCCGCCGTAGAGCGGGAACTGCAGGGCGATCCCGCCCGCGCCGCGGATGGCGATCGAGATGGCGTTGATGTAGTTCACCGGCTTGCCGTGCAGGAGCACGCCGCAGATGAAGAAGATGAAAATCACGATGTTCAGGTTCAGGTCGAAGCCCTTGGTGCTGAAATGGTGGTAGAGGTAGATCAGCCCCAGGATGCCGAAGATGAGGTTGATGACGACGCTGTGGTCGATCCGCTGGGCGATGGTCGGGTTCTCCGGCCGCGGCACCCGCACGGTCGCGCTCTCCACCTCCTTGAGCTTCTCGGGCGGGATGAGCTTCACCTCCTCGCGCCGGGGGTGGATGAAGGCGTAGAGGATGGGGATGGTGAGCACCATCAGGATGAGCGGCACGAGGTTGAAGGCGGTGAAGATGCTCTGGGAGACCGGAACCGCCGCCCCCGTCGCCTTCTCGATGAAGTTCTGGGCGTGCTTGGCCGTCGCGCACACCAGCGGGATCGAGCCCGAAAGGCCCATGTGCCAGACGACGAACCCCGAATAGCCGGCGGCGATCAGGTAGGGGAAGTCGACCTCGCGGTTGCGGCGGGCGATCTCGAGGGCGAGCAGCCCGCTCACGATCAGACCGAAGCCCCAGTTGACCCAGGAGCAGACCCCGCCGACGAAGGCGACGATCATCCCCGCGCGCACGGGCGTGCAGCCGATCGAGGCGATGGCGACCAGCACGCTGTTCACCGCGGGGGTGAGCGCCAGCGCGTGCCCGGTGATGAGGATCAGCACCATCTGCATGGCGAAGGCGATGATCCCGTAGATCCCGTCGCCCCAGGTGGTGACGACCTTCAGGAATCCGGCGTCGGTGAAGACGAGGGCGAGGATGGCCGAGAGGAACGTCAGCAGGATGGCGAAGAGATAGGCGTCCGGAAGGTAGTTCCGCATCACGTGGGTGAAAAACGAGGCAAGGCTTCTCAGCATGACGATCCCTCCTTCCTGTTGCGGTTCAGCCGCCCGCCGCCGGGGGCGGCAGGTTGCGGCATGGGCTCGACAAGCGGAAAGGACCTCGACGGCGAAGAAGACGACGGGGTTATATCCCCGAATCGGGGTTTTGGCGAGAGGAAAATGGCGCGCCGCCTTGGCTTCCGGCCGTCCCCCCGAGGAAGGCGAGCACGGCGCGCGACAGCTCCTCCCAGGCTCGCCGGCCGGCGCTCTCCTCGTCGAGGATCAGGTGCCGGTAGGCGGCGGCGAGGACCGGGCGGCTCACGCGCAGAAGGTGAACCCGCCAGCGGTCGAGGCGCTGTTCCTCGACCAGGCGCCCCAGGCCCTCCGCCGAGACGAGCCCGTCGCCCGGGTCCACGAGCACGAGGGTCGGGACGTTCAGCCGCGGGCCGAGGCAGGCTGCGAAATGGTCGAGGGTTTCGAAGAGGGCGTTGTAAGCGGCGACCGGGGTGCCGGGGTTCGCCGGGTACCCCCGGGGGGCGGGGGTCGGGAGGACGAGCCCCGGAAACGGGGAGAGCAGCCGGATCGCCCGGTCCCAGGGCCTGAGCCGCAGGGCGGGGGCGAGGAGCAGCATGCGCTCGAAGGCGACCTCGGGGCGGGAGACGAGGAGGTCGCAGCCCAGGAGCGCGCCGTAGGAAAAGCCGAGGAACACCACCCCGCAGCCTTCCCTCCCGGCCAGCCGGCAGACTTCCCGGTAGCCGGCGAGCGCCTCTTCGGCCCAGCGCCGGTAGGAGGCGGCCTTGAAGGCGTCCAGGCGGTCTTCGCCGGCCTCGGCGCCCGGCCGGCGGTCGAAACGGCCCCCGTGCCCGGACAGCGCGAGGTTGAACGCGGCGATCCCCGCCCGGTTCACGAGCGCGATCAGCGGACGCATCCTGCCGGGGTCGAGGTTCAGCCCGTGCAGGACGAGGGCCGCGGCGCGGACCCCGCCCCGGCCCTCCGGCAGAAACCACTCCCCGCACGCCGCCGCGTCGCCCATCGCGCCTTCAGCCGACCAGCGGAAGCGCGGGCTGGCGGCGGTTTTCCGTACCCAGGGCGACGGGCAGGGCCTCCTCGATCCGCTCGACGAGGACCAGCCGCAGGGCGTCGCGCACCTCGCGGGGCACGTCCTCGAGGTCTTTTTCGTTGCGGCGCGGCAAAATCACGGTGGCGAGCCCCGCCCGGTGGGCGGCGAGCAGCTTCATCTTGATGCCGCCCACGGGGAGAACCCGGCCCCGCAGCGTCACCTCGCCGGTCATGCCCACGTCGCCGCGCACCGTCCGGCCGCTGAAGAGGCTCGCCATGGCGAGCACCATGGCGACCCCCGCCGAGGGCCCGTCCTTGGGCACAGCGCCCGCGGGCACATGGAGGTGGACGTCGCTCGCCTCGAAGACCGCCGGGTCGACGCCGAGGACCTCGGCCTTGGAGCGGACGTAGCTGTGGGCGATCTGGGCGCTTTCGCGCATCACCTCGCCCAGGTGGCCGGTGAGCGTGAGGGTGCCCTTGCCCTTCATGCGGGTGGCCTCGATGAAGAGAATGTCGCCGCCGAAGGAGGTGACGGCGAGCCCGGTGGCGATCCCGGGGATCTCGATCGGCTCGGAGCGCTCGGCCTCGTAGGCTTCCTTGCGCAGCACCTCGCGGACGAGCTCGGGGGTCACCAGCACGTGGCTCCACTGCTGCTCGACGATGCGCACGGCGCACTTGCGGCAGACGGCGCCGAGGGCGCGCTCGAGGGCGCGCACGCCGGCCTCGCGCGTGTAGTCGCGGATGATCTTGCGCACGGCGTCGTCGGTGAAGGTGAGCTCCTCTTCCCGCAGGCCGTTCGCCTTGACCTGCCGCGGGATGAGGTGCCGGCGGGCGATCTCGAGCTTCTCGGCCTCGGTGTAGCCGTCGAGGGCGAGCACCTCCATGCGGTCGCGCAGCGGCGCGGGGATCGTTTCGAGCTGGTTCGCGGTGGTGATGAAGATCACCTCGCTCAGGTCGAAATCGACGTCGAGGTAGTGATCCCGGAAGGCGCGGTTCTGGGCCGGGTCGAGGACCTCGAGCAGCGCGCTGGCGGGGTCGCCCCGCCAGTCCTGGCCGATCTTGTCCACCTCGTCGAGCATGAAGACGGGGTTGCGCGTCCCCGCCCGGCGGATGGCCTGGAGAATGCGGCCGGGCATGGCGCCGATGTAGGTGCGGCGGTGCCCGCGGATCTCGGCCTCGTCCCGCACCCCGCCCAGGCTCATGCGCGTGAAACTCCGACCCAGGGCGCGGGCGATGCTCTTGCCGAGGCTCGTCTTGCCGACCCCCGGCGGGCCGACGAAGCAGAGAATCGCCCCCCCGGGCTCCGCCTCGCCGCCGGGCGCCCCCTCCGCCCCCGCGCCCCGCTCGGCGCGGAGCTTGCGCACGGCGAGGGCCTCGAGGATGCGTTCCTTGATCTCCTGCAGCCCGTAGTGGTCCTCGTCGAGGACGCGCCGGGCATGGCCGATGTCGGTGCGGTCCTCGCTCAGCTTCTTCCAGGGCAACTCGAGGATCCAGTCGAGGTAGGTGCGGATCATCGAGGACTCGGGGGAATGGGGCGACATCCCCCGCAGCCGCTTGAGCTCCCGCTCGGCCTCCTTGCGCGCCTCCTCGGGCAAGCCGGCCGCGGCGATCTTTTCGGCGTACTCGTCGGCCTCGGAGCGGGAGTCGTCGGCCTCGCCGAGCTCCTTCTGGATCGCCTTGAGCTGCTGGCGCAGGAAATAGTCGCGCTGGGCCTTTTCCATCTCCTCGCGGGCGTCGCTCTGGATCTTCTGCCCCAGCGAGAGCACCTCCTTTTCGCGGGCGAGGTGGGCGATGAGCAGCCGGAGCTTCTGCTTGAGCTCGTCGGCGGCCAGCACCTCCTGGGCCTTCTCCATCGGAAGCCCGGCGTAGTTGGCGACCAGGTAGGCGAGGTAGCGCGGGTTCTTCACCTGGGCGAGGAAATCGGCGGCCTCCTTCGGGTAGTTCGGCGAAAGGGCGACCACCTCGCGCGCGAGATCGACCAGGCTGCGCTGCAGGGCGTCGGTCTCGAGGTCCTCCTCGAGCCGGTCGGCGGCGAGGTCGACGCGCGCCTTGAGGTAGGGCTGATCGGCCGTCCAGTAGGCGATGCGGAAGCGCTCGAGACACTGGACGATCACGCTGAAATGGCCCTCGGCGGTCTGGACGACGCGCTCGATGCGCGCGATCGTCCCCACCTCGTGCACCTGGCCCGGCATGGGCTCCTCGATCTGGGGGTCCTTCATGGCCACCAGCCCGATCAGCCGCTCCCCCTGGCGGGCCTCCTCGATCAGGCGCACCGAGCGCGGGATCCCGATCGAGAGCGGAAGAATCGTGAAGGGGAAGGCGACCGTGTTGCGCAGCGGCAGGATGGGAAGCTCCGCGGGCAACGTGAGGGACTCGTTCTCCCGCGAGCGCTCCTCGGTTTCCGGGGCCATGCGAAAGGCTTTGGGGGTCGACATGGATGAACGCTCCTTGGGGTGGAGTGGCTTCTTCGGGATCAAGGTAATGAGCGGTGCCGGATTGTAAAGGAGGGGGCTTCTTGACAGCCCGCGGGGGGACGTGGTAGGCGGAACGTGTTGGAAAAGAAAAAAGGTGCGTTCGTGATCGGACGATTCCTCGGCTTTTGGCGCTTTGGAATCGTCCATCCGGGATTCTGAACCGAAACCCCTACGTTTCGAGGCCCGGATGGACCGGCGGCGGTCTGTCCGGGGCGAGGCGACGCATTCAGGCTCCGAGACCGCTCTCGGAGCTTTTTTTGTTCGCTTCCTTCCGCCGCGGCCCTCGAGAAGGAGACCCGTGCCATGATTCTCGAGTTGGAAAAGGATCTCACCCCCGAAGGCAAGGCGCAGCTCATCCGCCGGCTCAAGGCCCTGCGCTGCGACTGCCGGGAACTGCCCGCCGTCGAGGGGACCCAGCGGATCGGCATCCTGGGGAAGCCCGGCCCGGGCGAGGAGGAGATCGGGCGGCTGCCGGGGGTCCAGCGCGTCGTCCGCGTGACCACGCCCTACAAGCTCGCCGGCCGCCAGATGCACCCCCACGACACGATCGTCCGCGTGCGCGACGTCCTCGTCGGCGGGGAAAACCTCTGCGTGATCGCGGGTCCCTGCGCCGTCGAGAGCCTGGAGCAGGCCCTCACGATCGGCCGCGAGGTCAAGCAGGCCGGCGCGACCCTCTTCCGCGGCGGGGCCTTCAAGCCGCGGACCTCGCCCTACTCGTTCCAGGGGCTCGAGGAGGACGGCCTCAAGATCCTGGCCGAGGTGCGCGAAACGCTGGGGCTGCCCGTCGTCACCGAGATGACCTCGCCCTCCCAGGCGGACCTGATCTTCAAGTACGTGGACGTCGTCCAGATCGGCGCCCGCAACATGCAGAACTTCGAGCTCCTCAAATGCGCCGGCCGCATGGGCAAGCCCGTGCTGCTCAAGCGCGGACTCGCCGGGACGATCGAGGAGTGGCTCATGTCGGCCGAATACATCCTCTCCGAGGGGGACGGCCAGGTGATCCTCTGCGAGCGGGGCATCCGCACCTTCGAGCCCTACACGCGCAACACGCTCGACCTCTCGGCGATCCCGGTGATCAAGAAGCTGACCCATCTACCCATCGTCATCGATCCGAGCCACGCGACCGGGATGCGCGAGAAGGTGAGCCCCATGGCCCGCGCGGCCGTCGCGGCCGGCGCCGACGGGATCATGGTCGAGGTGCACCACGACCCCGAGCGGGCGCTCTCCGACGGCGCCCAGAGCCTCTACCCGGCGCAGTTCCGCCAGCTCATGCGCGACCTCTACGTGATCGCCCCCGTCATCGGCAAGCGCCTGGACTTCACCCACATGGAGCGGGTGCGCACCATCGGCCGCCGCAGCCGGGAAGGGAGCGGGAAACCGCGCGCGGGGTTCATGGGCCGCGCCGGCAGCTTCAGCCACAAGGCCTGCCTGCAGTACTTCGCCGACGCGGTGGAGGCCGTCTCCTTTCACGCCTTCCGGGCGATCTTCGAGGCGATCCGCGAGGGCGGGATCGACTACGGCGTGATCCCGCTCGAAAACTCCCTCTCCGGCAGCATCCACGAAAACTACGATCTGCTGCGGGAATACGACCTGCGGATCCTGGGCGAGCTCCCCATCCGCATCACCCAGAACCTGCTCGCCGTGCCCGGGGCCGAGCTCGCCGGCATCCGCAGGATCCTCTCCCACCCCCAGGGCTTCGAGCAGTGCCGCCGGTTCCTCTCCCAGTTCGACTGGGAGCAGGTGGCGGTGAGCGACACGGCGGCCGCCGCCGAGCGGGTGCGGGACGCGGCCGATCCCGGGCTCGCCGCGATCGCCAACCAGAGCGCGGCCGAGCACTACGGGCTCCACATCCTCGTCCCCGGCATCGAGGACAACCCGCGGAACTTCACCCGCTTCGTCGTCGTCGGCCGCGAGCCGATCGAGACGCGCAAGGCGGCCAAGTCCTCGCTGCTCTGCTCGGCGCGGAACGAACCCGGGGCGCTCTTTTCCATTCTGCAGGTCTTCGCCGAGCACCGCATCAACATGATCAAGCTCGAATCGCGGCCGATCCCGGGCGAGCCCTGGCGCTACCTCTTTTACATCGACGTCGAAGCCGATCTCGAAGCCCCGGAGATGGCCGGGGTGCGGCGGGCGGTCGAGGAGAAAAGCGAGTTCTTCAAGCTGCTCGGCTGCTATTGACACGGTTGACAGGGGGCGGCCGGCCGCTTTAGATGGGGGGTGAGGGGCCGCCGGGAGCGGGCGCGGCGGGAGCCGCCAAAGAGCCCGCGGCGAACGGGAGGGGCGATGGAGCGGGTCCGCTGGCAGGACGTGGAGGATCTTCCGATCACGAGCTTTCCCTACAAGGGCAAACCCTACCCGGTGAAGGGGATCAGCGTGCGATGGCTTTCCCGGTTCGGGGACGACGGAACGGGCTACCCCGAATACGGGTTGCGCCTGTTCACGGCCCAGCCCGGGGGCGAAATCCCCATCCACAACCATTTCTACATCCAGAGCATGTACATCCTGAGCGGCCGCTTCGAATGCCTGCGCTTCGACCCGGAGACCGACCGGCCGACGATGACGGTCGTCGCCCAGGCCGGCGACACGGTCGTCGTCCCCAGCATGGAGCCGCACGGCATGCGGAACCTCAGCGCAACCGAACCGGCGACCTTCCTCTGCTGCATCTGCAACGTCTATGAGAAAGACGCCCTCTAACGGGCGGCGTACGCCATGACGCGCGCCTCCGGCAACGTCTACCTCTGCGGCCTGCGGGGGACGGGCAAGAGCTCGATCGGCCGGCTGCTCGCCTCCGAGCTCGAAGTCCCCTTTCTCGACCTCGACGCCGAGGTGGATCGCCTTCTCGGCCGCCCCTACGCCCAGCTTGTCGCCGAACGGGGGTGGGTCGCGTTCCGCGAGCTCGAGTACGACGTGTGCAAGCGGCTCGCCCGGCGGGAGAAGTCGCTGATCGCCCTGGGCGGGGGGACCGTGCGCTACGCCTGGAACCGCGACGTCCTCCGCGGCTCGGGGTTCTTCATTCTCCTCACCGCGCCGATCGGGGAGCTCGCCCGGCGCCTGCGAAACAAGGAGCGCCCGGCCCTCACGCGCGCCGCCGGGACGGAGGAGGAGCTGAAGGCGATCTGGGAGCAGTCGGAGGAAATCTACCGCCGGGCGGCCGACCTGGTCTACGACACCGGCGGGAAGTCCGCGGCGGAGGCGGCGCGGGAGCTTCTGCCCGCGGTCCGCCGCTATCTTCAGGACGGCTGTCCTCCGGGGGACGCCTCATGCCCGGTGCTCCGCTGACGGAATCGGACGCCTACCGCACCCCGACGGGGCGGGGCGGGCCGATCGCCCGCAGGTTCCCCACCGTTTGCTTCTACCTGAGCGTCCTTACGATCGTGCGCCGGGCCTCCGCGCTCGCCCGCCGCGGCCTCTACGACGACGCCTGCTGGGTCGAGAGCAGCCGCGCCACCGTGGCCGCCCTCGAGGCCGTGGGCGGGCGCTTCGCCATCGAGGGGCTCGAGCACGTGCGGCGGCTTTCCTCGCCCGCGGTCTTCATCGCCAACCACATGAGCATCCTCGAGACCTTCGTGCTGCCCTGCCTGATCGTCCCCTACCGGCCGCTCACCTTCGTCATCAAGGAAAGCCTCGTCACCTATCCCTGGTTCGGCCACGTGATGCGCTCGCGCGACCCGATCGTCGTGGGGCGCGAGAAGGCGCGCGACGACCTGAGGGTCGTGCTCGAGGAGGGCCGCAGGCGGCTCGCGGCCGGGGTTTCGGTCGTGATCTTCCCGCAGACGACCCGGGCTCTCGACTTCGACCCGCGCCAGTTCAACACCCTGGGGGTGAAGCTCGCCGCGCGCTGCGGCGTGCCGGCGCTCCCCGTCGCCCTCAAGACCGACGCCTGGGGCCTGGGCAAACGGGTGAAGGATTTCGGGCCCATCGCGCCGGAGAAAACCGTGCACATCCGCTTCGGGGAGCCGCTTTGGGTCTGCGGCGCCGGCAAGAAGGAGCACGCCGGCATCGTCTCCTTCATCGGGCGGGAAATCGAAGGCTGGAAACGATGAGGGGGGCGGCGGGACGCCGCCCCCCCCCCTCAGACGTTGCGGGCGAGGATCGGGGGATCAGAAGAAGCGGTATTGCAGCCCGACCGCCAGGCCCCAGACATCCTTGTCGAGGGTTGTCCCCGCGGGCGCGCGGGACGAGGAGCGGTCGACCTTCTCGGACTCGTACCAGACTCTCAGCCCGCCCAGCGAAAGGCTCAGGCGCTCGGTCGGGCTCCAGACGAAGCCCGCCGCGATCGTGTTCGCATCGAGCTCCGGCGCCTCGGGCAGGAGGTCCGGGGAGTCCATCCCCTTGATGTCGGTCCGCAGGTAGCCCACGCTGAAGCGCCACTGCGGGTTCAGGATGTATTCCAGGGTCACGCCGTAGTCCATGCTGTTGCCGGGCATCGAGTCCTGGAAGCGCCGCCCCTCGAGCTTGGCCTGCTTTTCGAGATAGTAGTTCAGGTTCGGCTCGATCCTCAGCTTCCCCGGGATGATGAAGTACGAGAGCCCCAGGGAAATGTAGCCCGGGAGATCCTCGCGCTCGTGGGTCCCGTCCGTCCAGCCCACGCCGCGGGAGACCGCCGCGCCGGGGGAGTTGTCCTTGGTGTCGGATTTGAAATTGAGCGGCGTGTTCGACATGTAGGTGGCGGCGAAGGTGAGGTCCGGGATGGGCATCCAGTTGAGCCCCAGGAAGTAATTGAAGGCCTCGTCGGTGCGCTCGATCTTGACCTTCACGCTGTTCAACGCGCCTTGGGCCTTGCCCTTGAAGGTCTGGCTCGCGTCCACGTAGCGGATGCCGCCGCCGAGCGCAAGCGTGTCGAAGATCCGGTAGGAGGCCCCGAGGCTGTAGCCGACGTAATAGCTGTCGGCCTCGATGAACTGGTCGATGTTGGTCGGGTTGCCGCTCGGCCCCCCGAGATAGGTCCCCAACCCGCCGAGGGCGCCGGGGAGGCTCAGCATCGCGGTGCGCGCGTTTCCGTCGTCGAAGCGCACGTAGCCCCCGCCCCCCGGGATCGTGACCGCGAAGAACCCCGCCCAGCGATCTTTCTTGTAGACCGCGAAGAGGCCCGGGATGATCGAGGGCTCCTCCGAGTCGAGGGTCCCCAGGTTGAGGATCGCCGGCGAGGAGGGCAGCTCGTTTGAGTAGTCCTTCATGAGGTAGATGCCGTCGGCCTTGAGGTAGAGCCCATCCTTCATCAGGGCCGTTCCGGCGGGGTTGAAGGCCGCGGCGTCCGCCATGTCGGTCGCCGCGTTGCGGTTCAACGTGCGGAGGTATTCCGCGCTCCAGTTCTGCTTGTTGATGATTCCCCCGGCATAGGGCGTGGCGCAAAGCCCCGCCACCAGCCACAACACCCCGATTGCGATCCCTGCCTTGCGCATCTCGTCTCCCTCCTCCTGTTGCGTTTGGATTGAGCCCTCAGCCTATCTTCGGGATGCGTCCTGCATCGGTCGGCCCTGCCTGGGGTGAAGCCGCGGAGAACCGGATGCTGAATGAGGATTCAGCTTCTATAAAAGAATTTTTTCTTTGGCAAGCGAAAAATTTAGATGAACGTTACGCTCAGTTCTTGGGCATAAATTCAATGGATGAAGGAAGTTTTTCTTGTAGCGCCCCGGCCCGAGAGACGGTCGTGGATATCCCCCTATACCGCCTCGATGGTGGAGGGCGGCTTGGGGGCCAGGTGGTAGGTGACGCTCACCACCCCGGGGACGCGGCGCAGGAGGGCCGCGGCGAGAGCCTCGAGCGTCGCCCAGGGCAGCCGCGTGGGGACGGCGGTGCGCGCATCCGTGCTGTCCCAACAGCGGATCTCGATTTGCTGGCCGAATTCGCGCCGTCCGCGGCGCACCCCCGTGACGCGGTCCTCGTGCAGGACGGCGAAATACTGGAAGGCGCGGCGGCCGGCGAGCAGCTCCTCCACGACGGCGGTCGCCCGGCGGACGGTCTCGATGCGCGCGGGGGTCACCTCCCCGATCACCCGGGCGGCGAGCGCCGGGCCCGGGAAGGGGATGCGGCCGTGGATTTCCGGGGGCAGCCCGAGGGCGCGGGCCACCTGGCGCACCCCGTCCTTGCGCAGCGCGACGAGGGGCTCGACGATGCGGTAGCCGAAGGCCTGCTGCGGGTCGATGCCGAGCTGGCTGAAGACGTTGTGCTGGCGCTTGATGCCGGCGACCGTCTCCTCGATGTCGGTGAGGATCGTCCCCTGGAGGAGAACCCGCGCGCCGCTTTCGCGCACGATGCGGCCGAAGACGTCGCGGTAGAAGGTGCGGGTCACGGCCTCGCGTTTTTCCTCCGGGTCGGTGACGCCGCGGAGGGCGGCGAAGAACTCGCGGCGCGCGTCGACGAGCCTGACCGGGACCCCCAGCCGGCGGAAGAGCCCCACCACCCGCCGCGGTTCGCCCGCGCGCATCAGGCCGTTGTCGATGAACACGGTCTGGAGGCGCCTTCCCAGGGCGCGGTGGCCGAGCATCGTCACCACCGAGGAATCGACCCCGCCGGAGAGGGCGTTGATCGCCGTGTCTTCGCCCACGGCCTCGCGGATGGCGGCGACCTGGGCGGCGATGAATTTCCGGGGTTGCAAGCGCTGTTCCGGGGTCTCGCGGGTCATGGGGTCCCTCCTTCGGGGTTCCGGGGCGCCGGCGGACCGCACCGCCTCACTCGCGGCGCGCGGCCTGGGCCGCTTCCATGAGGGCCTCGGCATAGGTGGGGTGGCCGTGCACGGTGCGGGCGATGTCCTCGAGGCTTGCGGCCATCTCGATCGCCAGCGCCGCCTCGGCGACCATCTCCGCCGCCCCGGGGCCCAGGAAGTGCGCCCCGAGCAGGCGGTCGGTCCGCGCATGGCCGATCACCTTGACCAGCCCCTCGGTCTCGCCGGCGCAACGGGCCCGGCCGTTGGCGGTGAAGGGAACGACCCCGGTCACGTAAGGAATGTCGCGGGCCTTCGCCTCTTCCTCGGTCAAGCCCACCCCCGCCGCCTCGGGGGCGGTGTAGACGATCCCGGGGATCGCATCGTAGTTCACTTCGCCGAAACGGCCGGCGATCCGCCGGGCGACGGCCGCCCCTTCGGCCGAGGCCTTGTGGGCGAGCATGGGGCCGGCGACGAGATCGCCGATGGCGTAGAGGTGCGCCGCCGCCGTGCGCCAGCCCTCGTCCACGGGGATGCGGCCGGTGTGGGGGTCGGGGGCGACACCGAGCTCCTCCAGGCCGAGCCCGGCGGTCAACGGCCGGCGGCCCACGCTGACGAGCAGCCGGTCGAAGGTGAGCACCTCGCGGCCCGCCCCGCTTTCGACCTCGACGCGCACCTCCCCCCCGTCCACCGCGGCCGAAAGCACCCGGGTCTCCAGGCGAAACTCGAAGCCCTGCTTCTTGAGCACGCGCAGCAGCCGGCGGCCGATCTGGCCGTCCATCGCCGGGACGATGCCGGGGAGCATCTCGATCACGGTCACCCGGGCGCCCAGCCGCAGCCAGACCGAGCCGAGCTCGAGGCCGATGTAGCCCCCGCCGATCACGCCGAGGCGGCGCGGGACGGCCTCGAAGCAAAGCGCCTCGGTCGAGGAGACGATGAAGGCGCCGTCGAAGGCCGCGTGCGGCAGGGCGGCTGGCTCGCTCCCCGTGGCCAGGAGCACGTGGCGCGCCTCCAGGCGTTGCACCCCCCCGGCCGAGGCCACCTCGACCTGCTGCGGCCCCGCGAGCCGGGCCGTGCCGTGGAGGATCTCGACACGGCTGGTCTCGAGCAGGCGGCGCACGTTGGCCGTCAGGTCGCGGACGACCTCTTCCTTGCGCGCCAGCATGCGGCCGAGATCGAGCTCCACGCCGGAGAGCCGGATGCCGTGCTCGGCGAAGCGGCCCTTCGCGAAGGCGAAGTGCCCGCTCGAATCGAGGAGCGCCTTGCTCGGGATGCAGCCCTCGTTCAGGCACACCCCGCCCAGCCGCTCCCGCCGCTCGACGCACGCCGTCTTCAGCCCGAGACGCGCCGCATGGGCGGCCGCGGTGTAGCCGCCGGGCCCGCCTCCGATCACCACCAGGTCGTAGGGCTCCGCCATCGGTCAGATCTCCATGAGGATCCGCTCGGGGTGCTCGATGCACTCCTTGATGTGCCGCAGGAAGGTCACGGCCTCGCGGCCGTCGACGATGCGGTGGTCGTAGGAGAGGGCGACGTACATCATCGGCCGGATGACGATCTGGTCGTCGACGACCACGGGACGCGGGTCGATGCGGTGCATGCCGAGGATGCCGCTCTGGGGCGTGTTGAGAATCGGGGTGCTCAGCAGCGAGCCGAACACCCCGCCGTTGGTGATCGTGAAGGTGCCGCCCTCGAGCTCGGCGAGCGTGAGGCGGTTTTCGCGGATGCGCTCCACGAAGCCGCGCACGGCCTGCTCGATCTGGGCGAAGCTCAGGCGGTCCGCGTGCCGGATCACGGGGACGACGAGCCCCCGCTCCGCGCCCACGGCGACCCCGATGTGGTGGTAGTGCGGGTAGACGATGTCGCCGCCGTCGATGTAGGCGTTGATCTCCGGGACGGCCTTCAGGGCCTCCACACTCGCCTTGACGAAGAAGGACATGAGCCCGAGGGGGACGCCGTACTTCTTCTCGAAGGCCTCCTTGTAACGCTTGCGCAGCGCGAGCACGGCGCTCATGTCGATGTCGTTGAAGGTGGTGAGCATGGCCGTGTTCTGGCGCGCCTGGAGGAGCCGCTCGGCGATGCGCCGCCGGATGGGGCTCATGGGCTTGCGGGTCCTTTCCTCGACGAGGGGCGCCGCGCAGGGCGGGCAGACCGCCTCCTGCCCGGGCACGGCGGCGGCCGGCGGGGGGGAAGCGGCGCGGCTCTCGAGGTGGAGGAGCACATCGCCCTTGGTCACCCGCCCCGCCGGTCCGGTCCCGGCGATCTGCGTGACATCGAGACCGTGCTCGCTCACGAGGCGCCTGACGGAAGGGGCAAGGTCCCCAAGCGGCGGGGTCTTCCCCGCCGCCGCGGCGGGGGGCGGGGCGGCCGCGGCGGGCGCCTTCGCAGGGGCTTCACGGGCGGCCGCCGGCTTCGCGGAAGGCGCCGCGGCCGGCCCGGGCGGGGGAGGAGAGGGCTCCTCCCCGGGGGCTTCCCGGGCCCCGGGCTCCGCGGCGGGCGGCCTGCCGGCCTGCGGCGGGGCCTCCGGTTTCACCGCCGCGGTCTCGGTCTCCTCGATCCTGCCCACGACCTCCCCGATTTTGACGTTCGACCCGGCGGGGACGAGGATGGAGAGCCTGCCCGCGGCCTGGGCCGTGACCTCGAGGGTCACCTTGTCGGTCTCGAGGACCAGCAGCACCTCGTCCTTGCGGACGAGATCGCCGTCCCGCTTCAGCCACTGCGCGAGCAGGGCCTCGGTGACCGATTCGCCGACATGGGGTACGCGGATCTCGATCGCCATGGACACGCACCTCCCGGGAACCGCTCTCAGCGGCCGGAGTCGCCCGCCGCAAAGGCCCGCTCGAGGATCTCGGCCTGTTCGCGGCGGAACACGGCGGGAAAGCCCGTCGCCGGCGTGGCCGAGGCCTTGCGGCCGACATAGGCCAGCGGCTTTCCGAGCAAGGCCTCGAGCCGCGGGCGGATGAAGCTCCAGGCGCCCATGTTCTCGGGCTCGTCCTGGACCCAGAGCCAGCGCCGGGCCTTCCGGAACCGTGTCAACGCAAGCCGCAGGGGGTTTTGCGGAAAGGGGTAGAGCTGCTCGAGGCGGATGAGGGCGATGTCGCCCCGCTTCTCCTCCCGCCGCCGGGCGAGGAGCTCGTAGAAGATCTTGCCGCTGCAGAAGAGCAGCGTTTCCGCCCCCGGGTCGGCCGCGTCGTCCTCGAGTGCGCCGCGGAAGGACCCCCGGGCGAGCTCCTCCAGCCGGGAGACCGCCTCCGGGTGCCGGAGCAGGCTCTTCGGCGTGAGGACGACGAGCGGTTTGCGGAAACCGGCCTTCACCTGCCGGCGCAACAGGTGGAAGTACTGCGCGGGCGTCGTCGGCTGGCAGACGATCCAATTCTCGTCGGCGCAAAGCTGCAGGAAGCGCTCGAGCCGGGCGCTCGAGTGCTCGGGGCCGAGCCCCTCGAGCCCGTGGGGCAACAGCAGGGTGAGGCCGCTCAGGCGCCGCCACTTGGCTTCGCCGCTGGCGATGAAGAGGTCGATCACGGACTGGGCGTTGTTCACGAAGTCCCCGAACTGCGCCTCCCACAGCGTCAGGCCCTCGGGACGGCCGAGCGAGTAGCCGTACTCGAAGCCGAGCACGGCCGCCTCGGAGAGCGGGCTGTCGTGGACGGAAAAGGGGGCCTGCCCGTCGCCGAGGGCGTTCAACGGCACGAAGCGCTCCCCGGTCCCCGTGTCGACCCACACCGCGTGCCGCTGGCTGAAGGTCCCCCGGCCGCTGTCCTGCCCGCTCAGGCGCACGGGGTGCCCCTCGACCAGAAGGCTCGCCCAGGCGAGCGCCTCGGCGTTCGCCCAGTCGATCCCCTCGCCGGAGGCGACCGCGGCCTGCCGGCGCTCGAGAATCTTCGCAAGCTTCGGGTGCAGCCGGAACCCCTCGGGGGGGCGGTGGAGGCGGTCGGCAAGGCCCTGCAGGGTCTCGGCCGGAACCCCGGTCGGGAGGCTGACCGGCGAGTAGGCCCCGCTGTAAGCCTCCCAGGCCTCGTAGAAGCGGGGCTCGGGGAAGACGCAGACGCTGCCGTGCACGGCCTGCCAGTCGGCCTCGAGCCGGGCGCGCAGCGCCTCGGCGATGCGGGCAGGCTCCTCGGGGTCGATGACGGCCTCCTCGAGGAGCGCTTCGGCGTAAATTCGGTCAAGCGACGGCCGGGCGCGGATGCGCTCATAGAGGAGCGGCTGGGTGAAGTAGGGTTCGTCGCCCTCGTTGTGGCCGTAGCGGCGGTAGCAGACCAAGTCCACGACCACGTCCTTGCCGAACGCCCAGCGGTACTCCGCGGCGAGCCGCATCGCGTGCACGGCGGCTTCGGGGTTTTCGCCGTGAACATGGAAGATCGGGACCGCGAGCATCTTGGCGATGTCGGTGGCGTAGCGCGAGGAGCGGGCGTGCTCCGGGGGGGTCGTGTAGCCGATCTGGTTGTTGACGACGACGTGGACGGTTCCTCCCGTCCCGTAGCCGGCGAGCCGGGAGAGGTTGAGCGTCTCGGCCACGATCCCCTGGCCGCTGAAGGCCGCATCGCCGTGGATGAGCAGCGGGAGCACCTTCGCCGGGCCCCCTTCGCCCAGGGCCTCCTGCCTCGCCCGCGCGAGCCCCTCGACCACGGGGTCGACCGCCTCCAGGTGGCTTGGGTTGCTGAGCAGCACCACCCGCAACGGCCCTCCGGAGGCGGTGGCGATGTCCCCCAGGTAGCCGTTGTGGTACTTCACGTCCCCGGCGCCGACGAGCACCCCGGGGTCGTAGCAGTTTTCGAACTCGCCGAAAATGTCGGCGAAGGGCTTTCCCAGGACGTTCGCCTGGACGTTCAGCCGGCCGCGATGGGCCATGCCGAGCAGGATCTCGCGGCAGCCGAGCTCGGAGGCCCGCTCGAAGAGGGCATCGAGCGCCGGGATCAGGACGTCGCCGCCCTCGAGGGAAAACCGCGTGACGCCCACGTACTTCGTGTGGAGAAAGTGCTCGAAGACCGTGCTCTGGAGAAGCTTCTCGAGGATGCGGCGCCGCAGCGCGGCGGGAAAGCGCGGGGCGTTGCGCACCGGCTCCATGCGCTCGATGAGCCAGCGCCTCTCCTCGGGATCCGGCAGATGCATGAACTCGACACCCACCGCGCGGCAGTAGGTCTCGCGGAACCCCCGCAGGATGTCCCGCAACGGGGCGCGCACGTTTTCGGGCCCCTCCGGGACGGCGAAGGCGGAATCGAGGTCCTCGGGGAGCAGCCCCACCGCCTCCGGGCGGAGCAGGGGGTGCTCGGTGGGGCAGGCCTCGAGGGGGTCGAGGCAGGCGAGGAGGTGGCCCAGGGTGCGGTAGCGGGTGATGAGCTCCTGGACCCGGCCCTGTTTCAGCCCGGCCCCCGCCTCCGGGGAACGGGGGAGCCTCTCGCCGGATTGCCCGAGCTCGAAGCCTTCGAAGAAGAAGCGCCAGTCCGCGGAAACGGCCGCCGGGTTCGATTGCCAACGGCGGTACTCCTCCTCGATGTAGTCGAGGTTCAGGGTGATGGGCGCAGAGGACATGACGGCTCGCTCCTTCGCGAAAGCGCTGCGGAAGGGAAGGACCCCGGCCGGAATCGGCGGGCGCCGACGAAAGCAAGCAAACGTGCGGGCGGCCGGGCGGGCGGTCTCTCCCGGGAGGCGGCCGCGCTCTCCGGCTTCGCCGCGCGATCATAGGGAAAAAGGCTGCGGCATGTCAAACCGGGGGCGGCGGCGGCATTTTGCAACCTTGCGGATTCCGTAGTAAGATAAAGATGATGGCTACTCCCCCGAACCCGGACCGGTGACCGCAGGATGGCCCGCACCGCAGGCGACACCCGCGACTTGTTGATCGAGTGCGTCGACACCCTGCTCGCGGTGGTCGAGGAGAAAAACTGGTCGCTGCGGCAGCATTGCGAGCGCGTGGCCAACGGGGTCGCCCACTTCTGCAGCCGCTTCAACCTCGTCCCGGCGAAGGAGATCGACACGGTCTATTTCGCGGCCCTGCTCCATGACTTCGGGTTGGCCTTCGGTCCGCCCGAGCTCCTCGAGGCGGCCGAGGAGGGTGCCGACGCCGCCGCCCTGCGCCAGCACCCGTTGCTTGCCGAAAAGCTCCTCTCGGGCATGAGCGCGCTCTCCCGCGCCCTGCCCTTCATCCGCCACCACCATGAGCACTGGGACGGCAGCGGGGTCCCCGCGGGCCTCAAGGGGGAGGAGATCCCCTTAGGCGCCCGCCTGATCGCGCTCTTCGACTGCTTCGACGGCCTCACCTCGCCGCCCTTTCCGCGGCAGGGCGTCGAACCGCAGGCGGCCCTGGAGCGGATCATCGAGCTCTCCGGCCGGCGCTTCGACGGCAGCCTGGTCGACTCCTTCGCCCAGTACATCGAATCCGCCCCGCGCAAGCCCGAGGAATACATCCGGGGCCGCAAGACCGAGAGCGTCAACTTGAAGGAGGTCTTCACCCGCATCCTCCAGAAGTTCGCCGCGGGCCGGATCGCGCTGCCGGTCATGCCGCGCATCGTGCAGGAGCTGCAGCAGATCATCGACCGGCCCAACCCCACGGCCGACGACCTCGCGGCGGCCGTGGAGAAGGAGCCCGTGATCGCCCTGCGCCTGGTGTCGATCGCCAACAGCCCGGCCTACCGCGGCATGAAGGACATCCGCTCCGTGCGCCAGGCCATCCCGCGGCTGGGGCTCAAGGAGACGATGAACCTCGTCGTCGCCATCGCCAACAAGAGCCTCTACGAGACCCCCAGCCCCCACTACCGCGCCCTCATGGAAAAGCTCTGGGCGCACGCGCTCGCCGCCGCCTACGGCGCCAAGAAAATCGCCCTGCACCTCGGCCTGGCCGAACCCGACGTCCTCTTTCTCCTCGGCCTCACCCACGACATCGGCAAGACCTTCCTGCTGCGCGCCTTCTCCGAAGAGGAGGCCGTGAAGACCGTCGATGTGAAGCTCGTGCTCACCGCCGTTCAAGAGGCGCACCTGGGGATCAGCCAGCTTCTGCTCAAACGCTGGGGGTTCGACGAGGCCTTCCTGCGCGCGGCCGCGCTCCACGAAAAGAACGAGTTCGACCCCGCCGTCTCCCGGGAAGCCCTCGTCGTGAACCTGGCGAACTTCCTCACCCGTGCGATCGGCTACAGCCTGCTCGAGGGCGAGGCCCTGAACCCCGAGGAGCTCCGCTCCGCCCGGCTGTTGGGCATCGGCCCCGAGGAGTGCCGCCGCCTGAGCGAGGAGACGGCCGCCCTGATGAAGGATCTGGCTCACTTGTTCTAGCCGCCCGCCCCTCCCCGACCCCGACGCCCCGCACGCTCAAGGAGGCTGGATGACGCTTCGACCCCTGAACCCCGCCGACATCGAAGAAGGGCTGCAGCGCTTGAACGAGATCGCCCAGGTGATCGTGAGCCTGCTGGGGGAGGTCAGCCCCCGGCGGCGCGAGCACAGCGAGCGGGTCGCGAACCTCGCCGCCCAATTCGCGGAAAGCGCCCGGCTGCTCGAGGAGACGGGGCCCTACCGGCTCTACCTCGCGGGGCTGCTGCACGACGTCGGCCACATCGCCTCGCCGCCCATGGAGGAGGCGGCCGACCCGGCCAAAGACGAAACGCGGCTGCGGCGCCATCCCGTCGCCGCCGTGCAGGCCCTTTCCAAGTTCCAGGGCTTCGCGCCGCTTCTCCCCGCGGTCCGCCACCACCACGAGCGCTTCGACGGCACGGGCTACCCCGACCGCAAAGCCGGGGAGGCGATCCCGCTCGAGGCCCGCATCCTGCGCCTGGTCGATTGCTGGGACGGCCTCGCGGCCGGGCCGGGGAGCCTGGAGCGGGGGGCGGCGCTTGCGCGCCTGCGGGAGCTCGCCGGAGGCGAACTCGACCCCGGGCTCGTCGAGCCCTTCGTCCGGTTTCTCGAGTCCGGCGAACCCCCGGCCGGCGATTTCCTCGCCCGCAAGGAAGCCTCCTTGATCCGGCAGAGCTTCGCCGGCATCCTGCAGAAGTTCAGCTCGGGCAAGCTCGTCCCGCCGGCCATGCCCCAGGTGGTCTTCGAGCTGCGCAACGTGATCAAGCGCCAGGACTCCTCGGTCAAGGACCTGGCCGACGTCCTCGAAAAGGATCCCGTCCTGTCGCTGCGGCTGATCGCGGTCGCGCGCAGCCCGATCTACAAGGGCTACGGCGAGGTAAAGAGCGTCCAGGCGGCCATCCCGCGGCTGGGGTTCAAGGAAACGCTGAGCATCGTCGTGGCGATCGCCAACAAGAGCCTCTACGAGGCCCGGCACCCCCTGCACCGCGTGCTCATGGACAAGCTGTGGGTGCATGCGCTGGCCAGCGCCTATGCGGCGAAACTCGTCGCCCAAAGCCTGCTCCTCGAGGACCCCGAGGGCATCTTCCTCATGGGCCTCACCCATGACGTGGGCAAGGTCGTGCTTTTGCGGGCCTTCGCCGACCTGCCCGAGAGCGCGACAGTGAGCCCGGAGACGATCCTGAGCGCCATTCAGGACGCCCACCAGAGCGTGGGGGTGATGCTGGTCAAGCGCTGGGGCTTCGGCGAGGAGTTCGCGCGCGGCATCGCCCTGCACGAGAAGGACGAGCTCACCGCCGACACCCACCCGGCGATCCTCGCCGTGCACCTCGCCAACCGGCTGACGCGGCGCATGGGCTACAGTTTCTTCGACCCCGGTGCCGAGGAACCCGCGGCCATTGTCTCCGCCCGGCTGCTGGGGGTATCCTCCGAGGTGCTGGAGAAGGTCGAGGCCCGGGTGCGGGAGATCGTCCGCGATGTGGCCCATCTCTTCTGAACACGCCACTCCCCTGGCTGCCAAGGAGGCCCCATGGAGACCTACCCCATCCCCCTGGTCCCCGGCCCGGTGCGCGTCCGGCCGGAGGTGCTCGCGGCCTACGGCCGGGACTTCGGCTCGGCCGACCTCGAGGAGGAGTTCTTCGCCCTCTACGCCGCGACGACCGCCCGCCTGCAGCGCATCCTCCAGACCCGCGCGCCGGTCGTCGTCTGGCAGGGCGAAGGCATGATGGCGCTGTGGGGCGCCTTGAAGAGCGTGCTGTCCCCGGGGGACCGGGTGCTGGCGGTCGCGACGGGGGTCTACGGCTACGGGATCGGGGAGATGGCCGCGGCGGCCGGCGCGGAGGTGCGCACGGTGGGCTTGGACTACGACCGGACGATCGGGGATCTCGCAGCGGTCGCGCAGGCGATCGGCGAGTTTCGGCCCAAGATGATCACCGCGGTCCACTGCGAAACCCCCTCCGGCACGCTCAACCCCTTGGCGGATCTCGGGCGGCTGAAACACGAGGCGGGGGTCCCGCTGTTTTACGTCGACGCCGTCTCGAGCGTCGGCGGCGCCCCGGTGCTCCCGGACGCCTGGCACATCGACCTCTGCCTGGGCGGCTCGCAGAAATGCCTCGCCGCGCTCCCCGACACCTGCTTTCTCTCCGTGAGCGAGGCCGCCTGGGAGGCGGCGGCGCAGGTGAGGTATGCGGGCTATGACGCGCTGCTTCCCTTCCGGGATGCCCTCGCGCGCCGCCTCTTTCCCTACACGCCCTGCTGGCAGGCCACATCCGGCCTGCACGCGGCGGCCGGGGCCGTCCTCGCCGAGGGGCTCGAGGCCTGCTTTGCGCGCCATGACGCGGTCGCCGCGCACTGCCGCGAGCGGCTCGCGCAGGCGGGCTTTGCGCTATTTCCCGCCCCCGGGGCCGTGCCCTCGCCCACGGTGACCGCCGTGCGCGTGCCGGAGAACATCGCCTGGCCGGAGTGGGACCGCCGCCTCCGGCGGCGCGGCCTCGTGGTCGGCGGAAGCTACGGGCCCCTCGCCGGCAAGGTCTTCCGCCTGGGGCACATGGGCACCCAAGCCGACAGGGGGCTGGTCGATCGCGCCCTCGACATTTTGGAGGAGGAGCGGCGCGCCCTCCCCTGAAGGGCGAAACCGGCTTCAGGGCGCCGGAAAACGCGCCGCCTCCCAGGCGAGAAGGGCGCGCTTGCGCAAGCGCCCCCCGCCATAGTTGCCGAAGCCGCCCCCCCGGGGGACGACGCGGTGGCAGGGGATGAGGAAGGAGACCGGGTTCGCCGCGACCGCGTTTCCAACGGCGCGGGCGGCCCCGGGCCGGCCCGCGGCGCGGGCGATCTCCCCGTAGGTGCACACCGACCCCGGCGGAAGGGTCAGGAGCGCTTTCCAGACCGCAATCTGAAAGGGGGTCCCGCGCACGGCCACCGGGATTTCCGCGCCGGGCCGGCCGCAGGGAAGGTCGAAAATCTCGGGGATCCAGCGGGCCGTGGTCGCTTCATCCGCGAGCGCAGGGACCCCCCGCCAGAAATCGAGGAGCTCCCGCCGGGCGCGGCCGAGATCGCTCTTTTCGCGGAAGGAAAGCCAGCAGACCGCCTCCCCCAGGACCCCGACCAGGCAGAAGCCGAAGGGGGTTTCATGGACCCCATGGCGCAGGGGCTCCCCCGGCGGCGTCTTCGCCATGACCCGAAGCCGCACGGCGGGATAGGGGGCGGCGGCCCTGCCCCGGGACCGCGGCCCCATGGGGGGGATCAGCCGCCGCGCAAGACCCCCCGGCGCAAACAGGGAAAAGAACCGCTCGGGTGCGGCCCCGCTCCAGTTCCGGACCGCGGCCTGCAGACCGGCGGGGGTCAGGCCGAGCTTGCGGGCGAGCGTCTCCGGGTCGCGGGCCGTCTCCGGGTGCGTTGCGATCCGGGCGAGGGCGGCCTCGATCAAGGGGTACGCGCGGCTCTGCGGCGCGTAAGAAGGGTTTGGCATTCCGCCTCCGGCGGCGTCCTCGGGCCGGGGCTTGTCCCCGGTGCGAAGAAACGATAGAGAGCGATCGTTTCCCCGTCACGCGGGCTGCGGCCGCGGGTCGCAGCCCGCGGCCTTGCGGGCAAGGAGTTCTCCATGGCACAGCGCAGAACCCGCCCCCCCCGGCCACGGTCGCTCTTCGTCTGGGACCTCCCCACGCGGCTCTTCCACTGGGTCCTGGTCGGCCTCGTGCTGCTCGCCTACCTCACGGGCCGTCTCGGCGGAAACGCCATGGAGCTCCACCTGCGCGCCGGGGAGGCGATCCTCGCCCTCCTCCTTTTCCGGCTCGCCTGGGGCTTCCTGGGGAGCACGGCCTCGCGCTTTTCCTCGTTCGTCGCCGGCCCGCGCGCGGTGTGGCGCTACGCGCGCACCCTGTTCGTCCGGCCGACCCCGCCTTACCCCGGCCACAACCCCCTCGGCGGGTGGTCGGTGCTCGCCATGCTCGCCCTGCTCTTCGTTCAGGCCGGAACCGGGCTTTTCGCCAACGACGACATCTTTTTCACCGGCCCGCTCTACCCCTGGGTCAGCAAGGCCGCAAGCGACCGCCTGACGCGGATCCACCTGCTCAACCGCTGGATCCTGGCGGCGACGGCCTGCGTGCACATCGCGGCGGTCCTGTTTTACCTTCTCTACAAGCGCGAAAACCTCATCCTCCCCATGATCACGGGGAAAAAGCGCTGGCGCGGCGGGCCGCCGCCCCCCATGCGCCGCGCCTCCACGGTGCTGGCCTTCCTCCTCGCGCTCGCCTCCTGCGGCGCGGTGTGGCTGCTCGTGCGCTAGCCCGCCTCGCGGCCGGCCTACTTTCGGCGGTAGCTGTCGTGGCAGGCCTTGCAGCTTGCGCCGGCGGCGCCGAAGGCGGGCCGGATGGCGTTCAGGTCGCCGGTCTTCGCCGCCGCAAGGAGCTTGGCGACCTCGTCCTGATTCGCCCGCGCAAGCTTCAGGAAATCCTCCTTCTTGCCCAGGGCCTCGGGCCGCAGCGAGCTTCCCTTGTCGCTTCCGGCCACCTGGAAGGCCTCCCAGGGGAGCTTGAGCAGGGTCGCGACCAGGGCGGCGTTCTCCTCGAAGGCCTCCCGGGCGAAGGGCGCCTCGCCCCGCACCATGGCCCCCAGCCGCGTGAAGTGCGTCCCCACGACGGACATCACCGACTGGCGGTACTTGATCGCGTCTTCCGCCTTGGCGAACTGGGCCGCGGCGTCGCCCGCCGTCCCAACCGTGACGGCCAGGCAGCAAATCGCAAGCCAGAGAATTGTGCGCATGATCCCTCCTGCGCTGCGCTCGGCAAAACGAGCACCGGGTTTTTGAAGAGCACCTCCGGGCGGCCGGAGTCCACTTCTCTATAGCAGGGCTTCGCCCGGGAAGCCAGGTGTGCATGACGCGGCCCTTCCGGAGGAAAGGGCGGCAGCCCGCGCGCCGAAACGGCCCGGAAGCCCTGCGCCGTTAGGCGGCGAGGCTCGACCGCGCCGGCCGCGTCGGCATCGCCGGTGGCGCTTGAGGTTCTCCCGCGCGGGATCCTCCCCTTGCGGCCCGGAAGGGGCCCGGCGGATCCTCGCGCTCATCGCAACGGGTTTCCGAGCGTTCAGCGCCAGTCGATCCGGGGCGGCCGTCGCGGCACGAGGAGGCGGTAGCGGACGCGCGGCCGGCCCACCATGACCGCCCCGCAGACCTTGTGCTTCGGGGGGATGCCGAGGGCCTCGAAGAGCGGCGGGTGGGCGTTCGCCGCCATGTAGAAATAGCCCGCCCAGCAGGTTCCCAGGCCGAGAACGGGCGCGTAGAGCTCGAGATAGGACAGCGCCAGCGCCGTGTCCTCGGCGCCGAAGGCCCAGTTGCGGTCGGTGTGGACCACGATCACATGCGGGGCGCCGCGCAGCACGCGGTCGCAGCCCCGTTCCCAGTCGGCCACGACGCGCGTGAAGGAAAGAAGCTCGGCCACCTTGGGCTTCTCGCGGATGAACCCGCGCATGTAGTCGACGGCGAGACCGGCCAGCCGGCGGGCCTCCGCGGGGTTCTCCACGATCGTCCAGTGCCAGGGTTGGGCGTTCTTGGCCGAAGGCGCCCAGCAGGCGGCCTCGATCAGCCGGGCAAGCACGGAGCGCTCGACCGGGGCTTCCTTGTAGCTGCGGATCGAGCGCCGGCCGCGCAGGAAGTGCTCGGCCTGCTCGGGGCTCAACTGCAGCTCCGGCCGGCGGGGGCGGAAATCCGCCGGGTCGAGCCGGCCGAGCCGGAAGGCGCCGGTCGGGCAGACGGCCACGCAATGGCCGCAGGCGATGCAGCCGGCGGAAAAATCGGGCCGGGGCACGGGCACGGGGTCGCCGGCCTCGAGCCGGATGATCCGCGCCGGGCACTCCTGCACGCACAGGCCGTCGCGGGTGCAGGCTTCGGGGTCGATGACAAAAGGCTCCATCGGGGCGCTCCTTCCCAGGGGCGATGCGGCGTTCGGCGCATCGGTCTATATCCCGCTTCCCGCCGGCTTGCAAACGCCGTCGGCGCGGCCGCAAGACGGTTGACCCCGAGGCCGCTCCCCCGGTAAAGAATGCCTTGGCAGGCCGTTCCGGCAAACCCCGCTAGCCGGCGGGGGGCCGCACCGAGGCGCCTCCGCCGCCGGCCGGGAGGACGCCCATGCCCCGGCTATCGTTCGAGGACGTCGCCGAGCTGCTCGGAACGCGCGCGATCCCGGGCAACGAACGGGAAATCGCCGCCCTCTGCACCCGCCTGGGCGAACTGCTCGCGTTGAACGGCGAAGCCTGGATCCGCGCGCACCGCGAAATGCTCCTCGAGCAATGGCACAAGGTCGTCGCCGGCCGCCTCATTCCCTGAACCCCCTGCGGAGGACCCCATGAGCCCGCTCTTCGAACCCGTCGCCTTGAAGGGAATGCGTCTGCGCAACCGCTTCGTCCGCTCCGCCACCTGGGAAGGCCTGGCCTCCCCCGCGGGCGAGGTCACCGCCCGTCTCGAGGAAACCATCGCCCTCCTCGCCCGCGGCGGGGTGGGGCTGATCATCTCCAGCCACGCCTTCGTGCTCCCCGAGGGCCAGGCCGGCCCGGGCCAGCTCGGGGCCCACGACGACCGGCTGATCCCGGGGCTGCGGCGCCTGGCGGCCGCCGCCCACGAGCACGGGGCGGCGATCCTGCTGCAGCTCGCCCACGCCGGCTACTTCGCGGACCCGGCGCTCACCGGCCGGCCACCGGTTGCCGTTTCGGCCGCGGTCCGCCTGGACGACGCCGCGCGCCGGGAACTCGACAGCGAGGACATCGCCCGCCTGGTCGAGGCCTTCGCCGCCGCCGCCGGCCGCGCCCGGGAGGCGGGCTTCGACGGGGTCCAGCTCCACTCGGCCCACGGCTACCTCCTCAACCAGTTTCTCTCCCCGCTCTTCAACCGCCGCCGGGACGCCTACGGCGGAAGCCTCGAGAACCGGGTGCGGGTCCACCGCGAGATCCTCGCCGCCGTGCGCCGGCGCGTGGGGGCGGATTACCCGGTCCTCATCAAGCTGAACGGCAACGATGGCATCGAGGGCGGGCTCGAGGCCGAGGAAGCGGCCGCCGCGGCGGCGATCCTCGAAGGCGCGGGCCTCGACGCCGTGGAGGTCTCCAGCGGCATGACGCGGCATGCCCGTCACGGGTCCGCGCGCAAGGGGATCCTCGGCCCGGAGGCGGAGGCCTACAACCGGCCGGAGGCCGAATGCATCCGCCGCCGCGTGAGGCTGCCCCTCCTGCTCGTGGGCGGCATCCGCTCGCTCGAGACGGCCGAGCGGCTCCTCGCCGAGGGCGTCTGCGACTTCATCGCCATGAGCCGCCCCTTCATCCGCGAGCCCGACCTCGTGCGCCGCTGGCAATCGGGCGACCGCCGGCCGGCGGCCTGCACCTCGGACAACCTCTGCTACGGGCCGCCGCGCCGGGGCGAGGGCCTTTATTGCGTCACGGCGGCGAAGGAGAAGAAAGCTCCTTGACGAAAATCAGCTTGTCGTCGCCCGGGGCGTAAAAATCGCGCAGGCGGGCCTCGCGCCGGAAACCCGCCCGGCGGTAGAACCGGCGGGTCGGACGGTACTGCGGCCGGCCGGAGGTTTCGGCGTAGAGCCGGCGGCCGCCCGCGGCGCGGATCCGCGCCTCGGTCTGGGCGAGCAGGATGCGACCCAGGCCCGCGCCCCGCCGCGCGCCGTGGACCGCAATCCAGTAGAGATCGAAGCTGGCCGAGGTCCCGGCGACGGGGCCGTAGCAGGTGTAGCCGCTCGTCCGGCCGCCCTCTTCCAGGAAGATGAAGAAATAGCCGCTCGCCGCCCCCCGCGCCAGCCGCTCCTCGACCAGCTCGACGGCAATGAGGACTTCCCCGGGGTGGAAAAACCCCGTCGAGGAGACGATCCCCCGCACGACCTCCCGGTCGCCCTCGCGGACGGTGTCGCGAAAGGAGACGGCCGGGAGGGCGGGAGGCGGCGCGGCGGCCGTTGCGCGGCGTTTTGCTTCGGGCGGCAAAACCATGTATCTTCAAAGAAAGGACCGAGGCCGGACCCTGTGACCCGCTCCTCAGGCATCATCGTCCTGCGCCGGCAGGGCCCGCAATGGCGGGTCCTTTTCCTGCGCGCCTTCCGCAACTGGGATTTCCCCAAGGGGGAGCTTCAGCCCGGCGAGGAGCCCCTCGCGGGGGCGTTGCGCGAAACCCGCGAGGAAACCGGGATCCGCGATCTTTCCTTCCCCTGGGGCCTGGACTTCGTGGAAACCGAACCCTACAACGGCGGAACGAAGATCGCGCGCTATTATCTCGCCGAAACGCAGAGCGCGCAAGTCGAGCTTCCCGTCAACCCCGCGCTCGGCCGGCCCGAACACCACGAGTTCCGCTGGGTCGACCTCGAGGAACTCGCCGCCCTGGCGCCCGGGCGCCTGGACCCCGTCATCCGCTGGCTGCACGAACGGCTTGCGCCATGATCATCGTGACGGCCGCCATCTGGTGCGAAGCGGGACGCGTCCTTCTCGCCCGCCGGCGAGCCGGCCGCCCGCACGGCGGCCGCTGGGAGTTTCCCGGCGGCAAGCTCCGTCCCGGGGAGACGCCGCGGGAGGCCCTTGCGCGCGAGCTGCGCGAGGAGCTGGGGGTCGAAGCCCGGGTGGGCGCCTTTTTCGGGGAAAGCCGGGATGCCGCAAGCCGGCCGCCGATCCGCCTGCTGGCCTACCGCATCGACGGCGCCGACGGCCGCCCCCGCTGCCTGGATCACGCCGAGCTTCGCTGGGTGCCGGTCGCGGAACTCGACGACGAGCTCCTCTGCCCCGCCGACCGGCGCCTGGCGGCCCTGCTCCGCCAGGGGGCGGCATGAAGGGCGGCCGGCCGGGGCGCGCCCTCGCCGCGCCGCTCGCCTTTCTCCTCCTCTGCGCGCTCCCGGCCGCGGCCCAGGAGACGCGGCCGCCCGCCGCCCCGCCGGCCGCGGAAACGGTGCGGCAGAAGCAGCTCGAGCGGGACGCCTCCGTGAGCCTCTCGCTTGCCAAGAAGGCGATCCAGGAAGAAGGCTTCGCCAACGGACGCGTCGCGCTCAACGTCTGGAAGGTCACGGCGCTCGAGGCCGGCACCTTCGATGCCCGGCTCTACGAGGAGCTGCGGCGCCAGCTCTACGAAAAATCGATCCGCGAGAGCCTGCGCTGCGTCGAGCAGGGCATCGCCCACCGCAACCCCGCCGACGCCGGCCGGTGCCTGCAGCTCTACCGCTTGCACGGCCAGGAGATCGGCCTCTTCGACCCCCGGCGCTACGAGGACCTCAGCCGCCGGGTCGGCGAAATCCGCCGGCGCGAAAAACACTGAGCCGCGGGCGGCCGCTCAGCCCCTCGCCCGCCGCAGAAGGGGGAGCAGCTCCCCGAGCGGGAGCGTGTTGAGCACGTCCCGGGGTTCGAGCCATCCCCGCCGCGCCTGGTCGATCCCGCTTTCGAGATGCGCGAAGTCGGCCGGGCCGTGGGCGTCGCTGTTGACCGCGATCCGAACGCCGGCCGCGCGCGCCTCGCGGCAGGCGGCATCGCCGAGGTCGAGGCGGCGGGGGTGGGCGTTGAGTTCGAGAAAGCAGCCGCGCTCGGCCGCCTTGGCGATGACCGCGGCGAGGTCGAGCGCCACGGGTTCCCGGTCGGGCAGCAGCCGCCCCGTGGGATGGGCGAGGATCGTGAAGTGCGGGCGATCCATGGCCCGCAGGATGCGTTCCGTCTGCCGCTCGCGGCTCAAGCGGAAGCCGCTGTGGACGGCGCCGACGACGAGGTCGAGCCGGCCGAGGACCTCGTCCGGGAGATCGAGGCGGCCGTCCTCGAGGATCTCGACCTCGACCCCCTTGAGCAGGGCGAAATCCCGCCAGCGCTCGTTCAACCGCTCGATCGCCTCGAGCTGCTCGAGGAGCCGGCGTTCGTCGAGACCGTGCGCCACCCGCAAGCTGCGGGAATGGTCGGTGATCGCGAGATACTCGAACCCGCGCCGCCGGGCCGCCTCGGCCATCTCCTCGAGGCCGGCCGTCCCGTCGCTGGCCGCGGTGTGCGCATGGAGGTCGCCCCGCAGGTCGGCGGCGGCGACGAGCGCGGGGAGCCTCCCCTCCCGGGCGGCCTCGATCTCGCCGCAGTCCTCACGCAACTCGGGGGGGATCCAGGAAAGCCCCAGGGCCCGGTAGACGGATTCCTCGGTCCGGCCGGCGATGCGCCTTTCCCCGCGAAACACCCCGTACTCGTTGACCTTGAGGCCCTGCCGCCTGGCGTCCCTGCGCAAGGCGATGTTGTGCGCCTGGCTGCCGGTGAAATACTGCAGCGCCGCCCCGTAAGCGGCGGGGTCGACCCGCCGCAGGTCCACCTGCAGGCCGGATCGCAACACCACCCCGGCCCGGGTCGCGCCGCGGGAGAGCACCTCGCGGACTTCCCCCCAGGCGGCAAAGCGCTCGATCACCGGGCTCTGCGCTGCGGCGGCGACCACGAGGTCGATGTCGCCGACGGTTTCCCGGCGGCGGCGGAAGCTGCCGGCGGCCTCGGCCCGCTTCACCCCCGGCTGCGCGCGCAGAAACGACAGCAGCGCCTCCACCTCCGGCCGCGCCTCGCCGATCGCCGTGCGCCGGCCTTCCGCCGCGGCGCGGGCCAGGGCCTCGAGGATCTGCCGTTCGCGCGTTTCGCCGAAGCCGGCAAGCTCTCGGATGCGCCCCTGGAGAGCGGCCCGCCGCAGCCCCTCCCGGGTGGTCAGGCCGAGTTCGCGGTGCAGCGCCCGCACCCGCTTGGGGCCCAGCCCCGGCAGCCGCAGCAATTCCCGCAGCGCCGCCGGGACGCTCTGCCGCAGCCGCTCCAGGGCGGGTGTCGTCCCGGTCTGGACGACGTCGGCGATCTTGGCCGCAAGCTCCTTGCCGATCCCGGGCAGCCGCCGGAGATCCTCCCCGGCGGCGAGCAGCTCGGCCGCTTCGGCGCCGAGGCCGCGGAGGAGCCGGGCGGCCTGGCGGTAGGCGCGCACCTTGAAGGGGTTCTCGTCCTGAAGCTCGAGCAGATCGGCGATCTCCTCGAAGACCGCGGCGATTTCGGCATTGCGGACCATGCCCCACACCTCCGCGCAAGGGTCCCCGCCCCGGCCGCCCTTCATCCCACCGCGACCGCGGCCCGGTGGGCGGGCGCCGGCGGCGGCGCTTGGATGTTCGCACAAGAACGCCGAACGCGCCAGGGCGGGGGAGGCTCGTCACGATCCGGCCGGAAGGCCGTTTCGCCGCCCTGCCGGGAAAGGCCGGGTTTACGGAGGGGGGAAAGTCGGCTAAGAGAAAAGGCACCCGAGGGGCGCGAGGTGCGGTAACGGCGCAAGGAAAGGAGGGCCCATGGAACGGCGCAAGGAAACGATGACGACGGCGGAGTTCGCCCGGGCGGCCGGCATCCCGGCCGCAACCGTCACACGGCTGATCCGCGAGGGGAAACTCCGCGCGCGAAAACAGGGAAAGGCCTGGAAGATCCCCGTCTCCCAGATCGACGCCCCGGCCCTGCGCCGGCTGGGCGGGCCGGAACCGGGCAAACGGGCCGGCGGCCGCAAGCCGGCGCCGCAACGGCGCCGGCCGGTCGAGCAGGCCCCCGCGGCCGCTGCCCCCGCCGCGACGGCCTCGCCGTCGGCGGAGGCGCCGGAGGCCGTTTCCCCGGCTGCCGCACCGCCCGCGGCGAAAAGCGCTTACAGCGTCGGCGAGTTCGCGGCCATGACCTACCTCACGGAGCGGGGGATCCGCGAGTGGTTGAGGATCGGCCGCCTGCGCGGGGTCTGTACGCCGGAAGGCGAGTGGCGGGTCCTCGAAGACAACCTTTCCGTCCCGGACATCCGCCGGCTGCTCCGCAAATAGCTAGAAGCGCCCCCCGCGGCCGCCCCCGCCTTGCGGGCCGCGGCCGAAGCCGCCGGAGCGTCCGTTTTCCCCGTCGCGGCGGGGCTCGCGCGCCTCGCTCACGATGATCGTTCTTCCCTGGAGCTCACCGCCGTTGAAGGTCGCGATCGCCTGCCGCGCCTCTTCTTCGCTCGCCATCTCGACGAACCCGAAGCCCTTGCTCTGGTTGGAGTAGCGCTCCTTGATGATCACCGCCGAAACCACGGTGCCGACGGTGGAAAAGTTGTGCGTGAGATCGTTGGCGGTGATCTCCGCGGCCAAATTGCCGATATAGAGCCGCTTGTTCATGAAACACGCCTTTCGTGACCGGAATCCCGGGGGAGGGGGGTGAGTGCGGGTACCGGGGTCCGGCGCCCTCCCGCAGGAAGGCGCCGGACCCCGGGGGGAGACCGGGGGAAGGTTACATCACCCGGACGTTGACGGCCGATAGGCCTTTGGGGCCGTTCTGCACGTCAAAGCTGACCGGCTGACCGTCCTGCAGCGTACGAAAGCCGCTGCCTTCGATGGCGCTGAAATGGACGAACACGTCATTGCCGTTTTCGGCCTCGATGAAGCCGAAACCCTTGCGCTCGTTGAACCACTTCACTTTACCTTGCATCATCGTCGCAATCCTCCTTTCTTCAGAATTTTTCAAAGGCGGATTACGACTACAGCAAAAAAGCCGCCACACTTTGGAGTGTGGCGGCTTTCCCCACGCTGCAAAATGTTTTCATCCAACCTTCTCGGAACCGTTCCCGGAGGAACCGGATCCGAGAGACAACATAGGCGCTTTCTTTCTCCCCGTCAAGAGAAAATCATCCCCACACCGAGGAATTTCACGGCCGCCTCACGGACCGGCGTGCCGTGGGCCGCCCCGCCGGGCGCCTGCAGCGGCGGGCATCAAAAGGATATGACCTCCCAGCCCTCTTCGAGGTATCGCCCCAGGCTGGGGTGTCCTCCCATTTCGGCGCAAAGCGGCAGGCCCTGGCGGCGGGCCTCCTCCAGCGAACCCGTTTTCGCGGCACAGGCCTGGCAGACGCAATCCACCAGGGACTGCTCCCGCACCCGGCGGTAGAGGCCGGCGAAGGGCCGCTGCGGGTCGTCAAGCTCCCCCACCAGGCGCGTGGCCGCCCCCTCGATCACCAGCCGGACGTCGATCCCCCTTGCCTTCATGTCCAGGGCGTTCAGCAGGACGTGCACGAAACACATCGGCTCGCCGTTGAAGGCCACCAGCACCACCTTCCTCTTCATCGGCTGCTCCCGATCCCCCTCCCGGAGAGGGAGGGCCACCCGGCCAAGGGGACTCCGCCGCGACTCCCCGGGGGCCGATCGCTCCGCGCTGGGCTTCAATCCCCGGCGCGCCGGAGGCGGCGGATGCGCTCCAGGGCGAAGTCATATTCCACCCAGGTGTCCAGAAAGGAGCCGATCGCATCCCGGTAAAACCGGTCGGCGGCCTTGCGGTCGCCTGCGCCCTCGGCCCAAAGGCCGGCCGCGGTGAACGCAACCAGCACCTGCTCGGGGACCTCCCCCGCCGCGGCACGCAGCGCCTCCTCGGGCCTGCGGCCGAGCAGGGTCTCGGCCACGGCGTCGAAAAAGGGATCCGTCGTCCGCTCGAGGAAGCCGACCAGCCGCGCGCGCGCCTCGTCCTCGCGGCCCAGGCGGCGCAGGGTCCCCGCCTCGAGAAGCCCCAGGCTCATCCGCAGGGCGTTTTCACGGGCGCCGCTTTCCAGGAAGGCGCGGGCGTGCGCGAGGGCCTCTTCGTGGGCCTCGGCCGCCGCCTCGGCGAAGGCGAGGGCCGCGCGGGCCTGGCGGTTTTCGGGCTCGGCCGCAAGCAGCGCGGCGAGCAGCGCGCGCTTTTCGTCGTGCGGCAGCTCGCCGTAGGCGAGGCGGCCGCGCAGCGAGGCGATCTCCGGCCGGCGCCGCTTCTTCTCCGCGAGAAGCTTTGCCAGTTCCTGCTCGAAGCCCTCGACGCGGCCGCGGTGGGCCGTGCGCTCGGCCTCGGAGGCGAGGCCCCGCCGCCGCTGCTTGCGCACCTCGTCGAGCTTCGCGCGGGCGAGGAACCGCTCCCAGCCGTCGAGCTCGGCCGCCTTCAGGGCGGTCTCCAGCAGGGTCTCGGCCGCCTCGAGCCGGCCGGTCTCGAGCTCGAGGAACCCGCCGAGGGAATGCAGCCAGGCCTTCTCGGCGGCCGTGGTCCAGCCGTCCAGCGCGGCCTCCCGGGGCTCCCGGCCCTCCAGCACGCGCAGGAGGTATCCTGGGAATTCCCCCGCGCTCCTCCAGTCCGCGGCTGCGAGGCGTCGGCGCTCGGCCTCGGCTTCCCGCGCGCCCGACAGCCGGTCGATCCACACGAGCATCCATCGCGCCGCGTCGTCCTCGGGGTCCAGGGACAGGGCCTGGCGGAAGCGCTCGCGGGCGCCGCGGAAATCCCCGATGCAGACGGAGAGCATCCCCGCGGCCGCGACCAGTTCCGGCTGCAGGCTGCGGGCGAGCTTCTCGTCGGCGAGCGCGCGGGCTTCGGCCCAGCGCCGCGCCTCGGCCGCGGCCCGGATCGCCTCCAGGCTCTGCTCGATCGTGAAATCGGGAACGCCGTTCCACTTCGCCTGCCCGGCCTTGAGGTCGAGGAGCAGCCGCACCGCCTCGGGGATCGGCAGGATCAGGCCGATGTCCCACACCGGCGTGACCATGGGCACCAGCCCCTGGGTGAAATCGACGGCCACGGCCGAGACGATGCCGATCACCCGGCCGCGCTCGTCGATCACCGGGCCGCCGCTGTTGCCGCCGTGCAAGGAGGCGTCGATCTGGAACATGGTTTCGAAGCTGCGCCGCACGTTGCCCCGCACCACGCTCGCGTTCACGGTGTCGACCTGGGTGCGGCTGCCCAGGGGGAAGCCCAAGGCGATCACGCGTTTGAGCTTGGGAAGCCGGCGGGGATCCATCCCCGAATCGAGCGGCAGGGGCTCAAGCCCCGGCGGCAGGGGATCGACGCGGATCACGGCGAAGTCGTCCTTGAGCGGAGACCGCAGCAGCTGCCGCGTGCGGACCGGCGGGCGGGCAACACCGGCGATCTCGATTTTCTTGGGACCCTCGACCGTGTAGGCGTTTTCGAGAAAGTAGATGTCCGTCAGATCGGGGTTCTCGATGAGGCGGCCGGCCCGGTTGAAGGCCCGCTCGCCCTCGAACCAGAGGTAGAGCCGGTATCCCAGCCGGATCTCGATCCCCCGGTCGCGGGCGTAACGCACCACGGCGTCGAAGCGCGGGTCCTCGAGCCAGGGGCAGACCACGTGGCGGCTGGTGAGGAGATAGCCTGCGGCATCGACGAGAAAGGCGGAGCCCTCGGAGACGTTGCGGAAGAGCCTCTCGCCCTTGGATTCGAGCCAGTAGTCCACGAGGACGAAGCCGACGGAGCGGGCGTAGCGGTTGGCGAACCCCTCGAGCACGGCCTCGGTGTCCCGCCCCGTCCCGCGCACGGCCAACCAGACCGCGGCGGCGGCGGCGAAAAGGAAGGCGAGGACGGCGAGGAGGCTGCGGGTGCGGGTGCGGCGGCCCGCAGGCGGAGGCGCCGCCGGGGCGCGGCGGAGGCCTTCACGGATGCGCCGCAGGGATGCGGCGACGCCGGCCATCGACTGCGGCCGGAGATCCGGGTCCTCGGCGAGCATCACGCGCAGCAGCACCGCCAGCTCGCGGGGGATGCGCAACTCGTCCACCTTCGTTTCCGGCCGCTCAACCTCGAGATCCCCGGCGAGCAGCTCGACGAAGATCTTGCCGAGGGACCAGATGTCGCTGCGAAAGTCGAGGGGCCGCCCGCCGGCGATGTCGGGATGCTGCTCGAGCAGGCGGCGCAGCATGGGGGCGGGGCGATCCAGCCGCGGGTCGATGAAGCGCGAGAGCTTGTAGTCGATCTTGACCGCCAGGCGACCGTCGGGGAGGGTGACGGGCAGCAGGTCGTTCAAAATGAGATGGGGGATGAAATGCCCGTGGGCGTGCAGCGTGGCGAGGGTCTCGGCCGTCTGGACGAAAAGATCCAGAAGCGTCCCCAGGTCCTGGAGCCTCCCCGAGGCGAGCAGCGAACCCCAGCTCTCGGTTTCGACCCACTCGCTGATCCGGTACCAGAGCCCCTCCCGCGAGCGGCGGATGGCCTGGTGGTGCACGAGGCCGTCCGGTGGAAGCCGCGCGAGCTTCTCGATTTCACGCCCCAGGCGTGCGGCGATCTCCTCGTTCACGCCGGACTGCGGCGTGAAGAGCCGGATCATCACCGGCTCGCCCGTGGGCTCGTGAACGGCGCGGCAAAGGAGGCTGGCGTGGCCTTCGTGCAGCACATCGACGATGCGGTAGTCGTCGATCCGCTCGCGCCGCGGGCTGAGGTCCTGGCCGCAGGCGGGGCAGACGGCGATGGCCTCGGCGAGGGGCTGGTTGCACCGGGGACAGCGTTTCATGGAAACCTCCCGCAACCGGCGGGCGGAGAGGGGGGGCGGCGGTGATTCTTCTGTATCACAGGCGTCGCGGCTTGGCCAGCACGGCGCCCCCTCGCCGTTGACGGCGGGGGGCGCTGCGCCGATAATCCCTACAGGTCCTCTCCGGCATGCCCTCATCGGACAAGGAATGCACCGATGTCCGCCGTCGCCTGCGCCGCCGCCCTGGCCCTCGTCCTGCTCGGGGTCTACGCCTTCCCCCTGCCGAAGCCCTCCTTCCGCGCGCTCTATGCCGCGGTGCCGCAGGATGTCCAGCAGCGCCTCACCGCCTTTCGCCGCCGGCACCGCAAGCGGCTCTCCTGCGGCCGCACCGTGTGGGAAACCGCCGCGGCCGGGTCCGGCGATGCGGCCGTCGTCTTCCTGCACGGCCTGGGGGCCTCGGCGGATGCCTGGTTTCTGCAGATCGAAGCGCTGGAAGGGCGCTTCCGCTGCCTTGCGCCGACCTACCCCCCGCTCTCCTCGTGGGAGGCGCTCGCCGCGGGGGTCCTGGCCCTGCTCGACCGCGAGGGGATCCGCCGCGCGCATTTCGTGGGAAGCTCGCTCGGCGGCCTTCTCGCCCAGCATCTGACCCGGCGCGCGCCCGATCGCGTGGCCGGCCTCGTCCTGGGGAACACCTTCGCCCCCGACGAGGGGATCGCCGCCCGGGCGCGGCGCGGGGTGCAGGTCCTGCGCTGGGTGCCGGAATGGGCGATCCTCGCCGGCATGCGGCGCAACGCCCGGCGCCTGCTCGGCCCGGCCGCGGGCACAGGCTCCGCCCTGGTGACCGCCTACCTTATAGAGCAGACCTGCGGGGCGATCCGCAAGGAGCATGTCCTCGCGCGGCTCGCCTGCCTGGGCCGGACCTTCGCCCCCCCGGACCTCGCGGCCGGGACCCTCCCGTGCCTGATCCTCGAGTCCGCCAACGACCCCCTGGTCGAGGCCCCGCTCCGGGAAGCGCTGCGTCGGGCCTACCCCGCGGCCGCCGTGCACACCTTCCCCCAGGGGGGGCATTTCCCCTACCTGAGCGAACCCGACACCTATCGCCGGGTCCTCGCCGACTGGCTGCCGGCGCGGTGAGGAACCCCTCGCGGGGCCGGGCTCAGAAGGTCCCCTGAACCCCGTACACGTAGAGCAGCAGCGCGCCGAAGGCGATGCGGTACCAGGCGAAGGGGGCGAAGCTCCTGCGGGAGACGTAGGCGAGAAAGCCCCGGATCACGAGCATCGCCGCGACGAAGGAGACGAGAAAGCCCACGGCGAAGAAGGGGAAATCCTGGGCCGTGAGCAGGGGGTAGACGTTCTTGTACTTGACGAGGGAGGCCCCGAGAAGGGCGGGGATGGCGAGGAAGAAGGAGAACTCGGCGGCCGCGGTGCGCGACAGGCCGAGCAGCAGCCCGCCGATGATCGTCGCCCCCGAGCGCGAAACGCCGGGGAATACGACCGCGAGCACCTGAAAGCACCCCACGGCGAGGGCCGTGCCGAGGGGGATGTCGTCCACGCCGAGCACCGCGGGTTTCCGCCGACGTGCCTCGACCCAGAGGATCGCGCCCCCCCCCGCCGCGAAGGCGATCGCCACGGGAAGGGGCCGGAACAAGTGGGCCTCGATCCAGCGTTCGGTGGGCAGGCCGATCACCACGGCCGGAAGGGTGCCGAGCCCCAGGTTGAACACGAGACGCCGGGCCGCCGGATCGCTTCTCAGGTTTCGCGCCACCCTTAGGAATTTCCCGCGGTAGAGCCAAAGCACGGCGAGGATGGCCCCGACCTGGATGATGACGAGAAAGGCGTTCTCCTTGGGTCCGGCAAAGCCGAGCAGATCGCCGGCCAGGATGAGGTGCCCGGTCGAGGAGACGGGCAGAAACTCGGTGACCCCCTCGACGACGCCCATGAGGGCCGCCTTGACCAGAACCACGAGATGCTCCACGCGAATCGCTCCTCGGCGTGAACCCGAAACGAGGAACCCCTCCCCTCCCCCCGGCCGCGCCGCGAAGGGGCCAGCCCCCCGCGATGCGCCGGACGAGGCCGCGGCCGCCGGCTCAGGGGGTGCGGGCGTTTTCGATTTCCTGCCGCTCTTCCTCGGGGAGATCGGGGACGATGGTGATCAGGTCATTGGGGCTGCACTTGAAGTAGAGGCAGAGCTTCTCGACGATGCTCACGGCCGTGTTGTACCCGGGCCGGCGCGCAATCTTCGAGAGCGTGACCTTGGAGATCCCGGTGCGGCTGGAGATCTCGCGGTAGGTGATGTTGCGGTTTTCGCGCCGCTTTTTCTCGGCGATCAACGTCTTGAGGTTGTACTTGATCATGGGACCGACCCTCGAGGCTTCCCGCGGCCGCGCCCAACCGCAGGCGGCGGCAACGCGGGGCGTGCGGTTTGCAGGGCGACTCTATCCCGCCTGCCGCGGCAATGCAACCGCCCGCCCTGCCCGGCCGCGGGTGCGGGAAGGCCCCGCCCCCTCAGCCCACCCCGGCCTTGGCGCGGGCGCGGACTCGGGCCTCCACCCAGAGCTTCAGGAGCAACGCGGCGGCGAGCAGCACCCCCAGCGCGTCCGTCGGCGTCGAGGGGTAGAAGAGCGCAAGCGCCGCCACGACCGCGAGCAGCCGCTCCCCGCGCGAGAGATCGCGGCAAAACCAGCCGACCACGCCGGCGTTCAGGCACAGGACCGCCAGCCCGCTCAGGAGATAGCGCTGCACGATGGCCAGGGCGGCCTCGGCTGCGGGCATCGCCTGCAGGGCGGGGATGATGAGCAGCCCGGTCCCGTTCAGGGTGAGGATGAAGATGATCCCCACCAGGTACTTGGGCACCGCCACCCGTGCGGCAAAGACCCCCGTCTTCACGGGATCGGTGTTCATGACGGCGGCCGCGGCATAGGCCGAGAGGGCCACCGGCGGGGTCACCTCCGCCAGGACCGCGTAGTAGAACAGGAACATGTGCGTCGCCAGCAGCGCGGCCTCCTCGGGGATGCCGTTCACCACGGCGAGCTGCTGGATGGTCGGCGCGGTGAGGGCCGAGGTGAGGACGTAGGTGGCGATCGGCGGCACCCCCATGCCGAGGATGAGGCTGAAGACGCCGGTGAAGGCCGTCGCGAGCAGCAGACTGCTGCCGCTGATCTTCATCATCACCAGCGAGAACTTGGAGGCCAGCCCGCTCAGCACCATCATGGACATGATCATGTTCGCCGCGATCACCGCGCTCGCGATGGGCAGAAGGTGCAGGAAGCCCTCGGCGAGGGCCTCGGGGATGCTCCGAAGCGGCGGCCGGACGGTGGGATCGGCGTAGGCGAAGACGAGAAAGAGAAGCGCCGCCAGGCTCACGGTGATGTTGATCGAGTAGCCGCGGTAGATCATCAGGATGATCAGCGCGATCGGGGCGAAGACGTAGGCGTAGCGCCGGAAATAGCCGAAGTCGTGGCCGGTCTCGATCTCCATGGGCTTCAGCCGCCGGCGCCGGACGTAGAGTTCGTTGTAGACGACGATCCCGAGGAGGTAGAGGAGCATCGGCCCGATCGCCATGGTGATGATCCAGGCGTAGGGGATCGCGAGCAGCTCCACCATGATGAAGGAGATCGAGCCCATGACCGGCGGGGTGATGTAGGCGATCGAGCCCACGGTGGCGATGACGCCGGCTGCGACCAGCCGTTCGTAGCCGACGCGGTCGTAGAGCGAGCGCGTGAGGGTGGCCACGAACTGGGTGTCGGCCGCCCCCGATCCGGAGAACATCCCCATCAGGACGGCCATGACGCTGCTGGTGCGTCCCGGCGAGGCGGGGCTGCGGCCGACGAAGAGCAGCGCGATGTTGGCGATGATGCGCCCGTAGTCCATCTTGGAGATCACCGCGCCGAGGGTCGTGAAATAGATGAGGTACTTGAGGGAAACGCCGGTGATCGTGCCGAAAATGCCGGCCTCGGTCTCGCAGTACATCTTGCCGAGGAGCATGTCGAGGCTGAAGCCGGGGTTGGAGAGGTAGCCCGGGATCACGTCGCCGTAGAGGTTGTAGAGGATGAACAGCATCACGAAGAGGGGCATGATGGGGCCGCTCAGCCGGAAGATGACCCCCAGGACCAGGAGCACCTCGCACAGGCCCATGAGGAGGTCCCAGGGCTCGGGCAGGATGGCGCGGTAGATCAGGGTCTCGTACTCGGCGACCAGATAGACGAAGGGCAGAAAGCAGAGCAGGGCGCAGACGAGGTTCGAGGGCCGCATCAGCCGGGGGACCAGGCAGGGAAGCATCGTCGCCGCCCAGACGAACCCCGCCGCCGCCTTGAAGCCCGCGGGCAGGTCGAGCTTGAAAAACTCGGCCACGACGAGCCCGGTCAGGGCCGCGAGCGGGACGCTGCCCGCGGCCCCCCGTTTCTTCACCCAGCGCCAGTTCAGGAGATAGCCCAGAAAGGCGACCAGAAAGACGTGGGTCGCCCGCTGCACCTGCGTGAGATCGAAGATGGAGAGGCGCAGGAAGGTGAAGGGCAGGTAGGGGTGGAGAACAAGGTAGAGATGGTAGAGGGTCCCCAGCACCGCGGTCCCGTGGAGGATTTTCCGGATCACAGCGTCCACAGCAACCTCACTTCCAGGCACCCGCCGGCGACGTGCCGTTCGTGGAATCCCACGCGGAGGTCGATGCCGCGCATGGAGCAGAGGCGGATCGCTTCCACGGCCTCGCCGGAGGCGAGCTCGTTCAAGGCGTAGGCGCCCGCGGTGTAGTAGCTCTCCGTCAGCGGGTCGGTCGCCACGGAGAAGCCCTCGAAGCGGCGGCCCACCCGGAACCGGATTTCAACCGGCTTTTCAGTCACCGAGTTGACAAAGCGGATCTCACCGCGCTGCCCGCGCCAGAGGAGCATCCAGCCTTCCGCCCCGTCGCCGGTGACGAAGGCGGGCCTGGCCGCCGCGGCGAAGCCCAGGGCCAGAAGCAGGCCCGCGGCGGCCCAGCGGCGCGCACGCACGGCGGGGCCCTACTTCACCAGCCCTTTTTCCTTGAAATACTGCACCGCCCCGGGGTGGAAGGGGATCGCGCTCTTGCCGATGAACTTGGCCGTGCTCTCCGGGGTGGTATCCCGGGCGGCCTTGACCGCGGCCCGCAGGGAGTCGAGGTTCTCGAAGACGGATTTCACGAGCTTGTGGGCGAGATCCGCGGGCAGGCTCTCGGGGGCGACGAACATGTTCCAGAAGGCGAGCGTCGGCGTGTCCGCCTCGGTGCCGTAGATCTCCTTGGGGATGGGGAGCGAATCGGCGAGGCCTTGGAACTCGTCCTTGAACTTCTTCACCCCGGGGTCGTTGTCGGGCATGGGGACCAGGGTCATTTTCAGCCCCTTCCTGCCCAGGGTGTTGGCGAGCTCGACGAGAGACCCCGTGGGCAGCCCTCCCGACCAGAAGAAGGCGTCGATCGTCCCGTTGGCGAGCGCCTCCTCGGACTCCTTGGCGCCGAGCTTCTCCCATTTCTTGAACTTCGCCGGGTCCAGGCCGGCGGCGCGGACGAGGTTGAGGGCCGTGAATTCCGTCCCCGAGCCGGGGGCGCCGGTGGAGACGCGCTTGTCCTGGAGGTCGGCGAGCTTGCCCACCCCGCTCTTGTCGGTGGTGACGAGGTGGAGGAAGTTGGGGTACATCATCCAGAGGATGGCGGCCTTGACGGGCTTGTCCTTGAATTTTTCGTGTTTCCCGATGGTGGTGAAGTAGGCCGTGTCCGGAAGCACGGTGGCGATGAACCAGGTCTTCTTGTCGGGCTCGGTCTTGTCGCGGATGAGCATCATGTTGTCCACGGAGGCCGCCGTCTGCATGGCGGTGGCCGCGGCGAAGCCGGCCTTGTTGACGATCTCGCTCACCTGGGTGCCGTAGTAATAATAGACCCCCCCGATGCCGCCGGTGGCGATGACCAGTTTCGGGTTCTGCGCCTCGGCCGCGCCGCTAGCCGCGAACAGGATGACGACCATCAAAAGACCCCACCGTTTCATGTGCCCCTCCTTTCCCTGGTGTCCTGGGGTGGTCCGCGAAGCCGCGGTCCGATGAACCGCTCTTAAACGAAGCCGCCGGAGAAATCAATCGGCGGACAGTCATTGTTCCCCCGTCAAAAATCTGAATCGGGATTCATGAAAAAAAGACGCGCCGCGGGGGAGAGGCGATGCCGCTGAATTCAGGGGTGCGGACGGCGCGCGTTCTGGATCAGGGCGAGATCGGCGAGCACGAGGGCCGCCATGCTCTCGACGACGGGCACGGCGCGCGGCACCACGCAGGGGTCGTGGCGGCCGCGGGCCTCGATCCGCACCGGCCGGCCCGCGAAGTCGACCCCCGGCTGAGGGCGGCCGATCGTGGCCGGTGGCTTGAACGCGACGCGAAAGACGATCGGCTCGCCGTTGGTGACCCCGCCCTGGACCCCGCCGCTCCGGTTGGTGAGGGTCCCCAGGCGGCCTTCCTTCCAGACGAACAGGTCGTTGTGGGCGCTGCCGCGCATGCGCGCGCCGGCGAAGCCCGAGCCGATCTCGAAGCCCTTGACCGCGGGGATGGAGAGCATGGCCTGGGCGAGCAGGGCCTCGGCCTTGGAAAACACCGGCTCCCCCCATCCCGGCGGGACCCCGCGGCAGACGCAGCACACGACCCCGCCGACCGAGTCTTGCTCCTCGCGGGCGCGGGCGATCTCCTCCTCCATGCGCCGCGCGGCCTCCTCCTGCGGGCAGCGCACGGCGAAACGGTCGACCGCCGGCCGGTCGACCGTCGCCGGGTCGACCGCGGGGCAGTCCACCTCCCCGACCGCGCTCACCCAGCCGACGATCTCCACCCCCCAGCGCTCGCGGAGCAGCTTCTCGGCCACCGCGCCGGCCGCCACCCGCCCCGCCGTCTCGCGCGCGCTCGCGCGCCCCCCGCCGCTCGAGGCGGCGATGCCGTATTTCGCGCGGTAGGTGTAATCGGCATGGGAAGGACGCGGCGCCGCGGCAAGCGCCGTGTAGTCCTCCGGCCGCATGTCCCGGTTGGCGATGTGCAAGGCGATCGGCGTCCCCAGGGTGAGGCCGTTTTCAGTGCCGCTCAAAATCGTGACCCGGTCGGCCTCGTCCCGCTCCGTCGTGAGCCGGCCCTGGCCGGGCCGCCGGCGGTCGAGCTGGGGCTGGATGTCCTCCTCGCGCAGAGCAAGCCGCGGCGGGCAGCCGTCCACCACGGCCCCCACGGCCCGGCCGTGGGATTCGCCGAAGGTTGTCACCCGAAACAACGTGCCGAAGCTGCTGCCCATCATCTCCTCCCCGCCTCCTTCCTTGCGGGTCCGGCGGGCCGCCTTCCCCGGCTCCCGCCGCCGCGCCGCGGCCGGGGTCGTTTGCAAAACGGGGGATGCCGGAATAATAAAGAAGGCCGCGGCGGCCCCCGACCCCCCGGATGCCGCCGACGCTGAAAGGGGGGGCCCGTGCCGCGTTTCTGCGCCAACCTCAGCTTGCTGTTCACCGAGGTCGACTTCCTGGACCGCTTCGCCGCGGCGGCCGCGGCGGGCTTTCGGGCGGTCGAATGTCAGTTCCCCTACGCCTGGCCGGCGGAACGCATCGCCGCGGCGCTTGCGGCGAACGGGCTGCAGATGATCCTGCACAACCTCCCGCCGGGGGAATGGGAGGCCGGGGACCGCGGCCTCGCCTGCATTCCGGGCCGGGAGGCGGAGTTCCGCGCAGGGCTGGAAACCGCGATCGCCTACGCCCGCAGGCTCGGCTGCCGCCGCCTCAACTGCCTGGCGGGGATCCCTCCGGCCGAGGCGCCCGCCGCGGCGGTGCACGCCACCTTGGTCGCCAACCTCCGCCATGCCGCCGCGCGCCTGGCGCGCGAGGGAATCCGCCTGCTCATCGAGCCGCTCAACGACCGGGACGTCCCGGGGTTCTTTCTCCGCCGCACCGCGGAGGCCGTGCGCCTCATCGCGGAGGTGGGCCACCCCAACCTCTTGTTGCAGTACGACGTCTACCACATGCAGGTCATGGAGGGAAACCTAATCCGCACCCTGCGGGCGCACCTCGACCGGATCGGCCACATCCAGATCGCCGACCCGCCGGGGCGCAACGAGCCGGGAACCGGGGAAGTCAATTTCGCCAATCTCTTCCGCGTCTTGGACGAGGCGGGCTACGCGGGCTGGGTCGGCTGCGAGTACCGGCCCTCGCGGGACACGGTCTCGAGCCTCGGCTGGCTCCGGCACCCGGAGGGGTGCCCGCCTGCCGGGCATACCCCAGGCATTCCGGGAGGATGAAGGATGGGACTGTTGCGCATGGTGGCCGAATCCGAGGCCACGGGAAAGGTCCGGGAGGTCTACGAGGACATCATGGCCGTCAAGGGCATCGGGTTCGTGCCCAACTTCTGGAAGGCGCTCGCGGTCTTCCCCGAGCACCTCGAAGCCACCTGGCAGAAGCTGAAAACGGTCATGCGGCCCGGCAGGCTCGATCTGCGGACCAAGGAGATCATCGCGCTCGCCGTCTCGATCACCAACAACTGCGAGTACTGCATCCATTCCCACACCGCGGCCCTGAAGCGCCTCGGCCTGGACAACGCGGCGATCGGCGAGATCGTGGCCGTGGTGGACGTCTTTAACGGCACCAACCGCATCGCCAACGCCTACCGGATCGAACCGGACGTCACCCCCGACCCCGAGTGAGGTCCGGGGGAAAGCGGCCGATTCGTGGAGGCGCTGGCGTTTCTCCGGGGGACGGATTTCGCGGCCGCGGCGGGGGTGGCGGCGCTCGCCGGCTTTCTGCGCGGCTTCGTCGGCGTCGGCTCGGGCATGCTGATGGCACCCGTGTTCGCCGTGCTCTTCGGCCCGCTGGCGGCGGTGGGGATGGTCGTTTTGCTCGACGCCGCGGCCACGCTGCAACTGCTGCCCGCGCTGTGGCGGCGCATCGCCTGGCGCGAGGTCCTGCCCATGGCCGCCGCCGCCGCGCTCGCGATGCCCGCGGGGACCCGCCTCTTGCTCGCGGTGGAACCGCGCACGATGAGCCGGATCATCGCCGCTCTGGTCCTCGGGTTCGTCCTGATCCTCGCCGCCGGGTGGCGGTGGCGCGGGCCGCGCAACACCGGCGTCCGTCTCGGGGTCGGGGCGGTGTCGGGGGTTCTGGCCGCCGCCACCGGCATGGGCAACCCGCCCGTGATCGTCTATTTCCTTTCGGGCGCTGGCGAGGCGGCCGACCACCGGGCGAACTTCACGGGCTACTTCGCGGTCACGCTGGCGACCCTGATCGCGATGATGGCCGCCCGGGGGCTCTTCGAGGAGACGACGCTCCTTCGCGCAACGGGGCTTTCGCCCTGTTTTCTCCTCGCAACGGGGTTCGGCGGGCGGGTATTCCTTCGCGCCAGCGGGCGACGCTACCGGCAGGTGGCACTCGGGCTTCTGTTCGCCGCGGGGCTCTACGGGCTGTTGCGCTGAGGGCACGGCCCGGAGCCCCCGTCGCCGGCGCAAAAGAAAAGCGCCGCAGCGCTTTCCCGGTCGGACAAGGCGGGATCCGAGGCGGGAGCGTGGGAAAGCGGCGGCGCTCAGCGGCCCAGGCGGGCCATGACCTCGCGGACGATCTCGCCCACCAGGTCCTGCATGCGGCCTCCTTCGGTGGCGGCGGCGGCGGGCGCAGCCGGTTTCAGGCCCAGGAGCTTGGCGGCGTTGTCGTACATGATCTTCTGCTTCACCTCGGGTTTGAAGGGAAGCTTTTCGTATTTCTGCAGCGCCTCGCGGAAATCGACGAAGGGGTGGGCGCTCGCGAACAGGATCTTGTCGCCGATCATCGTGTTGGCCGCCTCGACGTAGGCTTCGGCCATGGGCGAGAATTCATACTCGGAAAGGTCGATGTAGACGTTGCGGTTGCGTTGGGCCACGGTGATGGCCTCGTTCACCCAGGGGTAGCCGCCGTGGCTGATCACGATCTTGAGTTCCGGGAAGTCGCGCGCCACGAAGTCGATGTACCGCGGGGCCACGTGGTCGATGATGGCGTTGGGCACCAGGGTCGCCGGACCGGTCGTGAAGATGATCGGGATGTCGAGCTCGCAGCACTTGGCGTAGATGGGGTAATACTTCGCGTCGTTGGCGTAGATCTGGGCGAGGTAGGGATCGACCGCCGCCCCCCGCATCCCCAGCTCCGTGACCGAGGCCTTGAGCTCGTGGATGGCGCGCATGCCCTTGTGCGGGTCCAGGCCGATGAAGCCGATGAACTTGTTGGGAAACTGGCGGACGAACTCGATGACGCTGTCGTTGTTGGAACGCGCGCCGTAGGTGGTTTCGCAGTCCCGGCCGGTGATGACCGCCCACTCGATGTTGTAGCGGTCGAGGTCGGCGACGACCTCGGGGACCGTCTGGGGCTTCATCTTCGAAAAATCGATCGTTTCACAGAGCCCCTTGAACATCTTGCTGTTCTGGATGCCGGTGAGCACCTCGGCGGTGTTCGGCCTGAACCGGAAATCGATGATCTTCATTACGGTCCCCTCTCCCTGGATCGGATGCCCGCTTCGAGATGAAAAGCCCTCCCGCATCGGGGATCAGCAAGCAAACAGGATGCCACAAAACATTCAAGGACGGCCGCTCCCCCCGCCCGGCGCGGCCCTCCCGGGCGGAAGCCGCCTCACCTTGCGGGGAAACGTCGCCGCCGGAGGTCATCCCGCCGGGAAAATGAACCGCCGCCGCGGCCGGGCGGCAAGGGCCGCGGTGCGGGAGCGAAGGGCCGCAAACGGCATGGCGGCGGCGAATTTCCCCGCCGGGAATCGAAAAGCGGTTCGATACAAAACCGTTTCAGGCCCCGAACTTGTTGCATATCTGCATGGATTAGCAATAACGACCGAGAATATCAAATTTTTTTTGTTTGACTGCCCCGGCGCCAAGGTGCAAATATGCAGCAGACGCCTCTTGGCGCGCCGCCGACGGGCGGCCACAAGACAAAAAATCAAAGAAATTTCAATGGGTATCTGCAAGATCGGCTTCATGCGCGGGAAAGGGCGCGGCACAAAGAAGCTGCATATTTGCAACACGATGAAGCGGGGCCGGCGCGCGCCAAGACTTCGTCTCCCTCTCCTACCCGAACTTCTCGCGAAAGCCGTGCCGTGCCTGCCGGCACCGGCTGAGGATTTTCGGGGCGGCCGCAGGCGGCGACCGCAGGGGCGGTTGGCGCGATAGTTGCTTGAAGCAGGAGGATGGCCGGGCGTCCGCGCGGCCTTCCCCGTTTCCGGGAGCCGGCCGGGAAGGGCAGGGCGACAGCGGCGGGGACCCCACGGCCGACGGAGGGCCTGCATGGGCAAACTGGTCATCTCCATGGCGGACATCGAGGATGCCGTGCGCAAGGGCGAGCGCACCCTGAGGATCCGCTCCGGCGAATGCATCGTGACCCCGGGCGCCCGGGACAGGGCCCGCGAAATGGGGATCACCCTCCTCGAGGAGGGATCCGCAACCGCCGCCGCGGAGGCGACCGCGGCGGAGACGCCGGCCCTCCCCGAAACGGCGGAGGCGCTCGTCCGCGAGGTCTGCCGCCACATCGGCGAGCACCTGCCCGCGGGAGTCGAAGCGGGAGAGCTCGAGCGGCTCGTGCGCGGCGCGGTCGCCGCGCGCCTGGCGGGGCAGCGCGCCGCCGCCGCGGCCGTTTCGCCCGCGGCGCGCGGGGTCTTCTTCGTTCGCGGGTCGCGGCTGCTCGAGGATGCCTCCGGGCCCGTTCCGGTCGAGGAAAAGGCCATCGTCGCCGAGGCCTTGGGGGGCGGCGAGGAGATGCGGCTCGCCGGCGGGTTCATGGAGTGGGAAAAGGCCTCCTTCCGGCGCGTCGTCGAATCCGCGGAAATCGCGGTCGTGCTGGAGGGCGAGCTGCGGCTCGCCGTGGGGGAAACGCGGATCGAGGCGCGGCCCGGCGACATGCTCTACTTCGCGCCGGGGACCGAGCTGGTCTACGAAGCCGAGGGGCGCGTGCGCCTCGCCTGCGTCAACGGCATCCGGTAACCTGAGGAGGCCCGGGCGGCGTGGACATTCTGGAGCGCTGTGTCGAAGCCTGTCGCCGCCACCCCGGGACGGTCGCCTTCCCCGACTGCCTGGACGAGCGGGTGATCGCCGCCGCCGGGCGGCTCAAGCGCGAAGGGCTTGCCGAGCCCGTTCTCGTCCAGTCCCCCTTCGCCGTGCGCGGGAAACTCCGCGAGGCGCGGGTGCGGGGCACCGGCTTCGTGGTGGTCGACCCGGGAAGCCCCACGGTTGCGGAAAGGAACGCGCGGCAGTTCAGCGAAATCCGGCGGGAGGCCGGAAAACCCGTGCACGCCGAGGAGGCCGAGGAGGTCGCGCGCGACCCGCTCACGGCGGCGGCGATGATGGTGCGGCGCGGCGAGGTCGAGGTCGGGGTCGCCGGCAACCTCTCCACCACGGCGGCGGTGCTGCGCACCGGGCTGCGGGTGCTGCCCCGGAAGCCCGGCATCCGCACCATTTCGAGTTTCTTCCTCATGGTCTCGCCGGACTACGAGCGCCGCTTCATCTTCGCCGACTGCGCCGTCGTCCCCGAGCCGACGGAGGAGGCGCTCGCCGACATCGCCCTCGCTTCCGCCGACCAGGCGCGCAGCCTCCTGGGCGAGGAGCCGCGCGTCGCGCTGCTCTCCTTTTCCACCAAGGGCAGCGCCCGGCACCCCCGGGCGGAGATGGTGCGGCGGGCGGTGGAGCTCGTGCGGGAGCGCGCCCCCGATTTGAAGGTGGACGGGGAGCTGCAGTTCGACGCCGCCGTGGACCCGGAGGTCGCGGCCCTGAAGGCCCCCGGCAGCGTGCTCGCCGGCCAGGCGAATGTGGTCATTTTCCCCTCGCTCGAGGCGGGCAACATCGGCTACAAGATGGTGCAACGGCTGGCCGGGTACTCCGCCATCGGCCCCTTCCTTCAGGGGTTCGCCGGCGGCTGGCACGATCTCTCCCGCGGCTGCAGCGCCGAGGACATTTTTCAGGTGGCCGTGCTGGCGATCTGCATGAAGCGCGGCAACCTGCTCGCATGAACCCGAACGAAACCCTACGCCAGGAGGAATCCGTGGACGCACTGGGCATGATCGAAACCAAGGGGCTCGTCGCCCTGATCGAGGCGGCCGACGCCATGGTGAAGGCCGCGCGGGTCCAGCTCGTCGCCTACAAACAGATCGGGGCGGGCTACGTCACGGCGCTCGTTCGCGGCGACGTCGCCGCCTGCAAGGCGGCCACCGACGCCGGGGCGGCGGCCGCGCGCCGCGTGGGCGAGGTGATCGCCGTCCATGTCATCCCGCGCCCCCACGGCGATCTGGACGCCGTCTTTCCGATCCAGGTGCGGGAATAACGGGGGGCGCCGGGCAGGCGGGGCTTGGCCATGAACCGGGAGCGCATCCTGCGGCAGATCCGCGATGCCGGCGTCGTCGGCCAGGGCGGGGCGGGGTTTCCCGCCCACGTCAAGTTCGCCGCCCCGGTGGAGACCGTCATCGCCAACGGCTGCGAGTGCGAGCCGCTGCTCTTCTCCGACCAGGTGCTGATGCAGCGCCACGCGGAGGAGATCGTCGAGGCGCTCGAGGCCGTCATGGCCGCGGTCGGTGCGCGCCGCGGGATCATCGCCATCAAGGAAAAATACCGGACGGCCGGGGAGCGCTTCGAGCGCCTGCTCGGAGGAAAACCGATCGAGCTTGCGCGCCTTGAGAACTTCTACCCCGCGGGCGACGAGCACGTCCTCGTCCACGAACTGCTCGGCCGGGCGATCCCGCCTCTCGGGCTGCCCAAGGATGTCGGCGCCGTCGTCTCCAACGTGGGGACCCTTCATGCCGTGCACCGGGCGATGGCGGGCCTGCCGGTGACCCACCGCCTGGTCACCGTCACCGGCGAGGTGCGGCGCCCCGCCGTGCTCGAGGTGCCGATCGGCACGCCGGTCGAGGAATGCATCGCGGCCTGCGGCGGGCCCGCCGTCGCCGACCCCGTGCTGGTCCTCGGCGGGCCGATGATGGGCCGCTTCGTGGACGGGCCGGAGGCGATGCGCCGGGAGGTCGTCACCAAGACCACGGGGGGGGTGCTGCTGCTGCCGCGCGGCCACTACCTCCACCGCATGGCCACCCTGTCGGTCCGCGAGATGGAGAAGCAGGCCGCGGCGGCCTGCATCCAGTGCCGCTACTGCACCGACCTCTGCCCGCGGCACAACATCGGCCACAGCTTCGAGACCCACCGCGTGATGCGGGCCTTCGGCGGCGGGGTCGCCACGGCGCCGGGAACCCTGCAGGCGTTCCTGTGCAGCGAATGCGGCGTGTGCGAGCTCTTCGCCTGCCCCATGCGGCTTTCGCCGCGGCGGATCAACGCCCTGTTCAAGGCCCGCTTCCGCGAGCGGCAGATCGCCTACGAGGGGCCGCGCGAGGTGGTGCCCGCCCAGTCCCTGCTGAACCGGCACCGCAAGATCCCGGTTTCGCGCCTGGCGATCAAGCTGGACATCCAGAAATACCTCGCCATTCACCCCGCCGAGGGGGAGCGTCTTTCCCCGGCGCAAGTGACGATCCCCCTGCAGCAGCATGCGGGGGCCCCGGCCGTCGCCTGCGTGCGACCGGGCGAGCGGGTGGAGGAGGGAGCGGCAATCGGCGAAATCCCCGAGGGCAAGCTGGGCGCCCGGGTGCACGCCTCCATCGCCGGGGAGGTGATCCGGGTGGACAACGCCGTCACGATCCGGAGGGGCTGAACCGTGGAACCCGAGCTCCATGCCGTGGGAATGATCGAGTTCAACAGCATCGCCGGGGGCATCGAGGGGGCCGACGCCATGGTGAAGGCCGCGATCGTCGAGCCCTTCCTGATGAAGACCATCTGCCCGGGGAAATTCGTCGTCGCCGTGCACGGGGAGGTGGCCGACGTCCAGGCCGCGATCGACGCCGGGCTCGCCCTCGGCAAGGACGCCGTCATCGATCACTTCGTCATCCCCCACATCCGCATGGACGTGATCCGCGCGATCGGGGCAAGCCTGACGGACCATCGCGGGGGGGCCGCCCTGGGGGTGATCGAAACCTTCTCCGCCGCCTCCTGCGTCGTCGCGGCCGATGCGGCGGCCAAAGCCGCCGATGTGGATGTCCTGGACGTGCGGCTCGCCATGGGCCTCGGGGGCAAGGCGTTCTGCTTGCTCGCCGGGGACGTGGGGGCGGTGGAACGCGCCGTGGAGGCGGGGGCGGAGCGGGCCTCCGCCGAGGGCCTGCTGGTCCGCCGGGTGGTGATCCCCGGGGTGGCCGCGGAGGTGCTGCGCCATATCCTCTAGCCGCGGGGCGCGGCCTGCGAGGCGATTTTTCGTCAAGGAAAGGAAGACACCCATGGCCGAATCGGAAGCGTTGGGATTCGTCGAAACCCGGGGCCTGGTGGCCGCCATCGAGGCCGCCGACGCGATGGCCAAGGCGGCCCGCGTGCGCATCAAGACCGTCGGCAACGCCGATGCGGCCCTCATCAGCGTGATCTGCGAGGGCGACATCGCCGCCTGCGCGGCCGCCGTGGACGCGGGGAAAGCCGCCGCGGCCCGCGTGGGGGACCTGGTCGGCAGCAACCTGATCGCCCGCCCCGACGCGGACACCGCGCGGCTGGTCGAAGAGCGGATCGATGTCCTCATGCCCCCGGCCGGGGAGGCGGCGAAGGGCACCCCCCGGCCCAAGGGCAGAAAATAACCCTGCCCGCCCCCCGACGTGGGGGCGGCAACGCCCATGCGGCCCACCGGGGGCCGCCAAGGAGAGCGAGGAGACCATGATGGACGCACTGGGAATGATCGAAACCAAGGGGTTGACCGCACTGATCGAGGCCTCCGACGCGATGGTCAAGGCCGCGCGCGTGACCCTCGTCGGCTACGAGCGGATCGGCGGCGGCTACGTGACCGCGCTCGTCCGCGGCGATGTCGCCGCCTGCAAGGCGGCCACCGACGCCGGGGCGGCCGCGGCGCGCCGCGTCGGGGAAGTGATCGCCGTCCACGTCATCCCGCGGCCGCACGGGGACCTCGAGAAGGTCTTCCCGATCGCCATGAAGTAGCCGCGCTTGCGGAAGCCCCCCGCCGCGCGATCGGCCGCGGCGGCCCCTGCGCTTCGGGGTCCCCTCTTCCGGGGCACGGGGGGGGACTGGCTTCCAGAGAGGAGACCGGCCATGGAACTCGGCAAGGTCATCGGCCAGGTGGTGGCCACGGTGCGCGACCCGGGGCTGCCGAACCTGACCTTTCTGCTCGTGCACATCGTCGACGAGCACGGCAACGTCACGCTGCCCAGCCAGGTCGCCGCCGACCCGATCGGCGCCGGCGAGGGCGAGATGGTCCTCCTCGTGCGCGGCAGCTCCGCACGGCTCATCCTGGAGGGAAAAGCGCCGATCGATCTCAGCGTGATCGGCATCGTCGACCAGATTTCCTCCGGCAAGAAGGCGATCTACGCCAAGTACGCGCCGGAGACACGCAAGTAACCGCCCGGGGGAGACTCCATGCAGATCCAGCGTGAGCAAATCGAATCGATCGTCCGCGAAGTCCTCCAGCAGCTCACCGCCCGCATGCCGCAATCGCCGGCCGCGTCGGCGGAGGGCGACTGGGGGGTGTTCGAGCGGCTCGAGGATGCGGTCTCGGCCGCGGACCGGGCCTTCCGGCGCCTGGACACGGTCGCCCTGCGCGAGCGCGTCGTCGAGGCGATCCGGCGCGCGGCGCGGGCGAACGCCCGGCGGCTGGCGGAGATGGCCGTGGACGAAACCGGCATGGGAAGGATCGAGGACAAGGTGAAGAAGATCCTGCTCGTCGCCGACCGCACCCCGGGTCCGGAGATTCTCTTCCCGAGCGCCATGTCCGGGGATGCGGGCTTGACGCTCGTCGAAAACGCCCCCTGGGGCGTCATCGCCTCCGTCACCCCCTCCACGAACCCCGCGGCCACGGTCATCAACAACGGGATCAGCATGCTCTCCGGCGGAAACGCCGTCGTCTTCGCCCCGCACCCGGGCGCCAAGCGGGTCTCCCAGGAGGCGATCCGGATCCTCAACAAGGCGATCCACGAGGAGACGGGCCTCGTCCACCTGATGACCTGTGTGCGCGAGCCGAGCATCGAAATCGCCCAGAAGCTCTTCACCTACCCCGGGATCCACCTGCTGGTCGTGACCGGCGGGGAGGCCGTGGTCGAGGCCGCGCGCAAGACGACCAACAAGCGCCTGATCGCCGCCGGCGCCGGAAACCCGCCGGTGGTGGTCGACGAGACCGCGGACCTGAAGCGCGCGGCGCGCAGCATTTACGAGGGGGCCTCCTTCGACAACAACATCGTCTGCTGCGACGAAAAGGAGATCATCGCCGTCGAGGCCATCGCCGATGCCCTCAAGCGCGAGCTCGCCGCCTGCGGGGCGGTCGAGATCTCCCGCGAGCAGGCCGAGGCCGTCGCCCGCGCGACGCTCCTCGACTACCCCGGCCCCAAGGCGCGCCCGAACCCCCGCTGGGTCGGGCGCGACGCCGCCGAGCTCGCCAAGGCGGCCGGTTTCAGCGTCCCCGACGCCTGCCGCCTGCTGTTCGTCGACGTGGGCCGCGACGTGGACCACGTCTACGCGCGCGTCGAGCAGATGATGCCGCTCGTCCCTCTCCTGCGGGCGGCGGATTTCGAGCAGGCGCTCGAATGGGCGCTCCTTCTCGAGCGCGACCGCCGGCACACCGCGGCCCTGCACTCGCGCGACATCGACCACATGGACACCATGGCGAAGCGCGTGAACACGAGCCTCTTCGTCAAGAACGGCCCCTGCATCGCGGGCCTCGGCGCCGGGGGGGAGGGTTGGACCTCGATGACGATCTCGACCCCGACCGGCGAGGGCGTCACCAACGCCCGCACCTTCGTGCGGCTCAGGCGCTGCACCCTGGTCGGAAGCTTCCGGATCGTCTGACCGCGCCCGGGGCAAGGCCCGCCGCACCCGCCGCAAGGCGTTCTGAAGCGAGGTGCCCCATGATTCCCCTCTCGTGGCCGGAGACGAACCGGCGCCTCGAGCGGGCGGCCGCGCTCTTAAACGACGACCGCCCCGCGCCCGCCCCCGCCGGTCCCTGCCATCTCGGCATCGATCTCGGGACCGCCGACGTCGTGTTCATGGCCCTCGACGCCCGGGGGGAGCCCGTCTCCTGTTTCCTCGAGTGGACGGAGGTGGTGCGGGACGGGGTCGTGGTCGATTTCGCGGGCGCCGTGGAGGTCGCCCGCCGCCTGCTCCGGCGCACCGAGGAGCGGCTCGGCCTCTCCTTCCGCCGGGCCTCGACCTCCTACCCCCCGGGCACCGATCCCAAGCTCTCGACCTACATCCTCGACCGGCTCGGGCTCGAGGTGGCGGGGCTCGCCGACGAGCCGAGCTGTGTGGCTCGGCTGCTTGAGCTCGAGCGCACGGCGGTCGTCGACGTGGGCGGCGGCACGACGGGCACCGCCGTCGTGCAGGGGGGGCGGGTGGTCTTCTCCGGGGATCTGCCGACCGGCGGGCGGCACATCACGCTCGTCCTCGCCGGCCATTACGGGATCCCCCCCGAGGAAGCCGAGCTGCGCAAGCGCACGGGCGACCCCGCCGAGATCCTGCGGCTCGCCCGGCCGACCCTCGAGCGGATGTGCGAGATCGTGGCCGGGCACATCCGCGGCCACGACGTGCGGGAGCTGCTGCTGACGGGGGGGACCTGCTGCCTGCCGGGGGTGGACCGGGTCTTCGCCGAGGTGCTCGGGCTGCCCGTCCGGCTTCCCGGGCAGCCCCTGCTGCTCACGCCGCTTGCGATCGCGGCACTCGGCCTCGCCGCGGGCTGATGCGGGCGGCCCCCGGGGGGACCCGGGCTTCGCCCTCAGCGGCCTCCGGCCCGGTAGGCGTCGGCCGCCGGCTCGGGCTGTTCGGGGACGAGCAGCTCCGGGGCCTCGGTTTGGAGAAAGCGCCGGATCGCGCGTGCCCGCTCCTCGTCAAGCTTGAGCTCGCCCATGGGAAACTCGAGTCCGAGGTATTCGTACTTGGGTTTTCCCATGCGATGGTAGTCGAGCAGCTCGTAGCGGACGCCGGGCAGCCGGCGGATGTGCTCCACGATGGCGCGGATCTCCTCCACCGTGTCGTTGAAGCCCGGGATGAGGGGGGTGCGCACCCAGAGGGCGAGCCGCGGGAACTCCTCCCGGATGCGCTGCAGGTTCTCCAGGATGAGCTCGTTGGAAACGCCGGTGTGGAGCCGGTGTTTGTAGGGGTCCATGCTCTTCACGTCGTAGAGCACGGTGTCGAGCAGCCGGCACGCCTCCCGCAGGTCCTCCCAGCGGCAGAAGCCGCAGGTCTCCATGGCCGTGTTGAGCCGCCGGCGCCGCGCTTCCCGCAGGAGCGCGATCGCAAAGCGCGGCTGGTGCATCGGCTCCCCGCCGCTCAGCGTGAGCCCGCCCCCGGAGCGGGTGTAGAAGGCCTGGTCCTCCTCGACCCGGGAGAGCACCTGCTCGACGCTCAGCACCTCCCCGTAGACGTTCAGCGCCCGCGACGGGCAGGCCTGGAGGCACAGCAGGCACTCGGTGCAGACGTCGCGGTCGATCGCGATCCGGTTGTCCTCCCCGGCCTTGAGGGCCCCGGCCGTGCAGACCTCCAGGCAGCGCACGCAGTGCTCGATCCCCAGGCACTTGTTGCGGTTGTAGACGAGCTGGGGGGCGCCTTTCTGGGACTCGGGGTTGCTGCACCAGCGGCAATGCAGAGGGCAGCCCTTCAGGAACACGACGGTCCGGATGCCCGGACCGTCGTGGACCGAGTATTTCTGGATGTTGAAGACGATGCCGGTTTCGGCCATGCGGCCTCGCAACCCCGCCCCGGGCGGGGCGGGTTACAGGGTTTCGTGTTCGGTGCGCGCGATCAGGTCGTTTTGCAGATCGGGCGAGAGATCCACGAAGTAGGCGCTGTAGCCGGCGATCCGCACGATGAGGCCGCGGTACTTTTCGGGATCGCGCTGCGCGGCGATCAGCGTCTGCTTGTTGATCACGTTGAACTGCACGTGCCAGAGCTTGAGGTCGCACCAGGTGCGGATGAAGGAGACGAGCTTGCGGGTGCCCTCGTCCCCGGCCAGGCATTTCGGGGTGAACTTGATGTTGAGCAGCCGCGAGGCGCGCTCCCGGAAATCGTAGTTCTTGCTCGCGAAGTTGGAGAGCAGGACCGCCGTCGGCCCGTTGCGGTCGGCGCCCTGGGAGGCGGAGGAGCCGTCCGAGAGCGGGGTCCACGCTTTGCGGCCGTTGGGGGTCGCGCCGACCACCTTGCCGAAGGGGACGTGCGAGGTGAACGGGACGTAGCGCAGGTCGAGGTGCACGCCGAGCTCGCGGGCGTACTTGTGGGTGAACTCGAGCGCGGCGCGGTCGACCGCCTTGGCGATCCCGTCGGCGTAGGGGTCGTTGTTGCCGTAGCAGGGCGCGTTCATCAGGAGATGGCGCAGGTCCTCGCGGCCCTCGAAGTTGTTGGCGAGCGCCTCGAGCAGCTCGTCCATCGAGACCTTCTTCTCCTCGAAGACGAACTTCTTGATCGCCGCAAGCGAGTCCACCACCGTGCCGTAGCCGATGAACTCGAAATAGCCGAGGTCGATCCCGCCGGGGATCTTCGGCTGGTGGAGATCGAGGCAGTGCTGCATGCACAGGTCATGGAGCGCCGAGGCGAGCGGGGCGGCGAAGTGCTGCGCCCGCAGGCGGATGATGTGGTACTGCTGGATGAAGGCCTGCTTGATGAACTCGGTCTGGTGCGTGAGGTAGGCGTTCCAGAACTCCTCCCAGCTCTTGAAGCCGCGGGGATCGCCCGTCTGGAGCCCGATCTGCTCCTCGCCGTACTTGCGCATCCTGCCGTTGAGGAGCGTCATCTCGAGGGCGGCGGCGAAATTGATGTAGGCGCAACCGCTCGTGTAGGTGTCGCGGTTGGGCATGCGCGCTTCGGTGCAGCCCGAGACCGCGTAGTCGTAGGCCTCCTCGAAGGTCGCCCCCTTGGAGACGTAGAGGGGGATCACCTCCTCGTCGTTGATCAGCTTGGGGAAGCCCGAGCCCTCCTTGATGGTCTCGGCCACCTCCCAGAGGAAGCGCTCGGGGCTGCGGGTGTGGATGCGCGCCGCGAGGTCGGGGTAGTGCATGGGGAACTCGCGCTTGGAGCGCAGGAACAGGTAGCTCAGCTCGTTGGTCGCGTCGCGGCCGTCGCGCGTCTGGCCGCCGATCGTGACCGCTTCCCAGTGGGCGTAGCCCTCGTTGAACGCGCCGCCCGTGGGGGAGATGTAGAGATCGATGAACTGCGCCATCCCGAGCCACATGCACTCGAGGATCTCGAGCACCCGGTCGTCCGTCAGGCGGCCCTCCTCCTTGTCCTTCTTGTAGAAGGGGTAGAGGTACTGGTCCATGCGGCCGTTGGAGATGACCGTGCCGGTCTTCTGCTCGATGCGCGAGAACATCTGGGTGAACCACTGCGCCTGCATGGCCTCGTGGAAGGTCGTCGCCGGGTTCTCCGGCACCCGCTCGCAGATGCGCGCGATTTCGGCGAGTTCGGCCTTGCGCTGCGGGTCCTTCTCCCGGGCGGCGAGCTCGGCGGCGAGCCGGGCGTGGCGCTTGGCCCAGAGGACGACCGCGTCGCAGAGGATGACGACCGCCTCGAGGAACGGCTTCTTCTCGGTGTTGTCGAGCGGGCTGAGCGGGTCGAGGGCCGCCAGCCGCTCCTCGGCCTCCCTGCGGATGCCCTTGAAGCCGCGCTTGAGCACCTTTTCGTAGTCGTGCACCCACTGCAGGCAGGAGCGGAAGGAGGCCGTCTCGTTCACGATGTAGCGCGAGATGAGGACGTTCTGCGGGTCGTAGGTGTAACGGAGCGTCTCCTCGGGCAGGGCCTTGGCCAGGGACTCGTGAAAGGTCTTGCCCTTCCAGAAGGGGGCGATCTCCTCGATCACCAGCCGCGCATCGTCGGGATCGATGTCGAAGGGCGACTGCACCCGCTGCGCGAGCTGCTCCACGGCGAGATCCAGAAAGTCGCCGTCGAGCTCGGGGTAGAGGATCCCGTAGCGGCCCTGCTTGCCCGCCCGGCCGACCAGCAGCTGGTCCTCGTCGATGTAGACGGTGATGTTTTCGGCGATGTGCTTGAGGGCCTTGGCCCAGCGCAGCATGAGGTGCTGGCCCTCGGTCGCTTTCATGGACTCGGTGAAATAGCGGGCGCGCTCGATGTCGATCCGCGGCCGTTGCGCCTGGAAGCGCTTCATGATGCGGAAGACCCGCTCCCGGCCCCGCTCGTATTTCTCGGCGCGGCCCTGCATCTCATCGAAGAGGCGCTGCTCGTGGGGGGAGAGCACTTCACAGCAAGGAACCTGGGACATAACTCCTCCTTCTTGGCAAGCGGAACTCTCGCCCGCAAGGGACGTTTATGGATGGGTTGGTCTGCAAACCGTCCTGCCTGCGCCCCAGAGAGAAAGCAAAGAGCGTGCCTCGAAACCAGGGGATACCCGGCAGGGTCCGTCGCGGTTGTGTTTTTGCATGAGGAGCGCTGCGGGAAGCTCCCGGGCGGGAGGCGGAAAGCAGGTTTCATTTCGTAAAATCATTGCGTTGCATTGATTTCGGCCGCAGCCGGCGGATGACGAGGGAAAAGAAAATTGTTGCAATAAAACAACAGCGGCGATAAAAGCCCGCTTACGTGCCTTGTCTTGGCGCCCGTGATGTTGCAATAATGCAGCATTGGCTGCAACTATGCAACGTCTTTTTGGCCGGGCCCTTTGACTTTTTGAAACAGGATGGTCTCAAGACGCCATCTGCCCGGCCGGTCAAGCCAAGATAATTCGATTGAAATGAAAAATCAATAGGTTGAAATTTTGCACCCTCCCGTCTTGATCTGGAGGGTCCGTCGCGTGAACTTGAGACAGCGTGCTTTTATGGCGCGGTTGTTGCTAACTCAAGGCCGAAGGCGAGGAGCCGCGGATCAAATCTGCACCCCGGAAAGGAGGGATCGCCCACAGTACGATTCGGTTGCCGTTCTGAAGCGTGTCGTTTCCAGCCCCCACCCCATGATGGAGGAAAGAGCATGAATCGCTTGCGCATTGCCGCCGCCTTGATGATGATCGCCTTCGGGCTCGCCGCCTTCGGGCCCGCCCCGGCCGAAGCCCAGAACTACACCCTCAAGATCCAGACCGCCGTGCCCAGCTCGAGCATCTACTTCAAGCTGATCGAGCGCATGGGCCAGCGCGTGGGCGAAATGTCCGGCGGCCGCCTCAAGGTCGAAACCCTGCCCAACGGCGCCGTGGTCGGCGCTTTCGAAATCCTCGACGCCGTGCACAAGAACATCGTGAACGGCGGCTTCGCCTGGACCCACTACTGGTCCGGCAAGCACCCCGCCGGGCTGCTCTTCTCCGCCCCCACGGCCGGCCTCGGCGTCGGGCTCGACCAGAACAGCGTCATGTCCTGGATCTACGACGGCGGCGGGGACGAACTTTACCAGAAATACTTCACCGAGGTCCTGAAGTACAACATCAAGGGGTTCCTCTGCATGCCGATGGGCCCCGAGCCGTACGGCTGGTTCTCCAAGCCGGTCAACTCCGTCGAAGACCTCAAGAAGATGAAGTTCCGCTCGCCCCCCGGCATCCCCGCCGAGTCGTTCAAGGTGCTCGGCATCCCCACCGTCTCCATGCCCGGCGGCGAGATCGTCCCCTCGGCCCAGCGCGGCGTGATCGACGCCGCGGAGTGGATCAGCCCCGCCGACGACGCGGCCCTGGGGTTGAACACCGTCTGGAAGCACTATTACATCCAGGGGCTCCACCAGGCGATCTCGATCGGCGACATCTACGTGAACCTCGAGTGGTGGAACAAGCTCCCCAAGGACCTGCAGGCCATCTTCCAGGGCGGCATCATGAGCCTGATCTCCGACACCATCCACTGGAACGTGAGCCAGAACAGCAAGGCCCTCAAAAAATTCGTCGTGGAGGACAAGGTCCAGGTTCACGACACGCCCGCCGACTACTACCCGGCCTACATGGCGGCCGCCAAACAGGTGATCGACAAATACGCCCAGCAGGACGCCTTCTTCAAGAAAGTCCTGGAGGCGATGGTCGACTGGGCGAACCTGACCGTGCCCTATCAGGCGCGCGCCAACGCCACCTACGCCACCATGGGCAAGACCGCCCTCGAAAAGGGCATCGTCGGTTACGAGAAGAAATAACGCCCCGACGCCGCGCGCCGGGGGCCCCCGCGGCCCCCGGCGCCTTTTCTCCAAGGAACGCCAATCATGACGAACGAACCCCAGGAAACCGAGCGCGCCGCGACGCGCGGGGGACTGCACAACGCCCCCCCGGGGCTTGCCCGGCTGCTCGGCACCATCGACCGCATCAGCCTCGTGAGCGGCAAGATCATCGCCTGGATGATCCTGCCGATGTCGCTCAGCCTCGTCTACGAGGTGATCGCCCGCTACGTGTTCAACGCGCCCACGATCTGGGCCTCGGACATCAGCCAGATCCTCTACGGCGCCTTTTTTATGCTGGGCTCGGCCTACGCGCTGCAGCGCCAGCAGCACATCCGCACCGATTTCCTCTACGGCAAATGGTCGATCCGCACGCGCGGGATGGTGGACGCCGCCTGCTACATCGGGCTCTACTTCCCGGCGATGCTGTTTTTTCTCTACATCGGCTCCGAGTTCGCCTACCGCTCGGTGCTCTTCAACGAGCGCCTCGTCACCAGCCCCTGGATGCCGATCATCTGGCCGCAGAAGCTCGCCATCCCCATCTCCACCCTGCTGCTCCTGATCCAGGGGGTCTCCGAGCTGCTCAAGGCCCTGTACGCGGCCAGAACGGGGGTCAGCCTGATTGAAGAGCAGGCCGGCTCCGAGACCTGACCGGGAAGGAGGAAGCGCACGATGAGTCCGGAAATCCTGGGGCTGGTGGCACTCGGCTCCCTCTTTGTCTTTATCTTTGTCGGCTTCCCCATCGCCTTCACCCTGCTCTTCCTGGGGCTGGTCGTGGGCTACATCGGGATCGGCCCCGTGGTCTTCCACCTGATGACGCTCCAGGTCTACGCCATCATGAACGAGCAGGTGCTGGCCGCGGTGCCCTTCTTTCTCTTCATGGGCTACATCCTGGAAAGCTCGGGGCTCATGGAGCGCCTCTTCCGCGCCTTCCAGCTCATGCTCGCCCGCGTCCACGGATCGCTCTACATCGCCGTCACCGCGACCTCGACGATCTTCGCCGCGGCGACCGGGATCGTCGGCTCCTCGGTCACGCTGCTCGGCGTGATGGCCGGCCCGACCATGCGGCAGAGCAAGTACGACGTCCGGCTCTCGGCGGGCTGCATCACGGCCGGCGGGACGCTCGGCATCCTCATCCCGCCGAGCATCATGCTCGTCGTGATGGGCCCGGTGGTCGGGGTCCCGGTGACCGACCTCTTCGCCGCGGCCATCTTCCCGGGGATCCTCCTCGCCGCCCTCTACTGCGGCTACTGCCTGATCCGCTGCCGGCTCAAGCCCGAGCTGGGGCCCGCCCTGCCCCCCGAGATGCGCGCCCCCTCCGTGTCGTGGCTGCTCAAGGAGTTCGTCCTCGGGGTGTTGCCCGTCAGCCTGGTCATCCTGGCCACCCTGGGGACGATCATGTTCGGGGTCGCCACCCCCACCGAGGGTGCGGCCTGCGGCGCGATCGGCTCGCTGGTGCTCTCCCTGATCTACCGGCGCATGACCTTCCCGAGCCTCCTCAACGCGATGTACCGCACGGTCGAGATCTCGGCCATGATCCTGCTGCTTTGCGCGGCCTCGAACTTCTTCGGCGCGGTCTTCTCGCGGCTGGGGTCGGCAACGCTGCTCACCCACCTCCTGCTTGACATGAAGCTCGACCCCATGGTCATGCTGATCGCGGTCATAGCGCTGATCTTCGTTCTCGGCTGGCCGCTCGAGTGGATCCCGATCGTGCTCATCATTATTCCGATTCTCATGCCCATGGTGCGCGAGATGGGCTACAACCTGGTGTGGTTCTGCACGCTGGTCGCGGTGACGCTCCAGACCGCGTGGCTCTCCCCGCCGGTTGCGCTCTCGGCCTATTTTCTGAAGGGGGTCGTCCCCGAGTGGAGCCTTCAGGACATCTACGTGGGCATGGTGCAGTTCATGGGCCTCCAAATCCTGGGCATGGTCTTCATTCTCCTCTTTCCGCCGCTTGCGACCTGGCTGCCCCAGGTGCTCCGCGCCTGACGCCGCCCGACCCCCCCGGCCGGCCGCGGCAGAGACCGCGGCCGGCCGGGAGCAGCCGCACCTCCCCGCCGATCTCGAGCGGAGGTTGAACCCGCCCCATGGAGCCGATCGAACCCTACATCGACCGCATCCTCGACGTCTTAAGCGACGGGATCTACATCTCGGACCGCGAGGGCTACACCCTCAAGGTCAACACGATGTACGAGAAGCTGATCGGCCTGAACCGGGAGGACCTGGTCGGCCGGCGCGTCCAGGACCTCGTGCGCGAAGGCGTCTTCGACGTCGTGCTGAACCCGACGATCGTGAAGACCGGGCAGCCCGCGACCTCGGTGCAGACGACGAAGAAGGGGCAGAAGCTCATCCTGAACGGGCACCCCATCTTCGACGCCGAGGGGCGGGTTGCGCTGGTCGTCACCTTCGTGCGCGACGTCACCGTGATGAGCCAGCTCCGCGAGCAGATCGCCGCGCAGAAAAAGCTCCTCGAGCAGTTGCGCACCAACGTGCAGTACATCACCGAGGAGACCTTCCAGCGCTTTCCGCTCGCGAGCTTCCGCAGCCGCGAGATGGTGCAGCTGAACAAGCTGATCGAAAAAGTCGCCGCCACCGACGCGACCGTCCTCATTTTGGGCGAGACCGGGGTGGGCAAGGAGTTCATCGCCCGCGCCATCCACCGCGCCAGCCCCCGGAGCGACCGCACGTTCTTCAAGCTCGACTGCGCGACCATCCCGGAAAACCTGATCGAATCCGAGCTCTTCGGCTACGCCGCGGGGGCCTTCTCGGGGGCGAGCGTCAAGGGCAAGCCCGGGCTCTGCGAGATGGCCGACGGCGGCACCCTCTTCCTTGACGAGATCGGCGAGCTACCCCCGGCCATGCAGGTCAAGCTGCTCCGCCTGCTCCAGGACCAGGAGATCATCCCCGTCGGCTCGACCCGGGTCAGGCGGGTTGACGTGCGCATCCTCGCCGCGACGAACCGCGACCTCGAAAAGGAGATCGAGCAGGGCCGCTTCCGCAGCGACCTCTACTTCCGCCTGCGCGTCGCCGTGCTCCACGTCCCGCCCCTGCGCGAGCGCCGCGAGGACATCCTGCCGCTCGCCGAGCATTTCCTGCGCAAGTACGCCGCCAAGTACCGCAAGGAGCTCCGCTTCGCGCCGGAGGTCGAAAAGGCCTTTGTCGCCCATCGCTGGCCGGGGAACATCCGCGAGCTCGAAAACCTGATCGAGAGCGTCGTCGTGACCTGCGACCGCCCGGTCGTGGAGCTCGCCGACCTCAACTCCTGCATGTGGAACGAGGGCGCCGGCCGCACGCGAAGCCTCTACGAAACCCTGGACACCCGGGGGAAATCGCTCAAGGAGATCCTGCAGGAGATCGAGGGGGAGATCCTCGCCGGCGCACTCGCGGCCCACGGGTCGATGGCGCGGGCCGCCGCCGCCCTGCGGGTGGACCGCTCGACCGTCTTCCGCAAGCTGCGGCGCGCGGCGAAGAAGCCGCCGGCGGGGCCGCAATGACCCTCCCGCGGGAGCCTGCCTCAGGGCCGCCGTTGCTCGGCGAGGGCCTGGCGGGTTTCGCGGGCGATCTCGAGTTCCTCGTTGGTGGGGATCACGAGCACGGCCACGCGGCTTGAGGCGGCGTGCACGGCCCGCGGCCCCGCGGCGGGGGATTCGTTCAGGGCCTCGTTCAGGAGGATCCCCAGGAACCCGAGGTCCGCCAAGGCGCGGCGGCGGATTTCGGGGGCGTTCTCGCCGATCCCGGCCGTGAAGACCACGGCATCCAGCCCGCCCAGGGCCGCCGCGTAGGCCCCGATCGTCTTGCGGATGCGGTAGCAGAACATCTCGACGGCGAGCTCCGCCTGGTTGCTCCCGTTGCGGGCGGCGGCGAGGATATCGCGCACGTCGTTGCTGCCCACCCCGGCGAGCGCGAGCAGCCCGCTTCTCCGGTTGAGAAGATCGTTCATCGCCGCGGGCGAAAAGCCGTGGCGCTCCATCAGGTAGAGCACGGCCGCCGGGTCGATGTCCCCGCTGCGGGTCCCCATGAGCAGCCCTTCGAGGGGGGTGAAGCCCATGCTCGTGTCCAGGCTCCGGCCGTCGCGCACGGCGGTCACGCTGCAGCCGTTTCCGAGGTGGCAGGTGACGAGCCTGAGCCCCTCGGGGGGCCGTCCGAGAAAGCGCGCCGCCTCGCCGGCCACGTACTTGTGGCTGATCCCGTGGAAGCCGTAGCGCCGCACACCGTCCTCGGCGTGGAACCGGAGGGGGATCCCGTAGAGAAAGGCATGCCGCGGGAGGCTCGCGTGGAAGGCGGTGTCGAAGACGGCGACCTGCACGGCGTGCGGGATATGCCGCTCGCAGGCCGCGATCCCGCGCAGGTGGTGCGGGTTGTGCAGCGGGGCCAGCGGGACGATCGACTCGAGGTAGGCCTTGGCCGCCTCGTCCAGGACGACCGGCCGGGTCAGCCGCTCGCCGCCGTGGACCACGCGGTGGCCCACGGCCTCGATCTCGCCGACCCCGGCGATCACCCCGTGTTGCGGATGACCCAGGGCCTCGAGAATGACCTCGACCGCGCGGTCGACGTCGGCGCCGGGGACGGGGGTTTCCACCGCCTCGCCGCCCGCCCGCCGGGCCTTGAGGCGCGTTCCCTCGAGCCCGATCCGCTCGACGATCCCGGAGGCCCGGGGGGTGTCGGCGTCGGAGGGAAAGAGCGTGAACTTGACCGAGGAGCTGCCGGCGTTGATCGTGAGAATCGCCATGGAAACGATCCCTCTCAGGCGGCGCCCTGCCGGCCGCGGCGGGCGGAGCGGGAGAGGGTGACGCAGACGTGCTCGTCGGGCTTTTCCGGGGGGCCGGGCCGGCGGGCATCGGCCCCGTCGGCGAAGTAAAAGCGCCGGATCTGCTTCTCCTGGGCCGCAAACGACCAGTGGACGTCGCGCCAGATGTAGGCCGCGAGTTCCCGGTCGCCCTTCTCGAAGGCCTCGATCAGGCGCTCGTGGTCGCGGCAGTTGCTCAGCTCCCATTCGCGGATGTAGCCGCGGCGGGGGAAATCGTAGAGGCGCCGCTTCATCGGCGCGATGATGCGCTTGATCATCTCGTTGTGCGACAGGTCGAGAAACACGCGGTGAAAGAGGATGTTTCCCTCGTAGTAGCCCTGGAAATCGCTCCGCTTGATCATCACGCGCAGCTCGCGGTTGAGCGCCTTCATGCGCTCAAGATGGAGCGGCTGTACGTTGTCGAAGACGGCGAGGATGACGGTCGTCTCGAGCGCGCCCACGACCTCGTAGATGTTGCGGATGTCCTCGAGGGTCAGCCGGTTGACGAAGACCCCCCGGCGCGGGCAGATGGTGACGAAGCCCTCGGTGTCGAGCTGCAGGAGGGCGTCGCGCAGGGGGGTCTTGCTGATCCCCAGCTCCCGGCTGATCGCGTTCAGGTTCACCGCCGCCCCGGGGATGAGCTTCCCCCGGGTGAGCTCCTGGCGCAGGTAATCGTAGACCTGTTCGCGAAGCGAGCGCTGCTCGAGCATCCCCGCCTCCTTCCCCCGGCCGGGAAGGGTCATTTCTCGACCACGGCGTCGCAAAGGGCGAGGTTGCGGTCGATCACCTCGAGCCCGAAGTCGAGCTCCTCCTTGGTGATGATGAGCGGCGGGGTGATCATGATCACCGAGGCGCCCCCGGCCATGATGTAGACCCCCTCCTCCATGCACTTGGCGAGAAAGGTCATCTTGGCCGTCGCCGGCCGCGGCGGCTCCATCAGCGCCTCGTGGATGGGCTCCTTGGTCTTGCGGTTCTTCACGATCTCGATGCCGCAGAAGAGCCCCTTGCCGCGGACCTCGCCCACGCAGGGGTGCTTGTCCTGGATTTCCCTCAACCGCTCCATGAGGTAGGCGCCCGTCTGGGCCGCCCGCTCGATGAGGCGGTCCTCGCGGTAGGCCTCGATCGCCGCCACCCCCGCCGCCATGGCGAGCGCGTGCCCGGAGTAGGTGTGGCCGTGGAGGTAAGGCATGGTTTCGAACTTTTCCGCGATCCAGGGCCGCACGGTCGTCGCCCCGAGCGGTATGGAGCCGGAGTTGATGCCCTTGGCCATGGTGATGATGTCGGGCACGACGTTCCAGTGGTCCATCCCGAACCATTTGCCCGTGCGGCCGAAGCCGGTCATGACCTCGTCGGCGATCAGGACCATCTCGTACTTGTCGCAGATCGCGCGCACCATCGGCCAATATTCGTCCGGCGGGACGATGATCCCGCCCGCGCCGAAGATCGGCTCGCCGATGATCCCCGCCACCCGCCGCGCCCCGCCCTCGAGCCGAACCACCTCCTCCACGTGCTTGGCGCACTGGATGTCGCAGGAGGGGTAGGTCGCCCCGAAGCTGCAGCGGTAGCAGTAGGGGGGAAGGATGTGGATCGCCCCCGGAACGGCGGGCTCGGCACACCAGTTGCGGTAGTCGGCCGAGAGCGCCATGGCCCCCATGGTCGAGCCGTGGTAGGAGCGCCAGCGCGAGAGGATTTTCTGCTTGCCGGTGACCCAGCGGGCGATCTTCGCCGCGCCTTCGTTGGCCTCCGTCCCGCCGGTCGAAAAGAAGGACTTCTTGAGGTCCCCGGGGGTCACCTCGGCGAGGAGCTTCCCCAGCCGCGCCTTGGGCTCGGTCGCCCACTGGGAGTTGACGCTGGGGAGGGTGGCGGCCTGGCGGGCGATGGCGGCGTTGACGCGATCGTCGCAGTGCCCCAGGTTGGTGAACACGAATTGGGAGGTGAAATCGAGGACCTTTTTGCCCTCGGGGTTTTTCACCCAGCACCCCTTGCCCTCGACGGCGACGAAGGGCTTGAGCCCCTTCTGCGCCGTCCAGGGCGTCATCACGTACTCGGCCTCGTAGCGCCGGATGGTCTCGGCGTCCAAGCGTTCGCTGCGGTTTGCTTCCGACATGGCATCCTCCTTGCGCCGCATCCCCGCGGCGCGGCGTTCAGTAATTGCGCTCCAGCATGCCGACCACGTCCGCTTCGGTGACGGCCCGCGGGTTGTTGCCGATCAGCCGCGTCGCCCCCAGCGCCGCACGGGCGATCGCCGGGATGTCCTGGCGGCTCACCCCGTAGTCGCCCAGGCGCGTGGAGATCCCGAGGTCGGCGAGCAGCGCCCGCACCGCGGCCACGGCGCGCCGCGCGGCCTCGAGCGCGGGGAGCCCGGCCACAGGCTCGCCGAAGGCCTCGGCGATCCGCGCGAACTTGTGCGGCACGGCGATCGCGTTGAACTCCATCACCCAGGGCAGCAGGAAGGCCGTGAGCAGGCCGTGGGGAAGGTGGTATTTGCCCCCGATTGCCAGCGCGAGCGCATGGTCGAGGCCGTTTTGGGTGTTCGAGAAGGCCATGCCTGCCAGGCAGGAGGCGTAGAGCATGTTCTCGCGCGCCGCGACGTTGCGCCCGTTGGCAAACGCCGGGCGCAGGTTGCCCGCGACAAGCCGGATCGCCTGCAGGTTGAGCGTGTCGGTGAACACGGTCGCCCGCACGCCGACATAGGATTCGATCGCGTGCACCAGGGCGTCCATCCCCGTGATGGCCGTGACCCGCTGGGGCAGCTCGAGGGTGAGCAGCGGGTCGAGGATCGCCGCCCGGGCGAAGAGGTGCCGGCTCACGATCCCTTTCTTCACCTGGTTGTGGGTGTCGGAAAGCACGCTGATCGAGGTCATTTCGCTTCCCGTGCCGGCCGTCGTGGGAATCAAGATCAGCGGCACGCCCGGCCGGGGAACGAGCTCCATCCCGAAATAGGCCTCGATCGGCCCCTCGTTGGTGATCATCACCGCGGCGACCTTGGCGAGGTCAAGCGAGCTTCCGCCCCCCACCCCCACGACCACCTCGGGCCGGGCGAACGCGGCGGCCTGGACGCAGGCCCGGGCGGCCTCCAGGCTCGGGTCGGACTCGACCTCGGTGAAGGCCGTGACCGCAAGGCCCGCCTTGTCGAGCACCGTTTTCACCGCCTCGAGCACCCCCGCCTTGACGATCCCGGGGTCGGTGACGATCAGCACGCGGCTTCCCTCCAGCCGCCGGACTTCCTCGCCGAGGGTCTCCACGCTTCCCGCCCCGAAGCGGATCCGCGGCATCGTCTCGAAGCACTGTGGCGCCATCGAAGCCTCCCTGTTTCCTGCCGGCGCCCGGCCGCCCCCCCCCTTTCCGGCCGCGATGCGGCCCGGGGGAGGCTCCGGGGAACGGCTTAGAGCGTCAACTCGCAGCACTCGGTGATCGTGTGCCTGAGCTTCAGAAACTCCATGTCCGTGTGCTCCCGCGGCCGCGGGAGGTCCACCTCCCAGACCCGGTCCATGCGGCCGGGGAGCTTCCCCTTCAGGGTGACGATGCGGTCGCCCAAAAAGATCGCCTCGTCGATGTTGTTCGTGACGAAGAGGACGGTGCGCTTTTCGGTCTCCCAGATGCGGGCCGTCTCCTTCTCCATGAAATAGCGCGTCTGCGCGTCGAGCTGCCCGAAGGGCTCGTCGAGCAGCATGACTTGCGGGTTGTTGGCGTAGGCGCGGGCGATCCCCACGCGCTGCTTCATGCCCCCGCTCAGCTGGTGCGGGTAGTGCTTCTCGAAGCCGCGCAGGCCGACGAGGTCGATGTAGTGCTGGGCGATGCGCCGCCGCTCCTCCCGCGGCACCCCGCGAAGCCGGGGACCGAGCTCCACGTTGCCGAGGACCGTTTTCCAGGGAAAGAGCATGTAGCTCTGGAACACGAGCCCGCGGTCGGGGCCGGGGCCGCTGACCGGCCGGCCGTCGAGGAGCACCTCGCCCTCGCTCGGCGTCTCCAGCCCCGCGATGATGCGCAGGAGCGTGCTCTTGCCCGATTGCCCCGGTCCCAGGATGACGAGGAACTCGTTGTCGCGCACGAAGAGCGAGATGTCCTCGAGCACGTGCACCCGCTGCTTGCCCTTCTGGATGAAGACCTTCGCGATGTGGCGGCACTCGATCTTGTGCGTCATGGTCGGCAGGGGCCCCCTCTCACAGGTCGCGGATGTCCCGGCGCCACGGGCAGAGGAGCTTCTCCAGCCCGGCGATCAGAAGCGAGGAGAGCCAGGCGACGAGGGCGATCATCACCATGCCGCCGATGACGAGCGCGGCGTCGGTGAACTTCATGCCCTGCACGATGATGAAGCCCAGGCCCGAGCGCGAGGCGACGAGCTCGGCGGCCAGAACACAGGTCCAGGCGAGCGAGAGCGAAATCTGCAGCCCCGCGAAGATGGCGGGAAACGAGGCCGGGAAGCTCACCTGCAGGATCTCGTTCCAGCGATTGCCGCCGAGCACCTTGACCACGTCGTAGAGCTCGGGGTCGATCAGCCGGATGCCGTTGTAGGCGTTCAGCAGGCAGGGGACGAAGGTCCCGATGATGATGATGAAGATCTTCGACTCCTCGCCCACGCCGAACCAGAGGATGGCGATGGAGACCCAGGCGATCGGCGGCATGGGCTTGAAGATGTCGAAGACGGGCTTGACGAGGGCGTTCACGTAGGGGTTGAGGGCCATGAAGAGCCCGAGCGGGATGGCCACCGCGGAGGCGAGGACGAAGCCGATGGCGATCCTCTGGGCGCTCGCCGCGATGTGCCCCCAAAGGGTGAGGCCGGCCAGCGTATCGGTCAGCAGCCCGCGGAAGCGGACCACGACCTCCCAGGGGGTGCACAGCCCGCCCTTGAAGACGCCGCTTGCGGCGACTTCGTGCCAGAGGGTGAGGAAGGCCGCCGCCGAGACGACATGCAGGACATACTCGTTGGTGATCACCCGGCGCAGCGTGAGGGGCCGCCGCTCGCGGACGCTCTTCTGCACCTCGTTGGCGATCGCGCGGTCCTGCCGCCCCAGGCGCTGGATGCCCTCTTCCATCTCGGCCATCGCTTACCTCCGGATGCCGGCCAGCAGCCGCTTTTCGACCTCGTCGATCGCCAGCCCGATGAGCGCGCCCATGACCCCGACCGACACCATGCCGAGCACCACCATGTCCGGCAGCGCGAGCCTGCGCCCCATCGTGATCAGGTAGCCCAGGCCCTGGTCGGCGGCGAGCAGCTCGGCCGCGACCAGGTTGGTCCAGCAGCTGGCGAGCGCGATCTGCAGCGCCCCGAAGACCATGGGCAGGGCGGAGGGGACGCAGAGCGTCTTGAAAATCTGCCAGTCCGAGGCGCCGTAGGTGCGCGCCATCTGGATCAGCGTGGGGTTGGTCATGCGCACGCCGACGAAGGCGTTGATCACGCAGGGGACGACTCCCCCCAGCCAGATGATGAAGACCTTGCCCCAGAGCCCGATCCCGAACCAGAAGACGGTGAGCGGGATCCAGGCGATGGGCGGGATCGGCCGGATCAGCTCGAAGATCGGCCGGGCGATCCCGCGCACCACCCCGAACCAGCCCATGAACAGGCCCAGGGGGATCCCGATGCCGAGGGCGAGGAGGTAGCCGAGAAAGGCCTCCTGCATGCTGACCCAGGCATGGACGAAAATCGTCGCCCCGTCGGGGTTGGGGTTGGTGAGCTTGTCGACGAAGAGGGCCCCCACGTCGCTCGGGGCGGCCAGCATGGTCGCCGGGACGATCCCCGCGCGCACGATGAGCTCCCAGGCGCCGAAAAAGCAAACGACGCTGAAAAACGGGAGAAGAATCAGCCCGAGCGGCTTGCGAACCTTGACTTCCTCGTAGGCCATCCCGTGGGCCCCCCTCGGATCCGGACGTGCGGAACCTCCCGGCGGGGGGGGAGCCCCCCGCCGGGGCTTGCGGCGTTACTTCAGCTCGTCGGTCGGGATCGGGGTCTTGACGAGTTTCAGGAACTTGTCGGTCACGTAGGCCGAGTCCTTGACCTTCTCGAACTCCTCGGGCTTGAAGCGGCCCTGGGCGGTGAAGAACTCGGCGATCTGGGTCTGCCACTTCTGGGCCGTGCTCATGCCCTTCGCGGCGTCAAAGAGCTTGAGCTGCTCCTCGAGGTTCCAGACCGGGTGGTTGTCGATGTCGAGCTTGGCCATCTCCGCCGAGATGTCCATGCCGCCCCAGTCCTTCATGAACTTCTGGTAGAGCTTCACGACCTCGGGGTGGCTGCCGTGCTTGCGCTGGAAGTTGACGCCGCGCAGGTAGACGCGCAGGAACTTGGCCACGATCTCGGGGTTCTTGTCGCAGAACTCCTTCTCCCCGATCAGGACGATGGGCAGGGCGCGCCCGGTCGAGCGCACATCGGCCACTTTCTTGTAGCCCTTGGCTTCCGCCGCGTAGGTGTGCGGCGCCCAAAGCGCGACGATGTCGCCGATCCCCTTTTCGAAGGCGGCGACGGCCGAGGCCTGGTCCATCTGCTTGATGACGACGTCGCTGTCCTTGAGGCCGAGGACCCCGAGCCACATGCTCAGGGCATAATGCGCCGAGGAGACGGTGGTGACGAGCACCGTCTTGCCCTTGACCGTCTCGGGCGAGCCGTAGACCTCCGGGAACTGCTTGTTGAAGCCCTTCACCTGGGCGATCGGGCTGTCCGGCCGCACGTAGACGTTGTTGGTGATCGACTCGTCGTTTCCGAGGGCGATCATGTAGGCGCCGTAGCGCAGGGCGCCCACGACCATGGGCACGCCCCCCAGCCCGCCCAGCACCCACTGCTTGGCGGGCAGGGCCTCAAGCTGCGCCATCCCGGAATCGAAGTAGGTGATCTCCAAGTCCAGCCCTTCCTGCTTGTCCCAGCCTTTCTGCTTGGCCAGCCAGGGGAAGAAGGTCTCGTGTTCCGGCTGCCAGCTCATCTTGAGCTTGAAGGGCGCCTGGGCCTGAGCCGCAGGCAGGGAGAACCCGAAGAGAACGATCACCGCCAGGACCACACAAAGCGCCATCCGTTTCATCGGTCTGCCTCCTTTCGGAAAACCGGGGGGTGGGAAGGAATCCTTCGCCTGGAAAACCAACCTGCTGCCGAGGGCCGTTCACCTCCTTCCTTGCGGTTGCGGGTTCCACCCGCGGCGCCCGGGGGCGCCGCATCTCGCCTCACCACCAGCGGATCAGCTCCGTCACCTGCTTGCGGATTTGGACGAAGGCCGGGTCGATCAGGCTGCGCGGCCGCGGGAGATCGACCCGCACCTCGGCCTTGATCCGGGTCGGTTTGTTGCTGAGCACGAGGATCCGCTCGGCCACGTAGACGGCCTCCTCGATGTTGTGGGTGACGAAAATGACGGTCGCCTTCAGGGTCTGCCACAACTTGACGAGCTCGTCCTCCAGGTAGTAGCGCAGCTTGACGTCGAGCTGGCCGTAGGGCTCGTCCATCAGCAGGAGATCGGGGTCCACGGCGAAGGCGCGCGCCACGGTGATGCGCTGCACCATGCTCGCCGAGACCTGGTTCGGGTAGAGATGCTGGGTCTCGGCCAGACCCACGAGCCCGAGCATGTAGTCCACGCGCTCGCGGATCTTGTCCGTGGGGAAGCGCTTGAGCTCCATCCCGTAGGCCACGTTCTCGCGCACCGTGCGCCAGGGGAGGCAGGTCGGCTCCTGGAAGACGAAGGAGATGTTGTGCACGCGGGGGTCGGCGACGCGGCCGTCGATGAAGATGTCGCCCGCGCTCGTCGGGATCAGCTTGGAGAGGCAGTTGAGGAAGGTGGTCTTGCCGCAGCCGGTCGGCCCCACGATGGCCAGGAACTCCCCGCGGCCGACCTGGAAGGAGATGTCGTCGAGGACGAGCAGGTCGCCGAAGCGCTTGGTCAGGTTGCGCACATCGATCTTGACCGGGGCCGCAGGGGGCATGCGCTGCGCTCCTCGCCCGGGGGCCGCGCCGCCCGGGCCGGAAGGGTCCATGAGAGCTTGCCGGGGCCGGAACTGATGTATCAGATATCAGATGGGCGTGTCAAGAGGTGCCGCCCCGCCTCTTGCAGTCGTGGCGGCGATTGCCTATAACCGGCACACTCCCGGAAGCGGCGACCGGTGCCTGCTTCGCGCTCCGGCGCCTCCGTGAACGCTTCGATCCTTCATCCCCGCAGCCCAGCGAAAGGAGGTCCTTATGAAACGAACCCTTCTCGGAGCGACACTCGTCCTGGCCGCCCTGCTCGCCTTCGGCCCCGGAGCCGCGCAAGCCCAGACGGTCATCTACGCCGCCGGGGCGGACCCCGACAGCCTCGATCCCCCGAACGCCGAGAGCAACCCCTCCGAGGCCGTCAACCGCATGATCTACGAGAACCTCGTCAAGTTCGACGCCAAGCTCAACCTCGTGCCCGGACTCGCCGAGCGCTGGGAGCAGGCCCCCGACGGGCTGAGCTGGACCTTCTTTCTGCGCAAGGGGGTGAGCTTCCACGACGGCACCCCCTTCAACGCCGAGGCCGTGAAGTACTTCGTCGAGCGCATGCTCGGCCCGGAGAAGCCCTCGCGGGCGGGGCTCTACACCCCCTTCGTCGAGTCGGTGACCGTGGTCGACCCCTACACGGTGCGGATGAACCTGAAGACCCCCTTCGCCTTCTTCCTGAACAACCTCGCCCACAGCGCCTCGGGGATCGGAAGTCCCGCGGCCCACAAGGCGCTCGGCAAGGACATCGCCCGCAAGCCGGTGGGCACCGGCCCCTTCAAGTTCGTCGAATGGGTGCACGGCGACCACCTGACGCTTGCGCGCAACGACGCCTACTGGGGCGGCAAACCCAAGCTCGAAAAGATCGTGATCAAGACCGTGAAGGAGGACGCCGCGCGCGTGATGATGCTGCAGTCGGGAGACGCCCACCTCGCCGTCAGGCTTCCCGCCGAGGACATCCCGAGGCTGGAGAAAGACGCGCGCCTCCAGCTCGACTCGACCGAGACCCTGCGCGTGCTCTACGTCGGCTTCAACTGCCAGAAGAAACCCTTCTCCGACGTTCGCGTGCGCAAGGCCTTCAACCTCGCCACCGACCGCGACTCGATCGTGAGAAACCTCTACCGCGGCCGGGCGCTCCCCGCGAGCAACATCGTCGCCCCGCGGACGACGGGCTACGTCCCGCTGCCGGCCCACCCCTACGACCCGGAGAAGGCGAAGAAGCTCCTCGCCGAGGCGGGCTACCCGAACGGCCTCAAGGCGCGCTTCATCAGCCCCATGGGCCGCTATCCCAAGGACTACGAGATGGCCCAGGCCCTGCAGCAGCAGTGGAAGCAGGCGGGCATCGAGGTGAGCCTCGGGACGATGGAGTGGGCGGCTTACCTCGCCGCGACCCGCAAGCCCGTGGACCAGACCGACGTCGAGATCTTCCTGCTGGGCTGGGCGCCCTCGTCGGCCGAGGCCCGCTGGATCCTCTACCCCCTCTACCACAGCGACCAGTGGGTGCCCAAGGGCAACAACCGCATTTTCTACGCCAACAAGGAGTTCGACGATTACGTCGACAAGCTGACCAAGGCCACGGTCCAGGCCGAGCGCGACAAGTACCTCAAGCTCGCCCAGGAGGTCCTCCACCGCGAGGTGCCGCAGATTCCGATTCTCGTCACCAAGGAGACGATCGGCTACACGAAGAAGCTCAAGGGGGTGATCAACTCGCCCCTGGAGCTCACCTACTTCGACCAGAACACCCACCTCGAGAAATGAGCCCCGCCCCGGGGGGCTTGCCGCCGTCGCGCGGGATGCCCCCCGGAAGGCGGCGGGGGGGTCAGGGCCCGCATGATCCGCTACGTCGTCAAGCGCCTCATGATGCTCGTCCCGGTCCTCTTCGGGGTGACCCTGGTCTCCTTTTCGCTCCTGCAGATCGTGCCCGGGGATCCGGCGGTGCTGCTGGCCGGCGAGGACGCCAACCCCGAGTTCATCGAGGCCGTGCGCAAGGAGTACGGCTTCGACCAGCCGCTCCATGTCCAGTACCTGCGCTTCGTCGCCCGCGCCGTGCAGGGTGATTTCGGCATCTCCATCCGCAACCGCGAGCCGGTGATCCGCCTGCTCCTGCAGCGCTTCTCCTTCACGGTGCAGCTTTCCTTCCTTTCGATCCTGATCGCGGCCGCCATCGGCCTGGTCGCCGGCGTGGTGTCGGCCACCCGCCAGTACTCGCTCTTCGACCACGCGAGCATGGTCGGCGCCCTCCTCGGCATCTCCATGCCGATTTTCTGGCTGGGGCTGCTGCTCATGCTCGTCTTTTCCGTGCACCTGCGCTGGTTCCCCGCCGGCGGCTCGGGCGAGCTCCGCCACCTCATCCTGCCCGCGATCGCCCTCGGGGCGGCCTCGGCGGCCGTGATCGCCCGCATGACGCGCGCCTCGATGCTCGAGGTCATCCGCCAGGACTACATCCGCACCGCGCGGGCGAACGGCCTGCGGGAGACGGTGGTGATCTACAAGCACGCGCTCAAGAACGCGATGATCCCGGTGATCACCGTCTTCGGCCTCGAGTTCGGCTACATGCTCGGCGGGGCGGTGCTGACCGAGACCGTCTTTTCGCTCCCCGGGGTCGGCCGGCTGATGGTCGAGGGCATCTTCCAGCGCGACTACGCCGTGGTGCAGGGGGCGATGCTGCTCGTCGCCACGACCTTCGTGCTGGTGAACCTGCTCACGGACATCGCCTACGCCCTCTTCGACCCGAAGATCCGCTATGAGTGAGCCCCTCCCCCGGACCAGCCAGGCGGCCGAGGTCTGGCGGCGCCTGCGGCGCAACCGCGCAGCCCTCGTCGGCGGCGCCGTCGTGGCCGTCTTCGTCTTCACCGCGATTTTCGCCCCCGCGATCGCCCCCTTCGCCCCCGACCGGGGGGACCTCGGCCGGCGGCTCGAGCCGCCCTCGGCCGAGCACTGGCTGGGCACCGACGAGCTCGGCCGCGACATCTTCAGCCGGATCCTCTACGGCGCGCGCGTCTCGCTCCAGATCCAGCTCGTCGCCGTCCTGATCGCCCTCGCCGCCGGCTGCCTGCTCGGGCTTGTGGGCGGTTACTACGGCGGCTGGGCGGACCACGGGATCATGCGCGCGATGGACATTCTGCTCGCCTTTCCCGGGATCTTCCTCGCCATTTCGATCATCGCCGTCCTCGGGCCCGGGCTCCTCAACCTGATGCTCGCGGCCGGGATCTACTCCATCCCGCAGTTTGCGCGCATCGTGCGCGGCTCGATCCTGAGCCTGAAGGAGAAAGAGTTCGTCGAGGCGGCGCGCGCCGCCGGCGAGGGGGACGCGAGCATCCTCTTCCGCCACCTGCTGCCGAACGCGATGGCCCCGATCATCATCCAGACGACGCTGCGCATGGCGACGGTGCTGCTCACCGCCTCGGGGCTGAGCTTTCTCGGCCTGGGGGTGCAGCCGCCGCACCCCGAGTGGGGGGCGATGCTCTCGAACGCCCGCCCCTACCTCATCACCGCCCCGCATGTCGCCACCTTCCCGGGGCTGGCCATCATGCTCGTGGTGATGGGCTTCAACCTCTTCGGCGACGGCCTGCGGGACTCGCTCGACCCGCGGCTCAAGGATTAGCCCCGCCATGGCGCCGCTTCTCTCCGTGCGCGATCTGCGGACCCACTTCTTCTCGGCCGGCAAGGTCGTCCGCGCGCTCGACGGCGTCTCCTTCGACATCGCCGAGGGCGAGGTGTTCGGAATCGTGGGCGAAACCGGCTGCGGCAAATCGGTGACCGCCCTCTCCATCCTGCGGCTCATCCCCTTCCCGCCGGGGAAAATCGTCTCCGGCGCAATTCGCTTCAAGGAAACCGAGCTCCTTTCCCTCCCCCCCGAGCGGATGCGCGCCTTCCGCGGCAAAGAGATCTCCATGATCTTCCAGGAGCCGATGACCTCGCTCAACCCCGTCTTTCGCGTGGGCGAGCAGATGCGGGAGGTCATCGCCCTCCACCAGGGGCTGGGCCGCGAGAAGGCCTGGGAGGCCGCGGTCGCGATGCTCGCCCGCGTGCGCATCCCCGAGGCGGAAAAGGTCGCCCGCTGCTACCCCCACCAGCTGAGCGGCGGCATGCGGCAGCGGGTGATGATCGCCATGGAGCTCTCCTGCCGTCCCGCCCTCCTGATCGCCGACGAGCCCACCACCGCGCTCGACGTCACCATCCAGGCCCAGATCCTCCGGCTGCTCCAGGAGATGCGCCGCGAGCTCGGCACTGCCATCCTGCTCATCACCCACGACCTCGGGGTCGTGGCCCAGATGTGCGACCGGGTGGCGGTCATGTACGCGGGCGGGATCGTCGAGGAGGCGGGCGTCGTCGAGATCTTCGAGGCCCCGCGCCACCCCTACACCCGGGGCCTCTGGGGCGCGATCCCGCCCGTCGAGCAGGAGCGGGAATCCCTCGCCGTCATCCCCGGGACGGTGCCGGACCTCTCCCGGCCTCCCGCGGGCTGCCCCTTCCACCCGCGCTGCGAGCGGCGCTTCGCTCCCTGCGACCGCGAGCGGCCGGCCATGCGCGGGGTCGCCGCCGGGCACCGCGTCGCCTGCCACCTCTACCCGGAGGGGGAGGGCCCATGACGAACGCGCTGCTCGAGGTCCGCGGCCTGGTGAAGCATTTTGCGGTGACGCGCGGCCTGGCCGGCAAGAAGCTCTTCGTCCGCGCCGTGGACGGGATCGATTTCGCCATCCGCGCCGGGGAGACCCTGGGCCTCGTCGGCGAATCCGGCTGCGGCAAGACCACGGCCGGCCGGCTCGTCCTCCGCCTGATCGAGCCCACGGCGGGCGAGGTCCTCTTCGAGGGTGAATCCCTCGGCCGGCTCGACCGCCGCGCGCTGCTTGCCCGCCGGCGCTCCTTCCAGATCATCTTCCAGGACCCCTTCGCCTCGCTCAACCCGCGGATGACGGTCGCCGAAATCGTGGGCCGCCCCATGGAGATCCACGGCATCGCCCGCCGCGCCGAGCGCGACGACCGGGTCGCCGAGCTGCTCGAGGCCGTCGGGCTGCGGCGCGACCAGCTCGGCCGCTACCCCCACGAGTTCTCCGGCGGGCAGCGGCAGCGGATCGGGATCGCGCGGGCGATCGCCACCCGGCCGCGGCTGATCGTCGCCGACGAGCCCACCTCGGCCCTCGACGTCTCCGTGCAGGCCCAGATCCTGAACCTCCTGCGCGACCTCCAGGCGCGCTTCGGGCTGACCTATCTGTTCATCTCCCACAACATCGGCGTCATCCGGCACATCAGCGACCGCGTGGCCGTGATGTACCTCGGGAAAATCGTCGAACTCGCCGCCAAGCGCGCCCTCTTCGAGCAGCCGGCCCACCCCTACACCCAGGCGCTGCTCGCCGCCGTCCCGAAGACCGACCCCCGCCGGCGCGAAGCCGGGCCGGTCCTCGAAGGCGACGTGCCGAGCCCCGTGAGCCCCCCGCCCGGATGCCGCTTTCACACCCGCTGCCCCCGGGCGATGGCCGTCTGCCGCAACGAGGAGCCGGCCTTCCGGCCGCTCGCGGACGGAAGGCAGGTCGCCTGCCACCTGTACTGAAAGGACACGCCGGACCCGGCCCCCCGCCCCGGAAGGAGGAAACGCCCATGACGCCGCGCCCGCCCGCCCCGTTCTTCACCCTGATCACCGGCGCCGAGGTCTACGCCCCGGAGCCCCTCGGCCGCAACGACCTCCTCCTCGCCGGCGAAACGATCGCCCGCATCGCCCCGCGGATCGAACTGCCGCGGGATTTCGCGGCGCGGCGCCTTTCGGCCGCGGGGAAATACGCCGTCCCGGGCTTCGTCGACCTGCACGTCCACCTCCTGGGCGGCGGGGGCGAGGCGGGGCCGGCGAGCCGCGCCCCCGAGATCACGCTCTCGCGGATCACCCGCGCGGGGGTGACCACCGTGGTCGGCCTCCTCGGCACCGACGACGTCACGCGCCGGCCCGAAAGCCTCCTCGCCAAGGCGATGCAGCTTGCCGCCGAGGGGATTTCGGCCTTCGTCTACAGCGGCTCCTACCAGCTGCCGCTCGCCACCGTCACCGGCAGCCTGCGCAAGGACCTCGCCCTGCTGCCGGCGGTGATCGGCGTCGGCGAGGTCGCCATCTCCGACCACCGCTCCTCGCAGCCGACCTTCGAGGAGCTCTGCCGCATCGCGGCCGAGGCGCGCGTGGGCGGCATGCTGGGAGGCAAGGCGGGGCTGGTGCACCTGCACGTCGGGGCCGGGCCGCGCGGGCTTGAGCCGTTGCGTCGCCTGGTGCGCGAAACCGAGATCCCGATCGGGCAGTTCCTGCCGACCCACGTGAACCGGACGCCGGCCCTGCTCGAGGAGGCGATCGCCTTTGCCCGCGAGGGAGGCTTCATCGACCTCACGGCCCGGGGGAGGAACCTGAACTTCCGACCCACCGTGGCCGAGGCGGTGCAGCAGGCGCTCGCGGCCGGGGTCCCCCTCGAGCGGATCAGCCTGAGCTCGGATTCGAACGGGTCGATGCCGGTCTTCGACGCCCGCGGCCGCGTCGTGCGGCTGGCCGTGGGCGAGATCGAAAGCCTCACCGAGGACTGGCGCCGTCTCGTTGCGGAGGGGCTCCCGCTCGCTCAGGCGCTGCCGCTCGTCACCGCGAACCCCGCGCGGCGCGCCGGCCTCTTCGACCGCAAGGGGAGCCTCGCCCCGGGGAAGGACGCCGACCTGCTCCTCCTCGACCGCAAGCTCGCAATCGACACGGTCTTCGCCCGGGGGCGGTGCATGGTGGAACGCGGCAAGCCCCGCGTGAAGGGGACCTTCGAGGCGTGAGGGAGGAACCGATGACCGCGAACGCGCACCCCTCCTCGTCCCCGCCCCTGATCGGCATCACCTGCTCCCGCCTGACCGGCGGGGCCTGGGGCCTCTATTCGCTCGGCCATTTCCTGGATTACACCTTCTCCGACTACAGCCAGGCGGTGCTGGCGGCGGGCGGCGCCCCGGTGCTGATCCCCACCCCCCAGAGCGCGCAGAGCCTGCGGCGGGTTCTCGCGGGGGTCCAGGGGGTGATCCTGAGCGGCGGTCCCGACGTGCACCCCCGCCGCTACGGCGAGGAGCCCGCGGCCGGCCTGGGCGAGGTGGACGAGGCGCTCGACGGGATGGAGATCGCGCTTGCGCGCCTGGCCGTGGATCGGGGGGTGCCGCTGCTCGGGGTCTGCCGCGGCATCCAGGTGCTGAACGTCGCCCTGGGGGGGAGCCTCTACCAGGACATCGCCTCCCAGCTCCCGGAGGCGATCTGCCACACGCCCAAGGCCGACAAGGCCGTTCTCACGCACACGGTGCGGATCGAGGAGGGAAGCCTGCTCGCGCGCATCCTGCGCCGACGCGAAATCTGGGTGAACGGCAAGCACCACCAGGCGGTCAAGGAGGTGGCGCCGGGCCTGCGCCCCGCGGCGTGGGCCCGCGACGGGGTGATCGAGGCGCTCGAGTACCCGGGCAAGCCCTTCGTGCTGGGCGTCCAGTGGCACCCGGAGGGCACCTTTCGCGAGGACCCGTTCGCGCTCAAGCTCTTCCGCGCCCTGGCGGCGGCGGCTGGCGGGAAGCCGCCTCAGGCGGGGCGCGGCCGGTAGAGCCGCTCCAGATAGGCCCGCGCCGCCTCCTCCCACGAAAAACGCGTCTCCGCCGCCCGCCGCCGGAGGGCTTCCCATTCGCGGGGGCGGCGGCGCAGGAGCTCGAGGGCCTCGTCGCAGGCACCGAGCAGTCCCCGCACCTGCTCGGCGACGGTCCGCCCCGTGAAGCCGAAGCCGTTTTCGCCCGGCCGCACGGTGTCCCGCAGGCCCCCCACGAGGTGCACGAGGCAGGGCTGGCCGGCGGCCATGGCCCGCATCTGGCTAATCCCGCACGGCTCAAAGGAGCTCGGCATGAGAAAGAGATCCCCGGCGCGGTAGAGGGCCCGCGCCGCCTCCTCCGCGTAACCGTTCAGAAAGATCAGGCCGCGGCGGCGCGCCGCCGTCGCCGCAAGAAACCCCTCATCCCCGGGGTCCCCCGCGCCGAGAAGCAAAAACCGCCCCTCGGGCTCGATCCGGTCGAGGAGATGCTCGAGGGCCGGCCGGCCGTCGTCCGCGGGCGCCTGCAGGAGAAAGAGCTTCTGGGGGACCACCCGCGTGACCGCCGTCAGCAGCGGGCGCGGGCGAAGGCCCCGGCGGGAGATCTCCTCCAGCCTGCCGTGGGCGACGAAATGCACCGCCGGCACGGCCGCCGCGCCCCCCGCCCAGCCCCGCACCGCCTCCCGCAGGGTCTCCCCGAGCGCCCCGAGGGCATCGGGCTCCGCCCCCGCCGGGGGGTCCTCTTCGGGGGCGCCGTTCAGGATCCCGTGCAGGCGGCCCTCGGCCGCGGCCGCCTGCAGGTCGGCCTCCAGCCCTTCGCCGCCGTAGAACCGCGGCGGGTCGCTCGGCAGCAGGATGTCCCGGGCGTACGAGGGGGAAACCGTGTGCACCGTGTCCGCGAAGCGGATCCCCGCCGCCATGGGGTTCACGCAGTGCGGCCAGCGGGGGTCGGCGATCTCCGCGCGCGGAAAGGAGAGGTGCGGGAACCAGGCGCAAAGCGACGAGGGGTCGCCCGCGAAGGGGCGGATCCCCTGGAGGGCGAGGTTGTGGATCGAAAACACGGTGCGCAGCCCGGCGGGCGCGCGCAGGCCGGGATCGCAACGCCGCAGCAGGAGGATCCAGCCGGTGTGCCAGTCGTGGAGATGCAACACCTCGGCCGCGCCCAGGGCGCCGGAGGCGAGGGCGCGGCAGAAGGCCGCGGCAAACCGGGCGAAACGCGTGGCGTCGGTCGCGAAGGGGGCCTGCGGCGGGTCGCAGCGGTAGATCTCCCGACGCGCGGCGCCCTCCGAAAAGGCGGGGTGATCGATGACGAGGTGCCGCACCCCGGGGTGCGCACCGGCGGCGGGGCGGAGCTCGAAGAGCGCGGCCCGCTCCTCGCCGCCGCCGAAGGGGAAGGCGACCTCGGCCAGGGGGCGGGCGGGGTTGAGGCGGTGGAGAAACCCGTAGGCGGGGGTGACCACCGCGACGCGGCAGCCGAGGCGGGCGAGCCCCGCGGCGGACCCCGCCACGGCGTCGGCCAACCCCCCCACCTTGCCGCCGCGCAGCGCCGCGTTTTCGGCCGCGGCCATGACGACCCGCACCGGCCACCTCCCTGGCAGAAGAAGCACCCCCGGAAAGCCCCTTACCAGAGATCCGCCGCAGGGGGCAAGGCGGCCGCGGGGTGGGGTTTTCCTTTCCCTGCCCGCCCAACGGGAGTATAGTCCCCGCCCAATCCGCGCCCGCAGGGAGGATCCCCGGCATGCTCCTCTGGTTGCTCTATCCCGTCTTCGGCGCCTTCGCCGGCATCTTGGCCGGTCTGCTCGGCGTGGGCGGCGGCATCGTCATCGTCCCCATGCTCGTCTTTCTCTTCAACGCCCAGGGGTTCGCCCCCCAGCACATCATGCAGATGGCGCTCGCCACCTCGCTCGGGAGCATCGTTTTCACTTCGATCTCGAGCTTCCGCGCCCACCACCGGCGCGGGGCGGTGCGCTGGCCGGTCGTCTGGAGCATCACCCCGGGGATCCTCCTCGGCACCTTCGGCGGCACCTGGATCGCCGCCTGGCTTTCGACGCACGCCCTCAAGGTCTTCTTCGTCTGCTTCCTCTACTACGTCGCCGTGCAGATGCTCGCCGACTACAAGCCCAAGCCGACCCGCGAGCTTCCCCGCACGGCCGGCATGTTCGCGGCCGGGACGGTGATCGGGGTCGTCTCCAGCTTGGTCGGCATCGGCGGCGGCTCGCTTTCGGTACCCTTCCTCGCCTGGTGCAACGTGCCCCTGCACCAGGCGATCGGGACCTCCGCGGCCATCGGCTTTCCGATCGCCGTGGCCGGGACGCTGGGGTACATCGTGAACGGCTGGGGCCTGTCCGCGCTGCCCCCCCTGAACCTGGGCTTCCTGCACCTGCCCGCCCTGCTGGGGATCGCCCTCTTCAGCATGCTCACCGCCCCGCTCGGCGCCCGGCTCGCCCACCGCCTGCCGGTTTCGCGGCTGAAGCGGATTTTCGCGGGGTTTCTGCTCCTCGTCGCCAGCCGCATGGCCTGGGGCCTCCTCGCCGGCTGAAGCGCGGCCGAGGCGGCTTACCGCCGCGTGGCGCCCTGAAAAAGGGATTGTCATGCCCTGCGCTCTCGCCTATAGTGCGGGCGGAAGTCGCCGACGGCCACCGGAGAAGCTCCCCCCATCCCGTTCGCTTGCGGCACCCTCACATGGAGTCATTCAGTACCCAGCTCATCGTCCTCCTCGCGCTGATCGTCGCCAACGGCCTGTTTTCCATGGCCGAAATCGCGATCGTCTCCTCCCGCAAGGCCCGCCTCCAGCAGCGGGCCGAGGAAGGCGACGAGCGGGCGCGCATCGCCCTCGAGCTCGCCAACCACCCCGCCTCCTTTCTCTCCACGGTGCAGATCGGCATCACGCTCGTCGGCATCCTGGCCGGCGCCTACGGCGGGGCGACGATCGCCGACCGGCTCGCCCCGGAGTTGAACCGCATCTCCTGGGTCGCCCCCCACGGTGCGGCCGTGAGCCTGAGCGCCGTCGTGCTGGGGATCACCTTTCTCACCCTGATCCTCGGCGAGCTCGTCCCCAAGCAGATCGCCCTGCAGCACGCCGAGCGGCTGGCCGCCGCGTTCGCCCCGGCGATGCGCTCGCTCGCCTGGCTGGCCGCACCGCTCGTGCGGCTGCTCGCCTGCACCTCGACCCTCGTCCTGCGCCTCTTTGCGATCAAGCCCTCGGCCGAGGCCTCGGTCACCGAGGAAGAGGTCAAGCTCATGATCGAGCAAGGGACGCAGGAGGGGGTCTTCGAGCCGACCGAGCAGGAAATGGTCGAGCGCGTCTTCCGCCTGGGCGACCGCACGGTGAGCGCGATCATGACCCCCCGGCCGGACGTCATCTGGCTCGACGTCAACGACCCCCCCGAGGAGATCCAGCGCAAGATCACCTCCTCCTCGCACACCCACTACCCGGTCGCCGAGGACGAGATCGACCACGTGATCGGCATGGTGAACACGAAGGATCTCCTCTCCCAGCACCTGGGGTGCCGGCCGACCGACCTGCGGGCCATCCTGCGTCCCGCGCTCTTCATCCCCGAAACCATGTCCGCCCTCGCGGTGCTCGAGCGCTTCAAGAAGAAGCGCACCCATGTCGCCGTGGTCATCGACGAGCACGGCGGCTTCCAGGGCCTGGTGACGACAAGCGACGTCCTCGAGGCGATCGTGGGCGACATCCCCACCCCGGAAGAGGACGACGCGGAGGAAATCATCCGCCGCGAAGACGGCTCCTACCTGATGGACGGGAAGGTCCCGGCGGACGAACTCAAGGAAGTCCTCGACCTCGAGGAACTCCCCTACGAGGACGAAAACCTCTACCAGACCCTCGGCGGCATGGTGATGGCCTACCTCGACCGCATTCCGCGAGCGGGCGACAGCTTCGCCTGGAAGGGGTTCCGCTTCGAGGTCGTCGACATGGACGGCCACCGCGTGGACAAGGTGCTCGTGCGGCGCGAGCCGGAGGAGCCGGAAGCGGGCAATCGCGCTTGAGCGGAAGGCTTGTCGCCGCCGGGGCTTTGGTCTATGGAGAAGCATGCGGCGGGACCGGCCTCCCCCGGGGTCGCCCGGGCGGGGGCGGGGGACCCGCCGGCGGTCGCCGTCGTGCGGCCCCAGTTCACGCGGAAGGAGATCGGAGATGGGAAAGAAGACGGTTGCAGTCCTCGGGGCGGTGCTCTGCGCCTGCGTGCTCTTCGGGACGCCGGCCGGAGCCCAGGAAAAGGTCTACATCAACGGCTTCGACGCGGATTACCCGCCGTTTTCGTTCGTGGACAAAAACGGCAAGCCCGCGGGGTTCGACATCGACGCCCTCGACTGGATCGCCCGCGAAATGGGCTTCAAGGTCAAACACCAGCCGACCGACTGGGCGGCGATCGTCCCCACGCTGCAGTCGAAGAAAATCGACATCATCGCCTCCGGCATGAGCATCACCCCCGAGCGGCAGGCGGCCGTCAATTTCACGGAGCCCTACTGGACCGTGCAGCAGCGGCTCGTCGTGCGCGAGGATTCCCCCCTCACCCCGACACAGTGCCTCGAGCCCGGCCGCAAGATCGCCCTCCTGCGCGGGAGCGCCGAGTCCAAGTGGATGACCGAACATCTCCTGAAGAAGGGCTATTCCTTCGAGCTCAAGTTCTACGACACGACCCCGCTGGCGATCGAGGACGTGGCCAACGGCCGCGCCGACTGCGCCGCGGTTTCGAACACCGCCCTCAAAAACGCCCGGGACAAGGGGCTCAAGGTAAAGAGCATCGGCGACTACGGCCAGCCCGACACGAACTACGGCTATGCCGTGCGCAAGGACGACACCGAGCTGCTCAACAAGCTGAACGAGGGCTGGAAGCGGCTCAAGGCCTCCCCGAGCTTCCCGGAGCTCGTGAAGAAATGGGACCTGCGCTGAGCGCCGGGCGGGGGGGCCGGCCCCGCCGCCCTCCCCGCGCAGACCGATTCCCGGGAAGGCCGCGCCCCGCCGCGGCCTTCCCGGCGTCTTGACCCTCCATGCATAGAGGCCTGGCGGCGATCCTCGAGGGACTTCCCTACATCCTGGGAGGGGTCGGCACCACGCTCACGGTGGTCGCCGGCGCCCTCTCCATGGGGTTCGCCCTCGGCCTCCTGCTGGCGGTGGGGGAGGTGTACGGCCCCCGCGGGCTCCGGCGCGGAATCGGCGTCTACGTCTGGTTCTTCCGCGGGATCCCCCTGCTGGTCCTGCTCTTTCTGATCTACTTCGGCATCCTCGGCGCGCTCGAGATCGACCTCACCCCCTTCAGCGTGGCGATCCTCGTGCTGGGACTGATCAGCTCCGCCTACCAGGCCCAGATCCTGCGCGGGGCGATCCTCTCCGTCCCGGAGGGGCAGATGAAGGCCGCGCGGGCGATCGGCATGAGCGACGGCCGCGCCATCGTCTTCGTCGTCCTGCCGCAGGCCTTGCGGCTCGCCCTGCCCGGCTGGTCAAACGAATACACGGTGCTCATGAAGGACTCGGCCATCACCTACGCCCTGGGGGTCGCCGAGCTCATGGCGCGCACGCACCACACCGCCGCGCGCACCTACCAGCACTTCTGGCTCTACCTGCTGGTCGGCCTGATCTACATGGGGCTCACCTGGGCGGGGACCCGCCTCCTGCACCGGCTGGAGGAGCGTTTCGCCCTGGCGGGCTACCTGCGCTGAGGGAGGCCCCGAACCCATGGACCCGCGCCGGCCGATCCTGCGCCTGGAAGGCATCCACAAGCGCTTCGCCGCCCAGGAGGTGCTGAAGGGGGTTTCGCTCGAGCTCTTCCCCGGCGACATCAAGGTGATCATCGGCCCTTCGGGCAGCGGCAAGAGCACACTGCTGCACTGCATCAACTTTCTCGTCGGCTTCGAGCGCGGGCGGGTGCTGCTGCACGAGCAGCCGATCGACCCGGCCGACAAGCCGCGCCTCTGCGCCTACCGCCAGAAGGTCGGCATGATCTTCCAGGACTTCAACCTCTTCGATCACCTCAGCGCGCTCGACAATGTGCAGATCGGGTTGGTGCGGGTGAAGAAGATCCCGCGGCGCGAGGCCCGCGAGCGCGCCCTCGCGGAGCTCGGCCGCGTGGGCCTCCGGGAGCACGCCCACAAGTACCCCGCCGAGCTCTCGGGCGGGCAGAAACAGCGCGTTTCGATCGCCCGCGCCCTCGCCATGGACCCCGAGGTCATGCTCCTCGACGAGCCGACCTCGGCCCTCGACCCGGAGCTGATCGGCGAGGTCCACGCCGTGATCCGCGACCTCGCCGCGGGCGGCATGACCATGTTGCTGGTCACCCACGAGCTCGGCTTCGCCGCCAAGCTCGCCCACGAGATCCTCTTCATGGAAAACGGCGTGATCCTCGAGCAGGGACCGCCCGAGGTCATCCTGCGAAACGCCCGCCTCGAGCGCACGCGCGCCTTCTGCGCGCGGATCGCGGGGTTGCACGCGGGACCCGCCGAGGCCCCCGCGTGAGGGGGGAACCGCCGTGGCCGACCTCTCCTTCTACACCCAGGAGCTCGCCCCCGCCCTCTGGCGCGGGCTGAAGGTCTCGATCGCCCTCATCCTCCCCTCGGCCCTCCTGGGGCTCGCGATCGGGGTGCTCGCCGGAACGCTGCGCGTCTACGGGAGGCCCCTCTGGCGGCGGGCGGCCGAAGGCTACGGGCTCGTGTTTCGGGGCTTTCCGCTCATGGTGCAGCTCTACCTCTGGTATTTCGGGCTGCCGCAACTCGGCATTTATCTCAGCCCCTACACCGCGGCGGTGATCGGCTTCTCGCTCTGCGGCGGCGCCTACCACGCGGAGTACGTCCGCGGGGCGCTGCGCTCGATCCGACAGGGCCAGCTGCAGGCGGCGCGCGCCCTGGGGTTCAGCCGCGGGCGGGCGGTCTGCTCGATCCTGTTGCCCCAAGCCATCCGGCGGGCGATCCCCGGCTGCGGCAACGAACTGATCTACCTGATCAAGTACTCCTCGCTCGCCTACACGATCACCTGCATCGAGCTGACCGGCGAGGCGAAGATCCTCGCCTCGCTCTTTTTCAAGTACCTCGAGGTCTTTTTCGTGGTGGGGGGGGTCTACCTTCTGCTCGTCTCGCTGGCAAGCTGGGGGCTTTCGCGCTTAGAGCGCGCCGTGAGCCTGCCCGGCTTTGAGTTCACCCGACGCTGAGGCGCGCAGCGGCCGGCTTCGCGGGAGCCCTTGCCTTGGGGCTATCGCCGTGGGATCATGGCCCGTGGATGCTTTCAAGCGCCAACCGAAGATGACACACACCGCCCGTTCCGACACCCCGCCCGCCCCGCACCCCGCTCCCCGCCGCTCCTCCCGGATCTTCCCGCGGCTCGTCCTGGTCCTCCTCGGCGCGGCCGGACTGGCGGCCTGGGTTGCGCTGCGCAGCGAGGGAACGCCGCCTTCCGGCCCCCCGCGGCCCCCGGTCCCGGTCAAAACGGCCCTCGCCGAACGCCGGCCCGTCCCGATCCGGCTCCGCGCCGTCGGCACGGTGGAGGCGGACGCCGCCGTGCTCGTCAAGGCGCAGGTCGATGGGCAGCTCCGGCGGGTCCATTTCCGCGAGGGGGACCAGGTCGCGCGGGGGGCGCTGCTCTTCACGATCGACCCGCGCCCCTACGAGGCCGCGGTCCGGGAGGCCCGCGCCCGCCTGGAGCGCGACGAGGCGCTCGCCGAAAAGGCCGAGCGCGACATCCGCCGCTACGCCGAGCTCGCCGCCCGGAATTCCGTGAGCGCCGACCGCTACGAACAGTTGCTGGCGAACGCGAAAGCCCTGCGGGCCACGGTGGAAGCCGACCGGGCCGCCCTGGATCGCGCCCTTCTCCAGCACGAATACTGCTTCATCCGCTCGCCGCTCGACGGCGTGGCCGGCCTAAGGCTCGTGGACGAGGGGGCCCAGATCAAGGCGAACGACGACAAGGGCGGCCTGGTGGAGCTCTACCGCGTCCAGCCCGTCTTCGTCCGCTTCGCCGTGCCCCAGCGGCACCTGCCGGAAATCGCCGCCCGCCGGGCCGCCGGGGAAGCCCTGGCGGTCGAGGCGGTGCTGCCCGGTGCCGGAGCCGTGCCGGAAACCGGGAGGGTCGAGTTTTTCGATCCCCAGGTGGACGCGCAGACGGGGACCGTGCTCCTCAAGGCCCGCTTCGAAAACCGCGACCGCCGGCTGTGGCCCGGGCAATTCGTCCAGGCGGTGCTCACCCTCACGACCCTGCCCGAGGCGCTCGTCATCCCGGCCGTCGCTTTGCAGTCCGGGCAACAGGGCGACTTCGTCTACGTGGTGACCCCCGAGGCAACGGCCGAGCCGCGGCCGGTCGAGACGGGGCCGACGGTCGACGAGGCGGTTGTCGTCCGGGCCGGCCTGACCGCCGGGGAGGCGGTCGTCGTCGAAGGCCAGATCCGGCTCACGGCCGGTGCGCGGGTTCAGGTCGTCTCCCCATGAACGTTTCCGCGCCCTTCATCCGGCGGCCGGTCATGACCACGCTGGTCATGGCCTCCGTTCTCCTCTTCGGCCTGCTCGCCTACCGGCGGCTGCCGGTGAGCGACCTGCCCAACGTCGACTTCCCCACGATCCAGGTGACGGCCTCGCTTCCGGGGGCGAGCCCGGCGACGATGGCCTCCTCGGTGGCCACCCCCCTCGAACGCGAATTCTCGGCGATCGACGGCCTGGACTCGATGACCTCGAGCAGCGCGCTCGGCCAGACCCAGATCACGCTGCAGTTCGCCCTCCACCGCGACATCGACGCCGCCGCCCAGGACGTCCAGGTGGCGATCAGCCGGGCCTCCCGCAACCTGCCGCGGGAGATGCCGACCCCGCCCACCTTCCGCAAGATCAATCCGGCCGAGCAGCCGATCCTGCGCCTGGCCCTCACCTCCGCCACGCTGCCGATGCATCGGTTGCACGAGTACGGCGAGACCCTGATCGCCCAGCGCATTTCCATGGTGAGCGGGGTGGCCCAGGTCCAGGTGTTCGGCGCGCAGAAATACGCCGTGCGCATCCAGGTCGACCCCGAAGAGCTCGCCTCCCGGGGGCTGGGTCTCGACCAGGTGGCCGAGGCCGTCGCGCGGGCGAACGTCAACCTGCCCACCGGCACCCTCTCCGGGGCCGAACAAGCCCTCACCGTGCGCTCGAGCGGCCGCCTCCTGACCGCCGCCCCCTACCGCGAGGTCATCGTCGCCTACCGGGAAGGCCGTCCCGTGCGCATCGAGGACCTCGGCACGGCCCTCGACAGCGTCGAAAACAACAAGACGGCCGCCTGGTACGACGACCGCCGGGCCATCGGGCTCGCCGTCTACCGCCAGCCGGGCACCAACACGGTGGAGACCGCCGCCGCCGTGAAACGGCTGCTGCCGGAGCTCGAGGCGCAGCTTCCGGCCGCGGTCTCCCTGCGGGTGCACTCCGACGCCTCGATCTCCATCCGCGAGTCGGTGAAGGACGTCCAGTTCACGCTGCTCTTCACCCTCGCGCTCGTCGTGCTGGTGATCTTTCTCTTCCTGCGGCGGCCCGCCTACACCCTCATCCCGAGCCTGTCGATTCCGCTGTCGCTGCTGGGCACCTTCGCCGCGATGGCTCTCCTCGGCTACTCGATCGACAACCTCTCGCTCATGGCCCTGATCCTCGCCGTGGGTTTCGTCGTCGACGACGCCATCGTCGTGCTCGAAAACATCGTGCGCCACCTGGAGATGGGCGAGGGCCCGGTCAAGGCCGCCCTGAACGGGGCCGGCGAGGTCGGCTTCACGATCGTCTCCATGACCCTCTCGCTCGTCGCGGTCTTCATCCCCATTCTCTTCATGGGCGGAATCCTTGGGCGCCTGTTCAGCGAGTTCGCTGTGACGATCGGGGTGGCGATCCTCCTCTCCGGGGCGGTGTCCCTCACGCTGACCCCGATGCTCTGCAGCCGCTTCCTGGAAGGCCGGGAGGCGCCGGCGGAGACCCCGGCCCCGCCGGGCGGTCTTCTCGAGAGGCTCTATGCAGGCATGCTCGCGGCCTACGGCCGGAGCCTGCGCTGGTTCATCGCCCGCCGCCGGCTCACCCTCGGGCTGCTCGTCCTCGTCCTCGCCGCGACGGCGGTGCTTTTCCGCGTCATCCCCAAAGGGTTCATCCCCACCGAAGACCGCTCGCTTCTCTACATCGTCACCGAGGCGGCCGAGGGGATCTCTTGGGATGCCCTGCAGCGCGAGCAGCGGGCGCTGATGGCGATCGCCCGCGCCAACCCGAACGTCGAAGGGCTGATGTCGAGCGCCGGCGCACGGGCCGGGAGCTCGAGCGGCAGCAACAGCGGCTTTCTCGTGCTGCGCCTCCGGCCGCGCAAGGAGCGCTCGGCCTCGGCCGAGGAGGTCGCCCAGCAGCTCCGCCGCGAAATGGCCCGCGTCCCCGGGATCCGCGCGTTCATCCAGGTGCCGCCCGCCATCGCGCTCGGCGGCCGCGTCAGCAAGAGCCAGTACCAGTACACGCTGCAGGCCCTGGAGGTGGATGAACTCTACCGCGCCGCCCCTCGCCTGGCGGGGGAGATCCAATCGTGGCCCGGCTTCCTGGACGTCACGACCGACCTGCAGCTGCGCAACCCGGAACTCCACGTCGTCATCGACCGCGACCTCGCGGCCTCCCTCGGCCTGAGCGCCTCCCAGGTCGAGGATGCGCTCTACAGCGCCTTCGGCACCCGGCAGGTCTCGACGATCTACGGCGACACGAACTCCTACGCGGTCATCCTGGAGGTCACCCCCGATCGCCAGCGGACCCCCGAGGCGCTCGGCCTGCTGCACGTGCGCTCGGCCGGGGGCCGCCTCGTCCCCCTCGAGGCGGTGGTCCGAAGCGAGCGCGCCAGCGGCCCGCTCACGATCAACCACAGCGGCCAGCTCCCCTCGGTCACCGTCTCCTTCAACCTCGCCCCCGGCTTCGCCCTGGGCGAGGCGGTCGCCCGACTCGAGGAGGCCGCGCGAGCGATCCTCCCGCCCGCGGTCACGGCCCAGTTCCAGGGGACGGCCCAGGTCTTCGCGGCCTCCATGGAAAACCTGGGCCTGTTGCTTGCGGTGTCGGTCCTCGTCATCTACATCGTGCTCGGGATTCTCTACGAGAGCTTCATCCACCCGCTCACGATCCTCACCTCGCTCCCGCTCGCCGGGCTGGGGGCCCTCGTCACGCTGCTGCTCTTCCGCGCGCCGCTCGACATCTACGCCTTCGTCGGGCTCATCCTGCTCGTCGGGCTGGTCAAGAAGAACGGCATCATCATGATCGATTTTGCCCTCGAAGCGCAGCGCCTGGAACGCAAGCCCCCCGAGGAGGCGATCGTCGAGGCCTGCCTCGTCCGCTTCCGGCCGATCATGATGACGACCTTCGCGGCGCTCGTGGGAACGATTCCGATCGCGGTGGGCTGGGGGGCCGGCGGGGAATCCCGGCAGCCGCTCGGGCTGGCCGTGGTGGGGGGGCTGTTCTTCTCCCAGATGCTCACCCTCTTCGTCACCCCCGTCTTCTACCTCGTGGCGGACGCCGCCGCAGCACGCCTCCGCCGCCTGCGGCGCCTCCCCCGGCAGGTGCGGAGGGAGGGACGGGCCTGACCGCGGGGGGAGGCCCCCCGCTCACGAGGACGGCCGGGCCCCGGGCCCGAGAGCGGCCGCCGCCTCCTGCGCGCGCAACAGCTGGGGCAGGTAGCGCTGGGCGAGCAGGTCCGAGCTCACGACCCCCAGCACCCGGCCGTTTTCCACGACCGGCATGGCCGAGATGCGGTGTTGCTCGAGCTCGCGCACGATCTCGGGGATGCGGGCGGAGGGCGGCACGGCGATCACCTCCCGGGTCATCACGGTGTCCAGGCTTCGCTCCCCGCCCGCGCCCTGGGACACGGCCCGCGTGATGTCCCACGTGGTGACGACGCCGGCGACCGTGCCGTCGGGCTCCAGAACGGCGACGATGTTGCCGCGGCCCTCGACGATCAGGGAAGCCGCCTCGCTGAGCGGCGCGTGGACCGTCACGGCGGGGATCGGTTCCATGATGTCCCGGGCGGTGCGCTCGCTTTCGCGGGCGGCCAGCCGCCGCACGCTGATCCGCTCGGCCGCCTGGCAGGGCAGGAGATCGGGGGACGCCGCCAGGAGATCCACGAGCTCGGTCATGTTGCGGCGGATCACCCGTTCCCGGAAGGCGATGCCGGCCGCCAGGCGCTTCTCGGAGAGTTGCGCGAACTCGCCGGCGTGTTCTTCCAGCCACGCCCCCACCGCCTCGCGGTCGCCCAGCCGCGCAGGCGGGATGCGGATTGCGGGGGGCGTGGGGATGAGCCGCTCCTGGGCGGCGAAGATGACCCCGCCGGAGTTCACCAGATAGTCGGTGGCGATCAGGACCCCCTTCTGCCGGAAGACGGCCTGCTCCATGCGCATGCGCGCGGCCTTGCGGTTGGGGTCCGGGGAGTAGGTGTTCGCCCCTTCCACGATGAGCGTCCAATCGCCCATGCGGTCGACCCGCTGGGAGGCGGCCTCGTGGGGCAGGACCCCCAGGTACTGGAAGACCGGCGCGGCCGGGATGAAGGCGAAGGCCGATTCGCGCAGCAGGTCGTCGGGAGCGCTCGAAAACTTGGGCCCCGGGGACGCACCCCGCATCCGGATGAACTCCTCGTAGAACCTGCGGGTCACAAGCCCCGTTTCCTTCCAGCGCCGGAAGAGCCCCTCGACGTCGAGACCCCCCGGGTCGTAGAGCGCCCCCTCCCGGTCGCTCACCCCCACGACCCGTGCCGCGGGCAGGCGCCGGGCGAGTTCGCGCGCGGCATGGGCCCCCACGGCCCCGAACCCCTGGATCAGGACGGTCACCTCCCCCGGCGCCGGGGCGCGCAGGCGGCCAAACTGCGGCAGCACGGTGAGGCGGGGCAGAATCTCGAGCAGCCGCTCGAGGGCGATCACCACCCCGCCGGCCGCCGCCCCGAGCTCGTCGATGCGGTTTCCCCCCATAGCGAGGGGCTTGGACACCGCACCCTCGAGCCCGTTTTCGACGGCGACGGTCTCCATGTCGGCGTCGTTCGAGCCGACGTCCGGCCCGGGCACGTAGCGATCCCCGTAGCGGCGAAGCAGGCGCGCAAAGCGCCGCATGACCTCGCGGTGCTCCGCGGGGGGGGCTTCGGGGTCGGCGACGACGCCCGCTTTGCCGCCGCCGAACGGGAGATCGGCCGCGGCGTTCTTGAGCGTCATTCCCCGGGCGAGGTTGTGGACTTCCGCGGGCGTGATGCCGGGCTGGACGCGGATCCCCCCCAGGGCGGGGGTTCCCATGGCGAGGTTGTCGATCACCAGCCAGCCCCCCACGGCGAGCCCCGGGACCTCGTCCCAGAGGGCGACGACCTGCTTGGGGCCGAGGCCGTCGCAGACGATCCCGAGCCGGGAAAGCAGCAACTCGTCCCGATGGTCCAAGACGAGATGGCAGCGCCCTTCCCGGCGTCGCAGGCGTTTTTGGAGGAGGCTCTCGGGGATGTGTTCCTCAAGCAGGCGACGCATGAAGAGCGGCATCATGGCCGGCACCTCCGGGCGGAGGGGAGGGGGGATTCTTGATCGCTATAGCGGGAAAGGGGGGGCGCGTCAAAGCGCCGGGGGTCAGCTCTTGCCCAGGGGCTTTTCGGGCCGGCGCGGCGGCGGCGGGGTCCCGGCGGCGGCGTGGGCCTCCTCCCCGCCGGCTGCGCCGAACGCGACGAGGATGGTCACGCGGCGATTCGAATAATCGTAGGGCTTGGCGGGGTTTTTCAGGCGGCGGTCGGCGTAGCCGTTCACGCTGGTGATTTGCCGGTCGCGCACCCCGCCCTCTTCGAGCACGCGGCGCGCGGCGTTGGCGCGGTCGGTGCTCAAATCCCAGTTGTTGTAGCCCGCGCCGGCGTAAGGCCGGCTGTCGGTGTGGCCCTCGATCACCACCTCGTTGGGCACCTGCCCGATGCGCGAGGCGATCAAGCGCAGGAGGGTGACCGCGTCCGGTTTCAGGCGGGCGCTGCCGATGTCGAAGAAGAGCCCCTCGGACTGCTCGATCAGCTCGATCCGCAGGCCCTCCTTGGTCAGGGTGATCTGGATCTGGTCCTTGAAGCGGGCGAGATCCGGGATGGCGGCGATCGCCTCCTTCAGCCGCTCGCCCGCCTCACGCAGCGCCTCGGCCTCGCGCTTTTTCTCCTCGACCGCCGAGTCCGACTGGACGGGGGGGACGTGCATTTTGGTATCGGTGAACGGGCGAATCCCGCTCACCCCGTTCATCACCCCCGAGGCCGTCTTGTGCACCGCCCCGGGATCGCGAAAGTAGAGCGCGACCGACTCGCGGATGGTCGCGTTGTGGGCGATGATCCACAGGACGATGAAGAGCGCCATCATCGCGGTCACGAAATCGGCGTAGGCCACCTTCCAGGCCCCGCCGTGGTGGCCCTCGTGCCCCCCCCGTTTCTTCACCTTGCGGATGACGATCTTGTCGCTTTCGCTCACTGCTTTTCCTTCACGTGGGCTTCCATCTCCGCAAACTCGGGCCGCGTCTCGGCGGGAATGCTGCGGCGGGCGAACTCGACGCAGACGAGCGGGCTGAACCCCCGAGCGAAGGCCGCGATCGCGTTCTTGACGACCTCAAAGACCTGGATCTCCTTCTCCCCCGAGATGTCGAGGTTGGAGGCCAGCGGCTGGATGAACCCGTAGCAGAGCAGGATCCCCAGGAAGGTCCCCACGAGGGCGGCGGCGACTTTCTTGCCGATCTCTCCGGCCGGGCCGTCGATCGCCTGCATGGTGATGACGATGCCCAGCACCGCGGCCACGATCCCCAGGCCCGGCATGGTGTCGCCGATCTTCGAGAGGACCTGGCTCGGCTTCTTCACCTCGTTGTGCTGGGTGTCGATGTCGCTTTCCATCAGGGCCTCGAGGTCGTGCGAGGCGATGCCGCCGATGATGACCATGCGGAAGGTGTCGGTCATGAAGGCGACGAGCTCCCCGTGCGCCAGGATGTCCGGGTACTTGGAGAAAATCGCGCTTTCGGCGGGCGACTCGATGTGCTTTTCGAGAGCGATCAGCCCCTCCTTCTGGGCCATGTAGAGCAGCTCGTAGAGGAGCTTGAGGACCGAGAGGTAGGTCGCCTTGGTGATCGTCTTGCCCTGGAGGGCGGCGAGCGTCTTGGCGAGGATTTTCTGGAGAACGTTCTTGGGGGCGGAGGCGAGCAGCGCGCCCAGCCCCGCGCCGGCGATGATAATGAATTCAGCCGGTTGGACCAGAACCAGGAACGGGCCGCCCGCTTCGGCGAACCCCCCCAGGACGGAGAGCAGGACGACGGCAAATCCGATGATGACGAACACGCGGAACCTCTCGCCGGCGCAACCGGTCCCCCCCCGGCGACCAGGGCGTGAATTTCGGATCCCAACGGCGGTGCATTCTCTTTATCGGTCCCCCCCCGCCCGGACTTTAATCCTCCGGCCCCAGCCGGACCTCGTCCCCGACGCGCACCGTCCCGCCGCGGATGACCCGGGCGAAGACCCCCTCGCGGGGCATGATGCAGTCACCCGCCTTGTAGAAGATGGCGCAGCGGGTGTGGCACTCCTTGCCGATCTGGGTGATCTCCAGGACCGCCTCGGGGCCGAGGCGCACGCGGGTCCCGACGGGCACGGCCTTCCAGTCGACGCCCACGGTGGCGATGTTCTCGGCGAAGTCGCCGAAGGAGACCTCGAGCCCCCGGCGGCGGGCGTCCTCGATGCGCTCGGAGGCGAGCAGGCTCACCTGCCGGTGCCAGGGACCGGCATGGGCGTCCCCCTCGAGTCCGTGCTCGGGGCTGAGGCGGGCCTCCGCGACCGGTGTCTTGGGGGTTCCCTTTTTGCGGCTGACGGCGATGGAGACGATCTTCATCGGCGGCGGTCCTTTCCCCCGTGGCGCATCGGGGGCGCCGGGGGTCATTTCCCGATCATGAAAATGCCGTAGGTCGCCCGGAGGTTGGGCAGGAAACGCACGATCTTGCCGTAGCGGTCCTCGCTGTGGGTGTCGATCGCCGCCTCCCTGAGGATCCGGAGCCCGATCTGCCGGATGAAGCGCCGGAAGTCGTTGAGCGTGATCACGCGGATGTTGGGCGTGTCGTACCACTGGTAGGGAAGCTGGCGCGAGACCGGGGCGTAGCCGGTGAAGAAGACCTGCAGCCGGATCCCCCAGTGGCTGAAATTGGGAAAGGACACGATCCCCCGGCGCCCGATGCGCAGCATGGCGCGGATGAGGACGTCGGGTTCGTAGACCTGCTGCAGGGTCTGGCTGAGGATGACGTAGTCGAAGCGGTCTTCGGGGTAATCGAGCACCTCCACGTTCATGTCGCCCTGGAGGACGGAGAGGCCCCGCTCGATGCAATGGGCCGCCTTCTCCTCGTTTTTCTCGATCCCCTCCCCGCGCACCCCCTTGCGGGCGATCAGGTAGCTCAGGAGCTCGCCCTCGCCGCAGCCGAGATCCATGACCTGGGCGCCGGGCTCGATCCAGGAGGCGATGATCTGGAGATCATAGCGCATCCGGGGATGTTCGGACTTCACGCAGGACCCTTTCCAGAAAGCCGTGAATCAGCGCCGAAAGCCGGGGGTTGGGCAGCAGGAAGGCGTCGTGCCCCCAGTCGGCCTCGATCTCGCAGAAGCTCACGTCCCGCCCGTTCTTCTTGAGCGCCTTGACGATCTCCCGGGACTGGTAGGTCGGGTAGAGCCAGTCCGAGGTGAAGGAGATCACCAGGAACCGCGCGCGGGCCTTGGCGAAGGCCCGCACGGCCGAGCCCGCCCCGTGCTGCAGGATGAGGTCGTAGTAGTCCGCCGCCTTGGTGATGTAAAGAAAGGAGTTGGCGTCGAAGCGGTCGACGAACTTGCGCCCCTGGTAGCGCAGATAGCTCTCCACCTGGAAATCGGCGTCGAAGTTGAAGGAAAAATCGCTCTTGTCCTGGAGCCGGCGGCCGAACTTGAGCCGCATGGCCTCGTCGGAGAGGTAGGTGATGTGCCCGATCATGCGCGCCACGGCGAGGCCGGTGGCGGGCTTGGGCCCGTCGTAGTAATCGCCGCGGTTCCAGTGCGGGTCGGCCATGATCGCCTGGCGGGCGACCTCGTTGAAGGCGATGGCCAGCGCCGAGTGCCTCATGGTCGTGGCCAGCGCGACGGCCGAGGCGACGCGTTCCGGGTAGCGCACGGTCCACTCGAGGACCTGCATCCCGCCGATCGAGCCGCCCACCACGCAAAGCAGGCGGCGGATCCCCAGATGATCGATCAGCGCCTTCTGGGCCGCGACCATGTCGCCGATGGTGACCACGGGGAAGTCGAGCCCGTAGGGCCGCCCCGTCTCGGGCCGGATGGAGCTCGGGCCGGTCGACCCGGCGCAGCCGCCGATGACGTTGGAGCAGATGACGAAGCAGCGCTCCGTGTCGATCCCCTTGCCGGGCCCCACCATGAAGTCCCACCAGCCGGGCTTTTCGTCCTCGGCCGTGTAGACGCCGGCCACATGCGAATCCCCCGAGAGGGCGTGCAGCACGAGAACGGCGTTGTCCCGCTCGGGGGAGAGCCGGCCGCAGGTTTCGTAGGCGAGCGTCACGGGGCCGAGCTGCGCGCCGCTTTCGAGCCGGAGTCGCTCCGGCGGGTGGGCGAAGGTGAAGAACCGCTTCTGGACGATGCCGACCGAGGCCCCGTTTTTGTCGTGTTCGATGTACTCGCTCATCGAAGGCCGAGGGTCTCGAGGGGGACGCGGGCGGCGAAGACGGGGCAGCCGCGGCAGGCGGCCATTTTTTCGCGCCAGCTGCCGCGGTCTTCCCCGTCGCAGAGGCTCCCGGTGATCGCCCAGCAGAGGTCGCCGCTGTCCCAGCGTCCGGCGGGGCAGCCGCGGCGCTTCTCCGGCGGGCAGCCCCTGGCCTCCCAGCAGTCGCGCCCGTCCCGCGCGCCGGACTTGCGCGCGAGCAGCAGGTAGAGCTGGCGTTCGACGGCCGGCGGCACCGTCCGCCAGCCCTGCTCGTAGCTGTGAACGGCCTTGAGCGAGACGGCAAGAACCTGGGCGGCCTCTTTCTGCGTCATCTCGAGCGCTTTGCGGATCGTTTTGAACTCGCGGGGCTCCATCGGCTCTCCCTCCCCTCCGGGCCTCCGGCCCGAAGGGGATATGTTCCTACATTCGCCGCGACCCTGTCAATCGACGCGAGCCGGGGCGGCGCTGCAGGCCGCGGCGGCGGCCCCCCGGCGCTGCGGGCCATTGCGGAGCCGAAGCCGTCGCGGAGGAAGAGGCGGGCTGCGGCGCGGATCAGGGCCGACACGGCAAGGAGCGCCGCACCAAACGGCCCCGGGCGGAGGTCAGGACCCCGCCGGGGTTCTTTGACGGGGGCTTGGCCGGCGTGGTAGGATGCCGCGTTTCCGGCGATTGCGAGGCATCATGAATCTTTGGGTCCCCTCCGTTCCCTTCTCCGGCGGCAACGGCGATCTGCGGCGCTGCCTCTCGTGCGGCACGACCGAGAACATGAAGCGCCGCCGCTACTGCTCCGTCGAATGCCGCCAGAAGCTGCGCAACAACCTCAACATGCGCACCGGGCTCCTGCAGACGCTCCAGATCCGCTACGCCACCTTCTACTTCACCGAGACGCTCATCATCCTCGACATGCTGCCCTACAACTCGAGCGACCTCTTGAGCTTCATGTACCCGCGCCGCCGGGGGAAAAAGCCGGTCGAGGACTTCTGCCGCATGTTCAACGACCTCGGCAACGCCTGGTGGGACGAGGTCCGCCGCACCAAGAAGCGCTACCTCGCCACCCGCCTCATCCTCTCCAAGGCCCGTCCCATCCCGGGGGACATCCACTGCGTGCGGCCGCTCGAGGTGCGCGAGCCCTCGCGCATGGCCCGTTCCATGACCTGTCTCAAGCTGCGCGCGCGCGACCTGCACTCGCCCAACCTGCAGCAGATCATCAAGCGCGCCTTCCGGCGGCGGGCGAAGGAAGTCCACCCCGACCAGGGCGGCGACTCGGCGCTCTTCCGCCGGCTGCGCACCGCCTACGAGGACCTGATCCGCTGGGCGGAGCACCCGGTCTTCACGACCCGCCGGGGGTTCCCCGACAAGTGGTTCTACGAGGGGGCGCTCAACCGCTGGACTCAGCCGACCCCCCTCTACCGCCTGCAGCGGGCCTTGGCCGAGGAAGAAGACTGACCCCCGCCGCGCCCCCCCCTTCCGCTACCGGGGAAAGACGGCGCCCTGCGCCGCGCTCGAGACCATCTGCGCGTAGCGCGCGAGGTAGCCGGTGCGGACCTTCGGCTCGAAGGGGGGCAGCGCCGCCAGCCGCCGCCGGATCTCCCGGGCGCTGAGCTTCGCCTCCAGTCGCCTCCCCGGGATGTCGATCCGCACGAGGTCGCCTTCCTGCAGGGCGGCGAGCGGCCCCCGGGCGGCCGCCTCCGGGGAAATGTGGCCCACGGCCGAACCGCGGCTCGCCCCGGAGAAGCGGCCGTCGGTGATGAGGGCCACCTCCCGGTCGAGCCCCATGCCGGCGAGCGCCGCCGTCGGGGAGAGCATCTCCTGCATCCCCGGGCCGCCGCGCGGCCCCTCGTAGCGCACGACCACGACGTCGCCTTTGCGGATCTTGCCGCCGGTGATCGCCCGGAAGGCCTCCTCCTCGGAGTCGAAGATGCGGGCCGGCCCGGTGTGGTCGAGCATCTCCTCGGCCACGGCGGCCTGCTTGACGATCGCCCCGTCGGGGGCGAGGTTCCCCCGCAGGACGGCGAGCCCGCCGGTCGCGTGCACGGGATCCTTGCAGGTGCGGATGACGGAGGTGTCGCGGATGCCGGCGCGCACGGCGCGCAGCATCCTGCCGACCGGCATCCCGGTCACGGTCAGCGCCTTCTCGCGCACGAGCCCCGCACGGCGCAACTCGGCCAGCACGGCCGGGATCCCGCCCGCGTGGAAGAAGTCGACGACGTGGTGGGGCCCGGCGGGGGCGAGCGTGGTGAGGTGCGGGGTCGTGTCCGTGAAGAGCCCGAAATCGGACAGCGTGAGCTCCACGCCGGCGTAGTAAGCGATCGCCGGCAGGTGGAGGGCGCTGTTCGTCGAGCCGCCGAGCGCCATGTCGCAGACGATGGCGTTCTCGAAGGCCTCCCGCGTCAGGATGTCCCGCGGCCGCAGGTTCCGCCGCACCAGGCGCACGATCGCCTGCCCCGTTTCCTTGGCGATCCAGAGCCGTTCGGCGTAGACCGCGGGGGCGCTGCCGCCGTAGGGCAGCACCATGCCGAGGGCCTCGGCGAGGTTGCTCATCGTGTTCGCGGTGAACATGCCCGCGCAGGACCCGGCGCCCGGGCAGGCGGCGCACTCGAGCTCGCGGAGCTCCGCCGGGCTCATGGTGCCGGCCTTGACGCGGCCCACGGCCTCGAAAACCTTGTCCACCCCGACCTCGCGGCCCCGGTGCCTGCCCGGCAGCATCGGCCCGCCGGGCAGGAAGATGGAGGGCAGGTTCAGCCGGGCCGACGCGATCAGCATGCCGGGGATGATCTTGTCGCAGGAGGCGACGAGCACGAGGCCGTCGAAGGGGTGGGCCATGGCCATGATCTCGAGCGAATCGGCGATGAGCTCCCGGCTGGGGAGGGAGTATTTCATGCCGATGTGGTTCATGGCGATCCCGTCGCAAACCCCGATCGTGTTGAAGACGACGGGGGTGCCGCCGGCCGCGTACACCCCGGCCTTGACCGCCTCCACGACCTTGTCGAGGTGCATGTGGCCGGGAATGATCTCGTTGAAGGAATTGGCGATGCCGATGATCGGCCGCTCCATTTCCCAGTCCGTAAACCCCTCGGCGCGGAGCAGGGAGCGGTGCGGGGCCCGCTCGGGCCCTTGGATCATGAGGTCGCTGCGCTTGGCCATGGCATGGGTTCCTTTCTCGGGGGAGGCAGGGCGGCCCCTCAGATCATGAAGGCGCCGCCGTTGACGTCCAGGCAGACCCCGGTCACGAAGGGGGAGTCCAGAAGGTAGGCGAAGGCCCGCACCACGTCGTCGACCCGGCCCATGGACCCCGTCGCCGTGCGGGCGGAGATCTCGGCCTTGCGCTCGCTCGGGTAATCGACGAAGATGCCGGCGTCCTCGATGAAGGCCGGGGCGATGGCGTTCAGGGTGATGCCGAAGCGGCCGAGCTCGCGGGCGCCGTAGCGGGTGAGCCCCAGCATGCCCGCCTTGGAGGCCGCGTAGTGCGGGCCGATCACCCCGCCGCCGCGGGCGGCGATCGAGGCGATGTTGACGATGCGGCCGAAACCCCGCTCCTTCATCCCCGGGATCACCTCGCGGCTCCAGTAAAATGCCGAGGAAAGGTTCGTGCGCAGGGTCTCCTCCCACGCCGCGTCGCTCACCTGCTCGAAGGCCGCCGGCGGCATGATCCCGGCGTTGTTGACGAGCACGGCAACCGGCCCGAGCGCCTCGCGCACGCGGGCGTGATGGGCCCGGACGACGGCGGGGTCGCCGGCATCGCCCTGGAGGAGCAGGAGCCCCCGCCCCGGCCGCAGGAGGGAACGAAGCCGCTTTTCGGCCGCGCCCGCCGCGGCCTCGTTGCGGTGCCAGACGACGGCGAGCGAGGCCCCGCGCCCCGCCAGGCATTCGGCGATGCCCAGCCCGATGCCGCGCGTCCCGCCGGTCACGACGGCCGCGGCGCCGCCCAAGTCTTCAGTAGGGGAAATGGAGGACATACCAGTCGGTTTCCTCTTCCCAGAAGGACAGGAAAAAAAGGACGTGGTGCAGGCCCAGGGGGAGTCCGCGGCGCACGATTCCGGCCTTGGCGTGCAGTGCGTAGGAGGCGCCGCGCGCCAGGCGGTCGAGCGCAGCGAGCGGAAACCCCTCGATCGTGCTCATCCACTGCTGGGCCTCCTCGAGGGAGGAGGTCGTCTCGGCCTCGAAGCCCCGCCAGGAGCGCCGCACGGTGTACTCGTTCTTCACCCGGTCGTAACGCAGGACGTGCTCGAGGACGACATCGGCGATGCGCTCGTCGAGCCAGAGATCGCGGACGCGGTTCAGCCGCACGGTGAAGACGATCGAAACCGGCTTCCCCTCCAGAACCCGCTCTTTCACCTTCGCGGGGAAGGCCTCCTCGAGGCCGAGGTTCAGCAGCAGCCTTTCGGTGTCGGTGGCAACCGTGAGGTGGGAGATCAGCGCCGCCGGGTGGGCCGGGGTTGCGGTCCAGAGCAGCATGCCGGCCATGAGAAGCCCAAGCGGGGGGCGGACCCTGATCACGAATGCCAACTCCCGAAACGTTCTCGCCGTCGGCGTCTCTCATAGCCGATCCCCCGGGGCCTGGCAAGTTCGGCCCCCCGCGGCCGTTGTCTGCCGCCGGCCCCTCTGGTAGGATGCGCGCCCGGCGGTCCCCCCGGGGGAGGAGAGATGCTCGCGCGGGTCTTCAGCAGTGCGCTTCACGGTGTTGAGGCCTTGCGGGTGGAGGTCGAGGTCGACATCGCCCAGGGCCTTCCCGCCTTCGCCACCGTGGGCCTCCCCGAGACCGCGGTCAAGGAGAGCCGCGAGCGCGTCAAGGCGGCCATCGCCAATTCCGGCTTCCGCTTCCCCGCCGACCGCATCACGGTGAATCTCGCACCGGCCGACATCCGCAAGGAAGGCACGGGCTTCGACCTGCCGATCGCCCTGGGCATTCTCGCCGCCGGAGGCCTCGTCTCCCCGGAGGCGCTGACCCGGCACGTGGTGACGGGAGAGCTGTCGCTCGACGGCCGCGTGAAGCCCGTTCCGGGGGTGCTCTCCACCGCGCTCGCCGCGCGGCGCTGGGGGCTCGGCGCCGTGTTGGTCCCTGCCGCGAACGCCGCCGAGGCCTCGGTCGTCGCGGGGGTCCACGTCCATCCGGCGGGGAGCCTGGCCGAGGCCGTCGAGCACCTGAACGGCGAGCGGCCGATCCCGCCGCTTGAGGCCAGGGCCCTTGCGGCCTTCGAGGCCGAGGCCGCCGGCGATGAGGATCTCGCCGAGGTCCACGGCCAGGAGCACGCCAAGCGGGCGCTCGAAATCGCGGCCGCCGGAGGCCACAACCTGCTCTTCGTCGGCCCGCCCGGCTCCGGCAAAACCATGCTCGCCCGGAGGCTGCCCTCGATTCTGCCGCCGCTCAGCTTCGAGGAGGCGCTCGAGACCACCCAGGTCTACAGCGTGGCGGGCCTCCTCGAACCCGGCCGGACCCTGATCGTGCGCCGGCCCTTCCGCGCCCCGCACCACACGATTTCCGACGCGGGCCTGATCGGCGGCGGGGCCGTCCCGCGGCCCGGCGAGGTGAGCCTCGCCCACCACGGGGTCCTCTTCCTGGACGAGCTGCCCGAGTTCCGGCGGCATGTCCTCGAGGCGCTGCGCCAGCCGCTCGAGGACCGGAGGGTGACCATTTCCCGGGCCGCCTCGGCGCTGACCTACCCGGCCGCCTTCATGCTGGTCGCCGCCATGAACCCCTGCCCCTGCGGCTTCCTGGGCGACGCCCGGCACGCCTGTCGCTGCACGGAGCCGCAGATCCGGCGCTACCGCGCACGCGTCTCCGGGCCCCTCCTCGACCGCATCGACCTGCAGGTCGAGGTGCCGGCGGTCGCCCGCGGGGACCTGCTGGGGCCGGCCGCCGCGGAGCCCTCCTCCGCCGTCCGCGAACGGGTCGCCCGGGCGCGCGGCGTGCAACAGGCCCGCTTCCGGCGGAGCCGCATCGCCTGCAACGCCCGCATGGGGAACCGCCACCTGCGGGCCTTCTGCCCGATCGAGGCCGACTCCCGCCGGCTGCTCGAGGCCGCCGTCGAGCGCCTGGGCCTTTCGGCGCGCGCCTTCCAGCGCGTGCTCAAAGTCGCGCGCACGATCGCCGACCTCGAAGGCGACGAACGGATCGGCGCGCGCCATGTCTCCGAGGCCCTCCAGTACCGCGGCTTCGAGGCCGCCCCCGAGGCCCCGCCGGCCGGGGCGTGAGTCGGCGCGCCGGAGGCCGCCTTGACAGCCCTGCGCGCCCCGTGGCAGAAACGGGGTGCGTTTCGCCCGCGAACACCACCTTCCCGTCCTCGGCCGGCCATGAACCGCAGCCCCCTCGCCGCCGCCCCCGAAACCGCAGGCCTGCTCGCGGGCCTTCACCGGCTGCGCGCCGGCCTGATCCGGGCCTGCGCCGTGGTGCTGGTCTTCTCGGTCGCCGGCTATTTCGCCGCCGAGCCGCTCCTCGCCTTCCTCTGCCGGCACACCGGCGTCCGGCTTGCCGCGTTCGGCATCCCGGAGGTCTTCTTCAGCCTGATGACGATAGCGCTCGCCTGCGGGGTCTTCGCCGCTTCCCCGTACCTCCTCTGGGCCCTGCTATCCGCCCTGCAGGCGTCGTTTCCCTCCTTTTCCGGCCCCCGCATGCGACGCGCCTGGGTCGCCGCGGTCCTGCTCTTCTTCGCCGGCGTCGGCTTCTGCCTCAAGGTGACCCTTCCCTACGGGGTCGGGTTCCTGCTCGAATTCGAGGGGCCTTCCCTCGAGGCCCTCATCTCGGTGCGCAAATTCGTCGGCTTCTGCCTGCTCTTCCTCTTCGCCTTCGGCGCCCTCTTCGAGCTCCCCCTCGCCATGATCCTCCTTGGCCGCCTCGGCGTCGTGCGCCGCGAGGCCCTCGCCCGCAACCGGCGCTATGCGATCCTCGGGATCACGATCGTCTCCGCCGTCCTCACCCCCACCCCGGACGCCTTCAACCTGGCCCTGATGGCGGTGCCGCTCTACCTCCTCTTCGAGGTGGGCCTGTTCGGGATGCGCCTGCAGCGGAGCTCCGGACCGTGACGAGCAAGGTCATCGACCTCGCCGCCTTCCGCGAAAAGACCCTCGAACAGAAGGCCTTCGGGCCCTGGCGCACGCGTTTCGGCGAGGACTACGGGGTGGGGACGCGCTTGGCCGACCTTTCCGACCGGGTGCTGCTGTTTCTGGCCACGCCCGGCGACGAAAGCGCGACCGCCTTCTACGAGCTGATCCTGGGGACGCTCGATCTGGGGACGGCGACCCGGTTCTTCTACCTCGAAAACGAGGAGCAGCTCCGCGTGGTCGACATCCACCTGCTGCTCGCCGACCTGGTGCGCTTCGAGCTGATGCGCCGGATCGGCTGGGTGAGAGCGGTCCCCTGCGGGGAGGTGCGCCTGGTAGACCTCATCCGGCGCTTCGAGGAACACCGCGTCGCCGTGCGGGACCATCCGCCCGAGCTCTCCGAGTCCCACCCGGCCTACGAGGCCTACCGGAGCCTGCCGCGGGGCGACCGGGAGGTCTTCATCCGCCGCCTGCTGCGCGAGGCCGTCGAGACCTTCAAAAGCCGCCTGGGGGGCGCCTGAGCCGTTTCAGGGCGGGCCTCCCGCCCCGCGGCGGCGGAGCAGCGCGAGGATCTCGCCCGGCCCGCGCGTGCGGTGCAGGGCGGTGAGCTGCGCGCGGTACAGCGCCGCCGCGCCGATCCCGAAGGCGGCGACATCGAAGACCCGCCAGCCCCCGACGTTGCGCCGCAGCTGCACCTCGAAGGGGATCTCGTACCCCGAGCCGCGCAACAGCCCGCGCACCGAAGCCCGGCCGGGGCCCGCAAGCCGCTGCCCGAGAAGCAACACCTCCTCGCCGTCGTAGCGCTCGAGGAGCCGGGGGAGATGGGCCGCGAGCAAAAAGTCGGAGAAGGCCTCCACGAACTCGCCCCGGGCGGCGGGGGTCAGCTCCCGCCAGCCCGCGGCATAGGCGCGGCGAGAGAACTCGGGGAAGTCGACGGCGCCCGTGACGATCGCGCGCAGACGGGCAAGCTTCGCCTCCGGGCAGGACGGGTCCTGCCCGCAGCGCAACCGCAGCACCGCGAGGCCTTCCCCCACGATCCGGCCCAGCGCCGCGATCGGCGCCTCCTCGGCGGCCGCAGCCGGGAGAGCGACCCCCAGGAGGCAGACGAGAAGGCCGAGGCGGAGCCCCCGGCCGCGGGAGAGCGGCCGGGACCGGGGCGCCGGAGCGACGGGGTGGCTCACGCCCGGCCGCGCAGGGCGGCGCGAATGCGCTCCATGGCCAGCGCCACCTTCTCGAAGTCGTTGAAGGCGCTGATCCGCACGTAGCCCGCCCCGCAGCGGCCGAAGCCCACACCCGGCGTGCAGACGACGTTCGCCTTCTCGAGCAGGAGATCGAAGAAGGCCCAGGAATCCATCCGCGTGTCCACCCAGAGGTAGGGGGAGTGGTCCCCGCCGATGCACTCGTAGCCCAAGTCGGTCATCTCGCGGCGGATCAGGGCGGCGTTGCGCAGGTAGCCGTCGATCCGCTCGCGGCACTGGGCCCGTCCCTCGGGGCTGTAGACGGCCTCGGCCGCCCGCTGCACGGGGTAGGAGACGCCGTTGAACTTGGTCGTGTGCCGCCGCAGCCAGAGGGCGTGCACGGAGTGCGGCTCGCCCGCGGCCGTCCAGGCCGTGCAGCCCTTGGGCACCACCGTGTAGGCGCAGCGGGTGCCCGTGAACCCCGCGGTCTTGGAAAAGCTGCGGAACTCGATCGCCACCTCGCGGGCGCCCTCGATCTCGAAGATCGAGTGCGGCAGGCGCTCGTCGCGGATGAAGGTCTCGTAGGCCGCGTCGTAGAGGATGAGCGCGCGGCGCTCGCGGGCGTAGTCCACCCAGGCCTGGAGCCGCTCGCGGGAGATCACCGCGCCGGTCGGGTTGTTGGGGAAGCAGAGGTAGATCAGGTCCACGTCGCGGCCGGGCAACCCGGGCACGTAGCCGTTTTCCCGCGTGCTGTCGAGGTAGACGACCCCCGCGTAGCGGCCGTCGGCGAAAGCCCCCGTGCGGCCGGCCATGACGTTGGTGTCGAGGTAGACGGGGTAGACCGGGTCGGGGATCGCCACCGTGACGTCGGCGGCGAAGATCTCCTGGATGTTGGCGACGTCGCATTTGGAGCCGTCGCTCACGAAGATCTCGTCGGCCTCGATCGGGGCCCCGCGGCGCTGGAAATCCTCGCGCGCGATCTTCTCGCGCAAAAACGGGTAGCCCTGCTCGGGCCCGTAGCCGCGGAAGCTCTCCGCCGCGGCCATCTCGTCCACGGCGCGGTGAAAGGCCTCGACGCAGGCCGGCGGCAGCGGCCGGGTGACGTCCCCGATGCCGAGCTTGATGATCTCCTTTCCGGGGTGGGCCTTCTGGAAGGCCGCCACGCGCCGGGCGATGTCGGAGAAGAGGTAGGAGGCCTGGAGCTTGAGGTAGTGCTCGTTGACGCGGATCATCGGGGCACCTCGCCGTACGGGGAGTGAAATGTCTTGACTTCGCTCGGTCTCCTTAATAGGAAAAAAGCCTCATTTCAAGCCATCCGGAGGCGGCCGCCGCGGGATCCGGAGGGGAAGCCCGCGGCGATTCATTCCCGGACGGGCCACCACCCAGGGGAGGTCAGGATGAAAAGCGGACGGTTCGTCTCCAAGGGTCTGGTTTGGGTTCTGGCGGCGGTGCTGGCGGCGGCGGGCCTTCCCGCCGGCGCCGCGGCGCGCAACATCAAGGTCGGCATCCTCGACACCTACAGCGGGCCGCCCGCGGTCTTCGGCAACGACGCCTTGAACGGCTTCAAGATGGCCGTGGAGGAGATCAACCGCCAAGGGGTGCTCGGCGGCAAGATCGTATTCGTCACGCGCGACGACAAGTTCAAGGTCGACATCGGCCTCAACCTCGCCAAGGAGCTCGCCCTCAAGGAGAACGTCGACCTGATCGTGGGGGTGGTGAACAGCGGGGTCGCGCTCGCCGTCTCGGACGCCGTGGCCAAGAAGGAAAAGATTCCCTTCTTCACCTGGATGGGCAAAAGCGCCAACATCACCGGCAAGGCCGGTCACCGCTACGTCTTCTCCACGACCGAGAACACGGCCATGGCGACCAAGGCCGCGGCGACGGTGCTTGCGCGCAAGTCCTACAAGCGGATCTGGGTTGCGGGCGACGACTACGAGTACGGCCACGCCCTGGACGAAAGCTTCACGCACTCCATGAAGCAGCTCAAGCCCGAGGTGGAATTCATCGGCCGGACCTGGTGGAAGCTCGGCGAACCCGATCTCGTCCCCTACTTCACGAGCATCCAGGCCGCCAAGCCCGACCTCGTCCACTTCTGCACCGGCGGGGCGAGCATGGCGAACGTGCTCAAGACCATCCAGGCGACGGGCCTCCACCGCACGACGGCGATCTACATCCACACGGCGATCGACTACGCCGTGCTCAAGCCCCTCGGCCTGAACGCCCCCGAGGGGGTCATGGGGACGATGGACTACCTGTTCTACCACCCGGAGATGAGCGGCCACCAGAAGTTCGTCAAGGAGTTCCAGGCGCGCTACAAGACCCCGCCGGGCTTCCCCGCCTACCATGCCTACGTGACCGCGCAGTTCATCGCCGAAGGCTTCCGCAAGGCGGGCAAGATCGACCGCGAGGCCTTCATCGACGCCCTCGAGGGCCTCAAGGTCGACACCCCGGTCGGCCGGGTCGAGATGCGCGCCTGCGACCACCAGGCCGTTCTCCCGATCTACTTCGGGACGACCCGGCTCTCGCAGGAGCACCAAGCGGCCGTCGCCACCGACATCCTCACCCTGCGGGGGGCCGAGGTCATGCCCACCTGCGAGGAGGTGCTCGGAGCCCGCAAGTAGGCCTGCCGGCGCCGCCGGACGGCGCGCGGCCCCCTACGGAATGCGCCGATGGAGACCGCCCTGAGCCTTTCCTCCGCCTTGAGCCAGCTCCTCGTGGGGCTCAGCCGGGCGATGATCCTCTTCATCGTCGCCTCGGGGCTGAGCTTCATCCTCGGGGTGCTGCGCGTGCCCAACGTGGCCCACGGCTCGCTCTACATGATCGGCGCCTTCGCCGCCCACACGATCGCGACCGCCCTGGGCGGGCACCCCGCGGGCTTCTGGCTCGCGATGCTCGGCGCGCCGCTGATCGTTGGCGGCATCAGCCTCGCCGCCGAGCGGTTGCTCTTCCGGCACCTCTACGAGCGCGAGCACCTCATGCTGCTCCTCTTCACCTTCGGGCTCGCCCTGATCCTGGGGGATCTGACCAAGATGGTCTGGGGTGCGGACTACCGCTCGATCGTTCCGCCGCCCTTTCTCCAGGGCTCGCTCGACGTCCTGGGCACGGCGCTGCCGCGCTACAACCTCTTTCTGCTCCTGGTCGGCCCCGCGGTCGCCGTCGCCCTGTGGCTCGTCTCGACGAAAACGCGCTTCGGCCGGATCGCCCGCGCGGCCGCGGTCGACCGCGAAATGGTCGGCGCGCTCGGCATCCACGTGAGCTGGGTCTTCGCCTGGGCCTTCGTCCTGGGGTGCGTGCTCGCCGGCCTGGGCGGGGCGCTGGTGTCGCCCACGATCAGCGTGACCCTCGGGATGGACCACACGATCATCATCGAGGCCTTTCTCATCGTCACCATCGGCGGGCTGGGAAACATCTGGGGCGCGCTCGTGGGGTCGCTCCTCTTCGGGGTCACGCAATCGCTGGGGGTCCTCCTCCTGCCGCAGTTCGCCATCGTCTTCCCCTACCTCGCGGTGGTCGTCATCCTGACCCTCAAACCCACGGGCCTGCTGCGCTCGGTGTGGTGAGAAGCCTCTCATGCGGCCGCAACGAACGGTTTCCCCCGCGACGCTCTGGGCGCTCGGCCTGTGGCTCGCCCTCTTCTTCGCCCCGTTCGTCGCGGGCCGCTTCGCGGTCTACCTCCTGGGGGTGATCCTCGTCACCGGGCTCCTCGCCATGAGCCTGAACTTGCTCGTCGGGCACGGCGGGGCCTACCAGTTCCACCACGCCGCCTTCTACGGGGTCGGCGCCTACACCGCGGCCCTGTGCATCACGAAGGGGGGGCTTCCGGCCTGGGCGGGTCTCGCGGCAGGCCCGCTCGCGGCCGCGCTCGCCGGGCTGCTGATCGGCAGCCTCTGCATCCGGCTGAACAAGCTCTACTTCGGCATGATCCAGATCTCGCTCGGCTCGCTGCTCTGGATCCTCGCCCTGCGCTGGTACAGCCTCACCAACGGCGACGACGGCATCCACGGCATCCCCCTGCCCGAGGCGATCGCCGGCCCCGGCGGAGCCTTCGCCTGCATCCTGGCCGCGGTCGGCCTCTGCCTGCTCGCCATGCACCGCATCCTCGCCTCCCCCTTCGGGACGACGCTTCGCGCCATCCGGGACAACCCCCAGCGCTGCGCCGCGGTCGGCATCGACGTCCGCCGCCACCAGCTGGCGGCCATCGTCATCGCCACCTTCTTCGCCGGGGTGGCCGGATCGCTCTTCGTGGTGCTCGAGGGGTCGGTCTTCCCGGACATGCTCTTCTGGGTGTACTCGCTGGAGATCTTCATCATGTGCCTCCTCGGCGGCTGGTTCACCTTCTTCGGCCCCATGCTGGGGGCGGCGATCATCGTCCTGCTGCGCACGCTCGTGGGCGGGATGACCGAGTACTGGACGCTCGTCCTGGGGGTCGTCCTCATCGGCCTCATCTTCTTCCTGCCGGAGGGGATCATGGGCATCGGCCACCGCCTGCGGCTCTACCGGCGGCGCGCGGCCGGGGCCTCCTCCCCGCGGGAGAACGGCCATGCTGCGGGTTGAAGGCCTCTGCAAGGCGTTCGCCGATTTCCAGGCCGTCAACGGGGCCTCCCTCACCGTCCGGCCGGGGGACCTCGTCGCCGTGATCGGCCCGAACGGGGCGGGCAAGACGACCCTCTTCAACCTGATCACGGGCCACCTCCAGGCCGATCGCGGCTCGATCCGCTTCAAGGGCGAGGAGATCGGCCGCCTTCCGGCGCACGAAATCTGCCGCCGCGGGATCGCCCGCTCCTTCCAGATCGCCAACATCTTCCCCCGCCTTTCCGTCTTCGAGAACGTCCAGGTGGCCGTGCTCTCGGCCAAGGGGCTCAGCCGCAACCTCTTCCGGCCCACCCGCCGGCTGGTCCTCCGGGAGACCGAGAGCATCCTCGAGCGCGTGGGGCTGCAGAACCGCCGCGTCGATCTCGCCGGCTCGCTCTCCCACGGCGACAAGCGGATCCTCGAGATCGCCATCGCCTTAGGCAACGAGCCGGAACTGCTGATCCTCGACGAGCCGACCGCCGGGATGTCGCCGGAGGAGACCGCCGCCACCCTCGAGTTGATCCGCCGCCTGGCCCGCGACCAGGGCCTCACCCTCCTCTTCTGCGAGCACGACATGGAGGTCGTCTTCAACGTGGCGACGAGCATCATGGTCATGCAGCACGGCATGACCCTCGTGCAGGGCCCGCCGGAGGAGGTCCGGGCGAACCCCGTCGTCCAGGAAGCCTACCTCGGGAGGGAGTGAGCGATGCTCGAGGTCCGCGAGATCCACACCTTCTACGGCCTGAGCCACATCCTCTTCGGGGTCTCGCTCTCGGTTCCCCCGGGGCGCGTCGTCTGCCTCCTCGGCCGCAACGGCGCCGGCAAGACGACCACCCTCAAGAGCATCCTCGGGCTCGCCCCCCCGGCCCGGGGGAAGATCCTCTGGAACGGGGAGGAGATCCAGCGTGAGCCCGCCTTTCTGCGCGCCCGCCGCGGCATCGGCTACGTCCCCGACGATCGCCGGATCTTCGCCGACCTCACGGTCGGGGAGAACCTCGACATCGCCGCCCGCGAGGGGCCGGGGACGGTGCGCTGGGACAAGGACAAGGTCTACGAGCTGTTCCCGGCCCTGCGGGCGATGGACCGCCGCAAGGGCGGCCTCCTGAGCGGGGGCGAGCAGAAGATGCTCGCCATCGCCCGCGCCCTGATGACCAACCCCCTGCTCCTGCTGCTCGACGAGCCGACCGAGGGGCTCGCCCCGCTCCTCGTCCAGTCCTTGGGCGAGCGCATCCGCCGCCTCAAGGAGCTCGGCCTGACGGTGCTCCTGGCCGAGCAGAACATCCGCTTCACGCTGGGGCTGAGCGACTACGGCTACGTCATCGACAACGGCCGCATCCGCTGCGAGGGGCCGGTCGCCGAGCTGATGGAAAACGAGGACGTGCGCCGCTTCTGCGGCCTGTGACCCCACGAACGGAGGATGCCATGGCCCCGGTTCACCCCTTGAGGGACCTGCCCCCCCGCACCCCCGCCCCGGGGATCGAGCTCCGGGCGATCCACGGCGAACGCATGAGCCTCGCCCACTTCCGCTTCGCCCCCGGCACCCCGCTCGCCGCCCACGCCCACCCCCATGAGCAGATCGGCATGCTGCTCGCCGGGCGCATGGAGCTGACCATCGGCGGGGTGACGCGAACGGTGGCGGCGGGCGAGGCCTGGTGCATCCCGGCGGGCACGGTGCACGCGGCCCGCTGCCTGGAGGGCCCGGCCGAGGTGGTCGAGGCCTTCGCGCCGGTACGCGACGACTGGCGGGGCGACACGCCGTGAACCGCCCCCCACCCCGGGAGATCTTCCGGCGCGCCACGGCGCGGATCTATTGCTTCGCCGACTCGCCGGAGCTGTGCCGCCGCCTGCTCGCGGCCGGGGCGCAGGTCATCCAGCTCCGCCACAAGACCGCATCCGACGCGGAGTTCCGCGATCTCGCCCTCCGGATGCAGGAACTGGTCCGCGCCCGGGAGGATGCCCTCCTGATCGTGAACGACCGCGTAAACATCGCGCTCGCGATCGGGGCCGACGGCGTCCACGTGGGGCAGCGGGACCTCGACGCCAGCGAGGTCGTGCGCCGCGCGCCCCCCGGCATGGTCATCGGGGTTTCGGCCCGCACGCCCGAGGAGGCCCGCCGGGCCGAGGCGGCCGGGGCGACCTATGTGGGCGCGGGGTCGGTCTTCCCCACGGCCACCAAGGCCGATGCACGGGTGATCGGCCTCGAGGGGCTGCGCCGGGTCGTGGCCGCGGTCCGCCTCCCGGTCGTCGCGATCGGCGGGATCACGCAGGCCACGGTCCGCGAGGTGCTCGCCGCCGGGGCGCGCCTCTGCGCCGTGATCTCGGCTGTCAACCAGGCCCCCGACCCGGCGGAGGCCCTCCGGCGCCTGCTAGCCGCCTGCGCAGAGCTGCCAGGCGATCAGGGCGACGAACGGGGCCGAGGCGGCGGCCAGGAAGGCGGCGTCGCGGATCGTGAAGGGGGCCAGGGCGGCCGGCCGGCGGCGGGGGCTTAGGACGCCGCGCGCCTCCATGGCGAGGGCGAGCTCGTCGGCCAGCCGCAGTCCCTGGACGAGGAGAGGGACGAAAAGCGCCGTCAGCCTACCGAGATTCCGCGGGCTGAGCCTCAGGTCGATCCCCCGCGCCTGCTGGGCGTCGCGGACGGACCGCAAGGTCTTCTCGATCCGGGGGACGTAGCGCAACCCGGCGGTCAGGAGAAACCCGACCCCCTCCGGCACGCGGAGCGTGCGCAGCGCAGCGGCGAGCTCCTCGGGGGAAAGCGGTCCCAGGCAGGCAGCCGAGAGCGCCAGCAACCCCGTGAGGCGAAGAAGCAGGGCCCCCGCCTCCGCAGCGCCGAAGAAGAGCAGGCTCCCCGCCCCCGCCAGCACGAACATCCCGATCGCCCGCCGCAGAAACGAGGCCCCCGCCGCCGGCCGGGCGGCGCCGCGCAAAAGCAAGAGGGCGGCCCACGCGGCGACTCCGGCCTGCAGGAAGGGCTCGCGCGCGGTGAAGAGCGCGGCCAGGCCCGCGGCGAGGAGGAAAAGCCCGGCGAAGGGGTGAAGCGGCCGACCCCGCCGGGGCCGCGCCGCGGAGGCCGGGGGGGGCGCCGCCGGTCCGGGGGGCTCCGCCCCCAGCCCGCGGGCGATCTCCTCCACCGTCCCCTCCCCCCGGATCCGCCCCCCCTCGAGCAGGATCGCCCGGTGGGCGACGGCGGCCGCAAACGAGAGGTCGTGCGTGGCGACCAGGACCGCAACCCCGCGCCGGGCGAGCCCGGCGATTTGGCCGGCGAGCGCCTCCTTGCCGCGGGCGTCCTGGCTCACCGTGGGCTCATCCAGCAGCAGAACGGCCGGGTCCGCGGCCAGGACGGCGGCGATCGCCACCGCTTTTTTCTCCCCCTCGCTCAGGCGGTAGGGGGAGCGCGCAAGCAGCGCCTCGAGGCCGGGCCAGAGCTCGGCGATCGCCGCGGGCGGGTCCTGGCCCCGGAGCCGGTGGCCCACCTCGAGCTCCTCGCGCACCGTGGGCTTGAAGAACTGGTCGTTGGGGTTCTGGAAGCAGATGCCGATGCGGCGCGCCCGCTGCCGGGGGGAAAGCGAAGAGAGCTCTTCGGCCCCGAGCCGCACCGCGCCTTGGGCCGGCCGCAGCAGTCCGGCAAGGGCGCGGAGCAGGCTCGACTTCCCCGCCCCGTTTCGGCCCACGAGCGCGACGACCTCCCCCGCACGGAGCGCAAGCGAAACGCCGCAGAGGACCGGCGCGCCCTCGAGCTCGACCCAGAGGTCCGCGGCGGAAAGACGCGGCGCTTCGGCCGGGTTCGACGTGGCGGGCGGCCGGGGCGGGTAGGCGGGAAGGAGGCCCTTTGCCGCAAGTAGCCGCCGGGCTTCCCGGGCGGCCCCGCTGAAGGTGCAGGTCCCGCGCTCGAAGACGGCGAGGGCCTCGGCGTCCTCGAGAAAGGCGCCCTCGCGGTGCTCGAGGACGACCACCGTTCTGCCCTGCCGGTGCACGTCGGCCAAGATCTCCTCCAGCCGGCGGCGGAACACCCAGTCGAGATCGGCGAAGGGCTCGTCGAGGACCAGCAGATCGGGCTCGAGCACCAGCACCGAGGCGACGGCCGCAAGCCTCCGCTCTCCGCCGGAGAGCGACTCGGGCGGACGCGCAAGGAGCCCCTCGATCCCCAGGGCGGCGGCGGCCGCGCCGATGCGGGCGGCGATGGCGGCGGGGGCGAGGCCCAGGTTCTCGAGGCCGAAGGCGAGATCGGCCGCCACGGTGCTGCCGAAGAGCTGGGCGTCGGCGTTCTGGAGAACCAGCCCCACGCGGTGAAAGAGCGCCGCGGGCCCCAGCCGGCGGGGGTCGAGGCCGTCGATGCGGATTTCGCCTACGAGATCGCCGCCGAAAAAATGGGGGATGAGCCCGTTCAGGAGGTAGGTGAAGGTGGTTTTGCCCGCGCCGTTCTCCCCGAAGACGACGGCGTAGGCGCCCGGCGCGATCCGCAGGGTCAGGTCGCCCAGGAGCGGCTGGCCGGCGGCGTCCCGGTAGGAGACGCCCCTCGCCTCTACTCCGGCCGCCACAGCCCGGCCTTTCGCAGGACCTGGAGCAAAAGGAGCGCGATCAGGGCGCCGGCGAGCGCGCTCAGGCTAAAGGCGACGACCAGCGTTCCTGCGGCGACGGCCTTCTGCAAGAGAACGGGGGCCACGATCCAGGCCGAGGCGAGCGCCCCGAGAAGCCCCGTCCCGATCACTTCGCCCAGGGCCGCGGCCCAGCTGCGGCGGAGGAGCCGGTAGGCGCAACCGGCGAGCAGCGCGCCGATCATCCCGCCCGGAAAGGCGAGCAGCGTCCCCAGGCCGAGGAGGTTCCGCAGCAGGGCCGCGCAGAAGGCAATCCAGACGGCGTAGCCGGGCCCCAGCAGGACCGCGGCGAGGACGTTCACCATGTGCTGGGCGGGGTAGCACTTGGCGATCCCGACGGGGATGAACAGCGGCGAGAGGGCGACCGCCAAGGCCACCAGCACCGCCGCCCGGGCGATGTCGCGCGTCTTCATAGCGTCCTCTTTCCTGAGGTGAAAAAAACCGTTTCCCCAAGGAAACGGTCCCTTGCGGGCGGAGGGCCCGTACCCCGATCCCCACGGGGCCCCCGGCCGCCCGCGGCTTTCCCGCGGAACGCTACCGGAGGGACCGCGGGGGTGTCAAGCGCCCCTCGCCCTCGGAGCCCGGTCGGGGGGCTTGCGGCAAGCGCCGCCCGGGGCGGCGGGGTCAGCCCGGCACGAGGAAGACAACCATCTCGCGCGGGCCGTGGGCGCCGTGGACCATGGTGGCCTCGATGTCGGCGGTCTTGCTCGGCCCGGAGATGAAGGAGAGGTAGTTCGAAAGCCCCTCGGTGCGGAACCGCTCCTCCCAGCGCAGCAGCGCGAAGAGCTCCTTCATGTCGGCGAGGATCCGGCTCCGGGGGACCAGGGCGACGTGGATCGAGGGGAGAAGAGCGACCGAGCGCGGCTCGCCCGGCCGGTTCCGCAAAACGACGGTCGCCGTCTCGGCGAGGCAGAAATCGGCGGCGGTGATGCCGATGAAGGAAGCGGCGATCCGGGAGCGCTGCCGGCGGCGCTCTTCGTCCGCGGCTGCGGCATCAAGCGCCGGATCGACTGGCCGCGTGAGATGAAGGGGGATCCCCTGCCGCGCGAGCGGCTCGGCGAGGCCCAGGCTCTCGATCAGCGGGTGGCTCCAGGCGACGAGCTGCTTTTCCCCGCCCCACTCCGGGCTCTTCTCCGCGACCAGCCGCAGCACGGCGTCGCGCGCGGCGGCGAGGTCGTCGAGCGCCTGCACCTCGAGATGAAGCGGGCGGGCCGCAGCGGCGAGCCGCGAGACGAGCTCTTCCCGCTCCCGCTCCGAACGACCGGAGACGCGGGCGAGCAGCCGTCGCTCCTCGGCCGAGGGCTCCGCCGGGAAAAGATCCCCTGCCGGGCGCGCGGCGTTCGGCGGATGGCCGAGGGCGCGGCGGAGGGTCTGGAAAAAGAGGGTTTCCTCCCGATGTTCAGCCACGGTCCGCCTCCTTTCGTCGTTTGGCGAAGCGGCGGCGGAACGGTTCTGCGGCGACGGGCGGAAAATCGCGGCTCTTCGTCCAGCCGGAAAAGGGCGGCGGAAGGCGGCGGATCCAGCCCGCGGGGGTCCGCGGCAGAAGGCGCTGGAGCACGGCACCCGCCTGCAGCGCCCGCTCGTAGAGGGCGGGCCGCGAAACGAGCCCTTCCCAGAGCTTCCAGACCTGGCGCTCGAGCCCCCCGGAGGGCTCCACCCCCCAGCCGGGATCGCCCTCGGCCAGGATGGCGCGCAGCTCGAGCAGCATGCGCGGCAGGTCGATGTCCATCGAGCAGGCGTCCTTGCAGGCCCCGCAGAGGGTTTCCCCCAAGCAGAGGTCGCGGCCGCGGCGGATCCCGGTCAAAAGCGGCGTCACCACCGCGCCCACCGGCCCCGAGTAGGCAAACCCGTAGGCGTGGCCGCCGATCCGGCCGTAGACCGGGCAGACGTTCAGGCAGGCCGCGCAGCGGATGCAGCAGAGCATCTCGCGGAAGCGGGGGTCGGCGAGCATCCGGCTGCGGCCGTTGTCCACGACGACGAGGTGGAATTCCTCGGGGCCGTCGGACTCCCCCGGCCTTCGCGGGCCGCCGATGAAGCTCACGTAGGTGCCGATGTCTTGGACCGAGGCCCCGCGGCAGAGCAGCCGCAGGATGATCTCGTACTCGTCCAGGCGGGCGACGATCCGCTCCATGCCCATGAAGGCGACGTGCACCCGCGCCAGGGTCGTCGCCATGCGGATGTTGCCCTCGTTGGAGACGGTCGAGATGTGCCCCGTCTCCGCGCAGGCGAGGTTCACCCCGGAGATCCCCATGTCGGCGGCGAGGAACTTCTCCCGCAGGGCGCGGCGGGCGGCGTGGGTGAGCCGCGGGGGGTCGGTCGTGCGCGGGATGCCGAGATGCTGCGCGAAGAGATCGGCGATTTCGTTTCGCGTCTTGTGGATGGCCGGGGCGATGATGTGCGAGGGGGTCTCGCCGGCGAGCTGGACGATGTACTCGCCGAGATCGGTCTCGACCACCTCGACCCCGTGCGCCGCCAGCGCCGCGTTGAGCCCGATCTCCTCGGTCACCATGGATTTGCCCTTGACCGCGATCTTGACCCCCAACCGGCGGGCGATCCCCGCGCAATGGGCGACGGCCTCCTCCGCGGTCGCCGCGAAGAAGACCTCGCCGCCGTTTTCGCGGATGCGGCGGGCGAGCCGCTCGAGCAGGATGTCGAGATGGGCGATCGCCTTCTCGCGGATCGCATGCGCCGTCTGCCGGAGGCCCGGGCCCTCGGGCAGGCGGCGGTAGGCCTCGGCCGTCCCCCGGCCGAAGCGCTCCTGCAGCCCGGCGAGCGCCCGGCGCAGCACCGGGTCGGCGATCCCCCGGCGGGCCTCTTCCACGTAACGGTCGGTGCGGATGGCGCTCATGGCTTCTCTCCCCGGGCGGCTCACCGCCCGCCGGCCAGCACCTGGGCGATGTGGAGCGCGCGCACGCCAAGCCCCTTGCGCCGCAGGGCGCCTTCGATGTGCAGCAGGCAGCCCAGATCGGCGCCCACCACGGCCTCGGCGCCGGATTCGCGGATCCACTCGACCTTGTCGGCGACCAGGGCGGTCGAGATGTCGGGGTACTTCACGGAGAACGCCCCCCCGAAGCCGCAGCAGCAGTCGGGGTTCTTCATCTCCACGAGCTCGAGCCCCCGGACCCGCCGCAGCAGGCGCCGCGGCTGCTCCCGGACCCCCAGCCCGCGCAGCAGGTGGCAGGAGTCGTGGTAGGTCACCCGGCCGGGGAAGGAGGCCCCCAGGTCGTCGCGACCGAGGACGTCCACGAGGTACTCCGTGAATTCGAAGGTCCGCGCCGCCGTGCGCAGGGCAAGCGCCCGCCAGTCCGGCTCCCCGTCGAAAAGAGCGGGAACGTGATGGCGCACCATGGCGACGCAGGAGCCCGAGGGGCAGCAGATGGCCTCCGCGTCGCCAAAGAGGCGCAGGAAGCGGCGCGCGGCCGTGCGGGCTTCGTTGCGGTAGCCGGCGTTGAAGGCCGGCTGACCGCAGCAGGTCTGCTCCGCGGGGCAATGCACGGCGAAGCCCAGCCGCTTGAAGACCGCGACCACGGCTTCGGCGGCCTCGGGCCGGAAGGCGTCCATCAGGCAGGGCACGAACAGCGTGACGGTGTCCACGGGTCTCGGGTTCCGCGTTCTCCGGAGCCGGCGCCGGGGTTCGGCCCGGCGCGATCAGCTCCTCATCAGCCCCGGCAGGAAGGTGATGATACCGGGGAAGAGGATGCAGAGCAACAAGGCCAGCATTTGCAGGCCCACGAAGGGGACGACGCCGCGGTAGATGTCGGTTGTGCTGACCTCCGGCGGGGTGATGCCTTTCAGGTAAAAAATGGAGTAGGCAAACGGCGGCGTCAGAAACGAGATCTGCAGATTCACCATCACGAGCGTCGCGAACCACACCGGGTCGAGGCCGAACGAAGCCGCCGCAGGGGTGAGCAACGGCACCATGATGAAAACGATCCCGATCCAGTCGATGACCATCCCGAGGAGGATCAACAGGAGGTTGGAGCCGATCAAAAAGCCCCATTTCCCGAAGGGCAGGTTGGCGAAGAGCCGCTGGATCAGGTCGTCCCCGCCCAGGGCGATGAACACCGTGGAGAAGAAGGCGGCGCAGACGGCGATCATGAGAATCATGCTCGTGATCTGCAAGGTCTGCAGACAGGCATTCCGGACGAGCCGCAGGGTAATCCCGCCGTAGCCGGCCGCCAGCAGCATGCCCGCCAGCGCCCCCACCGCGGCCGCCTCGGTGACCGCGGCGATGCCGAAGAAGATGCTCCCCAGAACCGCCAGGATCAAGACGGCGGGCGGCAGGATGGAGGTTGCCAGAAGCGCGAGCTTCCGCGACCAGGGGACCGCCCGCTCCTGGGAGGCGAGCGGCGGGCCGTCTTCGGGCCGCAGGTAGCAGCGGACGCCGATGTAAAGAACGTAAAGGCCGGCGAGGAGCAGCCCGGGGAAGACGGCGGCCAGGAAAAGCCTGCCGACCGAGATCCCGGCGAGCGGCCCGTAGATAACGATCATGACGCTCGGGGGAATCAGGATGCCCAGGGTTCCGCCTGCGCAGATCGCCCCGCAGGCGAGCGACTTGTCGTAGCGGCGCGAGAGCATCGCCGGCAGGGCGATCAGGCCAACGGTGATCTCGGAGGCCCCGACCACCCCGGTGGCGGCGGCGAACACGGCGCAAATCAGGATGGTGCTGATTCCCAGCCCGCCGCGCAGCCCGCCCAGAAGCAGGTGGAGGGCGCTGTAGAGCCGCTCGGCGATGCCCGCCTTTTCCATGAACACGCCCATGTAGAGAAAAAGCGGGACGGCGAGCAGGTCGTAGTTCTTCATCACGCCTTCGAGACGCACGATGAAGTGCCCGAAGACCTCCGGGCCGATGAAGGCCCAGCCGAAGACCATCGAGACCCCCCCCAGCACGAAGGCGGTGGGGTATCCCAGAAAAATCCCCGCAAACAGGCCGGCGAACATCAGGGCGATGACGATCTCCGGGCTCATGCCCGCTCCTCCCCCCGGCCGACCAGAACGCAGAGCGAGCGGAGGAAATCGGCGACCCCCTGCAAAAGGAGCAGGGCCGCACCGACCGGCATCACGGTCTTGAAGGGGTAGAGCACGGGCATCCAGTATCCCTGCATGGAGCGCTCCTGGGTGATCCAGGAAAGATACACGTACGGGATGAGCCGATAGAGGAGAATGCCCCAGAGCGGAAAGAAAAAGAGAAGCGTCAGACAAACGTCGATCAGGGCCTGGGCCCGGCGGGAAAATTTCCGGTAAAAGATATCGATGCGCACGTGTCCTTTTTTGAGCGAGGTGTAGCCGACGCCGAGCCAGAAGTAGGTGCCCCCCAGCATGTAGCTCGTGTCAAAGGCCCACTTCGTGGGGGCATTGAACACGTAGCGCATCACGATCTCCCAGCCGAGGGTCAGGGTGAAAACGAGAACGAGCCAGCAGACGACCCTGCCGCTCCACTCGCTGACGGAGTCGAGGATTCGAACGAAGCGCTTCATCGCGGCGCCTGGGGCATGGGCTCCGGAAAGAGATGCCGGCGGCCGCCGGGGGAGGCTCGCCCGGCGGCCGGCGGTTTCGGGTCGGCTATTCGTACTGCGGGGTCATGAGATCCCGGTAGCCGTTGTATTCCTTGCGGAACTTCTTCTGCGACTCCCAGACCTTGGCGAAAAAGGGATCTTTTGCCGCTTTCTGGTCCAGCAGGGCGACCGCCTTGGCGTAAAGCTCCTTCTGGATCTTGGGGTCGAGGTAATGGATGATCACCCCTTTTTCCTTGAAGAAATTGAGCGCTTCGATGTCTTTCGCGATGCTGTTGGTCAGCATGCGCATCGTGGTCATCTGGGCCGCCCCGCCGACGACTTCCTTCAGGTCCGCCGGCAGCTTCTCCCAGGAAGACTTGTTCACCAGGATGTCGAGAATGGTGCTCGGCTGGTGGATGCCGGGGACCAGGAGGTACTTGGCGATCTCGTGAAAGGCGAGCGTCCGGTCCATGCTGGGGATGCTGAACTCCCCCGCGTCGATCACGTTGCGTTGCAGGGATTCGTAGATCTGGCCGGCCGGCAGCATGACCACGGAGGCCCCGGCGGCGGCGAGGATCTCCCCCCAGTAGCCCGAGGTGCGGAATTTCAGCCCCTTGAAATCTTCCAGGCTCTTGATGGGCTTGTTGGACCATGCCAGGTTTTCCGGCGGGATGATGCCGCAGGGGGCGACAAAACCGAAGCCGTAGGGTGCGTAGAGCTCCTGGTAGAGGGCGTAGCCCTCGCCGTCATACATCCAGGCCAGGTAAGGGACGGCCTCCATGCCGAAGGGGAGGTAGCCGAAGAGAGCGCCGGCGGGCATCTTGCCGATCCAGTAAGCCGGCGAGGCATGGGCGACGTCGATGTTGCCCATCCGCGCGGAATCGAAGACCTCCAGCGCCCCCACGAGCTTGCCCGCGGGGTAGCTCTTGATTTCGAGCCGCCCCCCGCTCATGCGGTTGACCGATTCGGCGAAGAAATCGGCGGCCCACTGAATCTGGGTCCCTCCAGGCCAGGCCGAGGCCATCTTCCAGGTGATTTTCTGGGCATCCGCCGCCGGGGCCGTCGCCAGGGCGATCAACGCCCAGAACATGGCGAAACGAGCTGCTTTCGCGTTCATGGCCGCCTCCTTCTTGAATGAGGTTAAAAATAGCTAGCTAGCATGAAGCAAATACCCTGTCAACCGAATGACCGGGCGGGGACCGCTCCTGCGCGGGGAAGCGGGCGCCTCCATGGAAAAGCGCCGCAACCTCTGATAGAAAAGCCGTCCCATGGATGCCACGCAAGGCTCGCTGATCGAGCTGTGCGAAAAGATCGAACGGCTGGCCCAGTTCCAGGACAAGGTCGAGCCGCCGTCGGATCCCGCGCGCATCTGGAGCGTCTTCCTGCAGGACGCCCGCGCCCTCGTCGCCGTCGAGGCCAGCGCCCTCTTCCTCGTGGAGGAGACCTCCCAGGAGTTCGTGATCGACCGCGCCGAGCCCGAGACCCTGCGGGCGGCCTTCCAGCGCGAGATCGACCTCCAGATCGAGGTCGGCGTCTTCCCGGTCGTCCTGCAGCGCCGACAGCCCTCGATCACCCCCGCGCTCGGCTTCGGCCGCGAGTGGTCCATCGTGCTGCTGCCCCTCGCCACGGGGCGGCGCACCCTGGGCATGGCCGCACTCCTCACCCCCCTGCAGGAGAGCGCGCTCACGCTCGAGAACATGCGGCTTCTCGGCGTGCTGGCCCGCCAGTGCTCGCTCGTCATGGAAAACGCCGTGCTCTACGAGCGGCTGCTCCGGGAGAAGGAGTCCCTCGAGGAGGCCAACCGCCGGATCCTCTACCTCTCCCAGCGCGACGCCCTCACGGGCTGCTTCAACCGCGGCTACATGAACGAACAGCTGCCGCGGGAGATCCGGCGCGCCGCGCGCTACCGGCGTGCGCTCTCGCTCGCCCTCTGCGACCTCGACCACTTCAAGGGGATCAACGACGCGCGCGGGCATCTTTGCGGGGACCGCGTGCTCAAGGAATTCGTCGCCACCACCCTCGATCTGATCCGCACCGACTCGGACTGGATGGCCCGCTACGGCGGGGAAGAGTTCCTGCTGGTTCTGCCGGAGACCTCGCTCGCCAACGCGATCCGGCTCGCCGAGCGCCTGCGCACCCACATCGCCGGCAAGGCCTTCGCCTGCGAGGGCGACTCCTTCGCGGTGACGGCCAGCTTCGGGGTGGTCGGGCTCGATGCCGGCGACGTGCCGAAGGGGCTCACGGCCGAAGCCCTGCTGCACCAGGCCGACGAATACCTCTACCGCGCCAAGAAGAAAGGGCGAAACCGCGTGGTCGGCGGGCCGCCCTCCTTCTGAGAGCGCCCGCCCCCGGCGTCACTCGAGCAGCTCCCCGCGCAGCCGGGCGATCGTCTCCTCGGGCACCCCCGCCCGGCCGGTCAGATAGGCGAGCGCCGTGCCGTAGGTCTGCCGGATGTAGGCGAGCAGGGCGCGGATGCGGCTCTCGGGCGCGGTGAAGTAAGGGGCGACCCGTTCGAGATCGACGCCGAGCGGCCGCAACTGGTCGAACATCGCCCGGCGCACGGGAGCGTTGTAGCCGTCGGAGAGCCCGTAATCGGCGACGACCGTCTCCCCGGGGACGCCGAGCGCAAGAAGCAGGAGCGCGGCCGCCGTGCCGGTGCGGTCCTTGCCGCCGGTGCAATGAAAGAGCAGGGGGCGGTTTTCCGGCGCGGCGGCGAGCTCGAAAAAGCGACGCCACAGGCCGGGCTCCCGCTCCAGGCTCTCGATGTAGCCCTCGAGCATGAACTCCTCGGAAATCCAGTCCCAGTCGCCCCGGAGAATCCGCTCGTAGACCGCGGTCGGCTCGAAGTCGCCGTGCTGGATGGGCAGGTGCACCCGGCGGGCCTCGCCGGGCTGCGGGAACCGGGCGGGCATCTTCTCCGCCTCGGCCGCCGTGCGAAAATCGCAGACCGTCCGGATGCCGAGCCGCAGAAGCTGCTCGCGGCCGCGCTCGGTCAGGCGCCCGAGGTGGCTCGAGCGGAAGAGCTCCCCCCAGCGGACCCGGCGCCCGCTTTCGGTCTCGTAGCCCCCGAGATCCCGGAAATTGGGCGCCCCCTCGATGAAGGGCCGCCGCTCGCCCACGAGCGCGATCCCGCCGTTTTCGGATTCAAGGCGGAAGAAATGGGGGCCGGCCGCGACCGGGGCCGGGAGGACGATGCGGTCGCCACCGTCCACGCGGGCGACGGGAGGGTGGCCCGCGAGCGCCGCCGGGGCGTTCCCGTGAAACACGCGGACGCCGTTTAGGGCTCCCATGGCGTTCCAAGAGAGTTCGACGGTGTCTTCGTCGACGCGCCGGACGCCCGCCGGATGGAGATGGGCTGCCCTCTCGCTTGGGCCCACGGCGATCCCCTTCCTTTCCCGATGCCCTGCGGGGTCCCCCCGATCGAGACGGCGGCGCTTGCCCGCACCGCGGTCAATTCCCGAGGACTCCGGTTGCGAGCACTCGGCACACCCGTCCCGGCAAGCGGCGTCCGAGAAGCTCCTCGTAGCGCCGGACGGCACGGCACAGGCGGCTCAGGTCGATTCCGGTCGCAACGCCGAGCTGCTCGAAAAGATGCACGACATCCTCGGCGGCGACGTTGCCGGCTGCCCCTTCCACGAAGGGGCAGCCCCCCAGCCCTCCTGCCGACACGTCGAAACGGCGCACGCCGCACTCCCAGGCGGCGAGCAGGTTGGCGATCCCCAGGCCCCGCGTATCGTGAAGGTGAAGGGCAAGGGGGGTTTCTCCCGCCGCTTCCTGCACCTTCCGGATCAACCGCCGCACCAGAAGCGGGTTGGCCATCCCCGTCGTGTCGGCGAGGTTGATCTCCGGGGCGCCCGCCTCCGCGAGCGACTTGGCCATCGCCGCCACACGCTCCTCGGGGATCGGCCCCTCGTGCACGCAACCGAAGGCGCACTGGATCCCCGCCTGCACCGCGAACCCGGATGCCCGCGCTTCCCCGATCATTCGGAGCAGCTCGTCGAAGGCTTCCGCGGCCGAGCGGCCGACGTTTCTTCGGCTGTGCCAATCGGAAGCCGACGAGGAAAGGCTCAGATGCCGCACACCGCAGGCCCGCGCGCGGGAGAGCCCCCGCGCGTTCAACACCAACGCCGAGACGGCCACCTCGGGGAAATCCCGCAGCACGCTGCGGATCAACTCCTCGCTCTGCGCCATCTGGGGGATCACCCGCGGATCCACAAAGGAAGCGGCCTGGATTTGCCGAAACCCGGCTTCGGCCAGAAGCCGAAAGAGGGCGAGCTTATCCTCAAGGCGAAGAATTCGGGCTTCAGCCTGGAGCCCGTCCCGCAGGGAGTGATCTTCCAGCAGAACCGTTTCCATCGTCCTCATCCGGCAGGGGCCGATCGCCCGGAGGTGTGCCTTCCGGGAGGTCTTTTCGATTTTTCCCGCCATTGTCAAGGACGCCTCGAGCGTCCGCCTGCGCCGCGGATGCCGGCCGGCCGGCTTGACACCCCCGCCGCCCCCCTTTACGATCGCAGGAGCCGTCGTTAGAAAAGCTTTCGCAAACCGAGGAACCGCATGGACGCCTTCTGGGCCTGGTGGCAGAGCCTGCCCCAGCGGATCGACCCGGTGATTTTCCAGATCGGGTCCTTCCGCTTGCAGTACTACGGCCTGATGTACCTCGTCGCCTTCGGGGTCACCTACGCCCTCGTCCTGCGGCGGCTGCGCACGGAACGCGGCTTCGCCATCACGCGGGATCAGGCGAACGACCTTTTCACCTGGGTCATCGTCGGGCTGATGGTGGGTGCGCGGCTGGGCTACGTCCTCTTCTACAACTTCGGCTACTACCTGGAGCGGCCCCTCGAGATCGTGCTCCCCTTCGATTTCAGGAACGGAATCCGCTTCACGGGCTTCTCGGGGATGTCCTACCACGGCGGCTTGATCGGGGTGCTCGCCGCCGCCTGGGGATGCACACGGCGGCAGGGGGTCTCGCTGCGCGAGGCGGCCGACCTGGTCGTCCCGGCCGCCCCGCTGGGCTACACCTTCGGCCGGATCGGCAACTTCATCAACGGCGAGCTCTACGGCCGGGTGACCGCCTCTCCGATCGGCATGGTCTTCCCCCTCGCCCCCGACCGCGCCCTGCGCCACCCTTCCCAGCTCTACGAAGCGCTTCTCGAAGGGGTGGCGCTCTTTGCGCTCTTGTGGTCCCTGCGCCGGAGGCCCTTTCCGCGGGGCGCCATGCTCGCCCTCTACCTCGTCGGCTACGGGACGGCCCGCTTCCTCGTCGAGTTTTTCCGGGAGCCGGACGCCCACATCGGCTACACCTGGGGCGGCCTGACCCGCGGCCAGCTCCTCTGCGCCGGCATGATCGCCGCCGGCCTCATCCTCTACCGTTTCCTCCGGCGCCTGCCGCAGAGCCCCCCTGCGGGTCTGCGGTCACCTTCACCACGGCGAGCGTGACATCGTCTTCCATGGGGGAAACCCCACGGAAGCGGTCGAGATCCGCGAGCACGGCCTCGAGGATCCCCGCGGCCGGAAGGTGGGCGTGGCGTTCGAGCACCGCCGCAAGGCGCATCTTTCCGTAACGCCCCGCGCCCGGGTTCCGGCTTTCCCAGATGCCGTCGGTCCCGATCAGGAGGACGTCTCCGGCCCGAAGGCCGGAGAGCGGGGACGCCCGGTAGGCCGCCTCCTCCGCGACACCCAGGGCGGCTCCGGGGGGTTTCCTCAGGCGGCTCACCCGGCCCGAGGCGGCGTCGAAGAAAAACGGCGGATCGTGGCCGGCGGCGACCCACTCGCCGCGAAGCGGGGAGGGAGCCATCTCCACGGCGACGAGGGTGACGAAGCTGCCGCTGCGGGCCGTGTCCCGGCAGAGCAGGCGGTTGGTCTCCGCCACCGCCGCGGCGAGCCCGATCGGCCGCCTGAGCTCGGCGCGCAGAAAGGCCCGCACGGTCGTCATCAGGAGCGCGGCCGAGATGCCGTGCCCGACGACGTCGCCGACGGCGAAGCACCAGGAGGGCCGGCCGGTGCCCTCGCCGCGGGCAATGAAATCGAAGTAGTCCCCCCCGGTTTCCTGGCAGTACAGGCTGCGCGCGGCGATGTCGAGGCCGGGGACTTCGGGCGGCCGCGAGGGAAGGAGGTTTCGTTGCACCTCCTCGGCGAGCTTGAGCGCCTCCTTGAGTGCCAGGCGCTCCCGGAGCTGGCGGGTCATGCGGTTGAAGCTGAGGATCATCTCCCCGATCTCGTCGCGGCGCCGCACGGGCAGCGGGTCGCCGAACTCCCCATGCGACAGGCGGATCGCCTCGCGCGCGACCTGGCGGATTTCCCCGGCCAGACGGCCCATGGCCCAGGCGATCGTGCCGCCGATCAGCACCATGAGGCCGAGGGAAAAGAGGACGTAGACGTCGCGGAAGGCGAGCAGGGGGGCGAGCACCTCGCGGCCGGGGGCGATCAGCACGAGAAACCAGGGCGCCTCGCTCAACCGGTGAAAGCCGCTCACCTCCCGCGGCGGCACGCCCGCCCCCAGCAGCGTCCCCGAGGGGCTGCCGGCCATCGCCCTGAGCGTCGCCTGCTCGAGGGGGTCGCCGCTTGCGCCCAGGACCCCGGCGGAGTATGGCGTGCGGCCGATGAGGATGCGCCCGGTTTCATCCACCAGAAAGGCCTTGAGGGTCTGCCACCAGGCGGAATCGATCACGTGGCGGAAGATGAAATCGAAGTCGACGACCGCTTCCAGCCGCCCGACGGCCGCGCCCTCGTCGTCGAGGAGCTCAGCCACCACCTCGAAGGTGCCGTGCTCGTCCCGCGGGTCGAAACGCGGGGGGGTGACGCCGCGGATCCTCGTCCCGGCGTAGCGGCCCATCATCCGCCCGTGGCCGGGGCCGCCCCGCATCCCGGCGTGGGGCCCCGGCGCGGAGGGCGCGGCCTTTTCCCCGTCGAGCCGCACTTCGACGACCCCCTCCTGCCGGATGAGGCGATCGAGAGCCCAGCGCCGGAAGGCTTCCCCGGGCAGATCGGCCGGCGCCTCCTCGAAGACGCGGATCGCCGCCTTGATGCGCGCCAGGTGCATGTCCGCGATGTGCGCCGCGCGCGCGAGCTTCAAAACGGCCGACTCGCGCCACTGGGCGAGCAGCTGGTCGCGCAGCAGGAAAAACCCGGTGAGCCCCGCGGCAAGCAGCAGGACCGCAACCGGAAGAATCATCGCCGCGGAGAAGCGCCACTGCAGACGTGAGGAGAAGGCCGGCATGATCCCCCCGGAACGAAGAGCCGTCCCGGTATACCGCGCCGGCCGACCCGGCGGCAAGCGGGGGCGCGTCTCCTTGAGAATCGGGATTCGGGTTGCTATGGTAGCCCCCGCCGCCCGGCGGGGGGAGCCTCCCGCCCCGCGAGGGGGGATTTCCCGGAGGGTCCGGATGGAGCTCGAGGGCCAGGACATCGCCTACCGCTACCCGAACGCCGCCGCGGACCTCTTCGAGGGTCTCGACTTCCGCATCCGGGGGCCGGGCTTTCACGCCCTCTTCGGGCCTTCCGGGGTGGGGAAATCGACGCTCGCGCGCCTGCTGAGCGGGTCGCTTGCCGGGCAGCGCGGCCGCCTCAACGCGCGGGGCATGGACCGCGTGCTGTACACCTACAACCTCGAGCGCCTTCCGGGCTGGACGACCCTGCGGGAGCATTTCGAGGAGACCGCCTCGGCCTCCGGCCGCCCCCGCCTCGAAACCCTGCTCGACACCTTCGACATCCGGCCGCTCGCGGACGCCCGCTTCCCGCGGCTCTCGCTCGGGCAGCAAAACCGGGCCAACCTCGTGCGCTACCTCCTGCAGGAGTTCGATCTCCTGATCATGGACGAAAGCCTCGCCAACGTCGACGAGGCGACCCGCCACCGGATCCTTCTGCGGATCAAAGCGCTCTTCCCCGAGCGCTGTTTTCTCTACATCTCGCACAACGTGGCCGAGGTGGCCCGCTTCTGCGGAGACGTCCTCGTCCTGCGCGGCCACCCCAAGCGCCCGCCCCTCGTCGTCGTCCCCGGCGGGGACCAGCGCGAGGGCGCCGAGCCCGACCCGGCGCGGCTTGAACGCGCCATGCTGGCGATCGTCCATGCTGCATAGGCGCCTGACCCAGTTCTTCATCCTGTATGCGGCCGGTGTCGGCCTGCTGCTCGCGTTCAAGGTCGCCCTGGGGCTTTCGGACTACGTCATCCCCGGCCCGGGGGAGATCTGGCGGACGGGACAGACCTACGGGGCGGCCTACGCCGCCGCCGTCCTGAACACGCTCGGTGTGGCCGTCCTGGGCCATGGGCTCTCGATCGTCCTCGCCGCGGCGGTCGCCGTGATCGCCCGGCTCAAGGACTGGATCGGCGGCTTCATTCGCACGGCCGCCTTCAACATCCAGTCCTACCCCATCGTCGCCGTCGCCCCCATCCTCTTCATCCTCCTGGGCGACGGGCTGGCGACGCGCCTGCTGATCGCCGCCTTGATCTGCTACTTTCCCCTTCTGCTCTCGTTTCTGGGCGTCTTCTCCGAGCCCGTGCGCGAGATCGAGCATTTCTACGAGGCCACCGGCCGCATGACCTGGCGGCTGCAGATCAAGATCCGGGCCTTCGAAAACCTGCAGAAACTCACCACCGTCGTGGTCGGAAGCGCCACCCTGGCCATGGTGGGGACGATCGTGGCCGAGTTCATCGCCGCCACGGCGGGAATCGGCTACAGCATCCGCATCGCCCTCTACCAGAGCGACCTCGCCAAGATCCTGGTGGCGCTGCTGCTGATCGGGGTCGGGACCTCGCTCTGGCTCGTCCTGCTCGAGGGGCTGGGGGCCGCCCTGCAGCGGAGAATGGAGCGCCCATGAGGCGGCGGCGTGCGGCCGGGGGTTCGGGGGCGGGGCGTGGCCTTCGCCGGTGGGCGGCGGCGGCCGCCCTGGTCGCGCTGCTTGCGGGCTGCGCCCCGCGCGAGGGGGTGGAGGAGATCCACTACCGCCTGAAGTGGCTCTGCAACGTGAGCACCGTCGGGGACCTCTACGCCCTCGAAAAGGGGCATTTCGCGCGCGCGGGGCTGCGGGTGAACGTGAAGCCCGGGGGGCCCGAACGCGACGCCCTGAAGGAGCTCGAGCTCGGCCACGCCCAGTTCGGCGTCGCCTCGGCCGACCAGGTCCTGCGGGCCGCAGCCAAGGGAGCCCCCCTCGTGGTCCTGGCCCAGCTCTTCCAGGTCAACCCCCTGCAATGGATCTACCGCCCCGACAAGAGCCCCTTCCGCGAGCCCGCCGATCTGCGGGGCCGGACCGTCGGCGTCACCTTCGGCGGCAACGACGAGACCATCCTGCGCGCCCTTCTCGCCCGCCACGGCATCGCCGAGGGCGAGTTGCGCCTCTTCAGCGTGCGCTACGACTACACGCCCTTCTACGAGGGGCGGGTGCATTTCTGGCCCCTCTACATCAACGCGCAGGCGCCGATCATCGGCGAACGGCTCGAAAAGGCGGGCGAACCGATCGCCTTTCTCGACCCCCACCGCTGGGGGGTGCGCTTCGTCGCCAACTCGGTCATCACCACGCGGGAGATGCTCCGCCAGCATCCCCGGACGGTGAGCCGCTTTCTCGCTGCGCTGCTGGAAGCCTGGCGGGAAGCCCTCGATCCGGCAAACGAGGAGGCCGCGGTCCAGGTCCTGCTCGCCGCCGACCGCGAAACCCCCGAGGCGATCGTGCGCCGCCAGATTCCCGTCACGCGGCGCCTCATGGTCCCGGAACCGCCGGCCGCCTTCGGCCGCATCGACGAGGCCGCCTGGCGCGAGACCGAGGAGATCCTGCGCGTGCAGGGGTTGATCGAGCGGCCGGTCGACGTGAGATCCCTCTTCGCCGAAAACCTGCCCTGACCCCGGGGGCCCCCCTTTTCCCCCCCGCCGAAGGAGACTGGCGCCGCCCCGGCACTCCCCGGCCGAAGCCCCCGGGGAACGCGGGCCGAATTTCCCCTGCAGGTGCGATCGTGGTATGATGAAGAAGGTTCCGTTTTCCTCGTCATCGGCCGACCCCGTCCCGGGGGATGCCGCGACGCCGAGCTGCGGGAAGGCGCCATCCATGTCTTTTTCAGAAGGATTGCGGAGGGTTGTCGAGTTCATCGAACGCCGCTTCGGCAGCCTTCGCGCCGCGGAGGCGGAGGAAGACGGTTTTACCCGCTGGCGGGAGCGGATCCTTCTTTCCATCCTCGCCGCCAGCACCACCCTTTGCCTGCTCGCCATGGCCCCCGCCCTCTATCTCGCCCTCGGCCGGGGCCTCTGGGTGCTTGCCGTCTTCGACGTGCTCGCCGCCTCGCTGTGCGCCTCGCTTCTTTTGCTGCGGCGGCTCTCCTTCCGCAAACGGGCCAGTTTGACCCTCCTGTTGCCCTTTCTCGTGGGCATCACGGTCATCTCCCAGGCGGGGTTCCTGAGCGGCGGCCCGGCCTGGCTCTTCGCCTTCAGCGTGCTCGCGGGCGTGCTGCTGGGGATCCGGGCCGCGCTCGCGGCCATCGGGATGAACACGGCGGCCATCCTCGGCCTCGCCTGGCTCTCCGCGGAGGGGCTCCTGGCCGCTCCCAACGAGACGATCGGCGTCGTCCTCGCCGTCAGCGCGGGGGCCAACTTCGTCTTTCTCAACCTCGTCGCCGCCATCTCGGTCGCCGTGCTCGTAAACGGCCTGCAATCCCTGAACCGCAAGGCGCTCGCCGTGACCCAGGCCTTGCGGGACGAGCGGGCCGATCTCCTGCGCACGCGGGAAAAACTGCGGGAGGAGATCGCCGTGCGCCGGGCCTCCGAGCAGGCGCTGCGCCAGAGCGAGCAGAAATACCGGCTGCTCGCCGAGAACGTGCGCGACGTGATCTGGATGACCGATCTCGATCTGCGCTTCACCTTCGTCAGCCCCTCGATCCAGGCCCTCCAGGGGTTCACCCCCGAGGAGCACCGCAGGCTGCGGCCCGAGGAGCTGATCACCCCGGAGTCGCTCGCCCGGGCCCGCCGCGAACTCGCCCGCCAGCTCGAGCTCGGCCGCAAGACCGGCTCCTTCGAGCGCTCCGTCACGATGGAGGTCGAGCTCCTCCACAAGGACGGCCGGATCGTCCCCGCCGAGGTGAGCGCCTCCTTTCTCGTGGGGGAAGGGGGGATCCCCGTCGGCATCCTCGGGGTCACGCGCGACGTCACCGAGCGGCGCCGGGCGGAGGAGGAAAAGCGCGAGCTGATGGAGCGCCTTGCGCGATCGAAGAAAATGGAGGCACTCGGCACCATGGCCGGCGGGGTCGCCCACGACCTGAACAACGTGCTCTCGGGGATCATCAGCTACCCCGACCTCCTGCTCATGGACCTGCCGCCCGACAGCCCCCTCCGGCGGCCGCTCGAGGTGATCCGCGAGTCCGGCAAGAAGGCCGCGGCCATCGTCCAGGACCTCCTCACCCTCGCCCGCCGCGGGGTGCCCACCTTCGAGGTGCTCAACCTGAACCTCCTCGTCGAGGAATACCTGGTCAGCCCCGAGTACCTGCGGCTCAAGGCCTTCCACCCCCGCGTCGAGGTGGAAACCCGCCTGGAGCCCGATCTCCTGAACATCCTGGGGTCCCCGATCCACCTGTCCAAGACCATCATGAACCTCGTCTCCAACGCCGCGGAGGCCATGCCGCAGGGGGGCAAGGTCGTGATCGCCACCGAAAACGTCCACTTCGACACCCCTCCCGCCGGCCGGGAACTGCGCGAGGGGGATTACGCCCTGCTGCGCGTGACCGACACCGGCATCGGGATCCCCCCCGAGGACCTGCAGCGGATCTTCGAGCCGTTCTTCACCAAGAAGAAAATGGGCCGCAGCGGCACGGGGCTCGGGATGGCCGTCGTGTGGGGCACGGTCCAGGACCACCGGGGGGCGATCGACGTGCAGAGCACCGAGGGCGAGGGGACGGAGATCCGCGTGTATCTGCCGGCGACGCGGGAGTCCTGCCCGCTGCGCAGCCCTTCGGGTTCCCTCGAGGCGCTGCGGGGCGCGGGGGAGAAGGTGCTCGTCGTCGACGACATGAAGGAACAGCGGGAGATCGCGGTCGAGATCCTCGGCCAGCTGGGCTACGACGTGCGGGCGGTGGAAACCGGCGAGCAGGCCGTCGAGCTCCTGCGGCGCGAAAAGGTCGATCTCCTCGTTCTCGACATGATCATGGACCCGGGGATCGACGGCCTGGAGACCCTGCACCGCGTGAAGCAGCTGCACCCGCACCAGAAGGCGATCATCACCAGCGGCTACGCCGAGACCGAGCGGGTGCGGATCGCCCAGCAGTTGGGCGCCGGCTGCTACCTGAAAAAACCCTACACCGTGCAGAACCTCGCCGCGGCGATCAAGGCCGAGCTTTCCCGAGGCTGAGGCACTCTCCCCCTCCCCGCCCTTCACAAACGGGGGCTTCCGGTTTATAGGGTCGAAGCCAGCGACGAACCCCGGAGGTGCCTCAAGCGACCATGTCCCTCATCGCCTCGTCCGCCCAGAAAGTGATCCCGCCGGGCCGGATCGATCTCGCCATCGGCCAGCCCTCGCCGCGGCTTCTCCCCTTCGCAGCGATGGCCCAGGCGGCCGCCCACGCGGGGGCCGACCCCGAGCGGCTGCTTCTCTCCTACGGCACGGAACAGGGCGACGGCCGCTTCCGCGAAGCCCTGGCGCACCTGCTCGGCCCGCTCTACGGGAGAGCCGTCGATCCCGCGGAACTGCTGGTCACCAACGGCGCCTCCCAGGCGCTCGACCTCGTCTGCACGCTTTTTTCCCGCACCGGCGATCGCATCCTCGTCGAGGAGCCGACCTACTTTCTTGCGCGCAAGATCTTCGCGGACCACGGGCTCACGCCGGTGGCGCTGCCCATGGACGAGGAGGGGCTCGTGGTGGAGGCCGTCGCCGAGGCGCTCCGCGGCGCGAAGCCCGCCTTTCTCTACACGATCCCCACCTACCACAACCCGACGAGCCGCTGCCTCTCGACCGAACGGCGCAGACGGCTCGCCGAGCTCAGCCGGGACCGGGGCCTGCTCGTCGTCGCCGACGAGGTCTACCACCCCCTCGCCTACGAGACCCCGCCGCCACCGCCGCTCGCCTCGTTCTGCCGCGAGGCCGAGATCCTCTCGCTCGGGTCCTTCTCCAAGATCCTCGCCCCCGGGCTGCGCCTGGGATGGCTCCAGGCCGACCCGCGCCGCATCCGCCGCTTCACCGCCTGCGGCCTGCTCGACAGCGGGGGGGGGCTCAACCCCTACACCTCGGGAATCGTCCGCGGCGCTCTCGAGCTCGGCCTCGTGGAAACGCACCTGGCGCTGTTGAAAGCGACCTACCGCCCCCGGCTGCTCGCCCTGTGCACGGCCCTGCGCAAGGCGCTCCCTCCCGAGGTGCGCTTCCTGCAGCCCGAAGGGGGGTTCTTCGTCTGGCTGGAGTTCCCCGACGGGGTGGACACCGAGGCGTTGCTTGACCCCGCCCTCGAGCGCGGCCTCGAGTTCATGCCCGGCCCCCGCTTCTCGAACCGCAACGCCCTGCGCAATTGCATGCGCCTGAGCTTCGCCTACTTCGAGATCCCGGATCTCGAGGAGGGGGCCGCGCGGCTGGGCCGCCTGGTGCGGGAAACGCCGGCCGGAGTCGCCTTCGGGGACCGCAGGTAGCCTCCGCCGCCTGGGCTTCGGCCTGTGGGGTGGAGAAAACGATCTCTGTCCGGAGCAACCGCCATGGCCTACCGCATTGCGTTGATTCCCGGGGACGGGATCGGCCGCGAGGTCGTCCCCGAAGCCGTCCGGGTGCTCAAGGCGCTCGCCGCGGGCTTTCGCTTTTCGATCGAGTTCACCGAGTTCCCCTATTCCTGCGGCATGTACCGGGAGACCGGAGCGATGATGCCGCCCGACGGGCTCGAGCGGCTGCGGTCCTTCGACGCCATTTTCCTCGGCGCGGTCGGGGACCCGGAGGTTCCCGACCACGTCTCGCTCTGGGGGCTGCTCATCCCCATCCGGCGCGGCTTCGACCAGTACGTCAACCTGCGGCCGGTCCGGCTCCTGCCGGGGATCCGCTCGCCGCTCGCCGGCCGCACGGCCCGGGACATCGACTTCGTCATCGTGCGCGAAAACACGGAAGGGGAGTACTCCCAGATCGGCGGCCGGCTCTGCGCGGGAACCGAGCGCGAGATCGCCGTGCAGGAGTCGGTCTTCACCCGCCTCGGGGTCGACCGCGTGCTGCGCTTCGCCTTCGAGCTCGCGCGCGGCCGCCGCGGGCATGTCACCTCGGCCACGAAGTCGAACGGCATCATCCACACCATGCCCTTCTGGGACGAGCGCTTCCGCGCGATCGCCGCGGACTACCCCGACGTGCGCACCGCGCAGTTCCACATCGACATCCTCTCGGCCCATTTCGTCCAGCACCCCGACTGGTTCGATGTCGTGGTCGCCAGCAACCTCTTCGGCGACATCCTCTCCGACCTCGGCCCCGCTTGTGCGGGCGGGATCGGGATCGCCCCCTCGGCCAACCTCAACCCCGAGCGCCGTTTCCCCTCGATGTTCGAGCCCGTGCACGGCTCGGCCCCGGACATCGCCGGCCGCGGCATCGCCAACCCCATCGCCACCCTCTGGTCGGCTTCGATGATGCTCGATTTTCTGGGCGAAGCCGCGGCGGCAGCGGCCCTGATGGCGGCGATCGAAGCGGTGACCGCGGAGGGCAAGACGCTCACCCCCGACCTCGGGGGAAAGGCCGGGACGCGGGAGGTCGTCGATGCCGTGCTTGGCCGGCTGAACCCCTGAAATGAAAGAGGCCCCCGCTACCGGGGGCCTCCCGCGTTCGCATCCGGCTCTTCTACTTGGCGGTCGCGCCGAAGCCGGTGCCGTCCTGGGGGCCGCTGCCCTGGTTGCCCATGCCGTCACCCGGGCCGAAGCCCTTCGCCTGGCCTGTCCCGGGCCCCGGCCCGAAGCCGGTGCCGTCCTGGGGGCCGCTGCCCTGGTTTCCGGTTCCATCTCCCGGGCCGTAGCCGAATCCCTTGCCCTTCGCCGCCCCCTGGGCCGCTGCAGCGCCGAGCGCCGCACCGGGGCCGGGACCGACCGACGCCCCCGGGCCGGGACCAATCGACGCCCCGGGGCCGGGACCTGCCGAGGCCCCCGGCCCGGGCCCTGCGCCGGCGGCGCCGCCGCCACCGCCCCCCCCCGCTCCGGCCCCGGCGCCGCCTCCGCCGCCACCGGCCCCGGCGCCGCCGCCGCCACCGCCTCCTTTCGCATCAACAGGCGCGACCGCGATCGCAAGCGACAAGAGCAAGCAAAGCAACATCCAGGACTTCTTCATGATTCTGTGCTCCTTTCCCTGAGACGGAATTGCGGGGTTCGGTGGTGCCCCCTTGCCGAAAACCCCGTTTGTCTCATTCAACGCAGAAACCCCAACCCGGTTACACGTCTCCCCACAGAAACTCGGACGGCTCTTCAGCGCCCCCCCCCTGGCCCCCCGCCGCCTCCCGGTCCCCCGCCGCCCCCTCCCGGGCCGCCGCCCGGGCCGTCCCCGGCGCCGCCTGGGCCTCCTCCTCCCCCGGAGGGCGCGGCGCCTCCCGCAGCGACACCGTGCGGGGATTGTCCGTGGGCCGTCTCCTGCGCCAGCGCCTGGAGGGCGCTCTGGGGGGACTGGGCGCGGGCCTGGTCGAGGAACGACTGGTGCATGGCGGCAATGGCCGCCGCCCCCCGACCTCCGGCCAGCGCCCGGGAGACGACCTCGGCGGCGAGATCGGAGGAAACGCCGAAGCGCGACAGATCCCGCAGCATCCGCAGCGCGGCGGCGGCGAGCTCGGCGGCGGAATCCCCGCGGCGCCCGGCGGAGGCCTCCCGGAGGTTCCGGATCGTGCGCACCGCGTCTTCCTCGCGCAGCCCGGCGGCGAGACTCTCGGCCAGGATCTCCCCCAGCACCCGAACCTCGCCTGGCTCGGAGACGAGCGTTTTCGCAAGGCCGTAGGCGAGGGCGTAGCGAGCGCGCACGGCCTCGAGCGCCCCGATCACGCGTTCGGGGGGCACGCGTTTGGAGAGGCCTTCGAACGCCTTGAGCAGCAGCGGCCGGACGGGCAACCCCTCGGATTGCGCCCGCTCCAGCAGCGCGGTCACCGCCTCCCCCTGCTCGCGGGAAAACCCGGCGGAGCTCATCGCCCCGGCCAGCCATTCGGCTTCCTCGGCGGCGAAGCCCAGCCGGGCGATCCGGCGCGCCTGCCCGGCAGGGGCCCCCTGTTCTCCCTCTGCGGCGGGGCCCGGGCAGGGGAATGCGGCAAGCCCGAAGGCCGCCAGAAGCACCCATCCCAACACATGGCGTCTTCTCATCATGGTCGCACTCATCTCCAGGGGGCGGCGTGGGGGTCAAACACGCAATTCCAGGAGCCGAAATCGTCGCTTTCGCGCAGGGGGCATTCCGGGAGCTCGATCTTTCCGTCCACCCGGAAGCTGTAACGAAACTCGCGCAGACCCGCCCTGCGGGCCCGCCACAGCCCGAACCCCAAGTGCTCCGCGGGAATGTCCTCCACGGCTTCGGCCGCGGCGAGAAGCGCAACCTCCCGGGCGCCCGGGGCATGCAAGTAGAGCTCCACGGCCTTTTCCCGCACTTCCAGAAAATGCCGCGTGCAGCCGGCGTTCACGGCCACCGCCGCCGCAAGCATCCCCAGCACCACCCGCCTCACGAGGAGAACGTCACCTCCAGGATCGAATTTTCTCCTCCGAAGTCGTCCTGTTCCCGCAGCGCGACCGTGGGGTCGGCCAGCCGCCGGCCGCCCTCGACGATGTAGCTGAAGCGGTGCTCCCCGGGGGGCAGGTCGAGCGTGATCTCCCAGTAGCCCGCGCCCCCGGCCCTCCTCATCGGCAGGCTTCGCCAGCCGGTAAAGCTGCCGGTAATTTCCACCCGCGCCGCCTCCGGCTGGTAGAGGACGAACCGGTGGGGCCTCAGCGCCTCACCGGCCGGAGCGGGGATCAGGAAAAACCAGAGGGCCGCCGCCGCGGCCGCGCCCGCGGCGAAGGCCGCAAGGGGCGCCATCCAGCGCCGCAGACGGAACCGAAACGGCTCCGCGACGCGGAGCTCCGGCAGGGCCGCCTCCCGCGGCTCGGCCCGCAGCCATTTTTCCTGCTCGAGCAGCGCGAGCGCCTCCGCGGCATACTCGCGGCTTGCCTGCACGGCCCGGAGGAATTGCTCTTTTTCGTCCAGGTCGAGCTCGTCGTCGATAAACTGGCTGATCCAGGTGGGGTTCATGGCTTCTCCGAATCGAGGAGGCTCCTCAGCCGGCACCGCGCCCGGTGGATCTTCACCCGGACGTTGCCTTCGCTCAACCCCGTCAGGGCGGCGATCTCGCGGTAGGAGAGTTCCCCGCCCGCCACGAGGGAGAGGAGATCCTGATCTTCCTCGTCCAGCCGCTGCAGGGCCGCGAGCGCCCGGCGAGCCTCGTCCCGGGCGAGGAGCCTCTCTTCCAGGCCGGGGGCCTGCGCCTCCTCCCGCGGTGGGTCGGCCTCGCGCTTGCGCCTGCGCAAGGCGTCGATCAGGAGGTTGCGGCCGATCGTGTAGAGCAGCCGGGCGTTCCAGCGCTCGGCGGGGTAGGCGGCATAGAGCCGGGTGAAGCTTTCCTGCAGGATGTCGCTCGCCAGGGACGGGTCGGCCGTCCTACGGAAAAGGTAGGCGAAAAACGGCTTTCGCTGGCTGCGGTAAAAGTGTTGAAAGGGTTCCACGCACCCATTCCAACGAATGAGGGGCGCCGTCGTTACAGGAAAAACGATCCGTCCTCGATGGCGGGGCGGGTGGGGCGGCGGCGAAGACCCGGCGGAGCGTTCAGAGACGGTAGAGTTCTTTTTCCGCGAGCGGCTGCAGGCCTGCCGAGCGCAGCGGCTCCGCGGCGGCGGCGAGATCGGGGACCTCGATCACGAGGATCGCCCGCCGGTCGCGTGCGAACCCGTAGGCGTCCTCGACGTTGATCCCCCGCCGGGTGAGCACCGTGAGCACGGCGTGCAGGCCGCCCGGTTTGTCCTCCACGGCCACCGCGAGGACCGGCCGCTTGGAGGCGAGGATCCCGGCCGCGGTGAGCGCCTGCAACGCGGCGTCGGGGTCGTTTACGAGAAGCTTGACGACCCCGTGCTCGCCCAGGTCGGAGATCTTGATCGCCCGGATGTTGACCCCGGCCCGGGCGAGCACGCCGGTGATGGCCTCCAGGCGACCGGGGCGGTTTTCGGCGAAGACGGAGAGATGCCAGGCCGTCATGACGGGCTCCTTGGTTCCGTTCAGCTCCCGCGCCGCCGGTCCAGGACGCGCACGGCCTTGCCCTCGGTGCGGGGAAGCGAGCCGGGCTCGACGAGCTGGACCCGCGGGGTGAAGAGGATCTCGCTTTTGAGGGCGGCGAGGATTTTCTCCCGCAGGGCCTTGAGGCTCTTCACGTCCCCCTGGAACATCTCGCGCCGCACCTCCACCTCGACGGTCATCACGTCGAGGTCGCCCTCGCGGTCGAGCACGATGCGGTAGTCCCGGCCCACCTCGGGCATGCCCATGAGGAGGGTCTCCACCTGGATGGGGAAGACGTTCACCCCCTTGACGATGAACATGTCGTCGGAGCGGCCCTTGATGCGGTCGATGCGGCGGTGGGTCCGGCCGCAGGGGCAGGGCCCGGGCAGAAGGGCCGTCAGGTCGCGCGTGCGGTAGCGGATGAGCGGCATGGCCTCGCGGTCGAGCGTCGTGAGCACGAGCTCGCCCTCCTCGCCCTCGGCGACCGGCGTGAGCGTCTTGGGGTCCAGCACCTCGACCAGGAAGGCGTCCTCCCAGATGTGCATCCCGTTCTGCTCGGGGCATTCGAAGGCGACGCCGGGACCGGCCATCTCGGAGAGGCCGTAGGAGTTGAAGACGCGGACGCCGAGCTCCCGCTCGACACGGCGCCGGGTCTCCTCCGAGTAGGGCTCGGCCCCGAGGTAGGCGGTCTTGAGGTCCAGGTCGCGCCGGGGGTCGATCCCCATCTCCTCGAGCACGGCGAGCAGCCGGAAGGCATAGCTCGGGATGGCGTGGATCACGGTCGTGCCGAAGTCCTGCATGAACTGGACCTGCCGCCGGCTGTTGCCGGGACCGGCCGGGACGGTCAGCATGCCGAGCCGCTCGGAGCCGTAGTGGAAACCGAGCCCGCCGGTGAACATGCCGTAGCCCGTCATGTTCTGGAAGACATCGGAGGACCGCGCACCGGTCATGTACATGCAGCGGGCCATGCGCTCGGCCCAGGCCTCGAGGTCCCGCGCGCTGTGCAGGACCACCGTGGCCCGCCCGGTCGTCCCCGAGGAGGAGTGCAGGCGCACCGCCTCCTCGCGGGAAACGGCGAGAAACCCGAAGGGGTAGCCCTGCCGCAGGTGGTCCTTGGTCGTGAGCGGCAGGCGCCCGAGGTCCTCCAGACCCCGGATCGCCTCCACGGCGACGCCGGCTTCTTCGAAGAGCCGGCGGTAGAACGGGGAGCGGGCCGCGGCCGCCAGCGTCCGCCGCAGGCGCTGCTCCTGGAGGGCGCGCAGGCGCTCCCGCGGGAGCGTTTCGATCTCGGGGTCCCAGTAGACCGGGTGGCGGGGGCGGTTCATCGGGTCTCTTTGCAGGCGGCGGCCGGCAGAAGATCGAGCAGCCGCGGCAGGATCGCCCGGGCGTCCCCCACCACGCCCAGGTCGGCGAGGTCGAAGATCGGGGCTTGGGGGTCGGTGTTGATGGCCACGACGCGCTTGGCGGAACTCATGCCGACGACATGCTGGATCGCTCCGCTGATGCCGGCCGCGATGTAGAGGTCCGGGCCCACCGTCGTCCCCGACTGGCCGACCTGGAGGGTGTGCGGGATCCAGCCGAGCTCGACGATCGCCCGCGAGCCGGCGAGCGCCCCGCCGAGGCGCTGGGCGATACGGCGCAGGGGCTCGAGGTGCGCCGGGTCCCCCATCCCGCGTCCGGCGGCGACGATGACCCGGGCCTCCTCGATCTTCGCCTCCCCGCAGGGGATCTCCACCGTCTCCACGACGCGGGTGCGGATGGCGGCCCGGGCGAGCTGGACGGGAAACTCCTCGATGCAAACCGTCCGGCGCTCGTCGGCGGGCAGGGTGGTGAAGACGTTCGGGCGCACGGTCGCACACTGCGGCCGGGTGTAGGGGGCGACGATGCTCGCCATGATGTTTCCGCCGAAGGCGGGCCGCGTCTGCACGAGCTGTCCGGAGGCGTCGATCTCGAGCCCGGTGCAGTCCGCGGTGAGCCCGAGGCGCAGGCGGGCGGCGACCCGGGGGGCGAGGTCGCGGCCGTTGGGGGTCGCGCCGAAGAGGAGGACCGCGGGCTTCTCCCTCGCCACCACGGCCGCGAGCACGGTGGCGAAGGCGTCGGTCGTGTACCGGCCGAGGAGCTCGTGGCGGCAGGCGAGCACCCGGTCCGCCCCGTGGCGGCAGAGACGCTCGAGGCCGGCCAGGCGGTCATCGCCCAGGACGACGGCGGTGAGCGGCTGCCCCAGCCGGTCGGAAAGGGCCCGGCCGCGGCCGAGGAGCTCGTAGACCACGCGGCGGGGGTGGAGAAGGCCCTCGGCGGCCTCGCACTCGGCCCAGACGAAGACCCCCCGGTAGCGGGAGAGCTCCTCGGGGGAGGCCTGGCGGCGCGCGATGGAAATCGCCGACTGCGGGCAGGCGTTGACGCAGGCGCCGCAGAGCGTGCAGCGCTCGTCGGGCGCGACCCGTTCCCCCGCGAGCGAAAGTGCCCCGAAGGGGCAGGCCTTCTGGCACAGGCCGCAGCGGTTGCAGATCTCGTGGTCGATCGTGAGCATCGTCCTCAGCCCTCGATGAAGCCCTCCTCGCGGAGAAAGGCGGCGATCGCCCGTGCCGCCTCGGCGGGCTCAAGCCCTTCGACCCGGCGGCCCCCTTTTTTGGGCGGCGGCGGGAAGACCTTCACGACCTGGGTGAAGGAGCCGGCAAGGCCCAGCTCGGATTCCTTGAGGGGCAGCTCGGATGCGCCCAGGCGGCGGATCTCCCTCTTGCGCGCGGCGATCACCGCGGCCAGCGAGGGCATGCGGCGCACCGGCTCCCCCTTGCTCGCCGAGACGAGGGCCGGCAGCCTGGCCTCGACCACCTCGTAGCCGGTCTCGATTTCGCGCCGCACGCGGATCCGCTTGCCGTTCGCCGCCCACGACATCTCCACCCCGTACATGATCTGGGGGATCCCCAGGATCTCGGCCAGCTCCGGTCCCACCTGGGCCGTGTCACCGTCGATCGCCTGCTTGCCCGCGAGGATGAGGTCGAAGTCGGGGTGGGTCGCGCGGATCACCGCGGCCAGGGTCAGCGCCGTCGCCCAGGTGTCGGCGCCGGCAAAGCGGCGGTCCGAGGCGAGAACGGCCCGGTCCGCGCCCAGCTCGAGGCAGCGGACGAGCGCCGCCTCGGCCTGGGGCGGACCCATGGTGAGGGCGACGATCTCCGTCCCCGGCAGCGCCGCCTTCAGGCGCGCGGCGTGGTCGAGCGCGTACTCGCAGAAGGGGTTCAGGATCGAGGCGACCCCTTCCCGGATCAGGGTCCCGGTTTCGGGATCGACCCGGACGTCGGTGATTTCGGGGACCTGTTTCACGCAGACGAGGAGTTTCATGCGCCGTCCGTCCCTCGGATGCCGATCAGCCGGCGGTCGCCGTAGCCGGCCTGCGGACCCATTTCTGCAGGGCCGCCGCGAGGAGAAAACACGCAAGCCCCACCGCATCGGTGAGCCCCTCGGGGACGATGAGGCATCCCGCGGCGACGAAGAGCAGAAGCCGCTCAAGCAGGCTGCAGCCCCGGAAGAGCCAGTTTTCGATCGCCCCGCTGATGGCGACGAGCCCCACGGCGGCCGTGACCAGGGCCTGCACCAGGCGCAGCGCCGTGTACTCGCCGGTGAGCAGGAGCATGGGCGAGTAGACCGCAAGGTAGGGGATCAGGAAGCCCGCGATCGCCAGCCGGGTCGAAATCCAGCCCACGCGGTAGGGCGGGGCGCCCGCGATCCCCGCGCCGGTGAAGGCGGCCAGGCAGACGGGGGGGGTCAGGTTGGAGAGGCAGGCGTAGTAAAAGACGAAGAAATGGGCGACCAGCGGCGGGACGTGCAGCTTGATCAGGGCGGGGGCGGCGATCGTGGCGGCGACGATGTAGCAGGCCGTCGTCGGCAGCCCCATCCCCAGGATGATGCAGGTGATCATCGTGAGGACCAGGGTGACGATCAGGATCCCCTGGGAGAGGCCCAGGATGTTGGCGCCGAAGGTGAGCCCGAGGCTTGTCAGCGAGCTCACGCCGACGACGAAGCCGACCACGGCGCAGGCGACGGCCACCCCCAGGGCGCCGCGGGCGCCCGACTCCAGGGCCTTGAGAAGCCCGTGGAACGTGAGCCGCGTCTCCCGGCTGAGGAAACTCGCCGCGATGGTGATGAAGATGGTGATGAAGGCGGCATAGAGCGGGGTGATCCCCCGCAGGAGCAGCAAGACGATGGCCGCGATCGGAATCAGCAGGTGGCCCTGGGCCTTGAGGGTCTTCCCCAGGCTGGGCAGCTCCTCCCGCGGCAGTCCCTTCAGGCCGATTTTGCGCGCCTCCTGGTGCACCATGCAGAAGACGGCGAAGTAGTAGAAGAAGGCCGGGATCACGGCCGCGATCATGATCGTCGTGTAGGACTCGCCCAGGAACTCGGCCATGACGAAGGCCGCCGCCCCCATCACCGGGGGCATGATCTGGCCGCCCGTCGAGGCGACGGCCTCCACGGCGCCGGCGAAGGCCGGCCGGTAGCCGATTCCTTTCATGAGCGGAATGGTGAAGGCCCCGGTGGTGGCGACGTTGGCGACCGCGCTGCCGTTGATCATGCCGAGCATGCCGCTGGCGAATATGCTCACCTTGGCCGGCCCGCCCGCGGTGTGCCCGGCGATGGCCATGGAGAGCGCGTTGAAAAAGCGCGCCATGCCCGTCTGCTGGAGGAAGGCCCCGAAGAGGATGAAGAGAAAGATGTAGGTCGAGGAGACCCCGAGAGCCACGCCGAAGATCCCCTCGGTGGTGAGAAACATGTGGTCGATGATCCGCTCGAGCGAATAGCCGCGGTGCCCGAACTGGCCGGGGATGAGGTTTCCGTACAGGGCGTAGAGGACGAAGAGGACGGCCATGATCGGGAGCTCGATCCCCGTGGCGCGGCGGGCGGCCTCGAGCACGAGGAGGCAGAGGACCCCGCCGGTGAAGATGTCCAGGGCGGTCGTCACCCCCCCGCTCAGGGCGATGCGGTCGTACTGCGTGAGCAGGTAGATCTCGACCGCCACGGCGAGCGCCGCCAGCCCGTAATCCCAGAGCGAAACCCGGCCCCGCGGGCTGCGGCGGCGGGCGGGGTAGAGAAGAAAGATCAGCACCAGGACGAAGCAGAGGTGGATGCTGCGCTGCTTGATCGCCTCGAGCAGCCCGATGCCCGCGGTGTAGAGGTGGAAGAGGGACATGGCGATCGCGATCGTCGAGACGGCGATCGCCATGGGACCGGCGAGCTTCCGGTAGCGCGACTCGGCGTCGTATTTCCGGGCGATCTCCTCGGCTCGCTCATCCTTCTCGTCCCGGGTGAAGGCCTCAATCGCCTGCTTGTCGATGGTCATCGGTTCCCCCTCCCACGGGCGGGCGCGGGAAGCATCTCCCGCCGGTTGCCGGTCCCGTGTCGAATGCGGGGGCGCCCCCGCCGCGAAAGATGGCGCCTATTTCAGGATCCCGATCTCCCTGTAGTATTTCTCCGCCCCGGGGTGCAGCGGGACGGTCATGCCTTTCAGCGCGTTTTCGGGCTGGATTCCCTGGGCGGCCTTGTGGGCGGCGACGAGGTCGGCCAGGTTCTCATAGATCGTCCGCGTGAAGCGGTAGACGAGGTCCTCCTTGAGATCCTCGCGGCAGATCAGGATGTTGGCGACGGCCACGGTGCGCACGTCCTCATCCTGGCCCATGTAGGTCCCCTTGGGGATCACGAACTCGTAGTACCAGGGCATCTTCTCCACGAGCTCGCGGATCTTTTCGGGTTCGAGCGAGAGCAGCCGCAGCTTGACCGAGGCGGCGACGTCCATCACCGCGGCGGTCGGCAGGCCGCCCGCGATGAGAATGCCGGAGGTGCGGCCGTCCTTGAGGGCGTTTGCCGCCTCGCCGTAGCCCAGGTAGTCGGCCTTCACGTTCTTCCTCTCGCGGTAGTCCAGGCCGTAGAGGCCGAGGATTTCACGGCTGTTCACCTCTGTCGCGCTCCCCACGGCCCCTGGGACGAACCCCTTGCCCTCGAGGTCTTTCACCGAGCGGATGCCCGAATCGGCCGCGACGGCGATCTGCATCACGTTCGGGTAAAGGTGGGTGATCCCGCGGAGCATCTTGACCGGCTTGTCCTTGAACATCTCCAGGCCGTTGTAGGCGTAGTAGGCGACCCCGTTCTGCGCGAAGGCCACTTCCGCTTCCTTCTTCTGCATGAGCAGGACGTTCTGGGGGGTTCCCGCCGTCGCCTGGGCCGAGGCCTTCACGCCAGGGACCTTGGTGTTGAAGAGCTGGGCCATGGCGTTGCCCATGGGGTAGTAGACGCCGGCCGTCGTGGCGGTCGCGATGTTGATGTTCTCGAGCCCGAAGGCGACTCCGGGCAGAAGGACCGCAACGGCGGCGATCCAGGCCCACAGATTCCCTCTGCCGATATTCCTCATGGGGTGTTCCTCCTTTGCTGCGGGGCCCGGCCGGCCCCCCTTGGGATCGTTCCGCGCCTGCCGGCGCGGCCTGAAAGCCTTCCTCCGCTTACCGCGACGCGCAGGGGGGCGCCTCGAAGATGTTTCCCGGGTTGAGCAGCCCCTGCGGATCGAGGGCGCGCTTCACGGCGCGCATCTCCTCGATCTCCTCCTCGCGGTACATGGTTTTCAGAAACTTCGCCTTGAGCTTGCCGATGCCGTGCTCGGCCGAAACCGTGCCTCCCAGGGCGACCGCCTGCTCGGCGAACCGGCCGTAGAGGGAAAGCGCCGTTTCGAGGTCGGCCATGTCGCGCGGCAGGATGTTGATGTGCAGGTGGTTGTTGCCGATGTGGCCGAAGGCCGCCCACTCGAGGCCGGCCTCCTCGAGCGACTCGCGGTAGACCCGCCACATGGTCTCCAGGTGCTCGTCGGGGACGGCGAGGTCGGTGCCGAGCTTGTGCAGCGCGGGGTGCTTTTTTTTGCGCTCGGCGAGGATCGCGTTGATCGTCTCGGGGAGGATGTGCCGGAAATGCTTGAGCCGCTCGAGCTCGCGCGGCTCGTAGGCGGCCCAGGTGTCCGCGGCGGAGCTCCCGCAGGAGGAGAGCACCTCCTCGAGGGCTTCCTTCGCCTGGGGCCCCGCCGCGGGGTCGAAGTCGAGCTCGAAGAACAGGGCCGCCCCCGCCCCCGCCGGGATCGGCGGGGTGCCCACGGAGCGGGCGTCCCGCGCCTGGCGGGCACGCAGCAGCGCGAGCGCGGTCGCGGAGTACATCTCGAGGAAATCGAGCCGCAGGCGCGGGTCCTCGCGCAACGCGCGGACCAAGCGGATCGCCTGTTCGTCGGAGGAGAGAAACTGCACGACCGAAATCTTCGGCGTGCGCGGGAGCAGCCCCACGGTCACCTCGGTGATGATCCCGAAGGACCCCTCGGAGCCGATGAACAGATCGACGAGGTCCATCTCCGGGGCACTGAAGAAGCCGGCCGTGTTCTTGGTGTGCGGGATCCGGTAGGAGGGGATCCGCACGCGCCGGTCCCGGCCGGAGGAGTCCCGGATGAGGAACTCGCCGGCGGGGGAGGCGAAGATCCTTCCCCGGGCGAGATCGAGCACCTCGCCGTCGGCCAGCATCACGCGGACCCCGCGCACCCAGGCGCGCGTCGGCCCGTAACGGAAGGTGCGCGCGCCCGAGGCGTTGGTGGCGACCGTGCCGCCGAGGGAGGCGCTCAACTCCGTCGGGTCCGGGGGGTACACGTAGGCCTGCGGGTCCTGCCGGAAAGAGGCGAGCGCCTCGCGGATCCGCGCGTCGTCCGACCGCTCGAGATCGGGGAAGCGCTTCTCGGCGAGCTGCCGCGCGATCGCGCGCAGGCTCACGGCGCTCTGGGCCCGCAGGCGCCACTCGCCCCCCCACTCGTCCCAGGCGATTTTCGTCACGCGGTCGAAGCCTTCGAGCGAGACGAGCGCCCCCCCGGAGGGCACGCACCCCCCCACGAGGCCCGTGCGCGCCCCCGCGATCGTGACGCACATCCCCCGCCGCCCCATTTCCTTGAGCACGGCGCAGAGCTCGGCCTCGTTGCGCGGGAAAAAAAGGAAGTCGAAGGGCTTGCAGGAAAACTTGGACTCGTCGGTGAGGTAGGCGGGGTATTCCTCGCGGATGGCCGCAAAGCCTTCCACCCGCCGCACGGCGTCGAAATCGGCCGGCGGAACGTTCTGGCTGGTCACTTCATGCATGAGACCCGCTCCCCCTGCGGGCGCCTTCCCGGCGGCCGCGGGCGAGGCCCAGGCGCCGGGCGGCGTTTTCGAGATGGGCCTGGCAGCTGCGCCGCGCGCCTTCCGCGTCGCCCGCGGCCACGGCCGCGAAAATCGCCTCGTGCTCCTGCTGCACGAGCCGCGGCAGGCCGCTCGTGCGGCTGGAATGGGTGCGCGCGGTCTGGATGACCTGGAAGAGCCGCGAATGGAGATAGTCCATGAGGTCCCGGAGGTAGCGGTTGCCGCTCATCCGGGCAAGCGCGCGGTGGAACCGGACATCGTGCCGAGTCCCGTCGGTCTGTTCTTCCACCGCCCGGGCCATCCGCCCGAGGCAGGCGGAAAGCCCGCGAAGTTGGGCCGGGGTGCGCCGGAGGGCCGCAAGCGCGGCGGCCTCGGCTTCGAGGATCGCCCGCATCTCGTAGATGTCGGCCAGCTCGCGGGGCTTGAGGCGGCTTCCCTCGGCGACGCGGAAGGAGCGCCGGCCGGAGGAGCCGACCACGATCGCGCCGAATCCCTGGCGCGAGACCAGGAGCCCGTCGTACTTGAGCTGGGAGAGCGCCTCGCGCACCACGGAGCGGCTGACGCGGTAGCGCGCCGCCAGCGCCGCCTCGGAGGGAAGACGCGTTCCCGGCGGAAAGGCCCCGGAGGCGATCTGCCGCGAAAGCAGCGCGGCCAGCTGCTCCGGATAGCCCCGCGGGGGCCGGAGGGCCTGGTTGTCAGACAACCTGACAGCCATGGCGGCCTTGTACCTTCCTTCCCGGAAAAGGTCAAGGGGGAAACGAAACGGCTCCCCCACCCCCGCGCCCCACCGGCTTGACAAGCCCGTTGACCCTGGGGTCTAGTCGGGCCGCATCGCTCGCGGCCGCCCGGCCGCCATCGCCGCCCCCCCCTTCCCGGAGGAGACGTCATGGAATGCAGCGAGATGGACAGCCTGGTCCGCAAGGCCGAGATCCTGATCGAGGCCCTGCCCTACATCCAGAAACTCTACGGCAAGACCGTGGTCATCAAGTACGGCGGCAATGCCATGATCAGCGAGCCGCTGAAGCACGGGGTGATGGAGGACATCACGCTTCTCAAGTTCATCGGCGTCAACCCGATCGTCGTGCACGGCGGAGGCCCCGAGATCTCCCGCATGCTCGACAAGCTCGACATCCCCTCCCGCTTCGTGAACGGCCTGCGCATCACCGACCCGGCCACCATGGAAATCGCCCAGATGGTGCTCGTCGGCAAAACCAACAAGGAGATCGTCTCGCTGCTCAACCAGAAGGGCAGCAAGGCCGTCGGCTTCTGCGGCATCGACGGCCGCCTGATCGAGTGCACCAAGCGCGAGGCGGTCTCGAGCGAGGGGGAAGCCGTCGATCTCGGCCAGGTCGGGCAGATCAGCCGCATCAACACCTCGCTGCTCGCGCTCGTCGCCCGCGACGAGTACATCCCGGTGGTCGCCCCCATCGGGGTCGGGCCGGGCGGTGAGAGCTACAACTGCAACGCCGACGAGGTGGCCGGGGAGATCGCCGCGGCGATGAAGGCCGAGAAGCTGATGTTCCTGACCGACGTGGAGGGGGTCCAGGAGGAGGGCCGGGTCCTCTCCGCGCTGACGATCGCCCAGGTCCACGAACTGATCGAGCGCCGGGTCATCGTCGGCGGGATGATCCCCAAGGTCCAGGGCTGCATTGAGGCCCTGGAGAAAGGCGTGACCCGCACCCACATCATCGACGGCCGCATCCCGCACTGCATCCTGCTCGAGATCTTCACCTACCGGGGGATCGGCACGATGATCATGAAGGAGCGCAAGCTCTACGAGCACGAAAAGCTCTGAGGGGAACCGCGGCCGGAGGGGAGGCCCCCACACGGGCCCGGCCTCGCTCAGGCCGAAGAGGGCGCCCGCAGCGGCAGGCGGAAGAGGCGGGCGCGGTCCGTGCGGCAGAGGCTCTGGCGGTACTCGATGGGGCGGTCCCGGAAGCTCAGGGCGAGCATCTCGATTTGGAGCAGCGGAAACCCCGCCGGCACGGCGAGCGGGGGGCCGCTTTCCCCGTCGGAGAGGACGGCCGAAAACATCTCCTGGTAGCGCAGCGTGGGCAAGCGGTAGCGTTCCTCCACCAGCCGGTAGAGCGGCTTGGTTTCGAAGGCCTCCCGCGGCAGCTGCTCGAGGCCCGCAAACAACCGCTGGGGCAAGAAAGACGAGGTCCACACCACGGGGGTTGCGCCCATCGCGAAGACCCGATCGATCCGGAACATCGTCTCCCCGGACTTCAGGCGCAGCCAGCGCGCCGCCGCCAGGTCCCGAACGCCGACGTGCAGGGCCAGAAACCTCACCTGGAGGGGTGCATCGTCGTCGTCGAAACCCTCGACGAAGTGGTAGAGCCGGAGCTGGTCCCTTCCGATCAACGAGCCGGAAACGAAGCTGCCCTTGCCCTGGATGCGATGGAGCAGGCCCTGGTGGACCATCTGGAGGAGGGCGGTCTTGACCGTGCCGACGCTCACGCCGTAGAGCCGCGCAAGCTCCTTCTCCGTGGGGATCCGGTCCCCCGGGGCGTATTCGCCCTTCTCGATGCGGTTGGTCAGCCCGTCCTGGACGAGGCGGTAGCGGGCGATCGCCCGCGCGTTGCGCCTGCCGGCCGCCCCCCGGCGGGCGGACGGTGACCGCGCCATGGAAGCCTCCTCCCCGGGACCCGAGGGCCGGGGACTCGCGCGCAGCGCGTTTTCCGTGCCGCCGCTTGCCGGGGAGAGGGGAATCTCCCCGCTCCCCCGCGGCGGGGTTCATTGAATCACGATGTTCTCTTTTTTGGCAATCTCGCTTGCCCGCTTGAGCTCGCTTTCGATGAAGGCCTTGAGATCCGCCGGGCCGAGGTGCGCCGCGTTGAATCCGAGTTTGTTTAGGGCCTCGACGACGGCGGGATCGGCGAGGGCCTTGGCGACGGCACGGTCCATCTTCTGGATCACGGCCGGGGGCGTCTTGGCCGGCGCGACGAAAGCGAACCAGCCGGACATGACGACGGCGGGGTACCCCTTTTCGGCGAAGGTGGGCACCGCGGCCATTTCGGGTAGCCGCCGGTCGGCGTAGGAGGCGAGCACGCGGAGATCGCCGGAGGCCACCTTGCCGGTGATCGCCGGGAGCGCGGTCACCAGGAAGTCGATGTGCCCGCCGAGGAGCGCGGTCACCCCGGGCGCCGATCCCTGGAAGGGCACGTGCTTGAACTGGATCCGCGCCGCGCTCTTGAAGAGCTCGCCCGAGAAATGGCCGAGGCTCCCCACGCCGGGCGAGCCGAAGTTGAGCGTGTTCGGGTTCGCGCGGGCATGCGCGATCAGCTCGTCGATCGTCCGGAAGCGCGAGTCGCCCTTCACGGCGAGCACGATGGGCTGGGTGACGATGCGGCTGATCGGCTCAAAATCGGTGAGCACGTTGAAGGGGGTCTTTTCGTCGGCGGCCTGACGCAAGACGTGGGATAGGCTCAGCACCAGCAGGTTGTATCCGTCCGGCGGCGAGTTGGCGATCGTCTGCGCGGCCAGCAGCCCGCCCGAGCCGGGCTTGTTCAGGACCACCGTCTGCCCGCCGAGGTTCGCCGCAATCTTGTCGTTCAGCGCCCGCACCACGATGTCGGTTTCCCCGCCGGCCGCGAAGCCGACGACCAGGTTGACCGGCTTTTCCGGCCACTCGGCCGCCCCGGCCGCAAGAGCCGCCCCGAGCAGCCCCGCGATCCCCAAGAACCCCATCCATGCGATCTTTCTCATCCCTTCCTCCTTTCCGGGCTTGCCCCTGGGATCCCCGGGCTTCCCGCATCAGTCGTTGTCCGCGAGGTATTTTTTCCGGCTCCGCATCCAGGGCAGGAGATTGGAGAGCAGCAGGAGCAGCGCGCCGGCGAGAAACGCGCCCGAAATCGGCCGGGTGAAGAACACCAGCGGGTTCCCGTTGAAGATGATCAGCGACTGCCGGAGCGCGTTTTCGAAGAGCGGCCCCAGGATCATGGCCAGGACGAGCGGGGCCATCTCGTAGTCGAGCTTGCGCAGGAGGTAGCCGAAGACGCCGAAGCCGAGCATCAGCCAGGTGTCGAGGAGGCTGTAGTTCACGCCGAACACGCCGATCAGGCAGAAGAGCAGGATGTAGGGGAAGAGCAGCGTGTAGCGCACCTTGAGGATCTGGACCCACAGCCCGATGAAGGGCAGGTTGAGCAGGAGCAGCATGCCGTTTCCGAGGTACATGCTGGCGATCGTCCCCCAGAACAGGGCGGGCTGCTCTTTCATGATCAGCGGTCCCGGCTGCAGCCCGTGGATCACCAGCGCTCCGAGCATCAGGGCCATGACGGCGTTGGTGGGGATCCCGATGGTGAGCAGCGGGATGAAGGCCCCGCCCGTGGCCGCGTTGTTCGCCGTCTCCGGCCCGGCGACACCGGCGATCGCCCCACGGCCGAAGGCCTCCGGTCGCGGCGAAAGCTTTTTCTCCATCGCGTACGAGGCAAACGAGGAGAGGATCGCCCCGCCGCCGGGCAGGATGCCGAGAAAGAAGCCGAGAAAGGTGCCGCGGAAAATGGGGCCGAGGCTTTCCTTCCAGTCCTGCCGCGTGGGGAGCAACCCCTTCAGCTTCACCGCGGCGATGCTTCGCTCCATGTTCTTTTCCACGTTCAGGAGCACCTCGGAGACGCCGAAGAGCCCCATGACGACGGGGATGATGCCGATGCCGTCGTCCAGCTCGAAGAAGCCGAAGGTGAAGCGGCTGCGGCCGGAAATCGTGTCGGTGCCGACGATCCCGAGCACGATGCCCAGGGCGGCCATGACGAGCGCCTTGGAGATCGGCCCGTTGGCCAGGTAGACGAGAATGCACAGGCCGAGGACCATGAGCGAGAAGTACTCCGGGGGCCCGAACGTGAGCGCCAGGCGTGCCAGCGGCGGGGCGAGCAGGGCGAGCAGGAAGACGGTGATCGAGCCGCCGATGAAGGAGCCGAAGGCCGCGATCCCCAGGGCGGCCCCCGCCCGCCCTTGCTTGGCCATCTGGTGGCCGTCGATGCAGGTGACCACGCTGGCCGCCTCCCCGGGGATGTTCACCAGAATGGAGGTGGTCGAGCCGCCGTACATCGCCCCGTAGTAAATGCCGGCGAGCATGATCAGGGCCGACTCGGGCGGGATGTAAAAGGTGCTCGGCAACAGCAGCGCGATCGCGCCGAGGGGGCCGATTCCCGGGAGCACGCCGATCAGGGTGCCGACGAAGACGCCGACAAAGCAGAACAGGAGATTCATCGGCTGGAGGGCGACCCCGAAGCCTTGAAGCAGGTTTCCGATCACCTCCATGTCAGAACAGCCATCCTTTCAGGCGATGGACCTCCAGGAGGCCGCCGGGGAATTGCACCTGGAGAAGGTATTGGAAAACCACGAGGCAGGCCAGGGCCGAGGAAACGGCGAGCAAGAGCGTGAGCCGCCAGCGGTGGGGGTGAATCGCCCGGAAGAGATAGATCAGGAGAAGCAGGGTGCAGAGGAAGAAACCGAGGTGGTTGAGGAGCAGCGTAAACCCGACCGGCCCGGCCAGCGTGAGGAGCACGCGCCGCGCGGCCCCCGGCTCTTCCCAGAAGGGGCCCGGCGGGGCCGGCCGCCTCCGGGCCATCGAGCTGGCGAGCAACCCCGCGGCGAAGAGGACGAGGAGCGCGCCGGCGAAGACGGCGATGAACCCGGGCCCCGGCGAGGCAAAGGAGCCGAACCCCAGCCGGAACCCCGAGAAGACGACATAGCCTCCCAGTGCGATCCAGAACGCCCCGAGCCAGCCGTCTCCGCGCTTCATGGCCTCCTCGGCGCCGCCTCCCGGCCGTTGGTGGACCTCTCGTCCTCGTCGGCGAGCCTCACGAGCGAGGCCGCAAGCAGCCTGAGGCCTTTCTCGATGTCTTCCCAGTCGGTCCATTCCGCCGGGTGGTGCCCGATCCCCTCCCGGCTGGGGAGAAAGATCATGCCCACCGGCGAATGCTCCGCGAGGTGCATCGCGTCGTGGCCCGTCCGGCTGGGCATCCGCAAGTAAGGGTAGCCCAGGGCTTCGGCGCAGGAGGCGATCGTCTCCAGGACAAGCGGGGAGACGGGGCGGGATTCGTCCTCCATGAGCGTTTCCACCTCCAGGGCGACCCCGCGCCGCCGGGCGGTCTCCTCGAAGGCGGCGCGGATCTCCGCCACGGGGATGGACTTCGGGAAATGGGCCCTCCCGCGCACCTCCAGGATCATCTCGCATTCGCCGGGGATGACGTTGATCGCCCCCGGGACCACGCGCAGGGCCCCCACGGTCCCCACGATGTCGCGGGTGTGGTAGCTGCGGCAGATGCGCTCGACGGCCAAAACGCCCTCGGCGGCGGCCGCGAGCGCGTCGCGCCGGCGGTCCATCGGGGTGCCGCCGGCATGGTCGGCCTGGCCCACGAAGCGCACGCGGTAACGGTAGGCGCCGACGATGTCGGTCACCAGCCCCAGGGGAACCTTCCGGTCGTAGAGCGTGCGGCCCTGTTCGACGTGCACCTCGACGAAGGCAAGGCAGCGGAAGTCCCCGGGCCGCACCGCGAGCAGCGCTTCGGGCGAGACCCCCATGGACCGCAGCGCCTCGGCGAGGGTCCGGCCTTCGGGGTCGCGCCGCTCCTCGAGCAGCCGGCGGCTCAGCCGGCCGCAAAGGCCCCGGCTGCCGATGCAGCTCAGGCCGAAGCGGTTCGGCTCCTCGGCGAGAAAGGAGATCACCTCGAGGCCCCGCCGGGTGACGATGCCCGCCTCCCGCAGCGCGCGCAGCACCTCGAGGCCTCCGAGCAGCCCGACCGCCCCGTCGAAGTGGCCGCCGTTTTCGACGCTGTCGGAGTGGGAGCCGGTGGCGACGCGCAGGCCCCCCTCCCTTCCCGGGCGGTAGCCGTGGATGTTCCCGGCGGGGTCCTCGTAGACTTCGAGACCGGCCGCGGCCATGCGCTCGCGGATGAAAGCGCGCCCCTGCCGATCGGCCTCGGAAAAGGCGAGTCTTCCGGACCCGCCGCCGGCGGTGCGGCCGATGGCCGCGAAGGCCTCAAAATCCTCCTGCAGCCGCTCGAGGCGCACCGGGATCGGGAGAGGCTCGGACCGCGCGGGGTGGGCGGCAGCGGATCGGGAGGCGACGGGCAGGCCGGAGGCTGGGGGCAAGGAATTCATAATGGATGACTTTTATTTATATAAGGAAAAACAGTATAATATGACAAGTTATCTATATCTTTTTGCCGAAACTTATATCGGTTTCGCGAACCCCTGTCAAGCGTTTTCTTGACCGGCTCGCCGCCGGAAGCGCCGGCCGGGAGATCCGGGCAGGCCGGTTCACATGTTTTCGAGAACCTCGAGTCCGAGAAGCTCCAGCCCCCGTTTGAGGACGAGGGCGGTGGCGCGGATGAGCGCCAGGCGCGCGGCGGCGAGGCCGGCCGTCTCGGCCTGCAGGACCGCGTGGCGGTTGTAGAACTGGTTGAAGGCGCGCGCCGTGTTAAAGACGTGCACCGCAAGGCGCGCGGGGCTGAACTCGGCGGCAGCGGCGGCGACCTCTTCGGGGAACTGCAGGAGGTGGCGCAAGAGAAGCGTCTCCTCGGGATTCCCGAGCCGGCCGAAGTCGGCGCTTTCCTCGGCGATCCCGCGCTCGGCCGCCTTTTCGAGGATCCCGAAGATCCGGGCATAGGCGTACTGGCAATAGGGGCCGGTGAAGCCGTCGAAGGAGATCGACTCGGCGGGGTCGAAATGGATGCTCTGCGCGGGGCGCACCCGCAGGAGATAGAACTTGATCGCCCCCACGCCGATCGTCTCCGCCCGGCGGCGGATTTCCTCCGCCGCAAGCCGCCCCTCGGGGTCACGGCGGCGGATTTCCTCCGCGGCGAGCTCGACCATGCCCTCGATCAGGTCGTCGGCGTCGACCACCTTCCCCTCGCGGGATTTCATCTTGCCCTCGGGGAGATAGACCATGCCGTAGGAGAGATGGCGGCAGGCCCGGGCCCAGGGGAACCCGAGCGCCTCGAGGATGGCGAAGAGGCACTGGAAGTGGTGCTCCTGCTCGCTGCCCACGACGTAGACCGAGGAGTCGAGGGCGTGCTCGGTCACCTTGCGAATGGCCGTCCCGATGTCCTGGGTGATGTAGAGGCTCGTCCCGTCGGGGCGCAGCACCGTGACCCGCTTCGGGGAGCCGTCCTTTTCCCGGCCGAAGGGTTTCTCCGGCAGCACGAAGACGGTGTTGCCGCGTTCGTCGCGCGTGAAGACCCCGCGGGCCAGGCCGTCGGCGATCACGTCTTTCCCGAGCTTGTACGTCTCGGACTCGTAGTAAACGACCTCGAAGCGCATGCCGAAGCGGCGGTAGGTCTCCGCGAAGCCTTCGTAGACCCAGCCGTTCATCGTTTTCCAGAGGGCGAGGATCTCGGGGTCGCCCGCCTCCCAGCGCTGGAGCATCTCCTGCACGGCCGGCTCAAGCGAGGGGTCCTTCTCGGCCTCGATCGCGTAGCGCACGTACCACGTGCCGACGAAATGGTCGCCTTTCATCCCTGCGGAGGCGGGGGTGGCCCCCCCGGCGAAGCGCTGCCAGGCGAGCATGCTCTTGCAGATGTGCACCCCGCGGTCGTTGATCAGGATGGCGGGGATCACCCGGTGGCCGGTCGCCTCGAGGAGCCGGGTGATCGCGATGCCGAGCGCGGCGTTTCGCAGGTGGCCGAGGTGCAGCGGCTTGTTCGTGTTGGGGGAGAGGTACTCGACCATGACCCGCCGGCCCGCCCCGGCGGCGGAATTCCCGAGGCGATCGCCCGCCGCGCGCAGGGCGGCGATCGAGGCGCCGAAGAAAGCGGCGGGCTGAAGCGCCACGTTGAGGTAAGGCCCCGCCGCGCGGATCGCGGCGACCGGCGGCTCCGGGGAGGCCGCCGCGGCGATCCGCGCGGCGATCTCGGCCGGGCTCATGCGGAACGGCCGCGCCAGGGGAAAACAGGCGACCGCGAAATCGCCGAGGCCGACTTCCGGCGGAAAACCGGCCTCGAGCCCTTCCGGATCGCGGTGGAAGGCCGCCCGGCAGGCACGGGCGATCGCGGCAAAAACGGCTTCTTTCCATTCTGCGAGAATCATGCGATATTCCTCGGGCGGCGATGTACACCGCGGAAGGCGGCGGAAGTCCGGTTTATCGCAGAGATCCGCCCGCGGATCAACGCCCCCCCCCGCCGCCTTCCTTCCCCGCCTTGCGGTTTCGAAGGCGGCTTGACTTAGATCAATGCGCCGTCCCCGGCCCGCGCGGTAGGCTGCGGGCCGAAATCGGTCGCCCGCAACCGATCCCCCGCGAACCTCTCAAACGAAAGGAGATCGCCATGTTCTGTTACCAGTGCGAGCAGACGGCCAAAGGCACGGGCTGCACGGTTCTCGGCGTCTGCGGCAAGCAGCCCGACGTCGCGGCCCTCCAAGATCTACTCATCCACACCCTGATCGGCCTCTCGGAAATCGCCGTCGAAGGCCGGCGGGTCAAGGTCTCGGACCCGGAGGTGAACGTCTTCACCGTCCAGGCCTCGTTTTCCACGCTCACCAACGTCGACTTCGATCCCGCGCGCTTCGTGGAGCTGATCCACCGGGCGGTCGCACTCCGCGAGCGCTTGAAGGCGAAGGTCAAGGCGGCCGGCGGCAACCCCGGCGCCGGAGGCGAAGCCGCATCGTTTCAGCCCGGGAAGACGGCCGAGGAGATGGTCAAGCAGGCCGAGTCCCGGGGCCTCCATTCCTACCCGGCGGACAGCCCCGACATCCTCTCGCTCAAGCACACCGTGCTCTTCGGCGTGAAGGGCGTGTGCGCCTACGCGGATCACGCCCAGATCCTGGGGGAAGAGGACGAGGCCGTCTACGCCTTCGTCCACGAGGCGCTCTCCGCGCTGCACCGCAAGGACCTCCCTCTCGAGCGCTGGGTCCAGATGGCCCTCGAATGCGGCAAAGCCGCCCTCCGGGCGATGGAGCTCCTCGACGCCGGAAACACCAAGACCTACGGGCACCCCGTTCCGACCCGGGTGCCGCTCGGCCACAAGAAGGGCAAGGCGATCGTGGTCTCCGGCCACGACCTCAAAGACCTGGAGGAGCTGCTCAAGCAGTCGGCGGGCAAGGGCATTTTCGTCTACACGCACGGCGAGATGCTGCCCACCCACGGCTATCCCAAGCTCAAGGCCTTTCCGCACTTCTACGGCCACTACGGGACCGCCTGGCAGAACCAGATCCGCGAGTTTGCCGAGTTCCCGGGCGCGATCGTCATGACCACCAACTGCATCCAGCGGCCGAAGGAGGAATACAAGAAGAACATCTTTACCAGCGGGCTCGTCGGCTGGCCGGGGGTGACCCACATCGCCGACCGGAACTTCAAGCCCGTGATCGACCGCGCCCTCGAGCTTCCCGGATTCGCCGAGGACAAGCCGGGCAAGGAGGTCATGGTCGGCTTCGCCCGCAACGCCGTGCTCGGGGTCGCGGACCAGGTCATCGCCGCCGTGAAGAACAAGGCCATCCGGCACTTCTTCCTCGTGGGCGGCTGCGACGGGGCGAAACCCGGCCGCAGCTACTACGCCGAGTTCGTCGAAAAGGTGCCGCGGGACTGCGTCGTCCTCACGCTCGCCTGCGGGAAGTTCCGCTTCTTCGACAAGGACCTGGGCAACATCGGCGGGATCCCGCGGCTGCTGGACATCGGGCAATGCAACGACGCTTACTCGGCCGTGCAGATCGCCTCCGCCCTCGCCAAGGCCTTCAACGTCTCGGTTAACGAGCTGCCGCTGTCGCTCATCATCTCCTGGTACGAGCAGAAGGCGGTCTGCGTGCTCCTCGCCCTGCTCCACCTCGGCATCAAGAACATTCGCCTGGGGCCTTCGCTTCCGGCCTTCGTCACGCCGAACGTGCTCGACGTTCTCGTCAAGAACTTCGGGATCCAGCCGATCGGCACGGCCGAAGGCGACCTCAAGGCGATTCTCGGGTAGCCCGCCGAAACACACGTGGCCCGGTCGCACGACCGGGCCACGTGGTCTTGGCGTCCTTACGGTTCCGGATCCCTGGGGTTCACCCGGCGCGCAGGCCGCGGCGGATGAGCCGGCAGGCCTTGCTCTCGGGGGCGATCAGCATGCCGACCCCGATCACCAGGAGCGGCACGGCGAACACGAAGCCGATCACGGGCAGGATGACCAGCCCCACGATGAAGAGCACCGCCGCGATGCCCAGGAACAGGAAGCCGATGCTCCGGCTCGAAAACCGCTCGCGATCACAGCTTGCAGCATCCATGGTTGTCTCCTCGCTTAGGCTCAAGTTCGGCAAATTTCGGTTGACCCGACCGATCATAAATTAAGCGCCCCGCGTCGCGCGTCAATGCACCCCGTCCTCCCCCCGCCGGACGGGCGAGCCGCTTCGCGGCGCCGTCGGCAAGAAGCCGAAGCCCCGCCGTTTCTTGACACTCCAAGAGATTTTTGAAATCATCACGCCGCGTTTCGCATGGCCTGGAAACGGCCACCGGCCCCCCCAACCCCAACGGCCCGATCGAGGAACCCGATGGAGCGCTTCGCCGAAACCACGCGCCAGACTTACGAAGGATGGGAGGAGTTCTACCGCAAGCCCGTCGACGAGAAGCTCGACTTCTTCCGCAAGGACGGGCGCCTCTTCGACGTGATCTTCGCCCAGCAGTTCGACCGCCGCTTCCTGGACGAGCTTTGCCGGCTCGCCGACAAGATCCGGCTTCTCGCCAAGACCAAGAGCGGGGCCCTGCTCTTGAGCCGGCTTTTGCCCCACAAGCGCGCCATGCTCTATTTCGTGCAGCCCTCGACGCGCACCTTTCTCTCGTTTCAGAACGCCTGCTACCTCCTCGGCCTGCGCGTCTCGGAAAGCCGGGGGACGAGCACGAGCTCCGAGGTCAAGGGCGAATCCCCCGAGGACACGATCCGCACCTTCGCCAGCTACGTCGACCTGATCGTCTGCCGGCACCCCGAGGCGGGGTTCGCCGAAAAGACGGCTTGGGTCCTCAACCAGACCGAGCGGCCGGTCCCCGTTCTGAACGGCGGCTCCGGCCCCGACCAGCACCCGACGCAGGCGCTGCTCGACATCTACACCCTGGAGCGGGAATTCCAGGCGACCGGCGGCCTGGACGGCAAGCGGATCGCCATGGTGGGGGACCTCAAGCGGGGACGGACGGTGCGCTCGCTCTCCTACCTCATGAAGAACTACCGCGGGGTGAGCCTCACCTTCGTCTCCCCCGAGGTCTTCCGCATGAAAGACGACATCAAGCAGTTTCTGCGCAAGCATGGGATCCCCTTCACCGAAACCGACGATTTCGAGAGCGTCCTGCCCCACGTCGATGCGATTTACATGACCCGCATCCAGAACGAGTACGCCAGCGATCCGCGCAACGAAACCGAAACCTACCCCGACTTTCACTTCCGCAGGGAGCACCTCGCCCGGATCTCCCCCCACTGCGTCCTCATGCATCCCCTGCCGCGCCGCTACGAGATCGAGGTCGCCGTCGACAAGGACCCGCGCGCGGCCTACTGGCGGCAGGAGCGAAACGGCATGTGGATCCGCGCCGCCCTGATCGCCCACATCTTCCGCGCCGAAGAGGAAATCCTCGCCGAGTTCGCCTGAATGGTCGTCCTCGAAATCGGCCGCGCCACCGTCGGCGGCGTCCGCTTGGTCATCTTCGACAAGGACGGAACGCTGATCGAGCTCTACCCTTACATCTCGCAGACGGTGCTGCTGCGCGCCCGGCGCATCGGCCGGGCGCTCGGCCTTGCGCCTCCCGAAGAAAGCGGCCTCGTTCGCGCCTTGGGGGTGGACGCGGCCGCCCGGCGCATCCGGCCGGAGGGCCCGGCGGGGATCCGGCCCCGGGAGGAGGTCCTCGCGGCGGCGGTCGGCTATCTCGAGGCGATCGGCCGACCCGGGGCGGAGGCGGCCTGCCGCGAGGCCTTCGCGGCCGTGGACGAGATCTCCGCCCGCGACCCCGGCCGTTTCATCCGGCCCCTTCCCGGGGCGGTCGCCCTGGTCCGGGCGCTCCGGGCGCAAGGCTGCCGGGTCGCGGTCGCCACCCAGGACCTGACGGCGCGGGGACGCTTGGCGCTCGCCGCCCTCGGCCTGGAGCAGGAGATCGACGCCCTTGCGGGCTCCGACCGGGTCTCCCGGCCCAAGCCGCACCCCGAGGCGATCCACCTCCTGCTCGCGGAGCTCGGCATCCCCGCCGCGCAGGCGGTGATGGTGGGCGATGCGCCGACCGATCTCGAGATGGCCCGCCGGGCGGGGCTCTCGGCCGCCGTCGGGGTCCTCGGCGGGATCACGCCGGAGGAAACCTTGCGGTCGCTCACCCCCTATGTGGTGCGCGATCTCACCGCCATCCGGGTGCGCCCGGCAGGGCAAGGGACGTGACACGATGGAAAACCGCTGTTCCCCCCACGTCCTCGAAGAGCTGCTTGCGCTTTTCGAGCTCGAGCAGATCGAGGAGAACCTCTATCGCGGCCAGAGCCAGGACCTGGGGCTGGGCAGCGTCTACGGCGGGCAGGTTTTAGGCCAAGCCCTCTCGGCGGCCTACCGCACGGTCCCCGAAGGCCGCCGCGCCCACAGCCTGCACGCCTACTTTCTGCGACCCGGGGACGTCCGGCGGCCGATCGTCTACCACGTGGACCGCATCCGCGACGGCAAGAGCTTCACCACGCGGCGGGTGGTCGCCGTGCAGCGGGGGGTGGCCATCCTGAACCTCTCCTCCTCCTTCCAGGTTCAGGAGCCGGGCTTCGAGCACCAGGAACCGATGCCCGCGGTGCCGGGGCCCGAGGGGCTTGCCTCGGAACTCGAGCTCGCGGCCGCGATCGCCGACCAGATCCCGCAAGGGTTGCGCGAAAAGCTGCTCTGCCGCCGGCCGATCGAGGTCCGCCCCGTGCATCCCATGAACCCCTTCGCCCCCGAAAAGCGGCCCCCCGTCCGCCACCACTGGATCCGGGCGATCGACCGGCTGCCGGACGACCCCGCCATCCACCAGCATCTCCTCGCCTACGCCTCCGACTACGGCCTCGTCGTCACCTCGCTCTACCCTCACGGGCGGAGCTTCTGGCAGCCCGCGATGCAGGTGGCGAGCCTCGACCACGCGATGTGGTTCCACCGCCCCTTCCGCATGGACGAATGGCTCCTCTACTCCATGGCCAGCCCAAACGCCTGCGGCGCCCGGGGCCTGGCCCACGGGAAGGTCTACGACCGAAACGGCGCCCTTGTCGCCTCCGTGGCCCAGGAGGGGTTGATTCGCTTCCACGGGCCAAAGCCGGCCTAGCGCGCTGCGCCGCAGCCTGCGCGCAAGGGCGCGGCGGGTCGTCAACCATCCGCGATTTCACCCTCCTGCGAGAGCAAGGGTTCTTTCGCCGGGGTCCTGCGGGAGACCCTTTCGGCCATCTCGCTCACCCCGGAAACGATGCGCGTGAGCGGGCGAGGGATGCGGCGGCAAGGGAGCACGAGGCATGCGGCCGTCGCCATCGCCGGATGGGCGCGGGAGAACCCGTCCGTGCAGGCGAGCACCCTGCGGAGACGAGGCGTCCGCAGAGGACAGGAGAGGCCGGGCTGCGCCGCGCAGGGAAACCATCCGACGCCAACGAGGTGGAAACGCCCTCCGGCACCTGGAGAGGGATTGGGCGTTCGGCGGCGGAACTTCAGGGATTTTGGGGGTGGAGGGAAACCCTGCGGCTTCGCCCGCGGAAGAGAACTCAGGGTTCCTTGGGGATCAGGCCGCCGGAGCGGCGGCGGAAGGCGGAAACGATCGAGACGAGCAGAATGGCCGCCGTGACGAGCAGGCAGGCGAGGCTGATCGGCCGGGTCACGAACACGGCGAAGTTGCCGCGCGAGAACATCAGGGCGGACTTGAAATAGTACTCGACCAGGGGGCCCAAGACAAAGGCGAGGATGAGCGGCGGGGCGTCGAACTTGAGCTTCTTCATCAGGTAGCCCACGACACCGAAGCCCAGCATGAGATAGACGTCGGTCGTGCTGTTGGCGACCGAGTAGGAGCCGACGACGCAGAAAAGGACGATCGCCGGCATGAGGAAGGGGTAGGGAATCTTCAAGAGCTGCACCCACAGGCCGATGAGCGGCAGGTTCAGGACGAGGAGCATGACGTTTCCCACGTACATGCTCGCGATCACGCCCCAGAAGATCTCCGGGTTCTTGGTGAGGAGCAGCGGCCCCGGCGTCACCCCGTGCAGGATCAGCGCGCCCAGCAGCAGGGCCATGACCACGTTCGCCGGCAGCCCGAGGGTCAAGAGCGGGATGAAGGCCGCCTGCGCCGCGGAGTTGTTCGCCGCCTCGGGCGAGGCGACCCCCTCGATGAGGCCCGTTCCGAAACGCTCGGGGTGGCGCGAGAACCGCTTCTCCACGGCATAGGCGACGAAGGAGGAGAGCACCGCGCCGCCGCCCGGCAGGATGCCCAGGAAAAAGCCGATCACCGTGCCCCGAAGGAGCGCCCACTTGGCCTGGATCCAGTCTTCGAGCGTGGGGAGAAGCCCTTTCACCTTGGTCTTGAAGATCTCGCGGTCGATGTGGCTCTCGAGGTTGAGGATGACCTCGGAGATGCCGAAGAGCCCCATGACGAGGGGCACGAGCCCGATGCCGTCCATCAGATCGACCAGGCCGAAGGTGAAGCGCACGGAGCCCGAGACGGTGTCCGTCCCCACCGTCCCCAGGAGCAGCCCGAAGCAGGCCGCCGTGAGCGAGCGGATCATGGATTCGCCGGTGAGAAAGCTGAGCACCACAAGGCCCATGGTCATGAGCGAAAAGTACTCGGGCGGGCCGAACTTGAGCGCGAAGGTGGCCAGCGGCGGGGCCATCAGGGTAAGGCCCAGGACCCCCAGCGTGCCGGCGATGAAGGAGCCGAAGGCGGAGATGCCGAGAGCCCGCCCGGCCTTTCCCTGGCGGGCCATCTGGTAGCCGTCGAGGCAGGTCATGACCGAGGCCGCCTCGCCCGGGATGTTGACGAGAATCGAGGTGGTCGACCCGCCGTACATCGCACCGTAATAAATGCCGGCGAGCATGATGATCGCCGTGACCGGCGGGACATGGAAGGTGGCCGGGAGGAGAAGGGCCATGGCCGCGGTCGGCCCCAGGCCCGGCAGCACGCCGACCAGCGTGCCGATCAGGCAACCGAGGAAGCAGTAAAAGAGGTTCGTCGGCTCGAGGGCGACGGCGAACCCGGTCCCTAATTGAGAAAGGAGCTCCATAGTCGTCCGGCGGGCAGCCGTGCCCCGAGCAGCACCGCAAACAGGATGTGGGTCAGGGCGAGGGTGAAGGCGGCTCCCAGGAACACCGTCCGCCAGCGCAACGGCTCAACACAGCGGAAGAGAAAAAGAAGCAGCACGAAGGTGCAGGGCAGGAAGCCGAAGAGGTCCCAGCCCGCCACATAGAGGAAGAGCACCCCGGCCACGATCCCGATGCGCAGCAGATCGGCGCCGCGGAAGGCGGCGCTCGCCCCCGCCTCACCCCGGCCGGCGGCCGCGCGGACGAGGCCGAGGAGAGAAAGCCCGCCCATCCCGGCCGCGGCGAGAAAAGGCAGGAACCCCGGCCCCGGACGGCCGAAGGAGCCGAAGCCGAGGCGGCCCGCCTCCGCCGCGGCGGCGAGCGCGAGCCCCCCCCAAACGAGGTAGGTGATGACCCAGACCCGCTTCATGACGCGAGGGGCGCTCCGCCTACGGCTGGAGGAACTTTTTCACCTGTTCGCCCGCCTCCACGTAGGCCTCGGCCCAGAACTTCGCGAAATCGGCCGTGTTCTGGTAGAGGACGGGCATCTCGTAGCTCGCCATGGCCTTGAGGAAGCCGGGGTCGGCGAGCGCCTTTTGGAACGCGTCGTGCAGCACCTTGACCCGCTCGGGGGCCATCCCCTTGGGGCCGACGATCCCGATCGGCGAGTTGTGCACCACCTTGTAGCCGGCCTCCTTGACCGTGGGCACGTCGGGGAAGCGCTTCACCCGCTCCTCGCCGTAGGTGGCGAGCAGCTTGAGTTTTCCGGCCTCGACCAGCGGGATCCAGCCGGAGGTGGTGGAGATGAAATCGACGTGCCCGCCGAGGAGCGCGGCCGAGGACTCCTGGTCGCCCTTCGATGGCAGGTGATTGAACTTGACGCCGGCGTTTGCGGCCATCTCCTCGGCGGCGATGTGGCCGCCGGTCCCGATGCCCGAGGCCATGTAGCTCACCTGGCCGGGGTTGGCGCGCGCCTGCTCGATCAGGTCCTTGAGGGTCTTGTACTTGGAATCCGGCTGCACAAGGACGCCGTAGAGGTAGCCGCCCACGCGCAGGATGGGGCTGACGTCCTTCACGGTGTCGAAGGCGAGCTTGTTGATGTGGGCGACCCGGTGGAGGCTCGTCACGACGACCGAAAGCAGGTAGCCGTCGGGCTCTTTGCCGATGATCGCGCCCACGCCCACGGCGCCGCCGCCGCCGCCCTTGTTTTCCACGAGCACGGGCTGGCCGAGGATCTTCCCGGCCGCCTCGGCGAGCGGGCGGATGACGACGTCGGTCGCACCGCCGGCCGGGTAGGGGACGATCAGCGTGATCGGCTTTTCGGGAAAGGCGGGGGCCGCGACGGGGATGCAAACCGCCAGAGCGAGGACGAGGATGACCTTCACGACGTTGCGGGGCATGGGGATCCTCCTTTCCTTCCGGGGATGTGTTCGCCTCCCCTATGCGATCGGCCGTGAGGTGTCAAGCTTCGCCGGGGGTATGACTTTTGGGCGGTCCTTGTGGTAATGGCGGACGGGTTTTCGAATTTTCGCAATCTGCAGGCAAGGGGATTCTTTCGTATGGACTATCGGCCCGTGACCCCGGAAGACCTCCAGGAACTGGCGAGGATCCTCCCGCCCGAGCGCATCTCGACGGGGGAGTCGCAACTCGATCTCCACGCCCGCGACCAGTCGGCCCACCCCGCCTGCCGGCCGGAGGTCGTCCTCTGGCCGGAGACGGCCGAGGAAACCGCGCGCCTGCTCCGCTTCGCCGACCGCCGGCGGATCCCCGTCGTCGGCTGGGGGGCGGGGTCGAGCCTCGAGGGAAACCCCATTCCCGTCTGCCGCGGGCTCGTCCTCGACTTCAGCCGCATGAACCGCATCCTCGCCGTGCGCGAGGAGGATTTCCAGGCCGACGTCCAGCCGGGGGTGGTCTACCAGGACCTGAACGACCGGCTGCGGCACACCGGCCTCTTTTTCCCCCCCGATCCCGGGGCGCGGGCGACGATCGGCGGGATGATCGCCAACAACGCCAGCGGCACGCGCACCGTGCTCTACGGCTCGACGCGGGACTACGTGCTCCGGCTCGTCGTCGCCCTCGCCTCGGGGGAGATCCTCGAGCTCGGAACCCGCGCGAACAAGAGCTCCTCGGGCTACGCGCTCCTCCACCTCTTCGTCGGCTCGGAGGGGACCCTCGGCCTCGTGGTCGAGGCGACGCTGCGGCTCGTCGGCGCCCCGGCCGAGGTCTCGGCCGCGGTGGCGACCTTCCCCACGATCGCGGCCGCGGCGCGCGCGGTCTTCGAGATCAAGCGCGCGGGGCTCAACCCGGCCGCCCTCGAGCTGCTCGGGCCCGAGTGCGTCGCCCTCATGAACCGCGAGGAAGCCCTCGAGCTCGCCCTCGCCCCCACCCTCTTTCTCGAGTTCCACGGCACCGGCGCCAGCCAGCTCGCCGAGGGGTTGGAGGCCGCCGCCGAGATCTGCGCCGCGGCGGGCGGCCTCGACTTCCGCCCCGGGCTGGGCCGCGCCGAGCGCGACCGCATCTTCAAGGCGCGCCACGGCTTAGGCGAGATGATCCAGCGCAACCACCCCGAGCACCGCATCCTCGTCATGGACGTCGCCGTCCCGCTCACGGCCTACGGCGAGCTCCTCGCCGCCATGGGGGAGGAAGTCCGCGCCCACGGGCTCACGGCCTACACGCTCAGCCATGCCGGAAACGGCAACGTCCATCTCAACATCGCCGGCCGCAAGGACGACCCGGCGGAGTGGGAACTCGTGCAGCAGGTCTCGGGCCGGATCGTGCGCCGGGCGATCGCCCTGGGCGGAACCGCCACCGGCGAACACGGCGTCGGCCTGGGCAAACGGCGCTACATGCCCCTGCAGCACGGGCCGAGCCTCGCCTGGATGCGGCGCGTCAAGGAGCTCTTCGACCCCCGGGGGATCCTCAACCCGGGCAAGATCTTTCCCGTGGAGGATTGACGCCATGCCGCATGCGCTCCTGCGCCACCTCACGCAACACAACCCCCGCATGGTGCGGGGCGAGGGGATCTACCTCTTCGACGCCGCGGGCAAGCGCTACCTCGACGGCTCCAGCGGCTCCTCGCTCGTCTGCAACCTCGGGCACGGGGAGGCCGCCGTGGCCGAGGCGATCGCCCGCCAGGCGGCGGTGCTGGCCTACAACCCCTTCCACTGCTCGCACGCCGAGGCCTACCTCGAGCTTGCCGAGAAGCTCGTGGGCATCGCCCCGCCGGGCTTCGGGCGGGTCTTCGCCGTGAGCTCGGGCTCCGAGGCCGTGGAAAACTGCCTCAAGTTCAGCCGCCAGGCGCACCTCGCCTGCGGCGAGCCGGGCCGCCACCTCGTGATCGGGCGCTGGCAGTCCTACCACGGCAACACCCTGGGCGCGCTCGCCTGCGGCGGCCACACCGGCAGGCGGAAAAAACACGTGCCGCAGCTTGCGGCCGCGGTGCACATCCCGCCCGCGTTCTGCTACCGCTGCCCCTTCGAGAAGACCCACCCCTCCTGCGGGCTGCTCTGCGCCCGCGCCCTCGAATCCGCGATCCACCGGCTCGGCCCCGAAAACGTGGCCGCCTTCATCGCCGAGCCCGTGGTCGGGGCGGCCCTCGGCGCCGTGCCCGCCCCGCCGGGGTACTTCGAGCTCGTCCGCGAGATCTGCACCCGTCACGGGATCCACTTCATCGCCGACGAGGTGATGTGCGGGCTGGGCCGCACGGGCCGGCATTTCGCGATCGACCACTGGGGGGTCGCGCCGGATTTGATCGCCACCGGCAAAGGGCTGGGGGCGGGGTATTTCCCGATGGCCGCCTGCCTGATCGCCGACGGGCTCGCCGCCGCCGTGGAGGGCCGCGGGGCCGCCTTCGAGGGGGTCCACACCTGCTGCGGCCATCTGCTCGGAAGCCGCGTGGGCGGGCTCATGCTCGAGCGGCTCGTCGAGCGCCGGCTCGCCGAAAACGCGGCCCGGCAGGGCGCGCGGCTGCTTTCCGGGCTCAGGGAGATCGCCGGCCGGCGGCCCGCCGTCGGCGACGTGCGCGGGCTGGGGCTGATGGCCGGGGTCGAGTTCGTGCGCGACCGGGAAACGCGCGCGCCCTACCCTCCCGGCCTCCGCCTCGCCGAGCGGGTGATGGATGCCTGCCTCGAGCGCGGGCTCATCGTCTACCCGGGCCACGGGACCGTGGAAGGGGTCGCGGGGGATCACCTCCTGCTCGGGCCGCCGCTCATCATCGGGGAGGAAGGGGTCGACGAGCTGCTGGCGATCCTCGAGGAGGCGATCGCCGCCGTGGAGCGCGACCCGGAGGTGGCGGCCCTCAGCCGATGAAGGCGGCGGCGAAGACGCCGATCATGGCGAAGACGAGCCCCGCCTTGATGCCGATCGCGAGCAGGAACCCCACCCAGGCCGCGGCGCCGGCCCGCCCCGCGCGCGCCAGATCGCGGTGCGCGATGAACTCGCCGGCCACCGCCCCCGCAAAGGGGCCGATCACGATGCCGGGCAGGCCGAAAAAAAGGCCGCCCACCATGCCGAGCATCGCCCCGACCACGGCCGCGCGGCCGGCGCCGGCGCGCTTCACCCCCCAGCCGGCGGCCAGGATGTCCGCGACGAAGGAAAGGGCCGTCATGCCGGCCAGGACCAGGATCGTCCCCGCCCCCACGTGGGCGAAGCCGTCCGCCCAGGCGGCGAGCAGCAGGCCGACGAAGACGAGCGGCGCACCCGGCAGCCCCGGCACCACGACCCCCACGAGCCCGGCGGCGACGAGAAGCGCCCCGAGCACCCAGCCCAGAATCGCCATGGCCCGGGTATAGCCGATCCCGGCTCCTGCCCGCAAGCGCCCCCGTCCTTGCCGCAACGCTTTTCTTCCGCGGGCGGCTGCCTTAGGATGCCGGACCATGAAGATCGCCCCCTCGCTGCCGGGGAAGGCGCCGGAGGCGGCCGGCCGGATCGTCGCCGGGATGTGCCTTGCCGAAGTGTTCAGCATGACGGGATTTGCCGCCTATCCCGCCTTTCTCGCGCCGCTTCGCGATCTCTGGCGGCTTTCGAACGCCGAGGCCGGGTTCATCGGCGGGGCGTTCTTCGCCGGCTACATGACGGCCGTGTTCTTTCTCTCGGCCGCAACCGACCGCATCGACGCCCGCCGGGTCTACGTCGGCTCCTGTCTCCTCTCCGCCGCCGGCCTCGCCGGGTTTGCCGCGCTCGCCACGGGCGCAGCAAGCGCTGCGTTCTTCCAGATGCTGGGCGGGGTGGGGCTCGCCGGCACCTACATGCCGGGGCTGAAAGCCCTCACCGACCGCGTGGGCGGGCCGCGGCAAAGCCGTTACGTCTCCTTCTACACGTCAGCCTTCGGCATCGGGACGAGCCTTTCGCTCCTGCTGGCCGGCTGGCTCGGCCGCCTCCTGGCCTGGCCGGCGGTCTTCGCCCTGCTCGCCGCCGGCCCGCTCGCGGCGGCGGGCTTGGTCCTCAAGGCGATCGCGCCGGCGGCCGCCACCCCCCCGGCGGCGGGGAAAGCGGCTCTCCTGCCCCGCCCCGCGGTCCTGCGCCTGCCGGGGGTGGCGTCCTTCGTCCTGCGCTACGCCGCGCATTGCTGGGAGCTCTTCGGTCTGCGCTCCTGGATGGTCGCGTTCCTGCTCTTCGGCTACGGGGTCTCCCCGGCCGGCCCGGCCCCGATGGGCGCCACGGAGGCCGCCGCCCTGATCAACCTGCTCGGGATCCCCGCGAGCATCCTCGGCAACGAAACCGCGATGCGCGTGGGCCGAGGCCGCGTCATCCCGATCGCCATGGCCGCATCCGGCGCGCTCGCCTGGGCCGCCGGATTTTCGCCTTGCCTCTCCGCCGGGGCGATGCTCGCGGCGCTTGCGCTCCACTACATTGCCGTGATGTCCGATTCCGCGGCCCTCACCGCGGGCCTAATCGAGGCCGCACCGGCCCCTGTCCGCGGGGCCGCCATGGCCTTCTACTCCTTCGCCGGCTTCGGGGCCGGTTTTCTCGCGCCGGTCGCCTTCGGGGCCGTGCTCGACCTGGCCGGCGGGAAAGAGGCGGCCCGAGCCTGGGGGCTCGCCTTCGGCAGCCTGGGGGCCGGATGCCTCCTCCTGGCGATCCCCCCCCTCGCCGCCGCCTGCAGGAGGCTCCGGGCCGCCCCGCCGTCTTGACCCCGCCCTCGCCTTCACCGCCCTCACCGCGGCGGGAACCTGGGCCGAGGCGCCCCCGTTCCGCTGGTTGATCGAGCTGAACGAAACCCTGAAGGAACGCGCGGCACGGCTCCACGGCGAGCCGCCTTACGGCCATGCCGAGCTTTCGCCGCTGCGATCGTTTTTCGGCAAGACGAACCTGGAGGAGGCGAAAGCCCTGGCCCTCTTGCGCGCGGCCGGCCTCCGCTTCGAGGAGCAAGACACGCTCCTCGAGGTCGCCCGCAAAAACGGGCTCTCCCCCCGGGACGTCTACCGGATCGTGCAGCCGGCGGAAAAGAAAGCCGCGGCGGCAGAGGCTTCGCTCCCGCCCCTTCCCCCGCCGGGGACCGGCCAGAAAACGATCGCCGCGCTCTGCGAACGCTACGGCCTGGAGGCCGACCGGGTGATCGCCGCGCTCTCCGGCCGCGGCATCCGGGCCGGCGCCGGGGAGACCGTGAAGGCGATCGCCTCGGCCAACGGCCTGACCCCCGATGCCCTCTACGACATCCTGCGCGAAATCGCGGCCGCGCGCTGAACGCAACGCCCCTTTCATCGCCCGACGGCCGGGGTTCGGGAGCGTCCCGCGCTTGAAAGGACGACCGATTTCTGTTACGGAAACCGGCCGCGTCCCGCGCGCCGAACGCCCTCGGGAAACCCCGGGGTGTCGCGGAAGGAGTGCCTGTGAACGAACCCTGGAGCCGAGAGCAGCTCGACCGCCTGGCGGCGGAATTCCGCTACGTCGTGACCGACGCCATCTGCCGCTCCGGCGTGGGCCACATCGGCGGGGTGATGAGTCTGGTCGAGATCGTGATCACCCTCTATTTCCGCATCCTCAACGTCCGTCCCGAGGAGCCCGACTGGCCGGACCGCGACCGGCTGATCCTCTCCAAGGGGCACGCCGGGCCGGTCGTCTACACGGCGCTCGCCTACAAGGGGTTCTTCCCCAAGTCCTGGCTCTGCACGATCAACCGCAACGGCACCCGCCTCCCCAGCCACATGGACCAGATCCTCACCCCGGGGGTCGAGATCACGGCCGGGTCTCTGGGGCAGGGGCTCTCCTGCGCCTGCGGCATGGCCCTCGCCGCCAAGCGCGACGGCAGGACCCACCGGGTCTACTGCATCATCGGCGACGGCGAGAGCAACGAGGGCCAGATCTGGGAGGCCGCCCTCTTCGCCGCCCACCAGCGCCTGGACAACCTGATCGCCATTTGCGACTACAACAAGATGCAGATCGACGGCCGCACCGACGAGGTGCTCGAGCTCGAGCCGCTCGCCGACAAGTGGCGCGCCTTCGGCTGGGAGACCTTCGAGATGGACGGGCACGACTGGGACGACATCCACGCGACCCTGCTCCGGGCCCGCGAGGTCACCGGCCGGCCGGCGATGGTCATCGCCCACACCGTCAAGGGCAAGGGCAACCGCGAGACCGAGGGCCTGGTCGATTGCCACAACGTGAAAATCCCCGACGAGGCGACCTACCGCCGCCTGATGGAGGGGCTGGAGTGCCGCTTCGATCTGCCCTATTGAGGCCTTGGCCCCCGGACCCCGCGAACCCCCGCACCCCCGCTGGAGCGCCATGACGCAGCCCGCCGCAGCGAACTTCGCCGACATGGAAATGCGCCTGGTCTATGCGCACACGCTCAACGAGCTGATCGACCGGGACCCGAACGTCTTCTGCCTCGAGGCCGATCTCGCCAAGGCCGACGCCACGATCCCCATCGTGGCGACCCGGCACCCCGCGAACTTCATCAACTGCGGCGTCCAGGAGGCGAACATGATCGGGGTCGCCGCAGGGCTGGCGCGCGAGGGGAAGATCCCCTTCTGCTCGAGCTTCACCGCCTTCGCCACCCGGCGCTGCTACGACCAGATCACGATCAGCGTGGCCTACGCGAACAACAACGTGAAGATCGTCGGCACCTCGCCCGGCATCACCCAGGGCCCCAACGGCGGCACCCACATGTGCTTCCAGGACTTGGCCATCATGCGGGCGATGCCCAACATGCACGTCTACAGCCCCGCG
>DYEU01000002.1 GCA_020725555.1 Desulfatibacillum sp.
CTGTGCTCTACCAGGCTGAGCCACGTCCCGACTGACCGGCCCCTTGTATGCGATCCCGCGGCCGATGTCAACCGCAGCCGCTCACCGGCGGCGGCGGGCGGGGGGACGAGGGATGGCCTTCCGCGCCGGGGCGGACCCCCCGAAGGGGTTGCGGCAGACGATCGTCTGCTCGCGGCCGGGGCCGACCGAGACGAGGTCGATCGGGACGCCGCAGAGCTCCTCGATGCGCTCGAGGAAGCGCCGCGCGGGTTTCGGAAGCCGCGCGAGGCTTCTCACCCCCGAAATCGGCTCCTTCCAGCCGGCAAAGGTTTCGTAGACCGGGCGGCAGGCGGTCAGCACCCCGATGCTTGCCGGGACGACATCGAGCCGCTTGCCCTTGTGCTCGTAGTGCGTGCAGATCTTCAAGGGGTCCAGGCCCTCGAGCACGTCCAGTTTCGTGATGGCCAGCCCGGTCACCCCGTTCAGCCGCACGGCGTTTCGCAGCACGACCGCATCGAGCCAGCCGCAGCGGCGCCTGCGGCCCGTGGTGGAGCCGAACTCCGCCCCCCGCTCCTGGAGGCGGTTTCCGATCTCGTCGGTCAGCTCCGTCGGGAAGGGCCCAAGGCCCACGCGCGTGGTGTAGGCCTTCACGATCCCGATCACGGCGCTGATGCGCTGCGGGCCGATCCCCGTCCCGCAGCAGGCGTTGCCGGCGAGCGTGTTCGAGGAGGTGACGTAAGGGTAGGTGCCGTGATCGATGTCGAGGTGCGTCCCCTGGGAGCCCTCGAAGAGAAGCCGTTTCCTGCGGCGTAGCGCCTCCTCCACGAAAACCGAGGTGTTCATGACATGGGGGGCGAGCCGCTCGGCGTAGCGGCCGTATTCCTCGAGGATCGCCTCGGCGGCGAGCGGCTTCTCCCCGAAGTAGTGCTCTAGGATGAAGTTTTTTTCCTCGAGCCCGGCGGCGAGCTTTTCGCGGAAGGTCTCCCACTCGAGGAGGTCGACGAAGCGGATGCCGCGGCGAGCGACCTTGTCCTCGTAGGCCGGGCCGATGCCGCGGCCGGTGGTGCCGATCGGTTTTCCGCCGCGCCGCGCCTCGCGGGCGAGATCGATCGCCCGGTGGTAGGGCAGGATCACGTGGGCGAGCTCGCTGATCTTGATGCGCTCGGGGCCGGTGGCGATGCCGCGGCCGGCGAGGAAATCCATCTCCCGGATCAGCACGCCGGGATCGACGACCATCCCGTTTCCGAGGACGCAGGTCTTGTGCTGCAGGATGCCCGAGGGGACGAGGTGATTGATGAACTTTTCGCCCCCGATCACCATCGTGTGGCCGGCGTTGTTTCCTCCCTGGAACCGGACGACCACATCGGCGAACTCGGCGAGCAGATCGACGATCTTCCCCTTGCCTTCATCGCCCCACTGGGTTCCGATGACGACGACGTTGGCCACGAACCCTCCTTCCGGGAACCGGGATTGCGTTTTTCAGGCGCGCCGCGCGCGAAAGAACGCCTGCAAAAGGGAGCGGCTGGGCTCCGCGAGCACGCCGGCGACGACCTCGATGCGGTGGTTGAGCCGCGGGTCACGGGAGAGATCGCAGATCGACCCCGCGCCCCCCCAGCGCGGATCGTCCGGGCCGTACACCAAGCGCTTGACGCGGGCGTGGATGAGCGCACCCATGCACATGACGCAGGGCTCGACACTAACATAGAGCGTGGTGTTTAACAAACGGTAGTTTCCCAGGGCCTGCGCCGCGGCGCGCAGGGCGAGGATCTCGGCGTGCGCCGTGGGGTCGCAGCGCGCGATCGTGCGGTTGTGGTCGCGGGCGAGGATCCGGCCCTGTTCGTCCACGAGCACCGCGCCGACGGGGACCTCCTGCGCGGCCGCGGCGGCGCGGGCTTCCTCGAGGGCGATTTCCATATAGGCGCCGTGATCCAAGACGAACCCCTCTCTGCGGCGAAACCCGGCGGAAGCGATTGCAAACCTCACCCCTTTACCGCATACTGAGGCCGTACTCAATCGCCCGCCGGCTGAAGCGAAGGGTCCGCCGGCGGGCGGCAGAACCATCCGGGAGGTGGGGCCATGAGTGCACGATGGGGGGTCATCGTGGTCGATCTCCAGGGGGATTTCACCGAGGCGAACGCCGGGGCCCTCGCGGTCCCCGGGACCGGGGAGGCCTACCTCGAGGCCGTTCGCTCCGCATGCAAGCTTCTTTTCGACCGAGGGGTTCCTCTCTATGCCACCCAGGATTGGCACCCCGCCGACCACGTCTCCTTTTTCAGCAACCACCCCGGCAGGAAACCCTTCGAGGTGATTTCGATCGAGGGCCGGGAACAGGTCCTATGGCCGCCGCATTGCGTCCAGGGCACGGCGAAGGCCGAGGTCCTCCTGGAGCCGGCGCTGCTCCGTGCGGTGGTGAAGAAGGGGATGGACCGGCGCTTCGACAGCTACTCGGGATTCCGCGACGACGGCGGTGCCGCAACGGAGCTCGAGCGCATCCTCCAAGCGGACGGCATCGGCGAGCTCCTCGTCTTCGGTCTGGCGACCGACTATTGCGTGAAGGCGACGGCGCTCGATGCCGTGCGGGCCGGATACCGGGTGACGCTGGTCGAGGGCCTGTGCCGCGGCGTCGCCCCCGAGACGAGCGCAACGGCGCTCGCCGAGATGAAGCAGGCGGGCGTCACCGTCGAGGCCGACCTCGAGGCGGTCCTGCAGCGGGTGCCTCATCTTCCGCGCGGTTGACATCCGCTGCGCTTTCCATTAAAGAGAGTCCGTTTTTCCTCCTGCGCCCGTAGCTCAGCCCGGATAGAGCGCCGGACTACGAATCCGTAGGTCGCAAGTTCGAATCTTGCCGGGCGCACCAGTCACATCAAGGGGTTACAGATTTCGGTCTGTGGCCCCTTTTTTGTCTGTGTGTGAATCCGTGTGTGAAAAACTTTCAAAACCATCGTTCAGAACCTTCATGGCCTCGCGCTCAGAATCACCTATGGAGTGCAGGTAGATTTCCGTTGTAGCCCCCGCAAGGTCAACCGCAAACGCATCCAGCGGCTGATGCGACTCATGGGCATCGAGGCGGTCTACCCCAAGCCCCACACCAGTCGGCCCCACCCGCAGCATCGGATCTATCCCTACCTGCTAAGAGGGCTGAGCATCGATCTTCCCAATCAGGTGTGGGCGGCCGATATCACGTACGTTTCCATGGACCGCGGCTATATGTATCTGGTGGCGGTCATGGACTGGAACAGCCGCAAAATCCTCTCCTGGCGCATCTCCAACACCCTGGACTCAGACTTCTGCAATCAAGCCCTCCAGGAGGCCCTGGATCGTTACGGCAAGCCTGAAATCTTCAATACCGATCAGGGAGCCCAATTTACCAGTAACGGTTTCACCCAGATTCTCAAAGACCACGAAATCGCCATCAGCATGGACGGCCGCGGCCCATGCCAAGACCACATCTTCGTTGAACGGCTTTGGTGGACCATCAAACACCACTACCTTTACCTGCATTCGTTCAGCACCGGTTCCGAGCTGCGTCATGGCTTGGAAGAATGGATACGCTACTACAACCAAGAGCGCGGTTACTCCTCTCTTGACGACCGCACGCCGGATGAGGTTTATTACGGTCTGCCTCATCCGTTCGCGGAGGCAGCCTGATGCTTCCCAAACAACTAACCCCGCCCCTTGAGGCGGGGTTAGTTAATTACCCCACGACCGGACGAAAAAATGAAGAGAGAAGAGGGGGGAGCTTGCTGGGATCGATCGCCGGGGACATGATCGGCGCACCTTACGAGGGGCATCCCACGGGACGATGGGATTTCCCGCTTTTTTGCCCGTTTTCGCGCTATACCGACGATACCGTGCTGACCGTGGCGACGGCGTATTGCCTCCTCCACGGGACCGGGTATGCCGAGGCCTATCGACGCTTCGCCCGGGCCCATCCCGGCCGGGGATACGGCGCAGGGTTCCGGCGCTGGGCGTTTCGTGACGACGCAGGGCCTTACTGGAGCAAGGGGAACGGGTCCGCCATGCGTGTCGCCCCGATCGGGTATGCCGCGGACTCTGTTGAGGCGGTCCTGACCGAGGCGGAGCGCAGCGCCGCCGTGACCCACAATCACCCCGAGGGGGTCAAGGGCGCCCAGGCGGTGGCCCTCGCCGTGTTTCTCGCCCGAAACGGGGTGGAAAAAGACGAGATTCGAAAAGAAATCGCTGCGCGCTTCGGCTACCGCCTCACTCGGAGCCTGGATCAAATCCGAGAACATTACAAACCCGACATTACCTGCCCGGGGAGCGTGCCCGAGGCGATCGTCTGCTTTCTGGAGGCGGAAGGGGTCGAGGAGGCGATCCGCAACGCGGTCTGGCTCGGGGGGGATGCCGACACGCAGGCCTGCATCGCCGGCGGCATCGCCGAGGCTTTCTTCGGCGGGGTCCCCTACGATATTGAGACCGAGGTACGAAAGCGGCTTCCGGAGGATCTCCTGGCGATCGTCGATGCCTTCTACGAGCGATTCGTGAAACGGCAAGCCTGATTTTGCCTGCCTTCTTTTCTCCCTGGAGAATCCCCGGTCTGCGCCTGGACACGCGCACGCAAGGAGCCCGGCGCGCGCCCGCCCGCAGGGCGGCAAAACGCCTCCCCCAGCCTCCTCCGGGGCGACGGTGGAGGAGGCGATCCGTCCGTCCGGTTGACGCCCGGCAATCCCGGAGCCGACACAGAGAGCCCTTAAGCGGTTTGCGCCCCGCAGGGGCGCACGCTACTTCGGTGTTTCTTTCCCGGGCGGCTTTTCTTTCTCCGCGTCCTTCTCCTCCGCCCCCCCGGCAGGCAGGGGGATGACGATTTCGCCCTTCGCCCCCGTGAAGGCCCCCCGGGCGGGGCCTTCTTCGCGGTGGTTGGGGGGGTGCCAGGGTTGAATGTGCCCACAGGCCGAGACCGCAAGCCATGCCAGGGCCGCAGCCGTGAGAAGGCACCGTTTCGGGAACATGTTGGGCATCAGAACTTGATCCTCGCCCCGACGGTTCCGACACCGATGTCCTCGACGCCCGGTCCGGAGCTGCGGTCCAGCGAGAAGAGGCGGTACTGGAGATAAAGTTCCGTCCCGAACGGATCGATCGCTTGCACCAGGGCCGCGCCGAGGGAGTAGCCCTCGTCGTTTTCCGCAGGCAGGTTGAAGGAGCGCGTGGCGTCCACCCCGAAGGCGGTGGGCCCCACCTCGAAGAACCGGGCGATCCAGCCGAACTTGGCATAGAGATTGGCAGGGTCGTCGCGGTCGTCCCGCTGCAGCATGCCCGCCGAGACCGTGAGATTCAGCCCCGTCGCTTCGTGCAGGATAGAAAACGACCCGTTGTAGCGCAGGTCGGCGCCGTTCTGATTGGGGTCCGAGACCGCGGCTGCGGCCGCCGCCTTGAAGCCCAGGCCCCGGCCTCCCCAGAAAAGCGCCGCATCCGAACGCTGGTTGCTGACGAGGGAGCCGGCGAGGTTGAAGCCGTGGAAGGCCGGGGTGTCGTAGCGCAGCCGCGACTGGCGGCTTAGGCCGTCCTGGTCGTTGAAGGCATCGGAGACCTTGATCCCCGCCAGCGCCTTTCCGTCCCGGGTGCGGAATTGGAGCCCGGCGACGATGTCGGCGATGCTCGAATACATGACGACATCGGTGCGCGAGAGATCGACCTGGGAGGTGTTGTTGGAGGCGGTGTCGCCTTTTCCGAGCGAGAGCTTGCCGTAGGCGCGGCTGTCGAGAAAGACCTCCGCCCACCGGCCTTGCACGTAATTTTCGTCCCCGCCCTCGTTCCCCTGGGTGACCGTGGAGGATTCGTTGGGGGCGAAGGCAAACTCGATGCGGGAGCCGAGCGCCAGATCCTCCGTCATCCGGGCGGTGCCGACAAAACGCACCCGGCTGTTGCTGGCATCGTTGTCGACGAAGTAGGCTTTGGTGTTGTCCCCGTCATCGACCAGGTTGACCGCGCGGTTCACTTGCCCGGAGACGGCGAGTTTGACCCGCTCCTGGCCGGAGCTCACTTCGCGGCGGCCGCCTTCCGCGGCGGGGTCCCCGGCCCCGATCGCCGCGGCGGCGCGATCGGCCGCGCTCTGGGCCTGCGCGGCGCGCCGCCCGGCCTCGTCGGCTTTCCCCTTGAGCGCGTCAATCTGCTTTTGGAGCGATTCGAGGATCTCCGCTTGCGCCTTGAGCTCGCGGGATTGCCTTTCCAGGAGAAGCCGCTGCTGTTCGATGGTTTCCTGAAGCCTCCGCAGCCGGTCGCCGTCGACATCGCTCTGCTGCGCGAAGGCGGCGCTGCAGAAAATCAACGCCATCCCCGCCCACAGCCCTTTGTGCCACATGGCCTGCCCCTTTCCCCCGGGATTCCGGGTGCTGATGCTTCCCGATGGTTTCTGGCGTTTTGCCACCCCCCGGGGCCTTAGACCATCCGTGGAAAGGCGCTGTCAACAACAATCGCCTGTTGCTTGCGCGCAAGGAATGCGTGCGGGGCGAAAACGTCTATCCGGCGGCAGGCGTGCCGGGGGAGGATTCTTCTTGGACGTTGAACGCGCAGGCACGGCCGGCCTGTCGGTTAAGGCGCCGGCACGGAGGCGGCCTTCGTCGTCTGAGAAAAGGCCGGCCTTCCCATCCAGGCGATCCGGGCGAAGAGCCACTGTGCGGCTTGGCAAGCCGGGCTCGACCGCAACGGCACGGCGCCGCGCCCACCGGGGAAACGCCTTCGCCGCCGCGCCCCGCAGCGAGGAAAGCAACACCCGGCAGGCCCTCTTCCGGGCAGTTGACAAATGCCCCTTCTCGAGGATATCGACGCTGGACGACGGTTGGGGAAAACGGCCTTCCTGGATCCTTCCACACCGGCGCTGCCGTCTCAGATGCGGCAGCGGCCGCAGAAAGGAGCGCAGCATGAGGAAAGAGGGCTTGGTGAGGGTTCTGGTCCTCCTGGTCGTCGGCATTTTCCTCTTCGCGGGAGGCGGCCTGGCGGCCGATAAACCGGTCAAGATCGGTTTCGCCTACATCATGTCCGGCCCCTTCGCCACCTACGGGCAGTTTGCCAAGCAGGGGGCGGAGCTGGCGATCGAGGAGGTAAACGCCAAGGGCGGCATTCTGGGAAGGAAAGTCGAGGCCTATTTCGAGGACACCGCCGGAAAACCCGATGTCGGCATCCGCGTCATCCGCAAACACGTCTTCGAAAACGGCGCCGACGTGGTGATGGGGATCGACTCGAGCGGCGTCGCCGCCGCAGTCGCCCCGGTCATGACGGAGCTGAAAACGCCCCTCATCATCACCCACGCCGCCACCCCCGATGTGACCGGCTCGAAGTGCAACCGGTACACTTTCCGGGTCTCCCTGAACATCAACCAGAACATCGCCATGGCGGCCGCCATCGCCGCCGACACGAAGGTCAAGACCTGGACCACGGCGGGTCCGGATTACTCCTTCGGGCACCAGTCCTGGGAGTATTTCCAGACCTATCTCTCCCGCAAGAAACCCGACGCCGTCTTTTTGCCCCAGGCGGAGGTGGCCTTCTCTCCCGCGGCGACGACCGATTTTTCCTCCTACATCACCAAAATCATGAACTCCAAGGCCGACGGGGTGCTGATCTCCCTCTGGGGCGGCAACCTGATCGACTTCGTGCGCCAGGCGGTGGACATGGGGTTCTTCGACGGCAAACGCGAAATCCTCATGACCCTGGGGGCGGCGACCGAGGTGCTCTACGCCCTCAAGGAGAAGATGCCCACGGGGATCTGGGTCGGAACGCGCTACTGGTTCTTGGCGAACGACACGCCCGTCAACAAGGCGTTCGTGGACGCCTACGTCAAGCGCTTCAACGTCTATCCCTCCTACAACGCGCACGGCGCCTACGCCGCCGTCAAAACCTATGCGGCCGCAGCCGAAAAGGTGAAGGCGGTGGACAAGGAAAAGATCGTCGAAGGCCTGCGGGGACTCTCTCTCGAGCTTCCGGTCGGCAAGATCACGATCCGCCCCGAAGACCGCCAGGCCGTGACCGACGGTGTCTGGGGAAAAACCGCGGCCGACCCGAAGTACCCGATCCGGATCCTCCAGCCGATCCGCAAGTTCACCGGCGCCGAGATCACGCCCCCCGTCGCCGAAACCGGGTGCAAGATGAACTGACCTTCCCGCGAGAGCGAAACCTCCCCTCCGGGGCGGGCGGGCTTCGACGTTTTGCACCGCCCGCCCCGGAGAGGGCCGCACGCGCACGAGGCGACCGGTGGAAACCTTTCTCGCGAATCTCTTCAACGGGCTCTCCTGGGGGATGCTCCTCTTTCTCATCTCCATCGGGCTCACGATCATCTTCGGGGTCATGGGGGTCCTGAACTTCGCCCACGGCTCGCTTTTCATGCTGGGGGCCTATCTCTGCATGCAGTTCGTGCGCTGGACGGGATCCTTCTGGACGGGGCTGCTCCTGGGCCCGCCGCTCGTCGCCGCCCTGGCGGTCGCCATCGAGCGTTTTTTCCTCCGGCCGCTCTACGGCCGGGATGTCAGCCTGCAGCTTCTTCTGACCTTCGGGTTGATGCTCTTTCTAGACGACGGCGTGCGCCTGATCTGGGGTGCGGCCTACCACGTCGTCCAGCCGCCCGATGCCCTCTCCGGGTCGGTTGCAATCTTCTCCCAGAGCTATCCCCTCTACCGCCTCTTTCTCGTGGTCTTGGGGCCTCTCGCCGGTCTTGCGCTGTGGGCCTTTTTCACCTTCACCCTCTGGGGGAAACTCTTGCGCGCGGCCGCCATGGACCGGCAGATGGCCGAGATCGTGGGGGTGCGCGTCCCGGTTCTTTTCACGGCGGTCTTCGCCTTCGGCGCGTGGCTCGCCGCCGTGGGCGGCGCGCTCGCCGCACCGCACCAGAGCGTCGGGCCGGCCATGGGCGAGCGGATCATCATCGAGAGTTTCATCGTCGTCGTGATCGGGGGCATGGGAAGCTTCCCCGGGGCCTTCGTCGGCGCCCTGATCCTGGGGCTGCTCAACTCCTTCGGCACGACCTTCTTCCCCCAGGTGCAGATGGCGCTTCCCTACATCCTCTTGGCGGGGATCCTGCTCACGCGGCCGCGAGGCCTCTTCGGGGCGGAGAGCTGAGATGAAGCCACGCGCAGGGACTCTGTTCGCGGCCGCCGCCCCCGCCGCCTTTCTGCTCGCGGCGCCTTTCTTCCTCAGCACCTATTGGGTCATGATCCTGACCGAGATCCTCACGATGAGCCTCTTCGCCATGAGCTTCAACCTGCTCTTCGGCTACACGGGGCTTCTCTCCTTCGGCCAGGCGGGGATCTTCGGGGCAGGGGGGTATTTCGCGGTCTTGAGCCTGATCCACGGACCTTCCTCGCTCTGGGCCGCCTTCGCCGCCGCCCTTCTCGGGTCGGCTTTTCTTTCCATGATCATCGGCTGGTTCTGCGTGCGGCGGGATGAGATTTACTTCGCCATCCTCACCCTGGGCTTCGGCATGATGCTCTTCACCGTCGCCCACAACTGGCGAAGCCTCACCGGCGGCAGCGACGGTCTGGGGGGCTTCACCCTGCCGCCGCTCGATCTTCTCTTCTGGCGGGGCTCGCTCGCCGACCCGCGCCACTTCTACTTTCTCGTCCTCGGCGTCGTTTTTCTCGGCGCGCTTCTCCTCTACCGCATGGTGCACTCGCCCTTCGGGCTGCTGCTGCGCTCGATCCGTGAAAACACGCAGCGGCTCTCCTTCGTGGGGGCCGACGTGCGGGCGGTGCGTCTTTGCGCCTTCGTGGTCGCGGGAACCCTGGCCGGTCTCGCCGGCGTGCTCTTTGCGTTGTTCAACCGCATCGCCTCGCCCGAGATGCTCCACTGGTCCTTTTCGGGAAAAGCCGTCCTGATGACCATCCTGGGCGGCTCGGGGGTGCTCTTCGGGCCGGCCGTCGGGGCGGCGATCTTCTATGTCCTCGAGCACGTGATCACCGCCCACACGACGAACTGGATGGTGTTCCTCGGGGCGATCCTGGTCGTCCTCGTGCTCGCCTTCCCGCGGGGGGTTTTGGGAAGCCTTTTGCACCTTGCGGCAAGGCGCCGCGGGAGGCCCCGGCCGTGAGCGCGCCGATCATCCTGAAAGTCGAGGCGGTCAGCCGGAGTTTCGGGAAGTTCCAGGCCTTGCAGGGTGTTTCCCTGGAGATCCCCCGCGGGAGGCTCTGCGCCCTGATCGGGCCGAACGGGGCGGGAAAGACGACGTTCTACAACGTCATCTCGGGAAGGTACCGGCCGAGCCGCGGGCGGGTGTTCTTCGAGGGGCGCGACATCACGGGACTTCCCCCGCACAAGCTGGTGAAGCTCGGGCTGCTGCGCTCGTTTCAGATCACAAACATTTTCCCCGCGCTCACGGTGCTCGAGAACGTGCTCGCCCCGCTCGCCGTGATGCACGGGATGAGCTTCTCCTTCTGGCGCTCGCTTTCCTCGCAGAAGCACCTTGTCGAGGAGGCGATGGCGATCCTCGAGCGGCTCGGGCTCGCCGGGCAGTCGCACCGCGAGGTGTCCACCCTCGCCTACGGCGACAAGCGGCTGATCGAGATCGCGATCGTCCTCGCCTGCCGGCCGCGGCTCGTTCTGCTCGACGAACCCACGGCCGGCATGAACCCGGAGGAAACCGAGCGCATGATCCGGCTGATCCACGAGCTTGCCGCGCGCTCGGAGATCACCTTCTTTGTGACCGAACACGACATGAAGGTCGTCTTCTCGGTCGCCCAGACGATCTTCGTCCTGAACCAGGGAAGCCTCCTCGCCCAGGGGACGCCCGAGGAGATCCGGGCGAACCCGGCGGTGCGGCAGGCCTATCTCGGGGGAAGCCTTGATGCTGAGCGTGCGTGACCTGCACGTCTATTACGGGGACAGCCACGCCCTGCAGGGGGTCACCCTCGAGGTGGGCTCCGGCGAGATCGTCTGCCTGCTGGGAAGAAACGGAGCCGGGAAATCGACCACCCTGCGGGGCATCCTCGGCGTCGTCCCGCCGCGGTCCGGCCGCGTGGTCTTCAACGGCGTCGCGATCACCGGCCGCCCGGTCTACGAGTCGGTGCGCCGCGGGCTGGCACTCGTTCCCGAAGACCGCCGCATCTTCGCTGGCCTGACCGTCCAGGAAAACCTCGAGGTCGCCTCGCTCCCGGCCCGGCCCGGGCAGAACGCCTGGACGCTCGAGCGGGTCTATGAGGCCTTTCCGCTGCTTGCGCGCTTGAAGCACCGCAAGGGCGGAAACCTCTCGGGCGGGGAGCAGCAGATGCTGGCCATCGCCCGGGCCCTGGTCGGAAACCCTCTCCTTCTCCTGCTGGACGAGCCCTGCGAAGGCCTGGCCCCGGTCATCGTGGAGGAGCTCGGCCGGGTCATCGCCGGCATCAAGCACGAGATCCCCATTCTCCTCTCCGAGCAGAACGCCCGTTTCGCCCTCTCGCTCGCCGATCGCGGCTACGTCATCGACAAGGGCGTGATCCGCTTCGAGGGGACCCGCCGAGAACTCCTCGAAAACCGCGAAGTCCAATCCCGCTACCTCTCCGTGTGACGGGTTTTGCGCCAAACGCGAGGGACGCGCCTTCGTCCGGCCGCTTGCGGCCTCAAGCCGCCGGCAGATGAGCCCGGATCGTCTCGAAGAGGCGGACCCCGATGGGGATGAGCGCATCCGGAAAATCGTATGCGGGGCTGTGGAGGGGAGGAGTGGAGAGGCCCGCGCCGATTCCGAACATCGCCCCCCGGCCGCGCGCCGTGAAGTGCCCGAAATCCTCCGACCAGCGAAAGGGCCCGGGAGGTGCGACCACCTCGAGGCCGAGATCGTTTGCGGCCCGGTTCACCCGTTGAACGGCCTCGGGGTGGTTGACCAGGGCGGGAAAGGGCTCCCGGAGGGCGATCGAGGCCTCCAGTCCCGCTTCCCGGGCGAGGGCGAGGAGCCTCTCGCGCACCGCGGCCGAGAGGCGTTCCAGGGGTTCGTCGCCTGCGGCCCGGAGGGTGAGGTGGAGTTCGGCCTCCCCGGGGGTGACCCCGAAGCCGGGTTCGCCCAACCGGGCGTGGGTCACGGTGACGAGGGAGAAGAAATCGAAGCCGGCGGGGATGCGGGGGAGTTCTTCCAGCAGGCGCGCGATGACGGGGGCGGGGGATCGGGCCTCCTCCGGGTGGGCCGCATGGGAGGAGGCGCCGTTCAGGGCAACCCGCACCCCGACCGAGGCGCAGGCGAAGACCCCGGGCATCACCAGGACCGTGCCGAGCGCTGTACCGGGCAGGTTGTGCAGAGCGAAACACCAGTCCGGCGCCCAGGCGGCGAAGGAGGGGTCCTCGAGCATGCGCAGGGCGCCTTCTCCGGTTTCCTCGGCGGGTTGAAAGAGCAGCACGGTCCTGCCGCGCTCCGGGCGCCTTGCGGCAAGACGGAGCGCCAGCCCGGCGACGATCGCCGCATGGCCGTCGTGTCCGCAGGCGTGGGCGAGGCCCGGGTTCTGCGAGCGGTAGGGCAAAGCCGCCTCCTCGCGCACGGGAACGGCGTCGAGCTCAGCGCGGAAGGCGACCGTGGGGCCCGGCGACGTCCCCTCGAAGAGCGCGGCCAAGCCCGTCCCGCCGATCCCGGTGAGCAGGCGATCCGGCCGCAGGGCGTCAAGAAAATCCGCAAGAAGGCGAGCGGTGCCGCGCTCGGTTCCGCCCCGCTCGGGACGGGCGTGCAGGCGGTGCCGCAGCGCGACGACCCTGGCCAGCTCCTCCCCGGTGAGGCTTTCCCCGGGGTCCTTGCCCCGCGGGTCAGGCATAGCCGAGGAGCCGCGGGATCCAGAGCACGACGGCCGGGGCGTAGGTGACGAGCAGGAGGATTCCGATTTCGAGCGCCAGAAACGGCAGCACGGCGCGCGTCACCTCGGGCAGAGAAAGGCCCGTCACGCCGCAGACGACGAAGAGGCAGACCCCGAGCGGCGGGGTGAGGAGCCCGACCACGATGTTGAAGACCATCACGAACCCGAAGTGCAGGGGGTGGATCCCCACGCCCTGCGCCACGGCGAGCAGCGTGGGGGCGAGGATGATGATCGCGGCCCCGCCCTCGAGGAACATGCCCACGAAGAGCAGAAACAGGTTGATGAGGAGCAGGATCAGGTAGGGGTTTTCGGTCAGGCCGAGAAGCATCGCGGCGATGCGGTTGGGGATCTGCTCGGCCGTCAGCACCCAGGCGAAGACGTTCGCCATGGCGATGATCAGCAGCAGCACGGCGGTCGTGACCGCGCCGTCGACGAAGACCTGTTTGATCCCGGCCCAGTCAAGCTCGCGGTAGACGAAACGCCCGAGGATCGCGGCGTAGAAAAGCGCCACGGCGGCGGCCTCGGTGGGCGTGAAGACTCCGCCCAGGATCCCGCCCAGGATGATGAGCGGTGCCAGGAGGGCCGGGCCCGCCTGCTTGAACTGGCCCCAGAGGAACGCCGCCGTGAAAGGCTCCTCCACCCGCGGGTAGCCGCGCCGGATGGCCATGAGGTAGGCGAGGCCCATCATGGAGAAGCCGATCAGCAGGCCGGGGATGATCCCGGCCGCAAACAACGCACCGATCGAAAGGCCGGTCGTCACCCCCATGATGACCATGAAGATCGAGGGCGGGATGATCGGGCCCATGGTGCTCGAGGCCGCGGTCAGCGCGGCCGAGAAGGCCTTGTCGTAGCCCGCCCGGACCATGCCCGGCACGAGCACCGTGCCGATGGCCGAGGCGTCGGCCACGGCCGACCCCGAGATCCCCCCGAGGAACATCGAGGCGACGATGTTCGTGTGGGCGAGGCCGCCGCGGATGCGGCCGACCAGGGCGTTGGCGAAGCCGACGAGCCGAAGGGTCGTCCCGCCGCGGTTCATGAGCTCGCCGGCCAGCACAAAGAGCGGGACGGCCATCAGGGGAAAGGAGTCGACCCCCGTGAACATGCGCTGGGCGATGAGGCTCAAGGGGACATCGAGCAACCAGAGGGCGGCGAGCGCCGTGAGCCCCAAGCAGAAGGCGACCGGGAACCCCAGGGCGAGGGTGGCGATGAACACCGCCGCGATCAGGGGGATCATGCGGCTCCTTTTCCCCCCCCCGGCGGGGGAGCGCCCGGGGAAAGAAGCCGCAGCAAACCCGACAGGAGCTCGACGATCATGAGCGCGGCCCCGGCGGGGATGGCGAGGTAGGGGTAGATCATGGGGATCATCATCGCCGGGGATTTCTGCGCGGCGTTGAACAGGGCGAGGTTCAGGCCCTCCCGGGCGATGAGCGCGAGAAAGGCGATCAGGGTGAGGTGGAGACCGATCGCCGCGACCCGCCGCGCGACGGGCGGGAAGCACTCGACCAGGCTGTTCACCCCGATGTGCCGGCCGCGCCGCAGGGCGACGAAGGAGCCCACCATCCCCATCCAGATCATCAGGTAGCGGGCGAGCTCCTCCGACCAGGGAAAGGGCAGGTAGACCACGAAGCGGAAGAAGACCTGCAGGATCACCACGACGGACATGGCGATCCCCAGCAGGATGAGCAATCGCTCCGCCGTCCGGCTCAAGGCCTCGCTTGCCCGGTCAAGCGCCCGGGAGAGTATCTCCATGCCGCGTGCGGTCCTCCGCACGGGCTATTTCTTGATCTGGGCGTACTTCTCGTTCGCCATGCGGATGAACTCCTGGACGATTTGGTCCGCACGGTCGCCCACCTCGTTTTCGGCCTTGGCCGCGGCCGCGAGAATGCCGTCGGTCCACTCATCGCCCGCCTTTTTGCGGATGAAGGAGAGCCCCGCCGGTTGGGCGATCTGCCGGAACTGGTTCAATTCCTGCGCGGAGGGCTTGTGAATCTGCATCCCCTGGGCCTTGAGTTTCTCGATCCCCTCAATGTTCGCCTCCTGGGAGAAGCCGTTGTGCGTGTGGGCGAGCACCACGGCCGCCTCGGCGACGATCCGGCGCTGTGCGTCGTTCAGCTTTTTCTGGAAGAAGTTCTCGTTCATGAAGACAAAAAGCGGGTTGTAGAGGTGGCCGTCGAGGATCACGTATTTCTGGACCTCGTAGAATTTCATGTCGTGGATGAGGACGATGGGCAGCTCCATGCCGTCGACCACTTTCTGCTGGAGCGCCATGTACAGCTCGCCGAAGGCGATGGGGGTGGGGTCGGCCCCGAGCGCCTTGACCATCTCCATGTGGGCCGGGTTTTCCATGGTGCGGATCTTGAGGCCCTTCATGTCGGCCGCGCTCTTCATCGGCCGGTTGGCGGTGAAGTGGCGGTAGCCGTTTTCGGTGATCGCCAGCACGCGCACCCCCGTCTTGGCGAGAAAGGCCTCGCCGAAGCGGCGGCCGAAGTCGCCGTCGAAGACCTTCCAGGCCGCGGGGGCGTTCGAGAAGAGAAAGGGGATGTCGAAGACCACGGCCGGGTCGAAGAACCCCGGCACCGGGCCGCTCGAGAGGGTCGCCATTTCGATCGTGCCCAGGCGCACCCCTTCCAGGGCCTCGCGCTCGTTGCCGAGCTTCGAGGCGTGGAAGGCCTTGACCTCGATTTCGCCCTGGGTCTGGGTCTCGACCAGTTGGCGGAAGATCTCGACCGCCTTGACGGTGCGATTGGTGGGGACGTCGGGGCCGGCGTTGGCGACCTTGATCGTGATCTTGGCCCAGGCCGGGCCGCCGGCGAGAAGCAGCAGGGCGAAGAGGCAAATGAGGATGCGGGCTACGGCTTTCATCGGCGCGACTCCTTCGGTAGACTCCGGCCCCCGATGGGTTTTCGCATGCCCCGCCCGCGGGATCCCCGGGGGCCGATGGGGTCCTCGTCTGCGCGGCGGGGCAATCGATTCTTCGGCGTATAGAAAAGATTCGAAAGCGGTGTCAAGTGCCGCGAGGCTCCCCCCGGGTCACTCCAAGACGCGCCAGCGCTTCATGCGGCTTGAGCCGAAGAGGTTGGGCGTCTGGGGGTACTGCTGCGAGGGGAGCATGCGGCGGATCGCCTTGTACCAGCTCTGGTAACTCGCCCGCGCCGGAAGCGACTTCAGGGTCTGGAGGGCGACATAGGTGAAGGCGCCGTTCGGGCGCCCGGCAAACCAGGCGTCGTAGCTGTACTCGGTGTCCTGGCAGCCGGCGAGGAGCAGCGCCGCGTAGCGGCCCGGCGGGCTCGAGCGGCGCAGGGCCCGGCCGATGCCGAGCTTCGCCGCCTCGCGCCGGGAAAGGAAGACCGCGGGCGGCAGAAACCGGACGAGCCTTCGGGGGGCGGCCCTTCCGGGCATCGTGGGCGGGGTGAGAATGGGCGCGAAGCGGGCGACCGTCCCGGAGTGGCAGGAGTCGGAGATCATGACCAGCCGCACGCCGGGGGGGCGGGCGCTGAACAGGTCGAAGAGCTCGTCGTCGGTGATCGGCCCGCGGCCGGCGATGTCGTAGGGGCAGAGGCATTCGTCGGTCCCGTCGGGCTCGTCGCCGTCCTCGTCGGGGACGAAGGAGCCGTGCCCGGAAAACTGGACGACGAGGCAATCGCCGGTCCGCGACTGCGCAAGCAAAATGCCGATCGCGGCGCGGATGCCGTCGCCGGTCGCCTTGCGGTCCAACAAGGTCTCGACGGCGAACCCGCGGGCGGTGAGCGCCGCCGCCCAGTCCTTGGCGTCGTTGACGCAGCCGGAGAGATCGCTTGCCGTCCCCGGGTAGTCGTTGATGCCGATGCATAGCGCTTTTTTGGCCATGGCCGCCTCCTGTTCATGGTTGAGGGGAAAGGGTTTCAGCGACAGGCCTCCAGGTAGGGACGGAGCCTCTGCTGGACCCGGTGACGGATCCACTCCGCGGGGCGAAGCGGTCCGGGGCGTTGCTCGATCGCGTCGATCCCGTCGGCGATGAACTCTTTGGCGAGCTCCTCCGGGATCGAGGGGGAGAGGTTGGCGAGCAGCCGGCTGCAGGCGGCCTCGACCTCCGGGCGGGCCCAATAGTAGCGTACGCGGTCGAGGCGGCTTAAGAGGAGCAGGGCTTCGATCTCCTCTTCCGAGCCGCGGTAGTGATCGCGCCAATGTTCGGGATGGTCCCGCATGGCGCGGGCGAGCGCGGCGCGGAGCCCCGAAGAGGTGATCCCGGGCCTGCGCCGCGCGAGGGCGGTTTCGATCTCCTCGAGGAGAAAGAGCGCCTCGCGGTAGGCGTCGGTCAGGCAGGGGCCGACCTTCAGGATGAGGAAATGGTCGGCGATCAGGCGGGCGAGGCAATCCGGGGGCTGGTAGTCCGTGGAGTGGACCTCGTAGGTCATGATCCCGGGGAGACGGTCGTGGAAGGCCGAGAGCGCAGCCGCCTTCTCGGGCCGGTAGCGGAGGGCGCCCGCGTGGCCGAACTCGATGCCGGGCTGCACGACCACGGCGAGGACCCGCTCCCAGGCCTGCTCCAGGCCCGCGCGGCCAAGCTCCTGCTTGACCCGTGTGAGGAATTCGGCTACGTGCTCCGGCCGGGTCACGGCGATCTCCTCGAGCGGGCCGGCGCGGCCGCCCGGCGGGGGGACGTCGGATCCGACGACGTACAGGGGAAGGGGGGCGCCGGCCGGCAGCCGGGAGGCCTCTTCTTCGGCCGCCCGGCAAAGGACCGCGGTGCGGCGGGCCGTGGCGGCAAGATCCGGGCCCGACGGCGGGTCATCGGCGCAGGCGGCGGAGAGGTCGAGGTGGAGTTTCCGGAAGCCCGCGGCCACGCATTGCCGCGCAAGCTCGGCCGCGTGGTCGAGCGCCCGGGCGCTGGGAAGGCTTCGCCAGACGTAGGGGCCGAGGTGGTCGGCGCCCAGAACGAGGCTGTTTCTGCCCAGGCCCAGGCCCTCCGCCAGGGCGGTCAGGCGGGAGGAAAACGCGGCCGGGGTCATCCCGCTGTAGCCGCCTTGTGGGTTCACCTGGGCGGCGGTCGCCTCGACCAGGAGCGGCAGCCCCTCGTCGCGGGCGAGGCACACGGCGGCCGCCAGGACCTCGGGATGGGAGGAACAGATCGAGACGACCCCGCCCCGGCGACCGGCGCGGTGATCGGCTTTGAGCTGTTCGAGAAAAGACACCATGCGGCACCGGCCTCGAAAATCTCCCCCGTCGGCGTTACCTTAGTGCGCTTTGCCTCGGCCGGTCAACGGCCGGGTCGATTCCCGGTGACGAAAGGCCCGTCATGGCCCGTGTGACGATTCCGTTCGGTGGAAAGCCTCTCTCCTTCGACGTGCCCGACAGGAACTTGGCCGAGGTGCTGGGTCCCAACCCCTCGGTGCCGCTCGACGATCTCGCGGCCGCCATCGAGGCCGCGCTCGCGCGCCCGATCGGGCAGCCGCCCCTTGAGGAATGGGTCCGGCCCTCGGACCGCGTGTTGCTGGTCAGCGACGACAACACCCGCCTTACCCCCGTCGACCGCATGATCCCGCCCCTTCTTGCGCGGCTGAACCGTGCGGGGGTGCCCGACGAGCGCATCGGCTGCATCCTCGCGCTCGGCACCCACCGCTACATGACCGAGGAGGAAATCCGCGCCAAGGTGGGCGATGCCGTCTTCCGGCGCATCCGGGTCTTCAACCACGAGTGGCGAACCCCGGAGCGGCTCGTCGATCTCGGCCGCTCGCGCGCCGGGACGCCGCTTCAGGTAAACCGCGCCGTCACCGAGGCGGATGTCGTGATCGGGCTCGGGGCCATCGTCCCGCACCACATCCCGGGCTACTCGGGCAGCTCGAAGATCATCCAGCCCGGCATCTGCGGGCCGAAGACCACGGCCGAGACGCACATGCTCTCCTGCGAGGGCGGGGGGGATTCGTTTCTCGGAATCGAGGACAACCCCGTGCGCCGCGACATGGACGACATGGCCGACCGCGTGGGGATGAAGACCATCTTCAACGTGGTCATGGACAGCGAGGGCCGGGTGACGGGGGTCTTCTTCGGCGCGATGCGGGAGGCCTTCCGCGAGGGGGTCGCCGCGGCGCGGCGCATCTACGGGGTCCGTTACCGCGTGCCCCCCGACGTCGTGATCGCGAACTCGTTTCCCTGCGACCTCGATTTCTGGCAGTCCCACAAGGCCCAGTACCCCGCCCAGCGCATGGTGCGGCCGGGGGGGACGATCGTGCTTTGCACCCCCGCGCCCGAGGGGGTGAGTCCCGTGCACACCGATCTTCTCAACTTCACCTTTTGGCCCTCGGCGGACATCAAGGCCGCCTACCGCGAGGGCCGGCTCAAGAACGGGGTCGCCTGCGCGCTCGCCGTGGCCTGGGCGCTGGTCCGGGAAAAGGCCTCGGTGATTACCTTTTCGCCGGGGATCCCCGAAGAACACAAGAAACGGCTCGGCCACACCCACGCCCCCGACATCGACTGGGCCGTGCGGGAGGCCTTGAGGAGGCAGGGGCCCGAGGCCCGCGTCGCCGTGCTGACGCACGCGCCCGACCTGCTTCCGATCCCGGCGGCCTGAGCGGGTCGGGGGCGGGGTATCGGCCTCGACCCGGCCTCCCGGCAAACAAGGAGACGATACGCATGAAACGGCTGCCCATCGTCGGCATCAGCATGGGGGACCCCGGGGGGATCGGCCCCGAGATCTGCGCCAAGGCGCTCGCTGCGCCGGAGATCTACAGCCTCTGCCGGCCGCTGGTCGTCGGCGACGCCCGGGTGATCGCCGACGCGGTGCGCTTCAGCGGCCTCGATCTCAAGACCGCCCCCTGCCGGCGTGTCTCCGAGGCGCGCTTTGCCCACGGGACGATCGATGTCTTCGACCTCGAAAACCTCCCGCTCGAAAAGCTCCGCCACAAGCAGGTCACCGCCGAGCAGGGGAAAGCCTCCTTCGAGTACGTGGCCAAGGTGATCGAGCTCGCCCGCGCCGGCGAGATCGACGCCACCGTGACCGGGCCGATCAACAAGGCGGCGATCAACGCCGCGGGGTACCATTACGCCGGGCACACCGAGATCTATGCCGAGCTGACCGGGACCCGGAACTACTCGATGATGCTCGCCGAGGGCGACTTCCGCGTGGCCCACGTCTCGACCCACGTCTCGCTGCGCGAGGCCTGCGAGCGGGTGAAGCGCGGCCGCGTCCTCGAGGTGATCCGCCTCGCCCACGACGCGCTCAGGCGCCTGGGGATCGAAACCCCGCGGATCGCCGTGGCCGGGCTCAACCCCCACTGCGGCGAAGGCGGGCTCTTCGGCCGCGAGGACGACGAGGAGATCGCCCCGGCCGTGGCCGACGCCCGCGCCGAAGGGATCAACGCCGAGGGGCCTCTCCCGGCGGACACGGTCTTCTCCAAAATGCGGGGCGGGATGTACGACCTCGTCGTCGTCATGTACCACGACCAGGGGCACATCCCCACCAAGCTCGTGGGCTTCCAGTTCGACGCCCGGACCGGGGCCTGGGGGCAGATGGCGGGGGTGAACGTGACGCTCGGGCTCCCCATCATCCGCGTTTCCGTCGACCACGGCACGGCCTTCGGCAAGGCGGGCGAGGGACGCGCGAACCCGCAGTCGATGATCGAGGCGATCCGCTTGGCGGCCCGCCTCGCGGGCGGCCCGGCGCGCCCCTGAGAGGGGGGCGATGCCCGCGCGGCCGCAAAAACGCCTCAGCCGACCACGCGCAGAAACTCGACGTACTTGACCCAGACGTTGCCGTAGCGGTCTTCGGCGACGAGGCGCAGGGGAAACCCGTGCGGCTCGGGGAGTGGGGCGTCGTCGATCGCCCAGGCGAGAAGCAGGCGGTCCTCGGCAACCTCCGCGAGGGGGAAGCGTTCGACGCGGCCGCCATAGGCATCGGGGCGGGTGGCGATGTCGACGAAGCGCGCCCCCGGCCGCCTTCCCGCGCGCTCGAGGATCTCGACAAGGCGCACCCCCTTCCAGAGCGCAAGAAACGAAAACGTCCCGGGGCAGACGAGCAGCACGCGGCGCTCGACGGCGGGCAGCGCGGTCAGGGCGGCGTAGTCGATCCGCAAGGGCCGCTCGACCAGGCCTTCGACCGCCAGCCGGAAGTCTTGGGCGCTGACGGGGCTGTCGCGCCGGCCCATCACCCCGCGCAGCTCCGCCGGGGTGAGCTCGAGGTGGCGGATGTCGAGGTGGGCCGGGTTGTCATCGACCAGCGTCACCGCCGAGGTGCCGGGCGGCAGGACGCGGCGGGGGGCGGGGGAGGCGGCGGCCCCCGGCCAGGCCCGGAGGCCGGCGAGGCATCCCGCCCACGCGAGGAGCCGGCCGAGGAAGCGCCTCCGGCCGGGGAGCGGCGGCTGCGGCACCGCCGGCCCGCTTGCCTTTTGACGCCGCTGTGGTAGGGTTTCCATGCCCGGCCACGGTAGCAGAGCCCCACGCGGTTTCCAAGCCCCCGGAGGCGGCGTGATCGACGACCGCACCCACTGGAATGAAAGATACCGCAGCCGGCCCCACCCGCAGGAGGCGGCGGCCATCGTCCGCGAGTATGCCGGCCTCGCCCCCGGCCGGCGCGCTCTCGACGTGGCCGCCGGCAACGGCAGAAACGCCCTGTTCCTCGCCGCGGCGGGGTTCACGGTCGATGCCCTGGACATCTCCGACGAGGGGCTTTCGCGCTTCGCGGGGCTCAGCCCCCGGGTGCGTCCGGCCTGCGTGGACCTCGACCGTTTCGACATCCCCCGCGGGCGCTACGACCTGATCGTCAACATCCTCTACGTGAACCGCAGGCTCTTTCCGGCGCTGCGCGAAGGCCTGCGGCCCGGCGGGGTGCTCATCTTCGAAAGCCTGCTCATGCCCGCCGACCCTGCGGAAGCGGCCGGCCGCCGCCTGGATTACTACCTGAGGGAAAACGAGCTGCTGCACAGCTTTCTATCGCTTCATCTTCTCTTCTACCGCGAGGCGGAATCGAAAGGGGAGGAGGAGCCGCCGCGGCGGCTCGCCTCGCTCGTCGGCCGCCGCCGGCGGGGGGACTGAAGGATGTGGCAGAGCGCCTGCGGCGTCCTTTTCTTTCTGCTGCTCGCCTGGGGGCTCGGTGAACAGCGCCTGCGGGTGAACCCCCGGCTCGTCGTGAAGGGGCTTCTCCTCACTTTCGCCGGGGGGATCCTCCTTTTGAAAGTGCCGCTCGCGCGGGATTTTTTTTCGCTCCTCAACCGCCTGGTCGTGTCGCTCCAGGAGGCCTCGCTCGCCGGCACCTCCTTCGTCTTCGGCTACCTCGGGGGCGGGCCGCTGCCCTTCGCCGAGCCCTATCCCGGGGCGGGGTTCATCCTCGCCTTCCAGGCCCTGCCCATGGTGCTTCTCGTGAGCGCCCTCTCCTCGCTTCTTTTCTACTGGAACATCCTTCCCCTCGTCGTGCGCGCCTTTTCCTTCGGGCTGAAGAAGACGCTCGGGATCGGGGGGGCCGAGGGGCTGGCGAACTCGGTCAACGTCTTCGTCGGCATGGTGGAGGCCCCGCTCTTCATCCGCCCCTATCTGCCGCGCCTCACGAGAAGCGAGCTCTTTTCGGTCATGACCTGCGGCATGGCGAACATCGCCGGCACGGTGATGGCGCTCTACGCGGCGCTGCTGCGCGAGCGGGTGCCCGACGCCCTGGGCCACATCCTGGTCGCTTCGCTGCTCAGCCTGCCCGCCTCGATCACCGTCGCGAAAATCATGATCCCGGAGACGGAGACGGTCACCGAGGGCGAGGTACGGCCGCCCGAGGCCGCCTCCGGCGCCATGGACGCCGTCACCCGGGGGACGGCCCAGGGGATCGAGCTTCTGGTCCAGATCATCGCCATGCTCGTCGTTCTCGTGGCCCTCGTTCACCTCGTGAACCTGGGTTTGGGTCTGCTGCCCGCCTGGGGCGGCGCGCCCGTCACGTTGCAGCGGATCCTCGGGGCGCTGATGGCGCCGGTCTGCTGGCTGATGGGCATTCCCTGGGCCGAGGCCCAGGCCGCCGGCGCCCTGATGGGCACGAAGACCGTCCTAAACGAGCTGATCGCCTACATCGAGATGGCCCGCCTGCCGCAGGGGGTCCTGGGCGAGCGAAGCCTCCTCATCCTGACCTATGCCCTGTGCGGCTTCGCCAACCCCGGAAGCTTGGGGATCCTGCTCGGCGGCCTGGGGGCCATGGCGCCCGAGCGGCGGCCGGAGATCGTTGCGCTCGGCATGCGCTCCCTTCTCTCCGGGACCCTCACCTCCTGCCTCGTCGGCGCCGTCATCGGCACCCTGACCGCCTGACCCGCCACGGAAACGAAGGGCAGGGCCGAGAGCGCCGAGACCGCCGCCCCGCACTTGACACCCCTGAGCGAAATTGCTTACAGTCGCAACAGATGTTGACCCCCACGAGGAGGCCCCCATGACGGTGTTCGAGTGCGAAAATTGCGGCAAGCGCGTGGAGACCGCCCAGGCGGAGAACGGGGTGCCTGACTGCTGCGGCCGGCCGATGCGTACGACCGAAAAGCTGCCCGTCTGCGACCTGAGCAACACGGCGGAGCATTTCCGCTTTCACCGCGACGACGACGCCTGCGACGACGGCCGCGGCGGCGGAAACTGAGTCCGAAGCCCCCGGAGGGCCGGGGGCGTGAATGCCTTTCGACCGGAGCGGGCGGCGGAGACGCCGCCCGCTCCTTTTCGGGGAAAGGGGGGCAACCGTGGTCTACGAACGAATCCTGTACGAAACACGGGCGGCGGTCGGCTATCTCACGCTCAATCACCCGCAGCGGGCCAACGCGCTCTCCCGCCGCATGATCGCCGAGATCTCCCACGCCCTGCAGGGCGCGGCCGCCGACGAGGGGACCCGCGTGATCGTGCTGCGCGCGGCGGGCCGGCATTTCTGCGCCGGCCACGACCTCTCGGAGATGGCGGGCGCCGGGATGCGCGAAGCCCGCGAGATCTTCGAAAACTGCAACCGCATGATGCAGCTCCTGCACGACATTCCCCAGCCCGTGATCGCCCAGGTGCAGGGGACGGCGACGGCGGCCGGCTGCCAGCTCGTCGCCTGGTGCGACCTCGCCGTGGCCGAGGAGGGCGCCAAATTCGCGACCCCGGGGGTGCGGATCGGCCTTTTCTGCACGACCCCCATGACCGCCTTGAGTCGGGCCATCGGCCGCAAGGCGGCGCTCGAGATGCTGCTCACGGGGCGGGAGGTGCCGGCGGCGGAGGCCTGCCGGCTGGGGCTCGTCAACCGCGTCGTGCCCGCGGAGCGGCTGGCGGCCGAAACCGAGACCCTGGCCGCCGAAATCGCCCGGGCGAGCCGCCTTGTGCTCGCCATCGGCAAGCAGGGCTTCTACGCCCAGGTCGACGCCCCCGACGAGACGGCGCTCCACTACGCCAAGCACACGATCGCGCTCAACCTGCTTGCCGAGGACGCCCAGGAGGGGATCCGCGCCTTTCTCGAGAAACGCCCTCCCGCCTGGAAGAACCGCTGACCGGGAGGAAACCCGGGGAAACACGGCGCCGCCGGCCGAGAACCCGGCGGCGGCCTGCGACGACCCCTGAGGCCCCTTGGGGGGTTCGGAGGGGAAAGCGCCTTTTCGGCTCCCGGCGGGTGGCTCAAAACGGCCAGAAGCGGTTGTCGTGCCAGACCGACTCCGTGATCTCGCGGTCGATCTGCGCGAGGAACTCGAGGTGGGCCGATTCCCAGCGGGCCAGCCACTCGTAGAGGGACTTCTCGTCCGGATCGATCGCCTCCGCCGCGCGCTTCGAGTAGAGCGCGACCGCCGCCTGTTCCATGCCCATGGCCGCGGCCACGGCCGCGGCCTCGAACTCGGCGGCCGCGATCTGCCGCCGGACCTCGGGCCGGAGCACCTCGGCCGCGGCCTGGAATCCCCCCGCCTCGGCCGCGGCCCCGGACTGGAAACGCCCGCCCTTCAGGTAGGCCTTGAACTGCTCCGAGAGCAACCGGATGTGCCGGTCCTCTTCCTCGGCCATCAGCCGGAAAAAGTCGGCGACGGGCTTCGAACCCGCCTGGGAAGCCACCTTGCCGTAGAAGGCCTTGCCTCGTTTCTCGAGAAGAAGCGCGCTTTTGAGGATCTCGATCGCCCGGTCTTCGCTCATGAAGCCCTCCCGCGGGGAATTGAGGACCTACGATAGCCATCCCGCGCGGCGAACGCAAGAAGCCCGACGTCAGTCCGCCCTTCTCGCGGCGCGGCCGCGGGGGCTTCCGGCGCGCGGTAGGCGGCGAGCGCCCAGAGACCTCTCCGCGCCTCGCGGCGCAGGATGTAGACGCCCTGGTCTTCGGCCCGGATTTTTACGTGATCGAAATCCTCGCCCGCCCAGCGGTCGAGCACCTCGAGGACGGCGAGCCTTCTTTCCCCCAGCCAGATCGCCCGCGGCGAGAGCCGATCGCGACCGCTGCGTTCGTCGTCGTTCAGCTCGACCCGGAGTTCCATGGGCCTCTATCTCCTCAACGACTCAGGCTGCGGCCGCGGGGGCGGGGGGGAGCGGCCTTGAAGCCGAAACGAGAAGTCCGCAGGCGACCGCGTAGCAGGCGAGGCCGGCGATGAACAGGCCGTGGAGGCCGATCTCCATCGCGATCCCGGCCGAGGCGATGGACGCGACGGCCGAGGCGCAGCCGTTGGCCGCCCAGGCGTAGGCTTTGTCCCGCGGCCGGGGGACGAGATGGCGCAGGGCCGGGGCGAAGGGAAGGCCCAGGGCGAAGCCGGAAACGAGGATCATCCCGCAGTGGGTGAGAACCCGAAGCGGGGCTTCCCGGGCGGCGACGAGGGAGAGTGCGGCGAGTGCCGCCGCGGCCGGCAGGGCGAAGCCGGCCCCGGCCAGGGCCGCCGCCCGCCTCAGGCCTGCGGCGCCGATGCGGCCGGAGGCGAGCCCGCCGAGGCTCGAGGCGACGAGAAACCCGCCCAGGGTCAGAACGAGGCTGATCCCCGGGTCCCCCAGCCAGAACGTGCCGACGTGCAGAAAGAAAAGCTCGGCGAAAAGAAAGCCCCCGCCCAGGGCAAGGAACGCCAACACACCCGCCGCCTGCGGCCGCAGCGGTTTGCGCGCGGGGAAACGAAGGGGCAGGAGAAGCAAAACGGCGCCGGCGCCGATGGCCCCGGCCAGGGTCACGGCGACGAGGATTTCGCCCGACCAGCCGAGGACGTGGGCGCGGCCGCCCGTTGCGCGGTAGAGATCGGCGAGGCGGCTCCACTTGAGCTGGTTTCCGGGAAAGGGTTGCCGATCGTTCTGCGGGGCGGCGGAGAGGAGGGCGTCGCGGAAATAGGCTTCGGCCGCGCCCCGCTCCCAGGCTTCCTCGAGCCGCCGGTGCTCCTCGAAGAGATAGGGGCGGTCGAAGGCGTGGTAACGGTTGGCGAGCCCCGGGTCCGCGTTTCGCGCATAGACGAGATCGAAGCGCGCCGCCGCGGCCCGGGCGAGAAGCCCCTCGCGGTCCGGCGGCGGGTGGCGAAAGACGACCAAGGCCACGCTGTCCCAGGAGCGGAAGAGGAAGAGATGGTCGAGAGGCGCGGGGGCGCCCAGGCGTTCGAGCGCCGCGACCGCGCTCGACCAGAGGCGCAGGGTGTCGGCGGGGGGGAGCCTGAGCCTGCGCAACACCGTGACCGCCCCTTCCGGGGAAAGCCGCTCGAGCATGGCGGCGAGGGACTCGCGGGTGAAGAGGTGCTCCTGGTCGAGCGCCTCCGCCCCCGGGAGGCTCGCCCCCCAGTGCTCCACCTGGATGAGATCGTACCGCACGGCCCCGCGGGAGAGAAAGCTGCGCAGCTGACCGGAGTAGGAGGAAACCCCGTAGTGCGCCCCGAGGCGCGAGGCGACGTGCGGGTTGGGGTGGAAGGCGTGGATGGATGTTGCCCCTGCCGCGCGGGCGGCGGCGAGCGAAAGCCCCCCGGTCGAGACGATCGCGAGGACCGCCTCGGGGGGGCGCTCCGGGATGCGGCAGGCCAGCGCGGCGAGGGTCCTTGCGGCGAAGCGGTCCGTTGCGGGCCCCGGCGGGTAGAGAAGGACCGGCCGGTCGCCGTCGGTCAGCAGGACGTCGGCGGGGGGGAGCGCCTCGGTGTGGGCGAGGCTGAGGCCCGCGGCGAAGCGGATGTGGGGGCTCTTCACGAGGTCCACCTCGCCGCGGAGATCCTGCGCCACACGGCGGATTTCGGTCGCCGGAAGCGAGCGGGCGTGGGCGAGAAACTTGAATTCGGAAGGGGCGAGCCGGCGCAGCCCCTCGGCAAAGGGGGACAGCGAAGCAAGCGCAAGAAGAAGGGGGAACGCCGCCAGGGCGCACATCTTCGGGTCGGCGGCGAACGGGCGCAAGGCCGGTGTCGACCTTTTCCGGAAAGGCCGCGGCAAAAGCGGCAAGAGAGGCGGAAGCGCCGCCGCCGCGATCAGCGTCCCCGGGTCCAAGAAGGCGAGGAGCACCGCCGGGGCGGCGACCCCGAGGGCCGAGCCCGCCAGGGAGGCGGCGTAGATGCGGCCGCTTTCCTCGGGTCGCGCGAGGTAGGCCGCGGCGGTGAGCCGGCCCGCGAAGAAAAAGGGAAGCGAGAAGAGAAGGCAGGCGCCGAACAGGAAGGCCCCCTGGGTCGGCTCGAGGAGCAGCCGCTGGTAGTCGAGGGGGATGAAGCGCAGCCCGCAAAGCGAGGAAAGAATAGCGAGCGAAACGAGCACCAGGAGAGGGGCGAACGCCTCCCCCCGGCCGGGGCCGGGCGGCGCGCAGGCGACCCAGGTCCCCGAGGCGGCGAAGCCCAAAAGGGCGATTCCGATCACGAGGAAGGCGAGGTGGTTCCATTGGGTGATCGCAAAGGCGCGGGCGAGGAGCACCTCGAAAGCGAGGGCGGAAGCGGAGACGAAGAAGACGGCGGCGAGCATCCGGCGACCCGCAAGCGATCAGTTCTTGAGGGCGTGCCCGGTGAGGGGGACGAAGAGCACGCCGGTCACGTTTCTGAGCTTCACCTCGCCGGCCGCTTTGGTGACCAGCACCAGGTTCTGGTAGCCGAAGGGGCTCCCCAGGGGCAGGACGAGCCGGCCGCCGTCTCTGAGCTGGGCGAGAAGCGGCGGGGGGATGTGGTCCACGGCGGCAGTGATCATGATCTTGTCGAAGGGCGCCGCCTCGGGCCAGCCGAAATAGCCGTCCCCGAGACGGGCGGTCACGTTCGCAAAACCGTGAGCTGCCAGGACGCGGCTTGACTCTTCATAAAGTTTTGATTTGATTTCGATCGTATAAACCTCTGAAACCAATTTGGAAAGAATTGCGGCCTGATATCCGGAGCCGGTTCCGATCTCGAGTGCGCGGTCGCTCGGACGAGGGTCGATCAGCTCGGTCATGAGGGCGACGATGTAGGGCTGGGAGATCGTCTGTCCCTCGCCGATCGGCAGCGGTTGGTCGCGGTAGGCGGAGGGCACAAGGTGCGGGGGCACAAACCAGTGACGGGGGACCTCGAGGAGCGCGCGGAGGACCTGCGGGTTGGTGACGCCGCGGGCGCGGATCTGCTCCTCGACCATGGCCCGGCGCGCTTTCTCCAGCGCCTCCTCCGCCGCGGCGGCCGCGGCGGGGGCGAAGACGAGACAGGCGGCAAGGAAAAAGGGGCCAAGGCGCTGCATGGCGGGGCTTTACCATGAATCGGCCTGCGCTGTCATGCAGGCGGCGGGCCCCCCGGTTGCCAGGGGCGCTGGGGCATGGTAGGAAGGGGCCCTCGATCGCCGCCGCGGAAGGCCACAAGGCATGGGTCTTTTCTCTTCCAAGAAAAAGGGTGCGGATTATCCCGGCAGGGAAAGCCGCGCGGGCGCGGAGACCTCGCTCATCGGCGCACGGCTCTCCGTCCAGGGAAAGATCAGCGGCAGCGGAAGCCTGATCGTCATGGGGAGCCTGGAGGGCGAAATCGACCTCTCCGGCGAGCTCGTCGTTTCCCCGCCGGCCAAGCTCCGCGGCGAGATCCGCGCCCGGAGGATCGCCGTCGCCGGCACCGTCGAGGGCCAGGTTTCCGCGCAGGAAAAGATCCACCTCGAAAAAAGCGCCGTTTTCTCAGGCGAGCTGAAAGCCGGCCGGATCTCGGTCGCCGAGGGCGCCGTGCTGAACGGCAGCGTGGCCATGAACCGCGAAAGCGACCCCCAGGAGGGCTGAGGCGTGGCCGGCGACCCGCAACCCACCGTCACCTCCATCATCGGCCGCTCGCTCGCCGTCGAAGGGGAGATACGCGGCGAGGAATGCCTGCACGTTGACGGCAGGGTCAAGGGCACCCTCAAGCTGGAGGGGGATCTCGTGGTGGGCCCCTCGGGCGTCGTTGAAGCCGAAATCGACGTCCGCGACATCTTCATCCTGGGGACCGTCACGGGTCGGGTGACGGCCCACCGGCGCTTCGAGGTGCAGCCTTCCGGCCGCTTTGAGGGGGAGGCCGCCGCCGGCGCCTACGAGATCCACCCCGGGGCGGTCTTCGAGGGCATCTCGCGCATGCTCTCCTCGAGGAAAAGCCCCGGCGAGGCTTCCGCCAAGCAGCCCCAACCATCCCCGTCGGGCATGCCGCAAAAGACCTAAATTTTTTTACCCCACCCTAAAGCTTTTTCACATCGGGCTTTCCCGGGCGGCAACCCGCCCCCCCCACCGCCGGTTCGGGGTGCTTGCCGTTTCTTTGAAACCAAAGACAAATCGGGATGTTAAATCGGTTTTTGAAGAAAAGGCCGGTGCTCCCCGGGAGATGGCACTTTCTTTGCTTCGCTCGTGTTCGCCTCATGGTTTTCATGCTGCGCAAAAGGGAGGCCGTGTCATGAAGGCAACGCCCAATACCTTTCGGAGAATGACCTCGCTTCTGCTTCTCCTCCTGGGGGGCGCGCTTCTTTGTCCCCTGGAGCCGGAGGCGGCGGAAAGGGCGATCGAGGTGCGTCTTGCGGGCAGCGCCAACGACGCCCAAGAGAACGCCTTGGGCGTCGTCACCCTGAACGGCGCAACGCTCGAAATCGGCGGCTCCTACCGCAAGCTGGGGCTGCGCTTCACCAACATCCAGATCCCAAGGAATGCCGGGATCTCGCGCGCCTACATCGAATTCACGGCCGCCGCGGCGGATGGCGGGGAGACGGTCTTCACGATCGAGGCCCAGGCCGCGGACAACCCCTCCGAGTTTGCCGCTCTCCCCTGGAACATCCACGTGCGGCCGACGTACACGCAGACGGTCAGCTGGCCGATGAACTACGCCTGGTCGACCGTGGGCGAGGCCCACCAGACGGCCGACATCAAGGATCTCGTCCAGAAGCTCGTCAACCGGTCGGGATGGTCCTCGGGGAACGCCATGGTCTTCATCCTCACCGGAAACGATGCCGTCCTGCGGAAAGCCTGCTCCTGGGATGCGGACCCGAACAAGGCCCCGAAGCTCCGCATCGAGTACACGGCGAACATCATCGAGGTGCCGATCGTGCAGTCGAGCGACGACCTCTACCAGACGGTCTATTACCCGAGCGCCACCACCAACAACGGCAGCTCCATGATCCTCGGCGGCTCCTACGCCAACTACCCCGCGCTGCGTTTCCAGAACGTCGACATCCCCGAGGGGGCGACCATCAACTACGCGGCGCTCAAGTTCACGGCGAGCCAGGATCGGCCGGCGGAGTCCGGCTACATCCGGATCCTCGGCGAAAAGCGGCTGAACCCGCCCACCTTCACCACCGCGAACACGACCAACAACCCCTCGGTGTACTATCGCCGCGTCTACTCACACATTATCCCCCTGACCGCCACCTACGTCAGCTGGAGCGGGCACCCCGCGTGGTCAACCAACCAGGTCTACACCTCCGCCGACATCAAGAGCGTCATCCAGGAAATCGTGGGCCAGCCGGGCTGGGGAACGAGCGACAAGTCGCTTGTGCTGCACCTGAACCCGCTAGGCGGCACGATCGCGCGCCACGTCTGGACCTACGACGGCGACCCCGCCAAGGCGCCCGTCCTCTACGTGGAGTTCGGCCAGGTGGACGGGGGCGGCTACTCCTATCCCGCCGCCATGCAGGTGACCACAAGCGAGCTCGGCCGCACCTGCTTCGAGGGAAGCACCGCGGACAGCATCAGCTTCGCCCTCATGAACAACGGCGGCTCGACCCTCAACTACACGATGACCCTCACCTCGGCCCAGGGGACCTCCTGGCTCACGCTCTACCCCGGTGGTGCAAGCGGCACGGTCGGCCCGGGCGAGGAGCAGAACTTCTCGGTCAGCTTCAACACCGCGACCCTGAAGACCGGGACCTACGAGGCCTTCATCACCTTCCGCGACGCAAACGCGACCCCCACCGAGGTCTCCGTGCGCGTGAGCCTGCACGTGATCAAGGAGGGTTCGATCCGCTGCGGCGAGATCCCGCTTTACACCCAGAACATCACCAGCCCCGCGGTTATGGTTTTCCTGGATCTCTCCGGCTCGATGCTCTGGGAGGTCGACCTGGTCGACGAGGACGATGTGCTTCCGGTCACGCCGAACCTCGCCCCCGTGGTGCAGGAGATCGTCAATCGCGACGGCTGGCGGCCCGGAAACGCGATCACCTTCATCATCGAAAAGGTCTCCGGGACCGGCTACCGCGAAGCCCGCTCCTTCGACGGCTTCAACCCCTCGAAGCCCGTCTTCACCGTGAGCTACAACGACGGCAGCGGCACGAAAACGCTCGAGACCGCGGTCCAACGCTCAACCGACGACGGCGATGCCTACAGCGCCATCCCCTGGCGCTGGAACGGGGGGAGCCTCGTCCTCGCCCAGGCCGGAAACGGCTACGGCGCGGCCGTGCGCTTCGACGGGCTCACCATCCCCAAGGGGGCGACGATTGAGGACGCGCGCATCCGCTTCGTCCCCTACAAGACCCTCTCCGACCCGGTGACGGTCAAGATCCGCGCCCACGCAAGCGACAACTCGCCTACCTTCGCCGCCGCCGCGACGATCCAGCTCTTCGAGTCCCAGCGGCCGCGCACCGCGGCCGAGGTTCTCTGGAACATGGAACCCTGGACCGGGGTCACGATCGAGAAAAAGATCGACGTGGCCAAGACCGTGATCAGCGAGCTCGTGAAAGACAACGCCATCTCCTGGGGCTTCGGCTCGTGGGCGAACTATTACGAGGCGGGCTACGTGAGCAGCCAGGATTACACGAAGCTCCACGTCGGCTGCCGGCCGCACACCGCCGAGCACCAGGCGAAGATCCAGTCGATCGTCGCCGGCCTCGAGACCTATTCCAGCACGCCCTTTTCGCCCTCCATTCTCGCCGGCGTCAAGTACTTCAAGGGTGAGCGGCCCGACCTCGAGTACGGGGAGTATTTCCGGGAAGCCTCCTGCCAGCCGAAATTTTTGATCCAGATCACCGACGGCCAGGGAAACGTGGACTCGACCAACGAGAACGTGCGCGAGCGCGTGAACCTCCTCGCCGACGCCGGGGTGAGCGCCGTGGGCCTGGGCTTCGGCGTCCCGCTGGGCGAACAGGAGCAGATCTACGCGTTCGCGGAGACCGCGAACCTGCGGGGCAAGGCCTACCCCGACGACACGCTCTACGCCATGCACGCGGAAGACGGCGCGGGGACGGCGATCCCCTATCTCGCCACGAACAAAAACGAGCTCATCGACGCCTTCCGCACGATCCTGAACAACGTGAAGGGCGCCGTCTACTACGGCTCGGCACCGGCGGCGACCACCTCGACCGACCTCGGCGACATGGTGCTGCTCGCCTCCTTCAACGCCGCGAACTGGACGGGCGACCTCCAGGCGCTCACCAAGGACCCCTCGACCCAACGGTGGGTGAGCAGGATCTGGAGGGCAAGCGACAGCATGCCGCCCAAGGCCGAGCGCAGCGTCTGGACGGTGAACGCCGCCAACGCCGTCGTCCCCTACACCGAGGAGACGCTCTCCGGCGACAATTTCCTCTGCAAGCCGATCGGCGACATCATCCACTCGACCCCGGTCGTGGTCGGGCCGCCGCCCTACTTTTACACCTTCGACAACTACGGGAGCTTCAAGCGCCTCCACAGCCTGACAAATCCGCGGCCCAAGCTGGCCTACGTGGGGTCAAACGACGGGATGCTCCACGCCTTCAGCCTCGAAGACGGCGAGGAGAAATGGGCCTTCCTGCCGCGCAGCCTGCACACCAAACTGAACGAGGCGGCGACGGGTGAGGTCTACAACCCCTGCGCCACCTCCTACTGCCACCGCTATCTCCTCGACGGCTCGCCCCAGGTAGCCGACGTCTACGGATCTTTCGGCGGCTCTTCGAAACAGTGGCGGACGGTCCTGGTCGTGGGCCAGCGGAGCGGCGGGACCGCCTACACCGCGCTCGATGTCACCTCGGGCCAGTCCCCGGCGGCGACGAACCCCGACCCGGCGCGCTTCCTCTGGGAGTTCACCGACACCGATCTCGGCCAGAGCTGGTCCGACCCCGCGATCGAGCGCGTGGCCCACGGGACGAGCGACTCCGCCTGGGGCGTCTTTTTCGGCTCGGGCTACGCCGACAACCCCAACCAGCAGTTCACCAAGGAGGCCTACCTCTTCGGCCTCCAGGCGGACAGCGGCGGCGGCCTCTGGAAGAACGGCCTAACCAAAGTGAAGCTCATCTCCGAGCGCAAGCGCCTCGACTACAAAGAAATCGCCTCGGCCCCCTTCACCCCCGGAGAGGTCGTGACCGGCGCGGCGAGCGGGGCCACGGCGAAGGTCGTCTCGGTCGTCGTTTCCGAAGGCGGCCTCGGCACCCTCTACGTCACGAACGCCGCGGGGACCTTCCAGAACAACGAGGTCTTAAACGGCAGCCTCGGCCACACGGCCAAGGTGAACGGGGTGCTCCAGTTCGTGGAGGCCGGGCAGCCGAACAACGCCCTGGCCGGCCCGGTCGCGGCGAATTTCAATCCGGGGGACCGCAACGAGGACTGCATCTACGTGGGCGACCTCTACGGCACGATGTTCCGGGTCGACCAGATCGGAAAGGGGGAGGAGCCCTCGGTGTCGCGGCTCTTCAAGTTCAACCCTTACCCCACGAGCCCCGATGTCAACCCCATCCGCGGCAAGGCGGCCGTCGCCTACGGCAGCGAGCCGGAGACGCTCTGGGTCTACTACGGGACCGGCCGCTACGAGACCTCGGCCGACAAGATCAGCAATCACCCACAATACTTCTTCGGCATCAAGGACGGCAAGACCCCGCGGGAAACGCCGCTCAAGCTCTCCGATCTCGTCTCCCTCGAGGCGCGGTTCACGACCGCGACGGTGGGCGGGGCGACGCGCTTCGTGCGCACGATCCAGGGGGCGAACCCGGGCAAGAGCCCCTGGGTGTTGCGGCTCTTCTACGGCCAGCCCGGCTGGGGCGGGCCCTCCGCGATCGGCGGCAGCGAGCGCGTCTTCACCAAGCCGCTCGTCGTGGGCGAGCTCGTCTTCTTCACGACCTTCATCCCGGATGTCGACCCCTGCGGCGGAAGCGGCGACACCTACCTCTTCGCTCTCGATTACCGCACGGGGCTTCCCCCGACGAAGCCAGTCTTCGACCTGAACGGCGACGGGAAATTCAACGACGCCGACAAGGTGGTCTTGAACGGCCAGCCCGTCGTGCCCGTGGGTGTCTACGTCGGCCGGGGGGTCGGCTCGCAGCCGGTCCTCTTCAAGGACACGGTCTTCGTCACCACCTCCTCGCCGCAGCTGACGGGGGTCGTCGGCGGAAACGAGGCCGTCACGGGCTTGAACGCCTTTCTCGTGAACATCCCGCAAAAGAAGATCCGCATCGAATCCTGGAAGCACGAATGACGGCCCATGAGGGCCGCAGGCGGCCGGCGGGGGGGAATAACTCCCTCCCGCCGGCCGCCTCGTTTTTCAGCAGCCCCGCCCGTGTTCCTCGAAGGCCTGCACGCGGTAGGTCTCGATCTCGGTTCCGGACTCTTTCCAGGCCGTGCGCGGCAGGCCGGCCTTGATGCAGAGCTGGCCGAGAAAGTCTTCCTTGCGCGGGAGCTGTTCCCAGACCTGGGGCAGGAAGGTGGCCGAGGAGACGCCTCGCTTCAGGATCACCCCGTCACGGCCGGAAACGAGCCGCGCCAGAAGATCCTGCGGCCCGGAGAAGGCGAGCTTTTGCGGCACGGAGAGAACGCTCACCTCGATGCGCACCCGGTCGAGCTCATCGGGTGCCAGGGGCGAAAAGCGCGGGTCGTGGAAGGCGGCGTGAAGCGCGTTTCGCCGCACGCCGGCGACCAGCGCATCCGTCGGGGCGAGATTGCCGATGCAGCCGCGGAGCCTCCCCTCCCGGGTGAGGGTGACGAAGGTCCCGGCGCGCACGGTGAACCGGGGGTCGCGCAGGGCCTCTTCCAGCGCGCACCGCTCGGGATCGGGGAGGCTCTTGCCGAAGGCCTCGAGGATCGCCTGGCGGGCAAGCGGCGGAAGCCAGCGGCCGATTTCGGGCGGGATGATCCCCGCGGGGTCTTGGGGGTGGGCCATGGGGCGTCGCTTTCGGGCGCGCGGGATCTCGCAAAAAGCCTACCCCGAGGAAGCGGTTGCGTCAACGGGTTCCGGGGGCCTCAGATCGTGGTCGCCAGCGAGAGCTCGTCGCCCGGCTCGCCCGGGGGCGCCTCTTCACCGGTTGCGGCCCATTCCTCGCGATGGAGGCCGAGCCACACGCTGTTGAAGAGGACGATCAGGATCTCCCAGGCGGAGAGGCGGATGTGGCTTTCCGCCTCGAGCCTCGTCCGCAGGGCGGCCTTGCGCTCGCAGAGCGCCTTCAGGGCGCAAAGCCGCTCGAGAAACGCGGCCCGCTCTTTGAGGGAGGAAGACGGGGGGCCGCCGGATGTGCGCGCCTCAAGCTCTTTTTTCAGAGCGGCGATCCGCGCCGACGGGCAGGAGAGCAGCTGCCCGGCGACCGGCGAGGAAGCAAAGGGGTTGCTGCCGGAGGCGACCAGTCCCCGGATCCGCTGCTCGAGGAGCTTCGTTTCGTGTTTCAGGGTGCGCGTCAGGAGCCCCCTTGCCGCCGGCCCGAGGTCCGCCTCGATCCTGCGCAAGAGCGGTTCCGCCGCGCGCAGGCGCAGGCGAAACTCGGATGCCGCGCTCTGCCAGAAGGCGCGGCTTGCCTCCTCGAAGCGGCCCCGCAGGTCCTCCTTGCCTCTGAGCGCCTCGATCACCTGGGCCTTGGTTTCCGCAAACAGGCGGGCGGTGCGTTCGAAGAGGAGATCGCCGGTCACGACCTTGAAGACCATCACCAGGACCGCATGCCAGTCCTGGAGGTGCAGCGCCCGCGGCAGCTCCCGGAGCGCGGCTTCGAGCACCGGGTTGGGGAAGAGGTTCGCGGGGGTCGCGTAATACGGCGTTCCCCCGAGCAGCGGCTGCCGGAGGGGGGCTTCGCCCTCGGGGCGCGTGAGGACGGCCGTCTCCACGTCGATGAAGCCGAGCGTGTACTCGGCGGGGGTGCGCAGGAAGGCGGGGTAGTTCGCGGGGTCGCCGGCGACGAGCAGGTTGTCCGGCTTGAGATCCCGCATGGCGACCCCGCGTGCGTTCAACCACGCGAGAAGATCGAGAAGGTGGGAGACGATGCCCGCGACCGCCGTGCGGTTCTGCTCCAGGGCAAGGCGCCGGGCGAAGCCGCGGATGAGGGCCTGGTAGGCCTCCAGCAGACCCCGGTTTTCGGCGAAGCGGCCGGCGAGGCAGGCGACGACCGCCTCGCGCAACCCGGCGGGGGTGTTTTCCATGTCCGCGACGTCCTGCCGCAGCAGGTACTCGACGATCCACCCCTGGATGCGGTAGGCGGCCGCGGCCGCCGGGAGCCCCCGGCGTTTGACCAGGTCCCGGAGCTCGGCCTCGCAGCGCAGGAAGAACTCGCGCATCTCGAAGCCGAGGGCCTCGTGTTCGGCCCCGTAGCGTTCGCGGAATTTTTCCGGCTGCCGCACCCATTCGGGCAGCGTGGCGATCTCGGCCTGGAGCAGGGAGCCCGTCTCGTGCAGATCCTCCAGGATCTGGCTGAGGAAGTAGTAGCGCGAAAGATCCATGAAATAGGCGAACCGGCCGCCGATCTTGAGCGCCTCCTGGTGCTCGGGGTTCTTGCGCAGCCACTGGATGTAGGTGTCTTCGCGCACCTCCTCGGGCGCCTCGAGGCAGGAGGCGATCTTGTGGACCATGCCCAGGATCACGGCCACCTGGGGGACGATGCACTCCCGGGGGGCGAGCCGCTCGACGATGTGGCGCTCCTTTTTCAAGCCGGCGACGTAGTCATCGAAACTGCGGATCGGTCGGGGGGGGATCTTGACCACGAGGTGGCGGTCGAAGATGACGAAATAGCAGGTGCTCTTGCTTCCGCCTTCCTCGCCGATCGGGCCGATGGTCATGCGCCGGCGGACCCAGTCGTCGCCCAGGCGCACGCGCAGCTCGTAGATGCGATGGATCCCGTTCGGGGCGAGCTGCAGTTGCTGAAAGTCGGCCGGGGCCGTCGGCGGGGCGCCGATCTGCCGGCGGAAGAGCTGCAGGAAAAAGCGGATCACATCGGCCCGGCCGGGCATTTCGCCTTCGGCCGGCGGCGGGGAGGGACGCGGGGAGGGGGCCTCTTCCGCCGTGGCCCGCCGTTGCGGGGCGGCCCTGCGCAAGCGGGAAAGGAGAACGAGGGCGAGGGCGGAGGCGGCGAAACCGACGGCGAGAGGGGGGGCGAAGGGGGTTTCCTGCCAGGCCTGGGCCCCGGCCGGCGCAAGCCGGTGGAAAAGGCCGCTTAGGGCTGCGCCGTGCCGGCGCGCGGCGGCGAGGAGGGAGGCCGTGAACTCCCGCTTCTCGACCGAGCGGATCGCGGCAACGGGGATGAAGCCGGCTTCCTTCTCATTTTCGTAGTAGACGTCGCCGCCCACCTCCCACACCCGCTCGGCGACGACGACCGCCCCGTCGTGGCGCACGATGAGGGTGCGGTTCCACTCATCCCGCGCCGACCAGGCAGCCGCCGCGATCGCCATCGCCAGCGCCGCCGTCGCCAAGCCGATCCCCCTGCGCATGAAGCCCCGTTCCTTTGGTGCGCGAAGTCGCCCTTCTGGGTTATCGGTAGCGCCGGGCGATTCTTGAGCGGATTTTCCCGCCGCCGCCGATTGACCGCAACGGCCGGATCCTCTACGATTCCATGGCACGGTTTGACCCGGAGGACGGCAGCGCCCGTGGAAACGGCCCCTCGTTTCGCCGTCGAACGGACCCTCGGCAGACTCGCCCGGCTGTTGCGCATGCTCGGCTTCGACACGATCTCCGAGTGCGAGCACTCCCGCCGCGACTTCACCGCCCGGGTCGACCCCGGCCGCGTCTTTCTCGCGCGCAGCCGGGGAGGGCGGGGGGAGCCGCATTTCCTCCGCCGCGTGCGGATTCGAAGCGATCGGCCCGCCGACCAGGTGGTCGAGGTCCTGCGCGCGCTGGGCATCCGGCCCGAGGCGATCCGCCCCTTCCGGCTCTGCCTGCGCTGCAACGAGCCGATCGAGAGGGCCGATCGCGGCGAGGTGCTGGGCCTCGTGCCCGACTACACCTGGGAGACGAACGAAACTTTCACCCGCTGCCCGCGCTGCCGGCGGGTCTACTGGCGGGGAAGCCACACGGAGCGGGCGCTGGCGGAGATCCGCTCCTGGATGCGGCGGGCGGAGGGGGAGGCTGGGGGAGGGGAGCCCGAGGGCCCCGCAACCCGCCTTGCGGGAAAGGAGCCGACGGATTCCGCATGAGCGCTTCGTTCCGGAGACAGGTCGTCGCCCTCGAGGGCCGGCTGCGGAAATGCCGCAACGTGCTCACGCTGGGGGTGCGCCCGGATTTCACCGATTACCGCCCGGAGGAGCGCCGCCGGATCCTCGAGGCCGACATCGTCTACTACCCCTCCACGTTTTACGCCGACCTCCTGGATGCCGGCGGCAAACGGATTTTCCCGAGCTACCACACCTACAAGTGCGCCCAGGACAAGATCCGCCAGACGGCGCTTTTTCAGATGCTCGGCATCCCCCACCCCCGGACGCGCGTCTTTTACGGCAAGGACCCCGTGCCACGGATCCTCCAGGAGTTCCGCTTCCCCCTGATCGCCAAGATCCCGCGCGGCTCGGCCCTCGGCCGCGGGGTGTTTCTTCTGCGGGACCGCGCGCAGCTCGAGGCCTACTGCCGCCGGAGCTCCCCCGCCTACATCCAGGAGTACCTGCCGATCGACCGCGACATCCGCGCCGTCGTGATCGGCTGCCGGGTCGTGCACGCCTACTGGCGGATCGCCCCGGCCGGCGACTTCCGCACCAACCTCGCCGCCGGGGGGCGGGTGGAGCTTTCGCCCGTGCCCGAGGCGGCCCTCCGGCTCGCCCGCGAAACCGCGCGCGCCTGCGGCTGGAACGACGTCGGCATCGACCTGTGCCGCTGCGGGGACTCCTTTTTCGTGCTCGAGGCCAACATGAAATACGGCCGGCAGGGCTTTCGCGAGGCCGGCATCGACTACGAGCGCCTCATGGAGGAGCTGATCGAAACCCATGAGATCTGAGACGATCGACCTGAAACGCCTGCGCGAGGAGCTCGACCGCCGGCAGGCGGGGGAGCTTTCGCCCCATGCCACGCCGAACGCGGCCGCCTCGCGGCGGGAGCACGAGGCCTTTCTCGAGGAGGGCTGGCGCCAGGTATTTTCCGTGGACAGCGACCGGATTCTCCATTCGCTCGCCTACGCACGCTACATCGACAAGACCCAGGTCTTCTACCTCGTCCGCAATGACCACATCACGCACCGCGTGCTCCACGTGCAGCTCGTCTCCAAGATCAGCCGCACGATCGGCCGCTTCCTCGGGTTAAACGAGGACCTCATCGAGGCCGTCGCCCTCGGGCACGACATCGGCCACACCCCCTTCGGCCACGACGGGGAGCGCTTTCTCTCCGAGCTCTGCCGGGAGCACGGCATCGGGGCCTTCCAGCACAACGTGCAGAGCGTCCAGTTTCTCGACCGCGTCGAGCGCAAGGGCCGGGGCTGGAACCTCACCCTGCAGACCCTGGACGGCATCCTCTGCCACGACGGCGAGGTGCACAGCGAGGAGCTCGCCCCGCGGCCGGGGAAGAGCTTCGCCGCGCTCGCCGAGGAGATCCGCGCGAAACAGGAGAACCCCGACCTCGAGCTCGTCCCCATGACCCTCGAGGGCTGTGTCGTGCGCATGGCGGACACGATCGCCTACATCGGCCGCGACATCGAGGACGCGATCCGCCTGGGTCTCATCCGGCGGGAAGAGCTGCCGCAGGAGTGCACGCGGGTTCTCGGCGACACCAACGGCCGCATCGTCTTCACGCTCACCAGCGATCTCGTGCGCATGAGCCGGGGGCGGCCGAGCGTGCGTTTCAGCCCGGAAGTCTCGCGGGCCCTGAAGGCGCTCAAGGAGTTCAACCTGGAGCGCATCTACCTCAACCCGGCGATGAAACCCCACACGGCGCGGATCCGCGATCTCTTCCGCCTCCTCTTTTCGCGCTACCTCGACGATCTCGAGCGCGGCCGCGAAGAGTCGGTGCTTTTCCGCGGGTTTCTCCACGGCATGGATGCGCGCTACGCCGCCGAACACCGGCCGGCGGAGATCGTGCGCGATTTCATCGCCGGGATGACCGATCGCTATTTCCTCGAGCAATGCCCCCCGGAGCTCCGTCCCGCGCCGGTCGAATGCCCGGGCGGGGTCTGAACGGCCGGGAGAGAAAAGGGTTGAGTTTTCGACGCGGATCCATTAACCAGAAACAGGCCGGCGCTTGCCGGATCAGCTTCAAAATCGAGGCGTTGCCATGAAGGTGCTCTGGGCCCCCTGGAGGATCGACTACATTCTGGGCGAAAAGGAAGAGGGCTGCGTCTTCTGCAAGGCCGACGGCGCCGAAGCCGAGCTGACCCTCTTCCGGGGGGCGAGGACGCTTGTTCTGATGAACAAGTTCCCCTACAACAACGGGCACCTCCTGGTCGCCCCGCGCCGCCACGTGGCCGGGCTCGAGGAACTCGACCCGGAAGAGATGCGGGAGCTCATGCAGACGGTTTCGCGATCGGTTGCGGCGCTCAAGGCCGCCATGCGGCCCGACGGGTTTAACATCGGGCTGAACCTCGGCCGCGTCGCTGGTGCGGGGATCGAAGAGCATCTTCACATTCACGTCGTGCCGCGCTGGTTCGGCGACACCAACGCGCTCGCGGTGATCGACGACGTGCGGGTCATCCCGCAGCACCTGCGGGAGACCTGCGCCCTGCTCAAGCCGCACTTCGCCGAAAGCGACGCCGCGGACACCCGCCCGCGTCCCCGCCCGGGCGCCGGTGCCGGCAGGCGGAGCGCCGGCCGCACCGCCCCGCAGAGCTCGAACCCCCGCCGCACCTGACGAGACCCGGCGGGCATCCGGAACCTGACGATCGCGGAGCCTGGATCATGAACAAAGTGAAGCTCATCCTCTGGCTGTTGATCGCGGTGCTGCTCGCCGTGGTGTTTTACCAGAACGAGGAGTTCTGCCTGAACACCGCCCAGAGCCTGAGGATCCATCTCTACGTCTTTCCCGAATACACCTCGCCCAGCCTGCCCGTTGCCGTCTTTTTCGTGGTCTTCTTTCTCTTCGGGGCGGTCGTCTCCTGGCTCTTCGGGCTGGCCGCGCGCTTCCGGCTGCGCCGTGCGATCCGGCATCTCGAGCAGGCGCGCTCGGCCCAGGAGAAGGAGATCGCCGGCCTGCGCGAGGAGATCGCCGGGCTGAAGGGCGGCCCGCCGCCCTACCTCGGCGGCGAGGCGGAGGAATCTTCGATCACCTCGCCGTTGAAGCCGGCCTGATTCCCCCCGATCCGACGCCGGTTCCGGGTTCATGGGCACCGCCAAACCCACCCCCGTCATGCAGCAGTACCTCGCGGTGAAGCGCGAGCACCCGGAGGCGATCGTCTTTTTCCGCATGGGGGATTTCTACGAGATGTTCTACGAGGACGCCGAGGTCGCCTCGCGCGAGCTCGAAATCGCCCTCACCTCGCGCAACAAGAACGAGGAATCCCCCGTGCCCATGTGCGGCGTTCCCTGCCGCTCGGCCTCCGGCTACATCGCCCGGCTGATCGAGCGCGGCTACAAGGTGGCCCTCTGCGACCAGATGGAGGAGGCCTCCGCCGCGAAGGGGCTTGTCCGGCGCGAGGTGGTGCGGGTCATCACCCCGGGCATGATCCTCGACGAGGAGTTCCTGGACGCGCGGGTCCCCAATTTTCTCGCCGCCCTCGCCCACACCGGCGGGCTCTGGGGGCTCGCCCGGCTCGATCTCTCCACCGGGGAATTCCGCGCCACGGAGAGCGAGCGGCCGGAGGCGATCGAGGAGGAGTCCCGCCGCATCGCCCCGCGCGAGATCCTGCTGCCGGAGGCCGCCCGCAACGACGAGCGCGCCTCCTGGATCCGCCGGGCCTTCCCGGATTCGGCCTTCAGCTACCTCGAAGACCGCGCCTTCGAGGTGGCGCGGGCGCGCGAGTACCTGGCCGGCCATTTCGGCACGCTCAACCTGGAAGGCTTCGGCTGCGGCCAGCTGCGCGCGGCGGTCGCCGCCGCCGGGGCGCTGCTGCGCTACGTCGCCGAGTCCCAGAAGCAGAAGACCGGCCACATCGTGCGGCTCGAGCCCTACGTCCTCGAGGAGGCGCTGCTGATCGACGAGCAAAGCCGCAGGAACCTCGAGCTCGTCCAGGGGATGAAGAGCGGCGCGCGGCGGGGCAGCCTGCTCGCGGTGATCGACCGCACCGTCACCCCCCTGGGCGCGCGCACCCTGCGGCAGTGGCTGCTCTACCCGCTGCTGCGCCGGGAGGAGATCGAGCGGCGCCTCGATGCCGTCGCCGAGGCGCTCGAGCAGGCCTCGGCGCGGCGGAGGCTCCGCGGGCTGCTCGAGCGGGTCCACGACCTCGAGCGGCTGGGAAGCCGGGTGGTCATGGGCCAGGCGAACGCACGGGATCTTCTCGCCCTGGGCCGGTCGCTCGAGGTCCTGCCGGAGCTTTGCCGGGAGCTCGCGGGCCTTGCCTCCGAGCTCTACCGCCCCGCGGAGTCCTTCGAGGATCTCCGGGATCTCGGGCGCACCATCGCGGCCGCGATCCGGGAGGACGCCCCGCCGGTCCTGAACGAGGGGGGCCTCATCCGGCCCGGCTACTCGGCCGAGCTGGACGCGCTCGCCCGCATCGCCACCGACGCCCGCGGCGTTCTCGCGAGCCTCGAGGCCCGGGAGCGCGAGGCGACCGGGATCGCAACGCTCAAGGTGGGCTACAACCGCGTCTTCGGCTACTACATCGAGGTGCCCCGCTCGCGGGTGAAGGATGCGCCCGCGCACTACATCCGCAAGCAGACGCTCGTCAACGCCGAGCGCTTCATCACCGAGGAGCTGAAGGATTTCGAGGCGAGGGCGCTCGGCGCCGAGCAGGAGCGGGTCGCGCTCGAGACGCGCCTCTTCCTCGAGCTCCGCCAGGAGGCCGCGCGACGCCACCCCTCGATCCAGGCGGCGGCGAGGATCGTCTCCCGCGTGGACGCTCTCCTGGCGCTCGCCGAGACGGCCGAGCGGCTGGGCTACAGCCGGCCCGCGATGTTCGAGGACGGCCGGCTGCGCATCGAGGACGGCCGCCACCCGGTCATCGAGACCCTGATCCCGGGCGGCCGTTTCGTGCCCAACTCGATCACCCTCGACGATAGCGAAAACCAGGTCCTCATCATCACCGGCCCCAACATGGCCGGCAAATCGACCGTGCTGCGCCAGACGGCGCTCATCGCCATCCTCGCCCAGATGGGCTCCTTCGTCCCCGCGCGGCGCGCCGAGGTGGGGATTCTCGACCGGGTCTTCACCCGCGTCGGCGCGCTCGACAACCTCGCCGAGGGCCAGAGCACCTTCATGGTGGAGATGCAGGAGACTGCGAACATCCTGAACAACGCGACCGCCCGCAGCCTCGTGGTTCTCGACGAGATCGGCCGCGGGACGAGCACCTACGACGGCCTCAGCATCGCCTGGGCGGTGGCCGAGCACCTGCACGACTGGAAGGGGCGGGGGGTGAAGACGCTGTTTGCGACCCACTACCACGAGCTGACCGAGCTCGCCGACCTCAAGCCGCGAGTCCGCAACTTCAACATCGCCGTCCGGGAGTGGAACGACGACATCATCTTCCTCCACAAGCTCGTCCCCGGCGGGACCAACCGCAGCTACGGCATCCAGGTCGCCCGGCTCGCCGGTGTTCCAGGGCCGGTGATCGAGCGGGCCAAGGCGATCCTGCGGCGGATCGAACGCGAGGGGCATGTCCGCCTGGGAAAGAAGGAAGCGGCAAAGCCCCCCGTCCCCCTCGCCCTCCCCGTGCAGCTCGATCTCTTCGCCGGCGAGGAAAAGGACGTTCTCGAGGAGTTGCGCCGCATCGACATCGACCGCCTCACCCCTCTCGAGGCGATGAACCTGCTGCATCGCCTCCAGGAGAAGCTCGGCGGGAAGCGGCCCTGAGGCCGCTTATGGGCCCGGGGCGAGGAGAGGCAAGCCGGGTGAGGATCCGGGTGGAAATGCGGCGTCGTTTGCGCTACACTTTTTGAAATGTTCACCCGAGGCGCCATTTCATTTCCGGCTCTTTTGCTGGCCGTTCTCGCGGGGCTGGGTTGCGGGGTTTTTCCCGCCGCGGCCCGGGCCGGCAAGGCCTCCGCGGCCGGCGAGGCCTTTTTCGAGGCCGAGGCCTGCGCGCGCGAGGTCCGCCGCAACCCGGCGAAAGCCCGGCAGCCGGCCGCCTGGGGCGCCTGCATCGAGCAATTCCAGGCCGTCTACCGGCAGGACCCCAAGGGGCCCTTTGCGCCCGCAAGCCTCTTCCAGATCGGGACCCTCCATGCCGACCTCTACCGCCGCTTCGGCGGCGAGGCCGACCGGCGCAGCGCAATCGAGCACTTCGAAACCATCCCCAAGCGGTTCCCGTCGAGCGCCTACCGCGCCCGCGCCGCAGGGGAGCTCGAGAAGCTCCGGGCGGAGGCCGCCGCGGGTGCGCCGCCCCGGGAGAGCCCCCCGCCGGCGGCGGCCGCGAAGCCCCTCCCCGCGCGGCCTGAGCCCAAGCCGGCCACGCCGAAGGAGCCTTCCCCCTCGCCCCAGACCCGGGAGCAGCTGGCCCGCGCGGAGGCGTGCTTCAAGCAGCTCTCCGGGAAAAAACCGACCGAGAACACGCGCCGCGAATGGATGCTCTGTATCGGCCGCTTCCGCAACGTCTATCTGAACGAGCCCTCGGGCAGCCTCGCCGCGCAGGCGCTCTACCACGAGGGGCTCCTCTACCGGGACCTGCACCGGGGTCTCAAGTTCAACTCCGACCTGCGGGCGGCGGCCGAGAACTTCGAGAAGATCAAAACCGCGTTCCCCGACCACCCCGTCGCCGCCAAGGCGGAGAAGGAGCTCCAGGCGCTTCCCCGCACGCGGCCGCCCGCTCCGATCGCCCGGCGGCCGCCATCGCCGCCTGCCGAGCAGGCGCGGCCGGAGCCGCAGGCCCCCTCGGCCCCGGCCGCGGAGCCGGGCGACGTCCCTGCCGCCGCCGCCGAGGCGGGCGAGGAGGGCCTGGCCGTCGTGCAGGACGTCAAGCACTGGTCCAACCCGGACTACACCCGGGTCGTCGTCTATGTCGACCGCGAGACCGAGTACTCCCATCGGCTCCTCAGGCGCGATCCGGCGATCGACAAGCCGCCCCGGCTCTACGTGGATCTCGCGCAGGCCACGCTTGCCGAAGGAAGACAGCGCACGATCCCCATTCACGACGACCTCCTGAGCGACGCCCGGGCGGCCCGCTACACGCCGGACTCGGTGCGCGTCGTCGTCGACATCAAGTCGTTTGAGACCTACAAGGTCTTCTCGCTCCGCGACCCCTTCCGCATCGTGATCGACGTGTGGGGGAAAAACGGGGCCCAGGCCGCGGCCCCGGGGGATCCGGCCGGTGTCGCCCCGCCCGCCCCGCCGGCCGATCGCGCCGGCAAGGTGCCGCGCGGGGCGATCGCCCGGCAGCTCGCGCTCGGCGTGCGGCGCATCGTGATCGACCCCGGCCACGGCGGCAAGGACTTCGGCGCCCCGGGCTTCATCCCCGGCGTGCACGAGAAGGACGTCGTGCTGCAGATCGCCCGGCGCACGGCGAGAAAGATCCGCGAGGAGCTCAACCTCGAGGCGATCCTCACGCGAAACGAGGACCGCTACCTCACCCTCGAGGAGCGAACCGCCTTCGCCAACACCCAGCGGGCCGACCTCTTCGTCTCCATCCACACGAACGCCTCGCGCGACCCGCGCGCCTACGGCACCGAGACCTATTTTCTGAACCTCGCCACCGACGACGAGGCGATCCGGGTCGCCGCCATGGAAAACGCGACCTCGACCAAGAACATCAGCGATCTCCACTCCATCCTGAACGAGCTCTTGCGCAACGCGAAGATCAACGAGTCGAGCCGGCTCGCCGAGATGGTCCAGGCGACGCTCGTCCGGAACCTCGAGCGAAACGGCTACAGCCGGGTCAAGGACAAGGGGGTCAAGCAGGCGCCGTTCTACGTGCTTCTCGGGGCGCGGATGCCCTCGATCCTGGTCGAGACGGCCTTCATCAGCAACCGCGAGGAGTGCCGGCTGCTCACGACCCCGGCCTTCCAGGAGCACCTGGCCGAGGCGATTGTGCACGGCATCCGCGCCTATATCCGCGAAATCCAACCGACGGCGTTCGAAGCGCCCGCCGCCGGGCCGTCCGGCTGAGCGCGGCCTTTGCCGGGGCGAGGCGAACCGTCAACCAGAGGAGGAGGGGATGAGCTACGAGAACATCCGGCTCGAGCAGGAAGCGGGGATCGCGACCATCACCTTCGACCGGCCGAAGGCCCTGAACGCCCTGAACCGGGCGCTGCTCGGCGAGCTGGCCCAGGCGCTCGGAAAGCTCGCGGAAGACGAATCGGTGCGGGTGCTTGTGCTCACCGGGGCGGGCGAGAAGGCCTTCGTCGCCGGGGCGGACATCGGTGAGCTGGCCACCTTCGGGCCGCTCGAGGCGAAATGGTTTTCGCGCATGGGCCACGAGGTGATCGGCAGGCTCCAAGAGCTCCCCATCCCCGTGATCGCCGCCGTGAACGGCTACGCGCTCGGCGGGGGGACCGAGATCGCGCTCGCCTGCGATTTCATCTATGCCGCGGACAGCGCCCGCTTCGGCCTGCCCGAGATCACGCTCGGACTCATCCCGGGGTTCGGCGGCACCCAGCGGCTGCCGCGGCTGATCGGGCCGGCGGCCGCCAAGGAGCTGATCTTCACCGGCCGCATGATCGCCGCCGAGGAGGCGCTGCGCTTGGGCATCGTGAATCGCGTCGTCCCGGCCGCGGAGCTGATGGCCGAGGTGCGCAAGACGGCGCTCGAGGCGGCCGCCAAGGGGCGCGTGGCGCTCCGTGCCGCCAAGGAGGCGGTGAACCACGGGTTGGGTGTCGATCTCGCGACGGGCTGCCGCCTCGAGGTGGACGCCTTCTCCCTCGTGTTCGCCAGCCCCGACGCCCGCGAGGGAACCCGCGCCTTTCTCGAAAAACGAAAGCCCGTTTTCCGCGGCCGGTTCAAGGAAGACCCCCCGGCGTGACGATGGGCCCCGAACTGCGCTCGCGGCTGCAGCTGGTCTGGGGGGTGATCCTCGCGCTGACCGGCGTGGGGCTGCTCTTCCGCATCCCTCAGGTCATGCCCCGGATCCGGGAGATCGATTCCTTCGCGGGCGTTTTGCCCTTCATCGTCTTCTGCTTCTACTTCATGGCCGCGGTCCTGATCGGCGGCGGGGTGAAAAAGATCTACGCCCATTTCCGCCGCCGAACCGACCCCCCGCCGCGCTGAAGCCGCCCGGCGGCCGGGTCTCGTGCCCGGCCCGCCTGGGCGTCAGGGTCCCCCCCGCGCTTTTTCGCGGAACTTCCGAAGCTGGTCCTCGTAGTGCCGGCGGTCGCCCGCGGCGAGGCGCAAGGCGCGCTCGCCGGCGGCGAGCGCCTCCTCGTAGCGCCCGTTTACGAAGTAGCTCTCGGCCAGGGTGTCGAGGATGAAGGAGGACTCCTGCAGCCGGGCCGCCTCCAGGGCGAGCGCCAGGGCGCGGGGCGGGTCCCGCAGGCGCTCCTCTTCGCAGGTGGCGAGCAGCCAGGCGAGGTTGTTCAGGACGACCGGGTTGTCCGGTTTGCGCAGGAGCGAGGCCTCCCAGGCGAGGCGGGCTTCCTCCCAGTTGCGACGGCGGTATTGCAGATCCCCCAGCATGCCGTAAAGGCTTGCGCTGTGGGGGTTTTTCGCGATTTCGCGCTCGAGCAGGGTCGTGAAGAGATGGTCGCTCATGCGTGCGCCGACGGTCCCCAGGTTCACCTGGTAGCCCACGACCGCAAGCAGGGCGAGCACGACGAGGTAGAGGCCGATGGCGCGGCGCACGCGGCGGTCGTGGCGGACAAGCCGCCTGGGGTCCGCCTCGCAGGCGAGCAGAAACTCGATCCGCTGCCGGATGCTGAAATGGTGCCAGTTCGGCCGGTCGGGGGACTGGCGGCTTGCGGCGGCGATTTTCTCGAGCGTCGTCACCAGGGGCCGCGCCGTCGGCAGCAGGCGGAAGACGTAGCCGTCGGCCTGGCGCTCGAAGTTGCGCATGAAGAAGCCGAAGACGAAGCGGAAATAGACCAGAAAGACCCCCAGGATGGCCGCGCTGAAGACGACCGAGACGAGCGTCGCCTGGGACAGGCCGCTGCGGCGGAAGGCCTCCCAGAGGGGATCGGTGTAGAGCATCCCGTAGAGGAAGAGATCGTAGAACACGAGGGACAGCAGAAGGTAGCCGGCGAAGAAGAGGAGGTAAAAGAGCAGGTGCCGCCTCTTCACGTGGCCGATTTCATGGGCCATCACGGCGTCGAGCTCCTCGGGCTCGAGGACCTCGAGGAGCGAGGGGGTGACGAGGATGTAGCGGAAGCGTCGGGCGAGACCCATCACCCCGGCGGTGATCATGCGGCCGCCGAAGAGCGGCCAGTGAAGGATGTCGGCGAAGGCAAGGCCCGCCCGGCGGCAGAGCGCCTCGATCCGCGCCCTTGCCGGCCCCGCGGCAAGCGGCCGGCAGCGCCAGAAGCGCTTGATAAAGGCCGGGGCGACGATCGCCGTGCCCAGGAGAAAGGCGCTGAAGACGCCGATCTGGCCCTCGGTCGTCTCCAGGATGCGTCGCACGGGGCCGGGGGCGAAGGCGTTCAGGAGATCGAGCGTCCCCGAAAGGGCAAGCCAGGGTAGCAGCACCGGGAGCGCAAAGGAGATGTTGGAGGTGACGTACTCGCCGCGGCCGAAATCGGGCCGGTAGATTCGGCGGTAGGCGGAAAAGCCGGCCGACCAGGCGAGCGCGAGGAAGCCCGTGAAGAGGGCGAGAAAGACCATCGCCTGGAGCGTAGCGACGCGGCCGACGAGGGGCAGCCGCTCGAGGAGCGCGGGAAGCGAAAGCCCATAGATCGCGACCGCGTAAACCCCGACCGCGAGAAGCGAGCATCGCAGGAGCGCCGCCTGGAATTGCTGGTCGGCGACGGGCTCCGGCGCATGCCGCGCCAGCGCCTCGATCCGCCGGAAGGAAAACAGGGCGTAGAACGCGTAGGCGCCGCAGAGGAGGAGAAAGAAGGCGAGCGTTTCGGCGGTCCCCAGGCCCGGCTCCTCCGTGGGGTGGTAGGTCGAGTAGATCAGCAGCGCGACGATGAAGTAGAGGAAGTTCCCGAACATCGGCCGGCTTCAGCGGGTGCGCCCGGGAGCAGGCGGGGCGGGGGGGGCGGGGGCCTTGCTCTTTCGGGCCCCCCGCAGGAAGCGCTCTTTTTCGCTGTAGATGCAGCCGCAGTACTTCTGGCGGTACATCCCGAGCCGGCGCGACTCGGCCACCCCTTCGTCCCAGCCGTCGCGGAAGTCCCGGTAGAGGAAGGCAATGCCCGCCTCGCGACCGACCGCCTCGCCCATCGCGCGGATCACCTCGTGGGGCTGGTAACGGCTGTAGAGGAGGGTCGTCGAAAAGGCCTCGCAGGAGGCCTCGCGGGCGACCGCCGCGGACGCCCGGAGACGTTCGCGGAAACAAATGCGGCAGCGGTCGGCCTCGCGGAAGGCAACCCGTCGGAGATACCCCTCGAGATCGTAGCCGGGGGAGACGATCACCGGGAGCCCCTCCGCCCCGGCCCAGGCCAGGAGCGTCTCCTCGCGCAGCCGGCACTCGGTGAAGGGGTGGATGTTGTGGCGGTGGAAATAGCCCGTCACCTCGTTTCCCTCGGCGCGCAGGCGCCTCAGGGGGACGATCGTGCAGGGGCCGCAGCAGGTGTGCAGGAGAATCTTCATGGCCGGTTTCCGAAGATCGCCGTGCCGATGCGCACAAGCGTCGCCCCCTCGGCGATCGCCGCCTCGAAATCCCCGGTCATGCCCATGGAGAGCTCGGGGAGGGCGATCCCGGACTCCTCCTCAAGCCGGTCCCGGAGGGCACGCAGCCTGGCGAAGTAGGGCCGTGCGCGTTCGGGGTCGTCGAAATAGGGCGGGATCGTCATCAGTCCGAGAACCCGCAGATGCGACAGCCGGGAGGCTTCCGCGAGCAGGGCCGGGACCTCCGCCGGCGACGCCCCCGACTTGGTTTCCTCGCCGGCGAGACTCACCTGGATCAGAACGTCCTGAACCTTGGGGAGGCGGGCGGCGAGGCGGTCGATCTCGCGCGCCAGGCGGACCGAATCGAGGGTGTGGATGAGATCGAAGAGCCGCACGGCGAATTTCGCCTTGTTCGTCTGCAGGTGGCCGATGAGGTGCCAGCGAAGGGGGAGAGCGGCAAGGGCCGCGATCTTGTCGCGCGCCTCCTGGACGTAGTTTTCGCCGAAGACCCCGAGACCCGCTTCGTGGGCGGCAACGACCGCCTGCGGCGGCCAGGTCTTGCTCACGGCGACGAGGCGGATCTCCGCGGGATCGCGGCCGCAGGCGGCCGCCGCCGCCTCGATCCGCCGCCGGACGGCCCGCACGCGCTCGGGGATCCCCTCGGTCACGACGACGCATCCTTCTCCGCCGCCGCCTCCAGCGGGGCGGGCTGCGGTCGTTCGTACCCCACGACCCCTTCGCGGATGAGGATTTCGATGACCTCGCAGACGGGAAGCCCCACCACGTTGGTGTAGGAGCCCTCGATCCGCCGCACGAGGAAGGTGCCGATCCCCTGGATGGCGTATGCGCCGGCCTTGTCGAAGGGCTCGCCGGTGCGGATGTACCATTCGATCTCCGCCGGGGCGAGTTCCTTGAACTGCACGGCGGTGCGCACGGTGTCGGCAAAGAGGCGCTCCCCCAGGCGGCGATGGATGCAAAAGCCGGTCAGGACCTCGTGGGTGCGGCCGCTTAGGCGGGTGAGCATCCGGCGGGCCTCCTCGGTCGAGGCGGGCTTTCCCAGAACGGTGCCGTCGACGACGACCACCGTGTCCGCGCCGATGACCCAGCTTTCGGGGTGAATGCCGGCGACATCGCGCGCCTTGGCGATCGCCAGCTCGCGGACGAACCGCTCGGGCGGTGCGCCGGCGGGATTGCTTTCGCGGATGCGGCTGGGGATGACGGCAAAGCGCAAGCCTGCCCGCTCGAGGAGGTAGCGCCGCCGCGGGGAGTTGGAAGCGAGGATGATTTTCGGTTTGACTTCGGGTGGTTCCATTGAATGCCGCTTTTAACAGAGGGCTTGCGGTTTGACAAGGCATCGCCCGCGGCGTACGCATTGCGGACATGGCGGGGGCATCCGGGCAAACGGCATGGATCGCGGGCGGCGGGAGGTTCGGCCGGCGCGCAGCGCGGCTGCTCGCGGCCCGCGGCATGCCCTGCCGGATCATAGAAAAGGACGCCCGGCGCTGCGCGGAGCTCGCGGCGGAAGGCTTTGGCGTCGAATGTGCCGATGCGGTGGGGGTTCTCGCCGCGAGGCTCCCGTCCGAGGTGCAGACCGTTTGGGTGGTCGCCGCCGTTCCTTTCCATTTCGCCTTCCGCTGGCTCAAGCGAAGGCTTTCCCCCGGGATCGGTCTGCGCCGCAAACGCATCGCCGAGCCCGCACGCCTCGGGTTGCCCAACCTCATCGCCGGGGCCTCGGGGGATCTCTACGCCAGCCATGCCGACTTTCTCTGCCCCAAGGATTGCCGCGAGGGCGGGTGCTGCCCGGTGACCGGAAAGGAGCGCCCCCCGGCCCTGCACCGGTCGATTGCCGCGCTTGCGCTGCCGGGCGTCAAGATTCTCGTCGTGAGGAGTTATCAGCTTGCCGCCGGCGTGGGCGGAATGCGCGGCAGGGATCTCGAAAAAGCCCGGGACATCATAGAGCGCGGGGAAGGGCCCTTTCTTCTCGCCACCTCCTGCAACTGCCACGCCGTTCTTACATATTTCAAAAAATCAATGAGTTGACATCCTATCCGCCCTTTGCCGCCCCCTTCTCGAGGGCGGTCTTCGCCACCCCTCCCGCCCGCCTTCCCGGATCCTTGCCGCTGGTTCTTATTTTGCATGTCCCCCGGCGAGGGGGCGAACTTTTCCCGCAAGGAACCTTCGGGGCTTGAACGAGAACCTCTATCATGTCCTCGCCGTAGACGACGACCCGGGGATTCTTTCGATCTACCGCGACATTCTCGAGAGCTTTTCCTCACGTAAAGGACAGCCTCCTGACAGCGACGGGGAGGTGTCCTGCGAGCCGGCCTGCTTCCGCGTCAGTTGCTCCACCCAGGCCGAGGAGGCCGTCGAAATTGTTAAACAATCGCTTTGCGAAAAAGTTCATTACTCAACGATATTCCTTGATATTCATCTCCCGCCGGGACCATCCGGAATCTGGGCCGCGGAGCAGATCCTGCGCCTCGATGCCGAGGTCAACATCGTTCTTGTGACCGGCTACACGCCGGGGGAGATCGGCGCCCTGCCGTCTTCGCTCGGCTTCTGCGACCGTCTCCTTTTCCTCCAGAAGCCGTTTCACGCGCGGGAGATCATCCAGTTTGCCTCCTCCCTCAGCGCCAAGTGGCGGGCCGAGCGCAAGGTGCGGGCCTTGAACGCGAACCTCGAGACGCTCGTCTTTCAGAAGACGGCCGAGCTGCGGTTCAGCAACGAGATGCTGCGGCGCGAGGTGGATCGCCGGCGGCGCTTCCAGGATGAGCTGCAGCAGAGCCTGGATCGCCTGCGGCGGATGATCGGCGGAACGGTGCTGGCGATCGCGAAGATGGTGGAAAAGCGCGACCCCTACACCTCGGGCCACCAGCGCCGCGTGGGCGAGCTGTCGCGGGCGATCGGAGAAGAGATGGGGCTTTCCGCGGAGCGGCTCGAAGGGCTTTTCATGGCCTCGGTGATCCACGACATCGGCAAGATCTCGCTTCCGGCGGAGATCCTGAGCAAGCCCGCCCATCTGAACACCATGGAGTGGAGCCTGATCCAGACCCACCCGCAGGCGGGCTACGAGATCCTCCAGAACATCGACTTCCCCTGGCCTGTTGCCGACATCGTCCTCCAGCACCACGAGCGGCTTGACGGCTCCGGCTACCCGCGCCGGCTCTCCGGGGAGGCGATCCTCGAGGAGGCCCGCATTGTCGGGGTGGCCGACGTGGTCGAAACCATGTCTTCGCATCGGCCCTACCGCCCTTCGCTCGGCGTGAAGCGCGCCCTCGAGGAGATCGCCTCGCAACGCGGCGTCCTCTACGACCCGCGTGCCGTGGACGCCTGCATCGCCCTGCTCGAGGAGGATCGCTTCCGCTTCAGCGACCCCGTTTTCGCTTGAACCGCTCGTGGCTTTTGAATATGCTTTTTTTCATCGCGGCCCGTCGCTCACCGCGGCCGCCTGCACGCCTCGACGCACCTCGCCTGGGTGGCGGAACCTGGTAGACGCCAGGGACTTAAAATCCCTCGGCCACACGGCCGTGCCGGATCGATCCCGGCCCCAGGCACCAAAA
>DYEU01000011.1 GCA_020725555.1 Desulfatibacillum sp.
GAGCACAGCGTTCGGGACGCTGGGGTCGGTGGTTCAAATCCACTCGTCCCGACCACTTGAAAGAAAGGCGCTCCAGCCTCTGGCTGGAGCGTTTTTGTTCGCCCTGAAAGCGATCCCCACAGCCCCCGATCCCGCGCAGCGGACCGACGTGCGCGTGATCTTCGCCCTGTGGCTTGTCCACTTCACGGGCGACCTCTACGCCTCCTTCGTGAGCCCGCTCCTTCCGGCGTTCGCCGACGTCTTTTCCCTCTCCCTCGCCCAGGTCGGGCTGATCGCGGGGTTGAACCGCTTTCTCATGTTCATCGTGCAGCCGCTTGCGGGCTACTACGCCGACCACCACCGCACCCGGCTCTTCATCCTGGGCGGGCCGCTCTTGTCGATCGTCTTCATCCCGCTCGTCGGTGTGGCGCCGAACTACGCGGTCCTGCTTCTTTTCGTCGCCCTGGGCTCGATTGGGCAGTCGATGTTCCACCCGCCCGTGGCGGGCATGATCGCGACCTACGCGGGCCGCAACTTCAGCCTCTGCATGTCGGTCTTCAACGCCGGCGGGACGATGGCCTTCGGCGTGGGGCCCATCCTGATCACCGCGCTCGTCGCCGCCTTCGGGATGCCGGGCACCGTCTACTCGATGGGCATCGGCCTGCCGCTGATGGCGCTCCTCTATCACATGGTCCCCCGCCCCCAGGGCGAGGGTCTGGCCGGCAAGGGGTTCGCCGAGTCGCTGCGCGTGGCGCTCGGCCCCTCCTGGCGGGCGGTCGCCGACCTCTGGGTCGTGATGGTGCTCCGCGCCTTCGTGAGCCAGGCCTTCATCACCTTTTTCCCCGTCCTCTACGCCCGCGAGGGCTACCCCCTCGTCTCGATCGGGCTTGTGGCCGCGCTCTTTACGCTGGCCGGGGCCTTGAGCGGGCTTATCGCCGGAAGCCTCGCCGACCGCTTCCGCTACCGGCCGGTCTTTCTCGCCAGCCACTTCCTGACGGTCCCTGCGCTTCTCTGCTCGCTCTGGCTGCGGGGGGACTGGATCTACCCCGCGGCCTTTCTTTCCGGCTTTTTCTCCATGGCCACCCTCCCGCTGGGGGTCACGCTCGGCCAGACCTTGGCGCCGCAGGGCCGCTCGATGGTCTCGAGCCTTATGATGGGTCTTGCGCTCGGGATCGGCGGCGTTCTGACCCCGGTCATCGGGCGGCTTGCGGACCTCTTCGGGCTGGAGACGGTCCTGTTCTGGCTCCCGGCGGTTCCTCTCCTCACGATGCTGCTTTGCCTGAGGCTTCCCGAAAGGCCCGCCGCCCGCTGAGCCTTCGCCTTCATCCGCCCGATCGCGAGCGGATGATGAGCAGCGGCCGGTCGACGCGGTTGAGGACCCCTGCGGCGACGCTCCCGTAGAAGACCCGCGCCGCCCCGGTCCGGCCGTGGCTCGCCATGGCGATCAGGTCGACCTGCAGCGCCTCGGCGGTCTCGCAGATCCCGTCCACGACCGCCTTGCTGACGAGATGGACCTCGGCCGGAATGCCGCGGAGCCTCATCTTGGCCTGGATCGCCTCCAGGTACTCCTTCGCCCGGCTCAGGCGCTCGGAGAGCTGGTCCCCCGAGGGGATATAGACCTCCGCGCTGCTCACGGGCACAATCGGTTCGACCACCTGGAGGAGCGTGACCGCGGCGCCGAACTTCGCGGCGAGCTCCTCGACGTGCGGTAGAATGCGCTCGGCGCGCGGCGAGCCGTCAAGCGGAACCAGGATGCGGCGGTACATGGCCAGGGCCTCCTTTCAGACAGGGGATGCGGTTCGCCGAGGCTTCCCGCGGCGGCGTCCCGGAAAGCGGCGGCCGCCGGTCGAACCAGGGGCGCTCGGCCTCGAGCCGGGCGGCGAGCCGGAACAGGAGGTCTTCGCGGCCGATGGCGGCCGTGAATTGCACCCCCACGGGGAGCCCCTCGGCGGTGTGGGAGAGGGGCACGGTCATCGCCGGCTGCCCGGTGAAGTTGGCGAGCTGGGTGAACGGGGTCCGCTCCAGGTTGCGTAAAGCGATGTTCTCGAGCAGGCCCGAGCGGTGAAGGAGCCCCTCCAGCCCGAGGCGGTCGACCGCCCGCAGGCCGAACATTTCGAGGGGCCCGGGGCGAAGCTCGCCGATGCGCGCGGGGGGGTGCGCCGTCGCGGGCGTCATGTAGACGTCCCAGGTCTCGTGAAAGGCGCCCATGACCCGGCCGGCGCGGCCCCAGAGGCGCTTGGCCTCGGACAGCGCCGCGGCCGGCACGATGCGGCCGATCTTGCCCAGGATCCAGGTCGGCCGCTCGACATCGCCGCGGCGGACCCTGCGGCCGAGGAGCCGTCCCAGCTCCCCCAGGTCGGCCGCCACCTCGGCGTAGAGCAGCGTGAGATAGCTCCGCGCCAGGGCGATGCCGTCGAGCGGCGGCTCCCGCTCCTCGACCTCGCAGCCGATCGTCGCCAGCAGGCCCGCCGCCTCCCGCACGGCCTTTTCGTGTTCGGGGTGCACGGAGAGGCCGACGGGCGAGCGGGTGCTGAAGGCGATCCGGAGCCGCCCCGGGTCGCGGCCGAGTTCCTCGCGGTAGGGCCGCTCCGGCGGGGCGACGACATAGGGTGCGCCGGGGTCCGCGCCGCAGGCGGCATCCAGCGCGGCCGCGCTGTCGCGCACCGAGCGCGAGACCACGTGCTCGACGACGGCCCCCTGCCAGATCTCGCCGAAGTCCGGGCCGCTCGGGGTCCGGCCGCGGCTGGGTTTCAAGCCGAAGAGCCCGCAGTAGGCCGCGGGGATGCGGATCGAGCCGCCCCCGTCGCCCGCCCCCGCGAGCGGGACGATCCCGGCGGCGACCGCGGCCGCAGATCCGCCGCTCGAGCCGCCGGGGGTGCGGCCGAGGTCCCAGGGGTTGCGCGCGGGGCCGAAGAGCTCGGGCTCGGTGTAGGCGACGAGGCCGAACTCGGGAGTGTTCGTCTTTCCGAGAATCACCAGCCCGGCCCGGCGCCAGCGGCGGACGAGCTCACCGTCGTGGTCGGGGACGAAGTTGCGGAGCGCCCGGCAGCCGAAGGTGAGCGGCGCCCCCTCGCAGACCGAGAGGAGGTCCTTGAGGAGAAAGGGAACCCCCCGGAAGGGTCCGTCGGGGAGCTCTTCGAGGAAACGGCGCGCGGCGGCCTCCATGCGGGTCACCACGGCGTTGATCCGGGGGTTGACCCGCGCGATGCGCTCGAGGGCGGCCTCGAGAAGCTCCGCCGCGGAGACCTCGCCGCGGCGGACGAGCTCGGCCAGCCCCAGCCCGTCGTAGCGCTCGTATTCCGGAAAGAAGGCCATCGGCCGGGCTCACTTGCGGCTCGGGCGGCCGCGCGCGGTCTTTCCCGGCCGCCTCAGCCGTCGATCGGTTTCATGGCTTCGAGAAAAGCCTCGAGCGCGGTCACCGTGCGCGCCTCGGTGAACTGCCGCGGGTCGTTCTGGTCGGCCTCGATCACCACGCCGGGCAACCCGGTCCGCCGGGAGAGCTCCTCGCGCAGCCCGTACATGCCGACCGAGTAGGGCTTGCAGGACCGGTTGGAGTGCATGATGAACCCGGTGAGGGCGAATTCCTCGATCAGCCGCTCGAGATAGTCGATGCGCTGCGTGAAGCCGAAATGAATGTACAGGTTCAGGTAGGAGACGGCAAGGGCCTCGAGGGGATCGTCGGCCTGGAACCCCGGCGGGGGGTCGATCGCCGCCCAGCTGTTGGGGTAGGTCGCCGCGGCGAGGGTGAGCCCCCGCTCGGCGAAAAAGGTCTCAAACCAGCGCATGCGGTGCCAGATGGGCAGGTTGTCCCAGAGCACGCGGTAGCGCTCCCGAGGGATCGCCCCTTCGCCCCGCACGACGCGGTCGGCGACCTCCCGGTGGAGCTCCCGGTAGTAGTCCCGGCATTGCGGGGTCCCCCGCAGGGTCACGATGGGTGCGATGTGGACGAAGGCGTCGAGGGCGGTGATGGGCGAAGGGCGGTGACGGGCGAGATCGAGCGTTTTGCGCCACAGGCCCGTCGCCTCGCGGCTCAAGGACACGGTCGCCAGCAGCCGCTCGCGGTCGAAGGCGCTTCCGGTCTGCGCGGCGAGGAACCCCTCGAGCGCTCGAAACTGCCCGAGCACGTAGTTCAGGGCCTCCCGGGTCAGGCCGTCGTGCAGGAAGGGCATGTCCACGACGAAGAGCGGGGCGCGGTTTTTGCGGGCCACGGCCTCGAACCACTTGACCACCGTGCGGCAAATGTTCGTTGCGCAAACGAGGGCCTGCGGCGGCGGAAGCCCGCCCGCCGGCCCCCCCCGGAGAAGATCCTGCCCGAAATCGGTGCGTGCGTAGGCGCAGATGTCGGGCGAGTAGCCTTGCGCCTCGGCGGCCTCGAGCAGGGGGGGCGCCTGGTGGCTCGCCGCGCACATCGCGGCGTAGTTCTCGGGGTAGACCGGCAGCGCGCCCGCGGCGTAGACGTACTCGACCGGCGCCCCGCTCGTCAGCCAGATGACGGGCTTCTCCCGGGTCGTCTTCGCCTCGAGGTAATAGCCCGTCATCAGCTCTTTCATGCGGGCGAAACTGGCAAGCCGCGTCATGGGCCCGATTCCTCCAGGAGTTCCCGGAACGCCTCGAGCCGGGTGCGCAGCGACTCGAGCGGCAGCGACTCACAGTCCATCTCCATCGTGAGGGCGGGGATCCCCGCGGCGGCCAGGCCGGCCCCGATGGCGGGCCGCTCGAAGGCGTCCGGCTCGCAGCAGCGCACGGGGAGAAGGAGCACGCCCCCCGCCCCGGCCTCCCGGACGAGGCGGGGAAAGACCGCCGCCCGGTCGGTGCCGGGGACGTGGAGGCAACAGCAGGGGGTGCCGCCGAAGATCGCCGCCTCGAGGCTGCCCGCGGGGTCCTGCGGGTCGAACACCGGCCGGGAGATCATGCGGCCGCCGTTTGCGAAATCGTCGTCGGCCGGGTCGAGCCCGAGGTGCTCGAGCAGCCCGAGGACCTCGTCGGGCGGGACGACCATGCCGCTCAGAAAGAGCCGCGGCCGGCGCCCGGCCGGGGGCTCGGGGGCGGCTTCGAGGCGGGAGAGGAGATCCGCGAGCCGCCCGCGGTACTCCTCGGGCTCCATGAAGAAGCCCGCCCGGAGTGCGGCGTAGAAATTCCGCACGCCGATCAGCCCCGGCCGGCTGCGGCGGAGGGAATAGAGCCGGCGCTGGAGATTCCGGATTTCGCCGTAGAGGCGTGAGGCGGAGGCAAGCGAGGCCCCGGTGGCCGCACTTCCCGTGAGCCGGCCGAGATCCTCGAACGCGGCCGGGATCAGCTCCGCGAGGCGGCGGCGTCGGGCGAAGGGGTCGGTTGCGAGCGGGATCGGAAAGACGAGGGTCGGCCGGGAGGAAAGTCGCCGGAAGATCTCGCGCAGGTTGACCAGGGTGTCGCAAAGCGAGGTGAAGACCCAGCCCGCGAGCTCCGCGGTCCGGCCGGCGAGCTCCATCTCGAGGATCGAGCGGGCGACCGGGCAGCAGTAGGGCGGAAGCAGGGCATCGGCCCGGGCGACGGGAAGCGCCGCCCCCCAGAAGGCGACGGGAAGCCCCCCGGCGGCGTGGACCCACTCCGGCGGGAAATAGGCCGGGGCGACCCCGATCAACGGCCGGCCGCTTCGGCGCCGCAGCAGGGAAAGCCGGCCGGGCGGATCCGCCAGGGCTTCGTGGAAGGGGGCGAACATCGTCCGGGCCGCGCTCCGCGCAGGGTTCACCGCTTCGGGGTCCCCGGGCGGGGACGCCCCCCCTCCCCTACCAGGGGTAGTCCTCCTTTTCAATCACCGTCGCCACCCCCTGCCCTCCGCCGACGCAGGCGTTGGCCAGGCCCCAGCGGCCACCCTTCACGTTGAGGATGCGGGCGAGCGTTCCCACCAGGCGGATGCCGGTTGCACCGAGGGCGTGACCGATCGCGATCGCCCCGCCCATGACGTTCACCCTTGCGGGGTCGATGCCGAGCTCCCGGATGCAGTTCAGGACCACCACCCCGAAGGCCTCGTTGATTTCCCAGAAGTCGATGTCCGCGGGCTTCAGCCCCGCCTTGTCGAGGGCCTTGCGGCTCGCCGGCACGGGGCCGGCACCCATGACCGTGGGGTCCACGCCGGCGAACCCGATGGCGCGCAGGGTCGCCAGCGGCCGGATGCCCCGTTTGCGCGCCGCCTCCTTGGACATGAGCACCATGGCCGAGGCGCCCGCGTTCAGAGGGGAGGCGTTCCCGGGGGTGATCACCCCGTCCTTCTTGAAGACGGGCTTGAGCTCGCGCAGGCTCTCGAGGGTCGTCTCCTCGCGCACGGACTGGTCGGTTTCCACGACGAGCTTGGAGCCGTCCTCCTGCTCGGCCTCGATGGGGAGGATCTCGCCGCGGAAGAAGCCCTCTTTCCGCGCGCGGGCGGCGAGCTCGTGCGAGCGGGCCCCCCAGCGGTCCATCTCCTCGCGGGGGATGCCCGACTGCTGGGCGAGCTTTTCGGCGGTGAGCCCCATGTTCATCGAGGTCATCATGTCCCAGTGCCGGTACTCGGGGTTGAGGAAGAGCGTCGTGTTCGGGGTGATCAGGCCGCGCTCCACGTTGGTCAGCCCCATGGGGACGCGGGTCATGTGTTCGTAGCCGGCGCACAGCACGACGTCGGCGAAGTCCTGGGCGATTTCCATGAACCCGATGTGCACGCCGGCCATCGAGGATCCGCACTGCTGGTCGACGAATTTCGCCGGGATGGTCTCGGGCAGGTTGGCGAGAAAGAGGGGGATCCGGCCGCCATAGGACCACTGCTCGCCCACCGCGGTTGCACAGCCGACGAGAAAGTCGTCGATCTCCCGGGGTTCGAGCGCCGTGCGCCGGATCAGCTCGGGCAGCAGCTTCGCCAGAAGCTCGTCGGCGCGCGTGCGGCAGAACCAGTCCCGCGCCGGCTCGTTGGGACGGGAGCGCGAAAGGGCGGTGCGGAGATAGCCTGCGATGACGACTTCTTTCATGCCTTGCCTCCTTCCGGGGAACGGGCGTCGTTCACGCCCCAGCGGGTTCAGGCGCCTTCGGGGTAAAAGGTTCTCCCCTCCCGGGCCATCTCGGCGAGACGCCGGGCGGGGGTGAATCGCGGTCCGTAGCGCTTCTCGAGTTCGAGGAGGAGCTCATGGATCGGCCGCGCGCCCCAGCGGTCCGCGCAGCGCAGGATGCCGCCGCGGTAGGGCGGGAAGCCGGTGCCGTAGACCATGGCGAGGTCCATGTCCTGGGGCCGGTCGCAGATCCCCTCCTCCATCATGTAGGCGGCCTCGTTGACCGCGGCCGCGAGCAGGACGTCGACGATCTCGCGCGGGGGCATCTGCCGCGGGGCGACCCCGTGCTGCTTCAGGTAGTCCTGGATCACCGCGGCGACCTTCGGGTTGGGGACCGGCTGCGGCCCGCTGTAATCCATGTAGCCCGCGCCGGTCTTCCGCCCGTAGCAGCCGGTGCGGTAGATCGCCTCCGTGAGGGGGTGAACCTTCCAGCGGGGGCCGAGGCGCATCTCGAAGGTCTTGTTCACGCGGTAGTTGATGTCGATCCCGGTCAGGTCCGAGAGGGCGGCCGGCCCCATCGGCATGCCGAAATCGACCACCGCGGATTCGATCGCCGCCGGGTCGACCCCGTCGGCCATGAGAAAGACCGAGGCCCCCATGAACGCGGAAAGCTGGCGCGAGACGTAGAAGCCCGGGCCGTCGTTGACCACGATCGGGATCTTGCGCACCGCCCGCGCGAAGGCGACACTGGTCGCGAGCGTCGCATCCGAGGTCTTCCGGGCGCAGATGACCTCCAGGAGCTGCATGCGGTGGGCAGGGTTGAAGAAATGGAGGCCGATCATGCGGCCGGGGTCCCCGAGCACGGAGGCCATCTCGGTGATCGGCAAGGCCGAGGTGTTCGTCGCGAAGACGGCTTCCGGCCGGCAAATCCCCTCGAGTTCCTTCCAGAGCTTCTGCTTGACGGCCATGTCCTCGACGACCGCCTCGATGACGAGGTCGGCCTCCTTCAGCCGCGCGAGATCCGTCGTGCAGGTGAGCCGCTCCCGGAAGAGGGCCTCGAGCCCCTCGGGGGTGATCTTCTTGTTCTTGAGGTGGTAGTCGAAGGTCGCGCGCAGCCCGGCCATGCCGCGGGCGACCGCCGCGTCGTCGATGTCCCAGAGGACGGCGTTCAGCCCCTCGTTCACAAGCAAATGAACGATCCCGGAGCCCATCACCCCGCCGCCCAGAACCCCCACGGTGCGGACGGGCGCGGGGGGGATGCCCTCGATGCGCGGCAGCCGCCCGGCGGCGCGCGTGTGGAGGAAAATGCCGATCAGGTTGCGGGCCACGTTTGAAAAGAGGCAGTCGGCGAAGAGCTCGGCCTCCATCGCGAGGTCGGGTTCGATGTCGAAATGCAGCCCGCGCTCGAAGGCGTCAAGGGCCTTGAACGGGGCGATGTACCCCTTGGCCTTGGCGGCGGTCATGAGCCTCGCGAAATCGAGCAGCGCCTTCTTCTCGGCCGCGCTCGGCAGTCGCTCGTGGCGGGCGCGAGTTGCGCGCAGGGCGAGGTGGTGACGGCCCTCGAGAAACCCTTTCGCGGCGCGGATCGCGGCCTGGAGCAGCGTCTCGGTGGGGGCGATCTCGTCGACGAGCCTTCGCTCGAGCGCCTTTTCGGAGCGGATCGGCTTGCCGGTCGTGATCATGTCGAGGGCGTTCGGCAACCCAATCAGCCGCGGCAAACGCTGGGTTCCGCCCGCCCCGGGGATGAGCCCGAGCTGGACCTCGGGTTGCCCGAGATCGACCCCGGGGGCGGCCACGCGGTAGTGGCAGGCCATGGCGAGCTCGAGGCCGCCGCCGAGGCAGGCGCCGTTGATCGCGGCGACCACGGGCTTGGGCCCGGTTTCGATCGCGTTGAGGACCCGGTTGTTCTCGTGCAGGAGCGCGAGCAGCGCCTCCCGCGAACGGATGTCCTTGATCTGGGTGATGTCGGCGCCGGCGACGAAATTCTTCCCGCTCCCGGTCAGCACGACGGCCTGCACGGCGGCCTCCCGGAACGCGCCGGCGAAGGCGTCGGCCAGCTCGCGGACCACGTGTTCGGACAGCTGATTGACCGGCGGGTTGTGGATGCGGAACACGGCGATCCCGTCGGCCGTCTCCACCCGGATGGATCGAAAGTCCGTCCTCATCGCCCCTCACGCCTCCCTTGCGAGGTTCCCGGAAATCGGTGCGGAAGATCGTGCAACGCATTGCACGATGCACGGCCACTCTATGCCGCTTCGCCCGCCCTTGTCAACGACGATTCGATTGACAACCGCGCCCGCCTGCGGCAGGTTATCGCCGGGTTCCGCCCGGGGCCGCCCCCCGCGGGAGGGACCGCGCCCTGCTCCCGCCCGGGAGAGGGCCGGGAACGGACGATCGATGCGCATCGGCGAGCTGGTCGCAAAAACCGGGGTCCCCAAGGAGACGCTCCATTTCTACATCCGGGAGGGGCTTCTCCCCAAGCCCCGGCGCACCCGGGGGCGGATCCCCGACTACACCGAGGCCCATCTCCGACGGGTGCTCTGGATCCGCGAGCTCCGGGAGGAGTTCTTTCTCCCCATCCCCGAGATCAAGAAAATCCTCCGCCAGAACCGCCGGCAGTCCCGCTCCGACCGTGCGGTGTCCGAATTCCACAACCGCTACTTCCGGCCCCTCGACCGCCTGCTCTCCCGCGAGGTGGTCGGCCGCCGGGCCTTCTGCGAGGCGACCGGCCTGGGCCGCAAGTGGCTCGAGGTGATGGAGTCCTGGGGGATCATCACCGCGGGATCCCGCGGCGGCCGGCCCGCCTATGCGCGCGACGACGTGATCCTCGGGCGGCTGATCGTGGACATGGACCGCCTGGGCTTCGGCCCCAAGGACGGCTACAACCCGCGCGAGCTCAAGCGGGTCGCCGACTTCCTGCGGCGCTTCGTGCGCAGCTCCCACCGCGCCTACTACGAAAAGCGCCTCACGGCGCTCCCCAGCGACGACCACGCCGAAAAGGGGGCGCAGTTCGTGGAAATCATGAGCCTCTTCTTCTACCACCTCTACCGCAAGCTCGTGCGCGAGGAGTTCGCGCGGCTCCGCGGCCGCGCCGCCCCGCCGCCGGGCGTCGCCGGGAAGGCGAACCCGCGATGAGCCCGCCCGCCGCCCGCGGCGCCGCCTCCTGGCTCGAGCGCTACCGGCGCCTCAAGGTGCCTTTCTGGCGCCGGGTCGGGATGCACGTCGAAGAGGCCTCCCCGGGGGAGGCCGTGATCCGCGTCCCCTACGACGACGGGCTGCTCAACGCCAACGGCGTCGTCCACGGCGGGGTGGTCTTCGCCGCCGCGGACTCGGCGATCGCCATCGCCCTCCTCGGCCTGATCGAAAACCGCGCCCCGATCGCGACCATCGAGCTCAAGATCAATTTCCTGCGGCCCGTCGACGGCGAGGATCTGGTCGCCCGTGCGCGCATCGTCCACCGCGGCCGCCGCACGGCCGTCGGCGAGGCGACCGTCTTCGACGGCTCGGGACGCGCCGTGGCCCGCGCGCTCGCCACCTACGCGATCGCCTCGGCGGCGCGCGCCCGCAAGCGGACGCGCCCCTCCCCCCGGGGCGCCTGAGGCGCAAGCGCCGCCCCCGGCCCGGCCGCCCTCACCGGGGCCGGCGCCGCCGTCGGCCAAGCCCGCGGGCGATCTCCCCGAGCGCGGCGATCGCCCGGGCGGCGCGCGCATCCACCGGGCCCGCGCAGCTCAGGAGAAGGAAATTCCGAAACCGCGGCGCGTTCGCGCAGACCACCCCGGGGATCACCGCGATCCTGCGCGCGTGGGCGCGGCGGTAGAGCTCAAGCCCGTCGATCTCCTCCGGCAACTCGATCCAGAGCAGCGTGCCGCCCTGGGGCAGCGCAAGCCGCGAGCCCTCCGGGAAATGACGGCGGATCAGGTCCGCCGTCTGGAGCAGCTGGCGGGAGAGCGTGGCGCGCAGCCGCACGAGATGCCGGTCGTAAGCCCCCGAGCCGAGAAAGCGGGCAACGAGCGCCTGGTCGAGGCTCGAGGTGCAGATCGAGGTCGCGGCCTTGAGCCGCCGGATGCGCTCGCGGAACTCCCCCCGGGCGGCGACCCAGCCGATCCTCAGGCCGGGGGCGATGGTCTTGGAAAAGGAAGCGCAGTACATGCCCAGCCCCTCGCGGTCGAAGGCCGAGAGCGGAAGCGGTCGCTTTCCCGTGACGTACAGGGGGGCGCTGATGTCGTCCACGATCACCGGGACCCCGCGGCGGGCGAGGAGATCCATCAGGCGACGCTTCTTTTCCTCGGGCACGAGCGCGCCGGTCGGGTTCTGGAAATGGGGCATGAGAAAACAGGCGCGCACCGGGTGGGCCTCGAGGCAGCGGGCGAGGTCCTCGAGGTCGACACCTTCCCGGGGGTCCACGGCCACCTCGGCCGCAAGCAGCCCAAGCTCCTCGAGCAACTGCAGCACGGCGAAATTCGTCGGGGACTCGACGGCGATCGTGTCCCCCGGTCGGGCCACCGCCTGCAGGGCGAGCGCGATCGCCTCGGTGCAGCCGCTGGTGACGACGATCTCCTCGGCGGCGAAGCGGCCGGGGACCCCCACGTCGAGAAGGGCGATTTGCCGCCGGAGCTCACCTAAGCCCTCGGGGGCGACATAGCCGAGCAGCGCGCGCCACTCGGCGCGGTTCATCCCCCGCAGGAGGCGCCCGAAGGCCTTGGCCGGCACGTGCGCGGGGTCCATGCCCGTGTTGCCCAGGGGGACGAACGCGGGGTCGCTGATCGCCGCAATGACCGAGTGCACGGCCGGCGCGAGCTGGATCGGCTGCGGGGCGGGGTCGCTCCGCCGAATGGCCGGGGGCTCGAGCGGCGGCCAGGCCGCCGGCTGCACCCGGTAGCCGGAGCGCGGGTGGGATTCGACCAGGCCGCAGGCTTCGAGCTCGAGGAGGGCCCGGTGGACGGTCGAGATGCTCAGGCCCGTGCCGCGGTGCAGCCGCCGGATCGAGGGCAGCCGCTCCCCCGGGCGGAAATCGCCCGCCCGGATCCGGCGCTCCAGCTCCGCGGCGAGCCGGCGGTAGCGGAACATGGGGGGGCCGGCCGCCCGCGATCGCCCATCGCCCATGAAATCTCCTCCCCGCCGTCCGGCAATGAGGCCGGGTAAACTGTACCGCTCATTTTTTTGAAAAACTGTGTCTGTTTTTTTCTTAGCACACCGGGTAGGAACGGTCGAGACGCAGGCGACGAACCCTCGTTCCGTCACGGAGGCCGACATGGACACCGTACCCGGAAGAACCCCGCGGCGCTCCTCCAGCGCGACCGTCAAGACCGGCCTGGCCCGCATGCTCCAGGGCGGGGTCATCATGGACGTCGTCTCCGCCGAGCAGGCGCGCATCGCCGAGGAGGCGGGGGCGGTCGCCGTGATGGCCCTCGAGCGTGTGCCGGCCGACATCCGCGCCCAGGGGGGGGTGGCGCGGATGACCGACCCGCAGCGGATCCGGGAGATCCTGCAGGCGGTCAGCATCCCGGTGATGGCCAAGTGCCGCATCGGCCATTTCGTCGAGGCCCGCATCCTCGAGGCGATCGGGGTGGACTACGTCGACGAGAGCGAGGTCCTCACCCCGGCGGACGACTCCCGCCACATCGACAAGCACGCCTTCGGCGTGCCCTTCGTCTGCGGCTGCCGCGACCTGGGCGAGGCCCTGCGGCGGATCGCCGAGGGGGCCTCCATGCTCCGCACCAAGGGGGAGGCCGGCACCGGGGACATCGTGGAGGCGGTGCGCCACGCCCGCGCCGTGAACGACGGCGTCGAGGCCCTGCGGGCGCTTGCCGAGGACGACCTCGCGGACTATGCCGCCAAGATGGGCGTCCCGGTCGAGCTGGTGCGGCAGACCCGCGAGCTGGGCCGCCTGCCGGTCGTCAACTTCGCCGCCGGCGGCATCGCGACCCCGGCGGACGCCGCCCTGATGATGCAGCTCGGGCTGGACGGCGTGTTCGTGGGCTCGGGCATCTTCAAGAGCGCCGACCCCGCCCGCCGCGCCCGGGCGATCGTCCTGGCCGTGGCCCACTTCGACGACCCGCTGCGGCTCGCCGAGGTGAGCACGGGGTTGGGGGAGGCGATGCCCGGGATCGCGGCCGGCGCCCTTTCCCCGGCGGAGCGCCTCGCCGGCCGCGGCCGCTGAGGAGGGAGCCCCTTGCGCATCGGCGTGCTTGCGCTTCAGGGAGGGGTGCCCGAGCATCTCGGGCATCTCGAGCGGCTGGGGATCGAGGGCCGCCGCGTGCGCCGCGCCGCGGAGCTCGAGGGCCTGGAGGGGCTCATCCTCCCGGGCGGGGAGAGCACGGCGATCGGCTCGCTGCTCGCCGCCGACGGGATGGTCGCCGCGCTGCGCGATTTTTCCGCCCGCCGCGCCGTCTGGGGAACCTGCGCCGGCATGATCCTCATGGCCCGGGAGGTCTCGGGCGGCCGGCCCGTGCTCTCGCTCATGGACATCGCCGTGGAGAGAAACGCCTTCGGCCGCCAGCTCGATAGCTTCGAGGAGCCCCTGGCCGTCGACGCCTTGCGGGGCGACGGCGGGCAGCCCTTTCCGGGCGTCTTCATCCGGGCCCCCCGGATCGCCCGCGCCGGGCCCTCCGCCCGGGTCCTCGCCAAGCTCGCCGACGGCACCGCGGTCGCGGCGCGGGAGGGCCGCCTGCTCGCCACGGCCTTTCACCCCGAGCTCACCGGCGACCTGCGCTTCCACGCCTACTTCGCGGACCTGGCCCGGGGGGAGAGCCCCTGAGGTCGCCCTCGACCCGGCGCAGCGCCGCGGCGAAGGCCCGCCGCATCTTCGCCGCATGGGGATTGAAGCGCTGCAGGTCCAGCGAGAGCCCGGGGTCGTCTCGGCGCACGCTGGCCGCGATGCGCACAAGCCGTCTCCAGTTCAGCGTGTCGAGGGACAGGGGCCCGAAGCCCGCCCGGGCGAGCGCCCGGCCGAGCAGGTGCGGCAGGGCGAGCGAGCAGGCCGTCTGCCGGTCGTGCTCGGCGGGGTCGGCCGGGATCACGGCGAGCCCCAGGCCCTGCAGGAAGGCGGTCACGGAGGCCAGGCGGCGGCGGGAGATCCGCTCCGGGCAAAGGACGATCTTGCGCCCCGCAAGCCCGCGGGCCGCGCTGTCCGGCCCGAAGAGGGGATGCGTCCCCAAAAGGTCGACCCCGGCGGGCAGGTGCTTTCGCATCCAGCGGAGCGGGATCTCCTTCACCGCGCAGACGTCGGCCGCGAGGGCCCCGCCGCGAAAGTGCGGCGCAGCCGCCTGCAGCGCCTCCTCGAGGGCGGAGACCGGGACGGCGAAGACGACGACGGGACAGGAAGCCGCCCGGGCGAGGTCGGCGGGCACGGCCCCGCAGGCCGCGATGCGCGACGGCGGGGCGGCCGGGTCCCAGGCCCGGATGGCGGCCCGCGGGGAGAGGTGCCGCGCCAGGAAGGCGCCGAAGCGGCCGACGCCGATCAGGCCGATGGGGCCGCAGCGCACCCGTAGAGCTCCTCGAAAACCCCCCAGAAGCCGGGGAAGGACTTGGCGACGCAGGCCTCGTCGAGGATGCGCACCCCGGGGGTCCCCAGCCCGGCCACGGCGAAGCTCATGGCGATCCGGTGGTCGTCGTGGCAATCGATCGCGGCCCCCCGCGGCCGGCCGCCGGTGACCCGGAGCTCGGATCCCTCCACACGCGCCCGGATCCCCATGCGCGAAAGTCCCTCGCACACGGCGGCGAGGCGGTCGCTTTCCTTGTCCCGCAGGTGCCCCACGTTGCGGATCCGGCTCTCCCCGCGGGCATAGGCGGCGACGACGGCAAGCGTCGGCACGGCGTCGGGCAGATCGCCGAGGTCCGCATCCACCGCGTGCAGCTCCCCCCCGGTGACCCGCACCCCGCCCTCCCCGTCCTCGACCCGGCAGCCCATGGCGGCGAGGAGGTCGAGCAGGCGGACATCGCCCTGGAGCGAGTCCCGCCGGGTGCCGCGCACGGTCACGGCCGACCCGGTGACCGCCGCGGCCGCCCAAAAATAGCCCGCCTGCGAGCAATCGGCCTCCACCGCGAAGCGGCAGGCGCGGTAGCGGCCGCCGCCTTCGACCCGGAAGCGCTCCCAGCCCTTCCGTTCCACCGCGACCCCGAAGCGCTTGAGAACGTCGACGGTGATGTCGAGGTAGGGCCGCGAGACCGGCCCGCGGGCGACCTCGATCTCGATGCCCCGCTCGCTGTAAGGCGCCGCCAGCAGGAGGGCGGAGAGGAACTGACTGCTGCGCGAGCAGTCGAGCCGGACGCGCCCCCCGGGGAGGCGTCCGCCGCACACGCGGACGGGGGGGCAGCCGTTTCCGCGCAGGCACTCGGCCGCCACGCCGAGCGCGGCCAGGGCGGACACCAACTCCCCCACGGGCCGCGCCTCGAGCCGCGGCGAGCCGACGAGCAGGCTCTCCCCCGCCACGAGGGCGGCCACGGCGGTGAGAAGCCGCATGGAGGTCCCGGAGTTTCCGAGACGGACGGGGCCGGCGGCGGGGACGAGCCGGCCGGCCGTTCCCGCGACGGCCCAGGATGGCCCCCGGGCCGTGAAGCGGGCGCCCCAGCCGCAAAGCGCCTCCCGGGTTAACCGCGTATCCTCGCTCCAAAGTGCGCCCTCGATCTCCGATGAGCCCTCGGCCAGGGCCGCGGCGATGAACGCGCGGTGGGTGTAGCTTTTCGATCCCGGCACCGAAAGCGCAACCCGCATCGGGCTAAGAGGCCGGATTTCCTTCATCGACAGATCCTTTCCTCCCGGCGGAGGCCCCGAACGGCGCCCCCCGGCCTCATCCGCGGGCGGTTAGCTCGGTTTCGACCGCAAGGCGCATGATGTCGAGCGGGGCCTCGAGGCCGGTCCAGAGTTCGAATTGCCGGGCCCCCTGGTAGAGGAACATCGAAAGCCCGTCCACGGTCTGGCATCCTGCGGCCTCGGCCTCGGCCAGAAGCCGCGTCTTGAGCGGCGTGTAGACGATGTCCATCACCACAAGCCCCGGCCGGAGACGCTCCGCCGGGAGCGGGGTTTCCGCGGTGCGGGGGCTCATGCCGACGGGGGTGGCCTGGACGAGAATCTCGCAGTCCGCAGGGTCGAATTCCTCGAGCGGCCGGAAGTCGGCCCCCAGCGCGACGGCGAGGGCTTCGCCCTTGTCGCGCGTGCGGTTGTAGACGGTGACCCGGGCCCCTGCGTGCCTTGCGCCGAAGACGGCGGCCCGCGCGGCCCCGCCGGCGCCGAGCACGGCGACCCGCCGGCCGGCGAGGGCGACCCGCTCGCCGAGGGCCCGCACGATCCCCTCCCAATCGGTGTTGAACCCCTTGAGCTCGCCGGCGTCGTTCACGACGGTGTTCACGGCCCCGATGCGCCGCGCCCGGGGGTCGATGAAGTCGAGGCAGGCGAGCACGGCTTCCTTGTGGGGGATCGTGATGCTCGCCCCGCGGAAGCCGAGCGCCCGCACCCCGGCCATGGCGGGCCGGATGTCTTTCGCCCGGATCGCGGCGTACATCCCGGGATAGCCGGTCGCGGCGAAGGCGGCGTTGTGCATGACCGGGCTCAGGCTGTGCACCACGGGGTTTCCGAACACGGCGAAGAGCGCCGGGGTGCCGAAGCCGTCGGCCGGGTGCGCGCCGTCGGACTGGACCTCGCGCGCGGCGGCCATCAGGGCGGCGAAGACCCGGACGAGGTGGCGGTCGGCGAGGAGGCGTCCGCGGTTCAACTCGGCCAGACGCCGGAAGATCTCCGCCTCGCGCCGCATGTCGCGCACGGGGAGCCCAAGCCGCCGTTTCACCGCCCCCACGGCGCGTGCCCGCTCCAGCCGCTCGTTGAAAAGCCGCAGGATCTCGCCGTCCAGCCGGTCGATCTCCGCGCGGAGCTCGGCCAGGCGTCGCTCGTCGGCCCGGCGCTCCGCCTCCCCCTCGCCGGCGGGAGGACTTCCCCTTTTCACGGATGTTCCCACGCCTTCCTCCCCTCCGCCGATCGCACCCAGGCCGAAAAAAGCGCCTCCAGGTCGTCCAGCTCGAGCTCCACGGCGACCCCCCGCCCGATGCGCTCGAGGAAAATGAAGGCGATCCGGCTCCCGGAACGCTTCTTGTCCTTGCGCAGGCCCGCAAAGAGCGAGGCGGCGTCGGCCTCCGTCCGCCGCGGAAGCCCCAGGGCGTCGAGGAGGCGGAAGACCCGCTCGGCCTCCGGCCGCGGCAGGAGCCCCCGCTCGACCGAGAGCCCGGCGGCGATCGCCATGCCGACGCTCACCGCCTCGCCGTGGGAGAGGCCGGTCGCTTTCTCGATGGCGTGGCCGAAGCTGTGCCCGAAGTTGAGCAGGCGGCGCTCGCCCGCCTCGCGCTCGTCGCGCTCGACGATCGCGGCCTTGACGGCGATCGAGTCCCGCACCAGGCGCCGCGTCACCCCGGGCTCCAGGGCGGATGCGGCCGCGGCGTTTTCCTCGAGAAAGGTGAAGAGCGCGGGGTCGGCGATGAGCGCGTGCTTCACCACCTCGGCCAGCCCGTTGTTGCGTTCCCGGGGCGGCAGGGTCTCGAGGAGCCCGAGGTCGCAGAGCACGAATTCCGGCTGGCGGATGGTGCCGACGAGGTTCTTGAAGCCGCGGAGGTTGACCCCGTTTTTCCCGCCGATCGCGGCATCGACCTGGGCAAGCAGCGTCGTGGGCACGAAACCGACCGGCAGGCCTCGCAGGTAGGTCGCGGCGACGAAGCCCGTGACGTCGCAGACGACGCCGCCGCCCACGCCCACGAGAAAGGTCCCGCGGTCCGCCTCCAGCCGCAGGAGCTCCTCGTAGAGGCGCTCGGCATTGGCGAGCGTCTTCGCCTGCTCGCCTTCCCCCACGACCACGACCGGCCCGGCCGGGAGGCGGCCGCCATGGAGCCGGAGCACGGTCTCGTCGGCGAGCACGATCCGCGGCGCACCCCCGGTGAGCTCGTCCAGCTCCTCGATGCGGCCCCCCACGCGCAGGCGGCAGGCGCGGCCTGAACCGCGCAGGATCCTCTCCTCCGGGCCTGCCGGCTTGGCGTCCACTCTGGTGCTCATGCGGCGGACCCCCCCCCGGCCGCGAGGCGCCGCGGCCCGGCCGCGAGTTCTTCGGCGGCCTCGAGCACCACCCGCTCCGTCGTCTCCCAGGAGATGCACTCGTCGGTGATCGACACCCCGTAGGCGAGTCCTTCGGGCTTTCCCCGGAACGGCTGGTTTCCCTCGCGGAGGTGGCTTTCGAGCATGAGCCCGACCAGGCTCCCGGTCCCGGCGAGCCGCTGTTCGATCACGCTTTTCCAGGCGATCTCCTGCCCCTGGTGCTTTTTCCAGCTGTTGCCGTGGCTGCAGTCGACGAGCAAGGTCTCGGGCAGGCCGTGGGCGATCAGGCTCAGCCGCGCCTCGGCGATGCTCAGCGGATCGTAGTTCGGCCTGCGGCCGCCGCGCAGGACCAGGTGGCAGGCGGGGTTTCCTTTCGTCCGCACGACGGCCGTGTAGCCTTCGGGGTCGACGCCGAGGAAGCTCTGGGGGGTGCGCGCGGCGATGAGCGCATGGATCGCGGGCAGGATGTTCCCGTCGGTTCCGTTCTTGATGCCGACGGGCATCGAAAGCCCGCTCGCCAGCGCCCGGTGGGCCGGGCTCTCGGCCGTTCGCGCGCCGATCGCCCCCCAGCTCACGAGATCGGCGAGGTACTGCGGGGTCACCATCTCGACCATCTCGGTCCCCGCCGGAAGGCCCATCTCCTGAATCCGCAGCAAAAGCAGCCGGGCGCGCCGCAGCCCCTCGTTCAGGTCGCAGCTGCCGTCGAGGCGGGGGTCGTTGATGAAGCCCTTCCAGCCGACCGTGGTGCGCGGTTTCTCGAAGTAGACGCGCATCACGACCAGGAAGACCTCCGCGACGCGCTGCTGGAGCCCGCGGAGCCGCTCGGCGTACTCGAGCGCGCTTTGCTCCTCGTGGATCGAGCAGGGGCCGACGACGAGCAGAAGCCGCGGGTCGCGGCGCTCGAGGACCCGCTGGATCGCCCGGCGGGATTCGACGACCGTCCGGCCGGCCTGGGCCGAAACCGGGATGTCCTCCTTCATCCGCCGCGGCGAGACCAGCCTCCCGTAACCCGCGACCCGGAGATCATCGGTGAATGTAGGCATGGCGGCCCTCCTTTTCGGAAACCGCCGGGGGTGGAAACCGCCTGCGGCTCCCCCCCAAAAAAAACCGCGGGCGGCTTTTTTCCGCCCGCGGTCTGAGATTCTTCGTTTGGTGGGTTAGGGGATCAGCGCACCGCGGGCGGACCGGCCTTGCGGCGATAATAAAAGAACGTGCTCCAAAAGCCCCGGGGCGCCCGCTTCATCGCCTTTTCTCTCCTAAGCTTGAGGCTCCTTTTCCCCCGTCTGCGGCCCGCTTGTCAAGCCTTTTTGCGCTCCCCGAGAAGAAGCCCCGCGATGCCCGCGAGGTCGGGGAGGACGGCGACGGCGCCGGCCGCGCGCAGCTCCCCGGCGCTCGAGAAGCCGGTGAGCACGCCGTAGCCGCAAACCCCCGCCGCACGGGCCATGGCCATGTCCTCGACCGCGTCCCCGACGAAGGCCGCACGTTCCGGCCCGGCCCCCAGGCGCGCAAGAAGCGCCTGCAGCGCCTCCGGCGAGGGCTTGGGGCGTGGGGCCTCCCCGAAAAAGAGGCTCGCCGCGAAAAGCCGCGCGAGCGCCGGGGGGAAAAAGGCCTCGAAGAGCTCGCGGAAGGTGTTGGAAACGAGCCCCAGGCGGAAACGCCGCGCAAGGGCCCCGAGAACCTCCCGGGTGTCGGGGAACAGGCGGACCCCGCCCGCGGCGAGCTCGCGGTAGATCCGGCGCCGGCGCCGGAGGATCTCCTCCCACCGGCTCTCCGTGACCTCCTCGCCGAGCAGCGCCCGCCGCTTGGCCGAGGGCGGAAGCGACACGCAGCGGGCGATCTCCTCGCGGGCGACCGGGAAGCCCGCCTCGCGCAAGGCCTCGCGGTAGGAATCGACCACCAGCGGGAGATCGTCCACGAGGGTGCCGTCATAGTCGAACACGACGACCTCGAGCCGCACGGCGCCCTACCGATCGGTCAGCGCGGCGACCCCGGGGAGCACCTTGCCCTCGAGGAACTCGAGCGAGGCCCCGCCGCCGGTCGAGACGTGGGAGACCTTCGCCGCGAGCCCCGCGCGCTCGAGCGCGGCGGCCGAGTCCCCGCCGCCCACGATGGTCGTCGCACCCCGTGCGGTCGCCTCGGCGAGCGCCCGGGCGATCCCGAGCGTCCCGCGGGCCGCGGGCTCGATTTCGAAAACGCCCATCGGCCCGTTCCAGAGCACCGTCTTCGCCTCCCGGAGCACGGCGCCGAAGCGTTCCACGCTTTGCGGGCCGATGTCCACCCCCGCCCAGCCGGCGGGGATCTCGGTTGCGGCGACGGCCCGGAGCGCGCCCACCCGCCCCGCCTTGAGATCAAGGAGGTCGGTCACGACCACGTCGGGCGGCAGCATGAGCTTCTCCCCGGCCTCGGCCGTCAATCTCCGGGCGAGCTCGACGCGGTCCTCCTCGACGAGCGAGGAGCCCGTCTCGAGGCCGGCGGCCTTGTAGAAGGTGAAGGCCATGCCGCCGCCCACGAGGATCCGCTCGACCCGCGGCAGGAGCCGCGCGATGACGTCGATCTTGCCCGAGATCTTGGCCCCCCCGAGCACGGCGACGAAGGGCCGGCGGGGGTTTTCGAGCGCGCCGCCCAGGTAGTCGAGTTCCTTTTTCATCAAGAGCCCGGCCGCGCACCGACCGAAGAAACGCGTGACCCCCTCGGTCGAGGCGTGCGCCCGGTGGGCGGTCCCGAAGGCGTCGTTCACGTAGAGCTCCCCCAGGCGCGCAAGCTTCCTCGCGAACTCGGGGTCGTTGGCCTCCTCCTCCGGGTGGAAGCGCAGGTTCTCGAGCAAGAGCACCTCGCCGTCCCGGAGCGCGGCGGCCTTCGCCTCGGCCTCCGGGCCCACGCAGTCGGCGGCGAAGAGGACCGGCCGGCCGAGAAGGCCGGCCAGCGCCTCGGCGCAGGGCTTGAGGGAAAACTCCGGGGAAGGCTTGCCCTTCGGGCGGCCCAGGTGCGACATGAGGATCACGCGCGCCCCGCGCTCGAGGAGCAGCCGCAGCGTCGGCAGCGTGGCGCGCAGGCGCGTGTCGTCCGCGACCCGCCCCTCCTTGAGGGGGACGTTGAAGTCGACGCGGACCAGGACACGGCGCCCGCGAACCTCCAGGTCTTCGATCGTCAGCTTGCTCATCGCCTGCCTCCTTGGAGGTGGGTTCGAGGAGGAAAACGCCCGGCCGCCGCTTCGACCGGTTTCCGACCATTGTAGGCCGCGCCGGGCCCTTCGCGCAAGCGGGCGGCACGGATTGACTTCACCGCCCGCCCGTGGTGAAACCGCGCCATGCGCACCCGGCACCGCGTCGTTTTCCAGGATGCCGCCGATCTCTCCTTTCTCGAGGCGGCAAGCGTGGAACTCGTCCTCACCTCCCCGCCCTACCCGATGATCGCCATGTGGGACCAGGCCTTCAGCCGCCGGGACCGGCGGATCGCCCCGGCCCTGCGGGAGGGGGATGGCTGGCAGGCCTTCGGGTGGATGCACGAGGCGCTCGACCGCGTCTGGCGCGAGGCCCATCGCGTGCTGCGGCCGGGCGGCTTCGCCTGCATCGTCGTCGGCGACGCCGTGCGCAGCCTGCGGGGCCGCTTCGCCCTCTACCCCAACCACGCGCGGATCCTCCAGGCGCTGCTCGAGATAGGCTTCACCCCGCTGCCCTCGATCCTGTGGCGCAAGCAGACCAACGCGCCCACGAAGTTCATGGGCTCGGGGATGTACCCGGCGGGCGCCTATGTCACCCTCGAGCACGAGCACATCCTGATCGCCCGCAAGGGCGGCCCCCGGTCTTTCACGGCGATCGAGGAAAAACGGCGGCGCCGCGAGAGCGCCCTCTTCTGGGAAGAGCGCAACGGCTGGTATTCCGACGTCTGGTTCGATCTCAAGGGCACCCGGCAGGAACGCCTGTCGGCTTCGGGGCGGGACCGCAGCGGGGCCTTTCCCTTCGAGCTCGCCTACCGCCTGATCTGCATGCACACGATCCGCGGCGACACCGTGCTCGACCCCTTCCTGGGGACCGGGACGACGCTGCGCGCAGCGGCCGCGGCCGGCCGGCACTCCGTAGGCTGCGAGATCGAGAAGGACCTGCGGGCCGAGATCTTCGCCGACCCCGCCCGCTGGCTGCCCGCGGCGCGGCACCGCGCCGCCTCCCGGCTCGAGGAGCATCGGGTCTTTGTCGCAGCGCGCCGCGCATCCGGGAAAACGCTGCTCCACGAAAGCCGCCGCTACGGGTTCCCGGTGATCACGCGGCAGGAGAGCGAGCTTTGGATTCCGCTTCCCGCAGCGGCCCGGCGGGAGGCGGAAGACCTCTGGGTCGTCTCCTACGACGAGCCCCCGGCCCCGCCCGCGGCCGCCGACCCCCCGGCCGGCGGCCCCGCGCCCCCCGGCCGCCTCCCCGGCAGGAGGCGCCGCCGCCATCCCCCGCCGCGGCAGGCGTCCTTCACTTGGGATGAAAGCGGCTGAACTTCGCCCCTTTCAGGGAGATGTCGGCCATCAGCCCTTTCACGTCGAAGACGAAGCCGATGATCGGCTCCTTCATGCGGGTGAAGTCCACGCGCTCCCCGCCCCCCAGGTTCACGAGGGCGACGTTGCCGTCGATCCCGACCTCCCAGCCTTCGCTTGCCTGGAAGCCGCGCAGCGCCTCCTCGGTCATGAAGAGGATGACGATGTCCTTGGCCTGGCCGCCGATCTGCAGGCCGATCGACCCCGAGGCGAGGCGGTAATAGCCCGCCGTCTTCCCCCCGACCCGCAGGGCCCCCTCGCCGTATTCGCCGCCGAGGATGAAGCCCGCCTTGATGACGCCCGGCATGACGAGAATGCCTTTCGCCTGTGCGGTGAGCTCGCGGCCGCCGCCGACCTGCTTGGCGAACCGCTCCAGGCAGGCCTTCACCGCCGCCTGGATCTCGCTTGCGCTCTTGGCCGCGGCGCTCGGCGCGGCCGCCGCCAGAAGCCCCAGGGCGAGCAGGGAAAGCCAAAACACCCCTCTCCGGGTCCGGCCGGCCGTCGGCAGATGTCTGCTCATGGTGGCGTTCTCCTTTCCGCCCGTCCGGCACAGGGACGGGGTCGCGTGTCATTGAAAATAATTGCGGTTGGGGACCCGGCAAACCCCGGGGGAGGCAGCGAAAAACCCCTCGATGGCTTGGCGCGCGGCCCCCATGTCGGCTGCGCCCTGCACGCGGCGGAAGAGCTCGTGGCCGAACGTGAAGTTGGCCGCGTAGTAAAACATGAAGCGCCGCAGGCGGACAAGCGCGTCGCGGGGGGCGAAGTGGCGCTCGAGAAGGGCGTGCAGCCGCAGGGCCGTCTCGCGCCAGGGCTCCCGCCCGGCCGGGGCGAGCCCGGTCCATGCGGCGAAGACCCACGGCCGGGCGACGGCGATCCGGCCGAGGGCGACCCCGTCGCAGCCCGTTTCGCGGAGCATGCGCAGGCAGCCCTCGGCGTCGACGACCTCGCCGTTGCCGAAGACCGGGATGCGCACCGCGGCTTTCACGCGGCCGATCGCCTCCCAGCGCGCGGGCCGCGCCCGGCGATCCGGGGCCACCCGCGGGTGGAAGGTGAGCGCATCGGCCCCGGCCGCCTCGAAGGCGCGCGCCATCGCCGCCGCGGCCTCGGGGTCGTCGCCCCGGCCCATGCGGAACTTGACCGTGACCGGGATGCGCACGGCGCGGCGCACCCGCTCGAGGATCGACAGCGCCGCTTCCGGCCGCCGCAGAAGCTCCGCGCCGCCGCCCCGGCGGCAGATCGTCGCCGCCGCGCAGCTGAAATTGAGGTCCACGCCGAAAAACCCCTCGGCCTCGATGCGGGCGGCGGCCCGGGCCATGGCCTCGGGCTCCGCGCCCACGATCTGGCAGACCAGACGCGGCAGCTCCTGCGGCCGCCAGCGGAAATGGTTCGAGACGCGGGGGTTTTCCGTGGGGATGGTCTTGGCGCTGCACATCTCCGAAAAAAGGAGCGCGCAGCCGCCGAACTCGTCGAGAAGCTCGCGGAAAGCGACGTGGCCGAGCATGCTCATCGAGGCGAAGACAAGCCGCCCCGGGATGCTCCGCCCCCCGATCGCAAGCTCCCGCCGGAGAAGCCGGGGAAGGGCTTCCGGCAACGGCGCGGGTGCGCCGGCGGTGGGTTCCGGTTCCATGGACGCTCTCTCGATCTTCGGCTCCTCGCTGCGGGAGGCCGACCCGCCCTCCCCTGGATCGAGGCGGGCGGTTCATGCTATACGGCGAAGCAACGCCGTTTGCGACCGCGCCTCCCGCACCTCCGGGAAAGACCCATGTCCATCCGCCTCCTCGCCCGCGAACTCTACCGCCTGCAGCAGGAGGTCGAGCGGCTGCGCCGCGAACTCGAGGCCTGCCCGCCCGAAGAGCGGCCGCGGCGCGAAGCCCTCCTGCGCGCAAGCGAGCGCGAGCGCGACCGGCTGCGCGCCGCGCTCGAGGCCGAGAAAGACCGCTCCCGGCCATGAGCGCCGGGGCCTCCGCCGCGAGGACGACCTTCCCCCCGGCGGCGCCTCTTCGCCGTGTGGTGGTGGCGGGCGCGGTGACGCTCGACGTGAACCGGGTCGGCCGCCGCAGGCTTCTCCGGCCGGGCGGGGTCCCCTGCCACGCCGGCCTCACCTACCGCCGGCTCGGCCTCTCCGTCCTCGCGGTGACGAGCCTCGCCCCGGCCGACCGGGGGCTGCTCGCGCCGCTTGCCGCCTCCGGGATCGATTGCCGCCTTTCGCCGAGCCCCCGCACCACCGTCTTCGTGAACGAGCACCGGGGGGATGTCTGCCGGCAGCTCGCCCCTGCGCTCGCCGCGCCCCTCGCCGCCGAGGCGATCGTCGCGGCCGGGGCCGGCGCCGATCTCCTGCACCTCGGGCCGCTCCACCCCGGGGACATCGACCCCGCCTTTTACCGCGGGAGGAACCCCCTCCCGCCGGTCGTCGCCCTCGACCTCCAAGGGCTCGTGCGCCGCGTGGACGGCGGGCGCGTTCTCCCCGGCGCCTCCGCCGACCTGGCCGACGCCCTCGCGCTCGCCACGATCGTGAAATCCGGCCGCGGCGAGGCCGATTGCGCCTGCCGGGCGCTCGGCCTCGGCCTGGAGAGGCTCCTTGAGCGTTTCCGGGTCGCGGAATGGGTCGTGAGCGCGGGGGCCGAAGGGGGCGCAGTCCACACGGCAGGCGGCGGCGTCCACCCCTGGGAGGCGCCCGCCGTGGGGAAACCGCTCGACCCGACCGGGGCGGGGGATGTCTTTTTCGCGGCCTACCTCACCTTCCGCCTGCGCGACCGCGCCTCCCCCGGGCTCTCCGCCTCCCGCGCGGCGAAGATCGCCGCGCGGCATGTGGCCGGGGCGTTTCTTGCGCTTCCGGGCGCCGCGGGGCTTTTCTCCGCACCGCCCCCGGATGACGCCCGACGGGCGCTACTTGACCGTGACCACGGGGCAGGGGGCGTTCAGGATGACGAACTGGGCCGTTGACCCCAGGAGAAGCTTGCTCACCTTGGAGCGGCGTTCGATGCCGACGATGATCTCGTCGCTTCCGTGCTCGCGCGCGAACTCGACAAGGTCCTCGCCGGGGGTGAGGCCGCGGATGAGCAGGTGGGTCGTGCAGGGGATCCCCTTTTCGGCGAAGAGGCTCTTGGCCCACTCGAGGGCGCGCTCGGCCTCCGCGATGGCGTTCTGCTCGTTTTCAGAGCCCTTTTCCATCGAGGTGACCACATCGACCGTGGCCCCGAAGGCGCGGGCGTGCTGCAGGGCCGTCTCCAGGGCCTGCTTGGCGGAGTTGGTGCCATCGTAGCCGACCAGGATCTTCATCGCGTTCTCCTCACACGGGTTTGTTGAAGGGGGGAAAAACGAAAGCGGCCGTCTGCGTGCGCTGATCATCTACCAAAACCCCGGCCTCTGTCAAACCGCCCCGCCTCGCCCCATTCTCGGGAGCGGGGGACGCCGCGCCACGACCCGTGGCGCAGGAAGCCGCGGACGGGCGCAAGCCGTTGTGTTTTCACGTGAAACGAAAACCAAGGCTGCGCTTTCCCCGCGCCGCAGCCCGCCTTGACAGCGCCGGCCGCCGGGCCTACGCTGGCGGCGAAATTCCTTGCGGGCCCGAAGCGCCGGCCGCAGCGGACCCCGCGAGGCGCCCCCCGGCAAGGAGACTTTGACCGATATGGCGGCATCGCTCGTTCTTCCCCCCCGCCCCTCGTTGCGCATCGGTGTCCTCTCCGACACCCACGGCGTCCTCCCGGCCGGGATCGCCGGCCGGTTTTCCGGCGTCGATGCCATCCTCCACGCCGGCGACATCGGCGAACCGGAGGTGCTCGAGACGCTTCGGGCCATCGCCCCGCTGCTTGCCGTGCGCGGGAACATGGATGTCGGCCCGTGGGCGAGAAATCTGCCCCACCAGGCCGTGCTCGAGGCGGGGGCGGTGCGCATCCTCGTGGTGCACGACCGCATGGATCTGCACCGCGGAGAACCCTCCGTCGCCCGCGTGGTGGTGAGCGGCCACACCCACCGGCCGCAGATCGCCGAAGAAAACGGGGTTCTCTACCTCAACCCCGGAAGCGCGGGGTTCCCGCGGCGCGGCGAGCCGGCCACGCTGGGCCTGATCCGCATCCGCGACGGCGGCGCGGAGGCCGAGCTGATCTACCTGCCCGATTGAGGCCGCAGCGCCCCTCCCTCCCCGGGAACCCGGGTGACCCGGCAGACGGCGCGCTCCTCCCGCAGCCCGGGGAGGCGGTAGGGAATCCGCTCGACCCGCAGGGGGCCGCACCCGGGGAGCGCCTGCAGCCGCCGTTCCAGGCCGCGAACCTCCTCCTCGGCGCCGGGGCCCTTGAGGGCGATCAGCCCTCCCCCCTCGCCAAGCAGGGGAAGCGCCCGGGGGACGAAGCGCTCCAGGCTCGCCACGGCCCGGCAGGTGACCACGTCGAAGGCGCCGCGGTGTTCGGGCGCGGCGGCGAAATCCTCGAGCCGCCCCTGCTCGGCGCGGATGCCCGCAAGGGGCAGCGCGCGCAGCAGGTGGCGCAGAAAACTCACCTTCTTGCGGGCGGCCTCGAGAAGGACCGTCTCCAGCCCCGGCAGCGCCACGTGGAGCGGCACCCCCGGGAACCCCGCCCCGCTGCCGACGTCGATCAGCCGCGCCCCGGGCGGAACCCAGGGCGCCGCGGCAAGCGAGTCGAGAAAGTGGTCGCGGGCGACCGCCGCCGGATCGGTGATCGCCGTCAGGTTGGTGACCGCGTTCCAGCGAAGCATCTCCTGCGCGTGGCGGGCGAAGAGCTCGAGCTCGCGCTCCCCCACGGCCAGCCCCCAGGCGGAGGCCCCCTCGCGGATCGCACGCCGCCACGGCGCGGAGCCGATCTCCATCGAGGTCAGTTGATGCACACGCGGCGCACTTCGGAGATGTCGGTTTCGCCCTGGAACACCTTGAGGATCCCGTCCTGCTTCAGGGTGCTCATCCCCTGGCGCATGGCCATCTGGAAGATCTCCTCGGTGTTCGCCTGTTTCTTGATCATGAGCTTGATTTCCGGGGTCCCCTCCATCAGCTCGTGGATCCCCATGCGGCCGCGGTAGCCGGTCTTGGAGCAGGTGTCGCAGCCGACCGGCTTGTAGAGCTTGAGGGTTTCGGCGTATTCGATCCCCGTGCGGTCGAACCAGGCCGCCCCGTAATCCTGGCGCAGCTCCTCGAACTCGTCTTTCCCGAGAAAGTACTCCTTGCGGCAATTGGTGCACAGCCGCCGCGTCAGCCGCTGGGCGAGCACCCCGAGAAAGGCGTCCGAAAAGTTAAGCGCGTTCAGGCCCATGTCCAGCAGGCGGGTCACGGTCTCGGGGGCGCTGTTCGTGTGCAGCGTGGAGAAGACGAGATGGCCGGTGAGCGAGGCCTCGATGGCGATCGAGGCCGTCTCCTCGTCGCGCATCTCGCCGATCATGATCACGTCGGGGTCGGCGCGCAGGAAGGCGCGCATGACGCGGGCGAAGTCGAGCCCGATCTTGGGCTTGACCTCCACCTGCCGGAGCCCCTGCTGGGTGATTTCGATCGGGTCCTCGGCGGTCCAGATCTTGATCCCGGGCTTGTTGATGTAGCCGAGGAGCGCGTGCAGGGTGGTCGTCTTGCCCGAGCCGGTCGGGCCCACGGCGAGGATGAGCCCGTAGGGCTTGAGCACGATCTTCTGGATGATCCGGAAGTTGCGCTCGGTCAGCCCCATTTCGTCGATCTTCATCGCCCCCGAGGAGGCGAGGATCCGGAGCACGACGTCCTCGAAGCCCCCCGCCGTCGGCAGCGTCGCCACGCGCATCTCGAAGGCCGGCACCCCCTTGCGCCGGAACTTGATCTTCCCGTCCTGGGGCAGCCGCCGCTCGGCGATGTCGAGGTTGGCCATGATCTTGATGCGCGAGATCACCGCGCGCACCATGGCGTTGGGGATCTTCATGTACTCCTGGCAGACCCCGTCGAGGCGGAAGCGGATCGTCGTCGCCTTGGTGACCACCGAGGGCTCGATGTGGATGTCGGAGGCGTTCTTGCGGTAGGCGGCGATGATCACCTGGTCGACCAGCTTGACGACCTGGCTGGAGCTCTCGTCGACCTCCTCGACGTGGAGCTCCTCGCGTTCCTCCTCGAAGGTGATGTCGGGGATGTCGATGTCGTCGGTGACCTCCTCCGGGGGCGGGCCGGAGAGTTCCTGCTGCCGGCCGGGGTCGAAGAACAGGTGGATGAAGGCCTGGATGTCCTCGCGGATCGCGACCGAAACGATGATCTTGCCGGTCTTCAGCAGGGCCTTGATGTTGTCGGTCTTGTTCAGGTTGCGCGGGTCGTCGACCAGGACCTCGATGCCGTCCTTGTTCCAGCCGATCGGCACCCAGAGCTCGTTCAGGAGAAAGGCCTTCTTCAGGTTCTGCAGCAGCTCAAGCGGCGGCGGCAGCCCCGGGTCGAAGGCGAGGAAGCGGCAGCCGTAGTGGAGCGAGAAGGACTTGCCGATCGCCTCCTTGGAGACCTGGAAGGTGTCGATCAGGATCTGCTCCACGCTGCGGTTCGCCTTGCGCGCAAGCACGAAGGCCTTCTGCAGCTGATCGGTCGTGACCAGCTTTTCGCGCAGCAGGTAATCGTACTTGGAGCCGGAGGCGAAGGTGGCGGCGAGATCCTCGAGCCGCTTGCGGATCTCGGGGTCCTGGGGCAGCCGCTCCGCCGCCGCGCGGTAGAGATCGTGGGCCTGGGCGCGGTGCTCCCGCTTCTCCATCTCGAGGCCGGCGAGGTAGCGCACGCGGCCTTCGCTTTGGGCCGGAAGCGACGCCTTCTCGAGAAGCGCCTCGAGCCCCGGAATCAGCGCCTGCGGGGGCCCCTTCCGCAGCAGGCAGGCGACGATGCCGGGGACCGCCCTCTCGAGCAGGGAGGGCTCGCCGAGGGCCTTCGCGTATTCGCCGAGCGCCTCCTCGAAGAGCCCCATCTCCTGGAAGGCCGAGGCGCTGTCGAGGACCGCGGACTCGTCGTCGGAGGCGGAGATGGCCTCGCGGATCCAGGAGATCTCCTCGGCGGAAACGCCGGGTCCCCCCCCCGACTCCTCCTTGGCGATCTCCTGGCGCAACAGGTCGATGCGGCTGCGGATGCGCTCGTGGAGATCGCCGGCATCGGCGGGGACCAGGGGCAGCACCTTCTCGTAGATGGCGAGCGACTCGAGAAAGAGTCCCATGGAGCGGCAGACTTCGGCTTCGTTGATCCGGGTTTCGATATCCGTTTTCGTCTTCATGGCCAGCCCTTCCCGAGCCCATCGGGCCGGAGGCGTGCGTGCGGGGCCGCGCGGCCGGTGACGCTACGGCCGGCGGCGGCCCCCGCCCGGCTCCCCCGGTCCGGGGTCGACTTCCGCGAGCAGGACCGCGCTGCTCATGCGGATCACGGCCGACGGGGCCACGACCCCCGTCAGCACCAGGAGCACGGCGCGCGGCGACCGGAAAAGGTAGACGCGCCCGCGCTCAAAGAGCATCTCCGCCTCGCGGGTGTTTCCCAGGGCGAGCGCCAGCCCGAACCAGTCGGCCGTCGTCCCGCCGTTCAGGGAGACGCGAAAGCGGTGGAAAAGCACCTCGCCCCCGGCCCGGAACAGAAGCACGCCGCGCACCCCCTCCAGGCCGAGCAACATCGCCAGCGGATCCTGCATCGCACCTTGCCTCGCCCCTCAGCCCTCCGGCACCGGAAGCAGCGTGTCCCGCGGGGTCCCCTTGGGGATCTCGGCGACCCACGGCTCGGCGCCCCCGCCGAGGAGGAAATCGCGCTCCTCGCCGCGGTCGAGGAAGGCCCCGATCAGCCCGCCCAAGCCCAGCCGCTCCCCCAGCCGCGAAAGGCGCCGGGCGCGCTCGGCCCACCGGGGGTCGCATCGGAGCGGCCCGGTCTCGGCGAGCGCCGCGGGCAAGCCCGCGTCCCCGGCCGGGGCCTCCGCCTGCGGCTCCCCGCCCCCGGGCCCCGCCCCCCCCTCGCCCTCGGCTTCCCGCTCGTCGCGGCGGCAGGCGGCGTCGATCATCAGGCCGTGGAGGTCCCGCCGGATGGCCCGCTCCCGCACGGCGCAGGCGTTTTCGATCTTCAGGACGGCCTGGCCCCAGGAGAGGATCTCCCGGGCGGCCGCCTCCCCCCGGAGCGACCCCAGGCGCGCGTCGATCAGCGTCCCCTCCCGGAAAAAAAGGACCCCGCGCAGGGCCCCCGGCCGACCGTCCAGCCGCACGGTGCAGGTCTTCTGCTCCATTTCCACGACCTGCAGGAAAAGCGGCGGGGAAATCCCGCGGACCACCCCGCCCTCGGTTTCCCGGCCGAGGAGCTCCCGGAGGAGCCGCGCCAGCTCCCCCACGAGAAAGGGCTTGGCGAGCACGGCGGCCGCCCCGCGGCCCCGGAGGACCCCTTCCGTCTCCGGGGTCGCATATCCCGTGATCACGATCACGGGGACGTCGGGGCAGACCTCCGCCGCCCGCTGCTGGAGCTCCCAGCCGTCCATGCCCGGCATCTTGAGGTCGGTCACCAGAACCGCAACCGGCGCGGTCGCAAGCAGCCCGAGCGCGGTTTCCCCCTCGGCGGCGACCCGGACGTCGCAGGCGCCGCCGAGCCGCGACCGGAGAAGCGCCCCCAGATCGGAGAGCATCTCGCGGTCGTCGTCCACGAGGAGGATCGCGGGCCCGGCCTCGCCGGCGCCGGTGGGCGGCGAGAGGCTCATGGCGTGCGCCCCTTCGTTTCGATCACGCGCAAAATCGCGCGCACCTCGCTGCGGATCAGCTCCTTCAGCTCGGCCACGGCCCGCTCGAGCATCTCGGCCGTGACCGGCCGCCCGGGTTGCCGGGATTCCGCCCCTTCGGCCGGGGACGCCGCTTTCGGGCGCGGCGCCCGGCCCTGGGCGATCTTGTCGCGCAGCTGCTGGTAGGCGTTGATTTCGGGCTGGATCCGCCGCCGGCGCTCGGCTTCGGGCTCGCCGGCGAGCGCCGTCACCTCCTCGAGCCGGGCGAAGACCGCGTTCAGGACGGGGAAGGTCCAGGGGTGCACCTGGCTGCGGCTCGACTGGACGTAGTAGCCCAAGGCCGCGAGCATGTTCAGCAGCACCCCCGCCACGCGGTCCTCCCGCAGCGCCTCCTTGAGCAGCCGCACCTGGTCCACGAAGGCGGCGACGGCCTCGGGGGTGATCTCCCAGTCGATGGAAAGAACGGTCTTCTTCAATTCCGCAAGGAGCCCTGGGTCGTGCCCCGCCTGCGGGGGGGCGGGCGCGGCGGGAGGGCTTCGGTCCTCGGGGAAGAGCTGGTCGAGTCGCCGTTCCAGCTCGTTCTCCAGGGGGTCGCTGCGCATCGCTTCGGCCATCCGCGGCCTCCTCTCACATCAATTCCTCGCGGATCGAGGTCACGGCGAGGGAGATGATCTTCTTGAGCGTCGCCGCCACGTTGATCCCCTTAAGCGCGCTCGCCGGGAAAGCGGGCCGCCCGAAGCCGCGGTTGAGGTCCTGCTCCAGCTGGTCCACGGAGAGCACGGGAATGCCCTGCTCGGCGAGATCGATCTTGTTGTACTGCAGCACCCAGGGGAGGGTCGCCAGATTTTTGCGGTAGGCGGCGAGATTCTCCTGGAGGTTTCTCAGCGACTGGACGTTGCTTTCCCGGCACACGGCCATCGCGTCGGCCACGAAGACGATGCCGTCCACGCCGCGCAGCACGAGCTTGCGGGTTGCGTTGTATTTCGGCTGGCCGGGGACGGTGTAGAGCTGCACCTTGATCTGGTAGCCGTGGATCAGGCCGAGGTCGAAGGGCATGAAATCGAAAAAGAGCGTCCGGTCGCCGTGGGTTTTCACCGTCACCATCTCGGCGTGGATCCGGTCGTGGAACCGCCGGTGGATGTATTCCAGGTTGGTCGTCTTCCCGCCCCGCCCCGGGCCGTAGTAGACGATCTTCACCTGGATCACCTTGTTCTTGAGGTTGATGAACGCCATCGTCCCGCCCGTCGCCCCCGAGACCGCGCCGGCCCTACCCGTCCGTCCCCGGAACGAGGGGTTCGAGAAGCCCTTTGAGCTGCTCCACCGAATCGGCGACCTTCATGCGCAGGAAGCCGAGCGAGATCTCGTTGCCGAAGATCGTGATCAGCAGAAATTCCGAGGAGATCTTGTTGAAGTGGATGTTTTCCTTCTTGCCCTTGTGAAAGAGCAGGGAAAACTCGTTCTCCCCGATGATCTTGGCCATGGCGCTGACCGCCCCGAAGTTTCCGGCCGCGAGCGCGGCGAGCGAGTAGATGTCGTGCTGCTTCTCGCCGTTGTCCATGTGGGTGATGATGTTCCCCGCCATGTCGATCAGGAAGACGCAGCGCACGCCGTTGTCGACGAGGTCGGCCTTGAGGATGTCCTCGATGCGGTCGAGCTGCCTCTGGTCCAGGGTGTAGGACACGGCTCCGGCCCTCCGTTGCAAGAGTTGGCAATCCTTTCAATACGGTATTTTCGGCGGGAGCCGGAAAAAGCTTGAGGGGCGCCCCCCAAGGGGTGGGCGGGGTCAGGAGCCGGAGGTGGCGGTGGAGGCGGCGGCAGCGGGGGGCCGGGGGGCCTCGCCGGGGCGGGCGTCGGCGAAGTCCATGCGCACCAGGAACTCGCTTCCGCCGCTGGGGCGGATTTCGCAATGGGGGTAGCGCTTGCGGAAGACCTGGAGCATGGCGCTGTTTTCCTTGAGCACGGTCGCGGAGAACCCCTTGAAGCCGTTCAGGCGGGCGATGTGTTCCAGCCAGCCGAGCAGGAAGCTTCCGATCCCCTTGCCCTGGTAGTCCTCGCGCACGACGAGGGCGACCTCGGCCCGCTCCTCGTCTTCCTTGGCGTAGGAGCCGATGGCGATGATCTCCTTGTAGCCGCCCTTCTGCGCGAGCCCGATGATCGAGAGGTTCTGGCGGTAGTCCTGGCTCGCCCACTGCTTCTGGACGACCTCGTGGGTGAAGTTGCGCATCTTGTAGAAGAAGCGCAGGTAGATGGTCTTGTCCTGGAGCGAGTAGAAGAAATTGCGGTAGGCGAACTCGTCGGAGGGCAGAAGCGGCCGGAACTCGATCGTCTTGCCGTTCGGCAGCGCAAAGGAGCTCTTGTAGGCCTCGATGAAGATCAGGTCGTCGGTCGAGGGCGGCAGCTGGTCGGCGAAAATGTAATGGCGGTTGCGGGCGATCTCGATCAGCTCCTCGCGAAACTTGGGATGGGCGATCTGGGCGAGCTCCATGACCCGCTGGTAGATGCTCTTGCCCGCCAGCTCGGCGATCCCGTACTCGGTGACCACGAAGTTGACGTCCCCGCGGGTGGTCGCCACCCCCGCCCCCTCGCTCAGGACCGGCACGATGCGCGACACCTTGCCGCCGTGGGCCGTCGAGGGCAGGGCGATGATCGCGAAGCCCCCCTTCGACATGGCGCTGCCGCGCAGGAAATCGACCTGGTCGCCGATCCCGCTGGTGAACATGTTGCCGATCGAATCGGAGCACACCTGGCCGGTGAGATCGACCTCGAGGGCCGCGCTGATCGAGATCAGCCGGTCGTTGCGGGCGATCACGAGGGGGTCGTTCACGAACTCCGAGGAGCGGAAGTAGAAGGCGGGGTTGTTGTCCACGAAGTCGTAGAGGCGGCGCGAGCCCATGCAGAAGGAGGCCACGGTGCGGTCCGGCAGGAGCGTCTTGCGCTTGTTGGTGATCACCTTCTTTTCGAAGAGGGGCAAAAACCCGTCGGTCAGCACCTGGGTGTGCAGCCCGAGATCCCTTTTGCCGTCGAGGTACTTGATGATGTGGTAGGGGAGGTTCCCGAACCCGACCTGGAGGGTCGAGCCGTCGTCGACGAGCTGGGAGATGTAGTGGCCGATGCGGCGGATCACCTCGTTGTCCGGGAGGTTGGGAAACGATTCCACGAGGGGCTCCTCGTGGGGCACGAGGAAATCGATCTCGTCGACGTGCACGAAGCTGTCGCCCCAGGTGCGGGGCATGCGCGGGTTCACCTGGGCGATCACCAGCCGCGCGTGGTCCAACCCCGCGCGGGTGATGTCGACCGAGATCCCCAAACTGCAGTAGCCGTATTTGTCCGGGGGGCTCACCTGCACGAGGGCCACGTCGAGCCCGATGCGGTGGCTTTCGAAAAGCCCCGGGATCTGCGAAAGGTAGGCCGGGATGTAGTCGATCTTGCCCTCGAAGGCGGCCTTGCGCATGAGCCGGCTGATGAAGAAGTTCTTGATCGAAAAGCGCTTGAGGAACTGCTCGTCGTCGATGAAGCGGGCGAGCGTGAAGGAGAGCATCTGGTAGATCAGGATGTCCTGGAGATTCCAGTCCGCGGCCATGGCCCGGATCAGGTGCTGGGGCTCGCCGCAGCCGGTGCCGATGAAGACCCGGCTGCCGCGCTTGATGTGGGATACCGCCTGGGCGGCGTTGAGAATCTTGGAAGCGTAGGTCTGGGTCCAGTCCATGGGCCGGCTTTCCTGGGTTCTCCCGGGGTCGCACCCCCGGGGCTCGGGCGTTGAAGGGGTTCCTATAGCAGGAATCGCGGCGCATGGCGAGGGGCGGTTGACCCGGAACACCCGGGCCGGGTAGGATGGCGGACCGCCGCGGGAAGTGCTCATGAAACCCTTCCGCGATCAAGGGTTCCACCGGCCCTTCGCCGGACTGGAGCGGCTGCTGCGCGAACGCCGCCTGCCTTCCCTTGCGCCCGCCGCCCCGGCCCCTCCCCCGCCCCGACCGGTTGACACGCAGGCGGGAGAGCTCACCGAGGAAGAGCTCTTTCGGCGGGCCGTGGCCGACACCCGGCCCATCGCGGCCAACCGCCTGGCCGCCGAGGCGCCCCCGGCCTCCCCCCGGCCGCCGCTGCGCCTTCCCCCCGCAGACGAGGCGGAGCCCCTGCGGCGGCTGGTGGAACACGGGGAGGGCTTCGAGGTCTGCCTTACCTCCGAGTACGTCGCGGGGCCGGCAGGCAGGGCCGCGGCCTGGCTGACCGAGCGGCTGCACCGGGGCGCCTTCGCCGTCCAGGACCACCTCGACCTCCACGGGCTGACCCTCGAGGCGGCGCGCCTGCGCTTCGAGGAGTTCCTGAGCCGGGCGCTCCGCGAGGGCAAGCGCGCCGTGCTGATCGTCCACGGCCGCGGGCTCTCCTCGCCCGGGGAGCCCGTCCTCAAGACGGGGATCCTCCGCTGGCTCGACTCCGGGCCCTGGCGGCGCTGGGTGATCGCCTACGCCAGCGCCCGGCTCTGCGACGGCGGCGGGGGGGCGACCGCCGTCCTGTTGCGCCGCAAGCCGGCCCGCCGCGCAAGGCGCCGCCCTCCGCCCGCGGGCGGCGGCCGGACGGGATAACGTTCTTGACTTCCCGGGATTTCTGAATATACTGGTTGTTTACCGGTCTTCTCCTTCTGACCCCCGGAACCCGTTTCGGACCGCCCGAGGCGGTTTTTTTTTCGCTTGGCTTGGATTTTTCCCCGGAGCACGGACCCATGAAAAAGGACATTCGTTTCGTTCGCAACATCGGCATCAGCGCCCACATCGACTCGGGCAAGACGACCCTCACCGAGCGCATCCTCTTCTACACGCAGCGCATCCACGCGATGCACGACGTCAAGGGCAAGGACGGGGTCGGCGCCTTCATGGACAGCATGGAACTCGAGCGCGAGCGGGGCATCACGATCGCCTCGGCAGCCACCTTCTGCGAGTGGAAAGGCCACGAGATCAACATCATCGACACCCCGGGCCACGTCGATTTCACCATCGAGGTGGAACGCTCGCTGCGCGTCCTCGACGGGGCGATCCTGGTCCTCTGCGGTGTCGGCGGGGTGCAGTCGCAGTCGATCACCGTCGACCAGCAGATGCGCCGCTACCGGGTCCCCTGCCTCGCCTTCATCAACAAGCTCGACCGCTCGGGGGCGAACCCGCAGCGGGTGCTCGACCAGCTGCGCCAGCGCCTGGGGCACACGCCCGTCGCGCTTCAGATCCCGATCGGCCTGGAGGCCGATTTCCAGGGGGTCGTGGACCTCGTCCGCATGAAGGCCCTCTACTTCGACGGGGACAAGGGCCAGGCGGTGCGGGTCGAGGAAATCCCCGAGGCGCTGCGCGAGACGGCCCGCATCCAGCGCGAGGCGCTGATCGACGCCGCCTCGCTCTTCTCCGACGAGCTGACCGAGGCGATCCTCGAAGAGCGCCCCGTCTCGGAGGAGATGATCCTCGCCGCCCTGCGGCGCGGCACCCTCGAGCGGCGCATCACGCCGGTGCTGCTGGGCTCGGCCTACAAGAACAAGGGGGTGCAGCCCCTGCTCGACGCGGTCTGCGCCCTGCTTCCCTGCCCGGCCGACATCGAAAACGAGGCGCTTGACATGGACCGCGGCGAGGCGCCCGTCCGGCTCTCGAGCAACGCCGACGACCCCCTCGTCGCCCTGGCCTTCAAGCTCGAGGACCGCAGCTACGGCCAGCTCACCTACGTGCGGGTCTACCAGGGGACCCTCGCCAAGGGCGAGACGATCGTCAACGTGCGCACCGGCCGCAAGATCAAGGTCGGCCGCGTCGTGCGCATGCACTCCGACCAGATGGAGGAGATCGACTCCATCCCGGCGGGCTACATCGGAGCGCTCTTCGGGATCGACTGCGCCTCGGGCGACACCTTCGTCTCCCCCGGCCTGAGCCTCACGATGACCTCCATGTTCGTGCCGGCGCCGGTCATCTCGCTGGCCATCAGCCCCAAAAACCACAAGTCCGAAATCGGTCTCTCCAAAGCCCTGAACCGCTTCGCCAAGGAGGACCCGACCTTCCGCACGCACACCAACCCCGAAACCGGGGAGACGATCATCTCCGGCATGGGCGAGCTGCACCTCGAGGTCTACGTCGAGCGCATCCAGCGCGAGTACGGCGCCGAGGTCACCGTGGGGGCGCCCCGCGTCGCCTACCGCGAAACGATCACCCAGCGGGCCGAGTTCGACTACCTCCACAAGAAACAGACCGGCGGCTCCGGCCAGTACGGCCGGGTGGCCGGCTGGATGGAGCCCTTGGCCGAGGGCGACTTCGTCTTTGAAAACCAGGTCGTGGGCGGGGCGATTCCGACGCAGTTCATCCCGGCGTGCGAGAAGGGCTTCCGCGAATGCCTGGCCAAAGGGCCCAAAATGGAGTTTCCCGTGACGGGGATCAAGATCGTGATCCACGACGGCGCCAGCCACCCCGTCGACTCCTCGGACCTCGCCTTCCAGCAGGCCGCGCGCGGCGCCTTCCACCAGGGCTATTTCAAGGCCAAACCCGTCATCCAGGAGCCGATCATGAAGGTCGTGGTCGAAACACCGACCGGCTTTCAGGGGGCGGTGATGGGCTCGCTCAACCAGCGCCGCGGGATGATCGTCGGCTCCCAGGACGAGGGCAGCTTCTGCGTGATCGAGGCCCATGTCCCGCTCGCCGAGATGTTCGGGTACTCGACCGTGCTGCGCTCCCTCACCCAGGGCCAGGCGCAGTTCACGATGGAATTCCTGGCCTACCGCCAGGTTCCCCAGGCGATCGCCGAGGAGCTCGAGAAAAAGGCCGCCGCCCAGAAGAAAAACGTCGCCTGAGCCGCCCGATGCAGGAAAACGGGGCATTTCGACGCGAGGCGCCTCCCGCGCCGGCGGGGCCGGCCCCTTTCGGCCGGCCGCCGCGCCTCATCCGCCTTCGTGAAAGGATGTGGTCCATGCTCAAACGAGATCTGATCCTGCGCAACCCCATCCAGACCCTCGCCGGTGAAGCCGAATCGATCCTCCACGCCGGCCAGTTCGGGGGCATCCTCGCGCGCGCCGGCGTGGGCAAGACCGCCCTCATCGTGCAGATCGCGCTCCACGCCATGCTTCACGGCCGCAACGTGGTCCACGTGAGCCTGAACCAGCCCGTCACCCGCACCAACCTCTGGTACCGGGAGATCTTCGGCCACATCGCCCGCGAGCTGCAGATCGAGCGGGCGGAGGCGCTCTGGGAGGAGATCCTGCCGCACCGCTTCATCATGACCTTCCGCACCGAGGGCTTCAGCGTGCCCAAGCTCGAGGAGCGCCTGACGGACCTGATCGAGCAGAACATCTTTCTGCCGCGGATGCTGATCATCGACGGGCTCTCCTTCGAGGAGCCGCCCCGCGAGGCGCTCGCCGGCCTGAAGCATTACGCCCGCCTGAACGAACTGGGGGTCTGGTTCTCGATCCGCACCCACCGCGACGAGGAACCCGCAACCGGCGGGCTGCCGCGACAGATCGCCGAGGTGGAGGATCTCTTCGAGGTCGCCTTGAGCCTGGTGCCGGCGGCGGAGGAAGTCCAGGTGAACGTCTTGAAAGGAGCCTCCCTGCCGTCCGCGCGCGACCGGCTCGCCCTCGACCCGGCCACCATGCTCGTCAAGAGCCGCGTTTCCTGACGGCTCCGCCCCCCTGGCGCCGGGCCCCGCCGGCCCCGGCCGCTGCGGGGGCCGCACCCTTCCGGAAGGCCCGGCCATGAGCCGCCGCAACTGGATCCAGGCCGTTTTCGGGTTGGTCATCGGGGCGGGCTGCCTTGCGCTCGCCCTGCGCGGGGTGGAACTCGAGCGCATGCGCGCCGCATGGGCGCAGGTCGAGCCGGGCTGGATCGCCGCCGCGACGGCCGCGCTGCTCTTCGCCCACGTGCTTCGCGCCCTGCGCTGGCGGCTGCTCCTCGCCCCCCTCACCCCACGCCGCCCCGAGGGGCTCTTCTCCGCCCTCATGGTCGGCTACGCGGCCAACAGCCTGCTTCCCGCTCACCTGGGGGAGTTCCTGCGGGCCTACGTCGCCTCCCGCCGCAATCCCGGCCTTTCGGCCTCGGCGGCCTTCGCCACGATCGTCGTGGAGCGCATTCTCGACGTCATCTTCCTCACCGCGGTCCTGGGGCTTGTGGTGATCGTCCACCCCTTTCCCGACTGGGTGGTGATGAGCGGCTGGATCCTGCTCGGCGCCTCGGCGGCCCTGTCGGCCCTGCTTGTCTTCGGCAAGCGCCAGGAAGCCCGCACCGCCGCCTTCCTTGGAACGCTGGCCCGGCCGCTGCCGCAGCGGGCGCGGGAAAAGCTCGCCCAGCTCCCCCGCCGCTTCTTTGCGGGGGTCGTCCCGCTGGGAAAGCCCTCCCGCTACGCCGCCACCGCCGTGCTCTCCTTTGCCGTCTGGATCGGCTACGCGGCGATGAACCACGCCTGCCTCGAGGCCTTCGGCCTGGTCGCCGCCTACGGCCTCCCCTGGACGGCCGGGCCCGTGGTCCTCGTCTTCACCACCCTGAGCGTGGTCGTCCCTTCGACGCCGGGCTACGTGGGCACCTACCACGTGCTCTGCCAGCTGGCGCTCGCCTTCTTCGGCGTGCCCCCCTCCGAGGCGCTCTCCTTCGCCGTCGTCGCCCACCTCGTCAACATCGTGCCCGTGGTCCTGCTGGGCCTCGCCTGCGCCCAGCGCGAGGGGGTTGCGCTTCTGCGCGCCGCGCAAAACGGAAAGCCCGCCTGAGGAGCGGCGGGCTCCCGTTGCCCCCAGGCGGCTCAGAAGTCGTTGAACTCCTCGTGCTCCAGGGGAATCCTCTGCTCGGCCCGGCTTGCCGGACGCACCGCCGCCGCCTGCTTCGCCTTCGCTTTCGCGGTGTTCGGCCCGGAAGCCCGTTTTCCCTGCTCCGCCGCGGCCTCAGGGGCGGCGTTCGCCGCCGGCCCGGCCGCCTTGTTGCCGCCGATCAGGTCGAGCAGCCGGCCGACCATCTCCTGCATGTGCGAGGCCTGGGAGGAGAGCTCGACGGCCGCCGCCGAGGTCTCCTCGGCGTGGGCCGCGTTCTGCTGAGTCACCTTGTCCATGTCACCCACGGCCTTGTTGATCTGGTCGACACCCTGGGACTGCTCGCGTGAAGCGGCTGCGATCTCGGCCAGGAGATCGGCGACCTTGCCGGCGCTCTGGACGACCCGCGAGAAGGATTCGCGCGTTTCGGTCATCAACTCCGCCCCGCCCTTCACCTTCTTCACCGTGCCCTCGATCAGGGCGGCGGTGTTCCGCGCCGACTCGGCGGCGCGCATGGCGAGGTTGCGCACCTCGTCGGCGACGACGGCGAAACCCGCGCCCGCCTCCCCGGCCCGGGCCGCCTCCACGGCGGCGTTCAGGGCGAGGAGATTGGTCTGGAAGGCGATCTCGTCGATCGTCTTGACGATCTTCTGGGTCTCCTCGCTTGCCTTCTGGATCTCCTCCATCGAGCCGGAGAGCTTTTCCATGGAGCCGTTCGCCTCGCCCACAAGCTGCGCCACCTGCTTCATCAGGCCGTCGGCCTGGGCGGCGTTCTCGGCGTTGTGCTTCGTCATGGAGGCCATCTCCTCGAGGGAGGAGGAGGTCTCCTCGATCGCGGCGGCCTGCTCGGAGGCGCCGTCGGAGAGCATCTTGCTCGTGCCCGAAACCTGCGCCGAAACGCTCGCCACCCGGCCCGTGCTGTCGGCCAAGCCGCCGCTCACGCGCTGGATGGGCCCGGCGATCGAGCGGGCGATGAAAAAGGCGGCCAGCGTCATGAGCCCGATCACGGCCGCGACCAGGGCGGCGACGGTCACGATCATGTCGCGCCGCGCCTGGATGACCGTGTCGCGGTCTTTGCCGATGAAAAACATGCCCACGATCTTTCCCTCCAGGTCGCGGATGGGCCAGTAGCTCGTGTTGTACTCGCGCTCCAGAATGCGGTTGACGTCCTGGAAGGTTTTTCCCTGGCGGAGCACGGTTTCGATCACCGCGGGGTTGTCCATGCGCGTGCCGACGGCCCGCTTGCCCTCGCGGACGATGGTGGTCGAGACCCGCGTGTCCCCGTGGAAGAGCGTGCATTCCACCCCGAGGACCTCCTTCACCCGGTCGACGAACCGCGTATCCCCCGAGAGATCGATCCCGGCGGTCACGGAGCCGATGACGGCGTTTGCGCTGCGGACCGGGTGCCCGGCGCGCATCGAGAACTTGACGACCGTGCCCTCCTCGATGCCCGCGGTCGCCTCGCCGGCAAGCGCTTTCTTGACGTTCAGCTGATTGAGCACGGAATCGCCCTGTTTCTCCGAATGGCCCCGCGCCAGCACCTTCCCGTCCGGGCCGGCCACGGTGAGAACCTGGATGCCCCCCGAGGCAAGCGCCGCCTTGGCGATCTTCCGCAGCGACTCGCCGTCCCCGGCTTTGACGGCCTCCACGACATCGGGCCGGGAGGCGAACTGGAAGGCCGCCTCGCGGCAGCGTTCCCGCTGGGCTTCCATCTGCTCCTGCGCGGCGCGCGAAAACTTTTGCACATCCTGCTGCGCCTGCCGCTCGAAGCCGCGGAGCAGCATGAACGAGGAAATGACCGCCGCGCTGCTTCCGATCACCACCGAGACAACCACCGCCGAAACGATGCGCTTGGACAACGAAACCTTCATGACCTTCCCTCCCAAAAGACGGCCGCAGCCGATTTTTCTCCTGCTCCCTCTCGGCGCCCCCCCTCCGGGGAGGCGACGGCGAGGCCCCCTAGGTCCGGTATCGGCACCCGGGCGCCAGGACTTGACGGGGGTACGCCGCCGGGCAAGGCCCTTGCCCCGAGCCGCAATCGCCTTTAGGATCGGCGGCAGCCGGCCGATAGCATGCGGAAAGCCCGCTCCGGCCGGGAACCGGGAGGAGAAGCGATGCTTTGGCCCGTCGTCTTCGCCGCCGCCTTGGCGGCCGTCCTTGGGATCTACGCGATCGTTCTCTACAACCGCCTCGTCCGGCTGCGGAACACGGGGGATGCGGCCTGGGCGGACATCGACGTCCACCTGAAAAAACGGCGCGATCTCGTCCCCAACTTGGTCGAGACGGTGAAGGGCTACGCCGGCCACGAGCGGGCGCTGCTCGAGAAGGTGACCGCGGCCCGGGCCCAGGCCCTGCAGGCCACCGGACCGGCCGAAACCGCGCGTGCCGAGGGCGGTCTCGCCCGCACCCTGAAGAGCCTCTTCGCCGTGGCCGAGTCCTACCCGGACCTCAAGGCGAACCGGAACTTTCTCGAGCTCCAGCAGCAGCTCCGGGAGATCGAAGACGGCATCGAGGCGGCCCGGCGCTATTACAACGCCGTCGTGCGCGATCTGAACACCGCCATCGAGCAGTTCCCGGCGAACCTCCTCGCCGGCCGGCTGGGTTTCGGCCGCCGCGAGTTCTTCGAGCTCGAGGCCCCCGCCGAGGAGCGAAAACCCGTCGCCGTGGCATTCTGAGGGGGCACCCCGCGATGGACCCCGCGCACCCCTGCTCCTGCCGGGCCCCGTCGGGCCCCTCGGCCCGCATCGCCCGGAGCCTTGCCGGGATGCTTCTCGCGCTCCTTCTGGCAGGCCCCGCCTGCGCCGTGGAGGAGCGCATCCTCTCCTTCGAAAGCCGCATCACGGTCGAGACCGGGGGCGGCCTGATTGTGGCCGAGACGATCCGGGTGCACGCCACCGGGGAGAAGATCCGCCGCGGCATCTATCGCGATTTTCCGACCCGCTACCGCGACCGCGCGGGCGGCCGCCGCACCGTCGCCTTCGAGGTGCTCGAAGCCTCCCGCAACGGGGCGGCCGAAGACTGGCACACCGAGCGCCTGGCCAACGGCGTGCGCGTCTACCTCGGCCACAAGGACCGCCGCATCCCCCCCGGCGAGCACACCTACCGGCTGGTCTACCGCACCGACCGCCAGCTCGGGTTTTTCGAAACCCACGATGAGCTCTACTGGAACGTCACCGGCAACGGCTGGGAGTTCCCGATCGACCAGGCCGTCGCCCGGGTCGTCCTGCCCGCGACCGTCCCCGAGTTCCTTCTCCTGGAAGCCTACACCGGTCCCCAGGGCGCCCGGGGGACGGATTCCACGAGCACGGTCGGCTCCCGCGGCGAGGCCCTCTTTCGCACAACGCGGCCGCTCGCCCCCCGCGAGGGGTTGACGATCGTGGTCGGCTGGCCGAAAGGCCACGTCCGGGCGCCCACGGGCACTGACGAGGCCCTGCGCCTGCTGCAAGACAACCTGGAGCTCCCGGTCGCGGCCGCGGGGCTCGCCGTGATCCTCTTCTTCTACCTTTCCGTCTGGCGCGCCGTCGGCAAGGACCCGGACAAAGGCGTCATCGTTCCCCGCTACACCCCGCCCGCGGGTCTCTCGCCCGCCGCCGTGCGCTTCATCTCCCGCATGGGCTGGGACGATGGGGTGTTCGCCTCCGGTCTCCTCAACCTCGCGGTCAAGGGGCACCTGACGATTGAAGAGGGGCGCAGCGGATTCCGCCTGCTCCGCAACGCCGGCGGCAAGGAGCCCCCGAGCGCCGACGAGGCGATCGTGCTGGCGCAGCTTTTCGGCGGCAAGGCCCAGGCGGTGGAGATCGACCGCGAGCACCGCCCCGCCATCGCCGCGGCCCGCGGCGCCCTGCAGTCGTCGCTGCGGGGGGCCTTCGAAAAAACGCATTTCGTCATAAACCGCGGCGCCTTTCTCACCGGGGCGGCGATTTCCCTTGCGGCCGTGGGCGCCTGCTTTCTCACCGCGCTCTCCCAGCCGGAGGTGATCTTCCTTGGGGCCTGGCTCTCCGTCTGGAGCGTGGGGGTCTTCTTCCTCCTCCAGCGGACGGCGGCCCTCTGGCGGGCCCTCTTCGTCGGCCGCCAGGGCCTGCAACGGGCGATCGGCCACCTGGTCGCGGCGCTTCTCATGACCCTCTTTTCGCTTCCGTTTCTCGCCGGGGAAGGCTTCGCCCTGTGGATGCTCGCCGAGCACGCGACGGTGCTCGCCGCCTTTCCGGTGCTCGCCGCGGCCGTCAACCTGCTCTTTTTCCACCTCCTCAAAGCCCCCACCCTCCTCGGCCGCCGCCTCCTCGACCAGATCGAGGGGTTCCGCGCCTTTCTCGCCGCCACCGAGGCCGACCGCCTCGAGCGGCTCGCCCCCGAAGGCCGCACGCCGGCGCTCTTCGAGAAATACCTGCCTTACGCGCTCGCCCTGGGCGTGGAAAACCGCTGGGCGGAAAAGTTCACCGACGTTCTCGCCGCGGCCGGCCAAACGGCGGGGAAGCATGCCTATCGCCCCTCGTGGTATTCGGGCGCTTCCTGGGACGGGTCGGCCCCCGGCGATTTCGCCGGCGCTCTCGGCGCTTCCCTGAGCGGGGCGATCGCCTCGGCCTCGACCGCCCCCGGCTCGAGCTCGGGCGGGGGCGGCGGGGGCTCCTCGGGTGGCGGCGGGGGAGGAGGGGGAGGAGGGGGCTGGTAGCCTACAGGGGGGGCGGGTTGCGCTTTTTTCGTCTTTCTGCTGTTATCCCCGTCGATCGCCGGGTGACCGAAACCGGCCGACCCCGAAGGAGGCTTCCCCATGAACCGCCGTGTCCTCGTCGTCCTCTCCTGCGGCACCGACAACCCCAACCGCGCCACCCGCGCGCTCTTCTTCGCGATGACCGCCCGGAAGAAGGGGCTGGACTGCACGGTCTTTCTCCTGGATGAGGGGGTCTACCTCGCCCAGCGCGGCATCGCCGAGCACCTCCAGGCGGCGACCGGCGATTCCGCGGCCGACCACCTGCTCTACCTCCAGGAGTACGAGGTGCCCATCCTCGTCTGCACGCCCTGCGCGGTGACCCGCCGGATCACCCCTGAAGACCTCGTGCCCGGCGCCCGCATGGCCAAGGGCGAGGAGCTGATCGAGCTTGCGCTCGAGAGCACCGTCCTCAGCTTCTGAGGCAGAACACGCTACGGAGGAGGCCTTGGCTCTGCAAAAACGGCTGGGGCGCGTAAGGGACTTCTTCGCCGAGGAGATCTGGCGGCCCGGGAGCGGCGACGGGCTTTCACGCCCCCGGGCCCTTTTCTACCGCCTTCTTCGGATCGTCTCGACCGCCTTGCGCGAGTTTGTCGCCGACCAGGGCACGCTCCGCGCCTCGGCCCTCACCTTCTACAGCCTCCTTTCCATCGTGCCCCTCTTCGCCGTGCTCTTCGGGATCGCCAAGGGCTTCGGCCTGGAGAAAACGCTCGAGAAGCGGCTGGTCGAGCAACTCGCCGGCCAGGAGGAGGCGCTCGAGCGGATCCTCGGCTTCGCCCGCAATCTTCTGGAAAACGTCCGCGGCGGGCTGATCGCGGGGGTGGGGGTCCTGGTGATGTTCTGGTCGGCGGTCAAGGTGATGCGGCAAATCGAGTCCGCCCTGAACGCCATGTGGGAGGTGAAGAGGCCGCGCCGCCTCGCCCGCCGCTTCGCCGACTACCTCGCCGTGCTCCTGTGCGCCCCGCTTCTCTTTCTTGCCGCCGGCAGCGCGAGCGTCGTTGCCGGCGCCCAGTTCGAGGCCCTCGCGGCGCGCTTCGCGGCGCTGGCGGCCTTCGGCCCCCTCGTTCAGGCCGCATTGCGCCTCATGCCGCTGGCGTTGATGTGGGCGCTCTTCGCCTTGTTCTACAAGGCGATGCCGAACACCCCCGTCCGCCTCTCCTCGGCCTCCTGCGGCGCAGCCGTGGCGGCCGTTCTCTATCTCGCCGTCCAGTGGCTCATCATCGATCTGCAAGTCGGGGTGGCCGAGAAAAACGCGATCTACGGGAGCTTCGCCGCCGTCCCCCTCTTTCTGGTCTGGATGCAGGCGAGCTGGATGATTTTTCTCTTCGGTGCCGAAATCACCTATGCCTGCGAGCACAGCGACGGCGGCGGAGGGCTTCCGCGCGGGGGCCGGTTGACGAGCGCCGCCCAGCGAAAAATCGCCGCCTGCTGCCTCGCCCGCGCCGCGGCCCTGCGCTTTGAGGCGGGGGAAGGCCCCGGCGATCTCCGCGGGCTCGCCGCCGCCGCGGGGCTCCCGCTCCGGGCGGCCCGCGAGGCAGCCGTCGCCCTGACGGAGGCGGGGATCCTCTGCGAGACGGCCGCGCCCGCAGGCGAGGCCCCGCGTTTGCTCCCGGCCCTCGACCCGCGTCTGCTCACCCTCGAGCGCGTCTGCACCGCGCTCGACTGCGGCAGCCGCGCCGCGCCGGCGCCTGCCGCCCTGCCGGGCACAGAGGCGGACCGCGTGCACCGGGCCCTCGAGCGCTTTCGCGCCGCCGCGGCGAATCTGCCGCAGAACCTCCCCCTGACCGCGATCCCATCGCCCCCCGGGGAATCTTTAGGAGAACGACCATGACCCGCAAGCCCGCCTCCGGCCCCCGCCGGCGGAAAGCGCCGGCCGCACCCGGCCCACCCCCCAAGCGCGCCTGGAAACCGGGAAACCTCCTGGCCCCGGTGCCCGTGGTGCTGGTCAGCTGCGGCGGAAGCCGCGGCTTTCCGGCGAACCTCATCACCATCGCCTGGGTCGGCACGGTCTGCTCCGAGCCGCCCATGCTCGGGATCGCCGTGCGTCCCGAGCGGTTCTCCTACCCCATCCTGCGCAAGACCGGCGAGTTCGTCGTCAACCTGCCGGGCCGGGAGCTGGCCCGCCACGTGGACTGGTGCGGGGTGAAATCCGGCCGCGACGTCGACAAGTTCCGCGAAACGGGGCTCACCCCACTGCCGGCGACGCGGGTCTCCTGCCCCCTCGTCGCCGAGTGCCCGGTGAACCTCGAGTGCCGGGTCACGAAAACGCTCGCCCTCGGCTCGCACACCCTCTTTCTCGCCGAAATTCTCGCCGTCCAGGTGAGCGCTGCGCTGCTCGATGCGAAGGGCCGGCTCGCCCTCGAGAACGCGGGCCTGATGGCTTACGTGCACGGCGAGTATGCGGCCCTGGGGCCGACGATCGGCCGCTTCGGCTTCTCGGTCCGCAAGGGCACGGCCGCCCGGCGCAAGCGGGGCTGAGCCGCCTCGGAGGAACGGCACCGTGATGGAGGAAACAGGGGAAGAGGCGTTGGGGCGCTTTTTTGCCGAGGCGCCCGTTCCGATGCTCCTGGTGAACGCGGAGACGGGAACGATCGCGCAGGCGAACGCCGCGGCCTGCCGCCTGTACGGCTGGAGCGCGGAGGCGCTGAAGGCGATGGCCTTCGAGGAGTTGTCCGCGGATCGGGGAGAGACGGGCAACGCCGCGGGGGGCGGCTTGTCCCCCGGCCGCGCCACGATCGGCCGCCACCGGCTGGCGGACGGCTCCTCGATCGCGGTCGAGGTCGCCGTCGCCCGCCTCCGGCGGCAGGGAAAAGACTTTCTTTGCGTGATCGTCCACGACGCGGGGGGCCGCGTAGCGGCTGAGACCCGGCTCGCCGAGAGCGAGCGCCGGCTCGCCACCCTCATGGCGAATCTGCCGGGCATGGCCTACCGTTGCCGCAACGACCCCTCCTGGACCATGGAATTTGTCAGCACGGGATGCCTTCCCCTCACGGGGCATCCCCCGGAGGATCTCCTCGGCAATGCCCGCGTCAGCTACGCCGAGCTCATCCACCCCGAGGACCGCCGGCACGTCTGGGTCGGCGTGCAGGAGGCGCTCGCGCGGCAAGGCCCCTTTCAGCTCACCTACCGCATCCGCACCGCGCGGGGCGAGGAAAAGTGGGTCTGGGAGGCCGGCCAGGGGGTCTTCGACCCCTCCGGCCGCTGCCTGGCGATCGAGGGGTTCATCACCGACGTCACCCAGCGCCTGAAGGCCGAGGAGGCGCTGCGGCAAAGCGAGGAAAAATTCCGCCTCGCCTTTCGCACGAGCCCCGATGCGATCAACCTGAACCGGCTCACCGACGGCCTCTTTCTCGACATCAACGAGGGGTTCACCCGGCTTACGGGATACAGCCGGGAAGAGACCCTCGGGAAGACCTCGCTCGAGCTCGACATCTGGAACGACCCCGCCGACCGGCAACGGCTCCTGGAGGGCCTGCGGCGCGAGGGGCACGTGGAAAACCTGGAAGCCCGCTTCCGCCGAAAAGACGGATCGACCGGGATCGGGCTCATGTCGGCGCAGGTGTTCAAGCTCCAGGGAGAGGAGGTGATCCTCTCCATCACGCGCGACATCACCCGGCTGCGCGAGATCGACGCGCAGCTCAAGGAGGCCGAGCGCAAGTACCGCGAGCTCGCGGAGTTTCTCCCCCAGGGGATTTTCGAAATCGACGCCGACGGCAATCTCCTCTACCTCAACCAGAAGGGACATGCCCTGTTCGGCTACCAGCCGGCCGACCTCGCCTCGGGCTTCCAGGTGTTGGAGGCCTTTTCCCCGGCCGACCGCGAGCGTGTCCGGGCGGACATCCGCAGGGTTGTCGCCGGCCAAAAGATCGACCCCCCCGAGTACACCGCCCTCCGCAAAGACGGGACCCCGTTTCCGGTGAGGATCCTGGCCGGAAGCATCCTCCGGGAGGAAATCCCGGTCGGCGTCCGCGGGGTCGTGATCGACCTGACCGACATCCGCCGGGCGGAGGAGGACCGCAAACGCCTGGAAACGCAGCTTCAGCAGGCGCAGAAGATGGAGGCGATCGGGACGCTGGCCGGCGGGGTGGCCCACGACTTCAACAACATCCTCGCCGTCATCATCGGCAACGCCAACCTGCTTGAGCTCTCCGAGAGCCTCTCCGCAGCCGACCGCGGCTGTCTCCGCCAGATCCTCGCCGCATCGGTCCGCGCGCGCGATCTCGTGAGGCAGATCCTCGCCTTCAGCCGCCGCGGCACCCAGGAAAAGATCCTCGTCAACCTCAAGCCCGTGGTCAAGGAAACCGCCCAGTTCCTCAAATCCACCCTGCCCTCCGCGATCGAGATCCGCGAGGCCATCGCCGCCGATCTACCGCCGGTCATGGCCGACCCCACCCAGATGCAGCAGGTGCTCATGAACCTCTGCACCAACGCCGCCCACGCCATGGAGGGGACGCCGACGCGGCGGCTCGGCATCCGGCTCGATGCGGTCAGACTCTCCGAGGAGGAGTTGCGTTTCGAACCCGACATCGAGGCCGGGCACTTCGTGCGCCTTGCCGTGTCCGACAGCGGCTGCGGCATCGATCCCCGCATCCGCGAGCGCATCTTCGAGCCCTACTTCACGACCAAGCCCGCCGGCAAGGGCACCGGACTCGGCCTCTCCGTGGTCCATGGCATCGTGCGCCACCACGGCGGATTCATCCGGGTCGAAAGCGAACCCGGCCTCGGGACGGAGATCCAGGTTTTCCTGCCCGCCGCCCGTCCGCTCGCGACCGATGCGCCCCATCCCGCCGCCCCGGTCGCGATCCCGCACGGCGAGGGAGTGGTCCTGTTCGTGGACGACGAGCCCGCCCTCGCGGAGATGGGCCTGCAGATGCTTTCCTGCATCGGCTACACGCCCGAGATCCGCACAAGCCCCCTCGAGGCCCTGGAGGCCTTCCGCGCCCATCCCCGGCGCTACTGCGCCGTCGTCACCGACCTGAGCATGCCGCAGATGAACGGCATCCAGCTCGCACGCCGCCTGAGGGAGATCCACCCCGGCATCCCCGTCGCTCTCTGCACCGGCTTCAGCGACCCGGGCGCCGAGGTTAGGGCCCGCGCCGCGGGGGTGGCCGCTTTTCTCTACAAACCCCTCACCCTGGCCGACCTGGCAAACGCCCTGAAAACGCTCCTTGAAGAGGAAAACCGCCGGCTGCCGCCGCAAGGATCGTGAGAACCCCGATCCCCCCGGAAGCCCGCCCCTCTCCTGCCCATCCGCAGAGGCGGCCCGCCTGCCATCCCCCGGTGCCGTTGCCTCCCCCCTCAAGTTTGCCCGCCGGGGGATCGATACCGCTATCGGAGAGGGCTCGGCCGGCCCGCATCGGCCGGTCGTCTCCCCTGCGTTCCGTCTATCATCCCCTCTGGCCGGGAGTGCGGACGGCAAGCTCCCCGCAAGGAGGTAACGTGCAATGCCTGACCCTCGAAACCCGCGCCGGTCGCTGGCGGAGAGCCTCCGGCACAGCATGCTTGCGCTTTCGCTCACCCCGCTGTTCGCCTTTTTCGTCTTCGTCGCCGCCGCGGCCTGGGTTGCCCGGCACCACGTGGCCGAGCTGATCACGGGCTCGCTAAAGCGCCTCGAGGCCATGATCGAGCAGATGGTCGCCGGTGACGGCGGGTTGCAAATCAAGGCCCGCGCGCAGGACGTCGCCCGGCAGGTCGAGGCCTATCTCCGCGAACACCCCGGCGTGACCCTGGCGGAACTCCGGCAAAGCGAGCTCTTCGCCCAGATCGCCGTGCAGCGCGTCGGCGTCTCCGGCTACACGGCGCTCTACGAGGCCGGAACCGGCCTCATGCGCTTTCACCCCGACCCCGCGCTGTTTGACCGCCCGCTTTCGGAACGCGCCGCGACGCTGCCCGACTGGTGGAGCATCTACAACGCCCCGCCGGAAGGGAAGGAGGACGCGGGCTTCTACGAGTGGATCGAGCCGGACGGATTCCGCACCCGCAAGTACATGGCCGTCTGCCCGGTGCGGGTCCCGCTTGAGGGCCGCACCCTGATGGTGGCGGCGACCACCTACCTCGAAGAGTTCATGTGGGCCGCGCGGATCGCAAGCGATCTCGGACGCTCGATCGAACGCGAATACACCCGCTACGCCGAAGAGAAAACCCTGCAGGTGCTCTTCGCCCTCGGCCTCGTGGTCGGGGTCACGCTGCTTGCGCTCTATGGCCTCAACCGGCGAGCCCTGCAAACGTTCGTTTCGCCGATCCGCGACCTCGCGGAGGCGGTGGCGCGGTTCGAGGGGAACCCTTCCCCGCCCGCCGTCGCCGCCGCGGTTCTGGGGCGGCCCGACGAAATCGGCGAGCTCGCCCGCACCTACGAGACGATGAGGCGGCAGATCGCCGATCAGATCGAGCACCTGGAGCGTGCGCGGCGGGAGCTCGCCCGAAGCGAGGAGCGGTTCCGCAAGGCCTTCGAGGAGGCCTCGATCGGCATGACGCTCGTATCGCCCGAGGGGACCGTTCTCGACGTCAATCCTGCTCTCTGCTCGATCCTGGGCTACCGCCGGGAGGAGCTGATCGGGAAGCCCGGCTCCCTGTTTCACCACCCGGATGAAATCGAGAAGAGAACCATGTTCCTTGCCCAATTGCTCGATGGGAGGGTGGCATCCGCCCAGCAGGTAAGGCGCCTCATCCGCCGCGACGGGGAGATCGTCTGGGCGCAGATCTCATCGAGCCTCCGGCGCGACGAAAAGGGCAATCCCCTCCATTTCATCTCGCTCGTCCAGGACATCACCGAAAAGAAAAAGACCGAGGATGAGCTCTTGCTTACCCGCTTCTGCATCGAGAAGGCGGCGATGAGCATTTACCGCCTGAACGATGAAGGGCGCATCCTGGACGCCAACGAACACGCCTGCCGCATGCTGGGTTACGCAAGGGAGGAGCTGCTGCGGATGACGGTCTTCGAGATCGATCCGCAGGTGACCCACGAACGGTGGAAGCGGCTGATCGGGCAGCTGAAATCGGGCGTTTCGCGGATGATCCAGAGCCAGAACCGCCGCAAGGACGGGACGATCTTCGCGGTGGAGATCGCAACAAGCCATTTTCAGGTGGAGGGTAAAGACATTCTCTATGCCTTCGTTTCCGATGTGAGCGAGCGTCTTCAGGCCGAGGCGGCGCGGCGGAAGCTGGAGGCGCAGTTGCAGCAGGCGCAGAAGATGGAGGCGATCGGGACGCTCGCCGGCGGGGTGGCCCACGACTTCAACAACATCCTCGCCGTCATCGTCGGCAACGC
>DYEU01000012.1 GCA_020725555.1 Desulfatibacillum sp.
CGGGCGATGTCGGCCCCCCACTCCGGCGTGGGCGGCTGGGCGCCCAGGCCGAGGAAGCTCAACGCGGCCGCATCCAGGATCGCCGAGGCGAAGCTGAGCGTCGTCTGCACGATGAGCGGTCCCATGCAGTTCGGCAGGATCGCGCGGAAGAGGATGCGGGCGCCCCCCGCCCCCAGGGCGCGCGCGGCGGTCACGTAGTCCTTTTCGGATTCCTCGAGGACGCTTCCCCGGACGATCCTCGCAAAGCGCGGCACGTAGGTGACGGCGATCGCGAGCATGGCGTTCTGGAGGCTTGGCCCGAGGTAGGCGACGACCACGATCGCGAGCAGGATGTAGGGGAAGGAGAGCACGATGTCGATGCCGCGCATGACGAGGTTGTCGAGGCGGCCCTTGCAGTAGCCCGCCACGCTGCCGATCAGGGTGCCGGCGAGAAAGGCGAGCCCCACGCTCACCACGGCGACGAGCAGCGAGACGCGCGCGCCGTGGAGGATGCGCGAGAGGATGTCGCGGCCCAGGTCGTCGGTGCCGAGGAGGTTTTGGCGCGAGCCGCCCTCCGCCCAGGCGGGCGGCTTGAGCTGCTCGTAGAGCGCGGTCGCGACCGGGTCGTGGGGGCTCAAAAGCGGGGCGAACAGGCCGCAGGCGACGAAGGCGCAGATGATACAGAGCCCGGCCACGGCGGTCTTGTTGCGCCACAGCTGCGCCAGCGAATCGATGAGGGGGTGGCGGTCTTCGGGCGCCTTCATGTCATCGCACGCTGATCCGCGGGTTGATCACCGCATAGAGGACGTCCACCGCCAGGTTGATGACCACGAAGAGCCCGGCGATGAGGAGGGTTCCGTTCTGGATCACCATGTAGTCGCGCTGCATGACCGCGTCGTACATCCACTTGCCGACCCCGGGCCAGGCGAAGATCGTCTCGGTCAGGATCGCCCCCCCGAGGAGCACCCCGAACTGCAGCCCGACCGTCGTCACCACCGGGATCAGCGCGTTGCGCAGCGCGTGCTTGAAGATCACCTGGAAGGGGGAGAGCCCCTTGGCGCGGGCGGTCTTGATGTAGTCCTGCCGCAGCACCTCGAGCATCGCCGAGCGCGTCATGCGGGCGACGATGGCCGTGGGGATCGTGGAGAGCGTGACCGCGGGCAGGATCAGGTGCCACAGGGCGTCCCGGAAGGCCTCCAGGTTGTTGGTGAGCAGCGCATCCAGGAGGTAGAAGTTCGTGATCACCTCGAGCTCCACCCCGACGCTCAGCCGCCCCGAGATCGGCAGCCAGCCGAGGTTCACCGAGAAGACCAGCATGAAGACCAGCCCCAGCCAGAAGATCGGCATGCTCACGCCGACGAGCGCCCCGAGCATGCTCAGGTAGTCGAAGAGGGAGTATTGCCGGGTGGCCGAGACGATGCCCAGGAGCACCCCCATCGTGCAGCTAATGAGGAGCGCGGCCACGGAGAGCTCGATCGTGGCCGGAAAGCGCTGCCGGATCTCGATCGCCACCTTCTGGCGGGTCCAGATCGTCTCGCCGAGATCGAAGCGGAGCAGGCGCTTGAGGAAGAGGCCGTACTGCTCGAGGAGCGGCCGGTTCAGGCCGAGGTGCTCGCGGAGCTCGGCGAGCGCCTCGGGGGAGGCGCGCTCGCCGAGCAGGAGCTCCGCCGGGTCCCCGGGGGTGAGGTGGAGCATCAGGAAGACGATGATCGAGACCCCCAGGAGCGTCGGGAAGAGGATGAGGATCCGGCGGAGGATGAAGGCGCCCACGGGCCGCTCCTACTTCTCCAGCCACACGTTCTTCATGCGGATCGAGGCCGTCGGGTGGAGCTTGAAGTCCATCACCTTCTTCAGCATCGGCCAGGTCACCGTGGAGTGGGCGATCGGGATCACGGGCATCTCCTCGTAGAGCAGGAGGTTCGCCTGCTTGTAGATCTCCGCGCGCTGGGCCGGGTCCGTCGTCTGGCGGCCGCGGACCATGAGCTCGTGGTAGCGCTCGTTGTGCCACTGGGTGCGGATGGCGCTCGAGGCGAGCCCGTCGAAGAGGACGGCGAGGAAGTTGTCCGGGTCGCCGTTGTCCCCGGTCCAGCCGAGCTGGAAGAGGTCCATGTCCGGGGGCTGCTCGCGCTGGCGCTTGAGGTAGGTGCCCCACTCGTAGCTCACCACGCGCGCCCGGATGCCGACCTTGGCGAGATCGGCCACCATGGCCACCCCGACCTTGAGCCCCTCGGGGTTGTAGGGCCGGGCGACCGGCATCGACCAGAGCGTAATCTCCTCGAGCCCCTTGCCCTCGGGGTAGCCCGCCTCGGCGAGAAGCGCCTTGGCCTTCTCGACGCTGTACTCGATCAGGGGGACCTGCTCGTTGTAGCCCCACATCGTCGGCGGGATGTTGTTGCGGGCGAGCTGGCCCTGGCCCTGGTAGATGTTGTCGACGATCGCCTTGCGGTTGATCGCGTGGGCGATGGCCTGGCGCAGCTTCACGTTGCTCTTCCAGGGCTCCTTGGTGTGGTTGAAGCCGAGGTAGCCGATGTTCATCCCGGGCTGGCTGACGAGCTTCATCTTGGGGTCTTTCTTCGCCAGCTCGATGTCCGCCGGGTTGGGGAATTGGCAGATGTGGATGTTGCCGGTCTTGAGCTCGAGGAAGCGCACCGAGTTCTCCGGGATCGCCCGGAAGATCACCCGGTCGAGGTAGGGCCCGCCGCGCTTGTCCCAGTACTGCTTGTTCTTCTCGAGCACGATCTGGTCGTCCTTCACCCACTTGACGAAGCGGAAGGGGCCGGTGCCGACGGGGTTGCGCACGAACTCCTTGGGGTTCTTGAGGAAGGCGGTGGGGCTGATGATGTCGGCGAAGTCCATGCCGAGGTTGGCGAGGAAGGGCGCCTCGACCCGCTTCAGGCGGTAGACGACCGTGTACTCGTCCACGGCCTCGATCGCCTCCACGGTCTTGTCCATCTCCATCGAGACCCAGTACTCCGGGGTGCGCTCCTGGGGCGGGATCTCCCATCCCTGGCCGAAGAACTTGACCTTGCGCTCCTTCATCTGCCGGCCGTGGGAGAAGACCACGGCGTTGGCGTTGAAGGGGGTGCCGTCGTGGAAGGTGACCCCCCGGCGCAGCTTGAAGGTGTAGGTCAACCCGTCGGGCGAGATGGTCCAGGACTCCGCGAGCCCCGGCTCGAGCTCGACGGACTCGTCCTTGTAGAAGACCAGCGCCTCGAAGACGTTGTCGCCGATCATGAAGGAGTTGCCGTCGGTTTCGTAGGCCGGGTCCAGGCCCACGCTGTCCCCCCCGCGGCCGAAGACGAGGGTGCCCCCGGGCTTGGGGGCGGCCTGGGCCGAGAGGGCGAAGCCCAGGGCCAGGGCGAGGCAGAGGCAGAGCGTCCGGGTGCGGTTCATGGGGCCTCCTTTCGGGATGGCGGTTTACCGCGCGGGCAAGAGCCCGAGAAAGAACTCCAGGAGGATGCGGTGGAGCGCGACCAGGCTGTCGATCCGCAGGTGCTCGTCCGGGGCGTGGGCGCTCGCGTCGCCGTCGGCGCCCCAGACGATCCCGGGGACGCCGAAGGCGGAGAGAAAGCGCGCATCGCTCGCCCCGTGCTCGGCGCCGAGCTCGGGGAAGCCGGCGATCGCGGCCAGCCGCTCGAGGTGGGGGCTCTCCCCCCCGAGGAAGAGCGGCTCGCGCTCGAGCTCGACGAGCTCGCCTGCGATCTCGCGGCGGATCCCCGCCAGGAGGGCGTCCAGGTCGTCCTGCTCGGTGTAGCGGATGTCGAAGAGGGCCTCGGCCTCGTCGGGGACCTGGTTCACGGCCCGGCCGCCCTGAATGCGGCTCAGGTTCATCGTGCGGTGCCAGCGGTCGGGGGCCTCGAGCGCGAAGTGACGCCGCACCACGGCGATGTCCGCGATCAGCCGGTCGATCGCGTTTTCGCCCAGCCAGGGCCGCGCCGCATGCGCCGCCTTGCCGCGGGCGATCAGCTTGAGCCGCAGGATCCCCTTTTCCTTGACCACGATCTTCCTGAGGTTCCCGCCGTCCAGGGCGATCGCGAACCCGGCCCGCAGATGCCGCAGGGCGGCCTGGGCGCCGCGCCGGCCCCCCGTCTCCTCGTCCGCGGTGACGAGCAGCCCCAGGGGAAGGGCCTCCGGGCCGAGCCCGCGGGCGCGCAAGGCCTCCTGCATCTCGCCGGCGAGCACGACGGAGAGGGCGACCGCGTACTTGTCGTCGATGCTGCCGCGGCCGTAGAGCATCCCGTTTTCGATCCGCGGGGTGAAGAGCGTCTCGGGGGCGTCGACGACGTCGATGTGCGACATCAGCAGCACGGGCGCGGTGCCGTCCGGCCGCGTGACGAGGAGCGAGGGCAGCCCCTCGTGGACCACCCGGCGGGATGCGACCCCGGAGCGCGCCAGGCGCTCCTCGAGAAAGGCGAGGCAGCGTTCGATTTCCTCGGGCCGCGAGGCGAGGGTGCGGAAGCCGATGAGCGCGCAGGTGAGCTCGAGGGCTTCCCGGGCGGCGGCGGTCTCGGTCATGGCTCCTCCAGAGGGGGTGCGGGCGGGGGACGCCTGCCCTTGTACCAGCCCGCGGGGGCGAGATAAAGCCCTTTTCGTCGCCCCCCGCCGCCGGCGCACCCGCAGGCCGTTGACAAGACCTGCCGGGTGTGCCAAGAACGGGTCTCCAAAAATGCGGAGCCCCGCAACGCCTGCTCTCGCCTTCACCCGCTGAGCCGGAGCCTCTGCATCCCCGTTTCCTTGCGGTGTGACCGGATGGAGCCGAAATCCGCGGCAACGCAGGACCTCCCGAGTCCTCCGCCCCCCCTCTCCGGGGCGCGGTGGCGGCTCTTTCGCGCGCGGGCCATCCAGGCCGTCTTGCTCTTTTGCCTCTGGCTCGTGCTGAGCGGGATGTTCGACGCCCTGCACCTCGCCTACGGCGTCTTTTCGGTCGCGCTCGTTTTGCTGCTCAACCACCGGCTGCACCTTCTGCCCCTGCAACCCGGGGAGACCCCCACCGAGCACCCGATCCTTCTGCACCGGCTTTTCGCCTATCTCCTGTGGCTTCTCTGGCAGATCGTGCAGTCGGGCCTCTACGTGGCCTACCTCGTGATGCACCCGCTGTTGCCGATCAGCCCCTGCCTGGTCCGGTTCCGATCCATGCAGCCGAATGTCCAGGCGCGGGTCATCCTCGGCAATTCCATCACCCTGACCCCGGGCACGATCACGGTCGAGGTCGAGGGCAACAGGTTCTTGGTCCACGCCATCACCCGGGAGGCGGCCGAGGGGCTCTTCGCGGGCGACATGGAATACCGTGTCGCGCGCATCTATCTGCGGGAATGCCGCCGGGAAGATGCCTGCTTCGATGCCGAGATCCTGAGCGATTCCCCCAGGGAGCCCTAAAGGACAGCCCATGCAGACCCTGTTCTTCGCGCTGGCCATCGTTCTCAGTGTGATTCTGCTCATTCCGTTCTACCGCGTGTACAAAGGGCCCACGGTGGGCGACCGACTGCTCGGGGCCTCCGCCGTCGGCAGCAAGACCCTCACCCTGATCCTCTTGTTCGGCTTTCTTTACGAACGGATCGACATGTTCGTGGACATCTCCATGGGGTATGCCATCCTGAACTTCGCCGGGGTCATCGCCATGTCCAAGTATTTTCGCACCCAGGCGGCGGGGAAGAGGTGAGGGAGATGGAGTTCTGCTCGAACCTGCTCGCCGGCGCCTTCATGGTGGGGGGCGTTTTTTTCATGCTGGTCGGCAGCATCGGCATCCTGCGGATGCCCGATTTCTTCACGCGGGCCCACGCCGCAGGGAAGATCGACACGCTCGGCATCATGCTCTTCATCGCCGGGATGATCGTCTACGAAGGGCTGACCCTCGTGAGCGCCAAGCTCGCGCTGGTCAGCATTTTCGTCGCCTTGACCAGCCCCGTGGCCACCCATCAGATGACCCGACGGGCCCTGGCTTACGGCCTCAAGCCCTGGGTCCGACCCGGAGACGAAACGGCCGAAGCGGAGGAGCCGCATGCATTGGGAGATTGAGCTGCTGATGATGCTGGTCATGATTACCGCCGCGCTCATCGCCTTGCACATCCGGAGCCTGCTCGCCGCCGTCGTGACCCTGAACATTTTCAGCTTCATGTCCGCCGGCCTCATGGTCTCCATGGGGGCAATCGACGTCGCCTTCACCGAGGCCGTGGTCGGGGCGGGGGCGGTCGGCATTTTCAACATCCTGGCGATCTTTTGCACGACGCGAAGCAGCCTCGATTGAAGCCTATGCGCAAGTCGTTCCATTGGCTGTTGCTTCTGGCCCTGGGCGTCCTGCTGGCGCTTGCCGTGTGCGGCCTTCCGGCGCGGGGGGATCTCAAGGCCCCCAGCCACCGTGCGATCAACCCCGCGGGAGCTCCCGTCGCGGGGACCTACTACATCCGCCACGCCTACGCCGACGCCCGCACGCCCAATATGGTGACCGTGATCCTGGCCGACTACCGCGGGTTCGACACGCTGGGGGAGACCCTCGTCGTCTTCACCGGCTCGGTGTCGGTCCTGTTCATCCTGCGGCGGAGAAAACCATGAAGTCGGCCTCCACCAGCCCCATCATCCAGGTGGCGATCCGCGGGCTCATGCCCGTGATCCAGCTCGTCGCCCTCTACGTCTTCTTTCACGGCCACTACAGCCCCGGCGGCGGGTTCCAGGGCGGGGTGCTGCTCGCCGTCAGCGTGATGCTCGGCCGTCTCGCCCTCGGCATGGACATGAGCCAGGTCGTCTTCCGCACGGGGATCGCGGTCGGGCTGAGCGCACTCGGCGTGCTGATCTACGCCTCGACCGGGCTCGCCGCGCTGCTCGCCGGCGGGGAGTTCCTGAATTACGCGTTTCTGCCGATCCCGGGGCTCGACCCGCCCGGCCTGCGGAACCTCGGGATCCTCCTGATCGAGGCGGGGGTGACCGTCGGGGTCATGATGGCCCTGATCGCCATCTACGACGAGATCGTGGACAGCCGCGGTGAAGCAAGCGCCACCGCGACCCCCGAGCCGGAGGCGCGGCGCATGGAGGACGTGCGGAAACCAAGAGAGAAAGGGGTTGACCCCGGCCCGGAGGGGCCGGAAAGGACGCCGGTTGCGCCATGATGGAACTGATCCGCGGCCACTACGTCTACCTGTTGCTCGTCGTGCTCTTTCTCATCGGGCTCTACGGGATGATGGTCAAGCGCAACCTGATGAAGAAGATCATCGGCATGTCCATCCTCCAGAGTTCGGTGATCCTGCTCTACATCGCCAGCGGCTTTAAGGACGGGGCGACGGTGCCGGTGCTGGACCCCGCCCTCGGTCCGGACTACCCCAACGCCTACCTCAACCCCTTGCCGCACTGCCTGATGCTGACCGCGATCGTGGTCGCGGTCGTCACTCTCGGGGTCTCCTTCGCCCTGATCATCGACATCTACCGCAACTACGGCACCATCGAGGAACCGCTCCTGCTGGAGCGCATGAAGGACGAGGAATGATCGGCACCCCCATTCCTCTGCTGATCCCGATCACCTACCTCTTCCTCTCCCTTCTCGTCCCCCTGCTGGGCTGGTGGCGGGCGTCGGCGGCCTGGGCCGCCACATTCGCGGGCGCGGCCTTCGCAGCGTTCCTCTCCTTCGCCGGATTGGAGAAGGTGTTGACCGAGGGGGTCCTGCACTATCGCCTGGGCGGCTGGCCGCCGCCGATCGGCATCGAATTCGTCATGGACCCCCTTTCCGCGTTTCTCGAAGTGGTGGTCACGGGAATCGGCTTCCTGGTCCTCCTGTACGCCCGGCGCAGCGTTGCGGTGGAAATGCCGGAGCGGGCCGTGCCCTTCGCTTCGCTCGCCCTGTTGCTGCTCACCGGGCTCTCCGGCATGGTGATCACGGGGGATCTCTTCAACCTCTACGTGTTTCTCGAGATCAGCGCGCTCGCCGGCTACGCCCTGGTCGCCGTGGGCGGCCGCCGCGCCTCCTTCTCGGCGTTCCGCTATCTCACCATGGGGACGGTGGGCGCCTCCTTCTACCTACTGGGGCTCGCCTTCCTCTACATCACGCAGGGCACCCTGAACATGGCCGACATGGCCAGGCTGCTCGCCTTGCAAGGGTATTCGGTCCCGGTCGTCTCCGGGATCCTGTTGATGGTCCTTGGGGCGTCCCTGAAGATGGCGCTCTTCCCGATGCACGGCTGGCTGCCCGACGCCTACACGCACGCCTCCTCGGCCGCCACGGCCCTCATCGCCCCGATCGGGACCAAGGTGGCCGCCTACGTGATGATCCGGATTCTGATGCTGACGGGGTTTCCGCCGATCATCGGGTGGATCGCCTGGCTCGCCGCCGCGGGGATCCTGGCCGGCTCCATCCTGGCGATCGCGCAGACGAACCTCAAGCGCATGCTCGCCTATTCCTCGGTCGCCAACGTCGGCTACATCGCCCTGGGCGTCTGCCTCGCTCACCCTCTCGCCTTCACGGGGGCCGTGCTTCACATTCTCAACCACGCCCTCATGAAGGCGGTACTCTTCCAGGCGGCGGGCGGGATCGCGCAGAAGATGGGCACGCTGCACCTCTTCCGGCTGCGCGGGCTTCCCGCCCGCATGCCGCTGACGACCTTGGCCTTTTTGATCGCCGTGTTTTCGATGGTGGGCATCCCCCCGACAGGAGGGTTTTTCAGCAAAATCTACCTTCTCTTCGGGACGATCGAAACCCGTTCCTGGGCGTTCCTCGTCGTCATCCTCATCAGCACCCTGCTCAATTTCTTCTATTTCTTCCGGGTGATCGAGAGCTCCTTCTTTCGGCCGGACCGGGGGGCCGACCTGAAGCGGGAACCGGCGGCGGAAGCGGGCCGAAGGGACGAGATGAGCCTATCGATGCTGCTGCCCATGCTGGTGCTCGCCGCGGCGATTCTCGCCGTCGGGATCTGGAACGGGCCGATCGTGGAAGGCGTCATCGCACGAGGCGTCCCCGCGTTCTGACGCCGGGGGCCTCCGGAGGACTGCGCACGTGGAGATGCTCTTCGCTTGGCTGAGCTGGATCCTGCCGCTCGTGGGAGCGGGGTCGACGCCTCTCTTCGTGCGGCTTGGCCGGCGGGCGATGGGGCTGGCGGCAGTCGCGTTCGCCGGTGCGGCCGCGCTCTGCACGGGGAGGCTTCTTGTCCTTCTCACCGAGCCCGAACGGCTGCCGGCCGTTTCCGCTGTGCGCTGGCTATCGACCCCGATCGAGGTCAGCCTTGGCGTGCTTCTCGATCCCCTGAGCCTCGTCGTCGCCAATGTCGTCGCTTGGATCAGCTTCCTCATCATGATCTACTGCCTGGGCTACATGAGGGACGAACCGGAGGTCGCGCGCTTCTGGACGCTCATGAACCTCTTCATCGGCAGCATGCTGCTTCTCGTGCTCTCCAGCAACCTGCTTTTCACCTTCGTCGGGTGGAAGATGGTCGGGCTCTGCAGCTACGCCCTGATCGGGTATTACTACCGTGATCCAAAGGCGTACTGGATCGGCGGACCCGCTCCTTTCCCTTTTCAATCCCCCTCGGCCTGCGGCCTGAAGGCGTTGATCGTCACCGGCGCCGGCGACATGCTCATGCTGGGAGGCATCCTGATCCTCTACCATTATGCGGGGACGCTCGATCTGCTGACGCTCTACCGGACGGCGCCCGACTGGATCGCGCGCATGGCCGCCGCGCCGGGGACGATCGGGCTGGTCAGCATCTTGCTGCTTGCCGGCCCGGTGGGCAAATCGGCGCAGTTTCCGCTGCACGAGTGGCTCCCCGAGGCGATGGCCGGTCCAGGCCCGGTCTCGGCGCTTATCCATGCCGCCACGATGGTGAAGAGCGGCGTTTTTCTGGTCGCACGCTTCGTGCCCATGTTCGCGATCGGCCTCTGGATGGTCGAGATCCGCGAGGCGGCGATGTTCTTCACGCTGACGGCCTGGATCGGCGCGGTGACCGCGTTTCTAGCCGCCTCGCAGGGGCTCGTGGCGCTTGAGCTGAAAAAAGCGCTCGCCTATTCGACCGTGAGCCAGATCGGCTACATGATGCTGGCCCTCGGCCTGGCGGGGTTTTCCCCGGATCTCTTGGCCGGGGGCTACACCGCGGGGATCTTTCATCTGCTCACCCACGCCTTCTTCAAGGCCTGCCTCTTTCTCTGCGCCGGGACCGTGATCCATGCCGTGCATTCGATCTACATGCACGAGATGGGGGGGCTGCGCCGAGCCCTCCCCTACACGTGGGCGTTCATGACCGTGGCGGGGCTCGCCCTGATGGGGGTCCCACCGTTTCCCGGGTTCTGGAGCAAGGAGGCGGTGATGAAGGTGTGCCTGGCATCGGGGCAATTCACGCTGCTGGCGATCGCCGTCGCCGCGGCGGTGTTCACGGCCTTCTATACCGTGCGCATGCTCGGCATGGTCTTCCACGGCGCCCCTTCGGAGCGGTCCCACGACGGGGACCCTCACGTCTCCGAGGGGCTTCCCTCGCAGACGTTCGCCTGCGCCGTGTTGGCGGCGGGGATCCTCGCGATGGGCCTGCTCGGCCCCGGGGTCGAAAACGGCCTGAAGGCCCTCTTCGCCTCGCAGCTCCCGCAGCTCCCGCGGCCCTTATTCTCCGAACCTGCCGCGCCGCCGACTTCGCCGTTGCTGGTTCCGGCGTTGACGGCCGCCGCCCTGCTGATCGGTGGGCTGCCGGCCTTGCTCTTCTACGTGCGGCGCTGCGGGGACGTGCAGGCGCTGCTGGCGCGTTCGACCCTGCTCAAGCTCGTTCACATTTTTCTCTGGGAGCGCTGGTACATTGACCGGTTTTACGGGTGGTTCTTCGTGGGGGGGGCTCGGCGCCTGGCGTCCTGGGTCGCAGAGCGCTTCGAGGCGGCCTGGGACACCGCAGTGCACCTCGGGCTGCCGTGGCTCGTCGGCCGCGGCGCAAGGCGCCTGATCGAGCGGGTGCGCTCCGACGCCCCCGAGCTCACCGACAACTTGGCCTACATCCTGTCGGCGACCATTGTTTTTCTCGCTGCCATGCTCTGGTGGACCCGATGACGGATTCAGTGCTGCTCCAGGTCGTGTTCCTTCCCGCGGCGGCCGCGGTCGGCATGGTTCTCCTCGGGCCGCGGGCGGGAAAGGCCGCCGGCTGGGTCACGGCCCTCGTGTTGGCCTACACCACCGCACGGCTCGCCCACGCCGGGGCCGCGCTTTGGGGCGGGGCCCCCCCGATCCGGGAGGACTACCTTGTTCTGTCCCCGGAGATCCGGCTCGCCTTCCTTGCCGACGGCCTCAGCCTGCCCGTCGCGTTCATCGCCAACGTCCTCTGTTGGGTGCTGTCCCTCTTCTCGCAGCATTACATTGCTTACCGGATTGAGGGCATTTACGGTCCGCTCCCGCCGAGGGAGCGCTGGCGATACACCTCGCGCTTCTATGCGCTCTTTTTGCTCTTTCCGATCGGCTTCGCGGGGGTCGCGCTCGCGACCAACCTCATCGCGATGTATTTCTTCCTCGAGCTGCTGACCCTGGCCCTTTATTTTCTCATGGCCTATTTCGGCTATATTCAGCGGGTGCGCATCGCGATGATGTGCCTGCTGTGGGGGATTTTTTCGGCGGTCTTCTTTCTTGCGGGGTCGCTGCTTGTGTACTCGCAGACCGGCGACTTCGAGATCGTGCGCCTCGGCACGGTTGCCGGAACCCCGGCCGCCCCCTGGATCATCGCCGTTTTTTTGGTTGGCCTATTCGCGAAGCTCGCCGTTTTCCCCTTTCACGTCTGGATGCCCTGGGTCCACGCCGAGCACCCCACCTGCATCGCGGGGCTGCTCGCCGTGTATGCGAACATCGCGGCCTACATCATCGTGCGGGCGCTGGTCCTTCCCTTGTACGTCGACTTTCAACCGTTCGGCCCCCCCATCCTGGTTCTCGCCCTGGTGACCATGGTTTACGGATCGCTGCTCACGTTGGCCCAGAGCGACATCAAACGAATCGCCGCTTGTTCCACGATCAGCCAGATCGCCTATTCCCTGCTCGGCATCGGCGCGCTGACCGCCGTCAGCCTCGAGGGGGGGATGTTTTTCTTTCTCAGCCACATCATGGGGAAGACGGTCTTTTTCTCGACCGCGGGCATCGTGGTGTACGTCACCCACGTGCGCGACGTCCGCAGCCTCGGCGGGCTTGCCGCGCGGATGCCGCTCACCGCGTTGTTGTTCCTGAGCGGCGCGATGATGCTGTCGGGATTCCCGCCCTTCAGCAGTTTCGCCGCCGAGTGGATCCTTTTTTCAGGAATCTTCGAGCGCGCTGCGCGAGACGATCTCGCCCTCGCCGTCGGCCTGATCGGGGTGGCGGCGATCCTGCTGACCGTGGCCTACACCTTTCAGGCCGCACGCCGGGTTTTCTATGGACCGCTGCCCGCCGGCCTTCACGCGGAGGCGGTCCAGGACCCCCCCCGCTCCATGTCCATCCCGTTGTTCTGCCTCGTCGGCTTGTCGATCGCCTTGGGCCTCTACCCGGAGATCCTGATGGGCCTCCTGCGGCCGGTGATCAGCGGGGCGCTTCCCGCACTCCCCTGAAACCCGGCGGTTCCCCATTTCCGCGGGCGGTCGTCTTTCTGCCGGGCGAAAGGGCCCGGAAGCGATTCGCCATCCTCCCCTGCGCCGCGGGGAGGCGTTCGGCGCGCCGCTCGGGGTTTTTGTGGGGAAAGGCCGGTGTGGGGGATGGGCAGCGGGTGTTGCCCCGCACCCGCGGGGCGGGAGGCCCGCCCCGCGGGGAGCCGGTCAGCGGGCGCGGCGCGTGAAGGGGAAGACGTGGGTGTAGCCCAGGATGTCGGTGATCAAGAGCACGATGAAGACGATCAGGATGGCGCCGATGAGGATCCCCAGGGCGCTCGCCCCGCCCGCCGGCAGCCGGTCGATCGTCTCGGCGAAGCGCACCGCCTCGGCGTCGGAGAGCGCCTCGGCGCGTGCCGCGGCCTCGGCGGGGTCGATGCCCTGGCGCTCAAGCGCGGCCCGGATCTCTTCCTGGGCGAGCAGGGCGCGGAGGCGTCCGCGGGCTTCCTCCACGCGGCCGGCCGCGAGCACATCGTCGGTGGCGACGAGGGCGGCGAGCGCGGCGGGCTGGGGCCCGTAGAGGAAAAAGGCGTAGACGGCGAGAACGAGGCTCACGGGTCGGGCGATGCGCAGGATCGGTTTCATCGACGGTCTCCTCCTTGCAGGTCCGTGAAAATGAGATGAGCGGCGAGAGCCGCCGCCGAGGATAGCCCGGCGCTCTTCGGCCGTCAACCGCCTCGGGGCTTGTCCGCGCCGCCCCTCTCGGCTATTCTCCCCGGCCGTGAGCGCCGCGCGCACCTTCCGGGCCGCCGGGCCGGCCGAGCTCTTTTCCGCCGCGCAGGTCTTCGCCGACACCGACGGGGACGGCCTCCCGGATCGCCTCGGGCTTTTCCTCGCCGTGGACCGGCGCCTGACCCACCCCGCCGTCTGGGCCGCGGCCGCGAATCTCGCCATGCGCCTCGCCGCGGAGGTGGCCGCTTTCGACCCGCCGATCGTGCGGTCCCCCGGCCGCCTCCCGGCCGGCGCCTGCCTTCTCGCCATCCAGGCCCCCGACCCGCGCGACCCCTCCCCCGCCCGGATCGAGCGGGAGGGGGCGCTTCGCCTCCGGCTGCGCGGGAGCTCGCCGCCGGCCATGGCGGAGCTCCTGCAGGCGATCGCCTGCGGCGCGGGGGGGCGTCTTCCCCCGGAGGGCTGGCGGAGGCTCGAGCTCGCCTCCGGGCCCGCCTCCTTCGCCGTCTTCCGCGACCGACGCGGCAGGCGGCTTGCGCGGCGGCGGCTGCCGCGGCCTGCGCCGGGCGGGGACGGTGCGGCCGATCCGCCGGCCGCCCCCCCGGATCTGCTGTCGCCGCAGGAGGCGATCTACCGGCCGGTCGCGGGCGACCCCCGCGGCCGCAGGCTGGCGCTCGCCATCGCGATCGAGGACCGGCCGGTCCCCGCCGTGCTGGGCCTCGCCCTCTGCGAGGCCGCGGCGGAGCTGGCGCTCGAGGCGACCGAGGTCGATCTGCCGCGGGTCTTCGTGGGCGAGGCCCCCCCGGCCGCGGCGGTTCTCCGGATCGCCCCCGATGCCGCGGCCGCATCCCGCCTGGAGGCCGAAGCGGGGGAGGGGGGATGCGTCCTTCGCCTCGCGGGGGGGCCGCGGCCGCTTTCCCGGCTGCTCCGGCTCTTCGCCGAGCGGGCCGCCGCCCCCGAGGGGGGGCTGAGCCGGGGGAGGTTCGACGAGCGTTTGGAGGAGATCCGCGAGCTCCTGGGCGGCCGGGGCCCGCGGGGCTCCTGGGCGCGGGCGCTCGTCGCCGCCGCGGTCGGGGAAGGCGCGCTCCCCCCGGCCGCCTCCCGGGAGCGCAAGCCGCTCGCGCGGGCGGCGGCCGCGCTGGGGCTCCCGGCGCCGCCCCCGGCCGCCTCGCGCCGGATCCTGCAGCGGGAGCGCATCCGGGCCGAGACCGAAGACCACCTCGAGGCCTTGGCCGGTGTCCCCCCCGGCTCCGGCGAGGTCGAGGGGGTGCTCTGGGTGGGCCGGCCGCGTGCCGCGCGGCGCGCGCTGCTGCGCCGCGCCGAGCGCCTCCTGCGCGCCCGGGGCTACCGTCCGCGCCTTCGCGTGCTCCACGCCTACAAGCCGGGGCTCTGCTGGCTGCTCGAGGAAATCCTGCCGCGACTCAAGCGCCTTCAGGGGATCGGCCGCGTGGAGATCGCCTTCCGGCCCTTCCATGCGGCCTCCGGCCTGGAGATGGAAACGCGCTTCCTGCAGGAGATCTACCCCGCACCCGACCGTCTGGCGGCGGAGCTCGGGTTGCCGCGCGGGGCCGTCGTGCTGCGGCGCAGGGAGAGTCTGCCGGAAGCTTACCGCGTCCGCGCCTTCGACCGCCGCGGCAGGCTTCTTTTCGAGGAGGCCCTCACCCCGCGCCTTGCCCGCCTCCCGGCCTTCCCCGGGGGGCCCGAGGAGGGCTTCGTCCACCCGGCGACGGGCGGGGTCCGGCTGCTCCGGGGAGGCCGCGTGCTGCTCGACCGGGAGATCCCCACCGACCGCGAGCGCTTCTGGGGCATCGTCCAGCAGCGATTTTGGCCCGCGCTCGAGGCGGAGATGGCCGGCCGCCTGGAGGGGGGCGGCGGGGCCGCGGGGGTCTTCTGGGAGGAGGTGCGCATCGAGGCCGCGATCGCCGAGGAGGAACGGCGGATCGGGGTGGGCGAGGAGCGCATCGCCCCGCTCGAGGCCCTGCACGAAGACCTCTACTTCGGCCTGCTCGACGCCCACCGCGCGTTCTGCCGCCGGCGCGGGCTGGAGGGGGTCCTCCATTTCGGCCGCATCGTGCCCCGCATCCGGCGCCTCGCCCGCGGCGGACCCCCCCGGGCCCTCCTTGCCGCGATCCCCGCTCCGCCCCGGCCGGCCGAGGCCGCGGGGCCGGCCCCGGCCGTGCGGGGTCTGATCCTCGAGAGGCGCAGGCTCGAGGTCCTCGTTTGCGGAGACGGCCTCGAGGGCGCCCGGCCGGCGGCCTGGGCCCGGCTCGGCGCCGCCTGGGGGCTGGCGCTCCGTGCCGCACCCGGGGGCCGCGGGGTCCTGTGGACGACCCGCGCCCCGCGGCCGGAGGGCCCCCCGCGGCCGAAGCCCCCTGCGGCGCGGCCTGCCCGGCCGCGGCTCGACCGCCGGGTTGCGCTCGCCGCGATCGCCGCGCGGGTGAAGGAGCTCGGGCGGCTTGCCGGCGTGCACGCCTTCCAAGCCGGCCGGAGCCTTGAGGGCCGTCCGATCTGGGCGCTCGAGATCGCCTGCCCGGCGGGGGGGGCCCTCGCCTCCCACGCGCGACGCCGGCTGCTGCGGCCGACCCTGCTCGTGAACGCCCGGCACCACGCCAACGAGGTCGCCGGCACCCAGGCGGCGCTGCGGCTCGCCTGGGAGCTCGCCGCCACCGCCCCGGGGAGGCGGCTTCTGCGCCGGGTGAACGCGGTCGTGATCCCGCTTGAGAACCCCGACGGGGTCGCGCTCCTCGAGGCGCTCCTGCCCGAAGCCCCGGGCCACAAGCTGCACGCCGCGCGCTACAACGCGGCCGGGGTCGAGTGGTACGCCGACTACTTCGCGGCCGCCCCGCGCTTCCCGGAGGCGCGCCCGAAGGCCGGGCTCTGGCAGGCTTGGCTTCCGCTCTGGGTTCTCGACGCCCACGGCGTCCCCAGCCACGAGTGGGACCAGCCCTTCGCGGGGAACGCCCCCGGCCCCTTCCGCGCCTACTGGATCCCGCGGGCCTTCGTCTACGCGATCCTGCCCTTCCTCGACGCACCCGGTCACCCCGGGCACCGCTGGGCGCGGCGCATCGGCCGACTGCTCGGCCGGGCGCTCCGTGGCGACCCGCGGATCGCCGCGCGCGAGGCGGAATTCCGCGACCGCTACCTGCGCTACGCCCGCCGCTGGGAGCCCGAGTGTTTCCCCGCCCCCGCCCCCGCGGGGGGGCTCACCCTGTGCGCCACCGAGGGGCGGCTGGCCGGGCTCAATTTCGCCGCGCGGCGTTTTCCGGTGACGGTCGCCGAGGTCGTCACCGAGGTCACCGACGAGGTCGTCCGCGGCAGGCTCCTCGAGGACTGCGGCCGCGCTCACCTGCTCGCCGCCCGGGCGCTCCTCGCCGGGCTCGCCCGCCTGGCGGGCGGGCGCCTCGAGCGCCGGCGGCTCGCAGGCGGCGGGGTGCGCCTGGCGTGGCGGTCGAGACAGGCCGGGGCGGCCGGCGGGGAGAAATGAGCACCGCATCGGTTGCGCGCGCCGCGCTTTTGGGCTAAGGATCTCCCCCGTCGTTTCGCAGTGCACTTCACCCCGGTGGAAGGAGGCGCTATGCGCAGGATCCCGATCATCGTCACGGCGGCGCTCTTCGTTCTCGTCTCGGTTGGCGGCGGCTTCGCCCAGACCCCGCGCGCCGGCGGCACCCTCGTCTGGGGCCGCGGGGGCGACTCCGTCACCCTCGACTTGGCCCAGGCGACCGACGGCGAGTCGATCAAGGCGGGCATCCAGGTCCTCGAGAACCTCGTCATCTTCGGCAAGGACTCGATGAACGTCGAGCCCCAGCTCGCCGAGTCCTGGTCAGTCTCCGCGGACGGGCTCACCTGGACGTTCAAGCTGCGCAAGGGGGTCAAGTTCCACGACGGCTACCCCTTCAACGCCCGGGCGGTCTACGACTCCTTCGCGCGGGTGATCTTCAAGGAGCACCCCTACCACGGCTACGGCCAGTGGAAATACGTGAGCCTCTCGCTCGCCCCGGTGAAGGACATCCGCGTGATCGACGACTACACGATCGCGCTGGTGACCGAAAAGCCCTACGCCCCGCTGTTGAACAACCTCGCCCTGTGGCTGTGCCCGATCGTCTCCCCGCGGGCGATGGCCGAGCACAAGGACAAGATCGGCATGCACCCCGTGGGCACGGGTCCCTTCAAGTTCAAGAGCTGGGTGAAGGACGACCAGATCGTGCTGGAGCGCAACCCCGACTACTGGGGGGAAAAGGCCCGCGTCGACCGGATCGTCCTCAAGTCGATCCCCGAGCCCTCCGCGCGCCTGATGGCCTTGCAGTCGGGGACCGTGGACATCGCCGACGACCTCGACCCGGATTCGATCGCCCTCGTGAAGAAGAACCCCAAGCTCGCCGTGATCGAGCGGCCGAGCATCAACGTGGGCTACCTCGCCTTCAACACCCAGAAGCCGCGCTTCCAGGACCCTAAGGTGCGGGTTGCGCTCAGCCACGCGATCGACAAGGAGACGATCATCCGCTCGATTTTCGCGGGGCTCGCCATCCCGGCGAAGAACCCCTTCCCGCCCTCGATCTGGGGCTACAACGACAAGATCGCCCCCTACGCCTACAACCCGCAGCTGGCGCGCAAGCTCCTCGAGGAGGCGAAGTTCGATTTCAACAGCGAAATCGAGCTCTGGGCCATGCCCGTCTCGCGCGCCTACATGCCCGAGCCGGTCAAGACGGCCGAGTTGATCCAGTCCTACTTCGCGGCGGTCGGCGTGAAGGCGAAGATCGTGCGCCACGAGTGGGGCGCCTACCTGAGCAAGACCCAGAACGGCGAGCATGACCTGTGCATGCTCGGCTGGCTCGGCGGAAACGCCGACCCGGACAACTTCCTCTACGGGCTGCTCTCGGCCGACACGGCCAAGCCGCCGGCGGCGAACGTCGCCTTCTGGAAGAACGCCGAGTTCACCGAGCTCTGCCTCAAGGCCCAGAAGACCTTCAACAAGGCCGAGCGGACCCAGCTGTACCTGAAGGCCCAGGAGATCTTCCACGCCGAGGCCCCCTGGATCCCGATCGCCCACTCGACCATCGTGCGCTGCTACAGCAAGAAGCTGCACGAGGTGCCGCTCCGGCCGAACGGGCTGAACTCCTTCCAGATGGTGTGGAAGGAGAAATAGGAACCCCCGCGCGGAGGAAGCCGGGATGCCCCTGGGCTACCTCGGCAGACGGCTGCTGCATCTCGGGTTCGTGCTCCTCGGGGTCTCGCTCGTCGTCTTTCTGATGCTGCGCATGATCCCGGGGGACCCCGCACGCCTGCTGCTGGGCGAGTTCGCCTCGGCCGAGGACCTCGCCCGGCTGCGGGCGCAGATGGGGCTCGAGCGCCCCCTGCCCGTGCAATACGGCCTCTACCTCGGCCGCCTGCTGCAGGGGGACCTGGGGCAATCGCTGCGCAACGGCGCCCCCGTGGCGGCCGAGATCGCCCAGCGGCTCGCCGCCACGGTGGAGCTCGCCGTCGCGGCCATGCTGATCGCCACCTTCCTGGGGATCGCCGCCGGGGTCGTGTCCGCGGTGCGGCCCTACTCGCTCTTCGACACCGCGGCCATGCTGCTCGCCCTGGTCGGGGTGTCGATGCCGGTCTTCTGGCTCGGCCTCATGCTCATGTACCTCTTCGCGGTGCGCGTTCCCGTCCTGCCGCTCATGGGGCGGATCGGCATGGGCAACGAACCCGAGGCCCTGACCGGGCTCATGCTCGTGGACACCCTGCTCGCGGGCGAGGGCGAGGCCTTCCTCGAGGCCCTCCAGCACCTGGTCCTGCCCGCCGTGACGCTCGCCACCGTCCCCCTGGCGATCATCGCCCGCATCACGCGCTCCTCCATGCTCGAGGTGCTCCAGCAGGATTACGTGCGCACCGCACGGGCCAAGGGGCTCGACGAGTCCGTCGTCATCCTGCGGCACGCGCTGCGCAACGCCCTGCTGCCGATCGTCACCGTGCTGGGACTGAATCTCGGGCTGCTCCTGAGCGGGGCGGTGCTCACGGAGACGATCTTCTCCTGGCCGGGCCTCGGCCGCTACGTCGTCGACTCGCTCATGGCGCGCGACTACGCCGCGGTCCAGGGCTGCATCCTCGTCTTCGCCGCCATCCTGGCCGTGATCAACCTCGTCGTCGATCTCGCCTACGCGGCGCTCGATCCGAGGATCCGCATCCATGCCTAGCTGGGAACCGCTGGCCGGGCTGTGGCGCAGCCGCAGCGCGGCGCTCGGCCTGGGCCTGATCGCCTTCGTGCTCGGGGTCGCCCTCTTCGGGCCGGCCGTCGCCCCCCACGACCCCTTCCGCACCGCGCCCCTCGAACGGCTCGCCGCGCCGAGCGCCGCCCACCCCTTCGGCACCGACAGCCTGGGCCGCGACATCCTGAGCCGCGTGATCCACGGGGCGCGCATCTCGATCCTGATCGGCCTGATCTCGGTGTCCATCTCGCTCTTCCCGGGGACGCTCCTCGGCCTGCTCGCGGGCTATTTCGGCGGGCGCCTCGACAGCGTGATCATGCGCGCGATGGACATGCTGCTCGCCTTCCCGGCGATCCTCCTCGCCATCTTCATCACGGCCATCCTCGGCCCGAGCCTGCCGAACACGATGATCGCCGTGGGCGTCGTCTACATCCCGCACTACGCCCGCATCGTGCGCTCGAGCGTGCTCGCGCTCAAGGAGCAGCTCTTCGTCCAGGCGATCGCCCACCTGGGCGGCGGCCACGGCCGGATCCTCTTCCGCCACGTGCTGCCGAACGCGCTGCCCCCGATCATCGTCTATGCCACGCTCGGCATGGGGACCGCCGTGCTGCAGGCCGCCGCCCTCGGGTTTTTGGGGCTCGGGGCCCAGCCCCCCCAGCCCGAGTGGGGGGTGATGCTGAGCGAGGGCCGGCAGTACCTCCAGATCGCCCCCCACGTCGCCGCGTTTCCCGGGGGGGCGATCTTCATCCTCGTGCTCGGCTTCAACCTGCTGGGGGACGGGCTGCGCGACGTGCTCGACCCCACGCTGCGGGCGCTCTAAGGGGGGGCCGAAGCGGTGGGTGCGGCGGCGGTGCTTTCGATCTCGGGGCTGCGGACGGAGTTCCGCACGCGGCGGGGGCCCGTGGCCGCGGTCGACGGGCTCGACCTCGAGCTGCCCGCCGGGGAGACCTTCGGCCTGGTGGGGGAGTCCGGCTGCGGCAAGAGCGTCACCGCGCTCTCCATCCTGCGGCTGCTCCCGCGGCCCGCCGGCCGCGTGGCCGCCGGCTCGATCCGCTTCGAGGGCGAGGATCTCCTCGCCCTGCCGGAGGCCGCGATGCGGCGGATCCGGGGCAACCGCATTTCCATGATCTTCCAGGAGCCCATGACCTCGCTCAACCCGGTCCTGCCGGTCGGCTTTCAGATCGAGGAGGTCCTGCGCAAGCACCGCGGGCTCTCCGCGCGCGAGGCCCGCGCCGAGGCGGGCGGCCTGCTCGCGCGCGTCGGCATGCCCGATCCGCAATCCCGGCTGGACGACTACCCCCACCAGCTCTCGGGCGGGATGCGCCAGCGGGCGATGATCGCGATCGCGCTCGCCTGCCGCCCGGCCCTCATGATCGCCGACGAGCCGACGACCGCGCTCGACGTCACCATCCAGGCCCAGATCCTCGAGCTGATCTCCCGCCTGCAGGCCGAGTTCGGCATGTCGGTGCTCCTGATCACCCATGACCTCGGGGTCGTCGCCGAGACCTGCCGCGAGGCGGCCGTCATGTACGCCGGGCGGATCGTGGAGCGCGCCGCGGTCGCCCGCCTCTATGCCCGGCCCGCGCACCCGTACACCGTGGGGCTCTTCCGCTCGCTGCCGCGGGCCGTGGGCCGCGGCGGAAAACTCACCCCCATCCCGGGCACGGTGCCCCACCCGGCGGAGCTGCCGCCGGGCTGCGCCTTCCAGGAGCGCTGTTTCCAGCGGCACGCGGCCTGCCGCGAGGATCCGCCCTGGGCGGAGGTGGCAACCGGGCATTTCGCGCGCTGCTGGAAGCCGCTCGGGTGAACCATGGCCGAGGCGCTGCTCCAGGCCGAAGGGCTCGTCAAGCACTACCCCGCGGGGCGATCCGGGCTCGGGCGGGGCCGGGCGGTCGTCCGCGCCGTGGACGGGGTCTCCTTCGAGATCCTCCCCGGGGAGACCTTCGGGATCGTGGGCGAGTCCGGCTGCGGCAAGTCCACGCTGGGGCGGCTCTTGCTGCGCTTCGAGCCGCCGACCGCGGGGCGGGTCCTCTACGAGGGGCGGGACGTGTGCGGCTTCGACGCCCGGCGCCTGAAGGCCTTCCGCCGCGAGGCGCAGATCATCTACCAGGACCCCTATTCGTCGCTCAACCCGCGGCGGCGGGTCGGCGAGCTGATCGCCGAGCCGCTCGAGATCCACGGCATCGGCGGTCCCGCCGAGCGGCGGGAGCGGGTCGCGGCGCTGCTCGGCGAGGTGGGCCTCCGGCCCGAGCATGCCCGGCGCTTCCCCCACGAATTCTCCGGCGGCCAGCGCCAGCGGATCGTCATCGCCCGGGCGCTGGCGCTTCAGCCGCGGTTCATCGTCGCCGACGAGCCGGTCTCGGCGCTCGACGTCTCGATCCAGGCCCAGGTGATCAATCTGCTGCGCGAGCTCCAGGAGCGCTTCCGGCTGACCTACGCCTTCATCTCCCACGACCTGGGCCTGGTCGAGTACCTGGCCGACCGCGTGGGGGTCATGTACCTCGGGCGGCTGGTCGAGGTCGCCCCCTGCGCCGCGATCTGCGCCGACCCGCTCCACCCCTACACGGAGGCGCTCTGGTCGGCCGCGCCGATGCCCGACCCCGCGGCGCGCCGGAGGCGCATCCTGCTTGCCGGGGACGTGCCGAGCCCCATCCGGCCGCCGCCCGGTTGCGCCTTTCACCCCCGCTGCCGGGAGGCCTTCGACCGCTGCCGGGAAGAGGCGCCCCTGCTGCGCGAGGTCGCCCCCGGCCGCCGCGTCGCCTGCCACAACCGCTGAGCGCCGCGGGGGTGCGGCGGGGAAACGGCCCCGGGCGCACGGCCCCCCGGGGCCAGCCGGAGGATGCCATGGACGAAGCCCCGCGGCTTGCGCCGCTGCTTAACCTCGTCCGCGAGATCTGCGAGCGGATCCCCTTCAACCGCCTGCTCGGGCTGCAGGTCGAATCGCTTGACCCCGCCCGGCCGCGGGTGCGTCTTGCCATGCGGCCGGAGCTCGTCGGCAATTTCATCCGCGGCTCGCTCCACGGCGGGGTGATCTCGAGCACGCTCGACTTCACCGGCGGGCTGGTCGCCTACCTGGGGGTGCTCCAGGCCCTGCCCGAGGAGCCGCCGGCCGAGCTCGCGGCCCGCTTTGCGCGGATCGGGACGATCGATCTGCGGGTCGATTACCTCCGGCCGGGGATCGGCCGCGAATTCACGGCGACGGGCTGGGCGCTGCGCACGGGAAAGAAAGTCGCCGTGACGCGCATGGAGATGCACACCGAGGCGGGGGTCCTGATCGCCGTCGGCACCGGCGCCTACACCGTGGCCTGAAGCCCTCCCCCGGGGGCGCGCGGTTTACAGCCGCCCCCGTTTCTGGTAGAGGGCGTTTGAGGCCGCGGTGCCCCGAAGCCGGCCGAGGAGGAGACGATGGCCAAGTCGCGGGACGTCAAGAAGGACGCGAAGAAAAAGCCGCAGAAGTCGCTCAAGGAAAAGCGCGCCGAGAAGAAATCGAAGAAGGAGAAGGCCTGATCCCGCCGCGGCCCCCTCAGTGCGGGCCGTAGAGGGCCTCCAGAAAGCGGTTCATCTGCCGGAACCACCACGGCCAGTCGTGGTCGACCTCCGGCCCCCAGATCTCGACCCAGGCGGGGATCGCCTTGCGCTCCAGGCACGAGGCGAGCGCCCGGGTGTCCTCCAGGCATTCCGCCTCCCACGCCCCCTGTCCCACGCAGACGATGATACGGTCGCCGCGCAGCGCGGCGAGCAGGCGCGGGTCTTCCAGCCCCGGCAGGTAGTGGAGCGGGGAGTTGAAATAGACCGCGGGGATGTCCTGCGGGCCGATCGCGAACTCGGGCCGGTCGAGCCGGTAGAGGCCGGAGAGGGCGATCGTCCCCTCGAAGAGCTCGGGGTGCTTGAGGAGCGTGTTGACGGCGTGGAAGGCGCCCATGCTGCAGCCCGTGAGCATGGGCCGCTCCTTGGGGGAGCGGTTGTGGCCGCGGACGAAGGGGAGCACCTCGTGGACGAGGTAGGCGTCCCAGGCCTCGTGCCGCGCGTTGCGCTCGGCGGGCGGGAGGTCGAAGCGGTACCAGGACTCGGCGTCCACGCCGTCCACGGCGAAGAGCTTGATCGCCCCGCCCTCGATGAACCGGGCGATCGCCCCCACCATGCCCATCCCCGCGTAGTCGAAGTGGCGGCCCCGCGAGCAGGGAAAGACGACGAAGGCCTTGCCCCAGTGGCCGTAGACCGCGAGCTCCATCTCCCGGCCCAGGCGCGGGCTGAACCAGCGGTGGGTTTCGGTCCGCATGCCGCCTTGCCCCGCTCAGCCGGCCGGCTGCAGGATGAAGCGGGCGATGTCCCGGAGCTGCTCGAGGCTCGGGGAACGGAAGAGGTAGCCCGTGTCCCCGAGCGGCCCGCTCAGCACGGGCGGCACCGTCTCCACCAGCAGGATGTGGTGGCCCCAGCGCGAGATCACGTCGTTGTGGGTGTGCGCGTAGCGGCGCTCCCGCCGCCTGCCGCACCAGCCGCTGTGGTAGCGGCGCTCGTAGCGCAGGTCGCTTTCCCCGCGGACGAGGAGCTCGGCCCAGGCGCGGTAGACGTCCGCGTCCGCGCTGTAGTTGAACATGTCGGTCGTCCAGCCCCCCGGCGGCCGCAGGTTGATCTCGAGGGGGACCCAGGCGCCGTCCGCGGTGTGGAAGAACTCGATGTGGAAGAAGCGCTCGCGCACGGCGAAGGCCGAAAGCGCGCGCAGGCCGGCGTCCTCCAGGCCGGGCGGGATGTCGCGCAGCGAGTAATAGAAAAGGTCCCGGCCTTCGCGCACGGTCTCGAGGATGCCCTGGCTGAAGACGTGTGCGGTGGTGAACAGCGGCCGCCCCTGCCGGTCGGCCAAGCCGTCGAAGGAGTGGAGCGTCCCGCTCACGAAGGCCTCGAGGAACCAGGGCTCGGCCGGCTGGGCGGCGAAGAGGGCGGCGAGCTGGGCTTCGGATTCGAGGCGGTGCGTGTCCCGCGCCCCCACCCCGGCGTCCGGCTTGGCGATCAGCGGAAAGCCGGCCTCGGCGGCGAAGGCGAGCGCCTCCTCCAGGGTGTGCGCGAGCCGGCCGGGGGCCGTGGGGAGCCCGGCGGCGCGGAAGACCTCCTTCATGCGCGATTTGCGCCGCACGCGCCCGATCTCCGCCGCGCGCGGCCCCGGGACGTTGAAGTCGTCCCTGAGGCGCGCCTCGGTGTCCAGCCAGTACTCGTTTAGCGATTCCAGGCGCTCGATCCGCCCGTAGCGCTGGATGTAGCCGCCGCAGGCGCGCAGGAGGGCGTCGTAGTCGTGGAGGTCGCCCACGGCCCGGTAGTCGGTGAGCGCCTCGCGGACTTCCGGGGCGAGGGCCTCCTCGGGCGTGTCGCCGATGCCGAGCGTGCGTCCGCCCGCCCGCTTCGCCTGGATCCAGAAGCGGTGGTAATGCGGCGGGAAATGGGGGGAGAGGATCACGAGGTTTTCGGCCATGGGGGTCACCCTTCGCGGCGGGCTTCGGCGCCGAGGGCGAGGATCTCCTCCTCGTCTTCGGCGCGGAAGAGGTAACGGGTGCGCCCCATGATCTCCCAGAAGAGCGGGGGGTTTTCGCCCCACTCGACGAGCCTCCCGCCCAGGCGGGCGAGCAGGTCCTCGTGGGAGAGCGCATAGGGCTTGTCGCGGCGGCCGACGTAGCCGACCGCGTACTTCTTGGCCGCGGGAAGCTCCGGGGGGCGGCCGAGCAGGATGCGCGCCCAGGCGCGGTAGAGGTCGCCGTCGATGCTGTAGTTCATCATGTCGAGGATCGCCCCGCCCGGGGGCCGGGCGTTCAGCTCGATCGGCACCCAGTCGGCCCCGCGGTCGAAGAACTCGATGTGGAAGAACTTGCGCCGCAGCCCGAGGCGGCGCACGAGCTCGCCCCCGACGGCGGCGAGCCCCTCGGGGACCCGCCGGCTGACGTAGAAGAAGGGGTCCCGGCCGGCGGCGTAGTCGACCACCCCCTCGCCGTAGACGAGCCGGTTTTCGAAGACCACCCGGCCCTCGAGGTCGACCAGCCCGTCGAAGGTGACGATGGGGGCGGAAATCCAGTCCTCGAGCAGGACGTCCTCGGTCAGGCGCGGGAAGATCTCCCGCAGGGCCGCCTCGTCGTCCACGCGGTGGACGCCCCGGGCGCCCACGCCCTCGTTGGGCTTGAGGCAGACGGGGTAGCCCAGCTCCGCGGCGAGCCGCAGCGCCTCCTCCAGGGAGGCGACGACCGCCCCGCGCGCGACCGGGAGGCGGGCGTCCTGGAAGAGGCGCTTCATGACCGATTTTTTTTTCAACGGCTCGATGTCGGTGCGGCGCAGGCCGGGGATGTCGAAGCGCTCGTTGATCCAGGCCTCCAGGCGCAGCCAGGCCTCGTTGTGGGACTCGACCCAGGCGAAGGGGCCCTCGAAGCCCTGGGCGTGCTTGATCTCGAGGAGCTCGTGGACCGCCGCCTCGACCCGCTCCCAGCGGGCGAGCGCGGCGCGGGCGTACCAGCGGATGCAGGCGCGCAGCTCCGCCGGCAGGCTGTAGAAGTCGGCCTCGCCGATCGCCCAGACGCGGATGCCCTCGGCGTGCAGGCGGCGCACGAAGGTGGCGTAGTTGGGGGGGAACTCCGGCGAGAGGTAGAGAATGTCCACGGCGGCCCTCACTCGAGCTCGTCGAACCGGCAGGAGAGGGTCACCCCCTCGCCGTCGAAGACGCTCTTGACGCGGTAGGGCAGGGATTTGAACATGCGGATCATCGCCCGGTTGTCGGGCGAGGTGTAGGCCATCAGGCCCGCGATCCCGTGCTCCCGCGCCGCCTCGGCGATCTTGCGGAGCATGCGGCGGCCGATCCCCTTGTTCTGGAAGTCCTTCTGCACCGAGAAGGCGACCTCGGCCATGTTGAGCTTTTCGACGAGGCGGCTTTCGCCGACCGCCACCACGCGGCCGAAGCCGAACTCGCCCACGACGGCCACGAGGGTGAGGTCCTTCACGTAATCGACGAGCGAGCGGCTCTCGATCTCCGAGCGCGGAAAGCTCGTCTTTTCGTGGCGGAAGCGCGAGAAGACGTCCTCCTTGTCGAGGCTGTAGAAGTGCTCCTGGATGCGGCGCTCGTCGACCGGCTTGGCCGGCCGGATGACGACCTCGGCGCCGTTCACCTCGAGGGTCTCCTCCAGGCGGATCGGGTAGACCGCGCGCACGGCCTCGCCGAGTGTGCGCTCGGGGCCGATCAGCCCCAGCCGCTTGGCCGCCGCGAAGAGCTCCTCGCGGAAATCGGGGTGGGCGACGCTGATCATCCCCACCGCGCGCTCCTGCAGGCTTTTGCCGAGCAGGTTGATCGCCCCGTACTCGGTGACGACGTAGTGCACGTCCGCCCGCGGCACCCCCACGCTGCGCTCGGCCAGCAGCGGCACGACCCGGCTGGTGCGGCCGTCCTCCGTGGTCGAGGGCAGCATGAGGATCGCCTTGCCGCCCGGGGAGCGCCGCGCGCCGCGCGTGAAATCGACGATGCCCGAGACCCCGGCGAAGAGGGTGTGCGGCGAGGCCTCCACCTCCACCTGGCCGGTCAGGTCGATCGCGTGGGCGACGTTCATGCTGACCATGCGCCGGTGGCGCGAGATGACGAAGGGGTCGTTCACGTAGTCCGAGGGGCGGAAGTCCACCGCCGGGTTGTTGTCGAGGAAATCGTAGAGGCTGCGCGAGCCGATCGCCGCCGAGGCGACGAGCTTGCCGTCGTTGATCCCCTTGAAGCGGTTGGTGATCACCCCGCGGGCGTAGAGGTGCATGGCGTCGTCGGTGAGGAACTGGGAGTGCACGCCGAGGTCGTTTTTGTCGCCGAGGGCCTGGATCGTGGCCTGCGTGGCGGCGTCGAGGCCGATCTGGAGGGTCGAGCCGTCCTCGATCAGCCGGGCGATCAGCTGGCCGATGCGCACGGCGGCCTCCGAGGGGCCGCGGGGGGAGACGGTCGGCAGCGCCTCCTCGTGCTCGACGACCCAGTCGACGTCGTTCACGTGGATGAAGCTCTGGCCGAGCACCCGCGGCATCTGCGGGTTGACCTGGGCGATCACGAGGTCGGCCGAGCGCGCCGCGGCGAGGGTGACGTCCACCGAGATGCCGAGGCTCATCCAGCCAAAGTCGTCGGGCGGGGAGACCTGGATCAGGGCGGCGTGGATGGGGAGCTTGCGCGAGAGAAAGAGATCGGGCACCTCGGAGAGGTTCATCGGGGTGATGAAGCGCCGTTGGCGGGAGATCGGCTCCGTGCGGGTTGCCCCGAGGTAGAAGGTCCGCAGGTTGAGGGTGAAATCCTGGGTCTGGTCGGCGAGCTGGCTCAAGGGCGCCACCTCGGTGCTGAGCAGCCGCACCACCTCGAGCCCGCTCATCCGCCGGGCCTCCTCGGCGAGGGCCCGCAGGAGCTCCTGGGGCTGGGCGCAGGCCGAGCCGATGAAGATGCGCTGCCCGGAGCGCAGCTTGCGGATCGCCTCCACGGCGCGGCAGCGTTTCTGGAGGTAGGCATCCGCCCAGTAGGTCGTGGTCGCCATGGCCGTTCTCCGACGTCGGGGCTTCGGGGCGGCGATCCCGCGGGCAAGCGCGTTCGCCGGCAAGAGGGGTCGTGCACCGGTGAAGGCCTATTCTCGCACGGCCGTGCGCCGGTTGCAAGGGCGGGGCGGGTTCCGCGCGGCCGGATTGTGATCGCGGGCGATCCGCGGTAGAATGATGAAAACGCCCCGCCGTGGCGGGCGGTACGGCCGCCCGCCGGGCGCGCGCCCCCGGGGCGCAACGAGAGGAGAACGGTTCTGAGGATGCGATGCCGAGCCTGCGCCGCGGCGGCCGCCCTGGTGTTCGCCGTCGCCTTTGCCGCGGCGGCCGAGCCCCCGGCCGGGGGCAAGACCCCGCGCGGCCGGCCTGTGCCCGTGACGCCGGCCCGCCCCCCGGACCTTCCCGGCGCGGAGCGCGGCTGGGAGGCCTGGGCCGTCGCCGACGCGGCGGACGGCCGGGTGCTGGCCGGGGAAGGCCTTGACCGGCGCTGGCCCCAGGCGAGCCTGACCAAGCTGATGCTGGCGCTCGTGGTCCTGGATGCCGTGGCGGAGGGCTCCTCTTCCCTCGAGGAGCCCGTCGTCGTCTCGCGCCGGGCCCAGGGGATGGGGGGCAGCCAGGTCTTCCTGCGGGCGGGCGAGGTCTTCCCCCTCGAGGAGCTCATGCGCGCCGCGCTCGTCGCGTCGGCCAACGACGCGGCCCTGGCCGCGGCCGAGCACGTCGCCGGGAGCGTCGAGGCCTTCATTGACCGCATGAACCGCAAGGCCCAGGAGCTGGGGATGGAAGACACCGCCTACGCGAGCGTCCACGGGCTGCCGCCCGCCCCCGGCCTTCCCGACAATGTCTCGACCTGCCGCGACCTGATCCGGCTCGCCCGCGCGGCGATCGAGCGCCCGCAGATCGTCGCCTGGACCGCGCTCGTGGAGACCCCCTTCCGCGGCGGGAGCCTCCGGCTGCACAACAAGAACCGCCTCGTGGGCCGGGTCCCCGGGGTCGACGGCCTGAAGACCGGCTACACCCGCCGCGCCGGCTTCAACCTCGTCGCCACCGCGGCCGAGGACGGCCGGCGCCTGATCGTGGTCGTCCTCGGGGCGCCCGACCCGCGGGTGCGCGATGCCTTCGCCGCCGGGAAATTCACCGAATTCCTCCGTCTCGAGGTCCGCGAACCCCTCGCCCCGGCGGGGAGAACCCTCGGCGGTTGACCCCCCGCGGGGCCCCTCAGGGCCCGGCGAGCGCGCGGTCGAGCAGCGCGGCCACCTGCTCGGCCGTGTAGAAGTCGCCCTTCCAGAGCGGTGCGCCGTCTTTCCCGTAAATCACGAGAAACGGAACCGTGAGGCTTCCCGCCCGCCAAAGCATCCGCCGCGCCGCGGGGTCGCCGGTCGTGAGGTCCGCCCGCAGCGCGGCCACCCCCGGGGCGGAGAGCCGGCGGGCGATTTCCGGCCGCTTCCAGACCGCCTCCTCAAGGGCGCGGCAGTTGAGGCACCACTCCGCGGTGAAGACGAGCGCCACCGCCCGGCCCGCGGCCTGCGCGCGGGCGAGGCGCTCCGCGCCGAAGGGCTCCCAGGCGACGGGGTCGGGCGCGGCCGGCGCCAGGGCGGCGGCGAAAACCGCCGCCGCGAGGGCAAGGCCGCCCCCCGCCCAGAGGGTGCGCGCCCCGCGGCGTGCCGCGAGCCGGGGGCCGCGCCAGGCGACCCAGAGGCCGGCCGCGGCCATGCACGCCGCGACCGGAAAGCGCCAGGCGCGCGGGGGGAACAGCCCCGGCAGGAGCCCCTGCACGCCGATTCCCGCGAAGTAGCAGGCCGCGGCGAGGAGCAAGACGCACATCGTCTGCCGCACGAGCTCGGTTGCCGGCCCCGCGGCGCGCAGCCGGCCGACCCGGTGCGGCAGGGCGGCGAGCAGGGCGTAAGGGGCCCCCATCCCCAGGCCGATGGCGAGGAAGGCGAGGACCGCGGCTTCGGGGGAGCGGGAGGCCGCCCAGGCGGCGGCCGTCCCCATGAAGGGGGCGGTGCAGGGGGTCGAGAGGACCGCGGTCAGCACCCCGACGCCGAAGGCGCCGGGCGCGGAGTCGAACCGCGGCTCGAGGCGGTAGAGAAAGCCCGGCAGGCGCGGGGACCACCCGCCGAGGCCGCCTGCGGCGAGGCCGGCCAGGACCAACCCGACCGTCAGGGCGAAGGCGGGAATCTGGAAGAGGCCGTGGGCGGAGGCGATCCCGCTCGCGCCGGCGACCGCCAGCCCGAGCGCCAGCCAGAAGGAGGCGATCCCGGCCAGAATGAGGAGGCCGAGCCGGCGGCAGCGCCGCGGGTCGGCCGCCGCGCGCGAGAGGCTCAAGACCTTGACCGGGATGAGCGGGAGCACGCAGGGCGTGAGGTTGAGGAGCAGCCCGCCGAGCGCCCCGAGCAGGAGAATCCCCGCCGCGCCGAGGGCCGTGCGGCCGTCCAGGCGGAAGCCGATCCCGAGGAGCTCGAAGGCGGCTTCGGCCGCGGCGGCGCGGCGGGCGGTGAAGTCGGCGAGCAACCCGGGGTCGGCCGCCCGCGGGGATTCCCCCCGGGCGGCGACGGCGGCGTGCGCCTCGAGCTCCCTTCGCTCGGGCAGGAGGCAGGCGTTCTCCGTGCAGGCCTGGAATTCGAGCCGGAGGCGCAGGCGCACGGCGCGGGCGTCCGGGGCGAGCTCGAGCCGCAGGGGGAGGTGGATCGCCGCCCGGCCCGCGAAGGTGGGGAGCGGCCGCTCCGTGAACCCGACGGGCAAGGGCTCCGCAGCGGGGTAGAGGGGGGGCTCGGCGATCACGCCCTCGGGGGCCTCGAGGAGGAGCAGCCGCGTGGGGAAGGGCCGGAAATCCTCCCGCCCCTCCCAGGCGCCGCGGTCGGCCATGACGTGGAAGCCCGGGGCGATCTCGAGGATCACGGAAACCACGGCCTCGCCGCGGGGCGGAAGCGGCGCGAGCGGAAAGCAGGCCTGGGCCCGGACCGGCTCGGAGGCCTCCCCTCCCGCTTCCGCCCCCGGGGGGGGCGACGGCGAAGCGCAGCCGGGCGGCGGGGCGGAGGCCGCGGCGAGGAAAACGAGCGCCCAGAGGAGGATGCAGCGCATGGCCGAAGCATAGCACAGCGCGGCGGCGCCGGACAGGCGGGGCGCCGCCGCCCGCGCGCATTGCGTTTGACATCCGCGGCCGGGCGGTCTACTTATGCCGGTTCATGAATGCACCCCCGCCGCCGCCTTCCCCCTGGCCCGTGGTTGCGCCCGGGCAGGCGCCCGGCGGGCGCCCGAGCCGAGGAGACCGCCCATGAGCATCAGCATCCCCAAGGAAAAGTTCTTCTTCACCTCCGAGTCCGTGACCGAGGGCCACCCCGACAAGGTGGCCGACCAGATCTCGGACGCCATTCTCGACGCCATCATCGCCGCGGACCGGCGCTGCCGCGTGGCCTGCGAGACGCTCGTCACGACGGGGCTCGCCTTCATCGCCGGCGAGATCACCACCTCCACCTACGTCGAGATGCCCCAGATCGTGCGCGACACGATCCGCGACATCGGCTACAACTCCTCGCGCATGGGCTTCGACTGGCAGACCTGTGCCGTGCTGACGAGCATCGACCACCAGTCGCTCGACATCGCCATGGGCATCGACAAGGGCGACGGCCTCTACAAGGAGCAAGGGGCGGGCGACCAGGGGTTGATGTTCGGCTACGCCACCGACGAGACCCCCGAGCTGATGCCGATGCCGATCGTGCTCGCCCACCGCCTCTGCCGGCGGCTCGCCGAGGTGCGCAAGAACGGCCAGCTCGACTACCTGCGGCCGGACGGCAAGGCCCAGGTCACCCTCGAGTACCAGGATGGCGCGCCGCGCCGCGTGGACGCCGTCGTCATCGCCTCCCAGCACAGCCCGGAGGTCGAATACGAGGTGCTGCGCCAGGGGATCCTGAACAACGTGGTGCGCAAGGTGATCCCGGAGTCCATGCTGGACGAGGAGACCCGCTACTACATCAACGCCACCGGCCGCTTCGTGATCGGCGGCCCCATGGGCGACTGCGGGCTGACCGGCCGCAAGATCATCGTCGACACCTACGGCGGCCAGGGAAGCCACGGCGGCGGCTGCTTCTCGGGCAAGGACCCCTCGAAGGTCGACCGCTCCGGCTCCTACATGGCCCGCTACGTCGCCAAGAACCTGGTCGCCGCCGGGCTGGCCCGGCGCTGCGAGGTCCAGATCGCCTACTGCATCGGGGTCGCCCACCCCGTCTCCGTGATGGTCGACACCATGGGGACCGGCAAGCTCCCGGGGCCGCGCCTGGCCGAGCTCGTGCGCGAGTGCTTCGACCTCCGGCCGGCCGCGATCATCGAGAAACTCGACCTCCTGCGGCCGATCTACCGCAAGACGGCTTGCTACGGCCACTTCGGCCGCAACGAACCCGAGTTCACCTGGGAGCGCACCGACATGGCCGACACCCTGCGCGCCCGGGCCGGGATCTGACCGCCGCGCGGGGCGCCCCCCGGGCGGCCGCCCGCAAGAAAGGACCGTTCATGAAATCCGACATCCGGGATCTCCGCCGCGCCGCCGAGGGCAAGGCGCGCATCGAGTGGGCCGCGCGCAGCATGCCGGTCCTCAACCGCATCCGGGAGCGTTTCGCGCGCGAAACACCGCTCGCCGGGGTGCGCATCGGCGCCTGCCTGCACGTCACCACCGAAACGGCCGCCCTGATGCAGACGCTCCGGGCGGGGGGCGCGAAGGTCGCCCTCTGCGCCTCCAACCCCCTGAGCACCCAGGACGACGTCGCCGCCTCGCTTGTGCGCCACGACCGCATCCCGGTTTTTGCGATCAAGGGCGAGGACGCCAAGACCTACTACCGCCACATCCACGCCGTGCTCGACACGCGGCCGCACTTCACCATGGACGACGGCGCGGATCTCGTCTCGACCCTGCACGCCGAGCGCCGCGAGCGGCTCGCCGACGTCCGCGGGGGGACCGAGGAGACGACCACGGGGATCATCCGCCTGCGCAGCATGGCGGCCGACGGGGTGCTCGAGTACCCCATCATCGCCGTCAACGACGCGCGCACGAAGCACTTCTTCGACAACCGCTACGGCACGGGCCAGAGCACCCTCGACGGCTTCATCCGCGCCACCAACCGGCTGATCGCCGGCACCCGCTTCGTCGTCTGCGGCTACGGCTGGTGCGGCCGCGGCATCGCCCTGCGCGCGCGCGGCCTGGGAGCCCACGTCATCGTCACCGAGGTCGACCCGCTGCCCGCGCTCGAGGCGGTGATGGACGGCTTCGAGGTGATGCCGATCGGCCAGGCCGCCCGCGTCGGGGACTTCTTCTGCACGGTCACCGGCAACGTGAACGTCATCCGCAAGGAGCATTTCCGGGTGATGAAGGACGGGGCGATCGTCGCCAACTCCGGGCACTTCAACGTCGAGCTCGACCTGCCCGGGTTGGCCGAGCTCGCCGTCTCGCGCCGCACCCTGCGGCCGTTCGTCGAGGAGTACACGCTGCGGGACGGCCGCCGCCTCCACGTCCTCGGCGAGGGCCGCCTGATCAACCTCGCCGCGGCCGAGGGCCACCCCTCGAGCGTGATGGACATGAGCTTCGCCAACCAGGCGCTCAGCATCGAGTACCTGGCGCGGCGCCGCAAGCCCCTGGACAAGGCGGTCTACCCCGTGCCCGAGGAGATCGACCGCCGCATCGCCCAGGAGAAGCTCGCCGCCCTCGGCGTGCACATCGACCGGCTCACCGCCGAGCAGAAGGCCTACCTCGCCTCCTGGAACCTCGGGACCTGACGCGGCGGCCGCGGCCTCAGCGGCCGGCCCGGGCGAGCGCGTCGTTCAAGAGGATCCGGCAGTAGCGGCAGAGCTCGCCCCCCTTGCGGTCGACGTCCCGCGGGCTGCGGCAATAGTGCATGAGGCAGGCCGCATCCGGGCAGTGGCGCAGGCCGAAGGTGTGGCCCAGCTCGTGGACGGCCTCCTTGAGGAGGCGGCGGCACAGCGCGGCGTGCGCCACGGGGAACCCCGGGGCGAGCCCCAGGCGATGGGTGGAGACGATGGCGGCCCGCCCTCCGAGCTGGGCCTCGCCGAAGACGTAGGTGAAGACGGGGATGAAGAGGTCCTCCTCGGTCAGGGCGAGGACCTTGAGGGCCTCCGGCGGGCAGGCGGCGGCGAGCCGCTCGAGGATCGGGGTCGAGCCGAGCTGGCCGCGGACGGGGTCGCGGGCGAAGCCGACCTCCTCGAGCAGGCGCAGGATCCGGGTTTCGCAGCCGAAGACCCGGCGCACCTCTTCGCCCACCGCCGCGAGGAGTTCTCCGTCGAACGCCCCCACCGGCGAGAGCAGGATGCAGGGCGCGGCGGGCGGGCTCACGACGGCTTCCGCAGCCCGTAGCGCCGGATTTTCCCGTAGAGCGTCGAGCGGTCGATCCCCAGCAACCGGGCGCAGCGGGTGATGTTCCAGCCGGACTCGTCGAGGACCCGGCGGATGTGCTCCCGTTCCACTTCCTCCAGGCGCACCGCGGGAGCGGCCGGGGGGACGGGCCGGCCGATCGGCAAATCCTCGGCCCGGATCTGCGGCCCCTTGCCCACGACGACCGCGCGCTCGATCGCGTTTTCGAGTTCGCGCACGTTGCCCGGCCAGTCGTGGACCATCATCGCATCGAGGGCGTCGCGCCCGATGCGCTCGATCGGCCGGCGCGCCTCGAGCGCGTAGCGGCGCAGGAAGTGCTCCGCGAGCAGCGGGATGTCCTGCTTGCGGCGGCGCAGCGGCGGCATCGTGATCCGCACGACGTTGAGCCGGTAGAAGAGATCCTCGCGGAAGCGCCCCTCGCGCACGGCCCGGTCGAGGTCGAGGTTCGTCGCCGCGACCACGCGGAAATCGGCCTCCAGCGGCTGGGTCCCCCCCACCCGGTAGAAGACCCCGTCCTCGAGCACGCGCAGCAGGTCGATCTGCGTGCGCATCCCGACCTCGCCGATCTCGTCGAGGAAGAGGGTGCCGCCGTGGGCCATCTCGAGGCGCCCGCGCTTGGTCTCCTTGGCGTCGGTGAAGGCCCCTTTGCGGTGGCCGAAGAGCTCGCTTTCCATGAGCGTCTCGGGGATGGCCGCGCAGTGCACGGCGACGAAGGGGCCCTCGCGCCGGGCGCTCAGGCTGTGGACGGCCCGCGCGGCGAGCCCTTTGCCGGTCCCCGTCTCGCCGTCGATCAGCACCGGGGCGTCGGTCGGGGCGACGTCGGCGATCAGCCGGAAGACCTCCTGCATGGCGGGCGACTGGCCGATCAGGTTCTCGAAGCGCGCCGCCTCGGCCACCCGCTCCCGGAGGTAGAGGGTTTCGCGGGCCTGTTGCTGGCGGCGGAGCAGGTTCTCGATCACGACCCCGAGCTCCTCGGGCTCGAAGGGCTTGAGGAGGTAGTCGGCCGCGCCGTGTTTCATCGCCTCGATGGCGGTCGGAATCGAGCCGTAGGCCGTGATCATGATCACGGCGGCGTCGGGGTCGTCCTCCTTCACGCGCCGCAGCACCTCGAGGCCGCTCATGCCCTCGAGCTTGATGTCGAGGAGCAGGATCTCGTAGCGTGCCGCGCGGCATCTCGCGAGCGCCTCCTCGCCGCTCGCGGCCGTCTCCACGGCGTGCCCGTCGCGCTCGAGCCAGCGGGCGAGCGACTCGCGCATGATCAGCTCGTCGTCGACGACGAGGATTCGGGCGGCGGCCATGCGGCCTCCTTTCCCCGCTCCCCGGTCTGCGCCGCGGGCGACCGGGGAAGACGGATTTCGAAGTTCGTTCCCTCGCCGACCGCCGAGGCGACGGCGATCGTCCCGCCGTGGCCCTGCACGATGCCGTAGGCGACCGACAGGCCCAGGCCGACTCCCTTGCCGCTGCGGGTGGTGAAGAAGGGCTCGAAGATGCGGGGCACGTTCTCCGGGGGGATGCCGATCCCCGTGTCGCCGATCCGGACCCGGATCCAGCCTTCCCCGGGGCCGTTTTCGCTCGTGAGGGTGAGGCGGCCCCCCCCGCGGGGCTCCATCGCCTGCACGGCGTTGGAGATGAGGTTCACGAGGACCTGCTGCAGCTGGTCCTCGGAGCCGACGATCGGGAGGAGGTCGGGGGCGAGGCGGGCTTCGACCTGGATGCCGGCGATCTTGAGGAGGTTGGCGTTCAGCTGGACCGTCTTCTCGATCAGCCGGTTGAGGTCGAGGGGTTTCATCTCCAGGCGCGACTGCCGCGAGAAGGCGAGAAGATCGGAGACGATGCGGCTCACGCGGCGCGTTTCGGTCTCCATCAGCCCGAGAAAGCCCTGGAATTCGGCGATCGTCTGCGGCGCGGGCGGCCCCTCGCCGAGCATGCGCTTCATGAGCAGCGTGAGGTTCAGGATGCCCGCGATCGGGTTGTTGATCTCGTGCACGACGGCGGCGGCGAGTTTCCCGAGCGAGGCCATCTTGTCGCGGTGGAGCAGCTGCGCGGTCGTCTCCTTGAGCTGGCGCGTGCGCTCCTCCACCATGCCCTCGAGCCGCCGCATGATTTCCTCCTCCTGGCGGCGCCAGGCGGTGATGTCGCGGCTGATGTGGATGAAGCGCGAGATGCGCCCGTTTTTCTCCCACACCGGGTAGACCTGGACCTCGGTGAACCGCTCCTCCCCGCCCGCACCCGACCGCCGCTGCACCTGGCGCTCCGGGCGGCGGTGGCGGACGACGAGCTCGAGCGGGCAGGACTCGCCGGGGCCGGCGCAGGGGCGGCCGCGCCGGCGGTAGACCTCGTCGCAGCGGCGGCCGATCACCTCCTCGCGGGAAACCCCCATCTTGCGCAGAAAGGAGAGGTTCGCGTCGGCGATCGTGCGGTCGGGCAGGATGACCAGGATGAAGTCCTCGATCCCGTTCAGGATCGCCTCCATTTCGCCGCTGCGCTGCCGGAGCTTGCGCTCCTCGGCGGCGATCGCCGTCCAAAACATGCGGAAGACGGAAAAGGAGAGGATGCGGATCCGCGGGGGGCGCGTTTTCAGGATCTCGTGCAGCACCTCCTCCTCGGGGGTGAGGAGGATGATGAGGTGGATGTCGAGCCGCGGGTCGTAGAGGTCGCGGTAGTCGCGGAAGACGGCAAGCCCCATCCCGGCGGCGAGCCGCACCCCGGGCGCCTCCGGGTCCGGGTCGGCGACGGCGACGAAGGGGGCGAGGATCCCCTCCCGGCCGAGCCCGGCGGCGGTCTTGGCGAGGAGTTCGGCGCAGAAGGCCCCCCCGCCGACGAGGGCGATGCGGATCATGGAAGGCATGTGTTCCATCGGTCCTCGGCCCTCCCCGCGGCTTGCTTTTCGCGCGCTTTTGTGCGAGTTCTCGATCCGGTGCGCCCGGGTGCCGGGCCTCGGCCTTCGCGGCCGCCCGGTTCGCGCGGCCCCCTCCGGCGGCGTCTTTCCGCTCCGCGCCGTTTCCCGCCGCATCCGCCGGGTGCACCGGAAGGCTGGCCATGGCCGACCCCGGCAGAGGGGAGCTTCTCCTGCGCGCCGTCGAGAGCTACCCGCAGCGGATGCTCGTGATCGCCCCCGACTTCCGCATCCTCGCCGCGGGCGGCGGGGCGGCCGGGTCCTCCCTCGAGGGGCCCTGCCACGAGGCGCTCTTCGGGCGAAGCGAACCCTGCGAGGGGTGCGCCGTGCGCCAGGTGCTCGCCACGGCCGCGCCCGCCTGGAGCCCGCGCTGCGGGGAGCTCGACGAGGCTTCGGAGCGGATCTGCGTTTACGCCTACCCCCTCTTCGGGGACGGCCGGCTCGAGGCCGTCGTCGCCCTGGAGATCGAGCCCGCCCCCCGCAGCCTGCTCGAGGAGCAGCTGCGCCGCTCGAACGCCTTTCTGCGCAACCTCATCACGAGCGCCGTGGACGGCGTGATCGCCGCCGACCGCAAGGGGCGGGTGATCATCTTCAACGACGCCGCCGCCGAGATCTTCGGCTACACGGTCGAGGAGGCGCTCGCCTCCCTCGACGTGCGGCAGATCTACCCCGACGGGCTCGAGCGCGAGGTCATGCGGCAGCTGCGCAGCCCCGATCACGGCGGCCGCGGCAAGCTGCGCTCCTTCCCCGTGGAGGTGCTCCATCGCGACGGCACCCGCATCCCGATCAACCTGAACGCGGCCATCGTCTACGAGGGCGACCGCGAGGTGGCGACGATCGGGTTTTTCCACGACCTGCGCGAGCGGCTGCGCATGCAGAAGGAGCTCGAGAAGACCCAGCTTCAGCTGCTGCAGGCGGAGAAGATGGCCTCGCTCGGGAAACTCGCCGCCGGGGTGGCCCACCAGCTGAACAACCCGCTCGGCGGGATCATCCTCTTCACCAAGCTGATCCTGGAGGAGTACCCCCTGCCGGAGGCCGCCCGCGAGGACCTCAACCGCGTGCTCAACGACGCCCAGCGGTGCCGCGACACGGTGAAGGAGCTGCTCGAGTTCACGCGCCAGACCCGGCATCTCATGCGGCCGCACGACCTCAACCAGGCGATCGCGCGCACCCTGTTTCTGCTGAAGAGCCAGTCGCTTTTCCACAACATCGAAATCGACACCCGCCTCGACCCGGGGCTGCCCCCGGTGACGAGCGACATCCAGCAGATGAACCACCTCTTCATGAACCTCATCCTGAACGCGGCCCAGGCGATGGAGGGGAACGGGCGGCTGACGGTGAGCACCCGGCACCTCCCGGAGGCCGGCCGGGTGCGGATCGAGATCGCCGACACCGGGCCGGGCATCCCCCCCGAGGTTCTGCCGCACATCTTCGAGCCCTTCTTCACGACGAAGCCCGAGGGGGAGGGCACGGGGCTGGGCCTGAGCCTCGCCTACGGCATCGTGCAGAACCACGGCGGGGTGCTGACCGCGGTCAGCGAGCCCGGCCGGGGGGCCACCTTCGTGGTCGAGCTTCCCGTCCACCCCAGCCATGGCGGAGACTCCCGCAGTGAATGAACCGGCCCACGACCTCACGATCCTCGTCGCCGACGACGAGGCGGACATCCGCGCCGGCGCGGAGCGCATCCTCGGCCGCGCCGGCTTTCGCGTCTTCCAGGCCGCCCGCGGCGACGAGGCCCTGGAGCTGGTGGAGGCCCTGCGGCCCGACCTCGTCCTGCTCGACCTCAAGATGCCCGGCCGCGACGGCATGGAGGTCCTGCAGCACATCCGCGAGCGCCACCCCGGCATCCTCGTCGTCATCATCACCGGCTACGCCACCGTCGAGGCGGCGATCGAGGCCATGAAGCGGGGGGCCTACGACTTCATCCCCAAGCCCTTCGAGCCCGACCAGCTGCGCCTCGTGGTCAGGCGCACGGCGGAGAAGATCCGGCTGGCGCGCGAGGCGGAGAAGCTCGAGCAGGAGCGCCGCCGGACGCTCGCCGACCTCGACGCCGAGAAGAGCCGCGTGCGCACGATCATCGAGTCGCTCCCCGACGGGGTCCTGGTCACGAACACCGCCGGCCGGGTCGTCCTGATCAACCCCGCCTGCCGCCGGCTGCTCCAGCTCGGCGAGGAGGCCAAGCCCGGCGGCCCGGTCACCGACTTTCTCCCCGACGAGGCCTGCTGCCGGACGATCCTCGAGCTCTCCCGCGGGGCGATCGTCGATTTCGAAGACCTGCCGGAACTCGAGTTCGCGCTGCCCGACGGGAAATACGTCCGGGTGCGGGCGCGGCCGATCCGTGGGGAGCGCAACGAGTGCCTCGGGGCCGTGGTCAACCTCGTGGACATCACCACCCTCAAGATCGTCGACCGGCTCAAATCCGAGTTCGTCTCCAAGGTCTCCCACGAGCTGCGCTCGCCGCTCTCCACGATCCACGAGCAGCTCGCCACGGTGATCGGGGACCTGGTCGACCGCGCCTCCCCGCAGGACCAGCACATCCTCGCCCGCGCCAAGGAGAAGACGCGCGGGCTCATCTCGCTCATCAACGACCTGCTCGATCTCTCGCGGATCGACGAGGGGCTCATCTGCCGCGAACCCCGCCCCGTGGTCCTCGAGGAGCTCCTGCGCGGCGTGGTCGATTTCCTCCGGCCCAAGGCCGAGGCCAAGCGCCAGGAACTCTGGCTGCGGCTGCCCGCGGAGCCGCTGCCGGAGATCCACGCCGACCCGATCGCTCTCGAGAGCATCTTCGGCAACCTGATCGTGAACGCCATCACCTACACGCCCGAGGGCGGTCGCGTCGAGGTCGTCGCCGAGCCGGCGGGGAGGAACCTCCGGGTCGCCGTGATCGACAACGGCATCGGGATCCCCGAGCAGCACCTCAGCCGCATCTTCGAGCGCTTCTACCGGGTGAAGGACGAGGCCACCCGCCACATCACCGGCACCGGGCTCGGGCTGCCGATCGTCAAGGGGCTGCTCGACGCGCTGGGCGGCATGATCGAGGTGCAGAGCACGCCCGGCGAAGGCTCGGTCTTCACCGTGCTGTTGCCCACCTCCCGCCCCGCGCCGGCCGCCTGACGGGGGTGTCTCACGCCGGGACCGCGGGGGGGCAGGCCCCCGGCGGGGCGAGCGCCTCCAGGAACTCCTCCGGCGGGACGAGCAGACCCGTCCACAGGTGGAGCGAGCGCCGCGCCTGGAAGGCGAGCGGCAGCAGCCCGTCCAGGAAGGGGATGCCCTCCGCCTCCGCCTTGTCCCGCCAGAAATTGCGCCGCCGCCCGTAATTCAGGTCGAGCAGGAGCCGGCAGGCCCCCAGGTCGAGCCCCTGCACCAGGTTGCAGAGCTCGGCGGATTCCTCCGGGCTCGAGGCCGAGGTCGCGTTCACGACGATCTCCGCCGGCAGGCGGACGTTGCGGAGCATGTCGAGGGGAACGGCGCGGCCGCCGAAGCGCGCGGCGATCTCCCGGGCCCGCTCGAGGCGCCGGCCGGCCACCCAGACCTCGCGGGCCCGCAGCCAGGTCAGGATGAAGGCCGCCGTGCGGGCGGCCCCGCCGGTGCCGAAGACGAGCGCGGTGCGGCCCTCGACCTCGCAGCCCGCGGCGCCCAGGGCGTCCATGATCCCGATGGCGTTCGTGTTGTAGCCCTTCAGGCGGCGGCCGTCGCGGACCAGGGTGTTGATCGCCCCGATCACGCGCGCCCCCTCGGAGAGGTCGTCGAGGTGGGCGATCACCGCCTCCTTGAACGGGGCGGTCACGTTGGCCCCGGCGATGTGGAGCGCCCGCAGCCCCTGGAGCGCGCAGCCGAGATCGGCGGGCTCCACGGCAAAGGGGACGTAGACGGCGTGGATGCCCTGGCGCCGCAGCACGGCCGAAAACATGGCGGGCGAGCGGGACTGGTAGACCCTCTGGTCGCTCAGGATGCAGTAGACTTTCATGGTCCGTGCCCGAGCCCGAGGGAGGGGGAGGGGGCCCGCCGGAGGCGCTCGCGGCGGGTCCCCGGGGGCGGCCGGCGGTTTCGGGCCCGCCGCTCAGTCCAGGGAGAGCAGCCGCTTCAGGCTCCGGGTGATGTCCTGGGCCGAGGCCGGCTTGGCGATGTAGTCGTCGGCCTCCGTCGCCATGCCGTCCGCGTGGCTGTAGCGCGTCGAGGTGACGTGCGAGGCGACCGCGGTCAGCAACACGACCGGGATGGTGCACAGCCGGGGGTCGCGCTTGAGCTCGCGGCAGACGGCGTAGCCGTCCTTCTCGGGCATCATCACGTCGAGCACGATGGCGTCGGGCGGGTCCCGGCGCACCTTCTCGAGGCACTCGACCCCGTTGTAAGCCAAGTCCACCCGGAAGCCTTCCTTTTCGAGATTGCCCTGCACCAGGGCGGCGAAGTCCACCTCGTCGTCGACCACCAGGATCTTTCGGGGTTCGCTCATGGGGCACCTCCTCACGGGGAACCGATCCCGTGCGGGACCGGGGAAACGTTCACGCGACGGCCGGCCGGGGGGCGAGCCCCGCCCGCTCCACGATCTCCGGGACCCGCTCCTCCCACTCGATCGCCATGATGTGGAAGCCGGCGACCCCCGGCACCTCCTTCAGGCGCTGGAGGGTCTCGATGCAGATGGCGATCCCCTCCTCGGCCTGGCGATCCTTGGGCACCCCGGCCATGCGCTTGACCACCTCTTCGGGGACGTCCATCCCCGGGACCTTGTTCTTCATGTAGCGCGCCATCCCCGCCGACTTGAGCGGGGTCACCCCGGCGAGGATGAAGGCCTTCTCGTGCAGGCCGCGGTCGCGCACGCCCTGCATCCAGCGCTCGAAGCGCTCCACGTTGTAGATGCACTGGGTCTGGATGAACTCGGCCCCGGCCGCGATCTTCTTCGCCAGCCGCGGGACCCGGATCTCGAAGGGGTCGGCGAAGGGGTTCGCGGCCGCGCCGACGAACATCGCCGGCGGCCGCTCGATCGGGTCCCCGCCGAGGAAACGGCCCTCGTCGCGCATGCGGCGCACGGTCTGCAACAGCTGCATCGAGTCGAGGTCGAAGACGTTCTGCCCCTGGGCGTGGTCGCCGAAGCGCTGGTGGTCGCCCGAGAGGCAGAGGATGTTGTGGATGTCGAAGGAGGCCGCCCCCAGGATGTCGCTCTGGAGCGCGATGCGGTTGCGGTCGCGCACGACCATCTGCAGCACGGGCTCGAGGCCCATGAGCTTGAGCCGGATGCAGGCGGCGAGGCTGCACAGGCGGCAGACCGAGGTCTGGTTGTCGGTGACGTTGATCGCGTCCACGTGGCGCCGGATCGCCTCCGCCTTGGCGGCGAGGTGGCCGATGTCGCTGCCCCGCGGGGGGCCGCACTCCGAGGTGACGGCGAGGTGCCCGGCGCGCAGGATCTTCTCCAGTCGGCTCGGCGTCTTCGCGTTCATGAGCGCACATCCTCCCGGACCACCTTGCGGGGGCCGCCCGCGCGGTCCTTCGACCAGTCCTTGACCGGGATCAGGGTCTCGTAGTCCGCAAGCCGCCCCAGGGCCTTCAGGCGGTCGATGATCCGCTGCCAGGCGCACTCCACGTCGGGCCCGATCTCGCACTTGCCGGCCGTCGAGCCGCCGCAGGGCCCGTTGAAGAGGCGCTTGGCGCAGCGGGCGACCGGGCAGACCGCCCCGGTGAGCGCGAGCAGGCACTGGCCGCAGCCCTGGCAGCGCTCGGCCCAGACCCCGCGCTCGAGGGCCGCCCCCATGAAGCAGGTGTTCACGCCGGGGTAGACCGCCTTCGAGGGGTAGCGCTCGGCGGTGAACTGGATGCCCACCCCGCAGGCGAGGGAGACGACCGCGTCGTAGGCGTCGATGGAGTCCCGGAGCTCGTCCAGGTATTCCGGGTCGCACTGGCGCTCGAGGGTGCGCTCGCCCACGTTCACCTCGCGCCCCTGCTGCGCGAACACCATGCGCAGCGCCGAGGCGAGCAGGCCGACTTCCTTCTTCCCCCCGGCCTCGCAGACGGTGACGCACTCGTTGCAGCCCAGCACCAGCACGCTGCGCACGCCCTCGAGCCAGGGGAGGATCTCCTCGATCGGTTTGCGTTCGGCGACGATCATGGTCGGATGGCCTCCTGGGGTGGCGGGTTCGGGGCCCCCGCGCGGGCGGGGGCGGGCTCCGGCCGGCGGCGGCGGCCGACGGGGTTGGGGCCGGCCGCAAGGACCGCCTCGTGGAACTCGCGCGCCGCGCGCACGAAGAGGGGGGCGTCGCTCGAGGAGAGGTTCACCATCCGCACCCGCCCCCCCCCGACCCCGATCCGCTCGAGGAGGGCTCCGACCTCCCCGACGCGCTTGCGGGCGCGGAAGTTTCCGCTCTGGTAGTGGCAGTCCCCCTCGCGGCAGCCCACCACGAGGACCCCGTCGGCGCCCCGCTCGAAGCAGCGCAGGAGATGGAGCGCGTCCACCTTGCCCGTGCAGGGGACGCGGATGATCTTGACCGACTCCGGGTACCCCAGGCGCATCGAACCTGCCAGGTCCGCGGCGGTGTAGCCTCAGTAGTTGCAGCAGAAGGCCACGATCACCGGCTCGAAGGGTGCGGTCATCGGGGTTCCTCCCTTCATCCCAGGGCGTCCATCAGGGCGTCCACCTTGGCGAGGAGCTGCTCGTCCTCGTACCAGTTCAACTCGATCGCCTTCGCCGGGCACTCGGCGGCGCAGATCCCGCAGCCGTGGCAGAGCGCCTCGTCGATCTCGCTCGCCCCCTCGGCGTTGATCCGCGGCACCCCGTAGGGGCAGGCGCGCACGCAGACGAGGCAGGCCGCGCAGCGCTCGGCGTCCACCCGCGCCGTGACCGCGGAGAGGGTGAGCTCCTTCTGCGCCAGGAAGGTGACGGCGCGCGAGGCCGCGGCCTGCCCCTGGGCGATCGCCTCGGTCATGAGCTGCGGGCTGTGGGCGGTGCCGCAGATGAAGAGGCCCTCGGTCGGGAGCTCCACCGGCCGGAGCTTCACGTGGGCCTCCTGGAGGTGGCCCTCGGGGGTCCGGCCGAACTTGACGATCGAGGCGAGCTCCTCGGTGTCGCTGGGGGTCATCCCGGCGGAGAGGACGACGGCGTCGGCCTCGACCTCGACCTCGCGGTCGAGGATCGGGTCCCGGAAGCGTACGGCGAGCGCCTCCCCGCGCTCCTCGACCGCGGGGGGGCGCTCGGGCTCGAAGCGGGTGAAGATCACCCCCAGGCTGCGCGCCTCGCGGTAGGCCTCCTCGAGCAGGCCGTAGGTGCGGATGTCGCGGTGGAGGACCCACACCCGGCAGTCGGGGTCGCGCCGCTTGAGGGCGATCGCGTGCTTGACGGCGGCCTGGCAGCAGACCCGCGAGCAGTTCGGGTTCTTCTCGTTGCGGGAGCCGACGCACTGGATCATGACGACGCTCGCCCAGGGCCCGGCCGACCCCCCGTGCAGGCGCTCGCCCAGCTCGAGCTGGGTCATCACCCGCGGGTGTTTGCCGTAGAGAGGCTCCTCGGGCCGGGTCTCGACGGCGCCGGTGGCGAGCACGAGGACCCCGTGCTCGATCTTGCGCTCGTAGAGGGCGGGGCCGACGAGGAGCTCGGTGGTGAAGTTGCCCTTGAACCCGCCGAAGCCGACGACGAGGGCGCGCGTCAGGACCTGGATGCGCGGGTGGCCCTGCACGCGCGCGATGAGCTCGGCGAGGTAGGCCTGCACCTCCCAGCCCTCGATCGTCGTGTGCAGGCGGCGCGCGAGCCCCCCCAGCGCCTCCTCCTTTTCCACGACCACGACCTCGTAGCCCTGCTCGGCGATCGTGAGCGCGGCGTTCAGCCCGGCGACCCCCCCGCCGACGACGAGGGCCCGCGGGTGGACCGCAATCCGCTTTTCCCGCAGCGGACGCAGCGTCGCCGCGCGCGCGACGGCCATGGCCACGAGCTCCCGGGCCTTCGCGGTCGCCCGCTCGGGGGCCTGGGCGTGCACCCAGGAGTCCTGGTTGCGGATGTTCGCCATCTCGAGGAGGTACTTGTTCAGGCCGACGGCGACGAGGCTCTCCTGGAAGATCGGCTCGTGGGTCTTGGGCGAGCAGGCGGCGACGACGATGCGGTTGAGGCGGTGCTCGGCGATCGCCTTCTTCATTTGCTCCTGAGCGTCCTGGCTGCAGGTGAAGAGGTTGCGGCCGGTGTAGACGACCCCGGGCAGCCCGGCGGCGAAGGCGGCGAGCGCCTCCACGTCCACGACCCCGGCGATGTTCACCCCGCAGTGGCAGACGAAGACCCCGATGCGCGGCTCGCCGGCGATCTCGCCCTCGGGCGGGGGCGCCGCCTCCGGCGTGAGCCGGAAGCGCGCCGGGGCGAGCAGCGCCCCGGCCAGCCCGGCGGCCGCGCTCGCCTCGGCGACCGAGGAGGGGATGTCCTTGGGCCCGCGGAAGACGCCGCAGGCGAAGACCCCCGGCCGCGAGGTCGCAACCGGCGCAAAGGGCGGGGCGACGGCGAAGCGGTAGCGGTCGGTGTCGATCCCGGCGCGGCGCGCGAGCTCGGCCGTTGCGGCCTCGACCTGGAGGCCGACCGAGAGGACGACGAGATCGAAGGTCTCCGCGGCCGCGCGGCCCGATTCGTCCACCCAGCGCAGGCGGAGCGCGCGCTCGGGGCCGACCTCCTCGATCGAGTGCACCCGGGCGGGGATGAAGCGCACGCCGGCCTGGTCGCGCGCCCGGTTCAGGTACTTCTCGTAGTCCTTCCCGAAGCAGCGCAGGTCCATGTAGAAGACCGCGCAGTCGAGCCCGCCGTGGGCGTGCTCCTTGGCGATCATCGCGTCCTTGATCGCGTACATGCAGCAGACCGAGGAGCAGTAGCCGTTCCCCGAGCGGTTGATGTCGCGCGAGCCCACGCACTGCAGCCAGGCGATGCGCCGCGGCTCGCGGCCGTCGGAGGGGCGCAGGAGCTTGCCCTGGGTCGGCCCCGAGGCGGAGAGGAGGCGCTCGAACTCGAGGCTCGTCAGCACGTTCGGCGAGCGGCCGTAGAGGAAGACGTCGGCGAAGGGCGCGGGGTCGAAGGGCCGGCTGCCGGGGGCGAGGATGACCGCGCCCACGGCGAGCCGCCGCTCCCGCGGCCGCTCCTCGTGCCGCACGGCCTCCGCGAGGCAGGCCCGGACGCACTGGAAACACTCGCAGCAGTAGCCGCAGTTGAGGCATCGCGAGGCCTCGGTGCGGCCCTCGGCCTCCTCGAAGCCGAGCTCGACTTCCTGGAAATTGCCGCGGCGCGCCGCGACCGGAAGCTCGCGCATGCGCGCCCGCGGCCGGCGCGGCTCCGCGGCCGGAACCGGCCGGTGGCGCATCTCCCCCGGTGCGGCGGGTTCGCGGCCGGCGGCGAGGTCGCGGCCGTCGAGGAAGCGCACGATCGACTCGGCGGCCTCCTTCCCGGCCGCCACCGCGCCGATCGCCACCCAGGGGCCGGTCACGAGGTCGCCCCCGGCGAAGACGCCCGGGATGCCGGTCGCGCCGGTCACGGGATCGGCCTCGACGGTCCCCCAGCGCGAGATCGAAAGGCCGGGGATGCGCTCGAGGGCCCCGAGGTCGGGCCGCTGGCCGATCGCGGCGATGACCTGGTCGCCGTCGATCTCGAATTCGCTGCCCGGCACGGGGACCGGCCGCCGGCGGCCCGAGGAGTCCGGCTCCGTCAGGTGCATGCGGATGCAGCGCACCCCGCGCACCCGGCCCTCCTCGAGGAGGATCTCCTGCGGGGCGGCGAGGTAGACGATCGCCGCGCCCTCTTCCTCCGCGGCGCGGATCTCCTCCTCCCAGGCGGGCATCTCGGCCCGCGTGCGGCGGTAGAGGATCGTCACCCGGGGGGCCCCCAGCCGCAGCGCCGAGCGGGCGACGTCGATGGCGACGTTTCCCCCGCCCACGATCAGGACGTGGCGGCCGACCGCGGCCCGGCCGGTGAGGTTCACCTCGCGCAGGAAGTCGACCCCCTGCCGCACGCCCAGGCCGCGCTCGCCCGGGATGCCGAGCTCGATGCCGCGGTGGGCGCCCAGGGCGAGGTAGACGGCGCGGAAGCCCTGGCCGAAGAGATCCTCGAGGCCGAAGTCGACCCCGAGGGCGACGCCCGTGCGGATCTCGACCCCCAGCCGGGTGACGACCTCGATCTCGCGGTCGAGCACCGCGCGCGGCAGCCGGTGGGCGGGGATCCCGCTGCGCAGCATGCCGCCGGGCTGCGGGAGGGCCTCGAAGATCACCGCGCGCACGCCGCGGCGGGCGAGGTGGTAGGCGCAGGAGAGGCCGGCCGGGCCGGAGCCGACGATCGCCACCGCCTCGGGGCGGGGCGGGGCGCAGGGGACGGGGATCTCCCGCGGGTCGGCGAGGTCGGCCGCCAGGCGCTTGAGGTCGCGGATGGCGACGGGCTCGTCCTTCTCGGCGCGGCGGCAGGCGGTTTCGCAGCCGTGGGGGCAGATGCGGCCGAGGACCCCGGGCAGGGGGAGGTCCTCGAGGATGATGGCGAGCGCCTCGCGGTATTTGCCCTCCTTGACCATCTGGACGTAGCCCTGCACGTTCAGCCCCGCCGGGCAGGCCGTCCGGCAGGGGGCGGGGTCGGCCTTCTCGATGGCGAAGGCGCCGGGGATCGCCTGGGCGTAGAGCTTGTAGGCCGCGCGGCGCTGCGAGAGCCCCTCGTCATACTCGTTGGGCAGGGAAACGGGGCAGACCCGGGCGCACTCCCCGCAGCTCGTGCACCGGGCCGGGTCGATGTGGCGCGGCCGCTCGCGCAGAACGGCGGTGAAGGCCCCGGGCGAGCCCTCGAGCGCGAGCAGCTCGGCGTGGGTGAGAATCTCGATGTTGCGATGCCGGCCGACCTCGACCAGTTTCGGCGAGACGATTCACATCGCGCAGTCGTTGGTCGGGAAGGTCTTGTCCAGCCGGGCCATCAGCCCGCCGATGGCCGAGGACTGCTCCGCGAGGTGCACGCGGAAGCCGGACTGGGCGAGATCGAGCGCGGCCTGCATGCCGGCGATGCCGCCGCCCACCACGAGAACGGCCCCCACGGGGCCGGGATCCGAGGGCCGTTGCGGATCGGTTGCCATGGGTTCATCCCCTCTTGTCGGGTTTCGCCGCCGCCGCGGGCGGCCGCGTTCAGAGCGCTTCCACGATTTCGGGCAGCTTGTGTTCCCAGCCGAGCGTGGCGATCACCGCCGCCGGGTAGCCCCGGCCGCGCAGGGCGCGGATCGTCTCCACGGTGATCTGGACGCACTCGCGCACCTTGTCCGGCGCCCGCTCGAGGCGCTCGATCGTCTCGGCCGGGATGCGGATGTGCGGGAGGTTGCGGTCGATGTAGCGCGCCATACCGAGCGACTTGAGCAGCAGAACGGTCGGCACGAGGGTCTGCCGGCCGCGCGCGAGGCGGCGTACGACGGGCTCGAGCAGCTCGGGGTCGAAGACCGGCGGGGTGACGAAGAAGCGCGCCCCCGCCCGCATCCGCTGGGCGATGTCCTCGGCCTCGAGCTCCGCCGAGCGTCCGGGGGAGCCGGCCTGGGTGGTCGCGCCGGTGAAGAAACACGGCGCGCCCTCGAGATCGACCCCGGCCATGTCGCGGCCGCGCTCGAGCTCGGCGATCGCCTCGAGGAGCTCGAGCGGGCTGACGTCGTAGACGGCCCGCGCGCGGTGGTGATCGCCGAGGCTGGGGTCCTCGCCGCTCACGACGAGCAGGTTTTCGATGCCGCAGGCGAAGGCGGCGAGGAGATCCCCCTGCAGCGCGAGCCGGTTGCGGTCGCGGCAGCAGACCTGCATCACGGCCTCCATCCCCTGCTGCCGCAGCAGGACGGCCGCGCCGAGGGCGCTCATGCGCATCACGGCCTGGTGCATCTCGGGCACGATGAAGGCGGCGACGCGCTCCTTCACCCGCCGCGCGTGATCGAGGAGGGGCGCGGCGTGGACGCCCTTGGGAGGTTCGAGTTCGGCGAGGAGGACGAATTCGCCCGCTGCAAGCCGTTCTCTGAGCGCCATCGGGGAGGCCTCCTTGCGGTGTGCGCGGCACGGACCCGCTGACGGGCAGAGGCAAGCTTCGTGCCCGCCAGGCGGGCGAAGGCCGATCTCCACGAGATTCGCAGGAAACCCGGGTTGTTGGGTGCGGACGGCGCCGCTTGCGGGCGGCGCGGAAAAGCGTTGAATTTTGGCACAAACCCTGCCAAAATGGGAGGGATGGATCTCGGATCTTCAGCGTTCACCGGGGGTTGCCCGGGTGTTCCGTTGCGGCATGGCCGCATCCCGGTCTGGCAGGGGGGCCGGGCGGTGCCGCGACCCGGAGCGATCCGCCGGGGGGAAGGGCCGTCATGAGCGGGCCGCGCATCCTCGTCGTCGACGACGACCGCGATTACCTCGAGCTCGTGGAGCGCCGCCTGCGCCAAGCGGGCTACGAGGCCGTCGGGCTCTTCGAGGACCCGCAAGGGGTCCGGGAGCGTTTCGCCGCCAGGGAAAGCGCGGACCTCGCCCTGATCGACGTCGGTCTCCCGGGGATGGACGGCCGCGGGCTCCTCGAGTGGATCAAGCGCCACAGCCCGGCGACCGAGTGCCTCATGGTCACGGCCATGAACGACGCGCGCACGGCCATCGCCTGCCTGCGCCTGGGCGCTTACGACTACCTGGTCAAGCCGGTCTCCGAGGAGGACCTCGTCTTCGCCGTGCGCCGGGCGCTCGAGCGCAAGCGGCTGCTCGATCTCCTGGCGATCGAGCGCAGCCGCCGCCCGCCCGCCTTCGAGCGCCCCGAGGCCTTCGAGGGGTTCGTCACCGCCTCCGCCGCCGTGCGCAAGGTGCTCAAGGAGGCGGAGCTCCACGCGGCGAGCGACATGCCGATCCTCATCACCGGCGAGAGCGGGACCGGAAAGGAACTCCTCGCGCGGGCGATCCACCGCGCCAGCCCGCGGCGCGAGCGGCCCTTTCTGCCGGTGAACATGGCCGCCCTGAGCCCGGAGCTCTTCGAGTCCGAGTTCTTCGGCCACCTCCGGGGCGCCTTCACCGGCGCCGAAAAGGACCGGCCGGGCCACCTGCGCAGCTGCGAGGGGGGCACCCTGTTTCTCGACGAGATCGGCAACCTCTCGCCCGCGCTGCAGGGGAAGCTCCTGCGCGTCCTCCAGGACGGCGAGTTCACCCCCGTCGGCAGCTCGCTGCCCCAGCGGGCCGACGTGCGCTTCATCGCCGCCACCAACGAGGACCTCGAGGGGCTGATCACGAGCCGGCGGTTCCGCTTGGACCTCTACTACCGCATCCGCGGCGGCTGGCTGCACCTCCCGCCCCTGCGCGAACGCCGCGAGGACATCCCTCTCCTGGTCGTCCACCTCCTTGCGGAGCTGGGGGTCCCCCCGGAGGAGCGGGAGCCGGCCCCCGGGGTGATCGAGGCCCTGGCCGCCCACGATTTCCCGGGAAACGTGCGCGAGCTGCGCTCCATCCTCCAAGCGGCCGTCAACCTCGCGCGCGGCGGCCGGATCGCTCTCGAGCACCTGCCGCCCGAGCTGCGCGCGCGGCGCAGCACCCCCTGTTTCTTTCAGCCCAACGGAACCCCGCTTCCGCTCGCCGACGTGGAAAAACACCACATCCTGACCGTCTACGAGCGGCTGGGACGCAACAAGGTGCGCACGGCGCGGGCGTTGGGCATCGGCTTGAATACCCTGCGCCGCAAGCTCCGGGCCTACGGTGAAGGCTGAGGGGGAGACCCCGCCCCATGGAATTGTAAGGTTTGAATTTCCTTGACAGAACCGGGCTGCGCGCGCATAATCGCCCCCTTGCAGAGATTGCCACGAGGTGGCAGCCTCAGGTGCGACGGCAGGAAAAGGGATTGGCACAACGGACCCATGCTCGCCCCGGAGACCCCCTCCCGGGCGCCCGCTTCTTTTCCCCTCGCTTTCCCCGACCCGTCTTCGCCGGAAACCGCACCCGGCCTCCCCGCGCCAGCGGCGGGGGGTGCCGGCGGGCCACATGACCGCCGCCCCGCGGGCGGCGGCTGAGATGTGCGATCGCGCACGAATGCGGAAGGAGACCTCGCGGATGGAAACCAACCGGAACCTCCCCAGCGGCTCGGTGCTCGTCCTCGGCGCCGGCATCGCCGGCATGCAGGCCGCGCTCGACCTCGCCAACGCCGACTACAAGGTCTACCTCGTCGACCGCCTCTCCGCGGTCGGCGGCCTGATGGCCCAGCTCGACAAGACCTTCCCGACCAACGACTGCGCGATGTGAGTGATCTCGCCCAAACTGGTCGAGGTCGGCCGGCACACCCACATCGAGCTCATCACCAACGCGGAACTCGTTGACCTGAAAGGCGAACCGGGGCGGTTCACGGCGCTCGTCCGCAAGCGGCCGCGCTTTGTGGATTTGGCGAAGTGCACGGCGTGCGGGGAGTGTGCGAAGGTTTGTCCGATCGAGACGCGCAACGAGTATGACGAGGGGCTCTCGGTCCGCAAGGCGGCCTACAAGCTCTATCCGCAGGGGATGCCCGGGGCCTATGCGATCGAGAAGCGGGGGACGGCGCCCTGCAAGGCGACGTGTCCGGCGCACGTGAGTGTCCAGGGCTACATTGCGCTGGTGAACCAGGGGCGCTACCGGGAGGGGCTGGAGCTGTTTCGGGAGGAGCACCCGTTTCCGGGGGTGTGCGGCCGGGTGTGCCATCATCCCTGCGAGGGGGAGTGCACGCGGGGCGGGGTGGACGAGCCGCTGGCGATCCGGGAGCTGCACCGGTTTTTGTTTGACTGGGAGCGTGCGGCGGGCGAGCTCGCGGTGCCTGCGGCGGCGGAGGGGCGCTCCGAGAAGGTGGCGGTGATCGGGGCGGGCCCGGCGGGGTTGTCGGCGGCGTATTTTTTGGCGCGGCGGGGCTACCGGGTGACGGTGTTGGAGAAGCTTCCGGTGGCGGGGGGGATGATGGCGGTGGGGATCCCGTCCTACCGGTTGCCGCGGGAGGTGCTGGAGCGGGAGATCGAGCTGATTCGCCGCCTGGGGGTGGAGATCCGCACGGGGGTGGCGCTGGGCCGGGAGGTGACGCTGGAGGGGTTGCAGGCCCAGGGGTACGGGGCGGTGTTTGTGGCCGTGGGGCTGCACGGGGGCCGGCGGCTGGGGGTGGAGAACGAGGATGCGGCGGGGGTGCTGCAGGGGGTGGAGTTTCTGCGGCGCGTTGCGCTGGGGGAGGCGGTGGAGATCGGCCGCGAGGTGCTCGTGGTGGGCGGGGGCAACGTGGCCGTGGATGTGGCGCTGACGGCGAAGCGGCTGGGGGCGCAGTCGGTGACGATGGTGTGCCTGGAGCGGCGCGAGGAGATGCCGGCCTGGGCGCACGAGATCCAGGAGGCCCTCGAGAGCGACATCCGCATCGTGAACAGCTTCGGGCCGAAGGCCTTTTTCATCGACGCCTCGCGGCGGGTCTCGGGGATTGAGTTCAAGTCGTGCACGGCGGTCTTCGACGAGAACGGCCGGTTCAACCCGCGCTTTGACGAGTCGGCCTGCCAGGCGATGTTTGCCGACACGGTGATTTTGGCGATCGGCCAGACGCTGGAGCGGGGGGGGCTGGAGGCGGCGGGGGTGGTGCTGCGGGGCCCGGGGCTGGAGGCGGACCCGGTGACGTTGCAGACGCCGGTGCCGTGGGTGTTTGCCGGGGGGGATGCCCTCTACGGGCCGAAGTCGGTGGTGGAGGCGGTGGCCTGCGGCAAGGAGGCGGCGGAGAGCATCCACCGCTATTTGAACGGCCAGGACCTGCGGCAGGGGCGGCCGCGGCGCTGGGAGATGGTGCGGCCGGAGGCGATCGAGGAGCCGCGGCGGCGGCGGGTCCCGGTGCGGTGCCTGGACCCTGCGGCGCGGGAGTGCAATTTCCTGGAGGTCTCCTACGGCTACGACGAGGCCGAGGCGCGCGCCGAGGCCTCGCGCTGCCTGCGCTGCGGGGTCTGCTCCGAGTGCTACCAGTGCGTCAAGGCCTGCCTCGCCAAGGCCGTCGACCACGAACAGCGCGAGGAGACGCTCGAGATCCCGGTCGGGGCGGTGATCCTCGCGCCGGGGGCCGAGCCCTTCGACCCCTCGCGCCTCGAGAACATCTACCGCTACCGCACCAGCCCCAACGTGCTCACCAGCCTCGAGTTCGAGCGCCTCCTGTCGGCCACGGGGCCGACCCAGGGGCACCTCCAGCGGCTCTCCGACGGCCGCGAGCCCCGGCGCATCGCCTGGCTGCAGTGCATCGGCTCCCGCGACACCAACCAGTGCGGCAACTCCTACTGCTCCTCGGTCTGCTGCATGTACGCGATCAAGGACGCGATGATCGCCAAGGAGCACGCCCACGGCGAGCTCGACTGCACGATCTTCAACATGGACATCCGCAGCTTCGGCAAGGACTACGAGAAGTACTACAACCGCGCGATCCGCGCCGGCATCCGCTTCGTGCGCTCGCGCGTGCACTCGGTCGACGTCCTGCCGGAGACGGGGAACCTGTCGCTGCGCTACGTGGACGAGGCGGGCGGCCTGAAGGTCGAGGAGTTCGACCTGGTCGTCCTCTCGGTCGGCCTCCAGGTGCCGCGCGCGACCGAGGAGACGGCGGCGCGCCTGGGCGTGCGGCTCCTGCCCTCGCGGTTCGCCGCGACCGACCCCTTCGCGCCGGTGGCCACCTCGCGTCCGGGGGTCTACGCCTGCGGCGTCTTCCAGGGGCCCAAGGACATCCCCGGCTCGGTGACCGAGGCCAGCGCGGCGGCCGCCGCCGCGGCGGCCGATCTCGCCGAGGCCCGCGGCCGCGACATCGTGCGGGTCGAGCTCCCCGAGGAGATCGACGTCTCCGGGCAGGAGCCGCGGATCGGGGTCTTCGTCTGCAACTGCGGGATCAACATCGGCGGGGTCGTCGACGTCCCGGCCGTGCGCGCCTACGCCGAGAAGCTGCCTTACGTCGCCTTCGCCGACGAGAACCTCTTCACCTGCAGCCAGGACACCCAGGAGAAGATCAAGGAGAAGATCCGCGAGCACGGGCTGAACCGCGTGGTCGTGGCCTCCTGCAGCCCGAAGACTCACGCGCCGATGTTCATGGAAACGCTCGAGGCCTGCGGCCTCAACCGCTATCTCTTCGAGATGGCGAACATCCGCAACCAGGACTCCTGGGTCCATGCCGACGACCGCGAGGCGGCCACCCGCAAGGCGAAGGAGCTGGTCCGCATGTCGGTGGCGCGGGCGGCGGCCCTGCGGCGGCTGGAGAGCAAGACCGTGCCCATCCACAAGCAGGCCCTCGTGGTGGGCGGCGGCGTGGCGGGGATGACGGCCGCCCTGGCGCTTGCCCGGCAGGGGTTCCCGGCGGTGATCGTGGAACAGGAGGCCGAGCTCGGCGGTTTCGCGCGCAGGCTCCACCGCACGATCGAGGGGACCGACGTCCAGGCCGCGCTGCGGGAGCTGGTCGCGCAGGTGAACGCGGAGCCGCGGATCCGGGTGATCCTCGCGGCGCGCATCACCGGCTTCGAGGGCTTCAAGGGCAATTTCACGACCACCGTCGTCTCCGGCCCCGGGGGGAGCCCGGAGCGGATCCCCCACGGGGCGCTCATCCTGGCGACCGGCGCGCATGAGTACCGGCCCCGCGAGTACGGCTACGGCGAGGACCCGCGCGTCTCGACCCAGGTCGAGTTCGGCGATCTGCTCGCCCGGGGGGAGACGGCGGGGCTGCAGACCGTGGTCATGATCCAGTGCGTCGGCTCGCGCAACGCCGAAAACGAGAACTGCTCGCGGGTCTGCTGCCAGAACGCGGTCAAGAACGCGCTTGCCCTGAAGGAGGCCTCCCCCGACAGCCAGGTCTACATCCTCTACCGCGACATGCGCACCTACGGGTTGCTCGAGGATTTCTACACGGAGGCCCGGCGCCGCGGGGTGATCTTCATCCGCTTTGAACCCGAGGCCGCCCCGCAGGTCGATTTCGGCCCGGAGGCCGTGCGCGTCCGCGTGCGCGACCCGATCCTGCAGCGCGACCTCGAGATCGCCGCCGACCGGCTGGTCCTGAGCGCCGCGGTCGTCGCCGCGGACACCGCCGAGATCAGCGCGCTCACGAAACTCAACCGCAACCCCGAGGGCTTCTTCATCGAGGCCCACGTCAAGCTCCGGCCCGTCGATCTGCCGAGCGAGGGGGTCTACGTCTGCGGCACCGCCCACGGCCCGAAGCTTCTCTCCGAGGCCGTCGCCCAGGCGCAGGCGGCCGCGGCGCGGGCGGCGACGCTGCTTTGCCGCGACGCGATCCGGCTGTCGGCCATCACCGCCAAGGTCGACCCCGAGCACTGCGTGAAGTGCCTCACCTGCGTGCGCTCCTGCCCCTTCGGGGTGCCGCAGTTCAGCGAGGCATCCCGCGTCGTCGAGATCAACGAGGCCCTCTGCCGCGGCTGCGGGGTCTGCACCGCCGTCTGCCCGCGGCAGGCGATCCGCCTGAGCTACTACGAGGACGAGCAGATCGTCTGCAAGATCGAGGCGCTCTTGAGCGAGGAGGTGGCCTGATGGCCGGGTTCGAACCCACGATCATCGCCTTCTGTTGCGAATACTGAGGCTACTCGGCCGCGGACCTGGCAGGTTCCATGCGACTGAGTTACCCGGCGAACGTGAAGATCGTGCTGGTGCCCTGCACCGGCAAGGTGGACGTGATGCACCTGCTCAAGGCGATCCAGATGGGGGCCGACGGGGTCTACTGTGTGGGCTGCCTGGAGGGGGCCTGCCACTACAACCAGGGGAACCTCCGCTGCCGCGAGCGGGTCGAGCGCGTGCGCGAGATCCTGCAGGAGGTCGGGCTCGAGCCGGACCGCGTGCGGATGTACAACCTCTCCTCGGGCGAGGCGCCCACCTTCGTCGCCTACGCGCGGGAGATGACCGAGCTCATCCGCCGGCTCGGCCCCAACCCGCTCAAGAACAGCCAACCGGCGATCCGGGTCGAGGAAGCCGCCTGAAGGCGGCCGGGACCCCTGGGCGGCGGCCCCCGCCGCAGGGGGCGGCCGCGGGAGGATGCGATGATCGTTGCCAAGCGCAAACCGTTCGATGAGATTCTGCGGATGATCGAAAGCCACCGCAAGGTGCTTGTGGCCGGCTGCGGGACCTGTGTCGCGGTCTGCCTCGCGGGCGGCGAGAAGGAGGTGGCGGTCCTCGCCGCCGAGATCGACATGGCGCGGCGGCTCAAGCACGAGCCGATCGAGCTCGGCCAGACGACCCTCGAGCGCCAATGCGACCGGGAGTACCTCGCGCAGCTCGACGGCCGCGCGGAGGCCTACGAGGCGATCGTCTCGCTCGCCTGCGGGGTGGGGATCCAGTTCCTCGCCGAGCGCTTCCCGAAGATCCCCGTCTACCCCGGCGTGGACACCTGCGGCCTGGCGGTCAACCAGGACGTCGGCTGGTACGAGGAGCGCTGCCGCTCCTGCGGCCGCTGCGTGCTCGACCGCACCGCGGGCATCTGCCCCGTGACGCTCTGCGCCAAGGGCCTCTACAACGGCCCCTGCGGCGGGACCAACCGCGGCTCCTGCGAGATCGACCCCGAGCAGCCCTGCGCCTGGTACGCGATTCACGAGCGGCTCAAGGGCCAGGGGCGGCTCGATTGCATCCGCGCGATCACGCCGGCCCAGGAGTGGCGGGACACCGTGCCGCGGACCCTGATCCAGCCGGGCTACCGCAAACCCGAGAAGGCCAAGGCCTGAGCCGCCGTCGGCTTTCACCGATATCGATTCCGAGCGAGGGGGCACTCCCATGATGAAATCGGGCAGCAACCTGGAGAAGATCCTGCGTGCGGGGCATTTCGCGTTCACCGGCGAGCTGGGGCCGCCGCGCGGCGCCCACGCCGAGGAGGTGCGCAAGAAAGCCGCCCATCTCAAGGGCCGCGTGGACGCCGTCAACATCACCGACAACCAGACCGCCGTCGTGCGCATGGCGAGCTGGGCGGCCTCGCTGATCCTGATCCAGGAGGGGATCGAACCGAACTACCAGATGGTCTGCCGCGACCGCAACCGCCTCGCCATGCAGGCCGACATCCTCGGCGCCGCCGCCTTGGGCATCCGCAACATGCTCTGCCTCTCGGGCGACCACTGCCTCTTCGGCGACCACCCGACCGCCAAGGGGGTCTTCGATCTCGACTCCATCCAGCTGATCCGCATGGTGAAGCAGCTGCGCGACGAGGGGAAGTTCCAGAGCGGCGCCGACGTGGACGGCCGGCCGGCGATCTTCATCGGCGCGGCCTCGAACCCCTTCGCCGACCCCTTCGAGTGGCGCGTCCAGCGGCTCGCCAAGAAGGTCGAGGCCGGGGTCGACTTCATCCAGACCCAGTGCATCTACAACATGGCCAAGTTCCGCGAGTTCATCCGCCTCGCGAACGAAGAGGGCTTAACCGAGAAGGTGTTCATCCTCGCCGGCATCACGCCCATGAAGAGCCTCGGCATGGCCAAGTACATGAAGACCAAGGTGCCCGGCATGGACGTCCCCGACGAGATCATCAGCCGGCTGCAGGGCGTGCCGCGCGACAAGCAGGCCGAGGAGGGGATCCGGATCGCCCTCGAGCAGATCGCCGAGTTAAAGGAGATGAAGGGCGTCCACGGCGTGCACCTGATGGCGATCGAGTGGGAACACCGCGTGCCGGAGATCGCCGAGCGGGCCGGCATGCTGCCGCGGCCCGTGGTGGGCTGATCCCGGCGGCGGCCGGCAGCGCCCGGCCGCCCCGGCCGGACCGGCGGCTCAGGCCGCCGGCTTATTTTTGCGCCCGAAATGAATATCCATTCATAATGTTCGTTCCGCCGAAAAAGGCTTTTTAAAGAACAATATTATGCAACTCAAATAAAATTGTTGACATGGCGGCATAGGCGGCGTAGTGAATGAACAATCATTCATTTGCGTGCCGCCTATGACCCTCCCCGAACCCGAAGACCGTGCCGCCAAAGTCCAACGCATCCTGGAGGCTGCGGTGCGCGTCTTCGCCCGCCAGGGGTTTCACCAGTCGACCGTCGCCCAGGTGGCGCGCGAGGCGGGGGTCGCCGACGGGACGATCTACAATTATTTCCGGAACAAAGACGACATCCTGATCCAGTTCTTCGCCGTGCGCGCGGCCCAGGTCTTCGCCCGTTTCCGCAGCACGGTGGGCCGGGGCGAAAACGCTCTCGACAAGCTGCGGCTGCTGCTGCGGGCGCACCTGGAGGAGTTCCAGCGCGACCCGGACATGGCCGTGGTCTACGAGACCGAAACCCACCAGATCCAGCGCCTGGCCGAGGAGCAGATCCGGTCCATGGCGAAGACCTACCAGGACATTCTCGCCGAAATCATCGAACAGGGGCAGGAGGAGGGGCTCTTCCGCCGCAACCTCTACACCGGGCTCGTCAAGCGCCTGGTGCTGGGCGCGGTCCAGGAGACGATCAGCTCCTGGCTGCGCTCCGGCCGCCCCTACGATCTCGTCTCCATGGCGGACCCGCTGGTCGATCTTCTCCTCTACGGGATCGCCCAGCCCGCATCCGGCCCCGGGGGCCGTCCGGCCGGGGCATCGCAAACCTGAAGGAGGGGTGAGGCATGGCTCAGTACATCGCCGACCGCCGCGACGTCGATTTCGTGCTCCACGAACAGCTCCGCACGGCGGATCTCGCGCAAAGCGAGCGGTTCGCCGACTTCAACCGCAAGACGATCGATCTCGTCGTGGCCGAGGTGCGCAACCTCGCGGTCAAGGAGATCCTGCCCACCCAGAAGGACGGCGACCGGATCGGCGCCCGCTTCGACGCCGGCCGCGTGACCGTGCCCGAGTCCTTCCACAAGGCCTGGCGCGCGCTCCGGGAGGGCGGCTGGATCGCCATGACCGAGGACCCCGAGTGGGGGGGGCAGGGCATGCCGCACGCGCTCGCCATGGCCGCCACCGATTACTTGAACGGCGCCAACTTCGCTTTCATGATGTACGCCGGCCTCACCCACGGCGCGGGCAAGCTGATCGAGCGCTTCGGGACCCCGGAGCAGAAACGCATGTTCCTCAAGAACATGTTCACCGGCCGCTGGACCGGGACGATGCTGCTCACGGAGCCCGAGGCGGGATCCGATGTCGGCGCGCTCACCACCTCCGCCGTGCGCCGGCCGGACGGCACCTACCGCCTGACCGGCAACAAGATCTTCATCTCCTCCGGCGAGCACGATCTCGCCGAGAACATCATCCACCCCGTGCTCGCGCGCATCGAGGGGGCCCCCGCCGGCACCGCGGGGATCTCGCTCTTCCTCGTGCCCAAGATCTGGGTGAACCCGGACGGGAGCCTGGGCGAGCCCAACGACATCGTCTGCACGGGGATCGAGGAGAAGATGGGGATCCACGGCAACGCGACCTGCGCCATGGCCCTGGGAAGCCGGGGGGCCTGCCGCGGGCTGCTGCTCGGCGAGGAAAACAAGGGCATGCGCACCATGTTCCTCATGATGAACGAGGCCCGCCTGCTGGTCGGCTCCCAGGGCCTCGCCTGCGCGAGCACGGCCTACCTCTACGCCGTGAACTACGCCCGCGAGCGCATCCAGGGCCGCCACCTGCTCAAGGCCCAGGACAAGGCCGCCCCCTCGGTCCCGATCATCCAGCACCCCGACGTCCGCCGCATGCTGATCACGATGAAGGCCTACGTCGAAGGGATGAGAAGCCTCCTCTACTACGTCGGCCGCCTGGAAGACCTCAAGACGCTCACCCCCGACGAGGAGCGCCGCAAGGCCTACCAGGGGATGATCGATTTCCTCATCCCCATCGCCAAGGCCTACGTCACCGAGCGGGCCTGCGAGGTCTGCAACCTGGGGATCCAGGTCTACGGCGGCTACGGCTACATCCGCGAGTACCCCATGGAGCAGCTCCTGCGCGACTGCCGCATCACCCCGATCTACGAGGGGACCAACGGCATCCAGGCGATGGATCTGCTGGGCCGCAAGCTGGGGCTGAACGGCGGAAAGCCCATGATGGACCTGCTCTCCGAGATCCAGCGGACGCTCGCGCTCGCCCGCAGGCAGCCGCGCACGGCGCCGCTCGCCGCGCCCCTCGAGCAGGCGCTCGGAAAGCTGGGCGAGGTCGCGATGCACCTCGGCGCGGCGGCCCTCTCCGAAAAGGTCCTCGTCGCCTTCGCCTACGCGCACCCCTTCCTCACGGTCTGCGGCGACGTCCTCCTGGCCTGGATGCTCCTCTGGCGCGCCGCCCTCGCGGCGGAGAAGCTCGCCGCCGGCGCGCGCGACAAGGAAGCGCTCTTCTACGAGGGGCAGATCCAGAGCGCGCGCTGGTTTTTGGCCAACGAGCTCCCGGTCAGCCTCGGCCGCATGCAGGCGATCCTCGCCGCGGACCCCGCCGCCGTGGAGGCGGCCGAGGAATCCTTCGGCGGCCGCTGAGCGGCCCGCAACAAACGGCGCGCGGCCCTGCCGCCGCCGTTGTCCGCGGCGCCGGTCCGTGGTATAGGAGCCCCTCGATTTCGGGGCCGCACCGCAGCATCCGCGGCCCCCGCCTTAGCCCCGCAACCCGGCCCGCGCCGGCCCCGGCAGAAGGAGACGCATGGAACCGGCCCTCATCCCCCCCGCCGCCGCGACCCTCGCGGGCTTCCCCGCGCGCCTCGTCTTTCTGCTCATCCCCGCCGTGGGCGTGGGCCTCTTCGCCTGGATCCTGCGGCGGCGGATCGAGCCGCTGCTCCGCGCCGCCCCCGACGACCGCTTCAACCGCTACGGCGAGCGGGTCGCGGCCGTGCTGCGCCTCTGGCTCGCCCAGGCGCGCCAGCCGCGCTACCTCCTCGCCGGCGTGCTGCACATCGTCGTCTTCTTCGGCTTTCTCATCCTGGGGGCGCGGTCGCTGCAGCTCGTCGTGCTCGGCTTCGTCGAGGGCTTCGTGCTGCCCGGCTTCGGGGGGGACTTCGGGGCGGCCTACCACGCCGCAAAGGACGTGGCCGCGGCGGCCGTCCTCGTCGCCGTGGTCGTCCTCGCCGTGCGGCGGCTCGTCTTCCGGCCGGCGCGCTACGCCGTCCCCGAGCGCTACGGCAAGGACCACACGCCGGAGGCGATCCTCGTGCTCGGCCTGATCGCCACCCTGCTGGTGAGCGAGGGCCTGTTCGAGGCGAGCCTCGTCGCCGCCGAGCGCCAGCTCGGCCGGCCCGTCCAGGGCCTCGTCCCGCTCACCCTGCCCTGGGCGCTGGCCGCGCTGCTGGGGGGCGTTTCGCGCGAGGCCCTCCAGGCCCTCCATCTCGCCGCCTACACGGTTCACGACCTCACCTTTTTCTTCTTCCTTTGCTTTCTCCCCTTCGGCAAGCACTTCCACGTCGTCACCTCGCTCTTCAACGTCTTCTTCATGCGCCTCGACCCCGGCACGGTGAAGCCCGTCCGGCACGGCGTCGGCGAGGCGGGGCTCGACGCGCTCGAGACCTTCGGGGTCAAGCGCTTCGAGGACTTCACCTGGAAGCACATGCTCGACTTCTATTCCTGCGCCGACTGCGGCCGCTGCTCGGACCGCTGCCCCGCCAACCGTGTCGGCCGCCCGCTGTCCCCGCGCTTCGTCTCGATCAAGGCGCGCGACCTCTGCTTCCGGCGCTACCCCCTGCGCGGCCGGCCGGCCGCGGCGCCCGAGCCGCTGATCGGCGGCATCTACAGCGAGGACGAGATCTGGTCCTGCACGACCTGCGGGGCCTGCGAGGAGGAATGCCCGCTCGGCATCGAGTACATCGACAAGATGGTCGACCTGCGGCGCGGCATGGTGGATGACGGCCTCGTCCCGCAGTCGCTGCAGAAGCCGCTCGCCGCGATCGAGAAGCGGGGCAACCCCTGGGGCAAGATGGAAAAGAAGCGCGGCGACTGGGTGCTCGGCGTGGGGGAGGGCTGCCGCGTCAAGGGCTTCGACAAGGGCGAGCAGGCGGAGGTCCTCTACTTCGTCGACAGCATCACCTCCTACGACGACCGCATGCAGAAGATCGCCCAGGCGGCCGCCCGGGTGTTCTGCGCCGCGGGCCTCGATTTCGGCATCCTCGGCAAGGACGAGAAGGACTCCGGCCACGAGGTGCGGCGCTTCGGCGAGGAGATGCTCTTCCAGAGCCTCAAGGAGCACAACACCGAGGCCATCCGGGCCTCGGGGGCGCGCTGGATCGTGACCACCGACCCCCACGCCTACAACGCCCTGCGCAAGGACTACCGGGATCTCCCGCCGGTCCGCCACGCCAGCGAGGTGATCCTCGAGGCGCTTAGCGCGGGGCGGCTTGCGCTCGCGCCCGAGGCCGACGGCGTGCGCACCTGCGTCTACCACGACCCCTGCTACCTCGGGCGGCACAACCGCCTCTACGGCGCCCCGCGGCAGGTGATCGACCGCCTGCCCGGGCTGCGCCGCGTCGAGATGGAGGGCAACTGCCGCGACCGCTCCTTCTGCTGCGGCGGCGGCGGCCTGATGCTCTTCTACGAGCCCGAGGAGGAGATGCGCATGGGGGTCGTGCGCGTGAAGATGGCGCGGGAGGCCGGCGCCGACCTCGTGGTCGCCGCCTGCCCCTTCTGCCTCGTGAACCTGGAGGATGCGATCAAGGTGGCCGGCCTCGAGGGAGAGCTCGAGGCGGTCGACCTCTGCGAACTCGTCGACCGCAAGCTCGCCCGGCCGGGCGGGCCGGGGGCGGCGAACGGACAGGGAGGCATGGCATGAACATTCTGGTGTGCGTCAAGCGGGTCCCGGACACGGCCGAGAACGAGATCGAGGTCCGCCCCGACGGGACCGACATCCGGCGGGAGGATCTCGTCTACTCGGTGAACGAGTGGGACAACTACGCGGTCGAGGAGGCGATCCAGATCGCCGAGCGGACCGGCGGCACGGTGACCGTGGCGACCGTCGGCGACGCCGACGCCGAGGAGGTCGTGCGGCGCGAGATGGCGATGGGCGCCCAGCAGGGGCTGATGCTGACCGACCCCGCCTTCGAAGGCTCCGACGGCCGGGGGATCGCCGAGATCCTCAAGGCCGCGGTGCAGCGCGGCCGCTACGACCTCGTGCTCTGCGGCGCCCAGGCCGACGACGGGGCGGGGCAGGTGGGCGGCATGCTCGCCGCGCTGCTCGACTGGCCCTACGCCTCGCTCGTCAACCGGATCGAGGTCCTCGAGGGGCAGAGGCTGCGCATCGGCCGCGAGATCGAGGGCGGAAACCAGGAAATGAGCGAGATCGAACTCCCCTGCGTCCTGTCGATCCAGACCGGCATCAACGAGCCGCGCTACGTCGGGATCCGCGGCATCCGCAAGGTGGCCTCGGTCGAGATCCCCGCCCTGGGCGCATCCGAGCTCGGCCTCGACCCCTCGAGGGTCGGCCGCGCGGCCTGCCGGGTGCGCAAGCTCGACTATTTCGTGCCGCCCGCCGGCGCCGGCGCCGAGATCCTCCAGGGCAGCCCCGAGGAAATCGCCGCCCGTCTGGTCGATCTCTTGAAAGCCAAAGGAGGGCTCAAATGATGACAGCGCAGGTCTTCGCCTTCATCCCCCACGCCAACTCCCGGATCGACGACGCCGCACCGGAGCTCGCGGCGGCCGCGCGGCAGCTCGCCCCCGGGGCGCCCGTCACGGCCCTCGTCGCCGGCGACGGGGCCGGCGTGGAGGCGGTGTGCGCCGAGGCCGTCCGCTTCTTCCCCGAGGTCTGGAAGTTCGCCGCCGCCGAGCTCGCCTACCCGAACGCCGAGCTGCTGCGGCCGCTGCTCTCCCGCGTGCTGCCCCGCGGGGCGATCGTGCTGTTTTCCCACAACACGCTCGCCATGGACCTCGGCCCGGGCCTCGCGGTGAAGCTCGACGCGGCCTACCTCCCGGACATCGTCGCCTTCGAGGCGCCCGAGGGCCAGGTGCTGCGGGCGGTGCGCCAGGAGTTCAACGGCCAGGTGAGCACCCATGTGGCCTGCGATCTATCCGGCGGGGCGGTGATCACCCTGCGCGCCGGCTGTTTCGCCGCCTCCGAGCCGCTCGCCGCGGCCGGCCGGGTGGTCGACCGCTCCGCCGACGCGCAGGGGCTCGCCGCGCGGCGGCGCTTCCTCGAGGTCGTCCCGGCCGAGGTGGGCGACGTCGACATCACCAAGGAGGAGGTGCTCGTCTCGGTCGGCCGCGGCATCGGCGACAAGGAGAACCTGCCCGTCGCCGAGGATCTCGCCGAGGCCCTGGGTGCCGTGGTCTCCTGCTCGCGGCCGGTCGTGGACGCCAAGTGGCTCGACAAGAGCCGCCAGGTGGGGACCTCGGGCAAGACCGTCAAGCCCAAGGTCTATCTCGCCCTCGGCATCAGCGGCTCCTTCCAGCACATGGGGGGCATCAAGGGCAACCCCTTCATCGTGGCCGTGAACAAAAACCCCAAGGCGCCCATCTTCCAGGTGGCCCAGGTCGGGGTCGTGGCCGATGTGCTGGAATTCGCGCCCGTCCTGGCCGAAGCGGTGCGCAAGGCGAGGTGAACGATGAAGGAAATCGTCTCCACCGCGAGCGCACCGCGCGCCATCGGGCCTTACTCCCAGGCCGTGCGCCTGGGGAACCTCCTCTTCGTCTCGGGCCAGCTCGCGCTCGACCCGGCGACCGGCGAGCCCGTCGCCGGGGGGATCGAGGAGCAAACGCGGCGGGTGATGGAGAACCTCAAGGCGGTGGTCGAGGCCGCGGGCTTCCGGCTCGCGGACGCCGTCCAGGCGACCTGTTTCCTGAGCGACCTCGGGGACTTTGCGGCCTTCAACCGCGTGTATGCCGCCTACTTCGAGGCTAACCCGCCCGCGCGGGTCACCGTGCAGGCCGCCCGGCTGCCCCGCGACCTGCGCGTCGAGGTGGCCCTCGTCTGCGGCCGCTGAGGCGACGCTCGCGCCCCGGGCCATGCGCATCGTCACCCGCCCCGACTTCGACGGCGTGGTCTGCGCCGCGCTGCTCCGCGATGCGCTCCGGCTCCCCGGCCCCGTGGTCTGGCTCGAGCCCGACGAGGTGGGCGCCTCCCCGCCGCGGGTGCGGCCCGGGGATGTCCTCGCCAACCTGCCCTGGCACCCGGCCTGCAGCCTCTGGTTCGATCACCACGCCACGCACCGCGTCGAGCCGCCCCCGCCCGGCCTCTTCCGCCTGAGCCCCTCGGCCGCGCGCAACGTCTTCGACTACTTCGCGGGCCGTTTTTCCCGGGATCACGCCGCGCTCGTCGCCTGGGCCGACCGCATCGACGCCGCCGAGCTCTCCTGCGAGGAGATTCTGCACCCCGAGCGCTGTCTGCCGCTGTGGGTGTCGCTCACCGTCTCCGCCGAGCGCCCGCGGCGGGAGGATTACTGGGACCATCTCGCCCGGCTCTTGGGCGAGGGAGGGGTCGCCGCCGCGGCCGAGGACCCGCGGGTGCGCGCGGCCTGCCGCGAGGTGCTCGCGGGGATGCGCGCCTACGAAGCCCGGCTGCGCGCCTGCACGCGGCAGGTCGGCCCCGTCGCCGTGAGCGACTTCCGGCCCCACCCGGAGACGCCGCCCGGCAACCGTTACCTCGTCTATTGCCTCTACCCCGAGGCGACCGCGAGCCTGCGCATCCGCTGGGCGGACGAGGGCCGCACGCACGTCACCCTGCACCTCGGGCACAGCATCGTGAACCGGGGATGCCCCGTGCACGCGGGGCGGCTGCTGGCGCGCTTCGGGGGCGGCGGCCACCGCGGCGCGGCCTCGGTCAGGCTTCCGGCCGGCCGGGCCGAGGAGGCGATCGCCGCTGTTCTCGCCGCCCTGGCCGGCGCCGAGGGGGCGGCGGCCTCCCCCGCCGCGGGGCGCTAGCGGCTCCCGCGGGCGGTGGCGGTGTGCGGCCGGGCCGTCAGTACACCCGGCCGGAGGGGGCGTCGGGGTAGGGCGGCGGCGGGGGGCCCGCCCCCGGCCGGTACGGCGGCGGGGGCGGCGGCAGGCGGCTTGCCCGCGGCGCCGGCGGCTCGACCGCCGCCGGCACCCGGTTTCCCTTGGCGTACATGCACTGCTGGTAGGCCTGGTCGTAGCGGCGCTGCACTTCCCAGCCTGCGCCGAAGGCGCGGTCGTGGGCCATCGCCGACCCGGCGAGCAGCCCCGCGCCCGCCCCGATCGCGGCCCCGGCGCCGGCGTTGCCCGAGGCGGCCCCGATCAGGGCCCCCGCCGCCGCACCCAGGGCGCCGCCGGCCGCGGCCCCGGCGAAGAGGTTCTCGTTGACCGTTTCGTTCGCACGCCCGCCGGAGCGGTTTTCGGCCCACCGGCGGCAGACGTCGTCATCCTCCGCGAAGGCCTCGAAGCTCTTGCCGCTTCCCGGCATGACGAGAACGCTCGGGCCGGGCGGGATGGTCGCGCAGCCGGCGGCGAGCGCCGCCGCGAGCGCAACGACGATACCGGTTCTCAGGCGCATCGGGCACCTCGCGCGATCAACGGCCGGGCGGGACGGTGTCCGGGACGACACGCATCCAGCCCCCGGGGCAGGAGCGGACGTAGGGGTAGTAGCCCCGCGGGTTTTCGCAGTAGTACCAGTAGTCTTCCTCGCCGCGGCCGCGTTCGACCCACACCGCCGGGGGCGCCGCGCAAACCCGCGGCGGGGCGGGGTAATAGACGACCGGCGGCGGGGCGACCCACACCGGCGGCGGCGCCCAGACCGCGGCCGGCCCGAACCAGAAGCCCAGGTGCACAGTGGTCCGGGAGTGCCGGTATCCCGCGTGGCCGACCCAGGGCAGGGCGAGCAGGAGCACGAGCAGGGCGGCAAAAAAGATCAGCGGTCGCTTCATCGGTTCCTCCGCCTCGTGGCTGGGGTTGCCAACCGTGACTCTACCCCCGTTAGACGAGGGAACCGCGGCCGGGTTTACGGGTCGTGGACCTCCCGAAAGGCCGATGCCGGGAAGAAGCAGACCGGGCACTCGGCGGGCGGCTGCTCCCCGAGGTGGACGTGGCCGCAGATGCGGCAGCGCCAGGCCCGGGGTGTCGCGCCGGTGCCGGAAGCCTCCCCCCCCCGATGGAGGGCGAGCTCCTCGAGGGCGGGCATCACGGGGCGGTAGGCTTCGAGCACGTGGCCGGCCAGGATGTGGCGCTGGACCTCGCTCGTTCCCTCGTAGATGCGGAAGAGACGGCAGTCGCGCAGGATCTTTTCGACCGGGAAGAGCGGGGTGTAGCCGTAGCCCCCGAAGATCTGCAGGGCCTCGTCGGCGACCTGGAAGGCGGCCTCGCTCGCGTAGAGCTTCGCGATCGAGGCCGCGATCGTGGGGTCGCCCCCCTGGTCGGCCTCCCAGGCCGCCTTCCAGACGAGCAGCCGGGCCGTTTCCACCTTCTGGAACATGTCGGCGAGCTTGTGCTGGATCGCCTGGAACCGGGCGATCGGCGTCCCGAAGGCCTGGCGCCGGCGGGCGTAGTCGGCGGCGAACTCCATCGCCGAGCGCGCCGCCCCGACGGCGAAGGCGCCGATCGCCGGCCGGGTGCGGGCAAAGGTCCGCATCGCCAGGGCGAAGCCCTCGCCCGGCGGGGCGAGCACGTTCGCGGCGGGCACCCGCACCGCCTCGAGGCGCACCCCGGCCGTGTTCGAGCCGCGCTGGCCGAGCTTGGGGATCGGCCGGCCGACGCGCACCCCGGGTTGCGAGCGCTCGACCAGGAAGGCGCAGATCCCCTCGTGGCGGCTCTTGGGGTCGACGGTGGCGAAGATCGAGAAATAGTCGGCGATCCCGCCGTTGGTCACCCAGAACTTGGTGCCCTCGAGCACCCAGTCCCCGCCGTCGCGGCGGGCGAGGCAGCGGATGCCGGCGACGTCGGAGCCCATCGTCGGCTCGGAGGTGGCGAAGGCGATCAGCTTGAAGTCGGCGAGAAGCTCGGCGAAGACGCGGCGCTTGAGCGGCTCGTTGCCGCAGAGCCGCAGCGGCTCCATGCCGAGCGAGTTGTCGAAGATCGAGGTCGCCAGCCCGGCGCAGGCGGCGGCGAGCTCCTCGGTGATGATCACGTTGTCGAGCAGCCCCAGGCCCTCCCCGCCGTAGGCGCGGGGGATGTCGGCGTTCATCAGCCCCGCCTCGCGGGCCTTGCGCAGGAGGGCGACCGGCGTCCGCCCCGTGCGGTCGGCCTCCCAGGCCGCGGGGAGGATCTCGTGCAGCGCAAACTCGCGGGCCTTGCGCCGCAGCGCTTCCTGGGCGGGGCTTAAGCGGAAATCGAGCATGGGGGCCTCCGGGGAAAGGGGATGGTCCCCCCTCTATACCGGAGGGGCGGCCCCGGGGCAAGACGGGGGCGCCGCGGGGTTGGACAGGGGCGGGCCGCCGTGCTACAAGACGCGGCCTTCCGCAAACCGCACGGCGGGCTCCGGGGGACCGGCCTTGGCCACCACGATCAAGCTCTTGCTCACCGCGTTCTTCTGGGGGGGGACCTTCATCGCCGGCCGGATCCTCGCCGCCGAGGTGGGCCCCTTCAGCGGCGCCTTCCTGCGCTTCCTCGTCGCCGCCGCCTCGCTCGCTTTTTTCCTCGGCCTGCGGGAGGGGCTCAGGCCGCCGCGCGGCCGGGGGGACGTGCTGCGGCTCATCCTCATGGGGATGACCGGGGTCTTCCTCTACAACGTCTTCTTTCTCCTGGGGCTCAAAGAGATCGAGGCCGGCCGCGCCGCCGTCCTCATCGCCAACAACCCGATCGGCATCGCCCTCGGGGCCGCGCTCTTTTTCGGCGAGCGGATGAACGCCGGCAAGATCGCGGGGATCCTGATCTCGGTCTCCGGCGCGGTGATCGTGATCACCCGCGGGGACCCCATCGCCGGCCTGCGGGGCGGCTTCGGCCGGGGGGAGGCCTGCATCCTCCTCTGCGTCGTCTCCTGGGTCGCCTACTCGCTTGTCGGCAAGCAGGCGATGGGGAGGCTTTCGCCGCTTGCGGCCGTCACCTGGAGCGCGGCCGCAGGCGCGCTCGGCCTGTTGCCCTTCGCCCTCCTCGAGGGCGTGCACGCCGCAGCCCGCTACTCCGCGGCCGCCTGGGGGAGCATCCTCTACCTCGGCCTTTGCGGCACGACGATCGGCTTTCTCTGGTACTGCGAGGGCATCCAGACCATCGGGCCGGTGCGCGCCGGGCTCTTCATCAACTTCGTTCCCGTCTTCGCCGTGCTCTTGGCGGCGCTTCTGCTCTCCGAGCCGCTCACGGCCTCGCTGCTCGCCGGCGCGGGGCTGGTCACGGCCGGGGTCTTTCTCACCACCCGCGCCTCGCGCTGAGGGGCGCACCGCCGGGGGTTGCATCCCGGCGGCGCCGCGTTTACTCTATCTCCCACGGGGCGTCGGGGAAGGCCCCGAAAGGAGGGTGGTCCATGTCGCTAGAGCGCTACTTCGAGGAAACCAAGGGGACCGGTGTGCTGGCGACCGCCGACGGTCAGGGACGGGTCGATGCCGCGATCTACGCCCGGCCCCACGTCATGCCGGACGGCACCCTCGCCTTCATCATGCGCGACCGGCTGACGCACCACAACCTGCAATCGAACCCCTACGCGACCTTTCTGTTCATCGAGCGCACCACGGGCTACCAGGGGAAACGGCTCTTCCTCAAGAAAATCCGCGAGGAGCAGAACCCCGAGCTGATCCGGCAGCTCAAGCGGCGGACCTACGCCGACGAGGACGACGAGCCGAAATTCCTGGTCCACTTCCAGGTCGAAAAGGAGCTGCCCCTGATCGGCGGCGGGGAGCGGCCGTGAGCGGCTCCCCGGCCCCCCCGCCGCCGGCCGAGGGGACGGAGGAGGTGCGGGGGCTTCTCGCGCGGCTGCTCGCCGCGGAGCGCTTCGCGGTGCTGGCGACGCAGCGCGAGGGGCAACCCTACGCGAACCTCGTCGCCTTCGCCGCAAGCGAGGACCTCTCCACCCTCTTCTTCGTCACCCCGCGCGCGACCCGCAAGGTCGAAAACCTGCGACGCGACCCGCGGGTCGCGCTGCTCGTCGCCGACAGCCGCAACCGCGCCGCCGACATCGCCGCGGCCGCGGCCGCGACGGGGATCGGCGAGGCCCGGGAGCTTGCGGGGGCCGCCCGCGCGGAGGCGCTCGCGCGGTTTCTCGCCCGGCACCCCGCCCTCGAGGAGTTCGCCCGCGCCCCCACCTGCGCCGCCTTCGCCGTGCGCATCCGGCGCTACCTCCTTGTGCGCCGCTTCCAGGAAGTGACGGAGGTCTTCCTCGACCCATGAGCCTCGTTCTCGAACCGCAGGCGATCGGGCCGGGGGACCGCCCCGTGGCCGGCGGCAAGGCCGTCCGCCTGGCCCGGATGCTGCGGGCCGGGTTTCGCGTGCCCGGTTTCCTCTGCCTCCCCGCCGGCGCCTACCGCCGCTTCGTCGCCGCCGGCGGCCTCGCCGAGCGCATCCGGCTTGAGCTCTCCCGCAAGGACGCCGCCGCGATGCGCTGGGAGGAGCTCTGGGATTGCGCCACCCGCATCCGCAGCCTCTTCCTGCGCCACCCATTCCCGCCGGGGATGGACGGGGCGTTGCGCGAGGCCCTGGCGCGGCGCTTCGGCGACGGCCCGGTCGCCGTCCGCTCCTCGGCGCTCGAGGAGGACGCCCCGGGGGCCTCCTTTGCCGGCCTCCACGCCTCCTTCGTCGCCGTGTCCGGGGCGGAGGCGGTGCTCGAGCGGATCCGGCTCGTCTGGGCCTCCCTCTGGTCGGATGCCGCGCTCCTCTACCGCCGGGAGCTCGGGCTGGACCCCGGCCAAAGCGCCATGGCCGTGGTCGTGCAGGAGATGGTCGCCGGCGAGGCCTCGGGGATCTGCTTCTCCCAGGACCCCGGGGTCCCCTCGCAGGCCGTGGTCGAGGCCGCCTGGGGCCTCAACCAGGCCGTGGTCGACGGCGAGGTCGAGCCCGACCGCTGGATCGTCGACCGCGAACACCGGCGCATCCTGGAACACCGCCCGCCCGCCCGCCGCGGCCGGCGCCTGATCCCCACCCCCGGCGGGGTGCGCTTCGAGGCCCTGCCCGCGGCCCTTTCCGGCCGGCCGCCGCTTTCCCCGGAGGAGGCGCTCGCGGTCGCGGACCTCGCGCGGCGCGCCGAGGAGCACTGCGGCGAACCCCAGGACATTGAGTGGACCCGGAGCGGCGGGGAGTTCGTGCTGCTCCAGTCGCGGCCGACCACGGCGCGCCGCGGCGGCGCTGGCGGCGACTCCCGCGCGTGGTACCTCGGGTTGCGCCGCAGCTTCGAGAACCTCAAGCGGCTGCGCGCCGGGATCGAGGGGCAAAGGATCCCCGAGGCGGAGCGCACCGCGGCCGCGCTTGCGGCCGTCGACCTCGCGCGGCTTGCGGATGCCGAGCTCGCCCTCGAGATCGAGCGGCGCCGCGCGATCCACCGCCGCTGGCAGGAGATCTACACCGCCGAGTTCATCCCCTTCGCCCACGGCATGCGTCTCTTCGGCGAGGTCTACAACGAGCGGCTGAAACCCGAGGACCCCTACGAGTTCACGGCGCTCTTGCGCCGCGGCGGGCTCTTGAGCCTGGAGAGAAACCGCGCGCTCGAGCACCTGGCCGCGCTCGTGCGGGAGCGGCCGGAGCTCGCCGCCTGCCTCGCCGCCGGCGACTGTGCGGCGGCCGCACCCGATTTCCAAAAGGAGCTCGAGTCCTTTCTCCTGCGCTTCGGCGACGTCACCTGCGAGCTGGGCGGCCGGGCGCTCTGCGCGGGGGCGCTTCGGCCGCTTCTCCATCTCCTGCACGAGATGGCCCGCCGCCCCTCCCCCGGGCCCCGCGACGCACCCGGCCCCGACGCCGAGCGTCTCGAGGAGGCCTATCTCGCCTCCTTCCCCGAGGAGCGGCGGCAGGAGGCGGCCGAGCTGCTCGATCTCGCCCGCGCGAGCTGGCGGCTGCGCGACGACGACAACCTGCATGTGGGGCGGATCGAGGCGCGTTTGCGCGAGGCCGAGGCCGAGGGGCGGCGCCGGCTCGCGGCCGGCGCCGCGGAGGAGGCGGCCCTCCGAGGCGCGCTCGCCGCCGCGGAGGAGCCCGGGCCCGCCCCCGCCGCCGGAAACGGGGAGGGGGGCCTTAGGCCGCGCCAGCTGCGCGGCCAGCCCGCCGGCCCGGGGTTCGCCCGCGGGCCGGCCCGGGTGATCCGCGCCGCCGGCGATCTGGAGCGCTTCCGCGCGGGCGAGGTGCTCGTCTGCGACGCGATCGACCCGCGCATGACCCACGTCGTCCCGCTCGCCGCGGCGATCGTCGAGCGGCGCGGCGGCATGCTGATCCACGGGGCGATCATCGCCCGCGAGTACGGGATCCCCTGCGTGACCGGCGTCCCCGAGGCGGTGCGCCTCATCCGCACCGGTGACCTCCTCGCCGTCGACGGCTACCTCGGGATCGTCACCGTGGGGGAAGGGGAGCTCTAGCGCCCGGCCGGGGGCTCGAGCGCGGCGTAGTGCGCCTCGTGCACCCCCCGGAGCAGGAGAAGGGAGCGGGGCCGGACGCACAGGACCGCCGTCTCGGGGCGCGCCAGCAAGGGGGCCAGATGCGGGTGGGCCGCGGAAAGCAGCCGGCAGGCCGCGGCGCGGCGCCCCGGCTCCTCGATCACGCGGCACTCCCCCTCGATCGTGAGCGCCTGCGCCTCTTCGCGGGGGCGGGTCTCGCGGGTGTCGATCAGCAGGCTCACGGCGGGGTTGGCCAGGAGGTTGCGGTACTTGCGCGTCGCCCGCAGGGTCGCCAGATAGAGCTCGGTCCCTTCCGCGTTCGGCGCGTAGGCCATGAGCGAGCAGTAGGGGCGATTGCCGTCGCTGGTGGCGAGCACGCAGAGGTCCCGTTCCCGGATCAGCCGCATCATCTCCGCGAGCATCCCGTCCTCCGTTTCGGGTTTTCCCCCCGCGGGGGGGCCGCGGGCCGCTTCGCCCGTGTTTTTTCGGCGGCGGATATGATATCAGAAGGCAGCGGTCGGCGAAACCGCAAGCCCCAGTCCGAATCCCGGAGGAACCCGCCATGGACGAGCGCATTCGCATCGGGATCAGCGCCTGCCTTCTCGGCCAGCCGGTCCGCTACGACGGCAGCCACAAGCACGACCGTTACATCACCGACACCCTGGGCGAGTACTTCGAGTTCGTCCCCGTCTGCCCCGAGGTGGAGGCGGGGTTTCCCATCCCGCGCGAGAGCCTGCGCCTGGTCGGGGACCCCGAGAACCCGCGCATCGTGACCACCCGCAGCGGGGTCGACCACACGGCGCGCATGACGGCCTGGGCCGAGCGCCGCGTGCGCGAGCTCGAGGCCGAAAACCTCTGCGGCTTCATCTTCAAGAAAGACTCGCCGAGCAGCGGGCTGCTGCGCGTCAAGGTCTACAACGAGAAGGGGATGGCCGAAAAGAAGGGGGTCGGGATCTTCGCCCGGGCCTTCACGCGCCACTTCCCGCTCCTGCCCGTCGAGGAGGAGGGCCGCCTGAACGACCCCAAGCTGCGCGAGATGTTCATCGAGCAGATCTTCACCCTGAAGCGCTGGCGCGAAACCCTCGCCCTGCCGCGGCGCCTGGCGAACCTCGTCGATTTCCACACCCGGCACAAGCTCCTCATCCTCGCCCACAGCCCGGCCGTCGCCCGCGCCATGGGCAAGCTCGTCGCCGAGGCAAAGCGCCTGCCCGCCGCCGAGCTCTACCGCGACTACGAAAGGCTCCTGATGGAGGCGCTGCGCACGCGGACGACGGTGCGCAAGAACCTGAACGTCCTGCAGCACATCCTCGGCTACTTCAAGCGCCAGCTCACGGCCGACGAGAAACAGGAGCTGCTCGAGGTCTTCGACCGCTACCGCCGGGAGTACCTCCCGCTGATCGTCCCGGTGACGCTGCTCAACCACTACGTGCGCAAGTACGACCAGCCCTACCTGCGCGACCAGGTCTACCTCAACCCGCACCCGATCGCCCTCAAGCTGCGCAACCACGCCTGACGGCAGGAGCCCCGCTCCCATGGAAGACCTCTTCCTCGGACCCCAGCGCTACGTCCAGAAGCCCGGCGCCCTTGCCGAGGCGGCCGCGGCGATCCGCGCCTTCGGCCGCCGGCCCCTCGTCCTGGCCGACGAGACCGTGGAGGCGATCGTCGCCCCCGTCCTCGCCCCCGCCTGCCCCGCCCAGGGACTCGCTCCCGTATTCCTGCGCTTCGGGGTGGAGTGCAGCCCGGCCGAGATCGAGCGCGTGGCCGCGGCCGCCCGGGCCGAAGGGGCCGACGTGATCGTGGGGACCGGGGGCGGAAAAGCGCTCGACACGGCACGCGCCGTGGCCGGCCGCCTCGGGCTGCCGCTCGTCGCCCTGCCGACGAGCGCCGCCACCTGCGCGGCGACCTCCACCCTCTCGGTCCTCTACGAGGGCGGAATCCGCACCGGCCTGATCGACGGCAAGGCGGCCGCGCTCGTGCTCGTCGACTCCGCCGTCGTCGCCGCGGCCCCGCCGCGCCTGATCGCGGCCGGCATCGCCGACACGCTCGCCAAGTGGTCCGAGGGCAAGCCCACTTACGAGCGCGAGACCGACCCCTCCCCCGCGCTGCAGGCGGCGATGGACCTCGCGACGCGCGCGCGCGCGATTCTCCTGCGCGAGGGCCGCCGCGCCTTCGCGGACGTGCGGCGCGGGGCGCTCACGGCCGCGGTCGAGGACGTGATCGCCTGCAACCTGCTTCTCGCCGGCCTGATCGGCGGCGTGGGCGGCCGGACCTTCCGCGTCGCCCTCGCCCACGGGCTCCTCTACGGCATGACGGTGATGCCCGAGATCCGGCGGCACCTTCACGGCGAGGTCGTGGGCTGGGGGCTTCTCGTCCAGGCCTGCCTCGAGGGCGACCGGGAGGAGTTCGGGCGGCTCCGGGACCTGTTCGCCGGGCTCGGCCTTCCGACCACGATGGCCGCGCTGGGGATCCGCGACACCGAGGACCCGCGCTTCCGCGAGGGCCTGCGGCGCACCTGCGAACCCGGCGGCGCGGCCCACAACCTCACGGTCCCGGTCGACGAGCCGCGGCTCCTGGCGGCCATCCTCGAGGCCGAGGCCCGGGGAAGGGAAGGGGCGCCGTGAACCGCCCCGTGCTCGTGACCGGGGCGACCGGCTACGTCGGCGGCCGCCTCGTCGCCGCGCTGCTCTCCCGCGGCCTTCGCGTGCGCGCGCTTGTGCGCTCGCCGGAAAAGCTCGCCCTGCGCCCCTGGCACGGCCACCCGGGGCTCGAGCCCGTGCGGGCCGATCTCCTCGAGCGCGAATCGCTGCCCGCCGCGCTCGCCGGCTGCGAGGTCGTCTTCTACCTCGTCCACTCGATGATCGCGCAGGGGAGGCGCTTCGCCGAGGCCGACCGCGAGGCCGCGCGCAACCTCGCCGCGGCCGCGGCGCAGGCGGGGGTGCGGCGGATCCTCTATCTCGGCGGGCTCGCCGCGGAGACGGGCGGCCCCTTGAGTCACCACCTCGCCTCGCGCCTCGAGGTCGCGCGCATCCTCGCCGCCGGCAGCGTCCCCGTGACCGAGCTCCGCGCGCCGATGATCCTCGGCTCGGGCTCGGCTTCCTTCGAGATCCTGCGCTACCTCGTCGAGCGGCTGCCGGTGATGACGACCCCGCGTTGGGTTCGCTCGCAGAACCAGCCGATCGCCGTCTCCAACGTGATCGGCTACCTCGTCGGGTGCCTCGAGCGCCCGGAGACGGCGGGGGCCTCCTTCGACATCGGCGGTCCCGACCGGATCACCTACGAGGAGCTCTTCCGCATCTACGCCGAGGAGGCGGGCCTGCGGCGGCGGCTCATCCTGCCGCTCCCGGTGCTTTCCCCCCGGCTGTCGGCCCTCTGGATCCACCTTATCACCCCCGTCCCGCGGGCGATCGCGCTGCCGCTCGCCGAGGGGTTGACGAGCGACGCCGTCTGCCGCGACGAGCGCATCCGCGGGATCATCCCCCAGCGGCTGCTCTCCTGCCGCGAGGCGATCCGGCGCGCCCTGGAGCGGCTTTCCCAGGAACTCTGGAACTCCTGCTGGGGGCCGGACGGGGGGCTGTTGCCCTTCGAGTGGCCCTACTGCGGGGACCCCGCCTACGCCGGCGGGACGCGCATGCAGATCGCCTACCGCCTCCGCGTCGCGGCCCGGGCCGAAGAGCTCTGGCGGGTCATCTCCCGCCTGGGCGGCCGAAACGGCTACTTCGCCGCCGGCCCCCTGTGGCGGCTGCGCGGCGCGATCGACCGGGGGCTCGGGGGGCCGGGGCTCGCGGCCGACCCGCCCGCGGGGGGGCTCGCCGCGGGGCGGCGCTTCGATTTCTGGCGCGTCCTCGTCTGCGACCCGCCGCATCGGCTCTGCCTGCTCTCCGAGATGAAGGCCCCGGGCGAGGCCCTCTTCGAGCTCGAGGTCGAAGAACGCGGCGGCGAAGCGGAGCTCCGCCTCGTCTCGCGCTTCCTGCCGCGCGGCCTGGCCGGGCTCCTCTACGGGAGCGTGCTCGAGCCCGCCCACCGCGCCCTCTTCCGGGCCATGCTCCGGGGGATCGCCGCCGCGGCCGGCCGTCCGGCGGGGAACCCCGAGCGCTTCTCCCCCGCCCCCAAGCCCGTTTGCTTTCTTCCCGCAGGCCCCCCGTCGCCTGCCGGCCCTTGACACGGGGGGCTTCGGCCTTAGTGTTGGCATCATCGTCTGTGGGCCCTCACCCAGACAACCCACCGGACAGCCAAAAAGGAGGTCTTCCGATGAATGTGATCGATTATTGCAAGGGAATGGAGATGGAGTTGACCGCGTGGAAGGCGAAGATGTACGACCTCACCCGCAAGGTGGAGAGCCTCGGCAGCAAGGAGCGCGAGAAGGTCCTGCAGAACATCCAGGACCTGAACATCCTGCTCACGGACATGCAGGAGCGCATCGAGCAGCTGCGCAACGAGTGCCCCACGGAGTGGTCGCCCCAGAAGAAGGAAATCGACCGGGGGACCGTCGACATGCGCAGCAAGTACGAGGAGACCCTGAACCACATCGGCAAGTACGCCCCGGTTTCCATCCCCGGCTGATCCGATCCTGCACGAGAGACGCTCTTTCCCGGCAACGCCCGCAAGGGCGTTGCCTTTTTTGCGCCCGTCTGCCACAATCCCGCCGCCTGAAGCCGCCCTTGCGAACCGACAGGAGGCCCTTCATGCGGAGACTGCTGCTTGCGGTGCTGCTTGCGGCGGGGATGCTCCCCGGCCGCCCCGCCCCGGCCGCGGCGCCGGTCAGCCCGGCGACCGAAACCTGCCTCGAGTGCCACCGCCAGATCCATCCCGGGATCGTGGCCGAGTGGGAAAAAAGCCGCCACGCGCGGGTCACCCCGGCCGAGGCGCTCGGCCGCAAAGGCCCGGCCCGCCGCCTCTCGGCGGACACGGTTCCCGAGGGGCTCTCCGGGGTGGCCGTCGGCTGCGCCGAGTGCCACGGGATGCGGCCCGGCGACCATGCCGACACCTTCGAGCACAACGGCTTCGAGATTCACCTGGTCGTCAGCCCGGGCGACTGCCGCACCTGCCATCCCGAGGAGGCCGGCCAGTACGCCGAAAACCTCATGTCCCGCGCCTACGGCAACCTCGCCGGAAACCCCGTCTTCGGCGACCTCGAGCGCACGATCCTCGGGCGCATCCGGCCCGGCAAGGGCCCCCCCCGGATCGAGCCCGCCGCCGCGCCGACCCGGGCCGAGGGCTGCTACTCCTGCCACGGGACGAGGCTCAAGGTCGCCGGCACGGACGTCCGCACCACCGACCTGGCGGGCGAGCTCGCGTTCCCGGTCATCGAGGGCTGGCCGAACCAGGGGGTGGGCCGGGTCAACCTGGACGGGAGCCTCGGCTCCTGCGCGGCCTGCCACACGCGGCACCTCTTCTCGGTGAAGACGGCCCGCAAGCCTTACACCTGCAAGCAATGCCACATCGGCCCCGATGTCCCCGCCTTCAAGGTCTACGAGGCGAGCAAGCACGGGAACCTCTTCTCCTCGCACGCCGCGGAGTGGGACTTCGAGCGCGTGCCCTGGGCCGTGGGCCGCGATTTCACCGCCCCCACCTGCGCCGCCTGCCACGTGAGCGCGCTCGTCACCCCCGAGGGCGAGACCGTGGCGAAGCGGACGCACCGCATGAACGACCGGCTCCCCTGGCGGATCTTCGGCCTGATCTACGCCCACCCCCACCCCGTCTCCGCCGACACGACCGTCATCCGCAACGCCGACGGGCAGCCGCTGCCGACCGACCTGTCGGGGAAGCCGGCCGCGGGCTTCCTGATCGGCCCGGAGGAGATGGCCAAACGCCGCGACACCCTGCAGGCCGTCTGCCTCGCCTGCCACGGGAGCTCCTGGGTGCGGGGCTTCTGGGCGCGCTTCGAGCACACGATCGCCGAGACCAACGCGAAGACCCTCGATGCGACGCGCATCCTGACCGAGATCTGGAAGGCCGGGCTCGCCGCGGGCCCCGCCTCCGGGGGAAGCCCCTTCGACGAAGCCATCGAGCGCCGCTGGGCCGATGTCTGGCTCATTTACGCGAACACGATCCGCTTCGCCTCGGCCATGGCGGGCGGCGGCGACTACGGCGTTTTCGCCGACGGCCGCCACCGGTTGAACCAGTCGATCGCCGGCCTCGAGGAGTGGCGAGGCGAGCGCGAAAAGCCCCCGGCCGCCGGCCGGAAGCCCTGAAGCCGGGGCGCGGCCCGATCCCCCCATGGCCCTGCCGGGAATCCCCGCAAGCCGCATCCAGCGCCTGAACGACCGGCCGCCCGTCCGCGGCCGCTTCGTCCTCTACTGGATGCAGCAGTCCCAGCGCGCGGAGGACAACCCCGCCCTCGAGTACGCCGCCGCCGAGGCGAACCGTCTCGATCTCCCCCTCGTCGCCGCCTTCGGCCTGACCGACGACTACCCCGAGGCGAATCTGCGCCATTACGCCTTCCTGCTCGAGGGGCTGGCCGAGGCGGCAAGGGCCCTCGAGCGCCGCGCCATCGCCTTCGTGCTGCGCCGGGGCTCGCCCCCGGAGGTCGCGCTCGCCCTCGGGCGCGAGGCGGCCCTCCTCGTCTGCGACCGGGGCTATCTCCGGCACCAGCGGGCCTGGCGGTCGCAGGTGGCCCGCGAGGCGGCCTGCCCCGTCGTCCAGGTCGAGGGCGATGTCGTCGTCCCCGTGGAGGAGGCCTCCGGCAAGGCCGAGATCGGCGCCCGCACCCTGCGGCCCAAGATCCGCAGGCTCCTCGAGGGGCATCTCGAGCTGCCGCCCGCGGTCGCCCTCCGGCGCCCGGCGCGGGGGCTGAAGCTCGCGGGGCTCGATGCCGCCGATCCCGAGGCGCTGCTCGCCGCTCTGGCCGTCGACCGCAGCGTCCCGCCCGTGCCGCGCTTTTTCCGCGGCGGGACGGCGGAGGCGAAGCGCCGCTTTGCGCGCTTTGTGCGCGAGCGGCTGCCCCGCTACGCCGCGCATCGCAACCAGCCCCAGACCGACGACGTCTCCGCGATCAGCCCCTATCTCCACTTCGGCCAGGTCTCGCCCGTCTGGCTTGCGCGCGCCGTGCGCGACGCCGCCGCCCCGCCCGAGGCGCGCGAGGCCTTCCTCGAGGAGCTGATCGTGCGCCGCGAGCTCGCCTGCAACTTCGTCTTCTACCGGCAGGACTACGACCGCTTCCGCGTCGTCCCCGACTGGGCCTGGAAGAGCCTCCGCCTCCACCGCCGCGACCCCCGGCCCCACCGCTACACGGCCGCGGAGCTCGAGGGCGCCCGCACCCACGACCCCTACTGGAACGCCGCGATGCGCGAGATGGTCTGCACCGGCTTCATGCACAACGCGATGCGCATGTACTGGGGCAAGAAGATCCTCGAGTGGTCGCCGGACCCCGAGGAGGCCTTTGCCCTCACCCTCGCCCTCAACAACCGCTGGTTCCTCGACGGGCGCGACCCCAACTCCTTCGCCGGGGTCGCCTGGATCTACGGCATGCACGACCGCGCCTGGCCCGAGCGGCCGATTTTCGGCAAGGTGCGAACGATGACCGCCTCCGGGCTCGAGCGCAAGTGCGACATCGCGGCCTACGTGCGCAAGGTGGAGGCCCTGTGCCGCGGCGGCTGAAGAAACCCGCCGCACCGCGGCGCGCGACCTCCCCGCCGACGCACACCCTGCGGCTCCTCCTGGGCGACCAGCTCAACCCGGACCACTCCTGGTTCGCCCGGCCCGACCCGGGCGTCCTCTACGTCCTGATGGAGGTGCGCCAGGAAACCGACTACGTCCTGCACCACATCCAGAAGGTGGCCGGCTTCTTCGCCGCCATGCGCGCCTTTGCCCGGGAGCTTGCCGGCCGGGGGCACCGGGTGCGCTACCTCCGGCTCGACGACCCCGAAAACGCGCAGCGCATCCCCGAAAACCTCCGCCGCCTGCTCGCCCGCGAGCGGGCCGGCCGCTTCGAGTACCTCCTGCCCGACGAGCTGCGCCTCGATGCCGAGCTCGCCCGCTTCGCCCGCACGCTCGCGATTCCCGCCGCGGCCCACGACACCGAGCACTTCCTGACCGGCCGGGAGGACCTCGCGCGGCTCTTCCCGGCCGGGGGGCGCTTTCTCCTCGAGACCTTCTACCGGCACATGCGCCGGCGCTTCGGGGTGCTCCTTTTGTCCGACGGGCGGCCGGCGGGCGGGATGTGGAATTTCGACCGCGAAAACCGCCGGCCCTACGACGGCCGCACCCCGCCGCCCGAGCCGCTTGGCTTCGAAAACGACGTGCGGCCGATCACGGCCATGATCCGCGACGCCGGGGTGCAGACCTTCGGGGAGATCGACCCCCGGCGGTTCCCCTGGCCGATCGACCGCGCCCAGGCGGAGCGGCTGCTCGCGCATTTCCTCGAACACGGCCTGCCCCGCTTCGGCACCTACCAGGACGCCATGAGCTCCGCGCACTGGGCGCTCTTCCACAGCCGGCTCTCGTTCGCCCTCAACGTGAAGCTGCTCCACCCGATGAGGGTCATCCGGGCCGCGCTCGATGCCCACGAGGCGGACCCGGCACGCGTCGGGATCGCCCAGGTCGAGGGCTTCGTGCGCCAGATCCTCGGCTGGCGGGAGTACATGCGGGGGGTCTACTGGGCGCTCATGCCGGGGCTGGAGCGGGCGAACGCCCTCGGCCACGACCGCCCGCTGCCGGCGTTCTACTGGAGCGGGGAGACGGGGATGCGCTGCGTCGCCGCGGTCGTGCGCCAGTCGCTCGCGCGGGCCTGGGCGCATCACATCCAGCGGCTGATGGTCACCGGGAATTTCGCGCTGCTGGCCGGCGTCCATCCCGACGAGGTCGACGCCTGGTATCTCGGCGTCTACATCGACGCCGTCCAGTGGGTGGAACTGCCCAACACGCGCGCCATGAGCCAGTTCGCCGACGGCGGCCGGGTGGCGACCAAGCCCTACGTCTCCGCGGCGAACTACCTCCGCCGCATGAGCGACTACTGCGAGGGGTGCCGCTACGACCCGGCGCAGCGGACGGGCGAGAGGGCCTGCCCCTTCAACGCGCTCTACTGGGACTTCTTTCACCGCCACCGCGGGCTCCTGGGCCGGAACCCGCGCCTTGCGCTCGTCTACCGCGGTCTCGACCGGATGGGGGCCGCGGCGCGGCGGGAGCTGCTCGACCACGCCGGCCGCCTGCGCGCCGGGCTCGAGCGCCTCTGAGGCCTCTTCGGGGGGGTCGGGGACCTATCGGCGGCGTTCGTCGCGGGTGGCGGCGGGCACCCGGGCCGTGCGCCACAGGAGCAGCCCGCGCCGCAGGGCGAGGAACAGGGCCGCGGCGAAGGCGAGCACGCCGTCGAGGGGGCTGCTTTTCAGCGCCATGCGGGTCACCTCGCCCCAGCCCGTCGAGCCCTGCGAGAAAAAGGTCGCCAGCGGCCAGAACCAGGAGACCCCGGAGGAGGAGAGCGCCGCATCCGCGGCGACGTGCGAGGCCACGAGCAGAAAGGCGGCCCCGCAGCCGATCCGCGGCAGCCCCCGCCAGCGGTGGGCCGCGCGGGCATAAAGGAAAGCGGCCCCCAGGGCGAAGAGCAGGCTGTGGGTGGGCCCGCGGTGGAAGGCGCTCCCGTTCCAGGCCCAGAGGAGGCCGAGAAAGACGTCGATGTCGGGCAGGTTGGCGAGCACGGCGGCGGCGAGCGGCGTCTTCCAGTCCTCGAAGGCCGAGCGGTTCGTTGCGCCCTCGTAGAGCGCAAGCCCGATCGCCGTGTGTCCCAGGGGAAGCGGCATGGTGCGGGTGACCCTCCTTTGCGCCGGCCGCGGGCGCACGCCCGCCGGCCCGTACGGCAGTCCCTTCAATGCAGAATGCATGCCACGCCCCGCGGCTGCCGGCAAAAGAAGATCCTGAATCATTTCAGAGTGTTTTTTGGAAAGCCGCACCGCCCCGGAAGAGGGGCTTCGATCGGCCTGGGTAGGGTTCCTCCGTTTTCGGGGCAATCACCCACCCAGTTGAACGACCAGGCGCACCGTCCCGGCCAGGAGCAGGGCGCCGCCGAGCCCTGCGGCCCAGAGGGCCGCAAACCAGACCCACTGCCGCTTAGTAGCCGCTTTCATGGGAGGCTTTGCCCCGGAAGACATGATAGCAGTAGGCCGTGTAGGCGAGCACGATCGGCAGCAGGACCACGGTCCCGACAAGGAGCAGCGATTGCGAGGGCCCGGCCGCGGCCGCCTGGCGGAAGCTCACCTCGTAGGGCACGGCGTAGGGGTAGAGGCTGATGCCCAGGCCCAGGTAGGCGGTCAGGAAGACGCCGATCGCGCACAAAAAGGGCCGCACCTCGCGCTGCGACGACCGCAGGTCGCGGGCGATGAGCAGGATCAGGACCAGGCTCGCCGTGGGGATCGGGGCGAGGTAGAAGAGGTTGGGGATCGTCCACCAGAGGGCGCGGATGTCGGGGTTGATGAAGGGCATGCTCACGCTCACGATCGCCAGAAACACGGCCACCCAGCCGAGGGCGTAGACCGCCGCGTTCCGGGCCCAGGCCTGGGTGAGGCCCTCGGTCTTCATGACCGTCCAGGTGGCGCCGAGGAGGGCGTAGCCGAAGACGAGCGCGACGCCGGTCATCACGCTGTAGCCGTTCAACCAGTCGAAGGCGCCGCCGGCGAAGCTGCGCCCCTCGACGGGGATCCCCTGGACCACGGCGCCGATGATCGTGCCCTGCATGAAGGCCGCGGCGAGCGAGCCGAAGTGGAAGGCGTGGTCCCACAGGCCGCGTTTGCCCGGGGGCGCCTTGAAGCGGAACTCGAAGGCGACCCCGCGGAAGATCAGCCCGAGCAGCATGGCGATCACCGGGACGTAGAGCGCGGGCATGAGGATCGCGTAAGCCAAGGGAAAGGCGGCGAAGAGCCCGCCGCCGCCGAGGATGAGCCAGGTCTCGTTTCCGTCCCAGAAGGGGGCGATCGAGTTCATCATGCGGTTGCGGCACTCCTCGGAGGGCGCGAAGGGGAAGAGGATCCCCACGCCCAGGTCGAAGCCGTCGAGGACGATGTAGAGGAGAACCGCGACGAGGATCAGTCCGTACCAGACGAGCGGCAGGTCGACCAGATGCTCCAGGCTGAACATGGCGTGCCTGTCTCCTTTCCCGGCCGTTTGGGCTTCAGGCCGCGCCGGTGACGAGCGGCGGCTTCTCGATCCCGTGGTCGCCGTAGGTCGGCTCCTCGAGCGCCTGCGGGCCCTTGCCGATCAGGTGCAGGATGTAATAGCTGCCGGCCCCGAAGACGAAGGTGTAGACGACGAGAAAGGCGGCCAGGGAGACGGCGATCGGGGCGGCCGTGACCGGCGAGGCGCTCTGCGCCGTGCGCAGCACCCCGTAGACGATCCAGGGCTGGCGTCCCACCTCGGTCACGAACCAGCCGGCGAGCACGGCGAGGAACCCCGCGGGGGTGAGGGCCATGCACCAGAGCTGGAAGGCGCGCGAGTCGAAGAGCCGGCGGCGGAAATAGAGCACCGCGGCGGCCGCGCCGGTGGCGATCATGAGCAGCCCCAGCCCCACCATGAGGCGGAAGGTCCAGAACACCCAGGCGACCGGCGGCCGCTCGTCGCGCGGCCAGGCCTTGAGCCCCTTCACCTCCCCGTTCCAGTCGTGGGTGAGGATGAGGCTGGAGAGCTTGGGGATCTCGAGGCTGAAGCGGGTCTCCTCGCGCGCCTCGTCGGGCCAGCCGAAGAGGACGAGCGGGGCCCCGCGCTGGGTTTCCCAGAGGCCCTCCATGGCGGAGACCTTGACCGGCTGGTGGGCGAGCGTGTTCAGCCCGTGGAGGTCGCCGAAGACGAGCTGCAGCGGGGCGACGAAGACCGCCATGATCATCGCCATGCCGAACATGACGCGGGCGTGGGGCACGTGGCGGCCGCGGAAGAGATACCAGGCGCCGATGCCCGCGACCGTGAAGGCCGTCGTGAGATAGGCCGCGGTCACCATGTGCACGAAGCGGTAGGGGAAGGAGGGGTTGAAGACGGCCTCGACCCACGAGGTCGGATGGAGCAGGCCGTCCGGCCCCACGCGGAAGCCCGCGGGCGTCTGCATCCAGCTGTTGGCCGCGAGGATCCAGAAGGCCGAGACGAGGGTGCCCAGGGCCACGATCACGGTGGCGGCGAAGTGCATCCGCCGGCTCACGCGGTTCCAGCCGAAGAGCATGATCCCGAGGAAGGAGGCCTCGAGGAAGAAGGCGGTCAGCACCTCGTAGCCCAGGAGCGGGCCGAGGACGTTTCCGCCGCGGTCGGCGAAGACCGACCAGTTCGTGCCGAACTGGAAGGAGAGCACCACCCCGGAGACCACCCCCATGCCGAAGGTCACGGCGAAGATCTTGACCCACATGCGGTAGACCTCGGCGTAGACGGGCTTTCCGGTGCGCAGCCAGCGCCACTCGAGCACGGCGAGCCAGCTCGCCAGCCCGATCGTAAAGGCGGGGAAGACGATGTGGAAGGACACCGTGAAGGCGAACTGGATCCGGGCGAGGAGCAGGGCATCCATGGCCTCGAACATGGGTCACCTCGGGGATGGGGGCGTTGCGGGGGAGGGTGTCAACCGGTCCTCGGTTGTGGTATGCAGGAATCCGCAGACCGTGTCAAGCCCAGCGGGGCCGCCTGCGGCCCCAGGAGGGACCCATGAGCCAAACCCCGGAGCCTTCCCTGTATGTCCGCGTGCGCGACGGCGCGGGAAACGAGTTCGTCTGCCCGATCGAGGCCCTGAAGGACATCCGCGAGGTCCCCGATGAGATCCTCGACCGCTGTGTGGACGACGCCACCGTCGGCCGCTACGCGGGCAACATCACCGTGGGCAAGCCCCCCGCCTGAAAGGGGAGGCCCCCCGCGGATCCGGCCTGCCGGCCGCGCACCCCGCTCAGGCGAAGAGCCGGAGCGCCCCCAGGCCGCCGTCCATGCGCAGGATCTGGCCCGTGATCGAGCGGGCGGCGTCGGAGAGCAGGAAGAGGGCCGCCTGGGCGACCTCGGCCGCGGTGCCGACGCGCTTGAGGGGGTGCCGCTCGGCGGCGGCCTTGCGCCGCGCCTCGTCGCGGAGCAGCGGCGCGGCCAGCGGCGTGTCCGTGAGCGAGGGGGCGATCGCGTTCACGCGGATCCGCGGGGCGAGCTCGGCCGCGAGCGCGCGGGTCAGCCCCTCGAGCGCGCCCTTGGCGCCGGCGATCGAGGCGTGCAGGGGCATGCCGGTGGCGACGGCGACGGTGCTGAAGAGCACGACCGCGGCCCCGGCCTCCGAGGCCTTGAGCCGCGGCAGGGCGGCGGCGAGCACGCGGACCGCCCCCAGGTAGTTCACCTCGAGATCCTCGAGAAACTCCTCCCGCGACAGCCGCGCGAAGGGCTTTAGCCGGATCGTGCCCGGGCAGTAGACGAGACCCGCCAGCGCCGCGGGCAGCCGCTCGGGCGGGAGATCCTCCCGGGTGACGTCGAGGGGGATGTGTTCGCTGCCCGGCGGGCCGGGCCGCCGGCAGGCGGCCAGCACCCGGGCCCCCGCGCGCACGAGCCCGAGGGCGATCTCCCGTCCGATCCCGGAGCTCGCCCCCACCACGAGAACCGCGCCTTCCTTCATCCGATGCCTCCTTCAGCAGTTGTCTTTCATGGAGGGAAGCCAGCAGTAGGCGACCGACTCCGCGACCGCGGCCGGGATCCCCTCCCGCACGCTGGGGTAGAGGGGCTCGATGCCGAGGAGCCGCGAAAGCGTCCCCGGCACCACCGGCAGGTTCAGGTTCCAGGCGCGCACGGCGCCCGCGGAGTAGAGCCCCGGCCGGCTGCGGAAGAGGCGCAGCCCGTCGAGGAGCAAGGCCGCCGCCAGCGCCGCCCGCCGCGGGACCCGGATCACGCGCAGCCGGGGGTAGGAGGCCTGCACGATCTCGAAAAAGCGGTTCCATGAGCAGGACGCCTCGTCGGCCACGACGAAGGCGCCCTCGAGGCCGCCCTCGGCCGCGGCAACGAGCGCGCGCGCCGCGTCGCGCACGTGCAGGTGGCCGTAGAGGTTGTCGCCGCGGCCGGGAAAGAGCATCCAGCCGCGGCGGGCCTCCTCGAAGAAGAGGCTTCGCGCGCCGTAGGTGTGCGGCAGCCGCAGCGAGACAAAGCGCATGCCCGCCGCGGCCGCGCCGCGGGCGAGCAGGCGCTCGGCCTCGAGCTTCGCCCGGCCGTAGCCCAGCACCGGCGCGGCGGGTGTGGCGAAGTCGACCGGCCGCTCCCCGCCGGGGTAGACGAGGAGGCTTCCGCCGTAGACCAGGGTCTTCACCCCCGCCGCCGCCGCGGCGTCGAGGAGATGGCGTGAGCCCTCGACGATCGAGGGCCGGACGATGCGGTAGGCGACGAAGGAGGCGACCGCCGCGAGGTGGATCACCGTGTCGACGCCGGCGACGGCGGCGCGCAGGCTTGCGGGGTCGAGGAGGTCGCCCGTCACCGTCTCGCCCGCCACGCCGCGCAGGACCAGGCCGCGGAGCGGGCGCCGCACGAGCATGCGCGGCTCGAGGCCGCGCTCGTTCAACACCCGCGCCACCTCGTAGCCGATGAACCCGGTCGCCCCGGTCAGCAGCACCCGGCGCATGCGGCCGCCGCTCAGACCCGCCCCCCGCTCCAGCGCAGCTTCGCCTTGAGCACGTCGAAGTAGTGCCGTCCGGGAAGCAGGATGAGCGGCAGGGGGTGATCGCTCCGCTTCACCGTGAGGACGTCCTGGTCGGTCAGCTCGAGGCCGCGCTGGCCGTCGAGGGTGAGCACGATGTCCTGGGAGCCCTTGTCCAGCCGCAGGGTGATCTCGACCTCCTCGGGCACGATCAGCGGCCGGTTGGTCAGGGTGAAGGGGCAGATGGGGGTGAGGATCAGCCCCGGGACCTTGGGGTGGATGACGGGGCCGCCGGCGGCGAGCGAGTAGGCGGTCGAGCCCGTGGGGGTGGCGATGATCAGGCCGTCGGCGCGGAAGGTGGTGAGGTAGTGGCCGTTCACGTGGGTCACGATGTTGGCCAGCCGCGCGAGCGCGCCGCGGTGGATCACGACGTCGTTCAGCACCGTGTCGCGCAGGACCGTCTTTTCCCGGCGGGCGACCACGGCGTCGAGCCGCATGCGGCGGGCGATGTGGAAGTCGCCCCGCAGCACGTGCTCGGCCGCCTCGAAGAGGTTTTCCTCGAGGATCTCGGCCAGAAAGCCGAGCTCGCCGAACTTGATGCCGAGAAGCGGGATCTCGCGGTCCCCCACCCAGCGGACCGCGCTGAGGAAGGTCCCGTCGCCGCCGAGCACGAAGACGCAGAAGAGGTCCCGCGGCGGCGGCCGCCTCCGGGAGGGTTCCCGGCCCCCGGGCGCGGCCTCGCTCGCCGTGCGCAGGACCTCGATGCCCCGAACCCGGAGCCAGGCCGCAAGCTCGTCGGCCTTGGCGGCGGCGTGCGGGTCCCGCTTGACGTAGAGCGCCACCTTGCGCGGGGCGGCGCGGGAACCCCTGTTCTTCGGCATGCGGGCCGTCTCCTCCCCCTGCGTCAGCGGCGGCCCTCCCGGCCGCCCGGGGCCTTCATAGCGGTTCGGGCCGCTCGCCGCAAGGGGGCACCTCGCGCCGCGGCACGCGAACGAAGACGGCGACGCGGCCCTCCCCCTCGGCCGGGGCCCACTCGGCGAGCACGATCTCCGCCGCGTTTGCCGGGTCCCGGCGGAGGGGGAGCTTGACCCCCAGCCAATTGAGGTGCAGCCGGAGCGGCCGCACGGCGAAGGCCTTCTCCGGTGCGGCGAAAAGCGCGGCCAGCCGCCGCAGGAACTCCCCGCCGCCTGCGGCCTCGGCCCCCAGGGACTCGATCTCGCGCGCGATCGCCTCGAGCGCCTCCGGCGGCCGCAGCCCCCCCTGTTCGCCGCTCCGGGTGGCGGCGATCTTCCACTGCGCGGCGAGCAGGGTTTTCTCTTCCCGGAGCGCCTCGCGCCGGCGGCGCAAGGCGAGCGTCGCGGCCACCCGGCGGCCGGCGATCTCGCCGAGGAGCCGCCGCGCGGCCGCCCGCCGGAGGGCCTCCTCGTCGGCGCTCGGCTCGAGGAGTTCGAGCTCCTCGAACTCGACCACGGTCTGCGCCTCGTCGCGGCGCAGGAGATCGCCATCGAGGAGCGGGGCGAAAACGGTGCGCTCGCGGCGGCGGGCGGTGAGCAGGGCGAAGGCGCACCCGGAGCTGGTGCGCGCGAAGAAGTCGCGGAGTGCCCCGTCCGCGGCGAGAAAGCGGGAGATCGCCTCGGGGCTCACGAAGAGCGCCCGCAGCAGCGGGTCCCGCGCCCAGCGCCCCGCGGCGAGCTCGACCGGCCCGGGGGTCTCCGCCAGGGCGCGGCGGAGGTGCTCCGCCGCCCGGCCCAGGGCGGGGGCGAGCTCGCGGCGGCAGTCGCCGGGGGAGCAGGCGAGCGGTGCGCTCGCCGCGGCGATTTCCTCGAGGGCCTCGTCGATCAGCGCCGCAAGACGCTGCCGCCGCCTGGCCGCGCGGCGCCTGCGGGCGAGCGCGAGCCTCAGGCCGCGGAGAGCGCGCCGGGCGGACGCCCGGGGGGCCGCAAGCGGAGGCGCCGTGGGGCTTCGCCGCAAATTGACTTTGGTTTCCGCCTCGGATAGAGGATCCAAGCGTTTTCCGCCTCGTTGGGCACGGGGGGCGTGTGCGGCAGGCGGGGCGGCCCCGCCCGGCCCCGGAAGGAAACCATGCCCTGCGCACGGAGGCCATCGTAGCATGGGGGCCCCGGCCCGCCAACCCCGGGGCGGGGCTTGGCCCCTCCTCCGCCGGCGCCGGGGCGCATCCCGGCGGGGCGCCTTGTTCGCCCCCCCGGGGGTGATGGGGGGCCCGCGGTTTCCTTGCCCGTTTCGGCTGCGGCCTGAGGCTTGCGCCCGGCTGCGTTGCGCCCTATCCTGGGGCCGGGATGTTCCGGGGCGCCGGGCGGGGATGCACGCCGCTCCCCGTCCGGGGGTTTTCCGCGGGGAAGGGCCCGGTGCGATCCGGGCGGGAAGGAGGCGAGATGAGCGATTCGGTCCTCAACGGCAAACGGCTGCTCGCCGTGGACGACGAGCCCGATGTCCTCGATGCGCTCGAGGAGATCGTCCAGGCCGATGCCCCGGGTTGCACCCTCTACAAGGCGCGGTCCTACGAGGAGGCGATGCGGCTGCTCGAGGAGCTCGACTTCGATCTCGTGGTGCTCGACATCATGGGGGTGCGGGGCTTCGATCTGCTCGAGGAGGCCGTCAAGCGGGGCTTGCGGGTCGCGATGCTGACCGCGCACGCGCTCACGCCCGAGGCCCTCAAGCGCTCCTACGACCTCAAGGCGCGTGCGTTTCTGCCCAAGGAGAAGCTTGCCGAAATCGTGCCCTTCCTCGAGGACGTCCTCACCTGCGATTACGAGACCGGCTGGAAGCGCCTCATGCGCAAGCTGCACGCCTTCTTCAACGCGCGCTTCGTCTCCGACTGGGAAAAGAAGACCGGCCTCGAGTGGAAGGAATGGGCCAAGTGAGCCCCGGGCCGGCGGGCCGAGCGCCTCAGGGCATGAACCGTTCGGGCAGAAAGGTGCAGATCGCGGGGAACAGAAAGAGCAGCACCCCGCAGAAGAAGATGCTCAGCAGAAACGGGTAGACCCCGCGGTAGATCGTCCCGAAGGGGACCTTGGTGATGTTCTTCACCACGAAGACGTTGATCGCCACCGGCGGGATCACCACCCCGATCATCACCGTGAGGGCGATGATCATGCCGAACCAGAGCGGGCTGAAGCCCAGCTTCTCGATCACCGGGAAGAAAATGGGGGTCGCGAGCACCATGAAGGCGAGGTCGTCGATGAAGGAGCCGCCCAGGAGGTAGATGACCGAGATCATCACCATGACGGCGTAGCGGTTGTAGGGCAGGGAGACGACCCAGTCCGCGGTGATCATCGGGATCTTGGTGACCGCGAGGAAGTGGCCGAGGACGACCGAGCCCGCGATCAGCATGAGCACCATGCAGGCCGTGCGCAGCGACTCGGCCACCGACTTCACGTAGCCCCGGAAGTTCAAATCCCCCTTCAGGATCGAAAGCACGAGGACCGCGAAGGTCCCCACACTTCCCGCCTCGGTGGGCGTGAAGAAGCCTTCCATCAACCCCCCGATCACCAGGGCGAAGATGACGAGCACCCAGAGCACCTCGGGGAGCGACGCCAGGCGCGTTTTCCAGCTCGAGGGCCGCCCGCGGGGGCCGAGCGCCGGGTTGATCCGGCACCAGCCGTAAATGATGCAGACGAACAGGAAGGCGACGATCAGGCCCGGGATCAGCCCGGCGAGGAAGAGCTTGCCGATCGACTGCTCGGTGATGATGCCGAAGACGATCAGGGTCACGCTGGGCGGCATCAGGATGCCCAGCGTCCCCACCGTGGCCACGATCCCCGTGGAGAGCTTCTTGTCGTAGCCGTAGTGGTCCATCTCCGGCACGGCGATGCTGGCGAAGGTCGCGGCCGTCGCCGGGGAGGAGCCGCAGATCGCCTTGAAGGCCGTGGCCCCGGCCACGGTCGCCATGGCGAGCCCCCCGGGGATGTGGCCGACGAAGGCGTAGGCCGCGGCGTACATGCGGCGGGCGATGCCGGCGTTGAAGGCGATCTGGCCCATGAGGATGAAGAGCGGGATGACCGTGAACCCGTAGGAGGAAAGCACGTCGAAGACGTCCTTGGCGAGCAGGTTCAGGCCCGCTTTCCAGGAAACGATCGTGCTGAAGCCCACGAAGCCGACGAGCGCCATGGCGAAGCCGAGCTCGATGCCGGTGAGAAAGAGCAGCAGCACGGCGGCCAGCCCGACCAGGCCGATCGAGACCTCACTCATAGTGCCCCCGGAAGAGTTTCACGATGTCCGCCAGCAAGACCAGGCATTCCACGAAGCAGGCCGCCGCGACCCCGTAGGCGACCGGGTAGAACGGAAGCTGGAGCGTGAGGGAGACCTCCCCGGAGCGCTGCAGGTCGAGGCCGAAGAGGACGAGGTTCCAGCCGATGAGCGCAAACAGGGCGATCCCGAGGCTGCGGGTGGCGAGGTGGAGCGGCCGCCGCAGCGCCGGCGGGAGCTTGCCGGTGAAGAAGTCGACGTAGATGTGGCCCCGCATCCAGGAGGTGAGCGGCAGGGCGAAGCCGATGACCACGGCCCCGGAAAAGGCGACCAGCTCGTAGGTGCCGACGATCGGCCGCCGCAGCAGCCGCAGCACGACATCGAGCACCGTGAGCAGCATGATGAAGGTGATGGCGATCCCGGCGATGACGTTGAGCAGGCGGCTCAGCCGCTCGACGAAGGCGAGGGGGCGTTCCATGCGCGCTCCTCAGCGTGGCCGGGGGCGATCCCGGCAGAGGGGGGCAGAAGGGCCGGGGCCCTTCTCCCCCCGTGGAGCCCTACGGCTGTTTCTTCACTTCCTCGAGGTAAAACTTGAGCGCTTCCTCGCCCGGGAGGTTCTTCGCCTTCATCCCGGCCACGTATTCGTCCAGGATCGGGCGGACCGCCTGGGCCCATTTCGCATCCTCCTCCTGGGAGAGGGCGATGACCTGGTTGCCGCGCGCGAGGGTGAACTGGCGGCCCTCCTTGTCGATCTCGTCCCAGAGCCGGCCGGTCTTGTCGACCCATTCGCGGCTGACTTCATCGATCGTCTTCTGCACCGCCGGGGGCAGGGCCTTCCACTTGTCGAGGTTCATCACCACGAAGAAGCCGGTGCTGTAGGAGGAGCCGAAGTTCTCGATCGTGTACTTGACCACCTCGCCCCATTTCCAGCCCTGCAGCGACTCCTGCGGGGCCATGGAGCCGTCGACGACCCCGCGGCTGAGGGCGTCGTAGGTTTCGCCCATGGGCATGGCCACGGGCACGGCGCCGAGCGCGGAGACGATCTTCGCCGCCATCCCCGTGCAGCGGATCTTCATCCCCTTGAGGTCGGCGAGGGTGTTCACGGGTTTCTTCGTGTGCAGCAGGCCCGGCCCGTGGCCGTGGAAGTAGAGCACCTTGACCTCGTTGAACTCGGCGGGCTTGAACTTTTCGTAGTAGGCGTTGATGAGCCGGCTCGCCGTCAAGCCGCTGCGGATGCCAAGCGGCAGGTCGGTCACCTCGGTCAGCGGGAACTTCCCGCGCGTGTAGGCGAGCACCGAAAAGCCGATGTCGGAGATGCCCTTGACGACGCCGTCGTAGCACTTGTCGGCCGGGGTGAGGGTCCCCCCGGGGAAGAGGGTGATCTTCACCGCCCCGCCGGTGCGTTTTTCGACCTCTTGGGCCCACTCGGTGGCGAGCACGGTCATCTTGTGCGGGGCGGGGAAGAAGATGGAGTAATTGAGCTTGACGGGGTCGGCGGCCTGCGCCGGGCGCGGCGCTCCGCAGACGATCAGGGCGATTCCCAGAACCGCGGCGACTCCCCAGGCGATCCATGCGGCCTTCTTCATGCGTTCCTCCCTTCGGGCTTGCGGGTTGGGGGACAGGGGCGCCGGCGTGGCGGCATTCCAGGGATCCGCGCGGGCCGTCTTTGCCGCCGGACCACGCCGCAATGCCGACGAAACCGGACCGCGGTCTTCGCCCCCGGGGCGCCGGGGGCGTCGCGGCCACACGGCCCGGGTCTTCTCTCGTCGATCCACCGTGGAACGCAGGGCAATGCTGGAGGCGATGGTTTCGACCTTATGTAATCCAAGGCCTCCCGGGTGTCAATTGCAATGTGATTGCATTGTAGCTGTGATGAAGCTAAAAAGCCGGGGTGCGGCCCTCTCCGCTCGCGGCGGCGGAAGCTTCGGTTGCCAGATCGCGCCGACCGATGATAGAGCGTTTCCCGCCACGGCGGCGACGGGGAGCGAGCGCCCCGCCCCCCGGGCATGCGAAAGGACCCCCGAGCGGTGCTCAACCCCCACGAGTCGACCCCGCTCTACCTCGGCCTGCGCGAGCTCCTGCGCGGCAAGCTCGCCGCGGGCGAATACCCCCCCGACCAGGCCATCCCCTCGGAGCGCGCGCTCTGCCGGGCCTACGGCGTAAGCCGCATCACCGTGCGCCAGGCGATCGCCGGGCTGATCCACGAGGGGCTTCTCTACCGCCGGCCGGGCAAGGGGACCTACGCCGCCCCGCGCAAGGTGAGCCAGGGGCTCGGCCGCTTCGTCCGTTTCGCGCAGACGGTCGCGCAGATCGGCCTTGCCCCGGCGACGCGCATCCTCTTTTCCGGCAACGCGGCGCCGGATCCCGAGGCGGCCGCCGTGCTGGGGCTCGACGCCGAGCGGGTCGCCCCCCGGCTCCGGCTCCTGGGGCTGGGGGACGGCCGGCCGCTCGTCGTCTACGACTCCTTTTTCGCCCCGGATGCGGGGGCGGCGATCCTCGCCGCGGCCGAGCGGCGCGGGCGCTCCGGGGCGCCCTTTTCCAGCTACGACCTCTGGGAGGAAGCCGGCGGGCCGCGGCCGGTCCGCGTGCAGCAGACGCTCGAGGCCTTAAGCGCCGCGGGGCCTGCGGCGAAGCAGCTCGCCGTGCCGCCCGGCCGGGCGCTCCTGCGGGTGGTCTCGGTCTTCGAGGACCGCCGCGGCCGGCCGCTCGAGTTCCGGCGCGCCCTCTACCGCGGCGACCTCTACAAGTTCCAGGTGGTGCGCGAGCTCGCGGACTGACGAAAGATCCCCGGGGGGCGGGGGTCGGCGGTTGACAGGCCGTGCATCCAACTGGTAATGACCGGATAGAACCACTGCCGTCTCGCCCCTGCACCGGCACATCCCTTTCCGGCGACCGCCGGTCGCCGCCTTCCCGCCCGGAGAAAGGAGGAAGCCATGCACGCCCCCCGCCCGCACACCCGTTTCCTCGCCGTGATCGCCTTCCTCGCGCTTGCGCTGGGGACCGGTTTCCCCGCGGCCGAGGCCCAGGTCCGCAACCTCAACATGGGCAGCACCTCGTCCACCTCGCCGGTCTACGCCTGGGCCGTCGCCACGGCCAACGTCATCAACAAGGCCAACGTCGGCCTCAACGTCACCGTGGTCGAAAGCGGGGCCGCCCTCGACAACCTGCGCAAGCTGAAGGAGGGCGTCTTCGACTTCGCCCTCTCGATCGACATCCCCTCGGCCATGCAGATGTACCACGGGATCGACTCCTTCAAGGGCCAGCCCTGGAAGGACGTGCGCGTCCTCTTCATCCGCAACGTGACCGTGGACCGCGTTTACGTGCGCAAGGACGCAGGTGTGCGGACCTTCCGGGAGCTCGCCGGCAAGAAATTTTCGCCGGGCATCCCGGGCGCCTCCTCGACGGCCTACATGATGAAGTTCAACGAGGTCCTCAAGGCGAACATCGCCTTCGTCCCCGGCACGCTCGCCGACTCGATCGCCGCCCTGCAGACGAACCGCATCGTCGGGCTGCAGAAGACGAGCCCGGTCAAGGCCATGGACTCCTCGCTGATCGAGGTGAACCTCACCACCCCGCTCACCGTGATCGGCTTCACCGCCGAGGACGTGGCCGCGATCACCAAGGCCTATCCCTACATCCCCTTCATCGAGACCCCCCGGGGGACGATCGCCCAGCTGCCCGAGGCCGGGCCGATGCACGAGCTCGCCCCCATCGTGGGCGCGATGGCCTCGAAGGATCTCCCGGAGGATGTCGTCTACCGCATCGTGAAGTCCTACGTCGAGGGCCAGCCGGAGGTCGCCGCCTCCTACCCCGCGGTCAAGGGGTGGGACCCCGTCGCGGACCTCTTCCGCTATGTACCCGAGGGGGCCGAGGTGCCGGCGCACGCCGGGCTCGTCCGCTACGCGCGCGAGCGCGGCATCGAGGTGCCCAAGCGCTTCCTGCCCCCCGAAGTGAAGTGAGGCGGGCGGCGGTTCCCCTTTCCGCGCCCGCCCCGCGCGGGCGCCCCCTGGAGGACCGGGACCCATGCTGCCGCAGAAAGGGTTCACGACCCGGAACGTCCTCTTTGTCGGCGGGTTGGGCTTCGCCCTCTTTCAGCTCGTGCTGCCCGTCTTCGTCCACCTGATCGACCTCGAGCTACGGGCGCTCCATGTGCTCTTCGGCATTTCGCTCGCCTTCTTCCAGTTTCCCTTCCGCGCCGGCCGCGAGCGCCAGCGGCCGGGGTTCTGGACCTGGCTGGCGGCGGCGGCCGTGGCCGCGGCGACGCTCAACGTCTTCTTCAAGGCGATGGACATCTACGCCCGGCCCGGCACGGCCGACACCGTGGACCTCGCCCTCGGCGCGGTGCTCTTCGTCCTCGTTCTCGAGGCCGGCCGGCGCACGATGGGGATCGCGGCCCCGATCCTTCTTCTCTCCCTGGTCGCCTACATCTACTGCGCGCCGTGGTTCCCCGGGGTCTGGCAGATGCGGCGGCTCTCCGGATCCTTTCTCCTCGGCTCGGTCTACTACTCCCCGCTCGGGATCTTCGGCGGGGTAACCGGGATGTCGGCGACCTTCATCGCCATGTTCGTCCTCTTCGGGGCGCTCCTTTCGGTCACCGGCGGGGGGCGGACCTTCATCGATCTGGCGCTCGCGCTCACGGGGCGCTTCACGGGCGGGCCGGCCAAGACGGCCGTCGTGGCGAGCTCGCTCTTCGGCAGCATCTCGGGCAGCGCCGTCGCCAACGTCATGGTGACCGGCAACTACACGATCCCCCTGATGAAGAAGTACGGCTACGAGCCCGAGTTCGCGGCCTCGGTGGAGGCGATCTCCTCGACCGGCGGCGGGGTCACCCCGCCGATCATGAGCATCACGGCCTTCATGATGGCCGAGTTCCTGAACCTCTCCTACCTCAAGATCATCGTCTACGCCCTGATCCCCTGCGTCCTCTACTACACGGGGGTGATGGCCGGGGTCCACTTCCGCACCGTGCGCCTGGGCCTGAGGGGGCTACCGCGCGAGGAGATCCCGCCCTGGTCGGAGATCCTGCGCTTCAAGAAGCTCGCGGGCTTTCTCGTGCCCACGGGGACGCTGCTCTGGCTCATCTTCTCGGGCTACCCCCTCGTCGAGGCGGGCTTCTGGGCGTCGGCCGCGGCGCTCACGGTCTACGCCGTCAACCACGTGCGCGAGGTGGGCGGCCGCGAGCTCGCGGCCGGGGTGCTGCGCGCGCTCAGCGCGGGCGGCCTGGACATCGTGCGGCTGGTCCCGATCCTCGTCTGCATGAGCGTCCTCGTCAACCTGATCGGGGTGACGGGGCTCGCCCCGAAGCTCAGCGCGGTCATCCTCGAGATCGGGACCGAAAACCTCTACCTCTCGCTGTTGATCGCCTCGATCCTGCCGCTCGTTCTGGGGACCGCGCTGCCGGTGGTTCCGACCTACCTCCTCTCCATGTCCATCTTGACGCCCGCGCTGCTCAAGCTCGGCGTGGACGAGGTCGCCGCCCACCTCTTCTACATCTACTGGGGGGTTCTCGGGGCGATCACGCCGCCCACCTGCGAGGCCGCCGTCGTCGCCGCCGGGATCGCCAAGGGAAACTGGGTGCGGACGGCGAACTATGCCATGAAGCTCGGCGCGGTCGCCTTCTGCCTGCCCTATTTCATGGTCCTTCACCCGGCGCTCGTCGCCCGCGACACGCCGGAGCGGATCGGGATCGCCGCGGTCACCGGCTTTCTGGGCGCCGTCAGCATGGCCTACGGGCTCTTCGGGCACGCCCCGTCGCGCTGGAACCCGCTCTTGCGGGTGCTGTTCTTCGCGGGCGGCATGATGATGCTCTTTCCCGGAATGGAGATCTCGGCGGCCGGCCTCGGGGTCGCCGCCGCAAGCCTCGTGCTCAACCGCCTCCTCGGAAACGCCCGCCCCGCCGCCGCGGCCTGAGGCCTCCCGGGAGGGACCGGAAAGGATCCCCGCCATGGTCCGACGCAAGGAAACCCTGCGCATCCTCTGCCCCAACGGGCACCTGGGGTTCGCCCCGACCAAGGAGGAGAGCTTCTGGATCGGGGCCGAGACCCGGCCCGATTACTACTGCTGCGACTCGGGCTCCGACGACATCGGGCCCGTGCCGCTCGGAACGGACACGAGCGTCAGCCCCTACGACTGGCAGCTCCACGACCTCGAGCTCATGCTCCTCGCCGCGCGCCGCCAGGGGGTGCCGATGATGATCGGCTCGGCGGGCGACACCGGGACGAACAGCCGGGTCGAGCGCTACATCGAGATCATCCGCAAGCTCGCCCGCAAGCACCGGCTCCGGGCCTTCAAGCTCGTCGCCTTTTACTCCGAGCTCGACAAGGCCGAGCTCCGGCGCCGCATGGAATCCGGGGTCGTGGTCGCGGGGCTGGACAACCGGCCCGCCCTGACGCGGGAGGAGCTCGAGGCGACCGAGCGCATCGTGGCCATGGCCGGGGTCCATCCCTTCATGAAGGCGCTCGCCCTGGGGGCCGACGTCGTGATCGGCGGCCGGAGCAGCGACGCCGCGATCTTCGCCGCGGCGGCCCTGCACGAGGGCTTCCCCGAGGAGCACGCCTACTACCTCGGCAAGGTGCTCGAGTGCGCCTCCTTCTGCGCCGAGCCCTACATGGCCAAGGAGACCGTGATCGGCACCGTGACCCACCGGGACGTGACCGTGACCGCCATGCACCCGGCGCAGCGCTGCACGGTCGCCTCGGTCGCCGGCCATGCGATGTACGAGCGCTCCAACGCCTTTTACGAGCATTTCGCGGGCGGCACCCTCGACATGACCGGCTGCCGCTACGAGCAGGTGGACGAGAAGAGCACCCGCGTCACGGGCCAGCGCTTCCTTGCCTCCGCAGACGGCATCCGCGTCAAGCTCGAAGGATCGGGCCGGGTGGGCGAGCGCTTTATCGGCATCGTCGGCATCCGCGACCCCTACTCCATCCGCCACATCGATCAGGTGATCGGCTGGGCCCGGAGCCAGGTCGAGGAGCGCTTCGCCGGCCGGCCCTACGAGCTCTACTACCACGTCTACGGCCGAAACGGCGTCATGGGGGACCTCGAACCCGTGCGCGAGATCCGCAGCCACGAGCTCTGCATCGTCGTCGAGGGGGTCGCCCCCACGGCGGAGATGGCCGAGGAGGTGACCCTCATCGGCTCGCGCCAGATCTTCTACGCCCGGCTGCCCGAGGTGAAAGGGACCGCGGGGACGGCGGCCTTCGTGATCGACGGGGTGCTGCCCGCGCCGCCCGCCTACCGCTGGACGTTGAACCACGTGCTGCCGGTCGCCGACCCGCTGGAGCTGTTCCCGATCCGCGAGATGGTGATCCGCGACGGGGAGGAGGGGGCATGAGGACGGTCAAACTCGTCGATCTCGCCAAGACCATCCGCAGCAAGAACGCCGGCACCGACAAGATCACCTTCGACATCATCTTCCGCGAGAAGGAGAACTACGAGCGCGTGAAGCAAAGCGGGGTCCTCACGCGCGCGCGTGTGGCCGAGCTCTTCAACATCCCCCAGGAGCGGATCAGCGACTTCCACGAGTTCGACCCCGCGCTCGCGATCAAGTTCACCCTCTACCGCAGCCGGCCGAGCGGCAGCCCCGGGGAAAGCGACATCTTCGGCTGCCAGCAGTACCCGCCGCTGCTCGACCTCGAGGTGCCGGTCGACCCCTGAGGAACGGGGCGAAGCGGCCCCCCGCCGCGCCCGCGGCACGCCCCGGGCGGCGTCAGTCCTCGAACGCCGCCGCCCGGAAGCCGAGGTTCCCCCAGCGGTGGGTGTCGATCGAGAGGCTCTGGCCGCGGAGCCCGTGGAGGAGCTCGAGGCGGCCCTCCATGAGGACGGGGGCGCGGGCGACGTGGACGCCGCGCGCCGCGGCCGCGGCGAGGAGGCGGCCGGAGACGCGGTCGGGGGCCGCGGCGCGGAGGCGGCAGGTGTCGTCGAGGGCGGCGATCAGCTCCTCCTCGCCCTCCTCGACGCGCGACACGCCCGCCGCGAGGCGGAGGCCTTCCGGCCCCGACAGGAAACGGGCCGCGGCGGTGTCGAGCCCGGGGGGCAGGCTGAGGCGCACGCGGTTTCCGGCCGCGCGCGCGGCGGCGAGGCGCACGACGGTCTCGAAGATCCCGTCCCGCGGGTCGAGGCGCACGACGACCGTCCCGGCGGGCAGAAACCGGTGCCGGTTTTCCTGGCCCCGCAGGTGGTAGGCGTCCGCCGGGGCGAACTCCCGCTCCATCGCCGCCAGCAGGCTGCGCAGGGCGACGACCGCGCGCCCGATCTCCGCCCGCTCTCCGGCGGGGAAGCGGCCTGAGGCGAGCATCTCCTCCCAGCGGCCGGCGAGCCGCCACAGGGGGGAGGTGTCGCGGACCGGCTCGAGGGGCGGCGGCCCGGTTTCCTCGACGTCGAGAAACTGCAGCGCGTAGTGGGGGCCCCCGGCCTGGATCCCCGCGCCGAAGGCCGACTGGCCCATGCCGCCGAAGGGCTGGCGGCCGACGATCGCCCCGGTCGTCGGCCGGTTGATGTAGAGGTTCCCGGCGCGGATGTGCTCCTGCCAGTAGGCCCACTCCCGCGGGTCGAGGCTCTCGAGGCCCGCGGTCAGCCCGTAGCCCGTCCGGTTGGCGAGGGCGACGGCATGGGCGAGGTCCCGCGCGCACATCACCGCGAGCACCGGCCCGAAGAGCTCCGTCAGGTGCACGGCGCTTCCGGGCCTCACCCCCCAGCGGATCCCCGGCGTCCACAGCTGCGGGTTGCCCCCCAGGGGGCGGGGGGCGGGGTCCCAGGACTCGCCGGGATCGAGCCGGGTCAAGGCCTCGCGCAGCGCCCCCTCCGGCGGCCGCACGAGCGGCCCCATGCGGCTTGCGAAATCCCAGGCCGGGCCCGCGCGAAACGAGGCCGCCGCGTCCGCGAGGCGGCGGCGGAAGGAGTCGTCCTCGTAGACCTCGCGCTCGAGGATGAGCAGCGAGGTCGCCGAGCACTTCTGGCCGCTGTGGCCGAAGGCGGAGACCACGACGTGGGCGATCGCCTGGTCGCGGTCCGCGGCCGCGGTGACGATGGTGGCGTTCTTGCCCCCGGTCTCGGCGGCCAGCGGCAGCCCCGGCCGGAGCCGCAGGATCTCGCGGGCGGTCTCGGTCCCGCCGGTCAGGACGGCGAAGTCGACCCGCGGGTCCAGGACGAGGCGGCGGCCCGCCTCCGCCCCCGCGCCGGGGACGAACTGCAGCGCGCTCGGCGGCACCCCCGCCCGGATGAAGCAGCGGACCAGGAGCCAGCCGACGGTCACGGCGAGCGAGGAGGGCTTGAAGACGACCGTGTTGCCGGCCGCAAGGGCGGCGGCGATCCCGCCGCAGGGGATGGAGACCGGGAAGTTCCAGGGCGAGAGCACCGCGACGACGCCCTTGCCCCGGAGGCGAAGGTGGGGGGCGGCGAACCAGCGGCGCAGCGACAGGGGGTAGTAGCGCGCGAAGTCGACCGCCTCGGAGACCTCGGGGTCGGTCTCGGTGAAGAGCTTCCCCGTGGTCGCGGCCGCGGCGCCCAGGAATTCCCCGCGGGCGGCGGCGATTTCGCGGGCGGCGTCGAAGAGGATGCGCTCGCGCTCGGCGTGCGGCATGGCCCGCCAGCCGTCCGCATCGGCGCGGGCGGCGGCGATCGCCCGCTCGAGTTCGGCCTCCCCGGCCGCGGCGGTGCGGGCGACCGCGACGCGCAAGGGGAGTCGGTTGGGGTCGAGCTCCTCGCGGGCGCCCGGGCCGGGGGCGATCTCCTCGCCCGCGACCAGGAGCGGGACGGAAAGCGGCGGGGTGACGGGCGCGCGGCGCCAGCGGTCGCGGATCGCGGCGGCCCAGGCGCGGTTGGCGGCGAGCGCCCAGTCGGTGGGCGGCTCGTTGCGGAAGGCGGCCTCCGCGGCGAGGGGGGATGCGCCCCCGGCCGGCTCCCGGCCCCGGTCCTGGCGGCGGTGGGGGGCCGGCGGGGGGAGGATCAGGCGGCTTGCGGATTCGCGGAAGGCGGCGGCGAGCGCCTGCCAGGCGTCGTCGCCCGGGGCGAGGCTCCCGGCGTGGCGCAGGAAGTGGCCCCGACCCGTGTTTTCATCGAGCCTGCGCACGAGGTAGGCGATCGCCGCGAGGAAGTGGCGGCGCTCCGCCGTCGGGGCGTAGGTGAGCACCTCGAAGCCCCGGGCGGCGATCGCGCGCCGCAGCGGGTTGGCCATGCCCTCGAGCATCTCGATCTGGATGCGCTCCTTGACGCCGCGGCGCTCGGCCAGCCGGCAGGCGAAGGCGAGGTCGAAGGGATTGTGCGAGGCGATGCCGGGGCGCACGGCGCGGGTGCGCGCGGGGTCGAGCAGGAAGGCGACCATGCGCTTCCATTGGGCGTCGGTCTCGGCCTTCTCCTCGAAGCAGGCGAGCGGCCAGTTGCGGTGGGCGGCCTCCAGGCGCTCCATCTCGAGGTTGGCGCCCTTGACGATGCGGATCTTGATCGGGCTGCCGCCGCCCGCGACCCGCGCCTCGGCCCAGGCGCAGAGCTCGCGGAGGATCCCCCAGGAGTCCGGGAGGTAGGCCTGAAGCGCCATCCCGGCGAAGACCCCGCGGAGCTCGGGGCGCTCGAGGGCGCGGCGGAAGGCCGCGGCGGTGAGGGCGAGGTCGCGGAAGCCCTCCATGTCGAGGGTCACGGTCTTGGGGACCCACCGGCCGTCGGCGCGCAGGAAGCGGCGGCGGGCGGCCTCGCCGAAGAGGGGGGCGAGCCGCTCGGCGATCCGCGCGGCGTTTTCCTCGAAGGCGAGCGGCTCCATCCAGGGGACGAGGCTTGAGATCTTGACCGCGATCTGCTCGACGCCGGGGCGGCGGAGATCGGCGAGATAGGTTTCCAGGAAGGCCTGGGCCTCGGCCTCGCCCAGCACCTCTTCGCCGATGCGGTTGAGGTTGACCCGCAGGCCCTCCCGCCGGCGGGCTTCAAGGTAGGCGGCGAGCGGGGCGGGTTCGCCGGGGAGGATGACGTGGCGGCTCTCGCGGCGCAGCCCCGCGAAGACGGCCCGCACGGCCGCCGCCGGGAAAAGCGGGCCGAGGCGCAGCAGAAGCCGGAGGGCGAGCCGCTCGGGGGGCGAGAAAAAGCTTGGAATGCCCTCGGCGTCGAGCAGCGCGCGCATCCCCCCGAGCGCGCGCCGCGGGTCGGCCGGCCGGAAGCCGCGGTCGATCCAGGCGACGAGCACGGCCTTGTCGTGCGCCGCGGCGGCCAGCCGGGAAAGGCGCCGGCCGCGGCGCCGTTCCGCGGGCGTCGCCTGCGCCGCCGCCTCCTCCCAGAGGCGCCGCGCGAGCGCCGGGGCTTCTTCGGCCGCGGCCGCGATCTCTTCCCAGGCGTCGGGCAACGGGGTCATTCGCCGGATGGGTCTCCGCCGCCGGGGGCCGGCGCCCGCGGCGTCAGTGTTCTCCGAGGTAGGCCTTGCGCACGATCTCGTTTTCGGCGAGGCGGGCGGCCGCGTCGCTGAAGAGGATCGCCCCCGATTGCAAGACGTAGCCGCGGCGCGCGATCTGCAAGGCCATGCGGGCGTTCTGCTCGACAAGCAGAATCGTCGTCCCGGCCTCGTTCAGCCGCCGGATGGTCTCGAAGATCCCGTCCACGAGCACGGGGGCGAGCCCCATGGAGGGCTCGTCCATGAGGAGGATCTTGGGGTTGGCCATGAGGGCCCGCCCCATGGCGAGCATCTGCTGCTCGCCCCCGGAGAGGGTGCCGGCGACCTGGCGCGAGCGCTCCTTGAGGCGGGGGAACAGGGCGAAGACGCGCTCGAGGTTTTCGGCGTTCCGGCGGCGGTCGGAACAGGTGAAGGCGCCCATGTCGAGGTTTTCGAGGACCGTGAGGCGGCCGAAGATCCGGCGCCCCTCGGGGACCTGAACGATCCCCTCGCGCACGACCTCGTGGGGGGGAAGGCGGGTCAGCTCCCGGCCCTCCAGGCGGATCGAGCCGCTGCGCGGCCGGAGCAGCCCGCTGGCGGTCTTGAGGAGGGTGCTCTTGCCGGCGCCGTTGGCCCCGATGATGGTGACGATCTCGCCGCGCTCGACCTCGACGGAGATGCCCTTCAGGGCGTGGATGTTGCCGTAGTAGGTGTGGATGTCCTGGATCTCGAGCATGGCCATGGCCGCCTCTTCCTCCCCCTTCACGCCGCGCGGGCGGAGCCCGCCCCGCCCCGGCCGAGGTAGGCCTCGATCACCCGGGGGTCGGACTGGACCTCGGCCGGCGTGCCCTCGGCGATCTTTTTGCCGTAATCGAGGACGGTGACCTTCTCGGAGATGCCCATCACGACCCGCATCTGGTGCTCGATCAGCAGAATCGTGATCCCCAGCTCGTCGCGCAGGCGGCGGATGAAATCCATGAGGTCCTGCGACTCGCGGGGGTTCATGCCGGCCGCGGGCTCGTCCAGGCAGAGCACCTTCGGCCGGGTGGCGAGCGCGCGGGCGATCTCGAGGCGCCGCTGGTCCCCGTAGGGGAGGTTCTTGGCGACCAGGTCCCCCTTGCCGGCGAGCCCCACGAAGCGCAACAGCCGCGAGGCCTCCTCGTGGGCCTCGCGCTCCTCGCGGCGCACCGCGGGGGCGTCGAGGACGATCCCCAGGAAGCCCGCCTTCAGGTGGCCGTGCAAACCGACCAGCACGTTCTCCATGGCCGTGAGGTTGGGGAAGAGCCGGATGTTCTGGTAGGTGCGCGCGATCCCGCGGCGGACGATCTGGTCGGGCAGGAGCCCGACCAGGGATTGGTCCTCGAGCAGGATCTCGCCCGCCTCGGGGCGGTAGAAGCCGGTGATGCAGTTGAAGAGGGTCGTCTTGCCGGCGCCGTTGGGGCCGATGATGCTGTGGATGCTTTGCCCGCGGATCGCCACATCCACCTGGTCGATCGCGACCAGCCCCCCGAACTGCTTGGTGACTCCGGTGATCGTGAGGATCGGCATGCGCTGCCTCCTTAGGGGCGGCCGGCGGCCGCTGCGGCGGGCGCATCGGGGGTCGGCCCGGCCTGCTCTTCGTGTTCGTGCAGCTCGCGGCGCCGGGTCGCCTCGGGCCAGAGCCCCTCGGGCCGCAAGAGCATCATCGCCACCAGTGCCGCGCCGTAGACGAGCAGGCGGTACTCGGCGAATTCCCGCAAGAGCTCGGGCAGCCCGACGAGGGCGAAGGCGCCCACGATCACCCCCGGCATGCTGCCGATGCCGCCCACGATGATCACGCAGAGGATGTTGATCGAGATCATGACGTTGAAGGAGTGGGGGTAGACCGAGCCGATCTTGGTGGCGAAGATCGCCCCGCTCAGCGCCGAGAAGCCCGCGCCGGTCGCGAAGGCGAGCAGCTTGGCGGCCACGAGGTTGATGCCCATCGCCTGGGCGACGTCCTCGTCCTCGCGCACGGCCATCCAGGCCCGGCCGAGGCGCGAGTCGCGCAGCCGCCAGGAGATGAAGCCGACGAGCAGGCAGCCGGCGAGGATGAGGTAGTAGATCTCCTGGGGGCCGCCGAACTCGAAGCCCACGATTTCGGCCTTGGGGATCTTGCCGATTCCCTGGGCCCCGCCCAGCCAGGGGCGAAGCGAGTCGGAGAGGACGAGAATGCGGATGATCTCGCCGAAGCCGAGGGTGGCGATCGCGAGGTAGTCCCCGCGCATCTTCAGGACCGGGATGCCGAGCAGGACGCCGGCGATCACCCCGAAGAGGACGGCGAAGGGCAGCGCCTGCCAGAAGGACAGGGAGAAAAAGCCGAGCTCGGGCGAGGTGAGGATGGCCACGGTGTACGAGCCGATCGCAAAGAAGGCGACGTAGCCGAGATCGAGCAGCCCCGCGAAGCCGACCACGATGTTGAGCCCGAGGCCGAGAAGCACGTAGAGCCCGACGATGGTGAGGACCTCGCTCAGGAAGAGCCCGAGCGCCTGGGGCAGGATCGCAAGCACCAGGGCGAGCAAGGCGAAGGCCCCGATCCGCAGCCCCCGGCGGCCCCCGGGGGAGAGCCCCGCGATGCGGCCGCGGACGGCGGCCCCCTGGAGCGCCCAGAAGGCCGCGCCGGCGGCGGTGAGGACAAAGAGCGCGACCGCCCCGCCGGGGGAGAGCCCGAGCCCCTCGAAGACCAGATCGGCCAGGCCCGCGACCGGCCCCCAGGAGGAGAGGACCGGGTAGACCGTGTCCTGGAGCATGCCCAGGCCGGCGACGCAGACGAGCCCCGCCGTGACCGCGCGGCGCGGCACCGGCGGCAGAAGCCGCAGCCCTGCGGCCGCCGCCCCCGTGAGGAGCCCCGCCGCCAGGAGCAGGGCGAGCCCGACCTCGAGCTCCTCGCGCTGGAAGACGAGCATCTGGAACACGGCGGGGGAGGCGTTGATCAGGACCTGCCGCAGGTTGACCGCCTTGGAGAGCAGGACAAGCAGCGCCAGGAGCGCCGCCGCGGCGAGCCCGCAGACCAGCCCCGCCGCGAGCGCCCGGCCCGTCCCGGCGCGCCGCAGCCCGCGGTCGGCGGCGAGGTAGGCGATGAAGAGCCCCGTGAAGAAGAGAAGCCCCTCGCCCATGGAGAGAACCCCGCTCACGATTTCGCGCTGGCTGAAGGCCTCCACGATCCCGACCAGGGTGAGGAGAACGAGGCAGGCCCCGGAGACGAGCCCCAGGCGCAGTCCCGGCAGGCGTTCCCGTGATTCGGCGTTCATGCGGCCAGACTCCTTCGGTTCGTGCGCTTCAGGCCTTCTTCACCGCGAGCCGTTCGCCGAGGATGCCGGTCGGCCGGAAGATCAGCACCAGGACCAGCATGGTGAAGGCGATCGCGTCCTTCAACTGGTAGGGGGCGGTGATGCCCAGGCCGTCGAGAAAGAGGCTCGGTCCGATCGACTCGACCAGCCCGAGGAAGATCCCGCCCAGCATGGCGCCCGGGATGTTGCCGATCCCCCCCAGCACCGCCGCGGTGAAGGCCTTGAGGCCGGGGATGAAGCCCATGAAGAAATGGACCTGCTTGAACATGATCGCGTAGAGCACGCCGGCGGCCCCCGCGGCCGCCCCGCCGATCATGAAGGTCATGGAGATCATGCGGTCGACGTCGACGCCCATGAGGGCCGCGGCCTCCTTGTCCTCGGACACCGAGCGCAGCGCGCGGCCGAGCCGGGTGCGCTGGGTGAACTGGTAGAGGGCGAGCATGAGAAGGGCGGCGGCGAAGATCACGACCAGCTGGAATTTCAGGACCCGCACCGGCCCCAGGTGCATCGGCCCCTCGAGGGCCTTGATCACGGGGTAGGCCTGGAAGCCCGAGCCGTAGAGGCCGCGGAAGACGTACTGCAGGAAGAAGGAGGCGCCGATGGCCGTGATCAGCGGCACCAGCCGCGGCGCGGTGCGCAGCGGCCGGTAGGCGATCAGCTCGAGGAGATAGGCGATGAGCGTCGAGGTCGCCATGGAGACGAGAAAGACCATCGCCATGCTGAGCACGGGCTGGGTTTCGAGCAGGCCGCTGCGGTGGAAGTAGGCCGAGACGTAGTAGGCCGTGTAGGGGCCGCTCATGAAGACCTCGCTGTGGGCGAAGTTGATCATGCGCAGCACCCCGTAGACCATGGTGTAGCCCATGGCGATCAGGGCGTAGATGCTCCCCTGGGCGAGGCCGAAGATCGTGAAGTCGACCCAGTGGTCGAGGCTGTAGGCGCCCCGCGCCAGGGTCGCGATCGAGCCCCAGAGGATGAGGGCGATCAGGATCGCCCCGATCGTCCACATGACGATATCGGTCGGCGTCAGCCTGCTGCGCGTCGGTCGGGCCATCGCGTCGGTGTCCTTGGAGGCGAAATGGTCCCCGCGGGGCGGGGCCGGGCGGCGCTTGCAAAAGAGCCGGGCCCGAAGTCGGACCCGGCTCCGGTCATGCCGCAGGACCCCCGCGGGGCCTTGGCGCCCCGCGGGCATGCCCTCGGAGAGCCCCTTGCGGGATCAGTACGGCTTCCAGAAGGGGGACTCCGGGTTGACCAGCTTCTTGATGTTCTCCGCGGTCTGCTGGTAGACCGCGATCCGCGGGTCGGCGCAGTCGCCGTAGGGGTCGCAGGTGAGCGTCCCGGTGAGCCCCTTCAGGCCCTTGGTCGCGTAGAGCGCGTCCCGGAGCGCCTTGCGCGGGATGTAGAGCGTCTCCCCCTCCTTCACCGCCACCTTCTCGATCGCTTTGAAGACCATCAGCGCCGCGTCGTAGCCGTGGGCGTGGAAGGGCGCGATCGGCTTTTCGCCGTACTTCTTCTGGTGCTTGTCGAGGAAGCCCTTGTAGCCGGCGGCGAAGGCCGAGAAATCCGGGCTCGAGTGGAACATGCCCACCGCCGCCTCGCCGGCCGCCTTGTAGAAATCGGGCGAGAAGGAGCCGTCGGCGCTCATGAGGTAGGTCTGCTCCAGGCCGGCCACCTCCTTCACCTGGCGGGTGATGTGGCCCGCGGCGGCGATGAAGATCGGGTAGTAGATGAACTGCGGCTTCTGGGTCGCAATCTTGGTCAGCACCGGCCGCATGTCGGTGTCGGTCGGGGCGACGGCTTCCTGGCTGGTGATCGTGCCGCCGAGCTTCTTGAACTCCTCGGCGAAGACGGCCTGGAGCTGCTCGGCGTAGACGCTGCCGTCGTGGATCGTGGCCGCGGTCTTGACCCCGAGCTTCTTGATCGCAAACTGCGCCGCCACCGCGCCCTGCACCTTGTCGTTGTGGGCCGTGCGCAGGTAGCCGTCATACTCGGGGCCGCGCTTGGGGTCGGTGAGGTAGGGGGCGGTGTTCGACGGCGACACCGTCGGGATGCCCGCCTTCCAGAGGATCGGCGCCCCGGGCCGGGCGGCGCTCGAGCAGTTCGAGCCGATCGCCGCGACGACCGTCGGGTCGGAGGCGATCTTCGTGGCCGCGGCCTGGCCGCCCTCGGCGTTGCAGCCTTCGTCCTGGCCGCTCAGCTTGATCGGGTGGCCGAGGAGCTTGCCCCCCTGGTCCTGGATGGCGATCTCCACCCCGCGCTTGGTGTCGGTGCCGAGCGAGGCGTCCGGCCCGGCGACGACCATCCAGTAGGCGATGTGGATGGGTTGGCCCTTCTTGATCGTGACGACGCCGATCGGGTCCTTCGGGGGGGCCGCCTGGGCGAGCCCCGCGACCGTGAACCCGGCGAGCACCACCAACGCGACGACGAGAGCGAAACGACGGGTCATGGCTGCCTCCTTGGGTACGTTGTGGGTGGTTGGGGAGTTCCTCATTCGCGCACGCGAAGGCTTCCGCCTCCGGCCAGCTCACTTCGGCGAAGCGCCGTGAAGTTACTAAACGCGCCTCAGTCTGTCAAGGTGCCTGCAAGCCCCAGCGGCCGGGGCATCCCCCGGGAATCCCTAGAGATCGAGCCAGGTGCCGATGCCCTTCGCGCGGGCGCGCTCGTAGAGGAGCGGGGCGACGGCCATGTCGTCGATCGCCAGCCCCAGGTTCGCGGTCATCGTGCGCTCGGCGGGGGTTTCGCGTCCCGGCTTGCGCCCCGTGACCAGCTCGCCCAGATCGGCGTGGATCGGCGGGATCCCCTGGAAATAGCCCATCGACTGGTAGAGCCGGAGCTGGGGCACGTCGTCGGTGCAGAACTTCGAGGCCTCGGCGAGGGCCGCGCGGCTCCAGTAGGAGTCGTAGTCGACGAGCGAGGCGAAGGCCCCCTCCTCGAGCCACCCCGGCTGGATCGTCGCGTGCGGGGTCTTCAGGATGGGGCCGGCGGTGACGACGATGTCGCAGCCGCTGACCGCCTCGCGCGGGGTCTTCACCGTCACGACCTCGATCCGGAGCTGCGGGCCGATCTCCCGGGCGTAGCGCTCCGCCGCGGCGGGGTCGGTGTCGTAGGCGAGGATGCGCCGCAGGGGAAAGAGGACCCGCAGGGCCTCGGCGTGGCTGCGCGCCTGGACCCCGCAGCCCAGGACCCCGAGAACGGAGGAGTCCGGCCGCGCCAGCCTCCGCGCGGCCACCGCGCTCGCCGCCCCCGTGCGCTTGGCCGTGATCCACACGCAGTCCATCACCGCGAGCGGCAGCCCCGTCTCGACGTCGTTGTAGATGAGGAGCCCCGTGATGTAGGGGAGCCCCCGCCTGGGGTTCTCCGGGAACCCGCCCACCCACTTGATCCCGGCGGACTTGAGGTCGGGGATATAGGCGGGCATGGCGTGGAGGAAGTTGTTTCCCCCGCCGGGGTGGATCCCGGGCTTGGGGGGCATCTCGGTGCGGCCTTCGCCCTTGGCGCGGAAGGCGGTCTCGAGGGCCGCGATGATCTCCTCCATCGAGAGGCCGACCCGGACCACGTCGGCCTGGGAGAGGTATAGCAGGCGGTTTGCAGCCATGGCGGCTCCTTTCCCGGCGCGGGGTTGATCTTTCGGGAGGGATCCCTCATACGGGAGGGACCCGGCGGTGTCAAGCGGGCCGCGGCGGGGGCGTCCCCCGCCGCCGCAGGAGGGAGGCGCAAGGGGCATGGACGAGGCGGGGCTGCTTTCGTTTCTTGAGGCGCGGGGGATCCCCTACCGCCGCTCATCCCACCCGGCGGTCTTCACCGTGGCCGAGGCCGCGCGGCGGGTGCCCCCCCTTCCCGGGGCGAAGACGAAGAACCTCTTCCTGCGGGACAAGCCGGGGCGGCGCCACCTGCTGCTCACCGTCCCGGCCGCCAAGGCGGTCGATCTCGCCGCGCTCTCGCGCGCGCTCGGGCTGCAGCGGCTGGGGCTCGCCTCGGCCGAGCGGCTCGGCCGCTTGCTCGGGATCGCACCGGGCGCGGTGACGCCGCTTGCCGTCGTGAACGACCCCGAGGGCCGGGTCGAGCTGTTCTTCGACGAGGAACTCTGGCGCGAGGAGGCGCTCCAGGTGCACCCGCTGGTCAACACGGCGACCCTCGTGCTGGGTCGCGAGTCGCTCGAGCGCTTCCTGGCGGCCCTCGGCCGGCCGCTGCGCTGCATCCCCGTCCCTTCCCGTTAGTCCTTGAGGCCGCGGAGCCGCTCCCGGCGGCCGGCGATCTCGGTGATGCGGATCCCGTACTTTTCGTTTTTCACGACGACCTCGCCGCGGGCGATGAGGACGTCGTTCGCCAGGATGTCGACCGGCTCGCCCTCGAGGCGCGAGAGCTTGAGGGCCGAGCCCGGCTGCAGCCGCAGGAGCTCCTGGATGGGGATGCGGCTCCTGCCGAGCTCGACGGTGAGCTCGACGGGGATGTCGACGAGGAGATCGAGGCCGAAGTCTTCGGGCAGGCCGGGCGCCTCGGGGGCGGGGGCCGCCGGCCCGGGGGGCGGGGCGGCGGGCGGCGCGGCCTGCGCCGCGGGGGAGGGCTCGCGGGCGGCGGGGCGCCCGGAGGTGGCGCGGCCGGCCTCCGCGGCCGGCTTTTCGGCCCCGGCCGCTGGGGTCTCCTCCACGCGGTAGTGGACTTCCGTTGCGCCGCGGGGGGCGGCCTTCACGAGATCGGAGATCTTGAAGCCCATTTCGGCGAAGACCGGCAGGCCCCCGGCCTCGAAGGCGAAGCGCTCGTAGCGGTCGAGGTTCAAGGCCTCGATCATGAAGTCCGTCCCCGCCGTGACCGAGGGGGTCGAGAGCGCGCAGCGCAGGCCCGTGTCGGTGAGCGCCGATTTGAGGCCGCCGGTCACGATGTTGCCGAGCTCGCCCAGCATGTCGTGGATCGCCGCCTCGTCGTCGATCTCCCCGGGCTCGACCCCGAGCATGTTGGCCGCCATGCGGCGGGCGAGCTCCTCGCCCACGTGCACGCTCACCACCCCGGTTGCGTCGCCCGCGAAGCAGACCGAGGAGACAAGCCGCTTTCCCTGCAGGCTCGAGGCCGAAACCGTATCGACCGGCGCGAGCGCAAGGGAAAACATCGTCTCGAAGACCTCGGTCACGGCCGCGGCGATCTTGGCGCGCGGGTCGAGCGCCTCGAGCTTGGCCGCATCCACGTGCGGCAGCCGGGACATCGCCTCCGGCGTGCCGAAGTCGAGCCCCGCCTCGGCGGCCTCGACGCCCTTGAGGCCGGCCTCGACGACGAAGACGTGCTCCCCGTGGCGGAAGGCCATGCGCTCGAAGCGGTCCATGGCGAGCGAGCGGATGGTGAAGTCGGTGCCGAAGGTGATCGAGGGCGTGGAGAGGACACAGGGGTGGCCCGCGTCGTTGAGCGCGGATTTCAGGTTCCCGCCGACGATGTTGGTCACCTCGGCGAGGAGATCGCGGACATCGGTGCCAAGATCGACCTCGGCCGGCTCCTGCTCGAGCATGCGCCCCGCCATCAGCCGGCCGAAGGTCTCGGTCACCTGAAGGTTGAAGATCCCGGTGACCGCGCCCGCGAAATTGAGCGTGCCGACGAGGCGGTGGATGCCGAATCCCGGCGGGGGCTCCGCGGCGAGCGGCTCGACCTCGAGCGCGAGCATCGTGCCGTAGGTGTCGATCACCGAGGACGTGATGCGCTCGCGGATGTCGAAGGTGGAAAGGTCGCCCATCGCTGCCTCGCGGGCGGCCGCGCAGCCCCCCCCTTGCGCCCCCCCCCGGCCCCGGAGCGCCGCCCGGGCGGCGGGGGCCGGGCCGCATTTCCCCGCTCAGGGCTTCAGCTTCAGGCTGTCGAAGGGGTCGCGCTCCCAGGAGCGCGAGGCGGATTCGATTGCGCCCGCGTCCGTCCCGTAGAAATCGACCGTGGCGACATGTTCGCACAGCGACCGGATCTTTTCAACCACCGGCCGGTGCTCGGGGTGGTCCTGGTAGCGGGCGAGCGTTTCAGCGTTGGCGAAGAGGCCGACCAGGGCGAAATCCCAGGAGCGCTCGCTCCGCAGCACGTCGCGGCCGAACTCGTAGACGCGGATCTCCGGGATGCGGTTGGGCAGATCGTCGAGGAGCCTCTCGAGGTCGCGGATCTCCTCCTCAGGGACGCCCGGCCGGAATTTCATCAGGACGACGTGGTTGAGCATGACGGTCTTCGGCCTCCCGCGGCGCCTCAGGGTCGGGCGGGGATCCAGCCGGCGCCGCCCTTCGGCCGGACCGCAACCCCGGTGAACCAGACCCTGAATACGCCGTCCGCCCCGCGGCGGTCAAGGGAGAGCCTGAGCGGTCCCACCTCCCGCCAGTCCTCCCAGGTCGTGACCCGCGTGGGCCGGGGCTCGCCGCCCTTGCGGTAGACCCATTGCAGGATGCGGCCCTCGGGGTCGAGGAAGAGCTCGTAGACGTCGCCCGGGGTGTAGCCCTCGTCGGCGGGGTAGGCGACGACGACGCGCCGCGCGCGGCCCTGCCCGATCGGCAGCGCGGCGGGTGCGGGGTCTTCGGAGATCCTCGCCGCAAGGTCCCAGGTGAGCCGCAAAGGGAACAGGAGCCAGTAGTTGTCGTTGACGAAAAGGGGGTCTGCCGCGCGGGCGCGCTCGGAGGCGGAGCCGGAGGAGAGAAGGCCGCGCTCCCAGGTCAGCTCTTCCGCGGCCCCCCCGGCCGGGCGGAAAGTCACGCGGTCGGCGGCGGGCGCCCAGAGCCAGCTGCGGCTCACCTCCCGGTCGGGGAGCTTGACGTGGAAGGTGTAGGCGATCTCTTCGATTTGCGCGAACTCGGAAACCCCGCTGCCGCGGGCGATCGCGGCGCGCAGATCACCTGCGGCAGCGGCGGGGGCCGAAAGACAAAGGATGGCGGACAGCCAAAGCGTCACCGGCGCAAGGGCCCTGCGGCCCGGGTGGGCGGGGGTCATGGCGGGTCTCCTTTCTCGTTTCGAGAAACAACAACTTCCCCGGCACAAGCGCCGGCGCCTTAACATAAGCCGAAATCGTCGCGGGAAAAGGGGGGAGGCCGGCGCGGGAGGGGAGCCGGGTCAGCCGCGGCGGGAGCGCAAATGGACGATCTGGTTCTTGATTTCGCTCACGATGAAGCTGCTCCGCAGGGCGGCCGCGATCGGGCCCTCGCCCGGCGGCGCCCCGAGCACCGCGGCCGCGTGGCGGCGGATCGCGAGGATCCCTTCCGCCACCTCGCGCCGGAAATAGCCGGCGCGGGCGAGGCAGTTCGGCGGCGGGGCCTGTCCCAGGTTGATCCGCAGGCGGGGGACGAAGAGCGGCGCGCCCTCCTCCTCCGCGGCCGCCTCCGCCGGCCGGCGGCCGAGGTAGGCGAGCTGGTTCGCCATTTCCTCCAGGGTGAAGTAGGACCTGAGCGCCGCGGCGAGCTCCTCCTGCGTGGGCTCGACCCCCGTCGTGCGCCGGGTGAACTCGAGAATTTCATGGAGGGCCTCGGTGAGGCGGGGTCCCAGCCGCAAAAGCGCCGGCGGGGCGGGGCGCGGGGGGACCCGGCCCCCGGCGGCGGAAGGGGCGCGCTTTATGTCCGCAGGGGATCCGGCGAGGGTCATCCGGCGAAGGGGGCGGGCGGGGGTTCGGGCCGCGCTTCGGCCGGCATCCCCGCCCGGCTTTTCGGCCGCATCTTCCCGTTCCGCGGGCGCTTTCAGGCCGCGGCGAAGAAAGACCGCCTCAGAACTCGCCCAGCGGTCGCTGGAAGGTCCAATCGAAGGGTGCGACCACGAGCTTTTCGGTCGCCTGGTCGGTGTTGCCGCCGAGCGCCGCAAAGGGGTAGCTCACCAGCCAGACCGCCGTCCCCAGGACCGTGCCCACCATCCCGATCGGCCGCATGACGAGCGCATCCCACATCATCTGGCCGCCGGTCGGCTCCTGCTCGCAGTCCGTATAGTATTCCTTGTCGAGGCATTTGCCGCCGGCCGTGCGATAGGCCGAGGCCGCCCCCGCCGTCCCGGCGCACAGCACGAGTGCCGCCATGAGCGCTGCCATCCACGCCGATTTCCCGAACCTCATGGTCTCCTCCTTCGTGGCGGACCCCGGCGTCCTCCCGGGATCCCCTCGCTTGCGGGCCGGGGCGGCCCGCCGGGTTGCATGCCCTGCAACCGTCCTCTATTATATCCGACAGTCGGCGCAAAACTCAAATCGAAATCTTAACCCATTGAAAGCATAAGTTTTTTTAAGGATCGCGGATGGGCGCCTTCTCCGAGACCCTCGAGGTCGCCGTGCCGTTGCCGGTGCCGGGGACCTTCACCTACGGCGTGCCGGCCGGCCTCGAGGGGAAAATCCTCCCCGGCATGCGCGTCCTCGTCCCCTTCGGCCGCCGGCGGCTGAGCGCCTGGGCGCTGGGGCCGGGGGAGCAGTCCGGCCGCGGGGACCTCAAGGCCGTCCTGGACGCGCCCGACGCGGAGCCGCTCTTTCCGGAGGCGATGATCCCCTTCTTCCGCTGGACGGCCGCCTACTACAAGCAGCCGCTCGGCGAGGTGATTCGGACCGCGCTGCCGGCGGGGACGCGCCTCTTCGAGCGGACCGTCTACCGCCTGCGGCCGGAGGCGCTCGCCCGGCTCGAAACGGAGCCGCTTTCCGCTCCCGAGGAGCGGATCGTCGGCCTGCTCCGCCGGGGGGAGAAAACGCTCGCCGGGCTTTCCCGCGGGGTCGCGGAGGCCGGCCTCCGCCGCCACCTCGCCGCCCTCGAGCGCCGCGGCCTCCTGGAGCGCTCGCGCCGCCTGGCGCAGGGCGGCGGGGCCCCGCGGCTCAAGCCCTGGGTGCGCGCCCTCCCCGGCGCCGCGCCGCAAGGCCTCCCTCCCCGGCAGGAGGAGGTCTTCCGCGAGATCGCGCGCGAAGGCGAGATCGCCCTCGACGAGCTCGCCCGGCGCCTGCCCCGCGCGGCCGCCGCCGTGCGGGCGCTGCTGCGCAAGGGCCTGGTCGAGCGCTTCCGCCGCCGGCTCTACCGCGACCCCCTGGGGGAGCCGATCCTTCCCGATCGGCCCCCCGTCCTCACCCCGGAGCAGGAGGCCGCGGTCGCCGCCCTCGCCGCCGCCCTGGGCAAGGGCTTCGCCCCCTTCCTGCTGCGCGGGGTGACGGGGAGCGGCAAAACCGAGATCTACCTCCGCCTCGCCGCCGCGGCCGTCGCGGCCGGGTTTTCCGTCTTGGTCCTCGTCCCCGAGATCGCCCTCATCAGCCAGACCGAGCGCCGCTTCCGCGCCCGCTTCGGCGAGCGGATCGCCGTCCTGCACAGCCGGCTCGCCGCGGGCGAGCGCTTCGACCAGTGGTGCCGCGTGCTGCGGAGCGAGGCGCCGATCGCGCTCGGCGTGCGCTCGGCGGTCTTCGCCCCTCTCCCGCGCCTCGGCCTGATCGTCGTCGACGAGGAGCACGACCCGTCCTACAAGCAGGAGGGGGGCGTCCCCTACCACGCGCGGGACCTCGCCCTCGTCCGCGGCCGGGACCACGGGGCGGTGGTCGTCCTCGGCTCGGCCACCCCGTCGCTGGAGTCGGCCTACAACGCCAAGCGCGGCAAGTACACCGAGCTCGTCCTCACCCGCCGCATCGAGGAGCGCCCCCTGCCCGCGGTGCGCGTGGTCGACCTGCGGGCCATGCGCGGCCGGCGCGGTCCCGGCCGCTTCATCGGCGAGGAGCTGCGCGCGGCGCTCGCCGAAACACTCGGCCGCGGCGAGCAGGCGCTCGTCTTTCTCAACCGCCGGGGGTTTGCGGGCTTTCCGGTGTGCGCCGCCTGCGGGGAGGCGCTGCGCTGCCCGCGCTGCGAGATCGCCCTCACCCTCCATCGCGCCGAGCGGCGCTACCGCTGCCATTACTGCGGCTTCGAGCGGCCGGCCGGGGAGGAGGCCTGCGGCTCCTGCGGGCGGCGCGAGATCCGGCCCCTGGGGCTGGGGACCGAAAAGGTCGAGGAGGCGCTCCGGGCGCTCTTCCCGCAGGCGCGCATCGCCCGCATGGACAGCGACACGACCCGGGCCAAGGGCAGCCTCCTCGCCCTGCTCCGCGGCCTGCGCGAGAAGACGATCGACGTCCTCGTCGGGACCCAGATGGTCGCCAAGGGGCACGACTTCCCGGGGATCACCCTCGTGGGGGTCGTCTGCGCCGACCTGTCGCTGCACTTCCCGGATTTCCGCGCCGGCGAACGCACCTTCCAGCTCCTCGCCCAGGTGGCCGGCCGCGCCGGCCGCGGCGAGCAGCCGGGGAGGGTCGTGCTGCAGACCTACAACCCGGAGCACGTCATCCTTCAGGCCGCCTGCCGTCAGGACTACGACGCCTTCTACGAGTCCGAGATGGGTTTCCGGCGCGAGCTCGGCTACCCCCCGCTTTCGCGGATCATCCTGCTCCGGATTTCCGGCCCGGGAAAGGGGGAGGCCGAGCGCGCCGCCCGGGCCGTGGCCGGGGCGTGCCTTGAGCTGCGGCGCCGGGAGGGCGGGCGCTTCGCCGCGGTCGAGGTCCTGGGGCCGGCCGAGGCGCCGCTTGCCCGGGTCGCCGGCCGGAGCCGCTTCCAGGTCCTCCTCAAAGGCGCGGACCCGGGGCCGCTCCACCGCTTGGCCGAGCGCTGCCTGGCGCGGCTCCCGGAGCTCGGCCTGCCGGCTTCGGTGGCCGCCGAGGTGGACGTGGACCCCCTCTTCCTGCTCTGAGGCCCGGGGGGAAGGGCCGGGGGGCGGTTGACATCGCCGCGGCCGCCCCGATAGGATTCTTGTTCCACGGCGGCCGCCGCAGGCGGGCGCCGGGCTGCGGTGCGAGGTCGAAGGCGGGGATGCCGATCCGCGACATCACGGTGCGCCGGGGATGCCTCTGGGCGCTTTTCATTCTCCTTGCGGGGAGTTTCCCCGCCAGGGCCGGTGCGGAACCCGCGCTCTTCGTTCCCGAGCGGGGCTTCGAGTTCGCCCCGGTGATCGACGGCGAGACCGTGGTGCACGACTTTGCGATCGCCAACCGCGGCGGCGCGCCGCTGGTCATCCACCAGGTGCGCGCCGACTGCGGCTGCACGGCGGTTTCCTACCCCCGCCAGGTGCCGCCCGGCGGGGAGGGGAAGATCCGGCTGCGGCTCGACACCTCGGGCTACGGCGGCCGCAGGATCGAAAAGACGGCCGAGGTGCTGACGAGCGACCCGGCCGAGCCGGTCTTCCGGCTGCGGCTGGCGGGCGAGGTGCAGCGCCTGGCGCTCATCCAGCCGCGGGTGCTGCAGCTGCGCGGCGCGGCGGGGGAGCGGCTGCGGGGCGAGATCCTCGTCCAGCCGGAGCCGGGCCATCCCTTCCGCATCCTGGAAGCCCGCGCCGGCGGCGGGACGATCCGGGTCGAGACCCTCGCCGAGGAGCACAACGGCCGCCCCGCCTTCCGCCTGCGGGTTGAGACCCTGCGCACCGAGGCGGGCTCTTACAACGACACGATCCGCCTCAAAACCGACCACCCCCGCAGGCCCGAGCTCGACCTGCGGGTCTTCGTCTACCTCAGGCCGGCCGCCTCCCCCGCGGGCGCGGCGGAGGGCGGCCGATGACGCCGATCCGCGTGGTCGCCTTCGACTGCGACGGGGTCCTCTTCGACACCCTCGAGGCGAACCGGCATTACTACAACCGCATCCTGGCGCGCTTCGGGCGCCCCCCGCTCGATGCCGAGCGGCTGCGGTTCGCCCACGCGCACACCGTGCACGAGACGCTCGAGCTCCTCTTCGCGGACCCCGGCGAGCGCGAAGCCGCGCACGCCTTCCGCCGCACCATCGACTACGGCGACTTCATCGCCCACCTCACGATCGAACCCGACCTCAAGGCGCTTCTCGACTGGATGGGCGGCCGCTTCCACACGGCGATCGCCACCAACCGCACCGACACGATGGGCCGGCTGCTCAGGGCCTTCGGCCTGGAGGGCCGCTTCGACCTGGTCGTCACCTCCCTCGACGTCGCCCGGCCCAAGCCCGCCCCGGACTGCCTGCTCAAGATCCTCGAGCGCTTCGCGGCCGAGCCGCGGGAAGCGCTCTTCGTGGGCGACTCCGCGGTCGACGAGGCGACGGCCCGCGCGGCGGGCGTTGCCTTCGTCGCCTACCGCAACCCCGCGCTGGCGGCCGCCCATCACATCGACGCCCTCGGCCGGCTGCGCGATCTGCTCGACGGCCTGCAGCCCCCGGGCGGGGAGGCATCTGCCCGGCAACGAAAGGAGACTCCGCGATGACCGAGACCCCCGCGCCGCCCGCCGCACCCGAAGAGGACGGCGGGTGGGAGGAACGACGCCTGTGCAGCGACGAGTCCTGCATCGGGGTGATCGGCCCCGACGGCCGCTGCAAGGAATGCGGCCGGCCGGCGGAAGAGGGGGGAGGGGCCGAGGCGGCTTCCCCCTCGGGCGCGGCGGCGGCCGGGCCCCCGGCGGCGGGGGGGGAGGCGGTGGGGGCGCCGGACCCGGAGGCGGGGCCGGCGGCGGAAGACGACGACTGGGCCAGCCGGCGCCTGTGCAGCGACGAGTCCTGCATCGGGGTGATCGGCCCCGACGGCCGCTGCAAGGAATGCGGCCGGCCGGCGGAGGGGTAGCCCCCGGGTGCGCGTTCAGGCCGGGACCGGCTGGGCTTCGGCCTCGGCCGCCTTGAGCGGCAGCGCGATCGTGAACAGCGCCCCGTTTCCGGGCACGTTTTCGGCCGTGATGCGGCCGTGGTGGTCCTCGACGATCCCCAGGCAGATCGAAAGCCCCACCCCCATTCCCATCGTCTTCTTGGTCGTGAAGAAGGGGTCGAAGATGCGGTTCAGGTCCTTGGGCGGGATGCCGGGGCCGGAGTCGCGGATTTCGATCACGAACTCGTCGTCCCGGTTGTAGGTGCGCACGGCGATCTCGCCGAAGGCGCCCTGCTGGAGGTGGACCCGCTCGAGGTAGCCGGGGACCCCGGTGATGGCCTCGACGGCGTTGTTCACCAGGTTCATGAGCACCTGCCCCATCTGCTGCGGCGAGGCGATGAGCGTCGCCCGGGCGGCGTGCAGCTCGAGCCGAGGGGTGATCATGTTTTTCTTGAGCAGGCTCTTGACGAGCGCGAAGGTGTTCTCGACCACCTGGTTCATGTCCACGAGCTGCTTGCGCTCCTTGCCCGGCCGGTTCAGGTCGATCAGGTTTTTCACCGTGTCGCGGATGCTGTTGAAGGCGCTCTTGATGAGCTCGAGCTTGCGCTGGAGGTAGTCGTCGCCGCTGTAGGTCGACTTGAGGACGTTCAGCAGCGCCGTGATCCCCTGGAGCGGGGAGTTGATCTCGTGGGCGATCGAGGCCGCGAGCTGGCCGGTCGCGGCCAGGCGCTCGGAGCGGATGAGCTGGTTTTGCAGCCGTTTCATCGCCGTGATGTCCCGGGCGACGCACAGGCGGCAGGGCTCGCCCAGGTAGACGATCCGGCGGCAGCTGAGATCGAAGGGGATCGCGCCCCCGTCGCGGGTGCGCAGCTGCACCTCGAGGCGCGCCTCCCCGCGCGCGCCGGCCTCCTCGAGCACGGCCGCGAGCTGGTCGGCCTGCTCGGGGATCGCCAACTCGACGAGCGGGCGGGCGACGAGCTCGCGCGGCTCAAATCCGGTGTTCCCGCGCACGCGGTCGTTGCACTCCATGACGAGGCCCTTCTCGTTCAGGATGAAGACGCAGTCGCCCACGTTCTCGAAGAGCTCCTTGTAGCGCGTGAGCTCCTCGGCGCGCTTGAACTCGGTGGTGTCCGTGGCGATGATCGTGGCCGCGATCACCCGGCGCTCGAGCCGCAGCGGCCCGATGCGGAAGGTGTACCAGAGCGAGCGCCGGCCGTTTTCCATGAGCACCTCGAACATGTCCGTCTCCCCCGTCTGGAAGACGCGGCGCACGATGTCGCGGGAGGTCTTGCGCGCCTCCTCGGGGAGCAGCTCGTGGAAGGAGCGGCCGATCATGAGCCCCGGCGGGATGCCGGCGAGCGCGTGGTTGGCGAAGCGCACCGTGCCGGACTGGTCGACGGTGAGGATCGTGTCGGGCGCGGTTTCGACGAGCGAGCGCCAGAGCTCCTCGGACTCGTTGAGCCGCCGGGTCGCCTCCTTGAGGCGGTTGATGATCGACTGGGCGTGGGAGCCCAGGATGACGAGCAGGCAGAGCACCACGACGCGGATGTAGATGTCGTAGAGGTCCGGCCCGATCAGCTGCTTGATGAAGTTGAACTGGTTCGAGAAGAAGATGTTCAGGATGGAGTCGAGCACCCAGTAGACGGTCGAGATCAGGATGACCGACAGCACCATCGAGTCCGAGGACTTGCGGAAATCCAGGCCTGAGGATCTCATGGGAAGGCTCCCGCCTCGTTGCGGTTGCGGCAAGGCGCCCCGCGGCGCCGGCTCCGAAAACGCCCCGCGGATCCTACCACAACGCAGGGGGGGCGACCAAGAGGAAATCCGGCCGTGAGCGCGACCCGGGGCGCACGCTGGCTTGCCGCGCGCGGGATCCCCTTCCGCCTCGTGCGCTACGAGCACGCCGTGAAGGGCGCGGCCTGCGCCGCCCGGGCGACGGGCGTGCCCCTCGCGGAGGTGGTGAAGACGCTCGTGGTCGAGGCCGAAGGGGAGGGCTGCCTCCTGGCGCTCGTCCCCGGCGACCGCGAGCTCGACCTGCGGCGCCTGGCGCTCGCGCTCGGCGTCAAGCGCGCCCGTCTCGCCGACCCCGCCGATGCCGAGCGCGTGACGGGCTACCGCGTGGGCGGGATCAGCCCCTTCGGGACGCGGCGCGCGCTGGCCGTCGTGGTCGAGGCCGCGATCCTCACCCGCGAACGCATCCTCGTGAACGCCGGCGGCCGCGGGGTGATGCTCGCCATGGCCCCGGCGGGCTTGCTTGAGCTTCCCGGCGTCCGCGTGCTCGAGATCACCCCTCTCCCCGCCGCCCCCTTACGGTAAGCCCCGCGCCGGGGCCCCCCCCCGATTGACAGCCCCGGCCGGCGGTCCCATGTTCCCCTGCAGACCCGAAGAGGAGGGTTTTTTATGAAACCGAAAACCGCGACGCTTGTCCTTCTCGCGGCAGGCGTTCTCTGGATGCCGGCCGCGGCGCCCGCGGCCGGCGAGGACGGCGCGCCCATGAAACCCGACCGATCCCTGCTTCGCAAGGCGACCTTCGCCGGCGGCTGCTTCTGGTGCAGCGAGGCCGATTTCGAGAAACTCCCCGGGGTCGCGGAGGTGATCTCCGGGTACACCGGCGGCCGGGTCCCGCACCCGACCTACGAGGAGGTGAGCGCCGGCCGCACGGGCCACGTGGAGGCCGTCCAGGTGCTCTACGACCCGAGCCGCATCGGCTACGGCGAGCTCCTCGAGGTCTTCTGGCGGCACATCGACCCGACCGACGCGGGCGGGCAGTTCGCCGACCGCGGCTCCCAGTACCGCACGGCCATCTTCTACCACGACGAGGAGCAGAAGCGGCTGGCCGAGAAGTCGAAGAAGGCGCTCGCCGCCTCCGGCCGCTTCAAGCGGCCGATCGTGACCGAGATTCTGCCCGCCAAGGAGTTCTACCCGGCCGAGGACTACCACCAGGACTACTTCCGCAAGAACCCCTTGCACTACGGCATGTACCGCGAGGGCTCGGGGAGAAACGCCTTCATCCGCAAGACCTGGGGCGAAGACTCCCCGCGGCCCAGGGACGACGGCCGCAAGACCCGCTGGAGCGGCTTCCGCAAGCCGCCGGTTGAGGAGCTGAAACAGCGCCTCTCGCCCCTGCAGTTTCAGGTGACGCAGGAGGAGGGCACGGAGCCCCCCTTCGAAAACGAGTTCTGGAACCACAAGGGCGCGGGGATCTTCGTCGACGTCGTCTCCGGCGAGCCGCTCTTCAGCACGACCGACAAGTACGACTCCGGCACCGGCTGGCCGAGCTTCACGCGGCCGATCGACCCGCACTTCATCGTCGAGCGCATCGACCGGAGCTTCTTCATGGTCCGGACCGAGGTGCGCAGCCGCTACGCCGATTCGCACCTGGGCCACGTCTTCCCGGACGGCCCGCCGCCGACGGGGCTGCGCTACTGCATCAACTCGGCCGCGCTGCGCTTCGTCCCCAAGGAGCGCCTGGAGGCCGAGGGCTACGGGGAGTACCTCACGCTCTTTGCCGAAGCGCGCTGAGGGCGGCGCCGCCGCCCCCTCCCCGCCGCGCAATTGACTCGGAGGCCCGGAGGGCATAAGGTCCCCCGCAACCCGGCAGGAAGCCTCTTCCCCCGCCCGCGGGGCGCAAGCGTGCGCGCACCCTCCCCGCCGGCCCGCGGGCGGGAATCCCACCCGCCGGGTCCTCGGATCGGGCGTGTTCGGCTTTCTCTCCCAGCTTGCGCCGTTTTCCCCCTGGGTCCTCCGCTACCCGCGGCGGCACCTGAGGGGCGATCTCGTCGCCGGGCTCACGGTCGCGGTCGTCGCCATCCCCCAGTCGATGGCCTACGCCCTGATCGCCGGGCTGCCCGTGCAGCACGGGCTCTACGCCTCGGTCGTGCCCACCGTCGCGGCCTGCCTCTGGGGGAGCTCGGCGCACCTCGTGACCGGGCCCACGACCGCGGTCTCGCTCGTCGTCTTCACCACCCTCTCGGGGGTCCTCGCCCCCGGGGACCCCGCCTGGGTTGAAGCCGCCCTCGTGCTGGCGCTGCTCGTCGGGGCGATCCAGGCGGCGATGGGTCTCTTGCGGCTGGGGGCGCTTCTCGATTTCGTCTCGCACTCGGTGATCGTGGGCTTCAGCACCGGGGCGGCCGTCCTGATCGGCTTCAAGCAGCTTCCCAACTTCTTCGGCCTGGAGGCGGGCCGGGGCGGCCATTTCCTGAAGGCCCTCGCGGAGATGGCCTCCGCCCTGCCCCGGGCGCACCCCGAAACCCTGCTGCTCGGCCTGCTCACCGTGGCCGTGATCGCGGGCGTCAAAAAGCTCCGCCCCGCCTGGCCGGGCACCCTCTTCGCCCTCATCCTCTGCGGGGCGGCGGTCGCCCTCTTCGACCTCGACCGCCGGGGGGTCGCGGTCGTGGGGGCGATCCCCCGGAGTCTTCCCCCCTTCCGCGTGCCGGGGGTCTCCTGGGAGGAGATCCCGCGGCTTTTCCCCGGCGCGCTCGCCATCGCCGTCCTCGGCCTGGTCGAGGCGGTCTCGATCGCCAAGGCGATCGCCTCCGAGACGCGCCAGCGGCTGAACGTCGACCAGGAGTTCATCGGCCAGGGGATGGCGAACCTCGCGGCCGGCCTCTTCAGCGGCTACCCCGGCAGCGGCTCCTTCACCCGCTCGGCGGTCAATTTCCGCAGCGGGGCGAACACCCCCCTGAGCGGCATCGTCTCGGCGGCCGCGGTCGGCCTCACCGTGCTGGTCGCCGCACCGCTCGCCGCCCGCATCCCCATCGCCGCGCTTGCCGGCGCGCTGCTCGTCGTCTCCGTGGAGATGATCCACCTGCGGGAGATCCGCCGCATCGTGGCCGCGACGCGCAGCGACGCGGCGGTCCTGGTGGCGACCTTTCTCGCCGTGCTGCTGCTTTCGATCGAGTTCGCGGTCTTCGCCGGGGTTCTCCTCTCGATTGCGCTCTATCTCAAGACGACCTCGCGGCCGCGGATCTACTCCACGGTCCCGGACCTCGTGAGCGGCAAGATGGTGCGCTCGAGCCGCGGCCGGATCTGCTGCCAGATGGACATCGTGCGGATCGAGGGCTCGCTCTTCTTCGGCTCGGCCGCCTGGGTGCAGGAGGACCTGCAGCGGAGGCTCCGAAGCCACCGGTGGATGGCCTGCCTCCTGCTGCGCCTGCACCAGGTGAACAACCTCGACGCGAGCGGGGTGCACGTGATCGACGGGATTCACGAGGAGCTTCGCCGCCGCGGGGGCGGGATCTACTTTTCCGGGGTGAACAACCGCGTCTTCCAGGTCTTCAAGAACTCGGGGCTGCTCGGCCGCGTCGGCGACACGCACATCCGGCCGAGCACGGGCGCCGCGATCCGGCAGGCGATGCGCGAGAATTTCTGCCCCGTCGTCTGCGCGGCCTGCGAGGTTGCGGTCTTCCACGAGTGCCCGGAGCTCAAACGCGGCCGCTGGGAGGTCCTGGGCAAGGGGGCGCGGCCGCGCTGCGCCTTAGAGGCCGCGGCGGCCGCCGGGATGGCCCCGCCCGCAAAGGAGGAAAGGGCGTGAACCTGCTGACCCTGGTGAGCGCGAAACCCGAGTCGGCCCGCGCGCTCGAGCTCTCGGCCGGGATCGCGGCGAGGATCCCCGGCGAGTGGACGGTGGCGGCCGTGCGGCGCGGCACCCCCGCGGCCGAGCCCCCGCCGCCGCTCGGCGAGGAGCTCGGCGCCGCAGCGCGGCCGGATCTCCCCCCGGGGGTCCGCATCCTGCTCGACGCGGCCGACCGGATGCGGGCGGCGGGGCTGCTCGCCCCGTGTTCGGGGATCCGGCTGCGCGAGGAGGCCCACGGGGTGAGCTTTCACCTCGAGCGGCCAGCCGGCGGGCACGTCACCTTCGTCGAGCGCTTCGGCGACCTGGTCGAGGAGCTCAACCGGGAGATCGACGAGCACGCCGTCGATCTCGTCGTCGCCGCGTTCCCCCGCCGCGGCCCGCTCAGCCGGTTTGCGCCCCTCAACCTGCCGCGGCGCTTCGCCCTCGATCTCCACGCCTCCTTTCTCGTCGCCCGCCGCGGCGGGCTCGACAGCCGGGTCGTCGTCTGCGCCGACGGCTCGCCCTCCTCGCACCGCATCTTCCCCTTTCTCGAGCGGATGCTCCCCGCGCTGGACGGGCCGATCGAGCTTCTCTGCGCCCATCGTCCCGACTCCCCGCCCGAGGAGCATCGCCGCGCCGCGCGCTGCCTGAACGCCGCGGCGGCCTGGCTCGCCCGGGCCGGGAGGACGGCCACGGTCTCCCGGCCCGTGGGGCCGCGGCGCTACCGCGTGATCCTCGAGGCCGCTGGCGCCGACGCCCTGCTCGTCCTGGGCGAGAGCGGAAAGCACGACGTCCACCGCCGCACGATCGGGACCCTCCCCCTGCGCATCCTGCCGCGCACCGACGCAAGCGTCCTTCTCGTCAAGCAGCCGGCCGCCCCGGACCCCGACTGGTTCGAGGCGGAGTGCGGCCCCGCGGCGCCCTAAAAACAAAAAGGGCGGGGGCTGCCCCCCGCCCGATGCGGCGCCAAAGCCCGCTTCAAGTCCCGTTTAGCGGGTCCTGCGGCGCAGAGCGCCGGCCGTCGCCGTCAACCCCAGCCCGAGGAGCAGGATCGTTTCAGGCTCGGCAATGGGCTGCGGGCCGGGGGGGGCGATCCGGGCTGCGACCCAGGCGCTCCCCTCGCCCCCGGTCGCGAGAGGGATTCCCTGGATGTGCGCGGCCGAGATATAGCCGGTCTCCCCCGGCGGGGGGAAGAAGGAGGCGGCCGTGACCCCCGAGAGGATCACGCGGAGGGTCTCGCCCGCGGTCAAGCGGTTTCCGTTGTCGCTTGCCGCGGCCGAAAACTCAAATCCGATCTCGAAGCCGCTCAAGGGGCTCGACCCCAGGCCCAAGCCCCCCGCGGGGCTGAACGAATAGACAAAGCTCGCCGTGGGGACATACCCCGTCTCGAAGGAGGGGAGGACCACCACGCCCGAGCCCAGGTTGTAGAGATTCAAGAACCAGGAGCCGACGAACTGCGAGCCGCCGAGGTTTCGCACATCGAGTTCCAAAAGCACCCCTCCTGCGGTGCGGTCGCTCACGTCGGCGACGAGCCAGGGCGAGGCGCCGCGCGGGGTGTCCCCCGAGTAGATGAAGTCGAGGTTGATGGGGGTCGCCTCGAGCGGGGAGGTGAAGAAAACCGATAAGACCAGCAGGATCAAGGCGGAAGAAAAAATCTTTGCGTTTTTCATGCCCACCTCCCTCGATCTTCTTGCGGTCGATAACCCGCGACCCCCTGGAGAACGACCCGGGATGAAACCCTCGCCTCAGGCAAAGCAAAGTTTTCCGGCAAATTACCCCGCCCCTGCGGCCGCTGTCAAGAAAAATAGCGATTTCGGGGAGATATGAAATCCTTTTCCTTAAAATGGGAGCTTGCCTGCCCAGGAGCAGGGAAGGGATCCGGATGCTTCCGCGGGCGCCCGGATTGCTTCACGGCCAGGTGGGGTCGTCCGAAACTGTTGGGTCGTCGGGGCGGATGAAGCTCAGGCGGAAGTTCCGGATCGTCGCCGCCTGCAGGTCGCCCGGTCCGGTCTGGGTGGTGAAGCCGAAGAGGACGCGTTCGAAATCCGTGTGGTCGGCCGGCAGGAGCCGGATGGTCTGCTCGAGCTGCGCCGGTCTCGTCAGCGGCGAATACTTCACGCGCGTGTCGGCGAAGAAGCTCGAGAGCGGCTCGTTTTCCCCGCTGCAGGCGGGGGTGGCGCACTGGCGGAGCCAGGTTTTCAGGGTGTATGCGTAGGTCCCGCCGCTTGCGGTGCGGCTGCGCGTGACCTCCAGGCGCACGGCCCAGGGGCCGCGCGAAGCGGCCCCCTTGAGCCAGTCGTTGGCGTCGTCCACGACCGCCGGGGCCCCGCCCACCCGGCCGCTGTCGTAGGTGATCAGCCGGTCGCGGTAGTTCTTGGGGTTGGCGAACTGGTTGATGGCGTAGAGGCGGTAGTCGAAGGAGCCGGCATACACCGTCCCGTCGGGCATCACGAGGGGTTTTCCGCGCACGTCCCCCAGCGTTTCGAAGACCCATTTGACGCTCCCGTCGGCATAGAGCGCGTGAACCCGGTTGTCGTCGGAGCCGAAATAGACGTGGTTGTCGGCGTCGAGCGCGACCGGCGACTGAATGTTCCCGCCCGCCGTGTAGGTCCAGCGCAGATCCCCGGTCGCGGCGTCGATCGCGTAGAGGCGGTCGTTCATCGAGCCGACGTAAACGACCCCGTTTGCGCCCACCGCGGGGCTGGAGCGGACGGCCTCCCCGGTCGCAACGGACCAGACCACAGCGCTTGCCGCGCTGTTCAGGGCGTAGATGCGGCCGTTGTCGTTTCCGACATAGACCCGGCCGTCCGGCCCCACGGCGGGCGAAGAGCGGAAGGCGTTGGCCGACGAGGGGGCCGTGAGGCCGACGAGAGTCCCGCTTGCGGCGGTGAAGGCATAGAAGACGCCCTGATCCGAGCCGAAGTAGACCGTTCCGCCCGAGGGCGAAAGGGCGGCCGAGGAACGGATGGGGAAGCCGTCGGGGTATCTCCACAGGAGGGCGCCGCCGGAGGTGAGTGCGTAAAAGGAGCCGTCGTCCGAGCCGAAATAGATGTTGCCCGCGGCCGAGACCGCGGGCCGCGTCGTGACCGCCCCGCCCGTTGCGTAGCGCCAGGTCTCGTAGCCGTCGGGGTGGACGGCGTAGAGGTTTCCGTCCTCCGAGCCGACGTAGATGGTGCCGCCCCCCCCGAGGGCGGGCGAGTAGACTTTCCCGCCCGTGGCGAAACGCCAGCGCAGGGTGCCGTTGGGGTTGAGGGCGTAGAGGTGGCCGTCCCAGGAGCCGAAGTAGATCGTCCCGTCGGCGGCGACGGCGGGGGAGGACTCGATGTTGCCGCCCGTGAGGTAAAACCAGTTCCGGGTCCCGTCCCCGGTGGCGTTGTGGCGGTTGTCGTCGTAGGAGGGGTCGCCGCGGCAGGGGCTTGCCCCGCCGCAGTAGGGCTCCTTGCGGCAGGGGATGTTGAGCGCGCTGTTCCCCCAGAAGACGTAGTGCACGGCGTCGCGGCCGTCCGCACCGGGGTCGTTGCGCGTGTCGCGGTTGAGGCGCGAGTCCTCGCAGTAGCGCAGGCTCTGCTCGAGCGCCGCGCTGTAGTTCACCCGGGTGTCGAACTCGAGCCCGATCTTCGGCGGCAGCAGACCCCGCGCGGGCCCGGAGTTGTCGAGGAACAGCGTCCCCGCGGCGTCGAGGCGGCTGTCGCCCGCAAAGCCCAAGAGCTCGCTTTGCTCGATGTCGCCCCCGATCGAGGCCGTGTCGTTCTTGGCGGGGTTGCCGTTGGCTAGCACAAAGACGAGGCCGTCCCCCTGCCCCGCGTACTGCAGGGTGAAGAAGACGCGGACCCCCTCGTTGAAGAAACAGCCCTGGGCGTTGCAGTACTCGCGGACCCCGCCGATGTTCCGCGTGTCGCGGAACCACACCCCGCCTAAGGCAGGGCCTGCTTCGCCGCCGAGGATGATCGCCTTTTGCTCGTTGTCCACGGTGACGAAGCGGTCGCTTTCCGAGCGTTTCACCTGCCGCAGGATGCTTGCGAGATCGGATTCCTCCTCGAAGGCGATGTCCGCGCCGCGCTCGTTGGGGGCGAGGCCGGCGTGGCTCGTCACGCCGATCGCATGATCGAGGTCGCCCCCGTAGCTTGCCTCCCCGGAGACGCCGCGGGCGCTCAGGAGATAGTTCCGGGGCGAGAAGAGGATCTCCTCGTCCCCGGGGATGTTCATGAACGGGATGCCGATGCAGCCCGTCTGCGTGGAACTCAGGTTGTAGAGGCGGAAGCGGTCGCCCAGGTCCTCGGCCGAGCGGTAGTAGAAATCGCAGTTCCGGAAGCGGAAGGCGCCGTCCCGCAAGGGGAAGATGTTCCGGGCGACGGGCTGCAGGTCGAAGTTCCCCAGGGTCATGAGGGTCTGGCCGGTCGCGAAGGGGTGAACGGAAAAGCAGATCGTCTCGCCCTTGCCGACGACGAAGTCGTCGTCCGCCTGGAAGTCGAGCGTGTTCTCGTCGACGAGGGCGGCGCCCGAAACCCACGTTTTCGCCGTCTCCGGGATCCCCGTGCCGGAGAGATTGATGAAGTCGAAGTTGACCAGGCGGAGGCGCGGGGCGGTGACGGGGATCCGCCCCGGAAACCCCTCGGGGACCCTCCCCTTGGCGACGTTCAGCCGCACCGTGCCGGAGGGCTCGAGCGACTGGTTCGCGGCCGACTCGAACCAGGGGCTGAAGACGTTGATGGCGAATTCGCCCGCCGGGTCCAAGCGATAGCGGGTCGTGTTCAGGCGCCGGATGGCGCTCGTCGCAAACCCCGAGCCGCGCAGCTCGCTCATCCCGTAGCGCAGCCCGGATTCCGAGAGGTAGACCGCGCGGCGGCGGGCGTTCGCCTCGGCCGAGCCGGCGAGCGAGGTGCTGAAGAGCGAGACCATGAGCGCCCCGAGGAAGCCGAAGATCACCATCACGAGAACGACGTAGGCGAGGAGGTTCCCGGATTGGGAGCGCAAGGGTTGCCGGAGCGCGTGCGCGGCCAGGACGAGGCGGTGCAGGGGACTGGGCATGCGGCCCTCTTTCACGGCGCGTTGATCAGGGCGCGCGGGTAGATCTCCACCCCGAAGGGGATCTCCAGCCCCGCCATGCGGAAGGAGACCCGGATCGACTCGATCTCGTTGTCGTTGTCCTCGTTGTCGAGGTTGCGGGAGGCGGTGTAGGCGATCTCCGCGGTCTCGACGGAGACGTTGTCGAGCAGCAGCGATTTCACCCCCCCCACCGTGAGGTAGATCCCCGGCCCCTGCGGGCCGTTTTCGATTTCGAGCGTCCGGCCCCCCGCGCCGAGATCGTTCTGGTAGGTGACCCGCCGCGGCGCAAACGCGGGGGCGGGGTTGGGCTTGAGCGCGCGCAGCTCGGCGCTGATCCGGTCGAGGGCGACCTGGGCCTTGAGCGCGGCCTCGGAGTTGCGCCGCGAGGCGATGTAGCCGTTGATCCCGCTGTAGAGGAAGAGCCCCGCGAAGGAGCCGATCAGGCCGATCAGGATCAGCGTCGTGACGAGCTCGATCAGGATGAATCCCTTGGCGCGGGTCGGTCTCATCGTCAGAAGGCGACCGGGGGCGAGTCCGCCGTGCGGCTGCGGGTGAAGAGGGCGACGAGATCGTTTCCGGCGGCGCTCACCGTGACCTTGAGGGTCCGCGCCTCGGCGGCCGGCCCGGTGAAGGGGATCTCGGTTCCGCCCGCGTCGAACGCCACCCAGGCCGCGGCGACCGCCTCCCCGTACTTCCGCGTGGGCGGGTCGATCAGGCCCTTCAGGGTGACGAGAGCGCCCGCCGGGTCGCGGTTCACCTCGTAGACGTAGTCCGCCGTGACCCGCTCGAGGAGGCGCTCGGCCGCGGCTTCGCCGCGCACGAACTCGAGCGGCCGGATGCTCTGGGACATCGCCGTCCCCATGAACTGGATGAAGATCACCCCCACGATCGCCGCGGCGACGATGGTGACGATCACCTCGAGCAGCGTGAAGCCGGCGCGGCCTGCGGGGTGCCTCATGTCGCCCTCAGCGGACAAGCCCCGTTTCGGGTTCGATGCGGACGGTTGCGGTTTGGCCCCCCGCGCGCAGGGTGAGGGTGAGCGGGGCGGCAAGCGGCGTGTTGTTCGTCTCGCCCGCATAGGACGTGAAGGGCCGCCCGACCCCGTCGAAGAAGACGACCGCGTTTTCCACGATCTCGGCCTTGAGGTCCTCCTCGCGGATGCGGTTCCCGGCGGCGGGGTAGTCCCCCCCGGGCACGCGGCGCTCGTTTGCGGCGCGGTCGGGGTCCGTGCCGCGGAAGACCCAGTATTCGGCGCCCGCGAACTTCACCCCCCAGACCGGGGCCTCGGGGTGCGCCGTCTTCATGGCCATCGACTGGGCGTAGCGGATCTGGCTCCGCACCTTGTCCGCGGCCGAGGAGAGGTTCACCTCGGCGGTCGTGACCGAGCGGCCGAGCACGGTCGCGGCGAGGATGCTCATGAGAAGGAGCACCACGATCATCTCGACGATGGTGAACCCGGCCGTGCGGCGCGCACCCATGCCCCTGCCCCGGAAAGAACCCTCAGCCCGAACAGCTCGTTTCACTATATCCGGGGGGCTGCGGCAAGTCAATTCGGACAAGGATTTCCCGGGGTTGCGGCGCGGCCTGCGGGTCTCAGTGGCCGTAGCCGCCGCTTTGGATGCGGCGGACGAAGCCATCTTCGATGCGCACGACGTCGATGAAACGGCTCGGCCCCCAATTGTAGGTCCATTGCTCCACCTGCACGATGCGGCGCACCCCGTAGACCCCGCGCCGGCGCTCGAACTCGCGGTGGAGGCGGGGGGAGGGCGGGCCGTCGAATTCCTCCCAGAGCTCCTCCTGCCAGGAGGAGACGTCGGAAGGCGGGCCGCACTCCTTAAGGAGCTTTTCGCGCGGGTCGCCCTCGGTGATGAGCCGCGCCCCGCAGCGCAGCGCGGCGGCCGCCGCCTCGGAGGCGGAAAGAAGAAGCAGCGCCGCTAGCATCAAGAACGCCGCGCGGGCCGGGTTCATGGTCCCTCCGGGGGGGGTCGCGGTTGAGTTTCGCCCCGAAGACGGGTAGATCGATCCTGATCTCCGCCGCAAGGCGGGCACCTCACTCTAAGGCAACGGGGAGGGTTTTTCCATGGGTGCGGAACCGAAGGTCATCCGCCTCGATGAAATCGCCGATGTGCTTGCCGCCCATTTCCGCGGCAAAAGCGAGATCACCGTCTATGTCGGCTCGAACGCGGCGACACCGACGGCCTCGCTCGAGGCGCTGACGGCGGCGGTCGAGGAGCGGCGTCCCGGGCTTCCCTTTCTCAGGATGGTGCACCTTCTGCTCCAGGGGCCGGTCCCCTATGTCGCGCCCGGCCTCCAGGACCGGGTGATGACCTACTCCATCTTCTCCGCAGGCGAGGTGCGGGCCGCGGCCAACGAGGGGCGCGCCTACTACCTCCCCTGCACGCTCGCCAACCTCGACAGCCTGATCGGCAAGGGCCGGCGCTTCGAGCCCGACGCCGTCCTCTTCAAGGTGAGCCGCAACCCCTTCACCGGCGAATACAGCATGGGGCTTTCGGTCGAGGCCCTGCACACCGCGGTGGACAACGCGCGAATCGTGATCGCCGAGCTCGACCCCAGCATGCCCTTCACCGAGGGCCAGAGCGTCGTCGACGCCTCCTCGATCGACTACCTGATCCGCGAGGGCGTGAAACCCGTCCACGAGATCCCGGCCCCGGACTTCGATCACCTGCCCGCCGCCGAGCGCCGCATCGGGGAGCTGATCGCCGAGCACTTCATCCGCGACGGGGTCACGCTCCAGGTGGGGATCGGCAAGATCCCCGACGCCGTGATCGGCTCGATCCGCAGCGCCGCCTACCGCGACCTCGGCATCCAGACCGAGATTTACGGCGACGGGCTGATGACCCTCCAGAAGGCGGGCATCGTCACCAACCGCAAAAAGAAGGTGAACCAGGGCTACAGCACGACGAGCCTCGTCATGGGCTCGCGCGAGCTCTACGACTTCGTGCACATGCGAACGGGCGTCCAGATGCGGCCCTCGGCCTACACGAACTCGGCCGAAACCGTGCGCCGGAACAGCCCCTTCGTCTCCATCAACACGGCGATCGGGGTCGATCTCTTCGGCAACGTCTGGGCGGATTTCATCGAGCTCCGGCGCTACTACAGCGGGGTCGGCGGCCAGCCCGACTTCGTGCGCGCGCTCAACGACCGCGTCCACGGCACCCCGATCATCGCCATGAAGAGCGTCACCGAGAAAGGGCAGTCGAAGATCGTCAAGCACAGCCCGCCGGGGATCGGCCTCACGGCGAGCTCCTACGACGGCGTGGTCGTCGTGACCGAGTGGGGGATCGCCGACCTGCGCGAGCTGACCGTGGGCGGCAAGGCGCTGGCCCTCGCCGCGATCGCGCACCCGAGCGTGCGCGAGGAGCTCATGCGCTACGTGCTCGAGGACCCGATGTTCACCAAGCCCTTCGGCTACCGGCCGGGGGCGACCCCGCGCGGGGTGACCCTCTATGCCGGAAGGATCCCGCTCGAAGAGAGCTGAGCCGCGCCGCGCACTCGCCCTGTGCCTCACCGCGCTCGTCCTCGCCTGCGCGCCGGCGGCGCGGTTCACCGTCGCGCCGCTCCCCGAGTTCGACGCGGCCTTCTCCCGGCGCTCGGGCTGGGTCGGCGGGGACGGCGCCCACACGGTTCCCCTCGCGGACGGCTCGCTTCTCTGGACCTTCGGCGACAGCCTGGTCGGCGAGGTGCGGGAGGGGCGGCGGGAGATCGCCTTTTTCGTGCACAACGCGATCGCCCTGCAGCGGGGGAAGACCCCTGAGGCGGGCGCGCTCTCCTTCCATTTCGGCCGCGGCCCCGCGGGGGAGCCCGCCGCCTTTTTCGCGGGCAAGGAGGGCGGCGGCTGGCGCTGGCCCTTCCACGGCCGGCAGGGGCGGGGGGGCCTCTTTCTCTTTCTGCTCGAGGTGGAGCCGGCCGCGGGCCCGGCGGCTTTCGCCTTCTCGCCCGCGGGGGGGCTGCTGGCCGTGATCGCCAACCCCGCCGACCCCCCGGGGGACTGGCGGGTCGATCTGCACGAGATCCCCTGGGGTGCCCCGGAGCGCCGCTTCGGCCAGGCCGTGGTCGCCGAAGAAGACGGGACCCTCGTCTTCGGCACGCTCGAGGAGAACGGCCCGGGCGGCCCCGTGCGGCATCTTCTGCTCGCGCGGGCGCCGGCCGAGGCGCTTGCGGATTTCGCCTCCTGGCGGTTCCACGACGGGCGCGGCTGGTCGGCCGCGGTCGAGGAGGCCCGGCCGCTCCTTTCGGGGATCGCCCCCGAGTTTTCGGTCTCGCGCCTTCCCGGCGCCGACGGCTGGGTGCTCGTGGCGAGCGAGGAGGCGCTCTCCCCGCGGATTCTGCTCCGCTTCGCCCCGCGGCCCGAGGGGCCCTGGGGGGAGGCGATCGCCGTCTATTCCTGCCCCGAGGCGGCGGCGGACGCGCGCGTCTTCTGCTACGCGGCCAAGGCCCACCCCGCGCTCTCCTCGCGGCCGGGAGAGCTGATCGTGACCTACGTCGCCAACGCGACCGACCCCGGGCTGCTCGCGAGCCGGCCCGAGCTTTACCGGCCCCGTTTCCTGCGGGTCACCCTCGATCCCGGTCCCGCACGCTCTGCCGGACCCAGTCCAGAAACGGCGCAAAGCCCTCTTGGACCGTGAGGCCGAGGACGCAGGGGCACTCGTAGGGGTGCAGCCGCTTCACGGCGGCCAAAAGCGCCTCCATGCGCTCCGCCGTCGTCTTGGCCACGAGGACCGCCTCGGAGGCCTCCTCGACCTTCCCCTCCCAGAGGTAGACCGAGCGCATCCCCGGGATGGCGTTCACGCAGGCGGCGAGGCCCGCCTCCAAGAGCTCGCGGCCGATGCGCAGCGCCTCCTCCAGGCTCGGCGCCGTCATGTAGACCCAGCGGACGTCCATGGTTCCTCCCCGCAGACAGGGTTGGCGGGTTCTGTAGCAGATCCGCCGGCTCCCGGCAAACCGCCGGCCGTCCGCGACGGCGCGGTTTGCGGGAAGCGGCCCCCGGGCCGGTTGCGCTCGAAGACGAAGAGCCGGAGCCCCGCGGCGGTCTGCTCGAGAAAGAAACCGGTCGCCCCGGGCGGGAGGGCCGCCGCCGCGAAGGCCGCCTGCTCCCCGCAGGCGAAGCCGCCGGGGCGTTCCGGCGGGCCGGGGGCCATGCGCGCGAGCACGCGGAGCAGCCGCTCCCGGGGGGCGAAGCAGCCGACACCCAGCCCGCGCCTGGCGTGTGCCGTCATGGTCCGCCTCCGGTTCAGGCGAGCTCGAGGTGGAAGGCCTCTTCGGCCTCCTCGACCGACTCGAACTCGAGCCACTCCCGCCAGAGGACCCTTCCTTCGCGCAGGCGCACGTGCTCGATCAGCGTCCCCCCCTGGTACTCGTAGCGGTCCTCGTAGGATTCGTGATCGATTTCGCGTCTCATCTCCGACCTCCTTGCGGCGCTCGGGGGCCTGGAGGGCCCCCCTCACGGAAGCCTTGTAGCCGCCTTCGGTGACAGATCCGGTCACGGGTCGAAAAAAAAAACGAATCGTGCTACAGGGCCGGGCGGGCCGCCCCAGGGGGGGCGGCGATCAGGACGGGGTTCTCCGGGGGGCGTCGGGCGATGGCGCGGGGAGACCAGCTGGCACGGCAGTGGCGCATTCTCCAGGAGCTGATCGTCTCGCGCGCGGGGCGGAGCGTCCCCGAGCTTGCGGACGCCGTGGACTGCCACGTGCGCACGGTCTACCGCGACCTCGATGCGCTCCAGGCCGCGGGGTTTCCGGTCACCACCGAGCGCGAAGGCCGCCGCACGGTCTGGTCGCTCCTTGACCCGGCGAAGCGGAGCCTCCCCGTCCCCTTCAGCCTGCCGGAGCTCGTGGCCCTCTACGTCGGGCGGCGGCTCGCCGCGGGCCTGGAAGGCACCGTCTTTTACGAGGCGCTCGAGTCCCTGTGCGCGAAGATCCGGCTGCTTTTGCCCCCGGAGATGGCCGCCCACCTCGAGCGCGAGCAGGAGGGCCTCGCCGTCGCCGCCCCGCCCGCCAAGCGGCACGCCGCCTATCGCGGCATCCTCGAGCAGCTCGCGGCCGCGGTGAGCGCCGGGCGCAAGGTCGACCTCACCTATCGCGCGGCGGCCGCCGCGCGGCAGACCCGCCGCCGGGTCGACCCCTACCGGCTGCTTTACCACGGCGGCTCGTTTTATCTCCTCGGCTTCTGCAACCTGAGAAAGGACATCCGCATCTTCGCCGTCGACCGCATCCGCCGGCTTGCGGTGACCGAGGAGGCCTTCCCCCCGCCGCAGGACCTGCGGCCGGAGGCGGTCCTCCAGGCCGACTTCGGCGTCTACCACGGGCCGCCCGTCACCGTGCGCGTGCGCTTTGCGCCCGCAGCCGCCCCCTACGTGCTGGAGAGGACCTGGCACCCCACCCAGCGGATCCGCCGCGAGCCCGACGGGGGCGTTGTCTTCGAGGCCGATGTCGCCGGCGGGGAGGAGATCAAGCGCTGGGTGATGAAGTGGGGGGCCGAGGCCGAGGTGCTGGCCCCCGAGGGGCTGCGGCGGGCGATCGCCGCGGAGGCCGAGGCGCTCGCCCGCCGCTACGGGGCAGCACTCAGGCAAGCTCGGCGGCCGCCTCGGCCATGAGCCGGCCGATCGGCAGCCCGCGGGGGCAGAGGGCTTCGGCCCGCGCGTAATCGGCGGAGGCGAGGGCCGCGCGCACGCGGGCGGGGAGCGCCCGGTAGCGCGCCCGCGCGAAATCGGCCCTCTCGTAGCCGCGCGCGTACATGAGGTAGCGCATCACCCGGCCGACCGGGACGCCCTCGGCCACGGCGGGCTCGCAAAGCCGCGTGCAGCCCGCGCAGTAGGCGCCCGCGGTCGCCGCGGCGAGTTCCTCGAGCGCCTCGCGGCCGGCGGCGGAGAGCCGGGTGCGGTTCACCGCGGCCGCCGTGTTCTCGGCGAGCAGCGCCATCGTCGGCATCTGCGAGCAGATGCTCGCGATCTGGGGGTTTTCCCACACGGCCTTGAGCTTCGCCTGCCCCGGCGTGAAGCCTTCCTTCACGAACCGGCCGGCGAGCTGGAGCTCCGCCTCGCTGGCGGTCCCGACCGGCCCGCCGCCCTGGGTCTTCATCGCCGTCAGCCCGATCCCGGCCTTCGCGCAGGCGTCCACGGCGCGACGCATCGCGTCGGTGTGCATCAGGCGGTAGTTGTAGGTCGTCATGATCCCGTCGATCCAGCCCAGGCGCGAGGCCGCAAGCAGGCATTCCTCCATGTTGCTGTGGGTGCTGAAGCCGAAGAGGCGGATTTTGCCCTCGGCCTTCGCCTTCTCGCCCCAGCGGCGGACGTCCTCGTCCATCTTGCCGATGCTGCGCACGGCGTGGACGAAGAAGAGATCGATCCAGTCGGTCTTCATGCGCTCGAGCGAGAGGTGGAGGTGGTCGCTCATCCCCTTGAGCGTCCAGGCCGTCGATTTCGTGACGAGGAAGATCGTTTTGCGGTCCTCGGGGTATTTCTCGAAGTACTTGCCGATCCCGAGCTCGCTGTTGCCGCCCTCGTAGGAGTTGGCCGTGTCCCAGTAGGTCACCCCCCAGCGCACGGCCTGGCGCAGCATGAGCTGGTTGGCGGGGATGTCGAACATGCCGCCGAGCGACAGGACGGCGACCTCGATGCCGGTCTTGCCGAAGGGGCGGGTGGGGACCCGCACCGGCTCCTGGGCGGCAAGGGCCGGGGGAAGCGCCGCGGCGGCGAGCAGGCCGAGGCCGGCCGCGCCGGTCGTCTTGAGGAATTGCCTGCGGGAGCAGGAAGGGGTCTCGTTCATGGTCTCCTCCGGGCGTCGTGGGGAAGGCTTCCGCGGCCGAACAAGGCGGCCGGGAAGGAAACGGGGTCACAGGGTCATGCGGTGCCGGGGGTGGCGGCTTTCGTTTTCCGCCGTGACGCGGATCGCCCGTTTTCCCAGCACCGGGCACTCGTGCTCGCAGACGCCGCAGCCGATGCAACGGCGCGGGTCCACGTAGGGCTGCTGCAGCCGGATGGCGATCTCGAGCGCGCTTCCCGCCGCGGGAAGCTCGGTGTCGGGGATCGCCGCCGAGAGCTCGATCTCCCGCTCCCCGTGGCCGCGGATGCGGATCCGCCTGCCCGAGGCGAGCTGGACGAAGTAGTCCCCGGTCGCGAAGCGGCCGGCCTCGAGCCGGCCGGCGGCAAGCCCGATCCGCTCCCCCCCGGCCTCCCCGACACGCAGCGGCTCCTCCATGCGCACCGGGGGGTAGACCGCCCGCGTGAAGATCGCCTTGGGGCTGACGGGGCAGTTTTCCTGGCAGACGATGCAGGGGCGGTCCATCGCCCAGGGCAGGCAGCGGCCGCGGTCCACGAAGGCGCAGCCGATGCGCAGCGGCCCGCGGCCGGCGAACTCCGCCGTCCCCAGGCGCTCCTCGAGCCTGAGCGGCCGGATCGCGGCCGTGGGGCAGAGGTGGCCGCAGGCGATGCAGGTGTGCTGGCAGCCGCTCCGCCCCGCGCGGAAGTCGAGCTTCGGCGTCCAGAGCGCCTCGAAGCCCTCCTCCAGGCCCGCCGGCTGGATCACGTGGGTCGGGCACACGCGCATGCACTGCCCGCAGCGGATGCAGCGCGCGAGGAACTCTTCCTCCGCGAGCGCACCCGGCGGCCTAACCAGGCTCGGGCTCCAGGCCGCAGCGGTCGACCCGCCGACGCGGCCGAGGGGGACGAGCGCCGCCCCGGAGACGAGGGCCGCGAGCACGGCGCGGCGGCCGGGGTCCGGCAGCGGGATCTCGCCGCCCGCGGAGGGCCGCGTCGCCAAGGCGATCGCCCCGTGGCGGCAGTCCGCCAGGCAGTTCAGGCAGACCACGCACTCGGGGGTGCGGATGCGCCCGGTGGGCGCGCAGGCGCCCTCGCAGGCGCGCTCGCAGAGGCCGCAGCCGCTGCAGGCCTCGGCGGTGCGGCCGATGCGCAGCAGGGCGAAGCGGCCGATCAGCCCGAGCAGCGCCCCGAGCGGGCAGAGGAAACGGCAGAAAAAGCGCGGCCGGTGGAGGTTGAGCAGCAGCGCGGCGAGAAAGACGGCCGCGATCGCGAGCGCCCCCTGGGCGAGCCGCGGCTCGCCGCGCGCGGCGACCCCCAGCCGCTCGAGGAAGGGCAGAAGCGCCAGGTTGACCGAGCGCTGGGCGAGGCAGATGGGGTCGAGCAGCCCCGCCCAGAGCGAGCCGCCGCCTGCGGGCCCGAGCGCGGCCGCGGCGAGGAAGAAGGCGAGGACGAGGACCTTCAGGTTCTGGGCGGGCAGGAAGCGGTTTTTCTCGAGGCGCGCAGGGAGACTTCGCCCCCGCATGCCCAGCCAGCCCACGAACTGGTGCATCGCCCCGAAGGGGCAGACCCAGCCGCAGAAGACCCGGCCGAGAAGGATCGTGACGCAAACGGTCAGCAGGGCCCAGAGCAGCCCGCGGTAGAGGGTGTGCGTGGAGAGGAGGGTGGCGAGGGCGACGAGCGGGTCGAGCTCGAGGAAGAGGTTCACCGGCCAGCCGCTGAGCTCGCTGAAGCGCTCGCCGAGTGTGGCCGCCGCGCAGAACCACAGGAAGAGGGCGGTGAAGAAGACCTGGCTTGCGCGGCGGGCGGTGATGAGGCTCATGCGGACACCTCGGCCGGGGCCAGCCTCCGGAAATCGACGGTGCCCGCGCCCGCCCTCTCGGCTGCGCCGAGGAAGGGGAGATCCTCGGGCCGTTTGCCCAGGAGCTCCGCCCCGCAGGCGTCCACGGCGACGGGGTCGGTCCCGGCGATCAGGGTGCGGGTCTCGCGCAGATCGGAGAGCGAGCCGCCCGTCGGCCCGTTCGTCATCATCGCCGTCGTCCCGTCGAGGACGACGAGGGTCGGCCGCACCAGGACGGCCAGCTCGGCGATCAGGCGGTGGACGTCCTGGTGGAAGAGGTTTCTGCGGCCGCCGAGGAGGCCGTACCAGTTCTTGAGGGTCATGGAGGCGCCGCTGCGGTGGTGGTCCTTGACGGGGGCGACCCCGATCAGCCGCGTGACGCCGGCGAGCGGGCCGGTGAGGACCGGCCAGTTGCGGATGAGACTTCCGCCGGCGAGGCTGACGGGGGTGAAGAGGCCCTCGGAGGGCAGGACGAGTGCGGCCCCGGCGCGCCGCGCCGCGGGCCCGATGCCGCTCAGCGCAAAGCAGCTCGCCGGGTCGTTGATCGGGTTGTCGGTCACGACGACCGCGGCGGCGCCGGCGGCGAAGCAGAGCCGGACGAGCTCGAAGACGAGATCGGGGTGGGTCGTGGCCGAGAGGATCGGCGGGGAGGCGAAGGCCGCGTTCACCTTGATCAGGACGCGGTCGCCGGGGCGGACGAAGGACTCGATCCCCCCGAGCGCGCGCAGGGCGAGGCCGAGCGTTTCGCGGCGCTCGGCGCCGCGGGCGATGGCGAGGCGGCCGGCCGTCCCCGGGAGCGAGAAATCGGGCAGCCCGGTCTTCGCCTCTTCGCGGGGAAGGCCCGCGGGGCCCTCCGGGTCGAAGGCGAGGCCGGAGAGCCCGCCCGCGAGCGCGATCCCCAGGCCCGCGCCGGCTGCGCGCCTGAGGAATTCGCGCCGGTTGAGCGGGTCAGCGGGGCGCATGGCCGGCCTCGGCAAGGCGTTCGTCCAGCCTGCGGGCGAGATCGAGCGCCAGGCGGGGGTCGGCCGCCTCACGGGCGCCCGCGAAGAACGGCCCCCGGGTGAAGACGACCTCGAAGGTGTCGAGGACCTCGATGCGGGAGGCCCCCTCCAGGCCCTCGGCGGGGGCGATGGCGGCGCCGAAGGTGCGGAGCATCTCGAGGTAGGCCCGGGCGAGGGCCTGGGCCTCTGCGGCGCTCTCCCTGCGGGTGAAAAAAAGCATCGCCTCGCCGGTTTCCGTGCGGTAGGTTGCGCGGTAGACCCGGTCGAGGCCGGCCAGCCCGAAGGCGTCGGCCGCAACCCGCCCCAGGCTCTCGGGGATGAGGCCCGCGGCGGGGAAGAGCTCGCGCTCGGTCCAGGCCGGCCGGCCGGCGGGGCGCTCGGCGGTCAGCGCCCGGGCGATCGCTTGCATCGCCCGCGTGAAGGGCTCGCCCGCCCCCGAGGCGATCAGCTCGACGTAGCGCGTGCCGTGGACGAAGAAGAAGGCGTTTTCGGCGGCGTAGGCGAACTCGGCCACGTCGAGCGCCGCCGCGTCCGGCCGGCGCTGGGCGCTGAACACGGATAATGCGTTTTCGAAGGACCCCATCTCGTAGAGGAAGACCTCGATCCAGGCGTCCTCGTCGCCCTCGAGCGCCAGGCGCTGGCAGTCCAGGCGGACGAACCCCGCCGATAGGTAGAGCTCGGCCTTGCCGTCGATCTTGTCGGAGAGGCTGTCGCGGTCGAAGCGCTCCGGCGCGGTCAGGGTGCGGGTTCCTTCCGGCGGGGGCAACAGGGCGGCCGGCTCCGGCGCCCGGGCGGCCGCGGCGAGGCCGCGGGCGTGGAGGAAGTTTTCGACCGCCGGGTGCGGGCGCTTCTGCTCCCGCAGCACCGCGGCCGCGATGAGGGCGAGCAGCGCCATCAGGGCGGCCGCGATCGCCGACTCCCGGCGGGAGGGGCGCTGCGGCGCGGCGGGGTGAACGGCGACGGACATCGGGCCTGCCGGGTGAAGGGTGACGATGCTTGAGCCGTACACGCAAACGGCGGCGCCTGTCAATTCCCCGGCCTTGAGCGCGCGGCGAGGCTTGACCCGGCCGGGTGGGGCCTTATGTTCGGCCGTCGGTCGCGGGGGATCGCGGCCGCGCGGAAGCGAAGAAAACTGCGGGTCGGCGCAACCCGCGGAAGGAATGCCGTCATGACGTGGGAATCGTTTTGCCGGGATCTGGAAGCCCGCATCGCGGAGATCCGCTCCGCGCTGCACCGGGAGGTTGCCTCGCTGCTGGAGCGGGAGGAAGAAGCCGCACCCCGCCTGCGGGGAGGCCGCGAGGCGCTTGCCGCACTCCTTTCCGGGATCGACCGGCGGCTTGCGGAGATCCCGGGCCTCTGCCCGGCCGGGGCCGCTCGCACGCCGGGCTTCGACGAGAAGGCCCGCGAGGGCTTGCGGCGTGCGCTCGCGGAGATCGAAAGCCGGCGCGGAGACGACCTCCTGCCCGACAGCCTCTCCTGGGTGTCGGGCTGATCGGCGCCGGGGAACCCCGATGGCGTGAACGAGAGGCGCACCTCCTTCCTTTGCCCGCGCTGCGGGCGCCTGCTCAGCGCGGGCGAGCCCGCCTGCCCGCATTGCGGCCTGAGGTCCCCGGGCGCCGCATGGCGGCGTCTTCTCCCGGTGCGCGCCCTTGGCGACCCGGACCTGCTGTTGCGCCTCATCCTCGGCGCGAACATCGTCCTTTTCGCCGTCGCCCTGCTCCTCGACCCCGCGGCGGCGGGCTTCACGATGAACCCGCTCGGGCTCTTTCGGCCCTCGGACCGCGCGCTCTTTGCCCTGGGGGCGACGGGGACGATCCCGATCGACGGCTACGGCCGCCTCTGGACGCTTCTTGCGGCGGGCTACCTCCACGCGGGGCTGCTGCACATCGCCTTCAACCTCGCCGCCCTGCGCCAGCTCGGCCTGATCGTCGGCCGCGAGTACGGCGCAGGCCGCATGTTCGTGATCTACACCGTGGCCGGCGTCTGCGGGTTCGTCGCCTCCTGGGCCGTCGGCGTGCGCCTCACCGTGGGCGCATCGGCCGGGGTCTGCGGGCTGGTCGGGGCGATCCTCTACTACGGCAAAAGCCGCGGCGGAAGCTACGGGGCCGCGCTCTACCGCCAGGTGGGGACCTGGGCGCTCGTGCTGTTTCTCTTCGGCTTTCTGGTGCCCGGGATCAACAACTGGGCCCACGGCGGCGGGCTGCTCGCCGGCGCGCTGGCGGGGAGGCTCCTCGGCTACACCGAGCGCCGCCGCGAAAGTGCCGCTCACCGGGCCCTGGCGGCCGGCCTGCTCGCCCTCACCGCTCTCGTGCTCCTGATCGCCCTGGGGCACGGGCTCGCCGCGCGTTTCGGCCGCTGAGGCCGAGGCGGGCCGCCGCCCCTCACTCCCAGAAGCGGTGAAAGTGGTGCACCGGCCCGTGCCCGCGGCCTATCGCGTAGCCCGCACCGGCGCGCAGCGCGGCCTCGAGGTAGGCCTTCGCCTCGCGCACGGCCTCGAGGAGCGGGCGCCCCTTCGCCAGACCGGCCGCCACGGCCGCGGAGAGGGTGCAGCCGGTGCCGTGGGTGTTGCGCGTGGCGAGCCGCGGGGAGGAGAAGGCGACGGTGCGCCCCTCGTGGGGGACATAGAGCAGGTCGGTGCTCTCGGCGCCCTCGAGGTGCCCGCCCTTGAGCAGCACCGCGCGGCTGCCCAGCCGCCCGAGATCCGGGAGGGCCTCTTCCATCTCCGCCGCCCCGCGGAGCGGCCGGCCGAGCAGCACCTCGGCCTCGGGGAGGTTGGGGGTGATGAGGTCGGCGAGCGGGATAAGCTGCTCTTTCAGCGCCTCCACGGCCTCCTCCCGGAGCAGGCGGTCCCCGCTCTGGGCGACCATCACCGGGTCGAGCACGATGTGGCGCGCGCCCCAGCGCCGCAGGCTTTGGGCGACGGTGCGGATCAGCTCGGAGGAATAGAGCATGCCGATCTTGACCGCATCGGCCCCGATGTCCTCGAGCACGGCGTCGATCTGGGCCGCGGTGAAGGCGGGGGGCACGGGGTGGATGGCGCGCACCCCGGTCGTGTTCTGCGCCGTGAGGGCGGTGATCGCCGAGGCGCCGTAGCAGCCGAGGGCGGCGATCGTCTTGAGGTCGGCCTGGATGCCGGCGCCGCCGCCCGAGTCGGAGCCGGCGATCGTGAGCACCCGGCGGTAGGTGCGCGCGGGACGGTCCATCGTCACCCCTTTCGGAAGTGGTCCCAGCCCGGGGCGGAAAGCTCGCGGGCGGAGCCGGTTTCGTCGATCCACTCGCGCACGCCGGCCGCGGTGATCTCGCCGATCACGGCGAGGTCGCCTCCGAAGCGTTCGCGGAAGCCCTTCCCCAGGGCCGAAACCGCCTCGGGGGCGACGGCGGCGAGGAGGACGTAGTCTTCGCCGCCCGCGAAGGCGTACTCCGCGGGGTCGCGGCCCAGGCCGCGGCAGAAGCGGCGGAGGGCCTGCGAGACCGGGAGCCGGGCGGCAAAGAGGCGCGCGCCGACCCCGCTCTCCTCGAGGAGGTGGCCGAGATCGGCGCCCAGCCCGTCGCTCACGTCGATCGCCGCGTGCACCGCGCCCCCCGCGGCGGCGAGAAAGCGGCCCTCGGCGAGGTGCGGCACGGGCCGCCGGTGGGCGCAGACGAGCGCCGCGACGTCCTCGCCCTCCGCCCGGGCGCGGCCGAGGAGGATCTCCAGCCCCGCGCGGCTGTCGCCTAAGGTTCCGGTGACGACGAGCGCATCCCCGGGCCGGGCGCCCGCCCGGGTGAGGAGCTCCGCTTCGGCGACCTCGCCGTAGACCGTGATGCAGATCACGAGGTCCCGCGGTGCGGCGGTCGTGTCGCCGCCCAGCACGTTCACCTGCCAGCGGGAGGCGAGATCGCCGATCCCGCGGTAGAGCTCCTCGAGCGCCTCGAGCGGGGTCGCCTCGGGGACGGCGAGGGCGATGAAGGCCTCGCGCGCCTCGCCCCCCATGGCGGCGATGTCGCTGAGGTTCACGGCGAGCGCCTTCCAGCCGAGATCGCGGAAACGTCCCTCCTCGCGCAGGAAATGGATCCCCTCGACGAGCAGGTCGGTCGTCACCAGGGCGAGCCGGCCGCCCTCGGGGCGGAAGGCCGCGGCGTCGTCGCCGATGCCGCGAACGACGGCTTCGGGCCGGAAGAGGGCGCCGGGCCGGATGCGCCGGATGAAGCCGAACTCGCCGACCTCCGAGAGCTTCATGGGGTTCCCCCGGGGGCGGCGGAGCAGGTGAGCCGCGCGGCTGCGGCGAGCTGCCCCGGCGAAAGCGCCTGCAGGGCGTCGAGCAGCCGGGCGGCGAAGGTGCCCGGCCCGCTTGCCCCTTCCGCCGCCTGCTCGCCCGCGATCCCGAGGCAGGCGAGCGCTGCGGCTGCGGCCGAAAGCGCATCGGCTTCCACCGCGAGAAAGGCGGCGACGAGCGCGGTCGCCGCGCAGCCCGTGCCCGTCACCCGCGCAAGCAGGGGGTGGCCGTTGGCCACGCGGATCTCGCGGCGGCCGTCGGTCACGAGGTCGACCGCGCCGGTCACGGCCACGGCCTCAACCCCGCCCGCGGCGAGCGCGCGCGCGACGGGAGAGGCTTCCTCCACTCCGTTTCGGGCATCGACCCCGCGGCCGCCTCGGCCGCCCGCGAGGGCGAGGATTTCCGAGGGGTTGCCGCGGATGGCCCGCGGCGGGCCGGCGGCGATGAGGGAGAGCGCCGCGCGGGTGCGGAAGCCCGTCGCCCCGGCGCCCACAGGGTCGAGGACGACGGGGATCCCGCGGGCGTTCGCCCGGCGCAAGGCAAGGCGCATGGCCTCGAGGGCGGCCGCGGTCGGGGTCCCGAGGTTCACGACGAGCGCGTCGGCGTGGTCGACCATCTCCTCGACCTCCTCGGGCGCGTGCGCCATGACCGGCGCGGCGCCGAGGGCGAGCAGCGCGTTCGCCGTGAACGGGGCGGAGACGCAATTGGTGATCGCGTGGACGAGGGGGGATCTCCGCCGCAGCTCGGCCAGGATCCCGCCCGCGCGCGCGGCCGGATGCTCCATCGGGGGTTCCTCCGCGGGAAAAACGGGCGGCCGGTTCCGGGCGGAAAACGGATGCGGGCGCGCAAACGAGCGGGAGGGGCCCGGGTTCGTTTTCCTCGGCCGGCAGGACCCGGAGCGGGTTTCGCGGAATGGATCGCGGGCCGGGTCGGCCGCCCCGAAACGGCCGCTCTCTCTATAGAGAGCGCCTCGAGGGCTGTCAACCGATTGCCTTCGCCGGTCTTGGCAACGGGGTGCGGGACCCTTATGTTAGCCGCCGGAGAAACCCAAACGGGAGGTTGGCGATGGCGCTGATCACGATCACCGAAAGCTACGGTTGCAACGGGGTGGAGATCGCGCGGCGGGTGGCCGAGACGCTGGGCTGGCCGCTGGTGGACGACGTCGTGCTCCGCGAGCGGATCGTCGCGCAGGGTTTTGCGGCCGAGGAGGTGGAGCGGCTCGACGAGAAAACACCGGGGTTCTTCGAGCTCTTCTTCCGCACCCGGCCGCACGTCTTCGTCCGGGTGCTCGAGTCGGCGGTCTACGAGGCGGCCCGGGCGGGCGAAGGCGTGATCGTCGGCCACGGCAGCCAGGTGCTGCTCCAGGAGTTCGACTGTGCCTTCCACGTGCGGCTCTTCGACTCCGAGAACCGCCGGGCCGAGGCGCTGGCGCGGCGAAGCGGCATGGACCCGGAGGCGGCCCGGCGCCTCATCCGGCAGCGCGACCGCGATCGCGCGGGCTTTCTCAAGTTCGCCTACCGCATCGACTGGGACGACCCGAGCCTCTACGACCTCGTGATCCATCTGCACAAGCTCGACGTGAAGGCCGCCTCCGAGCTCATCGTGACCGCGGCCCGGGCGGAGAGCCTGAAGGAGTGCAGCCTGGGCGCCCTCGAGGCGATGGAGAAGCTCGAGCTCGAAAAGCGCATCCGCGCCGAGCTGATCGAGCGCCGCATCGACCCGGCGCACCTCCTGATCGAGGTGCCCGAAAAGGGCCGCGTGCGCCTGGCGGGGGTGGTGACGAACGCCGAGGACCGGCAGCGCGCCGTGGACGCCGTGCGCGCCGTGGCCGGGGTGCGGGAGGTCTCCTCGCGGATCGAGGTCGTCCGCGGCGGGGACTGACGCTTCCGGGCGGTTTTCCGCCCGCGCGGCCGGGGGGCGGCGCGAGCGGGGCTCAGCGCACGGTCACGACCGGGCAGGCGGCGTTCAGGATGATGTACTGGGCGGTCGAGCCGAAGAGGAGCTTGCCCACCTTGGAGCGCCGCTCGATCCCGATCACGATCTCGTCGGCCTTCTTCTCGCGGGCGATCTCGACGATGTCCTCGCCCGGCTCGAGGCCCCGCACGGAGAGGAGGCTTTCGCAGTCCACGCCCTCTTCCTTGAGGGCGAGCTCGGCGAGCTTGAGCTCCTTTTCGGCGCGCTCGAAGTCTTGGCGCGGGATCTCCGGGCCGCCGACCATCGAGTGGGCGAGAATGACCCGGCCCTGCATGGCCTTGGCGTGCCGGGCCGCAAGGCGCGCGGCCTCCCGGGCCTCGCGCGTGCCGTCGAAGGCGACGAGAATGTTCATGCCCCCCTCCCGTGTCGCGGACATCTCCCCTGCAGATTAGGAAATCCGCCCCCGGCGGTCAACCGGGAAGGTCTCCGGCTGGCTTCGCGGGCGGCGATCGGGTATGAGATCCGTCTTGTCGTCGCGGCGGCGGTTTGCGCCGCATCCTTACGCCAAGGAAAGGAATCCAAGGTCCATGGCGCCGTTTCGTCTGCTCATCGTCGGCGGAGTCGCGGGCGGGGCCTCCTGCGCCGCGCGTGCGCGGCGGCTTTCCGAGGAGGCCGAGATCGTCATCTTCGAGCGCGGCGACTTCGTCTCCTTCGCCAACTGCGGCCTTCCCTACCACGTGGGCGGGGTGATCGCCCGGGAGGAGGAACTGCTCGTCGCCTCACCGCAGCTCTTCCGCGAGCGGTTGCGCATCGAGGTGCGGCTGGGGACCGAGGCGGTGGCGATCGACCGGGCGCGCCAGCTGCTTCGGGTGCGGGAGCTGGCGACCGGGAGAGAATCCCAGGAGCGCTACGACGCGCTCGTTCTTTCCCCCGGGGCGCAGCCCATCCGGCCCGACTGGCCGGGGATCGATCTGCCGGGGATCTTCGCGCTGCGCACGATCCCCGACGCCCGCCGCATCCGGGGCTGGATCGAGGAGCGCCGCGCCCGGGCGGCGCTGATCGTGGGCGGCGGCTACATCGGGCTCGAGATGGCCGAAAACCTCCTCCGGCGCGGCCTGGCCGTGACCGTGGTCGAGCGGGAGGCCCAGGTCCTGCCGCTCTTCGACCCCGAGATGGCCGCCCCGCTCGCCGCGACGCTTGCGGCGCACGGGGTGCGGCTCAGGCTCTCCGAGACGGTGCTCGGCTTCGAGCCCGACCCCTCCGGGGGGCTTCGCGCGCGGCTTTCCTCCGGGGCCTCCGAGCGCGCGGATCTCGTGCTGCTCTGCATCGGGGTGCGGCCGGAGACGGAGCTTGCGCGCGCAGCCGGCCTCGAGATCGGCGAGCGCGGCGGCATCCGGGTCGACGCCCGGATGCGCACGAGCAGCCCCCGCATCTGGGCCGTGGGGGATGCCGTGGAGGTGAAGGACGTCGTGACCGGCCGCTACGGGCCGGTGCCGCTTGCGGGGCCGGCGAACCGCCAGGGGCGGATCGCGGCCGACGTCATCTTCGGCCGGGAGTCCTCCTTCCGCGGGGCCCAGGGGACGGCCGTGGTCGGCGTGTTCGAGGCGACCGCCGCCTGCACGGGACCGAGCGAAAAGGCGCTTCGCCGCGCCGGCCTCTGGGGGGAGGAGGGGCCCTTCGAAAAGATCTACCTTCATCCCGACCACCACGCGGGCTACTACCCCGGGGCCGAGCCGATCGCCCTCAAGCTGATCTTCCGGCGCGACAACGGCCGCATCGTCTCCGCCCAGGCCGTCGGCCGCGCGGGCGTCGAGAAGCGGATCGACGTCATCGCCATGGCGATCCAGAAGGAGGGGACCGTCTTCGATCTCGAGGAGGCCGAGCTCTGCTATGCCCCGCAGTTCGGCGCGGCCCGGGACCCGGTGAACGTGGCGGGCATGATCGCCGCGAACGTGCTCCGCGGCGATGCGCGGATCGCCCACTGGGAGAACCTGGAGGGCTTCCCGGGGCTGCTGCTCGACGTGCGGACGGAGGAGGAGGTGGGCCGGGGCCGCGTGCCCGGGGCCGTCCACATCCCCGTCGACCGCCTGCGGGAGCGGCTCAAGGAGCTGCCGCGGGACCGCGAGATCTGGGCCTACTGCTACGTGGGCCAGCGCTCCTACCTCGCCTCGCGGCTCCTGTCGCAGAAGGGGTTCCGCTGCCGCAACCTGAGCGGCGGCTACCGGACCTACCTCCATCGCGGCGGCCGCGTTGCATCTTGACAACGCGACCCGATCCGGTCGATAGTGCCGGACCCTGAACCCGGGCCGGTGGCCGACACGGCCCGGCCGGGGCGGGAGCCTTCCCGCGTCGTCGCAGCCCGCCGCCTGCCGGGGGCGGCCGTCAACCCTACTCCCCGGCGCCACGTTTCCGATTGCGGCCTGAAAAGGGCGGCCAGCACGAGGTCGGCCGCGAAACCCGGGCGGTGTCGTGCATGGCCGCCCGGGTGCAGCACACGACGGAAAGGAGGATTGAGCTGTGAAGAGAATGCTGTGTGTCCTGTTCGCCGTTTGTCTGCTTGCCGCAGGGCTTCCGGCCGACTCGGCTCGCGCCCAGGCCCCCATCGTCTGGAAGATGCAGACCGTCTGGCCCGCCGGGCTCGCCTTCCACCGCAACGCCGAGGGCCTGGCCAAGAGGATCGAGGAGATGGCCGGCGGCCGCCTCAAGATCGACGTCGTCCCGGCCGGGACCGTGGTCGGCGCCTTCGACGTCCTCGAGGCCGTGCACAAGGGGCTGGTCGATTGCGCCCACGGCTGGTCGGCCTACTGGGTGGGCAAACAGCCCGCGCTCAACTTCTTCACCAGCGCCTCGGGCGGCCCCTTCGGGATGGACAACCTCGACTACGTGAGCTGGCTCTTCTACGGCGGGGGCTACGAGCTCTACCGCGAGCTCTATCAGGACGTCCTCAAGATGAAGGTCCACGTCATCCCGACCCTCGTCCTCAACACCGAGCCGCTCGGCTGGTTCAAGAAGCCCTTCAAGACGGTGGCCGACCTCAAGGGGGCGAAGTTCCGCGCCTCGGGGCTCACGGCGGAGATCTACAAGGAGTTCGGCATGACGGTCATCGCCATGCCCGCGGGCGAGATCCTGCCCGCCCTCGAGCGCGGCGTGATCGACGGCGCCGAGTTCTACAGCCCCTACCTCGACAAAGAACTGGGCTTCCAGGACGTGGCCAAGTACTACTACGCCCCCGGCATGCACCGCTCGACCGGGACCCTCGAGCTGCTCGTGAACAAGGAAAAATGGGACAAGCTCCCCGCCGACCTGAAGGCGATCGTGGACATCGCCAGCCGCGAGAACCTGCTGCGCGGCTGGCTGGAGATCTCCGTCCAGGACGTCCAGGCGCTCGAGGAGCTGAAAACCAAGTCCGGCGTGAACGTGATGGAGACGCCGCGCGAGGTGCTGATCGAGATCCTCAAGGCCTGGGACAAGGTGCACGCGGGCTACGAGGCGAAGGACCCCTTCTTCGCCAAGGTCTCGAAGTCGATGAAGGAGTTCTCGCGCCAGATCGTCCCCTTCCGCCGCGATTTCCAGGCGAGCTACGACATCTGCGCGAACTACTACTGGCCGAAGAAGTAAGACCGGGCGGGAACGCCCCCGGCGGCGGACACGGGACGCCGCCGCCGGGGGCGCGTTTCGCCGGCGAAGGGAGGGACGGCCATGCGTGCCGGGGCCCGGCTTCTCCAGGGGATCGACGCCGTCTCCGAGGCGAGCGGCAAGGCGGTCAGCCTCCTCGTCTATCCGCTGGTGGCGATCCTGAGCATCGAGGTCTTCTCGCGCTACCTCTTCCGCGCCCCCACCTTTTTCGCCTACGACCTGACCTACATGCTCTACGGGACGATCTTCATGGTCGGGGCCCCCTACACGCTGCTCCATGACGGCCACATCCGCACCGACGTCCTCTACCACAAGTTACCGAAGCGCTGGCAGGGGGCGATCGACGCGGCGGTGTACCTCTTGCTGTATTTTCCCGGCATGTTCTTCTTTCTGGTCGCGGGCTGGAACTACTTCCACGATTCCTGGGTCATCGGGGAGCGGGGATCGCTCACCTTCTGGCGGCCGCCGATCTACCCGTACAAGGCGATCATCCCCCTGACGGCGCTGCTTCTCCTCCTGCAGGGGGTCTCCCAGTTTTTCAAGAGCCTGGCGACCGCGATCTCCGGAGATCGGCCCCATGAGCCATGAGCTGATCGGTTTTCTGATGCTCGCCCTGATGCTCGCGGTGATCTTTCTGGGCTTTCCCATCTCCTTCACCCTGATCATCCTCGCCGTGGGCTTCGGCTACTGGGGGCTGGGGGGGATGGTCTTCGATCTCATGGTCATGCAGACCTACGGGATCATGAAGGAGGAGGTCCTGGCCGCGGTGCCGCTCTTCATCCTGATGGGGCACATCACCGAGGAGGCGGGGCTGATGGAGCGGCTCTTCCGGGCCTTCCAGCACCTCTTCGCCTCGCTGCGGGGCTCGCTCTACATCGGGACCATCCTGACGGCGACGATCTTCGCCATGGCGACCGGCATCGTGGGCGCCGCCGTGACCGTGCTCGGCATCATGGCCGGGCAGATCATGATCCAGAGCCGCTACAACGCGCGGCTCTCCGCCGGCGCGATCACCGCCGGCGGGACGCTCGGGATTCTCATCCCGCCGAGCGTCATGCTCGTCGTGATGGGGCCGGTCCTGAACGTCTCGGTCGTGAAGCTCTATGCCGGGGCCTTCGGCCCGGGGCTGCTCCTGGCGCTCCTCTACATCGGCTATTGTCTGTTCCGCTGCCTGCTCAACCCGGAACTCGGGCCCGCGCTGCCGCCGGAGCAGCGGCTGGCGTCCAAGTCCGCCGTGCTGTTCGAGCTCCTGGTCGGCTTCGTGCCCCTTGCCGTCTTGATCTCCGGGACCCTGGGGAGCATTCTCTTCGGGCTGGCGACCCCGACCGAGGCCTCGGGCATCGGCTGCCTGGGGGCGTTGATCTTGAGTCTCTGCCACCGGAGGCTCACCGTCGCCGGGTTGAAGTCGGCGGCGCTGCGCACGATGCAGACCTCGAGCATGATCCTCTTTCTGGCGCTTGCCTCCAACATTTTCGGGGCGGTCTTCGGGCGGCTTGGCTCGGCCGGGGTGATGACGCAGACGCTGCTGGGCCTCGAGCTGAGCCCTATGCTCATGCTGATCCTGATCATGGTGCTCGTCTTCGTGCTTGGCTGGCCCTTCGAGTGGCCGGCGATCGTGCTGCTCTTTCTTCCGATCCTGATCCCGGTGGTGGCGACCCTCAAGGTCGACATGGTGTGGTTCGGGATCCTGACCGCCGTCAACCTGCAGACGGCGTACATGTCGCCGCCGGTGGCCATGTCGGCCTACTACCTCAAGTCCGTCGTCCCCGACTGGGACCTCGCCACGATTTTCAAAGGCATGGCCGAGTTCATGATCCTGCAAATCATCGGCCTGCTCATCGTGATCTTCTTTCCGCCGATCGCGACGTGGCTCCCCTCCCTCGTCAAATAGGGGACGTCCATTTACATATCATTAGCGGGCAGCGGGCGCGCGGTAGGCCATCCGCAACCGCGGGGGAAGAAGCGATGAAACGGGACCGGGCGGGGGAAATCTCGTTTTTGCGGGGTCAAGACGCGTGGGATGAAAAGCGGCCGACGCTCGTCTTCATTCACGGGGCGGGGGAGTCCGCCCTGCTCTGGGAGGCCCAGGTGGAGGGGCTGGGCCGTGTCGCCAACACGATGGCCCTCGACCTTCCCGGGCACGGGGAAAGCGGGGGGGCGGCCCGGAAATCGGTTCCCGACTACGCGGCCTTCGTCGCCGACTTCATCACGCGCCTTGCGCTGCCGCGCCCCGTTCCCTGCGGCTTGAGCATGGGGGGAGCGATCACGCAGCAGCTGCTTCTTGATCACGGGGGCCTCTTCCGGGAGGGGATCATCGTCAGCTCCGGGGCGCGGCTCCGCGTCTGGCCGGGTCTCTTCGACCTCATCGTGAAGGACCCCGGCGGCTATGTCGCCTGGATCGACCGCATGGGCTTTTCGCCCAAGACCCCGGAGCCGGTCAAGCGGCCCTTTTTGGAGGATTCGCGCAAGACCGACCCCGAGGTGGTCTGGGGCGATTTCAAGGCCTGCGACGCCTTCGACGTGATGCCGCGGCTTGCGGAGATCCGGCAGCGGGTCCTCGTGATTTCGGCCGAGGATGACCGCCTGACCCCGCCCAAGTACGGCGAGTACCTCGAACAACACATTCCCGGGGCCCGGCGCGTGCACATCCTCGATGCCGGCCACTTCGTCCCCATCGAAAAGCCCGCCGCGGTCAACGCCGCCATCGCCTCCTTCCTCAAATAGGGGACTCAAATAGGGGACGTCCATTCAGATATCATTAAACAGGGGGATGCGCGCGATCGGAGGGGTCGCGTGACCAATTCATGGACGTTCCTGAACGTCCCCCGGCCACCGTCCTTCAAGCGCTAAACGGAGTCGGGATCCCAAGCAATATATGAATGGACGTCCCCTAAGAGGAGGCGCAGCTCGGCGAGGCTGCGGCAGGCGGCGAGGCGGCGGCGCAGGGCGGCGGCGCCCGGGAGGTTGCGGGTGAACCAGGGAAGGCGGGTGCGGAGCAGCCGGAAGGCGGTTTCCTCGCCGTGGCAGGCGACGCAGAGCTCGACGTAGCGCCCCATCCGGGAGATCCGCTCGGCGGGGTCTTCGCGCGGGATCGGGCGGCCCCCCAGGGCCTCCTTCACTTCACGGAAAAAATGGGGGTCGCCCACGGCACGGCGGCCCACCATCACGGCGTCGCAGCCCGTCTCCTCGAACATGCGCCGCGCGTCCTCCGGCGTCCGGATGTCGCCGTTTCCGATTACGGGGATCGCCAGCGAGCGTTTCAGGCTTGCGATCAGCCCCCAGTCCGCCCTTCCCGTAAATTTCTGCACCGCCGTCCGCGGGTGGAGCGTGACCGCGTCGGCACCGCACTCCTCGGCGATTCGCCCGATGGCGAGCGCCTGGCCCCCGCCCGGCTCCCAGCCGCTGCGGATCTTGACCGTGAGCGGGATCCGCACCGCCCGGCGCACCGCCCGCAGCAACTCCCGCATCCGTCCGGGTTCGCGCATCAGGGCGACGCCGGCCCCCTGGCGGACGATTTTCCGCACCGCGCAGCCGACGTTGATGTCCAGGACGGCGGCCCCGCTTTCCTCGACGATGCGGGCGGCCTCGGCCATCACGGCGGGGTCGGCCCCGAAGATCTGCACCGCGACCGGGTCCTCTCCCGGCAGGCGCTTGAGATCGGCAAGCGAGCTCGCCTGGCGGCGCACCAGGCCCTCCGCGCTGACCATCTCGCTCCAGGCGAGGGGGCAGCCCGCCTCGCGCGCGAGCAGCCGCGCCGGGGCGTGCGTGATGCCGGCGAGAGGGGCGAAGAACACGGGGTTTTCCCCCAGCTCGAGCGACCCGATCTTCACGCGCGACTCCCTCTATAGTGATATCAGAATGGACGTCCCCTATTGGGCGGCGGCGTAGCAGTAGAGGCAGCCGTGGCCGCAGCGCTGGCGGTCGTAGGAGCCGATGTCCTGGGAGACGCGGCAGAGGCAGCCCTGCGCCCGGCGCTGGCCCGGGTCGCGGGCGAATGAAAGGCGCCCCCCGTACAGCGCGACCAGGTGCTCGCTCGGGATGCAGGCCCCGGCGCGAACCGTCGAGGAACCAGGCAGGCGCCCGAGCAGCTCCCCCTCGCAGCAGGTGAAGAGCGCAATCCCCCGGCCGGCGAGCAGCGCCTCGAGCGCCAGGAGCGTCTCGATCTTCGCCTCCGGCGGCGGGTCGACGAACGAGACGCCGGGCCGCCGCCCCGCGGCCCGGCGCCGGACCTTGGCGTAGAGGTCGAGAAAACTCGTCGTGCAGCGGCGGATCCCGGCCGCGGCCGCCACATCGGCGATGCGCGCGGTTCCCCCGAGGTTGTCGCGGATGCGGCCCGTTTCCCCCAGGCGGTAGGCGCAGATGGGGTCGAGGCGCCAGTTGACCGCCTCGGCCCCAAAACGCGCGGCAAGCCCGCGAAGCTGGGCCAGCCGCTCCGCAAGGGGGGGGACCCGGGGCTCGAGCAGGGCATCCTCGGGGTTGATCGTGAACTGGAAAAAGAGGCCGTAGCCCAGCTTGGCCAGCCGTTCGCCGAAGCCGCCCGCGAGAAAGGGGCCGTAGTTCTTCGACCAGAAAACGATCGCCTGCACGGGGGGGATTGTGGCGGGGACGCTCCGGGTCTTCCGGGAAAAGGGGTGTTCGACCGTGAAGGCCCCGGCCTCGATCCCCTGCATGAACCAGGGCATGTGAAAGGCCGGGATGTCGGTGCGGCGGGAAGCCGAGAGGACGATGGCGTTCCGGGCGGGCACGGGCGGTGGGGCGGCCGCGTTCAGCGGTCTTTCTTGAGCTGGGCGAGCGGGATCACCTTGGCCGGCTGGCCCTCGGGCTTGGCCTTCCCGGAAGGAACCGGCTCCTCTTTTTCCTTTTTGCGCCGCGCGGGCTCCGCGGGGGCGGTCACCTTCTCGAGCCGCATGCGCTTGCCGTTCATCGTGAACTCGGCGCCCTCGATGTAGGCGCTGCGCAGGATCCAGGTCACGAGTTGGACCGGGACCTGAAGCAGCAGCAGGCGCACGTGGTACCAGTCCGGCTTGTGGTCGGGCTCGATCCCCTCGATGCGCGCAAAGGAGAGCGGCTTGTCCTCGAAGTAGATCAGCACGAGGTCCTTTTCCGCGGTCATGGCCTTACTCATTCGGGGATGCGCCGCATCCGCCCCACGGCGGGGTCGTGGATCGGGATCAGGAGGTCGGCCGCCTGGCGGATCCGCTGGGCCGTCTCCCAGGCCTGGATGAGATCGAGGTGCACGCCGGGGGCGACGGCCGGGGCCCGCGGCGGGAAGTTCTCCGCGTTGCAGCAGAAGCCGGTGATGACCGCGCGGCCGCGCGCGGTGGTCACGGCGACCGACTGGCCGCCCGGCGTGTGCCCCGGCGAGAAGAGAAGCTCGATGCCCTCCTCGAGGAGCACATCGCCCTCGATCTCCCTCACCCGCAGCCCGGCCAGGAGATCCGGGTCGTAGCGGTGGTCGACGGGGTGCGGCCGGCGCAGAAACGCCATCTCCGCCCGCTGCACCCAGATCTCGGCGTTGGGGCACAGGGCGTCGTTTTCGCAGTGGTCGTTGTGGAGGTGGGTGTGGACGATGATCTCGATCTCCCCGGGCGCAAGGCCGACGCGGGCGAGCGCCTCCTCGAACCCGAGGACGGGAAAGCCGAGCTTCTCCTCGGCCCCTTGCGGCACCCGGAACTCGGAAAGCCCGGTGTCGACGAGGATCCGCTGCCTTGCGCCTTCGATGACAAAGGCGTAGATCGGCAGGAGAATCCTCCGGCCGTAGCCGTGGAGGTAGGTCATCACCCCCTGGTCGGTTTCGTTGACCCCGACCGCCAGGGGAAGGATCCGCAACTCACGCATCGCCCTGACTCATGGTCCGCAAACGCGCTTTTCGTGCACCCTTTCCACCTTAGCGCAGGCCGCCCCCGGATGCCAGCGAAAAGCGCACCTCCCGCCCCCCGGCGGGGGGCTCAAGTTGCGGCGGCCGCGGCCGATAGTCTAGAAAAATCCATGATGCAGGGGGAAACACGCATGCTCCGGCCATCCGTCGTTTCACGCACGGTTGCGGCAAGCCTTCTTGCCCTCCTCGCCGTCGCTCTCTTCGCCCCCGACGCCTTCGCGGCAAACGGCGCCCTTCGCTCCGCCGCCCGCCCCGCCGGCGGCGAGGCCCGGGACGCCGCTTTCTGGTTCGAGCGCGGGGTGCTCGCCTCCACCTACGGCAACCACCGCGGCGCGATCCGCCACTTCGACCGCGCGCTTGCCTTCAACCCGGCGAACGCCGCGGCTTGGTTCGCCCGCGGGGTGGCCCGGGCGGAGCTCCGCGATCTCGAGGGCGCCCTTGCGGACATGGACCGCGCGCTCGCCCTGGACCCGCAAAACGCCCACTTCCTCTATGGCCGCGGCCGCACCCGTCTTTTGGCGGGCGATCGCGAGCGCGCCCGGGAGGATTTCCGCCGCGCCTCGGAGCTCGGCGACGAGGACGCCCGGCGCTTCCTTCAGGCCTCCCGCTGATCCTCCCCGGGCAGCACGACCGCCAGCGAGCGCCGGCCGTCGATCTTGATCGTGACGGGCCGCTCCGGCCGCACGTGGCGCAGGTGGCGCGTGCGCTCGACGAGGGGCTGGGCGCCAAGCCAGCCCCAGTCCACGAAATCCTCGCCGTTCTCGGAGACCGTGAGGTAGCAGATCCCGAGCGAGGTGATGTTGTGGAAGAAGTGCGACCCCTGCGAGGGGTCGGCGCGCAGCGCGGGCGATGCGGTCTCGGCCACGGCCTTGACGGCCGAGATGTCGCTCCACTTGACCGGGATCCCCAGCCAGCGGTCCGCTGACCCCCAGCGCCCCGGGCCGATCAGGAAATAGGGCCTGCCCTCCGCCTCAAGCTTGCGGTTCAAGCGCCCCACCTCGGCGGCGATCTCCACGGTGCGCGCGGCGTCGAAGGCCTCGGGGTCGACGTAGACGATGTCGCGGATCCCCGAGGTGACCCCGTTTCCGAGCGCGGTCTGCGAGCGGCAGACCGCGCGGCGGCATTCCCCCTCGCCGATTTCGACCCGCGCGCGCTGCCGCGCGATGGTCATCGGCCGGATCTGGAGCAGGTCGAAGACGGGCCGCCGGCCCGCCGGGAAGTCGACCGCGAACTCGATCTCGATCGCGCAGCCCATGCCCCGGCGGCCGATCTCGAGCAGCCGGTTGAGGATCTCGTCGAGCGGGAACTCGCGGTAGCGGAGGATCCCCGAGAAGGTGAGGATCGGCGGGCCCTCGCCGGTCACCCCCTCGCGGATGCGGTGCTCGGCGGCGACGTAGGTGTCGGCAAGACGCCTCACGGCCGGGGCGTCGGCCGCCTCGTCGACCGCCACGCGCACCACGGCCGGGTCCTCCTCCGCCCCGGCGATCGGCGGGGTCCCCGCCAGGCGCAGGGCGAAGAAGTGCTTCTGGCAGTTGCGCAGGATGTCCTCCACGGTCGAAAACTGGGGCAGATGCTGGGGGTGGCGGGGCGAGAAGCGCAAGGCCGTCTCCCCCTCGACCACGGTCTTCCCCAGGCCGAGCGCGATGTGGGCGATCCCCTCCTCGGCGCGCATGGGCCCGATGGGGTAGAAGTTCCAGGACTGAAGCACCCCGGCGAGGGCGGGAAAGAAGAGCCCCCGCCAGGACGTCCCCGTGAGGTGCTGGATCAGGACCCCCATCTTCTCCTCGCCCAAGTGGTGGCCCATGCTGCGCGCGAAGGACTTGGGGTTGCGGTAGTAGGTCGAGGCGTAGACCGCCTTGACCGCGTTCTCCAGGCGCGCCAGCCGCCCCTCCAGAGTCTCCTCGTTGTTGGCGAGCATGTAGGTGCGGTAGATCCCCGCGAAGGGCTGGAACTGCGCGTCCTCGAGCAGGCTCGAGGAGCGCACGGCGAGCGGGCAACGCGTGTGCTCGAGAAAGAGCGCGAGCTGCCGCCTGAGGCACTCCGGGAGGCGTGCCGCGAGAAAGGCGCGGGCGACCTCCTCCTCCTCGGCGTCCTCGGCCGCGAAGCGCTCGAGCCGGTTTTCGGCGATGAAGGCGTCGAAGGCCTCGGTGCTGACGGCGAGCGCCTTGGGGATGCGGACCTCGACCCCGGGGAGGTCGCCCCACAGGTCGCCGCAGTCGCGCAGGAGGCTCGCCGCGAAGGCGAGACCGCGCGCCTTGCCGCCGAGCGAGCCGCGGCCGATCTTGGTGAAGTCGGCCTCCGGGTCGAAGCGGTCCGGGGCCATGGCGGCGATCACGCCGCGGCGGATGCCGCGCCGGCGCTCGCGGATCGCCTCCACGAGAAAGCCCCTGAGCGCGGCGACGCTGGCGAAGTCCTCGAGCCTCATCGGCCGCAGACGCGAGGCGAGCATGATCTCCGAGCGCGCCATGAGCCAGCTCGAGAAGTGGTTGCGGCCGGCGTGGTAGGCGACCGACTCCTCGGGGATCCCCGGGAGGAGCTTTTCCATCTCCTCGAGGTTCGAGGCGCGGGCGATCTCGCGGCCCTCGGGGGTGCGGAAGACGAAGTCCCCGAAGCCGAGGGACCGGAGGAAAAAGTCGTGGATCTCGGCGTGGAGCGTGGGCGAGTTCTTGTTGAGAAAGGCGGCCGGGATGGAAAGCGCCCGCTCGCGGTTGGTCTCCTCGGTGCTCAGCACGAGAAGCGGCAGATCCGGGTCCTCGGCGCGGATCTGCGCGAGCAGGGCGAAGCCCGCCGCGTCGTCGAGCCTTCCCGCCCGCGGGAAGCGGACATCGGAGAGGACGCCCAGCAGATAGGGCCGGAAGCGGCGGCAGAGGTCGGTCGCCTCCTCGAAGCTGCGGGCGAGCAGCACCTTGGGCCGCGCGCGCATGCGGAAGATGCGGTGCTCGTCGTTGATCGAGTCCTCCATCACGGCCTGGGTCTGGGAGACGACCTCCTTGTAGAGGATCGGCAAAAGCGCCGAGTAGTGGACCGGGGAGTCCTCGACGAGCAAAAGCACGCGCACGCGGGCGCGCTCGGTGTCGTAGACCACGTTCATGCGGTCTTCGAGGTTCTTGATCAGGGCGAGCAGCAGGTCGGCGTTCCCCTGCCAGACGTAGACGCGGTCGATCGCCTCCGGGTCGAAGGTGGCCTCCTCGAGGATCTGGCGGCCCGAGCGGTGCAGCAGCAGGAAGACGGGAAGCTCGGGGTACTGCGCCTTGATCGCGCGGCCGAGCTCGTTGGCGTCCATCTCGTCGACCAGGGGCATCGTGATCACGAGATCGAACTTCCTGCGGCCGAGCGCCTCGAGGGCCTCGGCGGAGGTCGAGACCCAGGTGAGCATCGGGGGGCGCGAGAGGTTGAGCCCGCGGTACTCGTGGATGATCCGCTCGGCGAGCCGGCCCTCCTCTTCCATGATGAACGCCTCGTAGGGGCTGCTGATGAGCAGGATGTCGGTCACCTTGCGGGCCATGAGCTCGTGGAAGACCTTGAAGGAGAGGTCGAACTCCTCGGCCCCGAAGGAGCGCGGAAAGGGCTTGCAGGCGAGGTCAGTCGGCTTCGGCATCGGCGAAAATCCCCTGCCGGGTGTCCCGGCGTTCGAGTTCCCCGCGGATCGCGGCCAGCACGGCCGCCTTGTCCCGGCACCAGGCCGGGGCGACGAGCTCCGCGGGGTGCGGGTCCCCCGTGAGGCGCTGGATGACGACCCCTTGGGGGAGCCGCTCGATCACGTCCGCCGCCCAGCGGGCGTACTCCTCGCGCTTAAGCGGCCGGTAGCCCCCCCGGCGGTAGAGGGCCTCGAGCGCGGTCCCCCGCACGACATAGAGGCTGTGGATCTTCACCCCCTCGACCCCGGCCGCGGCGAGGACGCGGGCCGTCTGGCGTGCGTCCTCGCGGCCCTCGCCGGGGAGCCCGAGGATGATGTGCGCGCAGACCGGGATCCCGCGGGCGCGGGTCGCCGCGGTCGCCGCGAGGAAGGCATCCAGCCCGTGGCCGCGTCCGATCGCGGCGAGGGTGGCCTCGTTGGCCGACTGCAGCCCGTATTCGACCCAGACGAGCAGGCGCTGCGCGAACTCCGCGAGCAGGTCGAGCACCGGCTCCGAGACGCAGTCCGGCCGCGTGCCGATGAAGAGCGCGACCACCCCCGGGGCGGCGGCCGCCTCCTCGTAGAGGGCCCTCAGGCGCGCCACGGGCGCGTAGGTGTTCGAGAAGGACTGGAAGTAGGCGATGAAGCGCTCCGCCCCGTAGCGGCGCGCGACCGCCGCGCTGCCTTTCTCGATCTGCTCCCGGATCGTAAGCCCGCGGCCGTGGGCCCCGGTTCCCGAGCCGCGGCCGTTGCAGTAGATGCAGCCGCCCGTCCCCTTTGTCCCGTCGCGGTTGGGGCAGGTGAGGCCCGCGTCGAGGGTGATCTTCTGCACGCGGCAGCCGAAGCGTTCGCGCAGGTAGGAGTTGAGGTCCCGGTATCTCTCGGCCATGAGGAAGGGTTGACCCGGCCGCGCGGCCCCCGTATAATCCGCACCCGGTCGTCTTTCCCGTGCTTCCGTCTTCCCGTCCGGGGGCCGCCAGGCGGCGTGACGTCTCCTTCTACCACAGCCGCGGCCTGGGCCACAATCCGCTTCGGGGGTCTTCCGTCCGTCCGATGCCTTCCGCCGCCTCCAGCACCTGGGACGTGCTCGTCGTCGGCGCGGGCCACGCGGGCTGCGAGGCCGCGCTCGCCGCGGCGCGCATGGGCTGCCGCGTGCTCCTGCTCGCGATCGACTTGGACAAGGTGGCCGCCATGCCCTGCAGCCCCTCGATCGGCGGCATGGCCAAGGGCCAGCTCGTGCGCGAGATCGACGCCCTCGGGGGCGAGATGGGCAAGGCCGCCGACCGCACGGCGATCCAGTACCGCCGGCTGAACACGCGCAAAGGCCCCGCGGTCCGGTCCTCGCGCACCCAGAACGACAAGCGCCGCTACCACGCCTGCATGAGGGCCGCGATCGCGGCCGAGGCGAACATCGCGTTGAAGCAGGCGCTCGTCGAGCGGCTGATCGTCGCGGGCGGGCGGGTCCACGGGGTCGAGGACGCAACCGGCTTCCCCTACGCCGCCACGACCGTGATCCTTGCGACGGGGACCTTCCTGAGCGGGCTTGTGCACGTGGGCTTCCGCGCGATCCCCGCCGGCCGGGCCGGGGAGTTCCCCGCCTACGGGCTCGCCGCCCACCTGCGCGAGCTCGGCTTCCGCATGGGGCGGCTGAAGACCGGGACCCCGCCGCGGATCCGGCGCGCCAGCATCGATTTCCGCCGCTTCACGCCCCAGCCCGGGGATCCCGGGGTGCCCCCCTTTTCGGCGGCGGGCGGCGGGCCCGTCCTGCCCCAGGTCCCCAGCTTCATCGGCTACACCTCCGAGCGCACCCACGCCATCGTGCGCCGCAACCTCGCGCGCTCGGCCCTCTACGGCGGGGTGATCACCGGCACCTCGGCGCGCTACTGCCCCTCCTTCGAGGACAAGATCGTGAAATTCCCCGACCGCCCCCGCCACCCCGTGATCCTCGAGCCAGAAGGCCTCGACACCGAGGAGATCTACGCGAGCGGCCTGGGGAACAGCCTCCCGCTCGAGGTGCAGATCGAGCTCGTGCGCTCGATCGAGGGGCTCGAGGAGGCCGAGATCATGCGGCCGGCCTACGCGATCGAGTACGACTACGTCGACCCCCTGCAGCTCCGGCCGACGCTCGAGACCAAGCGCATCCGCGGCCTCTATCTCGCGGGCCAGATCAACGGCACCTCGGGCTACGAGGAGGCCGCGGCCCAGGGGCTCTGGGCGGGCATCAACGCCGCATGCGCCGTCCAGGGCCGGCCGCCCTTCGTCCTCGACCGCTCCCAGGCCTACCTCGCCGTGCTGGTGGACGACCTCGTCACCCGCGGCACGCGCGAGCCCTACCGCATGTTCACCTCGCGCGCCGAGTACCGCCTCACGCTGCGCGAGGACAACGCCGATTTGCGGCTGCTCGAGATCGGCTGCGCGCTGGGTCTCGTGCCGCAGGCCGCCGCGGCGGAGCTGCGCGAGCGAAGGCGGCAGATCGAGGCCGAGATCCGGCGTCTCCAGACGACCGTCGTGGGGCCCGCCCCGGAGGTGAACGCGACCCTCGCCGCGCGGAACTCGCCGCCGATCGAGCAGGGGGCCTCCCTCGAGCAGCTCCTGCGGCGCGCGGAGCTCGACTACGAGACCGTCGCCCGCCTTTCCCCGCCGCCCGCACCCCTTGACCCGCGGGCGGCCGGCCAGGTCGAGATCGAGGTGAAGTACGCGGGGTACATCGAGCGGCAGCGGCGCGAGATCGCGAAGTTCCGCGACCTCGAGAGGATTCTCCTGCCCGAGTCGATGGACTACGGCGCGATCCCCGGCCTTTCGCGCGAGCTCAAAGAGAAGCTCGCCGAGGTGCGTCCGGCAAGCCTCGGCCAGGCAAGCCGCATCGACGGCATGACGCCCGCGGCCCTCTCGGTGCTCATGGTGGCGCTCAAGTCGCAGCGGGCCGGCATGGCGGCGTGAGGGCTGAGCCTCAAAAATAACGCAAGCTCTTGACACAATTAGATTTTATCCTATTTTTGCACCGAACCTGAACGACCGTACCGATCGAGGTGCAGGAAGATGGCGGAAGACTATTACAAGATTCTCGGCGTCAGCCGCGACGCGAGCGAGGAGGAAATCAAGAAGGCCTACCGCAAGCTCGCCATGAAATACCACCCCGACCACGCCAAGGGGGACAAGACGGCCGAGGAGAAGTTCAAGAAGATCAGCGAGGCCTACGCGGTCTTGAGCGACAAGCAGAAGCGGCAGGAATACGACACCTTCGGCTCCGAGGGCTTCCGGGAGCGCTTCACCCAGGAGGACATCTTCCGGGGCTTCAACATCAATGACATCCTGCGCGAGTTCGGCTTCGGGGGCGATTTCTTCGGCGAGGGCCGCGGCACGCGCTTCACCTACGCCACGGGCTCGCCCTTCGGCGGCCGGGGCCGCAGCCAGGCCCAGGCCGTGAAGGGCGCAGACATCGTCTACGAGCTGCCGATCACCCTGCGCGAGGCGGCCCTGGGGGCGAACAAGACGATCACCCTCCAGGTCCAGGGGGTCCCGGAGCGGATCTCGGTCAAGATCCCCAAGGGGATGACCACCGGAAAGAAACTCCGGCTTGCCGGCAAGGGGAACCCCGGCCCCTTCGGCGGCCCGCGGGGGGATCTCTACATCCAGACGGTGCTGCTCGATGACCCGGTCTTCGGCGTCGAGGGCCAGGACCTCGTCACCCACCGCGAAATCAAGGTCACCGAGGCCCTCCTGGGGACAACCCTCTCCATCCCCACGCTCGAGGAGAAGACCTTGAGCCTCAAGGTGCCGCCGGGGACCCGGAGCGGGACCAAGCTCCGCATCCCGGGGCAGGGGTTGCCGGCGATGAAGGGCGGAAAACGGGGCGACCTCTACGTCCACATTCACATCCAGATCCCCCGCACGCTGACCCGCGAGCAGCGCGAGCTTGTGGAAAAGTTAGCTGAAACGGGTATTTAAGCAAAGTTTTCGCTCTCTCCGCATTTGACTTGACGCGCCGATCGGGATAAAGTTTTCCACAAGGACCGCCGATACCGCACCAGGGCAGGGCGGGAGGCGGGACGATCCTTTGCCGAAGGGGCGTCCATGGCCGCCGCGGGCCGGAGACTCGAGCCCGTTCTTTCCGCCGAGGAGATCCGGGGCATCGTCGCCGATCTCGGCCGCCGGATCTCCGAGGATTTCCGCGGCCGAAGGCTCGTCCTGGTCGGGGTGCTGCGGGGCGCCTTCGTCTTTCTCGCCGATCTCGCGCGGGCGCTCACGATCCCGGTGGAGATCGATTTTCTCCAGGCCTCGAGCTACGGGGACGCGACCGTCTCCTCCGGCCGCATGCGCCTCCTGCTCGACTGCGGCATCGATCTCAGGGGAAAGGACGTGCTCCTGGTCGAGGACATCGCTGACACCGGCCACACGCTCCAGGGGCTGCGCGAGCATCTCCTCGCCAAGGGGCCGGCCCGGGTCGCGGTCTGCGCCCTGATCGACAAGCGCGAGCGGCGTGCGGGCGAGGTCCCGATCGATTACGCGGGCTGCGTGATCGGGGAAGGGTTTCTCGTGGGCTACGGCCTCGATTGCGCCCAGCAATACCGCCACCTCCCTGGCATCTTTCGCCTGGTGGAGGCGGCTCAAAACGGCGGAGAACGATCATGAAGGTGACCTGCGAGGGATGCGAATCGAAGTTCCAGGTGGATGAGGCGAAGATCCGGCCGACCGGCTCCAAGGTGCGCTGCTCCAAGTGCCGCCACGTCTTCACCGTCTATCCGCCGCCCGCCGCGGAACCCGAGGAGGAAGTGCTGCTCCTCGAGGACGAAGCCCCGGAAGAAGCCGGGGCCGCGCTCGCCGGGATCGAGGCGCGGCTGGACGACCTGCTGGGCGAGAAGCCCGCGGGGGCCCCGGAAAAGCCGGGCGCCCAGGCCTCCGCCCCGGCTTTGGGGGAGGAGGGCGCGGAGTTGAATCTCGACGATCTCCTGGCCGGCATCCCGCGCGCGGAAAAACAGCCCGCGGGGCAGGAGGCGAAGGCTCCGGATGAGGGGCTGGAGCTTGAGCTCGACCTCGATCTGCCGCCCGCCGCACCGGAAGAGGCGCCGGCCGCGACCGCGGCCGGAAGCGGCGCTATTCTGCCCTCGACCGACGAGCTTGAGCTCGATCTCGCAGACCTCTCCTTTCTCGAGGAAGAAAAGAAGGAGGAAGCAGGCAAGGAACCCACACCCGAGGCTTCGCCGGCCGAAGAGGGCCTCGACTTCGATCTCGCCGCGCTCCTGGGGGAGGGCGGGGCGGGGCCGGCAGGCGAGCCCGTCCCGGCCGCCGCGGCCGGCCCCGCCGGCAAGGACGCCGCGCCTGCGGATGCGGACGAGCTCGATCTCTCCGACCTCGAGGCCATGCTCGAGGGCGGCGGACCCGCCGCGGCGGAGAAGACGCCCATGGCGAAGACCCCCGCGGCGGCGACCGAGGGGATCGATCTTGAGCTCGATCTCGATAGCGAGATCGGCGGCAGGCCCCCGGGGGGCGAGCCCGAGGAGCTCGATCTCGCGGCGATCGTCGCCCCTTCGGCCGAAAAGGAGCCGGAGCCCGCAGGGGACAAGCCTGCGGTCAAGACCGAAGAGCTCGATTTTACCGACCTCGAGGCGATCCTCGAAGGCGAGGGGCCCCCTGCCCCCAAGGAAGAGAAGCCTTCGCCCGCGGGGGAGCCGCTCGGCGCCGGTAAGGGGGTGCCGGAGCAACCTGCCCCCGAGCCGCTTCCCGCGGACGAGGAGACGCTCGATCTCGAAAAGCTCTTGGCCGAGGATGAGAGCACAAGCTCGCTTGCGCCGGCCGGCAAGGCCGTGCAGGATGAGCCCCAAGACCTCGATCTCGATCTTTTCCTCGAGCCCGAAGCGGAGAGAGCGGAGAAGAAGGCCGAAGCGGAGCCCGATCTCGTGATCGAGCCCCTTGACGACGACGAGGAGGAGCGGCCGTCACAAGCCGCGACCGCGGGGATCGCCGCGGCGGCGGCCGGCGCGGCGGGGGTGCTCGCCGCGGCGAAGGTTAAGGCCGAGTCCGCACCCGACGGGGCCTCGACCGACCCCTTTGCGGTCCCGGCGGCGGCCGCGGCGGGAGGCGCAACCGCGGTACTCGACACCGCACCCGCGGAGGAAGAAGAGGAGGTTTCGGAGAAGGAGCGCGCGAAGAAACCCAGGCCGCGGGCAGGCGGTTTCGTGAAAACGCTCGTCTATGCGCTGCTCGTGCTCGTGGTCGGGGGGCTTGCGGCGATCGTCGTCCCGCGCCAGCTCGGGTTCCGCGTGCCGCTCCTTTCGGACATCGAGATCCCCTTCCTCGCCGAGCTCGAGGTGCCCTTCCTGGGGAAGGTCTTCCAGGCCGCCCCCCAGGACGAGGCGGGGAGTTTGAGGATCCGCCCGCTCGCCGACACCGTCCAGGCCGAGTACGTGGAAAACGCATCCGCCGGGAGGCTCGTCGTCATCCGCGGCCAGGTGCGAAACGAGTACGATCACCCGCGGAGCTTCATCAAGGTGACGGCGAAGCTCTACGACAAGAACAAGAACGTCGTCCGTGCGGCCACGGTTTACGCCGGAAACACCCTGAGCGCGGAGGACCTTGCCGCGAAAGACATGGCCGCGATCGCCGAGCAGTTGAAGAACCAGAAGGGCCAGCAGAACCGGAACCTGGGGGTGAAGGCGGGCGCGGCCGTCCCCTTCATGGTCGTCTTCGACCGGCTGCCCGGAAACCTCGAGGAGTACAGCGTGGAGGCCGCGGGCTCGACGAAATGACGGGCCGCGGGCACGCCCGCCCGCGGCCGCTCCCGGCCGGGCGCAACCCCCGGAGCGGCTTGACAATCCGGGCCGTTTGGCGCACTATAGCGCCGATCCGTGGCGATGTAGCTCAGCTGGTCAGAGCATGCGGCTCATATCCGCAGAGTCCGGGGTTCAAATCCCTGCATCGCCACCACACAGCGTCTACTGAAAAAAGGCCCCCTCGCGGCGAGGGGGCCTTTTCTTTATCTGGGGAAAAAGGAAAAGGCCGATGCGCTCAAGCCGCCGGGATGGGACGGCGGCGCAAAAAAAGAAAAAGGCGGGAGCGCCTCTGCGGCGTCCCGCCTTTTTTGCGTTTTAAGCGGTTTTAGCGGATGAGCTTCTTTCTGCCGAGCGCCGCCACCCCGATCAGGCCGCAGCCCAGGAGCAGCATGGTCGCCGGCTCGGGGACATCGATCCCGCGGACGGAGTAATCATTCCGCGGATCAAGAAGAAAGTTGCAGTAGTCAGGGGTCGTGAACTTCAGGCCAAGCAGATTTGCGGGGCTGAGCGCGATGAAGAGCTCGCCGTTGGTGGTCCCAGGGACCTGGGAGAAAAGAGCCTGGAAGGGCATCCAAGCGCTCCATCCCCCCGAGGCGTAATAGAGCTTGTAAAGTCCCTCTTCCCGGTAGCCATTCTCATAGAAAAGATCCGTGATATGGATTCCCGTGACGTACAGAGGCTTTGAAAAACCGATCTCCAGCAGTTCGTCATTTTTGTCCAAAATTGCACCGGAGATCTCGTCGTCATTGATGCCGATGCCGTCACCGGGATTCCAGGTCAGTTTGGATCCCGTAGGATAAGCTTTAAATGTGTAGTCGACTCCGCTATAGGTTACGGTCTTCGAAGGTTGATTGTGTACCCCGCTGAAGGCGCTTGAGGCAAAGTCCACGACGGGGACGGCGAACGCGGTGCCCGCCACCAAGAAAAGTGCCGCTGCGATTAAGATGGTTTTTCTCATCGGATGACTCCCTTTCTCTTGCGGTTCGTGTTCGGGTGTTCGGGTTGCCGGATTCGGAAAAAGCCTTTCTTTTTCCCTTTCGCGCATCACCTCCTCCCCAGGCTCACAGGCCGCGCTTTCAGTGTTTCACCATTGCGAGACATTCGCCAATGGATAAAGCAAGATACGGGCCAGATCCCACCATGCGGGCACTATAAAATATTTATTAATTATTTCAGTAACTAAAATTGAAAAATCGGCGGCTCCCGCGGGGTGCGCACATTGTTGAAAACCCGTTGTTGTGTAAAAATATTCACAATTCGGGGGTCGGCGGATCTCAGTCTTCGGAGGCCGGGGTGAGAGCCGCCGAAGTAGATTGCGCCTTCCGCCTTTTGCGGGGTTCGCCCTTGCCTCCGGGCGGCCCACCCGCTATAAACGGCCCGTGTCGCGCGGCGCTTCACGCCGCAGGCGGGATGCCGGGGACGAAGGCGGGATGATCAGCGGCTTCGAGAAGATCGTCGAGGAGCGGATCCGGCGGGCGATGGAGGAGGGCGCCTTCGAGGGGCTTGCGGGCGCGGGCGAGCCCCTGCGCCTCGAGGAGGAGGCCTCCGTCCCCGAGGAGCTTCGCCTCGCCTACCGCATCCTCAAGAACGCCGACTGCCTCCCGCCCGAGATCGAGCTTCGCCGCGAGATCGAAAAGACCGAAGAGCTCCTCGCCGCCATGCCCGACACCGAGGCGAAATACCGCGCGCTCAAGAAACTCAACTTGCTCGTCCTCAAGGTGAACAGCCTGCGGCGCACGCCGATCGCCCTCGAGCTGCCGCAGCGCTACCTCGAGCGCGTGGTCGGCCGCATCGAGAAGAAAAGAAAGCCGAGGTAGCCGAAGGGGCGGCCCGGCCGCTTCGGCGCCGCGTATTCCTGACCGCCCGTTGTCGGGGCAACCGATCGGGGACGCAAAGAGCCAAACCGCCTTGGATGCGAAACCGCCCCAGCGCCTGCGGATCGCCCTCCTCGCCGGCGGGGTCTCCGCCGAGCGCGAGGTCTCGCTCAACTCCGGCCGCCAGGTGCTCGCCGCCCTCGACCCCGCGCGCTACGAGGTCACCTGCTACGACCCCAAGACCGACCTCGCCCGCCTCGTCGCCGATGCCGCCCGGATCGACGCGGCCCTGATCCTCCTTCACGGCCCCTTCGGCGAGGACGGCACCATCCAGGGGATGCTCGATCTCCTGGGGATCCCCTACCAGGGCTCGGGGGTGCTGGGCAGCGCGGTCGCCATGAACAAGATCGCGGCCAAGCGCCTCTACCGCGAGGCCGGGATCCCCGTGCCCGGCGATCTCGTGCTCAGGCGATCGGACCCGCTCGATGCGGAGGCGGTGACCCGGCGGCTGGGGCTGCCGCTCGTCGTGAAACCCGTCGCCGGCGGCTCAAGCGTGGGGGTGAGCATCGTCCGCCGCACGGAGGATCTCCCCGCCGCCCTCGCGGCCGCCTTCGCCCACGACCGCGAGGTGATGCTCGAGTGCTTCATCGAGGGGATCGAGATCACCGGCGCGGTGATCGGCAACGACGAGCTCGAGGCCCTGCCCCTGATCGAGATCATCCCCGGCAGCGGCTACGAGTTTTTCGATTACGGGGCCAAATACACGGCCGGCGCAACCGAGGAGATCTGCCCGGCGCGGATCGACCCCGAGCTTGCGGCCGAGGGCCGACGCCTTGCCGTTGCCGCCCACCGCGCGCTCTTTTGCCGCGGCTACAGCCGGACCGACATGATCCTTCGCGGCCGCGAGATCTTCGTTCTCGAGACGAACACCATCCCCGGCATGACGGCGACCAGCCTTCTGCCGCGCGCGGCGGCCGCGGCGGGGATCGGCTTCGGCCGGCTCCTGGACCGCCTGATCGCCTTGAGCCTCGAGGGGCGGCCGCCGCGGGGGGGCGGCCCGTGATCGCCCGCGGCCACGCCGCGATCCGCGGCCTGCTCGCCGAGCTCGGCCCGGGCGACGTCGCCGCGGGCCCGCTGCCGGCGTCCTTTCTTTCCGGGCCGCTGGCCCTCGACCTGGCGGAGCGGGGGGTGCGCTTTGTCCCCTCGCTTCTTTGCCAGATCCTCAGCCGCTCGAAGTGCGCCCAGGCCGAGATCTTAGGCGGGTTCATGGCCCCGCACACGCGCGCCGTGCGCCGCCGCGCGGAGCTTCTTTCCGCCCTGAACGACTACGCCCGGCTGGGGATCGGCGCCGTGGTGAGCAAGCAGGAGGGGATGCACTGCGGCCACGGGGTCCGGCGCTGGGAGAGCATCGAGGCGCTCTACAACGCGGTCGCCTTCGAGCAGGGGGCCTATCCCTTCGTGCTGCAGCCCTTTCTCCCGGGCATCGCCGATGTCCGCGTGATCGTGGTCGGGGAGTACGTCGAGGCCTACCTCCGCGAGAACCCGTTTCACTTCCGCGCCAACCTCGCCGCGGGCGGAACGGGCCGGCCGTTTCCCGTGGACCCGGCGGCCGAGCGCCTCTGCCGGAAGGCGATGGCGCGGGGGCGCTTTCCCTACGCGCATCTCGACCTGCAGCTCACCCCCGCAGGCGAGTGCTACCTGGCCGAGATCGCCCTCGATGCCGGGGCCTCGGCCGCGCGCATCGGGCGCGCGGAGCTCGAGCGGCGAAAACGCGAGGTGCTGGAGCGGGAGATCGCGGCCGCGGCGGCGGGGGATGCCGCCGAAAACGCATGAGAAGGGGCAGGGAGGAGAGCAAGCGATGAAGGTTCTGGTCGTGGGGGGAGGCGGCCGCGAGCACGCGCTCGTCTGGAAGATCGCACAGAGCCCGCGGGTGAAAACGGTCTACTGCGCCCCGGGAAACGCGGGCATGGCGCGGCTTGCCGCGTGTGTCCCGATTCCGGCCGGGGAGATCGACGCCCTCATCGCCTTTGCGCGCGAAAACGGCGTCGATCTCACCGTCGTCGGCCCCGAGGGGCCGCTTGCCGCGGGGATCGTCGATCGCTTCGAGGAGGCGGGGCTTGCCATCTTCGGCCCGCGGAAAAACGCGGCCGAGCTCGAGGCGAGCAAATCCTTCGCCAAGGAGTTCATGCTGCGCAACGGGATCCCCACGGCGCGGGGGCGAAGTTTCACCGACCCCAAGGAAGCCGAATCGTTCGCGGCCGCGCTCGGGGCGCCGCTCGTCGTCAAGGCGGACGGCCTGGCTGCGGGCAAGGGGGTGATCGTCTGCGCCGGGCTGCAGGAGGCGCGCGAGGCGATCCGCCGCATCCTCGTCGCACGCGAGTTCGGCGAGGCCGGCTCCCGTGTGGTGGTCGAGGAGTGCCTGAAGGGCGAGGAGGCCTCCTTTCTCGCCCTGACCGACGGGAAGACCGTCCTTCCGCTGCCTTCGGCCCAGGACCACAAAGCGATCTACGACGGCGACCGCGGGCCGAACACCGGCGGCATGGGCGCCTACTCGCCCGCGCCCGTGGTCGATGCCCTGATGCACCGCCGCGTGATGGAGGAGATCATGGTCCCGGCCGTGCGCGCCATGGCGGCCGAGGGAAGGCCCTATAAGGGGGTGCTCTACGCCGGGTTGATGATCGACCGCGACCGGGCGCAGGTGCTCGAGTTCAACGCGCGCTTCGGCGACCCGGAGACGCAGCCGATCCTGATGCGTGTGAAGACCGATCTCGTCCCCCTGATGGAGGCCGCGATCGCGGGGAGGCTCGATTCGTGCGCGATCGAGGTGGACCCGCGGGCCGCGGTCTGCGTCGTCCTCGCCCAAGAGGGCTACCCCGGCGCCTACGCCCGGGGGGCCCCAATCCGCGGGATCGAGGCGGCAAACCGCATCCGGGACGTGGTGGTCTTTCACGCCGGCACGAAAACGAAGGGCCGCGCGGTCGTGACCGACGGCGGCCGCGTCCTCGGGGTGACGGCCCTCGGGGGGACGGTCGCCGAGGCGATCGACAAGGCGTATCTCGCGGCCTCGAAAATCCGCTGGGATGGGGTGTACTACCGCAAGGACATCGGGAGGAAAGCGATGGCGCGCAAGGCGATGAAACCCGCTGTGGGGATCGTGATGGGAAGCGACTCGGATCTTCCGGTCATGCAGGAGGCGGCCGCGGTGCTCAAGAAATTCGATGTGCCCTACGAGATGACGGTCGCCTCGGCGCACCGCAGCCCGGCGCGGGCGGCCTCCTTCGCCGAAAAGGCGGCGAAGCGCGGCATGCGGGTCATCATCGCCGGCGCGGGCCACGCGGCGCATCTGGCCGGGGTGCTCGCCGCGCACACGACCCTGCCCGTGATCGGGGTCCCGATCGACTCCTCGAGCCTGAAGGGGCTCGATGCCCTGCTCTCGACCGTGCAGATGCCCCCCGGGATCCCCGTCGCGACCATGGCGATCGGCAAATCGGGTGCCCGGAACGCGGGCATCCTTGCCGTGCAGATGCTTGCGATTTCCGATGCGAGGCTTGCCTCCGAGCTCGAGCGCATGAAGGAGGAGATGGCGGCCGAAGTTGAGCGCAAGGCAAAGAACATCGAGGAGCCCCGCTAGGGTCCTCAAGGTCGATCCGCGCAAACCCGACCCCGGGGCGATCGGCCGCGCGGCGGAGCTCATCCGCGCGGGGGGGGTCGTCTGCTACCCCACGCGCTGCCTCTACGGGCTGGGCGCCGATGCCCGAAACGCGGCCGCGGTGGAGAAGGTCTTCGCCCTGAAACAGCGGCCGGCGACGATGGCCCTTCTCGTGCTCATCCACCGGCCGGAGGAGATGGAGGGGCTTGCGGCGAGGATCCCGAGGCTTGCGCGGGCGCTCATGGACCGCTTCTGGCCGGGGAGGCTGACGATCGTCCTCGAGGCGGCGGAGGGCCTGCCCGCGCCGCTCACGGTTGGGACCGGGAAGATCGGCATCCGCCTTGCCGGCCACCCCGTCGCCTCCGCCCTCGTTTCCGCCTTCGGGGGGCCGATCACGGGGACGAGCGCCAACCTCTCGGGCAGCCCCGGCTGCGTGGAGATCCCCGGGCTCGACCCCGGGATCCGCAACGGGGTCGATCTCGTCCTCGATGCCGGGCGGTTAAAGGGCGGGGTGGGCTCGACGGTCGTCGACGTGACGGGCGAAAAGCCGGTCGTGATCCGCGAGGGCGAGGTGCCCAAGGCGGAGATCCTCGCCGTCGCCAAAGAGATCGGCTAAGACCGGGCTTTCCCATCCTCTTTCCCCGCAAGCCTTCCGGCCCCGGCGGCCGGCCGCGTTGACAGCGGCGGGGCGATTCTCTATAGATGCACCCTGTGCCGGAGTGGTGAAATTGGTAGACGCAGAGGACTCAAAATCCTCCGGGGGCAACCCCATGCCGGTTCGACTCCGGCCTCCGGCACCAGCAAGAAAAACAATGGCTTAAGCTCTGTGCTTGGGCCTTTTCCCCCCACCTTCAGCTTGCCGCAGGCCGAAATCTCTCCCCGCTTTCTCCCCTCTTTTCAGGGGCGATGGGCAAAACCGCCGTCACGGCGAGCGCCCCCTGTAAGAATTCAAAAGGACGATGGTGAAATATTGACATTTGCGGTTTCCCGAGTGCTGCTTTTCATGCCTGAGTCCCGAAGAGGGCTTTTGCCGGGGTTTCCGTTCGGGGGTCTTTGCGCCCGCGCTGGGCCAGCTTGCTGACCGCCGCTGGCGAAACCCTCAACCTTTGCGACAACTCCCGGCCGCTGATGCTCAGATCATCCATCGCCGGCCCACAAACGATCGCGCGCCCGCGCACCGCTGCCCTCTGCTTGCAGGCGCTTTGCAGTCCGGCCGCCGCCAGGCCCAGATTCTCCGCCACGCGCTCGATCAGCGTTCCCAGGCCGAAGCCTTTGCCTGCCAAGCACCGCTTGCACGAACTCGCCTCCGCCCAGGATGCGCTCATCGCCCATGACCGGCCCGGCATCGCCGCGCATCGCCTTGATCGCCGCCCAGCCGCCGGTGCAGCGGATCCCCTGCCCAAAATGTCAATATTTCACCATCGTCCCTATATTTTCCTTGATTCGGCGAATCCCTGTGGTATGATTTATTCACACCATGGAGGTGGTGAAGATGGCAACGGCTGTCAAAAAGACCATATCGCTTCCGCCGGATCTCGCCAGAGAAGTTGAAGAGATGGCGCGGGAGGAGGGAAAACCCGTGAGCGCCGTGATTCAAGATGCTTTAAGGCAAGCGAAGCGGGAGCGGCTGAAGAGGAATTTTTATCAGGCCCAGGGCTTTTGGAGTCGCAAGGCAAAGGAAAAAGGAATCCTGTCCGAGAAAGACCTTCAAGGGTACTTGAAATCGTGAGGGTCGTTTTTGACACGAACATTTTCATCTCGGCCCTCGCCATCCCCGGCGGGATGGCCGAGAAGGCCCTCTTGAGAGTCATCGCAGGGCATGATGAACTTGTCATCTCTCCACAGATCATCAAGGAGGTGCTGAGCGTCCTTTCTGCGAAATTCGGCCGCGATCGAGAGGCCCTCAGCCATGTGGCGGTGATCCTTTCAGAGGTGGGGGAGTTGGTTGAACCGCCACTAACGGTCCATGTGCTGAAAGACAACCCCGACAACCGCATCTTGGAATGTGCGTGCTTTGGGAAAGCCGATGCCATCGTGACGGGGGATAAGGAGATGCTGCGGCTGGGAGAATATCATCGGATTAAAATCGTGAGCCTGAGAGCGTATCTCTTTCCAACAAGAGGACGATGGTGATATATTGACATTTACGGTATCCCGAGTGCTGCTTTTTATGCCTGAGTCCCGAAGAGGGCTTTTGCCAGTGTTTCCGTTCGGGGGTCTTTGCGCCCGCGGTGGGCCAGTTTGCTGACCGCCGATGGGGACAGCTTCAACCGGCGCGACAACTCCCGGCCGCTGATGCCCAAATCGTCAATCGCCAAGGCACAAACGATCGCGCGCCCGCGCACCGCTGCCCTCTGCTTGCAGGCGCTTTGCAGTCCGGCCGCCGCCAGGCCCAGATTCTCCGCCACGCGCTCGATCAGCGTCTCCAGGTCCAAGCCTTTCATGCGCGCCAGAGTCTTTTTTTCAAATTGTTCCTGTGCTTGCTCAAGCACAGCTTGCACGAACTCGCCTCCGCCCAGGATGCGCTCATCGCCCATGACCGGCCCAGCATCGCCGCGCAACGCCTTGATGGCCGCCCAGCCCCCGGCGGAGCGGATCAGCCCACCACCGACCAGCTCCGGCCTTCGGCCCTGAGCCACGCCTTCGGCCACAAACCGCTCATAGGCCTGGCGCGCCTGCCGGCGCCGACTGTCGAAGAGACGCAGGATGTACTCCGCATCCTGCCAGGAGCGGGGCACCTCACCCAAGAGGGCGCTGTGGCCGCAGCGGGGGTAGCTGCGGAGCGCCGCAATGTCCTCCACAATGCCGGCCCGCAGGGGGTTTAGATGAATGTAGCGAACAAGCGCGAGCAGGTAGGGCTCTTGCTCGCACAGGATGGATTTGTAGCGGTTCTGGAAGAGCACGCCGTGGCGCCGGTGGCGGCGGTTAAACTGCTGGGCGTAGCCGGTTAAAAGACGGCGCATCAGTGTGCTGATGGGCACTCGGCCCGTGCGCAAGAGCAGGTGCGCGTGGTTGCCCATCAGGGCCCATGCTAGGCAGGAGGTGGAGGACTCGGTCAGGAGGCTGCCGAGGCGGAGAAGAAAGGTTTCGTAATCCGTATCGTCGCGGAAGATGGCGGTGCGGTCGATGCCGCGCACGATGATGTGGTGGAGGGCGCCGGGGGCGTCGATGCGGGCCTTGCGGGGCATGGCAGCTTTGGCTACCGCTTCTGCCCGTAAATGTCAATATTTCACCATCGTCCCCGACTTTCCGACTTTAATATTTCACCATCGTCCCCGACTTTCCAGATAGTGGGTGAAGGCCCGCTCCAAAAGCTCCCCCCGCTTGCGCATCCAGCCCTTGCCGGCATCGCTGCGGATGTTGTTGCGGTTGGCATAAAAGGCCGCCTGCTGGCCGCGTTTTCCCTTCCAC
>DYEU01000013.1 GCA_020725555.1 Desulfatibacillum sp.
AATCCTCGAAACCCGCCCCAACACCCCCATCGTCCTCTGCACCGGCTTCTCCGACAAAACCAACGAGGAAAAAGCCGCCGCCGCAGGCATCCGCACCTTCCTCCATAAACCCCTCACCCTCGCCGACCTCGCCGGCGCGCTTGCGGCGGTCACCCGCAGGGGACCGGCCTGAACCGGAAGGAGTTCAAGCCGCAACGAGGCACCAGGGTGGAGGGGGCGCAGGCTGGAGGGAAGAGGTCATGCCGGGGCGGAGGTTGCGCCAAAGGCCTGCGTCAAGCGCCGGCCGTTCTACGGCCACGGCCCTCTGGGCAGGATGTGACGCAAGGCCACCTCGGCTCCGGGCGAGGCCTGCGGGCATCTTCCGGGGGTGAAGTCCATTGTGTCGCGATGGGCGAACGCCTCCTGCCGAGGCTCCTTCCGGTTCAAGAGGCTTGGGATCCGGCCCCTTTGGTCCAGGGCGCGCGATGGAGAGAGCGACACCCGGCTTTTCGCAAAGGGGCTTGCTCAGGCCGCCCGGCGATGGAGGAATCGTTTTCACCCCACCTTCCTTCAGGGGTTCCCCCGGGCCCTGCAGATTGGAGGCGCCGATGCCCCGAAAACGGCAAACCAATATGTAAATGGACGTCCCCTATTTGCTCGCAAAGAAGGACCAGATCACCTCCGGTCCGTTGAAATCCATACACTTCGGCCCCAGCAGACGCGGCCGATCCGGGGTGTTTCCGCCGGGGAGGTTGTGCCCGCCCCCCTTGAGCCGATACAGAAGGACCTCCTCCCGTCTCCCCGGCGCCCCATATCGGTCGACTTCCGCGACACACCGGTCGCCGGGGACGGTGTCCTCGAGAGACCGGGTCTCCGGCCGCGGCGGAAGCAGCGCCGCCCTCACCCAGTAGCGCACCGTCTCGTCCGTAGAGAGGACGTTGCCGTATTCCTTGCCGAAAACGCGAACGGGACCGCCGTTCCAGGGCATCATGGGGTCGGCCGTGCCGTTCATGATCAGCACCGAAAGAGGCCTGGACGCCCTGAGGGAGGAAATCTTCTCCGGCATATTGGCGATCACGGCGGCGATCGCCGCGAGCCTGTGGCCGAGTTCGATTCCCAGCCGGTAGGTCATCATGCCGCCGTTGGAGAGGCCCATGGCGTAGATCCGGACGGCGTCCGCTTGGCCCTGTTGGACGAAGAGGTCGATCAGGGCGGAAAGAAAGCCCACGTCATCCACGGCGGCGTTTTCCTTTGCCCCGCGGAAGGTCTTCCCCCGGCCATCGTTCCATTGGCCATCGACCCCGGCCGGGTAGACCACGATGAAGTCCTCCCGGTCGGCAATCCCGTTCATGCCCGTGCGACGGGCCATGGTCCGGGCGTCGGCCCCGCCCCCGCCGTGAAGAACGAACACGAGCGGCTTCCGGAAAACGGGCTGTTTGTTGCGGGGGTAATGAACCGCATAGGCGCGCTCCAGCCCGCCGTGCGATAGGGTCCTGAGGTGCAGAGGCCCCTCGTCCCCGCAGGCGCACGCGGTCAGCGCGAAGAAGATCGTGACCCCCACGGCCGCACAGAGCCCCCTTCCGGCTCGAAACCTCATCCGCTCACCGTTTCGCGAACCATCACCGGGCGACGGCCGCTGCCGCCCCGGCAAAAAAACCGGGGCGATCCTCTTTGTGTCGCACCGCCAGGCTCTGTCGCCGACCTTCCGCGCAAATGATCGGGCGAACAACCGCGCGGGCATCCCCTGAAAAATGCGGCATCCCGCCGATTTCTGGCCGTAGACCGGAATTTTTCCGGCGGATTCAACCAATATGTAAATGGACGTCCCCTAGTCTTGAGGATGAAAAAAAACCCGGCGGGGTTTTTGCCCGCCGGGTTCCTGTCGCGCGGCTGGAGGCGGCACCCGGATTCGAACCGGGGAATAGTGGTTTTGCAGACCACTGCCTTCCCACTTGGCTATGCCGCCAAAAAAAATGGAGCGGGAAACGGGATTTGAACCCGCGACTTCGACCTTGGCAAGGTCGCACTCTACCACTGAGTTATTCCCGCTCGAAACAGCTCGCTTCCATACCTCCCCGGATGGGATTTGTCAACAGGATTCAGACCGCGCGGCGGAACTTCAGGTAATAGTCGGCGCCGGACCAGACGGTAAAGCCGATCGCCGGCCAAAGGAGGCTCCAGCCGATCGTCTGCGTGTCGAGGCCGAGGAAGGGGTAGTGGATCATGAGGGGGATGATGGCCGCGATCTGAAAGCCGGTCTTGAGCTTCCCCAGGTGCGAGGCCGAGATGTCGAGCCCCCGGCCGGCGAGCACGCTCCTAAGCCCCGTGACCGCAAGCTCGCGGCCCACGATGAGGCACACCATCCAGGCGGGCACCCACCCGTGGGAGGCGAGCATGATGAAGGCCGAGCAGGTGAGGAGCTTGTCCGCGACCGGGTCGAGCGCGATCCCCATGAAGGTCACCTTCCCCTGCCGCCTGGCCAGGAACCCGTCGTACCAGTCGGTGAGGGCGGCGACGGCGAAAACGATCGCCGCGAGCAGGCAGAGCAAGGGGCTCTCCGGGAACGAAAAGAAGAAAATGATCGGGGGGATCAGCGCGATCCGGATCAGGGTGAGGCCGTTCGGGTGGCTGGCGCTGTCGAGAAGACGCTGCCAGAGGCCGCCTGGAAGCCGCGCCGTGCCGGCTTGCTCGCGGGATTCGACCGGCTTGGCCGCGTCGGCCGATGAGAGGTGCGGGGATTCCATGACCACGAAAACGGCTTCAGCCCTCGCTCCGCTTCTGCCCGGCCAGGTACTTCTCCCGGCACTCGCGGCTGCAGAAGACGAGCTCCCCCTCCGGGGTCTTCTCGACGATCCCGTCGCGCCGGGCGACGTAGGTGCCGCATTGCGGGTCCTTCACCATGACGTCGTCGATCCGGCCCCGGGGGCCTTCGGGCATGGCCTCGGTGCGCGCCTTCTTGCGGAGAAGGCCGCGGATGAGCCGCCAGGCGATGTAGCAGCCAAGCAGGATGACGAGAATGCGGATCATGAAATCGCTTCCACCCGCTGGCCGCTTTCCCCGAGGCCGCGGAGCAGCTCCCGCGCCGTTTGCCCGAGAACGGGATGCCGGACGTCGGGGTCTATATCACACAACGGCTGCAAAACAAACCGCCGCTCGGCAAGCCGCGGGTGGGGAAGCGTGAGCCCCGGCAGATCGAGCACGAGCCCGTCGTAGAGGAGCAGGTCGAGGTCGAGAACCCGCGGCCCGCAGGGGATCCCGCCCGGTTCCCTCCCCGCCCGGCGCTCGATCTCCTTGAGCCGGGCCAGCACCGCCGCCGGCGAAAGCCCCGTCTCCCCCCGCACGACGGCGTTCACGAACCAGTCCTGCTCCCGGTACCCCTGGGGCTCGGTCAGGTAGAACCGCGAGTGGGCGGTCAGCCGGATCGAGCCGCCCTCCTCGAGCGCGCCGATGCCGAAGCGGCAGTGGGCGATGCGGTCGCCCAGGTTGGATCCCAGGCCGACGAAGATCGTGTGCCCGCCGCTCACGCCGCCTGCCCCGGCTCCCAGGCCTCCCGGCTCATGACCCCGCGGTAGATCAGCCGCGCCTCGCCCTCGAGGAAGACGTTCCGGAACCCCTCGCCCGCCTCCTCGAAGAAGACCCGCAGCCGCTCCCCGCTCCGCGTCAGGGCCGCAACCGGGGAGCTAAGCCCGAGCACCCGCGCCGCAACCAGCGCCCCGGCGGCGCATCCCGTGCCGCAGGCGAGCGTTTCCCCCTCCACCCCGCGCTCGTAGGTGCGGATCACGATCCCCCCCCGGCCGTCGGGCCGGATGAAATTGGCGTTCACCCCCTCGGGGGCGAAGGCCGGGTGATGGCGGATCTCGGCCCCGAGCCGGGCGACGTCGAGCGCCTCCGGCTCGGGGTGAATCACCACGGCATGGGGGACACCGGTGTCGATCCGGCGCACGACCAGGCGTCCGGCGGACAGCTCCAGCACCGCCTCCGCCCCCGGCGGCCCGGGGTCGGTCAGGCGGATCCTCACCCGCCGCCCCTCGACCCGGCCCGCGATGACCCCGGCCTCGGTCTCGAAGGCCACCTCCGGCCCGGCGGAGATCCCGGCGAGCACGGCAAAGCGTGCCGCGCAGCGGGCGCCGTTTCCGCACATGGCGGCCCGGCTGCCGTCGGCGTTGAAGAAGCGGAAGCGGAAATCCGCCCGGCCGGAGGGCTCGATCAGGATCACCCCGTCCGCGCCGGCCGAGAGGCGCCGGCGGCAGACCCCCCGCACGAAGTCGACCAGGTCCGCCTCGGCAATGCGCGGCACGCGGTGGTCGACCAGGATGAAGTCGTTTCCGCTGCCGCTCATCTTGACGAAGGGAATTTCTTCCATGGGATCCGTCTTCGGGGCGGGAAGCGGGCGCTCAGCGCCGCACTTGCAGCACGGCCGATTCCTTGGAGACCAGGCCCTCGGCCGAGTAGGCGACCACCTTGTAGCGGTAGACGAAACCGGCTGAGGGCCGGTCGACGAAGCGGAAGCGGCCGTCCTCCCCGCGGGCATCCGCCCTCACCTGACCGGCCGTATCGAACCGCACGGGGCAGCCCCGGCAACTCTCCTCCTCCGGGGTCAACCGCGCCCGGAGCACCCGGAACCCCGCGGCCGGGCTTTCCTGCTCCGTGCGGGGCGAAGGCGCCTCCCAGGTGAGCACCAGCGTCCCCTCCTCGCTCCAGGCATGGTTTAGGGCCTTCACCGCGGGCGGGGGGTAGGAGCCGGGACGGATGGGAAGCATCTTGCGGCCGCAGCCGGCCGCGGCAAAGCCGATCACGGCGAGCCCCGCGAGAAAAAGCCAGATCCGCCCCCGGCGCGCGAGCTCAGCCATCGCCTCCCCCGGCCATGCCAAGGCGCCGCTCGGCCGCCTCGAGCGCCGCGCGCACCGCGGAGGCGGCCGTTCCGCCGACGACCGCCCGCCGCTCCACGGCGGCCCGCGGCTCAAGGCAGGGGAAGAGGTCCTCCTCGATCAGCGGCGAGAGGCCGCGCAGCTCGGCAAGCGGAAGCTCGTGGAGTTCGCAGCCTTTCTCGATCGCCCGCCGCACGGCCTGCCCGGTGACGTGGTGCGCCTCGCGGAAGGGGAGCCCCTTGCGCACGAGGTAGTCGGCCATCTCGGTCGCGTTGAGAAAGCCCTCCCCGAGGGCCTGCTCCATCCGCTCGCGCCGGATGCGCAGGCCGGGCAGCATGCGGCAGAAGACCTCGATGCTCGCAAGCAGCGTGTCGGCGGCGTCGAAGAGGGCGGGCTTGTCCTCCTGGAGATCGCGGTTGTAGGCGAGCGGCAACCCCTTCATCAGGGTGAGCTGCGCGAGGAGATGCCCGTAGACGCGACCGGTTTTCCCGCGCACGAGCTCGGGGACGTCGGGGTTTTTCTTCTGCGGCATGATGCTGCTGCCGGTCGCAAACGCATCCGGCAGCTCGATGAACTGAAACTCGCTCGAGGACCAGAGCACGAGCTCCTCGGAGAAGCGGCTCAGGTGCATCATGGCGATCGCGGCCGCCGCGAGAAACTCGATCACGAAGTCGCGGTCGGAGACGGCGTCGAGGCTGTTCGCCGACACCCCCGCAAAGCCGAGCAGCTCCGCGGCGAGCGCCCGGTCGAGGGGGTAGGCCGTCCCGGCGAGCGCGGCGGCGCCCAGCGGCAGGACGTTCACCCGCTGCCGGCAGGAGCGCAGCCGCGCGACGTCGCGAGCGAACATCTCGACGTAGGCGAGGAAATGGTGCGCCAGCCTGACCGGCTGCGCCCGCTGCAGGTGGGTGTAGCCGGGGAGGAGCACCTCGAAGTGCTCCCGGGAAAGCCGCACGAGCACCCGCTGCAGCTCCTCCAGCCCCGCGGCCGTTTCGTCGACCACGTCGCGCAGGTACATGCGCAGGTCGAGCGCCACCTGGTCGTTTCGGCTGCGGCCGGTGTGGAGCTTCTGCGAGGGCTTGCCCACCAGTTCGGTCAGCCGCGACTCGACGTGGGTGTGGATGTCCTCGAGGGTGTCGTCGAAGACGAAGTCCCCGTTTTCGATCTCGCGGCGCACCTGGTGGAGGCCCTCGACCAGGGCGTCCTCCTCGTCGGCCGTGAGGATGCCGGCGCGGGCGAGCAGCCGACAGTGGGCGATGCTCCCCTCGATGTCGTAGCGGTAGAGCCGGCGGTCGAAGGCGATCGAGGAGGTAAAGCGCTCGACCACCGGCGCCGTCTTCTCGCCGAAGCGTCCCTTCCAGAGTTTCTCGGCCATCGGCGGTTACCCCGCCCCCTTCCCCGCCCGGGCGAGCAGCCGGTCCAGGCAGGCGACGAGCGCGTCGATCTCTTCGGGGGTGATGATGAGCGGGGGAACGAAGCGGAGCACGTTCCCCTGGACACAGTTGATCAGAAAGCCCGCCTCGCGGCAGCCGTGGACGAAGGGCTCGCCGTCGACCGCGAGCTTGAGGCCGAGGAGCAGCCCCATGCCGCGCACCTCCTCGACCACGCCGTGCCGCGCCTTGAGCTCCTCCAGGCGCACCCGGAAATGGGCCGCGGCCGCGCGGGCGTGGGCGAGCACTTCGCCCTCGCCCAGGATGCGGCAAACCTCGAGCGCCGCGGCCGAGACGATCGGGGTCCCGCCGAAGGTCGAGGCGTGGGCCCCCGGGCCGAAGGCCGCGGCCACCTGCTCGCGCGCGAGCATCGCGCCCATGGGCAGCCCGTTGGCGAGCGCCTTGGCGAGGGTCATGATGTCGGGCTCGACCCCGAACTGCTCGTAGGCGAAAAGGGTCCCCGTCCGGCCCATCCCGGTCTGGATCTCATCGAAGATGAGCAGCGTTCCGGTCTCGTTGCAGAGCCCGCGCACGCGGGCGAGATAGCCCGGGTCCGGCTGGCGCACCCCGCCCTCGCCCTGGACGGGCTCGAGCATCACCGCCGCGGTCTCCGGCCCGATCGCCCGGCGGAGCGCCTCGGCGTCGTTGAAGGGCACGAAATCGAAACCCTCGAGGAGCGGGTCGTAGCCGTGGCGCACCTTCTCCTGCCCCGTCGCCGAGAGGGTGGCCATGGTGCGGCCGTGGAAGGAGAGCTCCATGGAGACGATGCGGTAGCGGCCCGGCTGCCCGGTTTCCTTGAAGTGCTTGCGGGCCAGCTTGATCGCCGCCTCGTTCGCCTCGGCGCCGCTGTTGCAGAAGAAGACGCGGTCGGCGAAGCTGTGCTCGACGAGCCACGCGGCGAGCTCGATCTGCGGCCGCGTGTAGTAGAGGTTCGATACGTGCCAGAGGACCTCGGCCTGCTCGGCCAGCGCGCGGGCGAGCCGCGGGTGGGCGTGGCCGAGGTTGCAGACGGCGATGCCGGCCACGAAATCGGTGTAGCGCCGCCCGGCCTCGTCCCAGAGGGTTGCGCCGCTGCCGCGGGTCAAGACGAGCGGGATGCGCTTGTAGGTGTGGGCGATGACCCGTTCGGCCCGCTCCATGGTGGCGGATTCCATCGGCGTCTTCCCCCTTTCAGAGGATGTAGCGGCTCAGGTCCTCGTTTTCGGCCACGTCCTTCAGGCGCCCCGCGACGAAGGCGCGATCGACGACGACGCGCCCCCCGGGGATGTCTGGCGCATCGAAGAGGACGTCCTCGAGGAGCCGCTCGAGAATCGTGTGCAGCCGCCGGGCGCCGATGTTCTCCGTGCGCGCGTTCACCTCCTCGGCGATGCGCGCGATCTCCTCGACCGCCTCGGGGAGGATCTCGAGCTCGACCCCCTCGGTGGCGAGCAGCGCCCGGTACTGGAGGAGAAGCGCGTTTCGCGGCTCGGTCAGGATGCGCACGAACTCCCGCCGGCCGAGCGCGTTCAGCTCCACGCGGATCGGGAAGCGGCCCTGCAGCTCCGGGATCAGGTCCGCGGGCTTCACGGTGTGGAAGGCGCCGGCGGCGATGAAGAGGATGTGGTCGGTCTTGACCGGCCCGTACTTCGTGTTCACCGTGGAGCCCTCGACGATCGGCAACAGATCGCGCTGCACCCCCTCGCGGGAGACGTCCGGCCCGTGCCCCCCGCCGCGGGAGACGATCTTGTCGATCTCGTCGATGAAGAGGATCCCCGCCTGCTCGACCCGCTCGATCGCCCGCCGCACGACCCGGTCCTGGTCGATCAGCCGCTGGGCCTCCTGCTGGGTCAGGACCTCGAGGGCTTCGGGCACCTTGAGCCGCCGCTTTTTCACGGTGCGCGGGAAGAGGTTGCCCAGCATGTCCTTGAACTGGATCCCGAGCTCCTCGAAGCCAGTGTTCGAGAACACATCGACGAGCGGCATCGGGGTTTCGGCCGTTTCGACCTCGACGATCCGCTCGTCGAGCTTTCCCTCGCGCAGCATGCCGCGCAGTTTCTCGCGCGTGGAGGAGGCCTCGGCGTGGGCGGCGGTCTCGTCGACCGCGTGCGGCGGGCTTGCGGCCGCACGGCCGAAGCCCCGCGGCCCCGGGGAGGGCAGCAGCAGATCGAGCAGCCGGTCCTCGGCGAGCAGGCGCGCCTTGTCGCGCACGGCCTCCTGCTCGCGGGCGCGGAAGGCGCCGATCGTGAGGTCGACGAGCTCGCGCACCATGGATTCCACGTCCCGGCCCACGTAGCCGACCTCGGTGAACTTGGAGGCCTCGACCTTGTGGAAGGGGGAGTCCGTGAGCAGCGAGAGGCGCCGGGCGATCTCGGTCTTGCCCACGCCGGTCGGGCCGATGAGGATGATGTTCTTGGGGGCGATCTCCTCGCGCAGCTCCGGCGGCACCTGCTGCCGCCGGTAGCGGTTCCGCAGGGCGACGGCCACGGCACGCTTGGCCCGCTCCTGGCCGACGATGTAGGCGTCGAGCGCGGCGACGATCTCCGCGGGCTTGAGCGCCCGGGCCGCAACGGGCGGGCCGGCGGCCCCTCCGGCCGGCAGGTTCGCCATCAGCCGATCTCCTCCACGGTCACGGCCTCGTTCGTGTAGACGCAGATCCCGGCGGCGATGCGCACCGCCTCCTCGGCGATCCGCCGCGCGTCGAGGTCCGAGTGCCGCATGAGGGCGACGGCGGCGGCCTGGGCGGCCGCCCCGCCGGAGCCGATCCCGATCACCCCCTCGTCGGGCTCGATCACGTCGCCGCTGCCCGAGAGGACATAGAGGTGGGCCTCGTCGGCCGCGACCATGACCGCCTCGAGCCGGCGCAGGACCTTGTCGGTCCTCCAGTCCCGGGCGAGCTCGGCCGCGGCCCGCGGGAGGTTGCCGTTGTAGCGCTCGAGCTTCTCCTGCAGCCGCTCGGAGAGGCTGAGCGCATCGGCCGTCGCACCGGCGAAGCCGACGACGATGCGGTCGTTGTAAATGCGGCGGACTTTCCGCGCGCGCTGCTTGAGAACCCGGTCGTGCAGCGTCACCTGGCCGTCGCCGGCGACGGCCGTGCGGCCGCGGTGCCGCAGGGCGAGCACGGTCGTGCCGTGCATGCGGGCCTCGCCCGGGGTCTCCTTCCACGCGTCGGTCATGGCGAGGGGTTCCTATTTCCGCGGGTGCGCGCGGTCGTAGGTTTCCATCAGGCGGTCGATGCTCACGTGGGTGTACTTCTGGGTGGTGGAGAGGCTCTTGTGGCCGAGCATCTCCTGCACCCCGCGCAAGTCGGTCCCGGCATCGAGCATGTGGGTCGCAAACGAGTGCCGGAGCGTGTGCGGCGAAACCGGGGCCGGGATGCCGCAGAGCTCGGCCAGTTTTTTCAGGATGCGCGCAACCGAGCGGGCGGTCAGCCTCCCGCCCCGCCGGTTGAGGAAGAGCGGCGCGGAAGGCTCGCGGCCGGCCGGCCGGCAGCCGCGAAGCATCTCGCGGTAGGCCGCGATCGCCTCGAGCGCCTTGGAGCCGATCGGGACCACCCGCTCCCGGGCCCCCTTGCCGAGCACGCGCACGGTGCCGGCGCCGGGGTCGACGTCGCCCACGTTCAGCCCGGTCAGCTCCGAGACCCGCAGCCCGCTCGAGTAGAGCGTTTCGAAAATCGCCCGGTTCCGCGCCGCAAGCAGCGTGTCCGGCTCGATCGACTCGAGCAGGCCGAAGACGGCATCGACGGTCAGCACCGAAGGAAGCGGCTTGCCGCGCTTGGGGGTGAGGATGCCCTCGACCGGGCTTTTCTCGAGCACCCCTTTCCTCACCAGGTACTTGAAGAAGCTCCGCAGGGTGGAGAGCTTGCGCGCGATGCTCGATTTCTGGTTTTTGCGGTGGAGCATCGCGAGGTAGCCGCGGACGGCGAGCGCGTTGACCTCCTGAGGCCGCTGGGCCTCGGGGGTCGCGCCGTTTCCGCGCGGCAGCAGGCCCGACTCCTCGAGAAAGTCCAGGAACTCCTCGAGGTCGTGGGCGTAGGCGCGGCAGGTGTGGACCGAGTAGCCCTTTTCGGAGGGCAGCGCCTCGAGAAACGAGCGCACCGCCTCCCGGAGCGGGGAGGGCCTTTTCTCGGGGGAGTCGCTCACCATCGGATCAGCTCTTCGATCTCCTGCCAGCTTGTGACTTCCAGAAAGGGGTGCGGCGCCCGGTTCCAGGGCTGGGCGAAGAGGACGGGCCGGATGCCGGCGCGATCCATGGCGAAACAGGTCTCGAGGCGGTCCTCGACGAAATGGGTGATGCCGCGCCGCCTCAGGATCTCCGTCTTGGCCTCGAAGGAGCCGGTGGCGACCAGCTCGAAGCCGCCCGCCCCGTCGGGGAGGACCCGCCGCAGGAACGACTCGACCGGGCCGGCGATGGGACGGGCGGTGACGAACAGGACGCTTCCCGCCTGCCCGGCGATCCGCCGCACGACCTCCGGCGCCCCGGGAAGGGCCCGCAGGTCGCCGCGGTAGCCTCCCAGGATCAGGCGGCGGAGCAGCCCCTCGACCACCGGCCCCGGCAGATCGAGGCAGTCCTCGACGTTGTAGGCGGTGATGTCCTCGTAGCGGATGCCGCCGATGCCGTACTCCTCCTCGGCGATTTCGATGAACAGCCGCATCGTGTCGGCGACGACCCCGTCGACGTCGAAGGCGATCGCGGCCGGGTCGATCCGGGGGACGGGTTCGCGGAAGGCGAGGGAAGAACGGGCGGAAGAGGCCATGGCCGTCCGCTCAGGCCGCCAGGCGGCGGGTCTTTTTCTTCAGGCGCGCGATCTTGCGGCGGCAGAGGTCGGCCGTCTTGCGGTCTTTCGCCTCGAGCGCCTCGGCGCGTTTCACCTTGAGGGAACGGATGGTTTTCTTGAGCGCGCGGATCGTGTCGCTCGTGCGGCGGGCGGCTTCGACGACGATGCCCTTGGACTTGCGGAGGGCCTCGATCAGCTCATCCTTCTTCATCCCGTGGACGCCGCTGATCCCCTCGATCCCTTTGGCCGCTTCGCGGAGCTCGGTGGTGGTCATCTTTTCGAGCGGGCGGCCCCAGATTTCGATTTCCTTCTCGCTCATCGGTCGATCCTTTCCGTCGAAAAGCCGGGCGGGAGCCCGGAAAGCCCCCGCCCGCCTGGAGAATCCGCACCTCCGCTGCGCGTTTCCGCGCGCGTCCGTGGCCCGTGGAAAAGCGCCCCGTTTCTTAAAACGATTCCTTTTGCGATGTCAAGCGCTCAGGCCCCGCCTTCCCCGCCCCCGGATTTCGTCCGGGCCATGAAAATCTTGAAGAGATCGAGCGGGATCGGCAGGAAGGTCGTCGAGTTGCTCTCGGTGGCGATCTCGCGCATCGTCTGCAGGTAGCGCAGGTGGAGCGCCACGGGGTGCTCCTCGATGATGCCCGAGGCCTCGGCGAGCTTGGCGGCCGCCTGGAACTCGCCCTCGGCGTTGATCACCTTGGCGCGCCGCTCGCGCTCGGCCTCCGCCTGCCGCGCCATCGCGCGCTGCATCTCCTGCGGCAGATCGATGTGCTTCAACTCGACCGTGGTCACCTTGATCCCCCAGGGGTCGGTGTGCTTGTCGAGGATCTCCTGCAGCTGGCTGTTGATCTTCTCGCGGTTGGCGAGGAGGTCGTCGAGTTCGGCCTCGCCGCAGACGCTCCGGAGCGTCGTCTGGGCAAGCTGCGAGATCGCGTAGCCGTAGTTTTCCACCTCGATGATCGCCTTCACCGGGTCGATCACGCGGAAGTAGATCACCGCGTTCACCTTGACCGAGACGTTGTCGCGCGTGATCACGTCCTGAGGGTCCACGTCCAGCGCGACGAGCCGGAGGCTCACCTTGGTCATGCGGTCGATCACCGGGATGAGGATGATCAGCCCCGGCCCCTTGGCGGCGATCACGCGGCCGAGCCGGAAGATCACGCCGCGCTCGTACTCGTTGAGGATCTTGAGCGCAGCCGAGAGAAAGAGGGCGAGCAGGACGACGATCGCGATCAGGGTATACATGGGAAACCTCCTTGCCGGGGAATCCGCCCCGGCCCACCGGGAAAGGGATCACGCGGGGCGGTCGGCGGGCTCGACCTCGAGCAGCAGCCCCTTCACCCCGACCACCCGCACGCGGCGGCCCTCCTCGATCGGCTCCCTGGAGACGGCGTTCCAGAGCTCGCCGTGCACGAAGACCTTGCCCTCGGGGGAAAGCCGCCGCTTGACCACACCCACCTCGCCGATCATCCCCTGGGCGCCGGTCGCCGGCCGGTGAAACTGCGCGCGGAAGACGACGTAGGCGACCCCGGCGAAGAAGGCGGAGACGACGGCCACCGTGGGGAGGAGAACCCCCCAGGAGATGCGGCTGCCCGGGCCGTCGCCCTCGAAGAGCATGAGCGAGCCGAGAAACAGCGAGACGATCGCCGCCAGCGAAAGCAGCCCGTAGCTTGCGATCTTCATCTCCAGAATGAAGAAGACGACCGCGAGGGCGATGAGAAGCACGCCCGCGAAATTGACCGGCAGCGTCTGCAGCGCGAAGAAGGCGAGGATGAGAGCGATCGCCCCCACCACCCCGGGGAAGATCGCGCCCGGGTGGGAGAACTCGAAGTAGAGGCCGGCCAGCCCGATCATCAGCAGGAGGTAAGCGATGTTCGGGTTGCTGATCGCGCGCAGGATCCGGGTCCTGAGGCCCTCCTCGTGCTCGACGACCCTCGCCCCGGCGAGCGCGAGTGTCCCCTTGCCGGCGATGACGCGGCCGTCGATCTTGCGCAAGAGGTCGGGGAGGTCCTCGGCGACGACGTCCACGATGTTCTCGCGCAGGGCCTCGGTCTCGGTGGCCGAGACCGACTCGCGGATCGCGCGCTCGACCCAGTCGGCGTTGCGGCCGCGCCGCTCGGCGACGCTGCGGGCGTGGGCGACCATGTCGTTGACCACCTTCTCGGTCATCTTGCCCTCGATCTCCTGGCCGCCCGCACCGACGGGGTGCGCGGCCCCGATGTTCGTCCCCGGCGCCATGGCGGCGATGTCGGCCGCCATCGTGATCATGACCCCGGCGGAGGCCGCGCGCGCGCCGCCCGGGGCGACGAAGACCGCCACCGGCACCGGGCAGGCGAGGATGTCCTGCACGATCTGCCGCATCGAGTCGGCCAGCCCGCCCGGCGTGTCGAGCTCGATCACGACAAGGGCGGCCTTTTCCCCCTCGGCTTTCTTGAGCCCCGCCTGGATGAAGCGGGCGGTGGCCGGCGTGATCGCGTCGGCGACCCGCACCAGGAACACCTCGGGGGCGGCGTCGGCGGCGGGGGCGAGGGCCAAGGCCCCGAGCAACACGGCGACCGGGAGCAGGCGGAGTCTATCCTTCATAGGGGTATTCTTTCATCAGCAGTTTCAGGTCTTCCCAGGCCTCGCGTTTTTTCTCGGGCGTCCGGAGGAGATAGGCCGGGTGGTAGGTCGGCACGATCTTCAGCCCCTCCCGCTCGTGGATCCTGCCGCGAAGCCGCGAGACGGGCTCGGCGCTCCCGAGCAGCGCCTGGGAGGCGCAGGCCCCCAGAGTGCAGAGGAGACGCGGCCCGACGGCGGCGATCTGGCGCCGGAGAAAGGGCAGGCAGGTGGCGATCTCGTCGGCTTCCGGGGTGCGGTTTCCGGGCGGCCGGCACTTCACGACGTTGGCGATGTACACGGCATCGCGGCTAAGCCGCATCGCCTCGATCATGCGGGTCAACAGTTGCCCGGCGGCGCCGACGAAGGGCTCGCCCGCGCGGTCCTCCTCCTGGCCGGGCCCCTCGCCCACGAACATGAGGACGGCCTTGGGGTTTCCGCTGCCGAAGACGATCTTCGAACGGCTCCGGTGGAGCTTGCAGCGCGTGCACTCGCCGATGTCGGCGCGGATCGCCGCAAGCGTCTCCCGCCCCGCGGCGGGCCGCGACCGGGCGGTCAAGGCGGCCCAGGACGCGACCCGGCAGACCGTCTCGGGCCGGCAGGCGATCCCGTGGACGCCCAGCTCGCGCAGGTGGCCGAGCGTCCGCTGGAGGTCCCCCACCCAAGCGGCGAGTCTCCGGCGGGCTTCCTCATTTCTTGGGTTCATAATCGAAGCTGTCGTTTCGCGGCACGACCCAGACGTCGGCGAAGGTCTGAAAGGTCGAATCCTCGACGGCGATGACGGCCATGCGGTTTTCTTTCTCGAAGATCAGAAGGGAGTGCGGCGATTGGTAGCGCGTGACGAGACGCCAGCCCTCGGCCGTCATGTTGTTCTGAAAGTAACGCAGCAGCGACTTGGAATCCACCCGGCCGTACAGGCGGAGCAGCCCCGCCTGGATCCCGCCGCGCTGGGTCACGTAGGAGGCCTCCTTCTGAATGTCCATCTCGCGCGGGATGAGCACATCGCCGCCGAATTCCCGCTGGTCGGGGAGCCTCTTGGGCTCGGGCGTTGTGGAAGGCCCGGCGCCGTCGAACATGGAGCACCCGCAGAACACGAGAAGGACGGTGGCGAAGAGCAACGCACGGTTCGCATTCATGGCTGAAACCCCTCCTTTCGGTCAGGCCGACCCCGGCCCCGGACGACCGGGGAAGGATGTGCCGGCATGCCGGATAACCTATGCGAAAAGGGGCTCGCGAACAACCCCCCCTTTGCAGCGCCCCGCGGCCGGGGCCGGGGGAACGAGCGGGCGGCCGTGCCGCCGCGGCGGCGAGGGCGCACGCCCCCTGCGAATTCAGCGACCCTCTTGCCGGGAAGGGGTTTCTCCACTATAGGTGCGCTTTTCACCCAGGAGGTCGCCCCATGAGCCACGAACCCGGAAACGTCTTTCACCGCGTCCTCGACCGGCCTCTTCCGCGGGCTGTGCGCTCGCAGGGGGTGTGGATCGAAACCGAGGACGGCCGGCGCTTCCTCGACGCCAGCGGCGGCGCCGTGGTCGTCAACGTCGGCCACGGCCGAAAAGAGATCGCCGACGCCGTGGCCGCGCAGCTCGGCACCCTCACCTACGTGCACCCCACGATGTTCACCTCGACGCCCCTCGAGGAGCTCGCCCGGGCCCTCGCCGCCCATGCACCGCAGGGCTTGAGCCGCTTCTACTTCATGAGCTCGGGCTCCGAGGCGGTCGAGACGGCGATCAAGTTCGCCCGCCAGGTGCACCTCGCGCGCGGCAACCCCGAGCGCCATCTGTTGATCGCGCGCTGGAACTCCTACCACGGCCTGACCCTGGGCGCGCTCGCCGCGGCGGGGAGAACCCCCTTCCGGCTCCCCTTCTACCCGATGCTCCGCGACGCCGTGCACCTGCCCGCGCCCTACTGCCTGCGCTGCTCCTACGGCTTGCGCTTCCCCTCCTGCCGCCTGCGCTGCGCCCTGGCGATCGAGGAGACGATCCGCTGTTTAGGGCCGGGTGCGGTCTCGGCCTTCATCGGCGAGACCGTGGGCGGGGCGAGCATCGCGGTGCTTCCCCCCCCGCCGGGCTACTGGCCGCTGGTGCGCGAGATCTGCGACCGGAACGGCGTGCTGCTCATCATGGACGAGGTCATGTGCGGCATGGGCCGCACGGGAAGGTGGTTTGCGGCCGAGCACTACGGGGCGAGCCCCGATATCCTCGTTTTGGGCAAGGGGCTTTCCGGCGGGACGATTGCGCTCTCGGCCGTCGCCGTCCGCGAGGAGCACGTCGAGACCGTGCGCCGCACGGCGGGGAACTTCGCCCACGGCGGGACCTTCAGCCACAACGTGACCGCCTGCGCGGCGGGGCTCGCCGCCGTGCGGCTGCTCGAGCGCGAGCGCCTCGTCGAGCGCGCGGCGGGCCTCGGCGCGCGGCTCGGCGCCCGGCTGCGGGAGGAGCTCGCCCCGCACCCGAACGTGGGCGACATCCGCGGGTTGGGGATGATGTGGGGCATCGAGTTCGTGCGCGAGCGCGAAACGCTCGCCCCCTTCCCCCGCGCCGAGAAGCTGACCGAGCGTCTCTGGCAGCATCTCTTCGACCACGGGGTCATCACCTACAAGTCGGTCGGGATGGCCGCCGGCGAAGGCGACGGGCTGATCGTCGCCCCGCCTTTCGTCATCACCGAGGAGGAGATCGAACTCGTGATCGCGGGGTTGAAAGACGCGCTCCAGGCGGTCCTCGGGCGCTGACCCCGCAGGAGCGGTTGACAGGGCTTCCGTTTTCCCGGATCATCGCGCCATGGCGATCACGAAACCGGAGGATCTGAAGGGCCTTTCGCTTCTCGGCGCGAAGAAATCCGCGCCCGCGCGGCGGCTCGAGGTGTTCCCCAACCATCACCGCGGACGGCGCTACACGGTCTCCCTGCAGACGCGCGAGTTCACCTGCCTCTGCCCGGCGACCGGCCAGCCCGATTTCGCCGAGCTCACGATCCGCTACGTCCCCGACCGCTGGATCCTCGAGTCCAAATCCCTCAAGCTCTACCTCTGGTCCTTCCGCGACCAGGGCGCCTTTCACGAGCACGTCGTGAACGCGATCCTGGACGATCTCGTCCGGGCGCTCGACCCCCACCGGATCGAGGTCGTCGGAAACTTCCACGTCCGCGGCGGGATTTCGATCACCGTCGAGGCCGCCCACGAAAAGAAAGCCCGCGCCCCAAGACGGCCCGCCGACCGGAAACGCTGACCGCCATGGAAGGCCGCCGCCATCTCCCCGTCGTGACCGGGCTCTTCGTCACCTGCCTCGTCGTCTCGAACATCATCGCCGTGAAGGTCGCCTCCTTCGGCAGCCTCCCCGGCCTGGGCGGGCTCTTCCTCCCGGTGGCGGTGATCCTCTTTCCCGTCTCCTACATCCTGGGGGACATCCTGACCGAGGTCTACGGCTACGGCCAGGCGCGGCGGGTGATCTGGATCGGCTTCGCCTGCAACCTCCTCGCCGTGGCGGCGATCCACCTGGGCGGCCTGCTCCCTCCCGCGCCGTTCTGGTCGGCCGGGGCCTACGACGACCCGGCATCCGCCCAGGCCGCCTGGGATGCCATCCTCGGCTTCACCCCGCGTCTTCTCTTGGCTTCCTTTGTGGCCTACCTTGCGGGCGAATTCCTGAACGCCTACGTCCTCTCCCGTCTCAAGATCGCCACCTCCGGCCGCCACCTTTGGCTGCGCACGATCGGCTCGACCCTCGCCGGCCAGCTCGCCGACTCGGCCCTCTTCATCACGATCGCCTTCGCCGGCGTTCTCCCGGACGCAGCCCTGCCCCGCGTGGTCCTCACCCAATGGCTTTTCAAGTCGGCCTTCGAGGCCGCGGCCACCCCCCTCACCTACGCCGTGGTCTACGCCCTCAAGCGCGCCGAAGGCGCCGACCCCTTCGACCGCGGCACCGACTTCAACCCCTTCCGGCTGGGTTAAAGGCAAAACCGGTCACCCAGCCCCCCCGGGCAACCGACCGTGCCCAAATCAGCGCTTCTCCACCCGAGGCTCTGGAACATCCTCTTCAACAGCCTCGGTCTCTCAACTCAAGTCAGGCGTTTTTCGCGTTCGAACGAACCCGGAATGCCCGGGCAATCTTGAGGATTGATTCGACGATCCACTTATTTCCGATTCCGGAGATACGCGGCGACAAGCTCGGTTTGCTCTTCGCCGCGTGTCGTGGTTTCGACCCGAAGGGGCAACTCGTTTCCCCGATCACCGAGACAAACCCCGATCACTCCGTGTGCCCGATCCAGGACGGTCACCCGAGCGCCCAAAGCTTGGGCATCGTATCGGACCGAGGTGACGCAATCCATGGCACAGAGCCTTTCCACAAACCGCTCCCAGCCTGCCGGGCGATGGTGACCCACGCCTGACACACGGTTCTTTTCCCCGGGCGGTTTGGGGTCAGGCGGCGGCCAGTTAGCCGTCGGCTTCATGGTCAGCCGCTCCTGGGCGACTTTGTAGAGCAAATCCCCTGCCGCGGAGAGATAGGTAAAGCCGTCGCCGCCGTCTTCCACGAGCGGCCTGAGTTCGGGTCGTCCATTCAACCACGATTCCACTTCTGCGCTTCTCCTTGGCTCCGAATCGATCCAGGAGAAAAAATCAGGTTCATCCGGCAAATGCCGGGTTTCAAGGCAAGTGGGGGGTTGAATATTGTTTTGAAAATCGTTTGAAAAAATCGTCGCCATAGCGGTAGGGTTTCCTTTTTGAACCGGCGAAGAACAGAAAGGAGACCGACCAGCCAT
>DYEU01000014.1 GCA_020725555.1 Desulfatibacillum sp.
AATCCTCGAAACCCGCCCCAACACCCCCATCGTCCTCTGCACCGGCTTCTCCGACAAAACCAACGAGGAAAAAGCCGCCGCCGCAGGCATCCGCACCTTCCTCCATAAACCCCTCACCCTCGCCGACCTCGCCGGCGCGCTCAAAGGAATGCTGGAAACGAAGGGATAGCCCGAAGCCCCCTTAAGGATCTCCGAAGGGCCAGGCCCCAAAGCCGAGTATCATGATTTCACCCCGCGCACCGGCGGGGTTCTCCTCCCGCCTAACCACTTAGTAGCATAGGAAAATTCATCTAAAGTTTTTCGGCCGCCGAGCCGATAGCGAACGATAGCCCGGATCGATCATCGCTACGCGGGACGAGGAGCCATGCGGCCTGTCATTCCCGACGAAAAGCCGATCTTGAAAGGTCTTCAGTCGTATTATCTCCATCTTCCGAAATTCATCGAGCATCATCGCAACGAGGTTGCGGCATGCGCGATCCATCTCAAATCGGCGGTCAGCGAAGGGGTTCTTTACCTCGACTCGGGAGAGTGTGTCGGGGCTTTCTGCCGCAGCGGCTCGACGACCCTGCAGGATGAGCCTGCGGTAGCCTCCCTGCTCGATGCAGCCGCACGGCAGAATTTCCAGATCAGCGTCTATGAAATTGACCCCGCCCTGGTTCACCTCTGGGCCAATTCCATCAACGCCCGCCTTCTTCACCGGGACCTCACCAGCGACATCACCGACCTTGACCGCCTGATCGCCAAGATGGCGAAGGAACGCCTGACCGGGTTCATCGAAGCGGCAACCCACGACGGCGCGATCAGCGGCATCCTGTTTTTCCATGCCGGCGACATCGTCCACGGCGCCCTGAGCTCGAGCGGCACCCCGCAGTCGATCGAAGCCGTGCGGGAACGCTTAAACGAGGCGATCAAGGCGAAAGGCGGGACCTTTCAGGTCAGCACCATTCCGGACCGGGAAGAGCGCCGCTCGATCGAGGTCAACGGCGCCTCCGGCGCGCCGGGGGAAAACCGGGCTGCCGCAAATCCCCCGCGGCAAGCCGCAAAAGGCGATCGGTCTTTGATCCCGGCTCTTGAGGAGCTTTTGCGCCTTGTCGAATCGCTTTGCCGGGAGCAGCGGAAATCGGCCGATTTCGGCGCTCTTTGGCGCAAAGCCGCGCTCCATGCGGCCGACCGCTACGGGTTTCTCGACCCCTTCGCCAAGGAGTTCCACTACGCGGAGGGGAAGATCCGGCTGGAGGTGCCGGTCGAAGACCGACTGCTGGCCTCGGGGGTCCTGGAGTGCGTGCAGGCGATCATCGGCTCGCTCGGCCTGACCGGCCGGTTCAAGGAAAAGGCCGCGGCGTGGTTCGCGGAGCATGCCGCGCTGTTGAACGATTTGGGCATCCGGGAGGCCGCCGGCGGCCCTGTTTCCAAGTCCTGAAAGAAGGCCGACACCCGCCTGTCTTTCGGCGAACGGCCCCCTGCCGGAAAGAGGCTCGCGCGGAGCGGGACGGCCATGGCGGCGGAGCGCCGCCGGGATAGCGTTCGGCGCATCACCCGGGAAGCGGGGGAGGATCCATGGAACAACCCCTTGCGGGCTACAGCATCTACCGGCGCAAGACGAATTTCAATGAAAGCGACGTGAAGCTCATCTCGGGGGCTTCGCTGCGGGTGCTTTTGGAAATCGACGGCAAGCGGAACCTCGCGGAGATCGGCCATCGCCTTGGCATGCCGGCGGATGAAGTCGCCCGGGCCGTAAAGGAGTTGGAACGACAGGATCTGGTCAACCTCTTCGAGCCGCGCGTGCCCGTGGAATGGCTGCAGCGGATTCAGGGGCTGATCGTCAAGATCCTGGGGCCCCTCGGTGAATTCGTGCTGATCGAGAAGATCGAGGCCATGGGCCATGACGCCGAGGATTTCCCCTTGCGGCTCTTCCCTGCCCTGACCGACGATCTCTGCTCCGAAATCAAGAACCCCGAAATGGCCGCGGCCTTTCGGCGTCGTATGTCCGAGTTGATGCAAACCCTGGAGTCGCCCGCGGCCTGAGAGGGCCGGCCCGGGCAACCAAAGGAGCCCCGCGTCATGAACATCCGGTGCGCGCATTGCGGCAAGGAATTCAAAATCGTGGACCCCGACAAGCTAAGCGACGCCCGCGACACGCTCGCCTTCAAGTGCTCGTCCTGCGGCCACAAGGAGACGCTCTCCAAGGAGCCGGGCCAAAGCTGGTCCGCCTACTTTGCGGGCCGCGGCCTCTCCCGCGACGCCGTGCGCGAGGAGGCGGCCGCGGAAAAGATCAGGCCGGCGCCGAAGGAGGAAGCCCCCGTCGCGGCGAAGAAACCGGAGGTCGCCGCAGTCGAAAGACGGCAGCCGTCGCCGCCCCCTTCGGTTTCCATGGAACTTCTGCCCGAGGAAACCCCGCGCCGCCGCTCGGTCTTCTCGGGATTGACCGGCCGGGTGGCGCTCTTCATGCTTCTTGCGAGCCTGCTTCCCCTTTCGATCTATGCGGTCGTGATCCACTTTGCGACCGTTCAGCGCATGGAGGCCGAGACCGACCAGACGGGACGCCAGATCGTCTCCGGCCTCGCGGCCCAGGTGGACGAGTGGGTCGACAAGAACCTCCGCATTCTCCAGACCGCCGCGGACCTGGAGGGCATGCGGTCCATGAGCGCAGGCACCCAGGAACCTCTGCTCAAGGCGATCCAGGCGAATTACCCCTGGAAATACCTCGTGTTCACGGTGGACGAGGCGGGACAAAACATCGCGCGAAGCGACGGCAAGCCGCTCACGGACTACTCCGACCGGCAATACTACAAGGACATCGTGCGGGAGAATAAGCCCTTCTCCTGGCAGACCCTGCTCGGCCGCACCACGGGCAAGCCCGCCCTCATCCTGGCGGTGCCCATCCGGCACGGCGAGCGGGTGGTCGGGGCGCTATGCTCGGCCATGCACGTCGAGGCGATTTCGGATCAGATCGCCAAGTGGCGCAAGGGAAAAAGCGGTTTTGCCTTTCTGGTGGACCAGACCGGCAAAGTCGTCGCCCACCAGGACGAGGCACTCACGCGTTCCGAGAAAAACCTCGCCGGCCATCCGCTCATCGCCCGGTCCAGTATGGAAGGCGCGGGGATGATCCGTTTTCAGGACAACGGATCGGAAAAGGTGGGCTTCGTCCAGCCGACCCGCTGGAACTGGAGGGTCGCGATCCAGCAGGATGAAGAGGAGGTGTTCGCCCTCATCCGCGAAGCGATGATTTTCGCCGCGGCCCTTCTCGCGGCAACCGTGGCCCTGGTGCTTCTCGTCGCCGTGTTTTCGAGCCGGGCGATCGTCAAGCCGATCCGGGTTCTCACCGACGCCGCCGAACGGATTTCAACCGGCGACCTCGAGGTGCGGATCGCGGTCCGCTCGAAAAACGAAATCGGCGAGCTCGCCGCCGCGATCGGCCGCATGCAGGAATCCATCCGCATCGCCATCGAGCGCATGAAGCGGACACGCGGAAAGACGCTTGCGATCGGAGGCGCCAAAGGGTCCTCGGCCGACGGGGTTGAGGCCCTGTAGGAGGAGGACCCCTACCGGGCGAAGAGGGAAACTCAACCGCGCTTTCTTGCTGGGAAGCCCCCGAAGCGATGGCCGGCCGCCACGCTCAAGCATTCATGAGATAACCTGCGGCAGTGAGTCCGGCCCCGGGAGTACACTCGACGCGGCAGGAATGGGCGCTTTCCGCCCGCGATGCGCACACCGCGAGCGAGTTTCCGTTCTTCTAAAACAGGGAGGCGGTAGCCGGGGCCGCTTGTGGGAACACCGAGGGAACGGGCTTAACTGCCTGTGCCGGCCGTAATATTCTCAAACTGAGGCGCGAGGTTAAAGATCGTAGGGGACGTCCATTATTATATCACTAAGACACGCCGCGTGACCCGCTCCGTTTGATCATCGATAAAAAAAGGCCACAACCTCGACGGTTATGGCCTTCCCTGGCTGGTGCCGAAGGGGAGACTCGAACTCCCACGGGGGAACCCCCACTAGACCCTGAACCTA
>DYEU01000015.1 GCA_020725555.1 Desulfatibacillum sp.
GACCGGATGGAGATCATCCGCCTGCCGGGCTACACGGAGGTCGAAAAGTTTCACATCGCCCGGCAGTTCCTGGTGCCCAAGCAGGTGAAGACCAACGGGCTCGAGGGCCGGCGGGTGAGCTTTTCCAAGAGCGCGATCCTCACGATTATCCGGCGCTACACGCGCGAAGCGGGGGTGCGCAACCTCGAGCGCGAGATCGCCTCGGTGTGCCGCAAGCTCGCCCGGGCGGCCGTGCAAGACGGCGCGAAGACCGAGTTCGCCGTCACCCAGAAGGCGATCCCGCGCTACCTCGGCCCCTTCCGCCACCGGCTGGAGGAGGTCGAGGCGCAGGATCAGGTGGGGATGGTCACGGGGCTGGCCTGGACCCAGGTCGGCGGGGAGCTGCTGTTCATCGAAACGCTGCTCATGCCGGGCCGCGGCCAGCTCATCGTCACAGGCAAGCTCGGCGACGTGATGCAGGAGTCGGCGCGGGCGGCCTTGAGCTACGTGCGGTCGCGGGCCGCGCACCTGATGATCGACGAGAAATTCCACCGCAAGTACGACATCCACATCCACATCCCCGAAGGGGCGATCCCCAAGGACGGCCCCTCGGCCGGCATCTCGATGTGCACCTCGCTCGTGTCGGCCCTCACCCGGCGGCCGGTGCGGCGCGACCTGGCGATGACCGGCGAGATCACCCTGCGGGGCCGGGTGCTGCCCATCGGCGGGCTCAAGGAAAAACTGATCGCCGCCCACCGCAGCGGGGTGAAGACGGTGATCATCCCGCGCGAGAACGAAAAGGACCTGAAGGACGTTCCCAAGAGCATCCTCTCGCAGATCGAAATCCGGCCGGTCGACCACATGGACGAGGTCTTGAGCCACGCGCTGATCACGGCCCCCGGCGAAAACCTCTTCAAGAAGGACGATCTGCCGCTCGCCCCCGGCGGGGAGCGCCCGGGGGGGGAGGCGCCGGGGCGGTCCCTCAATTGAGGCGGAACGCCCCGCGGCGGGGGGGCTGCGCGAACGAGGCTCTTCTTCCTTCTTGACAGGAACCGGGGCTCCTGGTAATTTCAAATTTTATTGCGAGGGTTGGGGCGGATAGCTCAGCCGGGAGAGCGTCGGCCTTACAAGCCGAAGGTCACAGGTTCGATCCCTGTTCCGCCTACCCCGCCGGTACGAGGGGGCGGGCGGAAGAAAAAGCCACGGCACAACGCATCGCGGGGGCGTAGCTCAGTTTGGTTAGAGCGCCGGCCTGTCACGTCGGAGGTCGCGAGTTCGAGCCTCGTCGTCCCCGCCATTCCTTCCGCAAGGGCCGGAGAGCAATCGAAGGCCCTTGCGGCGTTTTGAACCTCCCCCGGGGACCGGTGGAAGGCGCCGGGGGGGCCGGGGGGCGAGACACCATGGCACCGGCGGCCGCCGCGCTTCTCCTGCTCCTGGTCCTGGGGATCCCCGGGACCCTCCGCGCCGGCGGCGGGGAGGGGGGGGAGCCGGAGGCCGTGCGGCCCGGGGTCGTGGTGGCCGAAGTGCTCGACATGAAGGGCCGCGTCGAGGCCGTCGACCCGGCGCGGCGCTGGCTTACCCTGCAGGGCCCCCGCAACCGGCCCCTCAGGCTCAAGGTCGCCCCCGGGGTCAAGCGGTTCGACCAGGTCCGCAAGGGCGACACGGTCGCGGTCGGCTTTCTGGAATCCGTGGCCGTGGCCGTCCAGACCGGGCCTTCCCGCACGAACGCGCCGCCCGTCGGCCGCCTCCTTTCGGTCGCCCCGAAGGGAAACGGCGGGGTCTTCATTGCCGAGACCTTCCGCCTGGATGCCGTCCTCGAAGCCGTGGACCTGAAAGGGCGCCTGCTGACCGTCCGCGGCGCGGACGGCGGGCTGCGCGTCGTGCCCGTGTTCGCCGGCATCAAAAGGCTCGAGACCCTGCGCAAGGGGCAGTCCCTTGCGCTCTGGCTGACGGAGCCCATCGCGATCCGCATCGAGAGGGGGAAATGAAGGCGGTGGAGAGGGAAGAACGGGGGACTGCGGCGGCCGCGCGGCTTCTCGCCGCCTTCCTGGTGCTCGCGCTCGCCTTCCTTTCTTCCCCCCCCGCGGGGTTGGCCGCCCCGGCCGCCGCTGCGGCCGAGGAAGAGGACGAGGAGGATACCGGGGCGGTCACCGTCGCCGACCCCCTCGAGCACCCCTTCAACCGCGACATGTACGTCCTGAACGACTTTCTCGTGCTCTACGTCCTCGAGCCGGCCGCGCGCCTCGAAAAGGCCCTCGTCCCCGTGGAGCTGCGCACCGCCTTCCGCAACGTGCTCCGGAACCTCCGCTTCCCGGTGCGCTTCGCGAACAGCCTGCTCCAGGCCAAGTGGGACAAGGCGGCCGACGAGTTCGCCTCCTTCTTTCTCAACACCACGGTCGGCTTGCTGGGGATCGCCGAGGTCGCCACCGCGGCCTTCCCCGGCCTGCGGCAAAGCCCCGAGGACATGGGCCAGACGCTCGCCGTCTGGGGCTGGCAGGAGAGCGCCTACCTCATGCTGCCCTTCTTCGGGCCTTCCACCCTGCGCGATCTGCTGGGGAGAGTGCCCGACCTCGTCCTGGATCCCCTCTTCTTCATGAACGATCCGACACTCTCCTTCGGGCTGCGGGGCATCGAGGCGGTGAACGACACGAGCTTCCGCATCGGCGACTACGAGGCCATTCAGCGCGCCGCGCTCGACCCGTACATCGCCATCCGCAACGGCTACATCCAGAACCGCACCAAGCTCATTTCCGAGTAGCGGCGGGCGCGGCCTTCCCGGGGGGGCGTCCACATCCATGAACCGCGAACAGCAGCAATTGGCCGAAGGGGTCCTCTTCACCGACGAGTACCAGCTCACCATGGCCCAGATGTACTTCCGCCTGGGCCTGCACGAGACCCCCGCCCAGTTCGATTATTTTTTCCGGAGCTACCCCGACTACGGCGCCCACAAGGCGGGCTTCTGCGTCTTCGCCGGCCTGGACTGGCTGCTCGACTGGATGGCGGAATCGCGCTTCGGGCCGGCCGAGCTCGACTGCCTGCGTTCCCAGACCGGCCGGGCGGGGACCCCGCTCTTCGGCGCCGACTTTCTCGCCTGGCTGGGACGGCACGGCTCCTTCGAGGCGCTCTCCATGCGGGGGGTCGCCGAGGGCCGCGTCGTGCACCCCCACGTGCCCCTCGTCGTGGTCACCGGGCCGCTCGCCGTGGCCCAGATCCTGGAGACCGCGCTGCTCAACCAGTTGAACTACCAGACGCTGATCGCCACCAAAGCGGCCCGCATCCGCGAGAGCGGGCGCGGCCAGCTCGTGATCGAGTTCGGGGCCCGCCGCGGCCACGGCAAGGGGGTGACGGCCGGCGCGCGGGCCGCCCTGATCGGCGGGGCGGACTTCAGCTCCAACGTGGGGATTTCCCACGTCCTGGGCCTCCCCCCCAAGGGCACCCACGCCCACAGCATGGTCCAGGCCTTCCTCGCCCTCGGGATGAGCGAGCTCGACGCCTTCCGCGCCTTCGCCGAAACCTACCCCGACGACTGCGTGCTGCTGGTCGACACGATCGACACCCTGGGGTCGGGGATCCCCAACGCCATCCGGGTCTTCGAGGAGCTGCGGCGCCGCGGCCACCGCCCGGTCGGGATCCGCCTCGACTCCGGGGATCTCGCCCACCTGAGCCTGCAGGCGGCCAAGATGCTCGATGCGGCCGGCTTTCCCGACGCGACGATTTTCCTTTCCAACGAGCTCGACGAGCTGAGCATCTGGCAGATCTTGACCCAGATCGCCGAGGAGGCCGGCCGCAACGGGGTGGACGCCGACCGCATCATCGGCCGCCTCGCCTACGGCGTGGGGACGCGCCTGGTCACCTCCGCGGGGGATGCCGCGCTGAGCGGCGTCTACAAGCTGGTCGCGCTGCGGCGGGAAGGGAAATGGGTCCCGGCGATGAAGCTCTCCGAGTCGCCCGCGAAGATGCCCATCCCCGGGGACAAGCGCGTCTGGCGCCTCTACGACCGGCGGGGCAAGGCGACCGCCGATCTCGTGGCCGCGCGCGAGGAGGAGCCCTCCGCCCAGCAGGAGATCGTGCTGCGGCACCCGAACGAGACGAGCCTGCACCGCCGGCTGCGGCGGGGCGATCTCCAGGCGGTCGAGCCGCTGCTCGAGGAGGTGCTCTGCGAGGGCCGGCGCCTGCTTGCGCCTGCCGAGATCGAGCAGATGCGGGCCAGGCGCCGGGCGGACGTCGAGCGGCTCGACCCCGGCGTCAAGCGGCTCATGAACCCCCACATCTACCACGTCTCGCTTTCGGAGAAGATGTGGCAGCGAAAGCAGCGCCTGATCGCGGCGATGCGCGCCGGGCTGCCGCGCCGCGAACCCCTTCCGCCCGATCCCGCAACGCCTACTTCCGCCTGAACACCGCGCGCCAGCCGCCCCGCTCCGCAGGGCCGGGGCGCGGGAAGCGGCAGATGTCGCGCGGCATGTCGGTCACCCAGAAGGCCTCGGGGTCCTCCCGCGAGATCGCCTCGAGCCAGCGCGGCAGGTCCCGCCGGCGGCAGGCGATGTATAGCTCGTCGATCGGCCCCTGCATGCCTTCCCCGCGGAAGAGGGTGACCGGCTGCCCCTCGGCCCGCAGCCGGCGGGCGATCTCCGCGCCGGCGCGCCGCGTGAAGACGCGGAGCACGATGTGGCCGAGGGCGATGCGGCGCTCGAGAGCGATGCCCAGCAGGTTGCCGGTGGCGAAGCCGAAGGCGTAGAAGAGGGCGAGAACGGGCTGGTCGCGCACCTGCTGCACGACCGTGCTGACGACCGCGATCCAGATCAGGATTTCGAAGATCGCCAGGAAAAAGGCGGCGACGCTGCGGCCCTGGACGGTGATGATCGTGCGCACGGTGCCGAGGGACACGTCGCAGATGCGGGCAAGGAAGATGAACAGCCCGGTGAGCAGGGTCTCGGGTTCCATCGTGGGGGCGTCTCCCGGCCCCGGCGGGGCCTCGGGGGGCCGCGGCGCAGGCCGGGCGAGCTATCGCAGAATCCCTCCTTCAAGTCAACCGCGGCGGGGGCGAAGCGAAGGAAAGCCAAGGAGGCGGTGATGGCGGAGCGGGTGCTCGTGGTCGGCGGCGGGGTGATCGGGATCGCCTGCGCCGTCTTTTTGCAGCGGGCGGGCTGCCGCGTCACGCTGCTCGAACGGGACACCGTCGGCGGCGGGGCCTCGCGCGGCAACTGCGGCCTCCTCTACGGGAGCGATCTCGTGCCCCTGTGCCACCCGGGTGCGGTCGCACACGGGCTGCGGCTGCTGCTCGCCGGGGGCTCGCCGCTCGTCGTGCGGCCGAGCCTCGACCCCGCGCGCCTGGCCTGGTTTGTCCGCTTCGCCCGCCATTGCCGCCCCGCGCGGCTGGCGCCCGCGATGCGCGCCCGGGCCCGGCTGCTCTCCAGCGCGGTCGCCCTCTACACCGAGGCCTTCGCCCGCGGGGAACTTTTTGCCGCCGAGCCGCCGGCCGGGGTGCTCCTCGTCTTCGAAGGCGAGGAGGGCCTCCGCGCCTACCGGGAAACCAACCGCCTTCTTGCGCCCTGGGGGTGCGCCGCCGAGGAGGTGCCCGCCGCGCGGCTTGCGGAGATCGAGCCCGCGCTGCGGCCCGGGGCGGCCGGGGGCTTCTGGCATCGAGCCGACCGCCACCTGCGGCCCGAGCGGCTGATGGACTCCTGGAAACAGGCGGCGCTGCGGGCCGGGGTCGAACTGCGCGAAGGCGCAACGGCCTTCGGCTTCCGCCGGGAGGGGGACCGCATCGCGGCGGTCCTGGCGGATGCGGGCGAATTCGCGGCCGATCAGGTGGTCCTCGCCGCCGGGGCCTGGACCGCGCCCCTGGCCCGCAAGGCGGGGATCCGGCTTCCGATCCAGCCGGGCAAGGGCTACAGCCGGACCCATCCCCTCTCCGGGCGGCCCCCGGCCGTGCCCTGCTACTTCTACGAGCGGCGCGTCGTCGTGACCCCCTTCGCGGACGGGGTGCGCCTGGGCGGGACGATGGAGTTCGCGGGCTTCGACCTCGCCCTCGACCCGGACCGCCTCGAGGCCCTGGCGCATGCCGCGGCGGCGGGGCTTCTTGAGCCGCCCGCCGCCGCACCGTGCGAATGCTGGGCCGGCCTGCGGCCCATGAGCCCCGACGACCTGCCCCTGATCGGCCGGGCCCCCGGCGGCTCCAACCTCTGGGTCGCCTCCGGCCACGGCATGCTCGGACTCACCGCGGCCCCGGCGACCGGCCGGCTGCTCGCCGAGCTGGTGACGGGGCGGAGACCCCACATCGACCCGCGGCCCTTCAGCCCGCGGCGCTTTCGCTGAGCGGGGCGGACTCCTTGCCCGCCGCGTGTCGGCGCACGCCGCTGGGCGGCGCCTTCTCGTCCGCAGCGGCCGTCCCGACCATCGCGGCCAGCTCCCGGACGATGGCGTTCACCGTCTCGGCCTGGCGGCTCATCTCGGCCGCGGCCCCTGCGGACTCCTCGGCACCCGCCGCGTTCTGCTGCACACCGCGGTCCATCTCGGCGGCGGCGCGGTTGATCTGCTCGATGCCCTGGGCCTGCTCTTCCGAGGCGACGGCGATTTCACGCAGCAGTTCCCCCACCTTGCGCGTGCGCGCGGCGACCTCGGCGAACTCGCCGCTCGTCTGACCCACCTCGGAGGTCCCCTGACGGATCGTCGCCACGGTGCCCTCGATCAGGCCGGCGGTGTTCCGCGCCGCCTCGGCCGCGCGCAGGGCGAGGGCCCGCACCTCGTCGGCGACCACGGCGAAGCCCGCCCCCGCCTGGCCCGCGCGGGCCGCCTCCACCGCCGCGTTCAGGGCGAGGAGGTTGGTCTGGAAGGCGATTTCGTCGATCGTCTTGATGATGCGCGAGGTTTCCTCGCTCGAGCGGGAGATCTCCCCCATGGCGCGGTTGAGGCGCTCCATGGAGGCGCCCGCCTTTTCCACGGCCTGGTTCGCCTCCTGCATCAGCCGGTCGGCCTGACGCGCGTGATCGGCGTTCTGCTTGGTCATGGAGGACATCTCCTCGAGCGAGGAGGTCGTCTCCTCGAGCGAGGAGGCCTGGGCGGCGGATTGCTGGGCGAGGCTCTCGCTCGCCTTCGACACCTGGGCCGCGGCGGCGCTCACCTCGGCGGCCCCCTGGCCAAGGCGGGTCACGACCCCCTGGATCGGCCGCTGGATCTCGCGGCGGACGATCCAGGCGATGAGCACGGCCACGAGCGTCGCCGCCCCGAGCACGACGGCGGCGAGGATGTTGCGGAGCTGCCGGGCCGGGGCGAGGATTTCGGACATCGGCTGCAGAACCGCCAGCGACCAGCCGGCGAAGGCGACCGGCCCGTAGCTCACCAAGTAGTCGCCCTCCTCGAGGGCGAGCGCCAGGGACCCCTCGGCCGAGCCGGAGAGCGCCTCGGCGAGGCGCTGCATCCCCGGAACGTCCTGCAGGGTCTGCTTCATCACGCGCGCCGGGTCGGGGTGGGCGAGAAAACGGCCGCCCGCGTCGGTGAGGCAGACGAAGCCCTTTTCGCCGACGCGGATGCGCGCGGCCTTCTCGTTCAGGGCGGCGAGCCGCCAGCCGAGGCCCGCGACCCCCATCGTCCGGTCCTGGTGGACGAGGGCGGTGGCGATCGTGAGCACGCCGGAGCCGTCGGCCGCCCGGCGGACCTCGCCGATGACCGGCTCCCGGGAGCCTCGGGCGCGGCGGTACACCTCGTCCTGGGCGATGCTTTTGCCCTTGAATTCGCCCTTCACCGTGTCGCCCACCACCGTCCCCCGGTCGTCGGTCACGTAAAAGAAGGCGTAGGCCTGGGGGTCGTGGAACACGGTCGTGTTCATGTTCAATTTGAAGTCGGCGAGATCGTAGATGCCGCTGTCGGCGATCGACTTGAGCATGTCCACGAGGGTCGCGTCCCGCAGGGCGGCGTTCTTGAGCAGATCGGTCTGTTCGCGCACCTGCTGGGTCACCTGCTCGGTGACGACCGCGCGGATGTCCTCGAGGCTCTCCCGCGCCAGGCGCTCCATGGCGCCCGAGGACCAGAAGACGCTGAAGGCGCCCACCCCGAGCAGGGGCAGGGCGAGAAGCACGAGTCCCCCGATGACCAGTTTTTTCCCCAGGCTGATCCGATGCATGAACGCCGCTCTCCTTTCCACCGTCCGATGGGTTCCCCTTCCCCCCGACCCTGGGGCGGGGGGCCTGCGGGGCTTATCGGCCCTTCGGTGCGTTTTCTTAAGCACGGGCGGAAAGGCCCGCTCCCGCAAGGGGAGGGGGGGATCCCGGCACCGGGGGCCGGGGCCTACTTGCGGTAGAACTCGGGGACGACGAGGATGAGGAGGGTATAGATCTCCAGCCGCCCGAGGAGCATGAGAACGGTCAGGATCCCCTTGGCCGGGTCGGAGAGCGGGGCGAAGGTCTGGGAGGGGCCGACCGCGCCGAAGCCGGGGCCGGTGTTGCCCAGCGCGGTCGCGGCCGCCCCGGCGGCGCTCACGAGGTCGAGTCCGGTGAAGGCGAGGAAGAGGGCGCCCGCGGCGAAGAGCAGGACGTAGAGGGCGATGAAGGCGAGGATGCTGTGGGCGATGTCCTCCGTCACCACGCGGCCGCCCAGCTTCAGGCGGCTCACCGCGTGGGGGTGGATCAGGAGGTAGAGTTCGCGGTAGCAGTGCTTGAGGGCGACGATCACGCGCAGGCATTTCATGCCGCCGCCCGTCGAGCCGGCGCAGGCGCCGATGAACATGCTGCCGAACAAGAGCAGGCGGGCGGCGTCGGGCCAGCGGTCGTAGTCGGCCGTCGCGTACCCCGTGGTGGTGAGGATCGAGACCACCTGGAAGGCCCCGTAGCGCAAGGCCTCCCCCCAGCCTTCGTAGACGGCGCCGTGGATCGACGCGGAGACCGCCGCGACCAGGCTGGCCGCGAGCAGGAGATAGAACCGGCACTCGGAGTCGCGCCAGAAGGCGAGGCCGTCGCCGGTCAGGAGGCGGTAGTGGAGGGTGAAGTTGATCCCGGCGAGCACCATGAAGGCGAGGATCACGAGATCGACGTAGAGGCTGTCGAAGTGCTGGATGGAGGCGTTCCACGGCGAAAAGCCGCCGGTGGGCAGCGTGGTGAGCGCATGGCTGACCGCGTCGAAGAGCCCCGTCCCGCCCGCGGCGAGGAGCGCCGCCTCCGCGAGGGTGAAGAGCACGTAGACCTTCCAGAGAACCTTCGCCGTGTCGCGCATGTGGGGCCGCAGCCGGTCCGGGACGGGGGTCGGGGCCTCGGCCTTGTAGAGCTGCATGCCCCCCACCTTGAGGAAGGGGAGGATGGCGATCGAAAGCACGATGATCCCCATGCCCCCCAGCCACTGGATGAAGCTGCGCCAGAAAAGGATGCTCCGCGGCAGGACTTCGATGTCGGCGAGGATGGTCGAGCCGGTGGTCGTGAAGCCCGAGACGGACTCGAAGAGGGCGTCGGCCCAGGAGAGCCCCAGGCCGAGGCGGAAGGGCAGCGCGCCGAAGACCCCCGCCGCGATCCAGCCGCAGGAGACGATCGCCATCCCCTCGCGCGCGGTGAGCACCTCGGCCGTCCGCCGGCGAAGCAGCAGGTGCAGGCCGAGGCCGCAGCCGAGGGTGGCCGCGGCGGAGAGCCCAAGCGGCCGCCAGGCCGCCTCGCCCCAGAGGAGGGCGAGCAGCAGCGGGACGAGGAGGGTGGCGCCGATGACGAGCACGAGCAGGCTCGTCACGTTGAGGACGTACCCCCAGCGCATCAGAAGTACTCCAGCTTGACCGCGAGCAGCCGCTCGATGCGGGGGACGGCCTCGCGCAGGGCGAAAAGGATCACGCGGTCCCCCGGCTCGATCACGCTCTCGCCCGTGGGCAGGATGATCCGGCCCTCGCGGATGACCGCCGCGACCATCGCCCCTTTCGGGAAGTCGATCTCCCGCAGCGGCCGGCCGACGATGTCCGAGGTTTCGAGCGCCACGGCCTCGAGCACCTCGGCCTGCTCGCCCTGGATCGCCATGGCCGAGAGGACCTTCCCCTTGCGGATGTGCTGCAGGATGGAGTTGATCGCCGAAAGCCGCGGGCTCACGACCTGCTCGATCCCGATCGCCTTCATCAGCGGGAAGTAGCCGAACCGGTCGATCTTGCAGATCGCCTTGCGCGCCCCGAGCCGGGTGGCGAGGAGCGCGGTGAGGATGTTCGTCTCCTCGTCCTGGGTCACGGTGACGACGACGTCCATGTCGCGGACGTTTTCTTCCTGGAGCAGGTCCTGGTCGGAGCCGTCGCCGCAGAGGACGACGGTGTGGCCCAGCTTTTCGGCGAGCAGGCTGCAGCGGTCGGCGCTTTTCTCGATCACCTTGGCGGCGATCCCCTTTTCCTCGAGCCGGGCGGCCAGGCGCAGGCCGATCCGGCCGCCGCCGACGATCAGCACCCGGCGGACCGGGGACTCCCGCTTGCCGAAGGCGGCGAGGTTGTCGAACAGACGCTCCTGCTCGCTGATGAAGTAGGCGAGGTCGCCGGGTCGCAGCCGGTCCTTGCCCCGCGGGACGATCAGCCGGCTTTCGCGCACCAGCGCGGCGATCAGGGGGCGCACCGGGCCGGGGAGGCCGGGCAGCTCGGAAAGGGCTTTCCCGGCGAGCGGGGATTTCGCGTCGATCGCGATCCCGACGAGCTGGATCCGGCCGCCCGCGAAGCTGCCCACGTCCACGGCGCCGGGGACGCTCATGAGCTGCAGGATGGTCTGGACCACCTCCGTTTCGGGGTTGATGATCGTCTGGATGTGCGGCGGCCGCTCCCGCAGGTTCGCGGCGAACTGGTCGAAGGATTCGTCGCGGATGCGCGCGATCTTGGTCGTGTGCGGGGCGAGGAGATCGGCGGTTAGGCAGGCGACGAGGTTGGTTTCGTCGCGGTCGGTCACGGCGAGAAGGATCTCGGCGCCGCGGATGCCGGCCCCCCGCAGGACCTCGGGGTTGCTCCCGGAGCCCAGGATCGTCTGGACGTCGAGCTGGTCCTCCACCCGCCGGATGGCCTCGGGGCTTTCGTCGATGAGCACGACGTCCTTTTCCTCGAGCGAAAGCTGCCGGGCGATGTGGAAGCCGACCTCCCCCGCACCGACGATCACGATCTTCATCTCCGCCTCCCGCCGCGGAAAACGAGCCTGCGGCGTGCGCGGCGGAGACTATCCCCGCGAGGAATCGGTGTCAAGGCGGGCCCCCGCGGCTCAAGAGGGCTTGCGCCGCAGGGTGTGCGCGGCGCAAGCGGCATTCCGAGGAAGCGCCGGCGGGTGCCTGCGGGCGGTCCCCCGGCCGCGGGGTTCGGTGGTCAGCGGAGGCGGCCGATGTCCTCCACGCGGCCGATGATGACGAGGATGTCGCTGTCCTTGATCACCGCGCTGGCCTTCGGCACGAGCTGGATTTTCTCGGTCAGCACATCCCGGGTGGCGATGACCTGCAGGTTGTATTTCCTGCGCAGGTCGAGCTCGGCCAGGGTTTTGCCGATGAAGGAGGTCGGGGGAGCCAGTTCGACGATGGTGTATTCCTCGGAGATGGGGAGAAACTCGAGGATGTTGGGGGAGATGATGCTCCGGGCCACCTTGTGCGCCATCTCGCGCTCGGGGATGATGGCCTCGCTCGCCCCGACCTTGAGCAGGATCCGCCTGTGGTCGTCGTTGGGCACCTTGACGATGATCGTTTCCACCTTCAATTCCTTGAGGTGCAGCGTGAGGAGCGTGCTCGCGGCCAGGTCCTCGCCGAAGCTGATGATCGCGATGTCCTTCGGCTGGATGCCGAGGCTCTCGAGCACCTCCCGGTCGCTCGCATCCGCCACCACGGCCTTGGTGCTGTAGTCCTTCAACTTCTGCACCACGTCAGGGTTCTTGTCGATCGCGATGACCTCGATGCCGCCTTCGTAGAGATTGCGGGCGAGTTGCGACCCGAAGATCCCCAGGCCGATGACCACCACGCGCTTCATCGCGGATCCCCCCTATCCCACCATGACCCCTTCTTCGGCGTAGCGGAAAGGCCTGCGCACGGAGTTGCGGGCGAGCGAGAAGGCCAGGGTCAACACGCCGACCCGTCCGGCGAACATGGTGAGAATGACGGCCAGCTTCCGGGGCGTGTTCAGCGTGGGCGTCAGATTCATGGAGAGGCCGACCGTGCCGAAGGCCGACACCGCTTCGAAGATGTACTCGGCCAGGCGTTGCCGGCTCTGGGCGAGGCTGCCCCCGTTTTCCTCCGCGAGCACCAGCACCGACACCGTGAAGCCGATGAACATCAGCGAAGCCAGGACAAGCGCGATCGTCCGCTGCAGGATGTCCCGCGGGATGGTGCGGTTGAAGGCATGGACGTCTTCAAAGCCCTTGAGCCGGCTCCACAGGATCATGAACAGCAACCCGGCGCTGGTGGTCTTGACGCCGCCGCCGGTCGAGCCGGGGGAGGCTCCGATGAACATGAGCGCCACGAGCAGCAGGATGGTCCCGTTGGCGAGGGCCCCGATCTCTACGGTGTTGAAGCCCGCGGTGCGCGCGGTGACCGACTGGAAGAGGCAGACCCATAGCCGGTCCGCCCAGGGGAGGCCGCTCAGGGCCCGGTCGCGCTCGAAGAGGAAAAAAAGCCCCGCTCCGGCGGCGATGAGAACGGCGGAGGCGATCAGCACGATGCGGGTATGGACCGACAGCCTGCGGTGGTTGCCGAAGACCCGTCGGTAGAGCTCGTCTAACACGAGAAAGCCGATCCCGCCGGCCACGATCAACGCCATGACCGTGACGTTGACCGCCGCATCCCCCTGGAAGCCGACGAGGCTGTCGCGGAACAGCGAAAACCCGGCGTTGTTGAAGGCGGAGATCGCATGGAATGCGGCAAGGTAGAGGGCCTCGTCCCAGGGGATCTCGCGGCAGAAGCGGACCCAGAGCACAAGGGTGCCGGCGCCCTCGCACAGGGCGGTCGAGACGAAAATGAATTTCAGGACATCGGCGAGATCACGGCGCGGGGCATAGAGAAAGACCGACCGCAGGATATCCTGCTCCTTGGTGTCCAACCCGCGGCCGAGGATGATGAAGAACATGGCGGAGAAAGTGAGGATGCCGAGGCCCCCGACCTGGACGAGGCCGAGCAGGATCCCCTGGCCGACCCGGCTCAGGTCCTCGCTTACGGAGATCGTGGACAGGCCGGTCACGCAAACGGCCGACGTCGCGGTGAACAGAGCGTCGACCCACCCGATCGCGCCCGCGGGCGATGAAATCGGCAGATCAAGGAGCACCGCGCCGCCGAGAATCATTCCGGCGAAGCTCAGGGCGAAGGTTCTCTCCGGCGAAAGATGGCGCCCCACCCAGCGACCGACGCCCAGACCTCGCCGGCGAACCCCATCCATCAACCGTGCCGGGTGCATGACGCATCCCTCCGTACCCGGAAAGCCAGCCCCCCGGGGAGTACGGCGGGGAGCCTGAGGGCCGGATCTGTCTCGGGAGGGCCTTTCCCCCCACTCTCCGCCTCGGTCGCCCCAGGGGAAGTGGCGGCTCCGCCCGGGCGCCGTGCGGACCCCGCAGGGTCGTTTCCCCGGGGTCTTCGCCGGCCTTCCCTGGCTGCAAACAAACGGGTCAGCCCTCGATGACGGGGTGGGCCCTCGGCTTGCGACGCGCAAGCTGCATGCGGACGAACTCCACGGCCGCCGGGATCCCGGGAATGAGGACCAGGGCCACGATCACCAGGCTGAAATGCTCCTGGATCACGGGCAGGTTCCCGAACCAGTACCCCGCGGGGACGAAAAGCAGCACCCAGAGGGCCGCGCCGAAGACGTTGAAGAAAAAGAAGCGGGGGTAGGCCATGCTCCCGATCCCGGCGACGAAGGGGGCGAAGGTGCGGATGATGGGCAGGAAGCGGGCGATCACGATCGTCTTGCCGCCGTGCCTGCGGTAGAAGGCGTTCGTGCGGTGCAGGTATTCCTTGTTCAGGAAGCGGCCGTGGTCCTCGTGAAAGACCCGCGGCCCCACGTAGTGGCCGATCGCATAGTTCACGCTGTCCCCGATCACGGCGGCGGAGAGCAACACGGCGATCGCCGCCCCCAGGTCGAGGGCGCCGATCGCGGCCATGGAGCCGGCCGCGAAGAGGAGCGAATCGCCCGGGAGGAAAGGGGTCACGACGAGCCCGGTTTCGCAGAAGACGATCACGAAGAGGATCGCGTAGACCCAGAGCCCGTAGAGCGCGCAAAGCCCCTGCAGGTGGCGGTCGATGTGCAGGATGAAATCGACGACGAGGCTGAGGTACTCCATCGGGCGGTCCCGGGCCTTTCTTCTTGGGGTACAAAACGCCGTCTGCCCGGCGGGGCCAGACGGATTTTTCCAAGATACCACAGCAGCGCGGGAAAGCAAACGGGATCCCGGCCGCCTCAGGCGACCGTGACCGACACCGCATGCTCCTCGACCCCGTTGTTGCCGTAGCCGAGGACGTTCCAGGAGGCGTGCCGGGGCTGAAGGCGCCCTGTCGTGTCGCGGGCGCGCGCGAGAATCCGCGCCGGCCCCGGCTGCGCCGGGGTCCAGGGAAGCTGCCAGTGCCGCCAGGCGTAGCGGGCGGAGGGGCCCAGGAGCTCGGCCGCCCGCCAGCTCCCGCCCCCATCGCAGGAGACCTCGACCGCCTCGAGCTCCTCCTCGCCCGCCCAGGCGGCGCCCAGCAGGAAAAAAGGCTTCCCCGCCGGGAGCGCCTCGCCGGGCCGGGGCCGGAGGATCACCGCCTTGAGCGGCATTGCGGTCACCGGCTCGCCGGAGGCGGGGTCCTCACCCTTCTGGAACACGCGGTAGACCCGGTCCATGAAGAACCCCGACCACGGCCGATCGAGGACGACGATGCGCTTGAGCCACTTGACGCAGTTCGCCCCGGTCCAGCCGAGGGCGAGCGCGCGCAGCGGGTAGCCGTGCCGCAGCGGCAGCGGCTCGCCGTTCATCTCCCAGGCGAGGAGCGTCGTGGAAAGCGCCTTTTCGAGGGGCAGGCTGCGGATGAAGGGGACGCCCGCACGGCCGAGGGGCCGGTCCATGCCCGCGAAGGCGACGTGCGCGGCGGCGGGTTTGAGGCCTGCGGCCGCCAGCACCTCCCGCAGCCAGGTGCCGCCCCAGACGGCGTTTCCGACCCCGCCCACGGTCCAGGGGTTCCCGGCGGCGCGCTCGGCGAGGAGGGCGCGGCCGTTTCCGGAGCATTCGAGCGTGTCGGCCGCGACCGCCCGGGGGAGCCCCAGCAGATCCTCCATCGCCAGCCGCAGCGGGCGCTCCACCTCGCCCTCGACGCAGAGCCGGTAGCGCCGCAGGTCGACCTTGCGGCGGGGAACGGCGCCCTGGTTGCGTTCGAAGAAGACGCGGTTGGGCGTGATCCAGGAGAGCAGATGCTCCGGCGGGGTTTCCGCGTTGGGCGGGCGTTCGCTCAGGATGCGCAGGCGGTTGTTCACGGCGGCCCTCCGGGGTGGGGGAAGAAGCGAAAGGAGGTCTCGCCGGCCAGTTCAGCGCGACGGTGCGGAAATGTCAAGCGGGAGGTCCCGCAAGCCGGCGCGCCAGCGCCCGGGCGGTGGGGGTCCGCGACAGACCCGCCCCGCCCGTGCAGCGGAGCTCCGGGGGCAGACGGCTTCCCACGTCGGCCATGGCGTCGATCGTCTCGTCGAGCGGGATGACGGGGTCGAAGCCCGCGAGCGCGAGGTTTGCGCAGGAGAGGGCGTTGGCCACGGCGAGCACGTTGCGGCCGAGGCAGGGGACTTCCACGCGGTTGGCGACCGGGTCGCAGACGAGGCCGAGCACGTTCTGCAGCGCCATCGAGGCCGCGGCCGCGGCGGCAAGCACCCCGCCGCGGCGCAGGGTCACGAGCGCCGCGGCGGCCATGGCCGAGGCCGCCCCGCACTCGGCGAGGCAGCCGGCGAGCTCGGCCGCAAAGGTCGCGCGGGCGGCGATGAAGACCCCGACCAGGCCGGCCGCGAGCAGACCGGCCGCGGCTTCCTCCTCGCCCAGGCCCAGGGCCTCGGTGAACCCGAGCACGGCGCCGGGCACCGCCCCGCAGGAGCCGGCCGTGGGGAGGGCGACGATCGTCCCGAAGGCGCTCTTCACCTCCATCAACGCGGCGGCGTAGTGGATCATGCGGTTCAGGGCGCCGGCCTCGATCAGCCGGCCGGCCGCCAGGGCCTCGCCGAACGCCGGGGCCTGGGCGGGGAGGAGCCGGCCGGGAAACGCGGTCCCGGCGATCCCCTGGGCGACGGAGCGGGCGAGGATGCCGGCGATCCGCCGCATGCGGCCGACCACCTCGTCCTCGGGGAGGCCGCCGCGGGCGCTCTCGTAGACCGCGGCGAGGCGCGCGAGATCGAGGCCGCGGTCCCGGTTCCAGGCGAGCATCTCGCGGCAGGAAAGAAAGGGGACCCGCACCCCCGGACGCGTGAGCACGGGAAGCACGGGGCGGATGCGGCGCACCCAGCGCACGCCGGGCCGGGCGGCGACGTCGCGGAGGGTCTCCTCGGGGAGGGGGGCGGGGGTGCGGATTTCGACCAGGGCCGGCGGCGCCCCGCCGTGCGCGAGGATCTCGGCCCCGCCGGGGAGCCGCGGCGGGAGGTCGGCCGGGGAGAACCCCCCGCCCGCGCCGAGGAGGGTCACGTGACGGTCGCCGCGGAGCGACAGGGGGATCTCGTCGACGGCGATCACCTCGACCATCCCGCCGCCGGTCGAGAGCGCCCTCATCGTGTGCGTCTCGCCCCCGCCCTCGAGGGCGATGCGGTAGGTGTTCGGGTGGGGGTCGCCGAAGCGGCCGATGCGGATCTCGACGGCGATGCCGGCTGCGGCGAGGGCGCCCGCCGCGTCGGCGAGGCGCGCGTCGTCTGTCTCCCAGCCGAGCAGCCCGCCGAAGAACCCCGCGTCCGAGCCCTGTTCGGCGTGGGTGCGGGCGAGAGAGCCCTCGGCGTCGAACTCCAGGCGCACCCGTTCGATGCGGCCCCCCATGAGGTCCCGCGCGATGAGCCCGATGCGCACCGCGGCCGCACAGTGGGAGCTCGACGGCCCGCGCATGACCGGGCCGATCACGTCGTTGAAGATGCTGGGGGGAAGCTCCATGGCGTCCACTCCGGGGATGAGCGGCCGGGCCTCAGCCCGCCGCGTGGGCCGTACGGCGCAGGATCTCCTCCTGGATGCCGGGGTCGAGGTCCACGAAGAAATCGCTGTAGCCCGCCACGCGCACCAGGAGGTCGCGGTGCTCCTCGGGCCGCCGTTGCGCGCGGCGCAGGGTTTCGTCGTCCACGATGTTGAACTGCACGTGGTGGCCGTTTAACCGGAAGTAGGTGCGGATGAGGCGGGCGAGCTTCGCGAGGTCGGCCTCGCCTTGAAGCACCTCGGGCAGAAAGCGCAGGTTGAGGAGCGTGCCGCCCGCGCGCGCCTGGTCGATCCGGGAGAGCGAGCGCAGGACCGCCGTCGGGCCGGAGCGGTCGGCGCCCTGGACGGGGGAGGCGCCGTCGGAGACCGGCTCGCCGGCGTGCCGGCCGTCGGCCGAGGCCGCGAGCATGCGGCCGAAGTAGACGTGGCAGGTGGTGGACAGGAGGTTGAGGTGCCAGCGGCCGCCGCGCGTGTTCGGCCGGCCGTCGATCGCCTGGAGGAGCGAGCCGTAGACGCGCTGCAGCAGGCGGTCGGCGCGTTCGTCGTCGTTGCCGTAGCGGGGGGTCCGGTTGCGCAGCCTGAGCCGCAGGGGCTCCTCGCCGGCGAAGTCGCCGGCGAGCGCCGCGACGAGGCGGGGCAGCGAGGTCGCGCCCTGCTCGAAGACGTGGGTGCGGACGGCGGAGAGCGAATCGACGGCGGTCCCGATGCCGACGCAGGCGATGAAGGAGGTGTTGTAGCGCGGCCCGCCGTCGGTGTAGTCGCGGCCGCGGGCGATGCAGTCGTGGATCAAAACGGAGAGAAACGGCGCGGGGCACATCCGGGCGACGATGCGCTCGATGCGGTGGCTCATCCGGACCTTGAGCTCGACCGCCCAGCGGAGCTGGGTTTCGAAGGCGGCGTAGAGCGCCTCGAAGCCGGAAAACGTCTCCGGCTTGCCGCTGCGCGGGCCGAGCGGTCGTCCCGTGCGCAGGTCGCAGCCGTCGTTCAGGGCGAGCTCGAGGATCTTGGGGACGTTGAGGTAGCCGGTGAGGAAATAGGCCTCCTTGCCGAAGGCCCCGGTTTCGATGCAGCCGCTGGTTCCGCCCTCGCGGGCGTCGGCGAGGGTTTTCCCCGCGGCGAGGAGCTCCTGGACCACGAGATCGGCGTTGAAGACGGAGGGGTAGCCGAACCCCTTGCGGATCACGCGGCAGGCCTCGAGGAGAACGGACTCCGGCGTGCGCGCGCTCACATGGAGGCTGGGCTGCGGCTGGAGCAGCCGCAGCTCCTCGGCCACCTCGAGGAGGAGGGTGGTGACCTCGGAGGCGCCGCTTTCGCCCTCCGGCGTGAGCCCGGCCAGGTTGATCTGGGTGAAATCGTTGTAGGTGCCGCTTTCGCTCGCCGTGACGCCGACCTTCGGCGGGGCGGGATGGTTGTTCACCTTGATCCAGAAACAGGACAGGAGCTCCTTGGCCTTCTCCCGCGTGAGGGTCCCCTCGCGCAGCCCCTGCTCGTAGAACGGCCGCAGGTGCTGGTCGAGGTGCCCCGGGCTCATGGCGTCCCAGCCGTTGAGCTCGGTGATCACGGCGAGGTGGACGAACCAGTAGGCCTGGAGGGCTTCCCAGAAGTCCCGCGGGGCATGGGCGGGGACGCGGCGGCAGACCGCGGCGATGCGGCTGAGCTCGGCCTTCCGGGCGGGGTCGGGCTCGGCCGCGGCCGCCTCCGCGGCGAGCGCGGCATGCCGGCCGGCGTAGGCGATGACCGCCTCGCAGGCGATGTCCATGGCGCGAAGCTGCTCGGCGCGCTCGAAGGCATGGGGGTCGGCGAGGTCATCGAGGGCGGCGAGCCGTGCGGCGATCTCCGCCCTCCGCTCGAGCAGGCCCCGGCGGTAGATCGTGCCGTCGAGCGCGGTGTGCCCCGGGGCCCGCTGTTCCATGAACTCGGTGAAGAGCCCGGCCTCGTAGGCCGCGCGCCACTCGGGGCTCGCCTCTTGGAAGATGCGTTCGCGGACCGTGCGGCCCTGCCAGAAGGGGATCACCTCGGCCTCGTAGCGCGCGATGTCCTCGGCCTCGATGCGGTAGGCGATGCGCGGCCGGGTGGCGAGCCGCCGCAAGTCCTCGGCACTGTGGCAGGTCCATTCGGGGAAGGTGGGAACGCTGCGGGGGGCCGGGCCGCGCTCGCCCACGATCAGCTCGTCCTGCCCGAGATGAATCGATTGCGCCGTCAGGAGGTCGCGCAGGATCAAGGCGCGCATCACGGGGACCGAGTGGCGGCCGAGATGGCGCTTGGCCGACGCGGTGACGAGCAGCGCGCGTTCGATCGAGAGGGTGACGGGGGTTTGCAGGCTGCGCTCGCGCAGCCGTTCGATGCGCGGGGTCATGAGGCTTCTCCTTGGATGCGCACCGTGAGGCCGAACGAGGAGAGCAGGCGGGCGGCCTCCTCGAGGGCCTCCGCGGCGGGGGGGGAGGTCCCGGACAGCGGGGGCTCGAGCCCCAGCCGGCGGTACTTGCCGGCCGCGGCGCGGTGGTAGGGCAGCAGATCGACGGGCGGGCGTCGCGGCAGGCGGGCGAGGAAGGCGCCGGCCGCGGCGAGGTCCTCATGGCCGTCGTTGATGCCGGGAACGAGGGGCATGCGCACGACGAGCTCGGCACCGGCCGCGCTGAGCCGGGCGAGGTTTTCGAGGATGAGGCCGTTATCGACCCCGGTCGCGCGGCGGTGTTTGACCGGATCGATCCCCTTGAGGTCGTAGAGGAAAAGGTCGGTCCGGCGGGCCGCCGCGGCGAGCAGGCCGGGGTCGGCGTAGCCCGAGGTGTCGACGGCGCGGTGGATGCCCCGCCGGCCCAAGCCCTCCAGGGCCGCGAGCAGGAACGCGGGCTGGGCGAGGGGCTCGCCCCCGGAAAAGGTGACCCCGCCGCCGCTTTCTTCGTAAAAGGGAAGGTCCCTCTCGAGCGTCTCGAGAAGCGTCTCGAGCCGCACCGCGCGCTCGGTCCGCTCGAGGGCCTCGGCGGGGCAGGCGTCGGCGCAGCGGCCGCAGCGGCGGCAACGGGATGGGTCGAGGCGGATTTTCCCTGCGGCGGCGATGCAGGCCCCGGTCGGGCAGGAGGCGACGCAGGCCCCGCAGCCGACGCAGCGCCGCCCATCCCAGACGACCGCCGGCAGGTCCCGGCGGTGCTCCGGGTTGTGACACCAGAGGCAGGCGAGGGGGCAGCCCTTGAGAAAGACCGTCGTCCGGATCCCGGGGCCGTCATGGGTCGCAAAGCGCATGATGTGGAAGACCATCCCCTCCGCCGCGGAGGGGTCGCCTGCGGCACGGACCGTCGGGGGGGCGGGATCGAAGGCCGTCATGGGCACGGTGCGGCGGGCCAGGGAGCCGGGCCTTCCCCGGCGGCTTGCGTGTTGTCGGGGGACGCTGTCGGGCGGCCCGCGGGCCGCCCCGGTCGTTCAGGGCTCGACCCCGGGGTTTCGCGGCCGCCGGGCGCGAGCCGCAGCGAGGTTCTCACGCGACGCCTTCCTTTCCAAGCCGCGCGTGCGTTCTTGCCGCAGCCTCGAGGCCGGGGGGCCTTGCGGACGGTTGCGGCGGTTCCCGAAGCCCGGAACCCGGGGCTCTCCGGGTTCGAAAAAAACATCACCGCGCGCCACTCATGTGGTCTGAACACCTGAAGAGATTTACCCCTGCCCGGGAAAAGCTGTCAAGAGATAAATTTGAATTTATTTTGTGGGCTTGACGGCTCTCGGAGAAGAAACTAAACTGCCTGCGCTGTGGTCTGAACTTCAGATCCCTTGGCGTTCTCTTCCTCTTCCGGGTTTTTCATGCACTTCGAGGCCATTCAGCGCAGCAGCGCCCCCGACAAGGTCGCCGAGCAGCTCCTGGCGCGCATCAAGTCCGGCGAGCTCGCCCCCGGCACGCGCCTTCCGCCGCAGCGCGAGCTCGCGCGGCAGTTCGGGGTGGGGCGATCTTCGGTGCGCGAGGCCCTGAATGCCCTCTCCGTCATGGGGTTCCTCGAGGTCTTCCAGGGCAAGGGGACCTTCGTCGCCCGGGAGATCCCGGGGGCCGACCCCCCGGCGGCCGCGTTGCGCGCGGCGTTCCAGGCGGAGAGCCTGCTCGACCTCCTCGAGCTGCGCGAGACCCTCGAGTGCCGTGCCGCCGAGCTCGCCGCCGAGAGGATCGAAAGCAGCCAGCTCGCGGGGCTCCGGCGCTGCCTCCAGGCCCTCGAGCACGCGGGCGACGATTACCCCTCCTTTCTCGCCGCCGATTTCGACTTTCACCGCCGGCTCTGTGAAGCCTCGGGAAACCGGGCCTTCGCCGAAATCTTGAACCCCCTTCTCGCCCGCGTGGCCGAGCAGCACGAGCGGCTGAAGACCGGACTCCTCTCCCGCGGCTACCGCGAACACTCGATCCGCACCCTGAAGCAGTTGACCGCCTGCCTGGAGCGCGAGGACGGGCGCGGCGCCCGGGAATGGATGCGCGACCACCTCTACGCCATCCGCAGCGAGCTCAAGGACGTCCTCTGAGCGACGCCTTCCCCGGCGCCGCCCTCTTTTTGTATCCTCGAATACAACGAATCTCCCCTCCCCCCTGCGGCGGGCCCTATCGCGCCGGGCGGGGCGGCGCGCTCTTCGTCAAAAGCGGCGGCGCGCGCCGAGAGCCAGCGCCGCCGCAAAGACGGCGAGCGGCAAGGCCGCCTGCGCCAGGGCATAGATCCCGGTCACGCGCGGGTCGTTGCCGCTGGCGAGCGTCACCGCCTCCACGGTGAGGGTGGTCAGGCGGCCGGCGCCGGCGAAGAGGGTCGGCAGGTACTGGTTGGCGGAGACGGCGAAGCCCACGGCGAAGGCGAACAGGACCGCGCGCCGCATGAGCGGCAGCTCGACCCTGAGGAAGCTGCGTGCCCGCGAACCGCACAGGCTGAGGGCGACGGTGCGGTAGCGCAGGTCGAAGGCCCGCCAGGGGTCGGCAAGCGAAAGGAAGAGATAGGGGAAGACGAAGAGCAGGTGGCTGCCGACGAGCGCCGTCCAGGTGCCGTCGAGGCCCAGCCGGACGAGCAGGACCTGCAGCCCGGAGAGAAAGGCGATCTGCGGCACGAGAAGCGGCGTGTAGAGGAGCCACAGGGTGCGGGCGGCCGGGTTGCGGCCGTTCACGCGCTCGTTTTGCAGGCAGCCGATCACGAGGAAGAGCCCCACGGCGGCCGCGGCGAGCGCCGCGGCGAAGGTGACCCCGGCGGGCCGCAGGAGCTCGGGGGCATGCCGCATCCAATGGGCGAGCGTCCAGGCGGAGGGGAGCGCCTGCGGGAAGAACCAGGAGCGGGAGAGCGAGCCGAGGGCGAGCGCCAGCGCCCCCCCGAGCGAAAGCAGGACCGGAAGCCCCGCCACGGCGCCGAAGAAACCGGAGACGGCCGGACCCTCGGGCACCCGGGCCCCCCCGCGGCAGACGAGCCGGCGGCCGAGACCGCCGGCCGCGCACTCCCCGAGACGCCAGACGCCGATCGCGGCGACGGTGAGCGCAAGCTGCAGCAGGGCGCCCGCCGAGGCCGGGAAGAAAAGCCCGAGGTCGCGGTCGGTGAAGAGCCGGAAGAGGAGCACGCTGAAGGGCGGGGGCTCGGTCGGCGCGAGGATGACGGCGACGTCCACCACAGAGAGCGAGAAGGCGAGCACGGCGTAGACCGGGAGCCGGATCTGGCGGTAGAGCTGGGGGATGAGGACATGCAGCCAGGCTGCGGCGCGGCCGTGTCCGAGGGTGCGGCAGACGGCGAGCTGTTCGCGGACGCGGATCTGCTCGAGCGCCGCCACGGCCATGAAGAGGAGGTAGGGGATTTCCTTGAGCGTCAACCCCAGGACGAGGCAGAGCCCGAAGGGGTCGTGAACGATGGCGATGTCCGGCGGGCGCTGCCAGCCGGTGAGGCCCGGGGAGAGGAGCCGGCTCACCCAGCCGGAGGGGGCGATGAGGAAGGCCAGGCCGATCGCGGCCGCGGCGTGCGGCAGGGCGAGCAGCGGGGCGAGCATTCGGCTGAGCCAGCGGAAGAGGCGGCTGCCGTGGAGCGTGGCGCACAGGCCGAGCACCGCGGCGAGCGAGACCGCCGCGGCGAGAAACCCCGTGCGCAGGGTGAGCCCGAGCGAGGCCCCCAGGCCGGGAACGGCGAACAAGCGGCGCCAGGGGTCCAGGCCGGGGGCCGTTCCCCCCAGGGCGGGCAGGTAGCCGAAGGCGGCCAGCGCCGTGGAGGCGAGCCCGGCGAGCACCGGGGCGAGGAAGAGCAGCAGGGCCGCCGCCGGGAAGAGGGCCAGCAGCGGCGAGCCTGAGCCGCGCTTGCCCGTCAGCGGGAGTACCGCCGTTCCCATTCGGCCACGATCCGGTTCATCCAGGAGGGGTGCGGCTCCGGCAGGGCCCGGCCGAGCTCTTCCGGGGAGAGGGTCGCCACCCCCCGCGGCAGCGCGGCGAAACGCCGCCGGTCCTCGGGGGCGAGCCGGTCGAGGTCGAGGACCGTGGGGTTCCCCATCCCCTCGGGGTGCATCGCCCGGGCCTGGGACTCGGGGGTGAGCAGAAAGTCGGCGACGACCAGCGCCCCTTCCTTGTGGCGCGCGTTGTAGGGGATGGCGACGAAGCTCGTGTTGCCGATCGTCCCCCGCTCCAGCACGAAGGTGCGCACGGTCGGCGGGAGGATGCCGCGGGCGATGCCGGCGGTCGCCTCGTTGGGGTTGAAGGAGATCATGATGTCGATTTCCCCGTCGGCGAGCAGCGCGCGCATGGCCGGCCCCGATTCGGGGAACTGCTCGCCGCGGCGCCACAGCAGCGGCTTGAGCTCCTCGTACCAGCGCCACAGCGGGGCGGAGCGGGCGAGGAATTCCTCCTCGCCCACGGGCCGGACCAGCCGGCCCGGGTCGTCGATCAGCTCGTAGAGCGCTTGCTTGAGAAAGGTCGAGCCGAGAAAGTTGCGGATGCGCGGGTGGGTGATGCGGCCGGGGTTCGCCCGCGCCCAGTCGAGCATCGCCGGGATGGATCGCGGCGGGCGCGGAAGGCGCGCCGCGTCGTAGACGTAGACGATCCGGGCCATGCGCCAGGGGGATTCGTACCCCTCGGTCGGCACGGTGAAGTCGATCACCGTCGAGGGCTTGCCCGCGGTGTCGACGAGGCCGAAGTGCGGCAGCCGGTGCGTGAAGGGGCCGAAGAGGAGGCCCTGCTCCTTCATGGCGAGAAAGTTCTCGCCGTTGATCCAGATCAGATCGATCGAGCCGCCCTCGTGGCGGCCGGCCGCCTTCTCGGCGACCACCCGCGAGACGGCCTCGGCGGTGAGGGAGAGCTTGACGTGGACGAGATTCACGCCCGCGGTTTCCTTCACGCGGCGGCCGACCCAGGCGATGAAGGCGTTGGTCGGCTCGTCGCCCGCCCAGGCGTTCCAGTAGACGTCCTGCCCGCGCGCCCGCTCGAGGATCCCCTCCCAGGTGGGGGGGAGGCCCTGGGCTTCGGCGAGGCGGAGGGCGGCGAAGACCGCCGCCGTGACGGTCAGGGAACGGAGTGCGGCGATCATGGAGCATCCTCCCGGTTGCGTGCGGCGGGTGCGCCCGGGTCTTCTCTCCCGTCCCGGAGGCCCGGCCCGAGCTGCAGCAGCGGGCCACCCGCGGCGCGGGCGTCCTCGGGGTCGTGGGTGACGAGGAGTGTCGGCAGCCCCTCGGCCCGCACGTGGTCGAAGACGAATTGCCGGATGGCGGCCTTGAGCGGGGCGTCGAGCCGGGAAAAGGGCTCGTCGAGCAGGACGGCGCGGGGCCGCGAGAGCAGCGTGCGCATCAGGGCGACCCGGGCCCGCTGGCCGCCGGAAAGGGTCGCCGGGTCGCGGTCCTCCATGCCGGGGAGGCCCGCCTCGGCGAGCGCCCGGCGCACAAGCTCCCGCCTGGCCCGGCGGCCGGGGATTTCCCGCGGGATCGCAAAGAGGAGGTTTTCGCCGACCGTGAGGTGCGGGAAGAGCAGGTCGTCCTGGAAGAGGATGCCGATCCGGCGGCGCTCGACGGGGAGCCGGCTCACCTCGCGGCCGTCGACCCAGATCTCGCCCTGCGCCGCGAAGGCGGCATCCAGCGTGCCGCACAGGTAGGAGAGCAGGCTCGACTTGCCCGCCCCGCTCGGGCCCATGACGGTGGCGACCTCGCCGGGGGCGACCGCGAGGGTCAGCCCGGCGACCAGCTCCGTCCCGTTCAGGGCGATCCGCACCCCGCAAAGCGCGAGTCCCGCCCGCCCGGGGCGCTTGGGTGCCGGGGCGTTCATCGGCTCCCCCCCCGGCGGCGGGCCTCGCGGAGCCGGGCGAGAAGGGGCGCCAGGTGCTCCTCGTGGATGCGGTCGCAGCCGATGCAGCGGTTGTGGTAGGGGCGGCCCGCGGGGTCGACGGTCCGGGAGAGCTCGAGGAAGCGGTCCGGGTCGACCCCGAAGGAGAGCCCCATGCGCTCGGGGACCCCGGCGGTGATCGCCTCGAAGGGGGGGACCCCCACCAGGCTTTCCAGGATCGCGGCGAGCGGCTCCTCGGCGAGGTTGCCGTAGGGGAGCCGGGTCTTGCGGCAGCAGGGGTAGAGGTTGCCCTCGGGGTCGACGGCCGCCTCGGAGCCGCTTCGCCCCAGGTTGAGGAAATGCATGCCCCCGGACCAGCCGGCGCAGAAATTGTCCGCCCAGCACGCGGTCGAGAGCCCGTTGCGCCAGGCGCGGCCGCTCGGCCAGAGCTTGCCGATCCATGCCTCCGGGGTCGCCCCGAAGAAGCTGTAGCGGGGGCCCTCCTCGTCCACCCAGCGGCGCCGCTCGGCCGAGAGGGCCGAGGGCCGGACCCCGGCCCGGGCGAAGGCCGCGCTGAGCCGCTCGCGGAGCCCCGCGGCACGGCCCGCGCCGCCGTGGAAGTCGTCGATCGAGGAGACCGAGATCATCCAGACCCCGCGCTGGAGAAGCTCCGCGATGACGGCCTCGGTGAGGAGATCGCCCGCCGTCTGGACGACGAGCCGCACCCCCGCGCCGTAGCGCTCCCGCAGAAGATCGAGCAGCGGGTAGAGCAGGCGGCTGCGCGTCGGCTCCAGCAGCACCTCCCCCCCCGAGAGGACGATGCGGCCGGGCCGCGTGCGAAACCCGCCGCGGCCGTCTTCTTCCTCGAGGTCGCGGTAGGCGAACGTCCCGGGCAGATGCGGCACCACCCGCCGGGCGACCTCCCAGGCCGCGGCCGTGAGCCGCTCCCGCTCCCCGGCCGGGTAAGGCCGGAAACGCTCGTCGTAGCAGTGGGGGCAGGCACGGGTGCAGACCCAGGTGATCGACCAGTAGAGCGACTCGAGCATCGGTTACGGGATCCCTCCCATGGCGGCGGTCAGGCCGCCGTCGACGATGAGCGTCTGGCCGGTGATGAACGCCGCCGCGGGCGAGGCGAGAAAGAGCGCCGCCCGGGCGATGTCCTGCGGCTCGGCCCAGCGCGCCAGCGGGGTGCGCGCCCTCACGGCCGCCTCGAGGCCGGGGTCGCTCCACTGGGAGCGCGTGAGGTCGGTGCGCGTGAAGCCCGGGGCGACGGCGTTCACGCGGATCCCCTGCGGGGCCCATTCCACGGCGAGCGCCCGGGTGAGCTGGCGCAGCCCCGCCTTGGTCATGGCGTAAGCGGCAACCCCCGGCCGGGCGATTTCGCCCAGGATCGAGGAGATGTTGACGATCGCGCCGGGCTTCCCCGCGGCGATCCGCTCCCGGGCGAAGGCGGCGGAGAGGAAAAAGGCGGAGGTGAGGTTGAGGTCGAGCAGGCGGCGGAAGTCCTCCGCCGCGAGCTCCGCGGCCGCCCCGCGGAGGATGCCGCCGGCGTTGTTGACGAGGATGTCGATCCCGCCGGTTTCGGCGGTGAGCCGCTGGAAGACGCCGGGGGCCTCCTCCGGCTGGGTGAGGTCCAGGGCCGCGGTCCACACCCGGCCGGCGGCGAAGCGGCCGGCCGCCTCCTCGAGCCGCCGGCGGTCCCGGGCGAGAAGCACGATCGCGGCCCCGGCGGCGGCGAAGACCTCGGCGATCGCCAGCCCGATGCCGCGGCTTGCCCCCGTGACGAGGGCGGTTTGGCCATCGAGGCGGAAGTCGTCCATGGCATCCCTCCGGGGAGCGGCGCCCGGAGCTCGGGGCGCGCCGGGCGCGGCCTGCGAGGCGGGGCTCTCCCGGGGGTTTCAGTAAACCACTTTCCCCCTCTTGTGCAAGGCGGGGCCAAGGATCTTGCATCCGGCGCGGCGATTGCCTATGTCTCGGCCCCAAGCGACCCATCGACCCCTTTGCCGCGAACCGAACGAGGGAGGACCCCCCATGGCCGGCCGCGAATGGATCACCCACCACCCCCAGGGCGAGCGGCGCGTCGTCGTCACCCAGGAGCTTCCCGGAGCGCGCTGGCTGGCGATCCTCCGCGCGGCCGGCTGCCGCGTCGACGTCTGCCGCGCCGATCTCCCCCTCACGGCGGCGGAGATCCGCGCGGCGATCGGCGGCCGCTGCGACGGCGCGATCGGCCAGGTGGCCGAGACCTGGGGCGAGGAGGAGTTTTCCGCCCTGCGGGCGGCCGGGGGGCGCGCCTACAGCAACTATGCCGTGGGCTACAACAACGTGGATCTCGCCGCGGCCACCCGCTGCGGGGTCGCCGTCGGCAATACCCCGGGCGTGCTCACCGAGACGACGGCCGAGCTCGCCGCGGCGCTGGCGCTGGCCGCCGCGCGGCGGCTCCCCGAGGCCGAGCGCTTTCTCCGGGCGGGGAAGTTCCGCGCCTGGCTGCCCACGCTGCTTTTGGGGACGCTCTTGCGCGGCAAGACGGCGGGGATCGTCGGCGCCGGCCGGATCGGGGTCGCCGCGGCGCGCATCTTCGTGGAAGGCTTCCGCATGAACCTGCTCTACTTCGACCCGCAGCCCCAGCCGGCGCTCGAGGCGCGCGTGCGCGCCTTCGCCGCGTTTCTGCGGGCCCAGGGCGAGCCCGACGTCTTCTGCCGCCGTGCCGCACGCCTCGAGGAGCTGCTCGCCGCCGCCGATCTCGTGAGCCTGCACACGCCCCTCACGGCCGAGACCCGCCACTTGATCGACGCCCGGCGGCTGGCGGCGATGAAGCCCGATGCGATCCTCGTGAACACAAGCCGCGGTCCCGTGATCGACGAGGAAGCCCTGGCCGCCCACCTGCGGCGGCACCCCGGCTTCCGGGCCGGGCTCGACGTCTACGAGCGCGAGCCCGAGGTGGCCGCCGGCCTGCTCGAGCTCGAAAACGTGGTGCTCTTGCCGCATATCGGGTCGGCGACCCCCGAGGCGCGCGAGGGCATGGCCGTGCTCGCCGCCGCCAACGTCGCCGGCAGGCTCCTCGGCCACCCCGCCTGGAACCGGCCCGAGATCGGGGCCTTTCTCGGCGACTCCCCCCCGGCGGCCTCCCCCAGCATCCTGAACGCGCGGGAGCTGGGCATCCCCCTCTTCGGGGGAGGCGGCGGCGGGGCGGCGGATTCCGGCTTGCATCCGGCGGCGGATCGGGAATAAGATCGCTGTGGGGGAGTCGATCATCGGCAAGGCGGAGCGACCTGGGGCGATGCCTCCCGGGGGCGCCCCGGGACGGCACGGTAACCTTACAGCTGGAGAAAAGGAAAGGAGAGGCCGATGTCCGACATCATGGCGTACGTCAAAGCCCGTGACCCGCACGAGAGGGAGTTCCACCAGGCGGTGCAGGAGGTCATGGACTCGATCCAGCCCGTCCTGGACCGCAACCCCGTCTACCGCCGCGCGCGGATCCCGGAGCGCCTGGTCGAGCCCGAACGCGTGATCCTCTTCCGCGTCCCCTGGGTCGACGACCAGGGGGTCATCCAGGTGAACCGCGGCTTTCGCGTCCAGATGAACAGCGCGATCGGCCCCTACAAGGGCGGCCTGCGGTTTCACCCCTCCGTGAACCTCGGCATCCTCAAGTTCCTCGCCTTCGAGCAGGTCTTCAAGAACGCCCTCACCACCCTGCCGATGGGCGGCGGCAAAGGGGGCTCGGATTTCGACCCCAAGGGCAAGTCCGACGGCGAGGTCATGCGCTTCTGCCACAGCTTCATGTGCGAGCTCTTCCGCCACATCGGCCCGGACACCGACGTCCCCGCCGGCGACATCGGGGTGGGGGCGCGGGAGATCGGCTTTCTCTTCGGCATGTACAAGAAGCTCAAAAACGAGTTCAGCGGCGTGCTCACCGGCAAGGGGCTGAACTGGGGCGGGAGCCTCATCCGGCCCGAGGCGACGGGCTACGGGGTCGTCTACTTCGCGGCCGAGATGCTCGCCACCCGCAACCAGACGCTCGAGGGCAAACGCTGCCTCGTTTCCGGCTCCGGCAACGTCGCCCAGTTCACCGTGCAGAAACTCCTGGACATGGGCGCCAAGCCCCTCACGCTCTCGGACTCCAACGGCTCCATCTACGACGAGGAGGGGATCACCCGTGAAAAACTCGCCTGGGTGATGGAGCTGAAAAACGTCCGGCGCGGCCGGATCCGCGAGTACGCCGAGAAATTTCCGCGCGCGGTCTACACCCCCGCCGACCCGGCGCTCGACCACAACCCGCTCTGGGACCACCCCGCCGACTGTGCCTTTCCCTGCGCCACGCAAAACGAGATCAACGGCAAAGACGCCCAGAACCTCATCCGGAACGGCGTCTTCCTCGTCGCCGAGGGCGCCAACATGCCGACCACCCCGGAGGGGGTCGACCTCTTCATCGAGCACAAGCTGCTCTACGGGCCGGGCAAGGCGGCCAACGCGGGCGGCGTGTCCGTCTCCGGGCTGGAGATGACCCAGAACAGCATGCGCCTCTCCTGGACACGCGAGGAGGTGGACCGCAGGCTGCAGATGATCATGAAGAGCATCCACCGCTCCTGCGTGGAGGCGGCGGAGCGCTACGGGATGAAGGGCAATTACGTGGCCGGGGCGAACATCTCCGGCTTCCTCAAGGTGGTGGACGCCATGATGGACCAGGGCGTGGTGTAGCCCGGGCCCGCCGGATCGCCCCGGCCGGCTTCGGCCGGGGCCCCAACCCCGGGAACGGCAGCCGCTGCCCCCTTTCCTATGGACATCCGGCCGATTCCCCCTTCCGCGCGCACCCTGGGAGGAAAGGACTATTTTTTTCTCTGGGCCGGGGTGGCGATCTCGCTTGCCGAGATCTGGGCCGGGGGCTTTCTCGCCCCGCTCGGTTTCCGGCAAGGGCTCTGGGCGATCCTCCTCGGCCATCTGATCGGCAACACCCTGATGGCGCTCGCCGGGGTGATCGGCTCCGAGCAGGGGATCATGTCCATGGTGTCGGTGCGGCCCGCCTTCGGGATCCGGGGGGCGGCGCTCGCCGCGGGGCTCAACATCGTCCAGCTGATCGGCTGGGCGGCCATCATGCTGATCATCGGCGGCCGGGCCGGGGCGACCCTCGGCAAGGCGGCCGGCGGCTGGCTCGCCTCCGACGCCTTCTGGATCCTGGCCATCGGCGCGGGGACGCTGCTCTGGGCGCTGTGGACCGGAAGCCGGCTCTGGCGGCTTCTCCAGGGGGTGTCGGTTGCGGCCCTGGGGGTCGTGCTGGTGCTCATGACCGGGGTCGCCTTCGGCGGGAGGCTTGCCCCGCAGCCGACCGCCGCCGGGGCGGCGGGGAGCCTTCCCTTCATGGCCGGGCTCGACCTCGTGATCGCCATGCCGGTGTCCTGGATGCCGCTGGTCGCCGATTACGCGCGCTTCGCCCGCCGCACGGGGAGCGCCTTCTGGAACACCTGGTGGGGCTATTTTCTCGTTTCCTCCTGGATGTACCTCCTCGGCCTGCAGGTGACCCTGCTCACCGGCGCACGCGACCCGGGCGGGGTGGTGCTCGAGACCCTGGGGGCGATCGGGCTTGCCGGGCCGGCGCTCTTTCTGGTCGTCTTTTCGACGATCACCTCGGACTTCCCCGACGTCTACTCGGCGAGCTGCTCGGCGCTCAACATCTCCCAGCGGCTGAGCGGCCGCTCGCTGATGTGGCTTGCGGGGCTGGTCGCGATCGGCGTCGCCCTCGTCTTCCCCATGGAGCAGTACGAGAACTTTCTCTTCTTCATCGGGGCCATGTTCACCCCGCTCTTCGGCGTCGTCCTGACGGACTACTTTCTCGTGCGCCGGCGGGGGATCGACCTCGAGGCCCTCTACCGCGCAGACGGCCCCTACGCCTACCGCCGCGGCTGGAATCCCGCCGCCGTTATCGCCTGGGCCGCGGGCTTCGCCCTCTACGAGGCGATCACCCTGGGGCGGCTGCCCGTGGGCGGAACGCTCCCGGCGGTCTTCGCCTCCGCCCTGCTCTACCGGCTCCTAACCCGGGGACGTCCATTCACATATCATTAGCGCTGGATTGCGGCGTGACGAGGGGAGGTGCCGATGATGTGGCGCGTCGTCCTGCTTGCCGCGGCCGCGGCGGCCTCGTGCCTGGCGGCCGGCCTGCCCGCCCGGGGTGAGGGCCGCGGGATCCCGGCGGCGGAGACGGTCGTTCTCAGCGCCGCCTGGGGGTCGGGTCCTGCGGACCTCGGGGTCGCCGCTCCCCCGAGGCCAACCCCGAGGGGCCGATGAGCTTCGCCTTGGGGGAAAAGGGCGCGGTCTTCGTCCTCGACCAGCGGAACCGGCGGATCCAGGTCTTCGCCGGCGGAATAAGGCAACGCGCGCTCCCCTTGGATCGGGAACGCTGGATCGACCTGGACGCGGCCCCCGGCGGCGGGGTGGCCCTTCTCGACAACCACCCGCCGGGTGAGTTGCGGTTTCTCGATGCCGCCGGCAAACCCGTTTCCTCGATCGCCCTGGAGGGGCGGCTGATCGCCTGGGCGGCCGAGGCCCTCCAGGTTCAGCTCGTCCCTGCGGGACCCTGGGCGGGCGCTTGGGTGGTGGTCAGCGCCGGCCCCGGCCCCCATCGCTCGGTGCGGCTGGCCGGGCCCGAAGGCGCCCCGCTGCCGCGGATCTCCGCCCCCGGCCTCTTCGCCGCCGACGGGGAGACGCTTTTCGATGCCTGGAGCGAAGGCGAGCGGACGCTCGTCGTCACCCGCTTCGAGAAGGGCTCCTTCTCCCGGTTCGAGGAAGCCCGCATCGAGGCCGGCCCCATCCACGCCGTGCACGGCGTCTGGATGCGCGGCGACGGGACCCTTTGCGTCGCCGCCGCCCTCGCCGACGGCGACGCCGTTCGTGAAGTGGGGATCGTCCTGGACAGGGAACTGAAGGAGCGGGGGCGGTTTTCGATCGGCCGGGAGGAAACCCCCCATGAGATCTGGCGGCCGGTCCGCGCCGGCGCCGACGGGGCCCTCTACCGCATGAGCGTGGACCGCGACCGGAAGGTGCGCGTGAGGAAATTCACGGCCCCCCCCGGCCGCTGAAGGCGGCCGCCCGGCGGGCGGCCGCGGCTGAGGGCCCGGGGATCCGGAACCTCCCCGCGCGGGGTCATCCTGATATCCTAATGGACGTCCCCTGATTCGAGTTCCTGCAGCTCGCGCTCGAAGCCGCCGGCGAGGCGCTCGTGCTCGCGGGTCGCGCGGTCGAGGGCGTCGAAGAGGCGGTCGCTTTCCTGCCGGCGGGCGTGCATCGCCTGGGCCACCGCGGCGATCCTGCCGCCGTCGCCCTCCCGGCTCGCCTCCTGCATGGCCCGGGTGAGCGCGGCGAGCTCGGCATCCAGGCGCTCGATGTCCCCCTCCAGCCGCCGCATCTCCTCCTCGAGCGGCCGCAGCGCCCGCGTCCGCCGGGCGGCGATTTCGGCGCGGCGCCGTTTGAGGTCGCGCCGGGCGGCCCGCGGGGGCTCGGCTGCGGTGCGGGCGGCCGAGGGGGTGGGCGCCGGGGGGGCCTTGTCGTCCTGCCAGCCCCCCTTTTCCAAAAACTCGGCATAGGTCCCCTCGAAGAGCTCGATCCCGCTCCCGCGAAAGACGATCAGCCGCTCGGCGAGCGCATGGAGGAACATCTCGTTGTGGGTGACGAGGACGACCGCCCCGGAGAAGGCGTCCAGGGCCGCGAGGAGTGCGTCGCAGGCCTCGAGATCGAGGTGGTTCGTCGGCTCGTCGAGCAGCAGGAGGTTTGCCGGGGTGGCGATGACCTTGCCGAGGAGCACGCGGCTTTTCTCCCCGCCGGAGAGGACGCGGATCGGCTTGAGCGCCTCGTCCCCGGGAAAGAGCATCGCCCCGCAGATGTCGCGCGCGCGCTGGCGGTCGACGCCGGCCTCCGCGTAGAGGATCTCCTCCTCGACGGTGCGGTTGGGCACGAGGTGGCCCACGTGCGTCTGCTCGAAAAAGCCCATGCGGAGCGCCGGCGGGCGAAGCACCTCGCCCGCCTCCGGCGCAAGCACCCCGGCCAGGATCTTGAGGAGGGTCGTTTTGCCGCGCCCGTTCGGGCCGACGATCGCGACCCGCTCGCCGGTAGCGACGCTGATCGTGAAGTCCTCGATCAGCGGCTCCCCCGGCCGCCACCCGAAGCGGATGCCGCGCGCCTGCAGGGCGATCTTCCCGGGCAGCGGCGCTTCGCGGAAGGAGAACTCGAGGGTTTTCAGCTTCTCCAGCTTCTGCCGCCGCCCCATCTTCTCGAGGGTCTTGATGCGCGACTGGACCAGCCCGGCCAGCCGTGCCTTGGCCCGGAAGCGGCTGATGAAGAGCTCGATCTCGCGGCGGCGCCGCTCGTCGTTCAGGCGGGTCTTCTCATAGACCTCCTCCTCCTGGGCGATCTGGCTGTAATAGGTGTCGGTCGTCCCGGCGATCTTGCGGATGCGGCAGCGGTGGATGCCCATCACGTGGGTGACGACGCGGTCCATGAACGCGCGGTCATGGCTGATGACGATCAGCTCGCCCGGCCACTGGTTGAGAAAGCGCTCCACCCAGCGGATCGAGGTGATGTCGAGGAAGTTCGTCGGCTCGTCGAGGAGAAGCAGGTTCGGCTCGGCGAGGAGCGCCTTGGCGAGGTTCAGGCGCACGAGAAAGCCGCCCGAGAACTCCTCCGGGGCACGGTCGAAATCCTCGCCGGCGAACCCCAGGCCGGCGAGGATTTTCTCGGCCTTCCAATGGCTTGCCGCTTCATCGGCCGGCAGCGCGCTCATGGCCTCCGCGAGGATCGTGGGCTGCGAAAAGTCGAGCTCCTGGCGCAGGAACCCGATGCGGTAGCCCTTGGGGATGACCAGTTGCCCGGAGTCGGCGCTTTCCTCGCCCGCCAGGATCCTCAGGAGCGTCGTCTTGCCGTGGCCGTTGCGGCCGACGAGGCCGATGCGCTCCCGCGGGTTGAGGGTGAAATCGACGGCGTCGAAGAGCACCCGGTCGCCGTAGCTCTTGCAGAGTTTTTCAGCGCGGATCATGGCCGCACGCGGCTCCTGCGGGCGGCGCGCGCGGCGGCGGCCTCGTCTTGACTTTGGCGGGGAAGTCGCATAAAGAAAATTTTAATGGAAAATTAGCAAGTTGTCAGCTACGGCACCTTTCGCCGCGGCAACGCCGAAACCATTCTATATAGCAGACATGGCCCAAATTGTCATCTTCAAAAAGCCGCTCACCGGGCTCGGCCGCGAGGCGATCCTGGCCGTGGGCTACCTGGGGCGCCTGTTTCTCTTCTTCCTGCGGGGGTTCCTGCTCGCCTTCCAGCCGCCCTTCCAGTTCGACAAGGTCCGGCAGCAGATCTACTTCATCGGCATGAAGTCGGTCTTCGTCATCTGCCTCACGGCGGGCTTCACGGGGATGGTGCTCGGGCTCCAGGGATACTACGCCCTGGTCAAGTACGGCTCCACCTCGGCCCTCGGCTCGGCGGTCGCGCTCTCGCTGGTGCGCGAAATGGGTCCGGTGCTCACGGCCATCATGGTGATCGCGCGGGCGGGCTCGGCCATGGCGGCCGAGATCGGGATCATGCGCATCTCCGAGCAGATCGACGCCCTGGAGACCATGGACATCGACCCGATGCGCTACCTCATCAGCCCGCGCGTCGCCGCCGCCCTGATCTGTTTCCCGCTCCTCACCGCGCTCTTCGACGTGGTGGGCCTCTACGGCGGCTACCTCTCCGGCTCGGTGCTGCTCGGCGTGAACCCGGCCTTCTACTTCGCGCGCGCGCAGTCGAGCGTGGAGATGGCCGACATCGTGGGCGGGTTCCTCAAGTCGCTCGTGTTCGCGGCGATCGTGGTGGCGATCTGCTGCTATCAAGGCTATTACACCCACACCCGCGCCGAGTTCGGCGCCAAGGGGGTGAGCCAGTCGACCACCTCGGCCGTGGTGATCTCCTGCGTGCTGATCCTGGTGGCCGATTACGTGCTGACCACCTTCCTGATGTAGCCGGCGATGGAAGCCGCCCCCCTCATCGAGCTGCGCAACGTGGTGAAGACCCTCGGCCCGACGCGGGTGCTCGACGGGGTCGACCTCAAGATCTATCGCGGCGAGATCACCGCGGTCATCGGCAAGAGCGGCTCGGGCAAGAGCGTGCTCCTCAAGCACATCATCGGGCTCTTCGAGCCCGACGAGGGCGACATCCTCATCGAGGGCCGCAGCCGCGCCGAGCGCTCCGCCGCGGAGAAACGGGAGCTCAAGCGCAAGTTCAGCTACGTCTTCCAGGACACGGCGCTCTTCGATTTCCTCACGGTGTTCGAAAACATCGCCCTGCCGCTCTCCGAGAGGCGGGACCGAAGCCCGGAGGAGATCGGACGGCGGGTGCGGGAGAAGCTCCACCAGCTCGACCTGGGCGACGTCGGCGAGAAATACCCCTCCCAGCTTTCGGGGGGGATGAAGAAGCGCGTCGCGCTCGCCCGCGCGCTCGTGACCGACCCGGAGATCGTCCTCTTCGACGAGCCCACGACGGGCCTGGACCCGATCCGCAAGAACGCGGTGCACAGCATGATCCTCGAGTACCAGCAGCGCTACGGGTTCACCGGCGTCGTGGTGAGCCACGAGATCCCGGACATCTTCTTCATCGCCCAGCGCGTGGCCATGATCGACGAGGGCAAGATCCGCTTCGAGGGCACCCCGGAGGAGATTCAGCGGGCCGCGGATCCCGAGGTGCGCGCCTTCATCGAGGGGCTGGAGAGCCCGCGCGACGACCTGACCGGGATCGACTCGCACCCGATCGGGCAGAAGCGGCTGCTGCAGGAGATGATCCGCCTGCAGCGGCACGAGATCCCCTTCTCGATCGTGCTCTTGGCGATGGAGAGCCGCGCGGGCACCGAGCGCATCGGGGGGCACGAGGCGGGCCAGCAGGTCTTCAAGCTCTTCGCCAACCACGTGACCCAGAACACCTACATCACCGACACTTGCTTCCGCTTCGACATCAACAAGATCATGGTCGTTTTGCCGGACACCAACCGCGAGCAGGCGGAGCGCTTCTGCCGCAAAATTTCGCGCACCCTCGAGGGCCACCCGCTGCTCGACGCCCTGGAGGAGAACGCGGGCTTCCGTTACGCGGTCCGCGCGGGGATCGCCCAGGCCAGACCGGGCTTGGACCTGGGGGACCTGGTCGCGGAGGCCCAGCAAGGGCTTGCGGTGTTTTACGAATCGCGGCCGTAGCCGGAATCCACCGCCGTCGGGCGGCCCGCCTCGCCGCGGCCGCCCCCGGCGCCATCGCAAGGGGTCCCGTATGCGTCAATCGTCGGTCGAACTGGGGGTCGGTCTCTTCGTGCTGCTGGGCATCGTCTGCGTCGGCTACCTCACCTTCCGGCTGGGGGAGGTCGAGGTGCTGGGGGAGAAATTCTACCCCCTCAACGCCCGCTTCACCTCGGTCACCGGCCTCAAGGTCGGCGCCCAGGTGGAGATCGCGGGCGTGCAGGTGGGCCGCGTCGATGCGATCGTCCTCGACCCGCGCGACCTGACGGCGCTGGTCCGCCTGCGCATCCGCGAGGGGATCGTGCTGACCGAGGATGTCATCGCCTCGGTCAAGACGGCGGGTCTCCTGGGGGACAAGTACGTCCAGATCTCCCCCGGCGGGAGCGACCGCGTGCTCAAGCCCGGGGACACGATCGTCGAGACCGAGCCGCCGCTCGACATCGAGGCCCTGGTCAGCAAGTACGCCTTCGGCCGCTTGAACGCGCCCGAGAAATCGGAGTGAGCCGGGGGGGCGTCCCGGCCTTGACAGATCCGCCGCCGCCGTAACATTTAACCGGACGCCACACGCAAGGGGAATCCAGGAGGCGCTATGGCCGCAGAGGAAAAAGGCTTTGTGGTGAAAGACCGTCGCGTTTTTTCTCAGGAAGGCCAGCCGCCCGCGGGGGAGACGGGCCGGTCCGCGGGACGGCAGGACCCCCCGCCCGGGGAGCCGCGGGAGAGCCGGGGGGGGCAGGCCGCCCCGGGTGCGGGCGAGGCCCCCAAGGAGGCGCCGCTGCCGCAGATCACCTTCCCCACCTTCCTCGCCTCGCTCAACGCCTCGGCGCTGGTGCACCTCGGGGTGATCGAGGACCCCACGACCGGCAAGGCCGAGGCCAACCTGCCGATGGCCAAGCAGACGATCGATCTCTTGAGCCTCATCCAGGAAAAGACCGCCGGCAACCTGACCGCCGACGAGGAGACCATGCTCAAGAGCATCCTCTACGATCTGCGCATCCTCTACGTGAAGCAGAAAGGATGAGGCCGGCAGCGGGAGGCGCGGCCATGGCCCTGCGCATTCTCTGCCCGGCCAAGGTGAACCTCTTTCTCCACGTCCTCGGCCGCCGGCCGGACGGCTACCACGACATCTTCAGCCTGCTCTGCGGCATCGGCATCTACGACGAGATCCGCCTGCGCCCGAGCCCCGAGGGCGTCCGGGTCTCCTGCTCCGACCCCGCCCTCCCCGCGGACGAGGGCAACCTCGCCGCCGCCGCGGCCCGGCGCTTCGGCGAAGCCCTCGGCCGGCCGGTCGGCGTCGAGATCCGCCTGGAGAAGCGCATTCCCGTCGCCGCCGGCCTGGGCGGGGGGAGCAGCGATGCGGCGGGGGTGCTCCTGGGCTTGAACCGGCTCCACGGCCAGCCCTTCGGCGCCGAGCGGCTGCGGCGGATCGGCCGCAGCCTGGGGGCCGACGTCCCCTTTTTCCTGTTCGGCCCCCCGGCCCTCGCCAGGGGGATCGGCGACGAGCTCGAGGCCTGCCCGGCCCTGCCCCCGCTGCACGCGCTCGTGGTGACCCCCGCTTTCGGCGTATCCACTCGAATGGTTTACCAAAAATTCGATTTGGAATTGACAAGAGCGGAAAAACGGCCTACAAGGGCCCATTTCGAAAGCACCGTGTTCTCGCCGGGCCGGCACCTCTGGAACGACCTGGAAACGGTGACCCTGGCCCGAGCCCCCGAGCTTCGCCGCGTGAAAGACATGCTCCTCGCCGCCGGGGCCGAAGGCGCCCTGATGAGCGGAAGCGGGCCGAGCCTCTACGGCCTCTTCGGGGAGCGCAAGGCGGCGCTGCGCGCGGCGCGCGCCCTGCCCCGCGGGAAAGGGTGGCGTTTTTTTTGCGCCGAGCTGCTTTCGCAGGCCGCCCCGCGGATCGAGGAGGAAGGGGGATCGGAGGCGGCCGGGGCCCCGCGCGGGCGTTCAGGGTAGTGCCCCGGGCCTGAATCTTCTGGGGCGTCGTCAAGCGGTAAGACACAGGATTTTGGTTCCTGCATTCGGAGGTTCGAATCCTCCCGCCCCAGCCACCGCTTCCCCGGCGGGGAGCCTCCTCCGATGGAGGGCTCGCGGCGGGGCGCGGATGCCGAGGTCGGCAGATGAAAGCGAACGACATCTTCATTTTCTCCGGCAACTCGAACCGGCCGCTCGCCGCCCGGATCTGCGAGTACCTGAAGCTCCCTCTGGGCGGGGCGAAGGTCACGACCTTCAGCGACGGGGAGATCCAGATCGAGATTCACGAGAACGTCCGCTCGCGGGACGTCTACGTCGTGCAGTCGACCTGCGCGCCGGTGAACGACAACCTGGTCGAGCTGCTGCTGATGATCGACGCCTTCAAGCGCTCCTCCGTGAGGCGGATCACGGCGGTGATGCCCTATTACGGCTACGCGCGCCAGGACAAGAAGGTGGCCCCGCGGGTGCCGATCAGCGCCAAGCTCGTGGCCGACATGCTGACCGTGGCCGGGGCGAACCGGGTGATCACCATGGACCTGCACGCGGGGCAGATCCAGGGCTTCTTCAACATCCCCGTGGACAACCTCTTCGCCGCGCCCGTGCTGATCGCCCACATCCGCCGCCTCTTCGACGGGGACCTCGTCATCGTGTCGCCCGACGCCGGCGGGGTGGAGCGCGCCCGGGCCTTCGCCAAGCGGCTGGACGCGGACCTGGCGATCATCGACAAGCGGCGCTCGGCCCCCAACCAGGCCAAGGCCATGGCCGTCATCGGCAACGTCGAGGGCAAGGTGGCGGTCATCCTGGACGACATGGTCGACACGGCCGGCACCCTCGTCGAGGCCGCCGAGGCGCTCGTGAACGCGCGGGCCCGGGAGGTCCACGCCTGCTGCGCCCATCCCGTGCTCTCGGGCCAGGCCGTGGAACGCATCCGGCGCTCGCCGCTGAAAAGCGTCGTCGTCACCGACACGATCCCCCTGAAGGCCGACGCCCAGGCCTGCGAGAAGATCAGCGTGCTCTCGATCGCCGAGCTCGTGGGCGAGGCCATCATCCGCAGTCACCGGGGGGACTCGGTCACCTCGCTGTTCGTCTGAACGGGTAGCGATGTCCCGGGCGCCGCGGCGCCCGGAGGGTTTTCAAAGAAGGAGGGTCACCCATTGGAACAGATCGCATTGACCGCCGCACCCCGGACGGGCCGGGGCAACGGGCCCGCCCGCCGCTTGCGGCAAAGCGGGCAGGTGCCGGCGATTCTCTACGGCCCCGGAACCGAACCGCGCCCGATCGCCGTCCCGGCGCGGGATCTCGAGCATGCCTTTCAGAAGGGCAACATCCAGCGGACCATTTTCGCCCTCGACCTCCAGAACGGCGCGTCGGGCTCGCGGCTCGCCGTCATCAAGGAGCTGCAGACCCACCCGGTCACGGGACGCTTCCTGCACGTCGATTTCTACGAGATCGACCTGAGCCGCAAGCTGCGGGTGCGCGTGCCGCTGGCACCCCGGGGCAAGGCCAAGGGCGAGGAGCTGGGCGGGATGCTGCAGGTCATCGAGCGGGAGATCGAGGTGCTCTGCCTGCCGCGGGAGATCCCCGAGCGGATCGAGGTCGACGTGAGCCCCCTCGGCATCGGCGAGACCCTGCACGTGCGGGACCTGACGCTTCCGCCGGGGGTCGAGCTGCCGCCGGGCGCCAACTACACGGTGATCACGATCGTCAGCCAGAAGGCCGAGGCCGCCCCGGCGGCGGCCGCGGCCGAAGCCGGCGCCCCGGAGGAGGCCGCCGAGGCGGCCGCCCCGGCCGAAGAGAAATCGGGCGAGGCGTGAGCCGGGGCCCCGATGGCGGAAGAGGGCCTGCGCCTGGTCCTCGGGCTGGGAAACCCGGGGCCCCGCTACGCGGCGACGCGGCACAACATCGGGTTCCGGGTTCTCGACCGCCTGGCCGAGGCGTTCGGGATCGAGGTGGGCCGGGAGAAGTTCGGCGCCGCCTGGGGGCGGGGCCGGATCCACGGGGTGGAGGTCGTGCTCGCCAAGCCGCTCGAATACATGAACTGCAGCGGCCCGCCCGCGCGGCGGATCGCGGACTTCTTCCGCATCGCCGGGCCGGATGCGATCGTGATCCATGACGACATCGACCTGGAGTTCGGCAGGTTGCACATCAAAGCGAAAGGAGGGCATGGCGGACACAACGGGGTCCGCTCGCTGATCGAATCCTTCGGGCACGGGGACTTCGTCCGCGTGCGGGTCGGCATCGGCCGCACGCACCTGGGCGGCCGGCCGGTGGCCGACTACGTGCTGGAGCCCTTCAGCGCGGAGGAGCAGCAAGCCCTGCCCGGGCTGATCGAGCGGGCCAAGGACGCGGTGGCGACGATCCTGAGCAAGGGAGTCCAAAGCGGCATGAACCAGTTCAACCCCAAACCGCCCTGCGGGCAGTGCGAACCTGGGAATGGAGGGAGGAGAGGATGAATTACCTACCGTTGGTCTGTACCTTCATCGGAATCGTGGGGGTGTTGTACGCGATCATCGTGGCCGGCACGGTGAAGAGCGCGCCGGCGGGCAACGATCGCATGCGGCAGATCTCGGGTGCCATCGCCGAGGGCGCGATCGCCTACCTGAACCGCCAGCTCAAGAGCGTGGGCGTCGCGGGCATCGTCATCTTCATCATCATCGCCGTCACCATGAAGCTCTCGACGGCCGTCGGCTTCCTGGTCGGGGCGGTGGCCTCCTACCTCGCCGGCTACATCGGCATGCGGGTCTCGGTCATCGCCAACGTCCGCGTCGCCGAGGCGGCGCGCAGGGGCCTCAACGCCGCCCTCCAGCTCGCCTTCCGCGGCGGGTCCGTGACCGGCATGATGGTGGCGGGTCTCGCGCTGACGGCCGTCGCCGGCTATTACTACGTGATGCTGCAGCTGGGCCATTCCAGCCGCGATGCGGTGATCGCGCTGGTCGCCCTCGGCTTCGGCGGCAGCCTGATTTCGATCTTCGCGCGGCTGGGCGGCGGCATCTTCACCAAGGGCGCCGACGTCGGGGCCGACCTCGTCGGCAAGGTGGAGGCGGGGATCCCCGAGGATGACCCGCGCAACCCGGCGGTCATCGCCGACAACGTGGGCGACAACGTGGGCGACTGCGCCGGCATGGCGGCCGACCTCTTCGAGACCTACGCCGTGACGGCCGTGGCGGCGATGCTCCTGGGGAACCTCCTCTTCCCCAAGGTCGCCGTCGCGACCGAGTTCCCGCTCGTCCTGGGCGCCATCTCCATCGTGGCCTCGATCATCGCCGTCTTCTTCGTGCGGCTGGGCAAGAACGAATACATCATGGGCGCCCTCTACAAGGGCATGTTCGGCAGCGCCATCCTGGCGGCGATCGGCTTTTTCTTCGCCTCGCAGAACATGATCGCCGGGCTCACGATCGACGGCCGGGCGATCAGCGGCATGAACATCTACCTCGCCAGCCTCGTCGGCCTCATCCTCACGGTGGTCATCGTCGTCATCACCGAGTACTACACGGGCAAGTACGGCCCGGTGAAAGGGGTGGCCAACGCCTCCACCACCGGCCACGCCACCAACATCATCGCCGGGCTGGCGCTCAGCATGCAGGCCACCGCGGCGCCGGTGCTGGTGATCTGTCTCGCGATCGGGCTCGCCTACTACTTCGCCGGCCTCTACGGCATCGCCATGGCCGCCATGGCCATGCTCTCCATGACCGGCATGGTGATCGCCGTCGACGCCTACGGCCCCATCACCGACAACGCCGGCGGCATCGCCGAGATGGCCGAGCTCGAGGACAGCGTCCGGGCGGTCACCGACCCGCTGGACGCGGTGGGCAACACCACCAAGGCCGTGACCAAGGGCTACGCGATCGGCTCGGCGGGGCTGGCGGCTCTCGTGCTCTTCGCCGCCTACACCCAGGAGTTCGTGCTCCACGGCGGCTCCGCGGAGCTCAAGTTCGACCTGAGCGACGTCCACGTCATCATCGGGCTCTTCATCGGCGGGCTGCTGCCCTACCTCTTCGCCTCCATCGCCATGATGGCGGTCGGCAAGGCGGGCGGGGCGGTGGTGGAGGAGGTGCGCCGCCAGTTCCGCGAGATCCCGGGCATCATGGAAGGGACCGGGAAACCGGATTACGCGGCCTGTGTGGACATCGTGACCAAGTTCGCCCTGAAGGAGATGATGATCCCGGCCCTGCTCCCGGTCGTGGCCCCGATCCTGGTGGGGCTGATCCTGGGCAAGATCGCCCTCGGCGGGCTGCTGATCGGCAGCATCGTGACGGGCCTCTTCGTCGCCATCTCCATGACCACGGGCGGCGCCGCCTGGGACAACGCCAAGAAATACATTGAAGACGGCCACCTCGGCGGCAAGGGCAGCGACGCCCACAAGGCCGCCGTGACGGGCGACACCGTCGGCGACCCCTACAAGGACACCGCCGGCCCGGCCGTCAACCCCATGATCAAGATCCTGAACGTCGTGGCCCTGCTGCTGGTCCCCTTCATCATGTAGCCTGCAGCCCAGGGCCCGCCGACGCGACGGGTCGCTTTGCCGGGATTGGCGCCGCAAGGCGCCAATCCTTTTTTGTTGCTTCCGCAAGCCGATTGTGGTAAGCAAAATTTACGTGATTTTCACCCGGCGCAAGCCGGTCGTTATCCCTCCCTCGAAGAACAGGTGGCAGTCATGGCAGGCAAACCGGCAGGAAAGACGAGGAAAACCGAAACGGGCCGGACGGCCCCCAAGGTCAAGAAATCGCGTTTCCGGGTGGGGGATCTCGCCGTCTATCCGGCCCACGGCGTGGGGCAGATCCAGGCGGTGGAAAGCCGCGTCGTCAACGGTGAAAAGCACGACTTCTACATCCTGCGGGTTCTCGAAAACGGCATGACGATCATGATCCCCACCCACAACGCCGACACGGTGGGGCTGCGGAACCTGATCGACGCCAAGGAAATCCCCAAGGTCTACGCGGTGATGAAGACCAAGCGGGACCTGGCGAACGACAACCAGACCTGGAACCGGCGCTACCGCGAATACATGGACAAGATCAAGACCGGTTCCCTCTACGACGTGGCCGAGGTCTTCCGCGATCTCTTCCGCCTGAAGATGACCAAGGACCTCTCCTTCGGCGAGCGCAAGCTCTACGACACCGCCCAGGTGCTGCTCGTGAAGGAACTGTCGCGGGCGAAGAAGACCGACGAGAAGACGATCATCACCGAGATCGAGTCCCTCTTTTCGCACGAGGCCGCCTGAGCGCCCGCCGCCGCCGATGGCAGGGGAGGGCGCCTTCCGCTTCGCGGTCGAGGCCGAGGCCGCGGGGCGGCGGCTCGATCTCTTTCTCGGCGAGCGCCTGCCCTCCGTTTCCCGCTCCTTCGCCGCGGAGCTGATCGCCTCCGGCCGGGTCCTCGTGGACGGCCGGCCGCGCAAGCCGGCCTACCGCCTCAAGGCGGGCCAGTGCGTGAGCGGGTCGCTCCCGCCGCCGCGGCCGGCGGTCTTCCGCCCCGAGCCGATCGCCCTCGACGTCCTCTACGAGGACGAGCACCTGATCGTGATCTGCAAGCCGCCGGGGATGGTGGTGCACCCCGCCCCGGGGCACGATTCGGGGACGCTCGTCCATGCCCTGCTGCATCGCTGCCCCACGCTGGAGGCCCTGCGCGGGGAGCTTCGCCCCGGGATCGTCCACCGCCTCGACAAGGACACCTCCGGCGCCCTCGTCGCGGCCAAGGACGCCGCGAGCCTCGAGCGCCTTGCCGCGCAGTTCAAGAGCCGCAGCGTGGAAAAGCGCTACCTCGCGCTCGCCCACGGGGTCCCCGCCGCCGCCCAGGGGACCGTCCGCCTGCCGATCGGCCGCGACCCGGTCGACCGCAAGAAAATGAGCGTCCGCAGCCGCAAGGCCCGGCCGGCCGAGACCGGCTGGCGCCTCCGGCGGAGCTGGGCCGGGGCGGCCAGCCTTCTCGAGCTGCGCCTGATCACGGGCCGCACCCACCAGATCCGCGTCCACCTCGCCGCGGTCGGCCACCCGGTGGTCGGCGACCCGGTCTACGGCCGCCGCCGCGCGGCGAAGGCGGCGGCGGGCGGACTCGGCGCGACCCTCGCCGCGGCCCCGCGGCAGATGCTCCACGCCTGGCGGCTCTGCTTCGATCACCCCGCGACCGGCGAGCGGCTTTCCTTCGTCTGCCCCCCGCCGCCGGACATGGCCGGGCTGATCGCCCGGCTGGACGCGGCCTCAGACCCCGCCCCCGCCGCCGGGGGTCCCGCCTGAGGCCGAAGACTCCGCCCCCCCGCCGGCTTGCAGGGCGGGGCAGGCGCCGCAGGCCTCGCATCCCGCCCCGGGCCGGCAGGCCGGGCCGTCGAGGCCCGCAAGCGCCCGCTCGTACTCCTGCCGCAGGTAGTCCCGCGAGACCGGGTGGTCGATGAAATCCCACGGCAGGGTCTCCTCCGCGGGGCGCTCGCGCAGGACGAACCAGTCGGCGTTCAGCACCGACTCTCGCAACGCCCGGCGCCAGTTGCCCCCCGCGGCGTGAACGCCGAGCAGGAGCTCCCCCACGCGGCGGTCGCCGCGGGCGAGCAGGGCCTGGACGTAGGCCCAGCGCGGGACGTCGGCGTGCAGGCGGACGTTGGGCACGCGGCGCAGCTCGCGCTCGAGGAGGGCGATCCGGGCCTTGAGCTCGGCCGTGTCGGCCATGGCCGCCCACTGGAACGGGGTGACGGGCTTGGGGACGAAGGCGTTCACGCTCACGGTGAGGGTCCCGATTGCGCCGCGGCCGCGGCTGGAGCGGAGAAACTCGTGGCGGATGCGCTTGACGAGGGAGGCGATCTCCGCCGCGTCCTCGCGGGTCTCGGTCGGCAACCCGATCATGAAATAGAGCTTGAGGTTGGGGATCCCGGCCGCGACCAGCCGGGAGGCGGCGGCGAGGATCTGCCCCTCGGTCAACCCCTTGCGGATCACGCGCCGCAGCCGCTCGCTTCCGGCCTCCGGGGCGACGGTCGCCGTCTTGACCCCGCTTTCCCGCAGGGCCGCGAGGCGCTCGGGGCTGAGCGTGTCGGCCCGCAGCGAGCTGAAGGAGAAGCGCACCCCGCGGGCGGCGAAGCGGCCGCAGAGGGAATCGAGCGCCGGGTGGTCGGAAACGGCCGCCCCCACGAGGCCGACCTGGGGCAGCCGATCGGCCGCCGCGGCGACGGCCTCGTCCAGGCGCTCGGCGGAGTGCATCCGCGGGGGGCGGTACAGGAACCCCGCGCTGCAGAAGCGGCAGCCCCGGCTGCAGCCGCGGCCCGTCTCGATCAGCACGCTGCGGCCGAACACCGTGTGCGGGGTGAGGACCGCGCTTGCGGCGGGCGGGCGGCAGTCGAGGTCCGCGCAGACCGGGCTGCGGATCCGCTCCGGCACGTCCGCGAGCGGCTCGCGGCCGGCGATCTCCCCCGAGGCGTCGTAGGCCACGCGGTAGAAGGCGGGCACGTAGGCCCCCGGCACGCGGCGGGCGAGCAGGCGCAGGCGCGCGTCGCGATCCCTCTCCGCGCGCAGGGCCTCCACGAACGCGGGCACGGTGCACTCGGCCTCGCCGAGGAGGACGCAGTCGACCAGGGGGGCGAGCGCCTCGGGGTTGAGGCTTAGGGCGACGCCCCCGCCGACGATGAGGGGGTCGTCCGCCCGCCGCGCGGCGGCGAGGGGGGCGAGCCCCGCCCGCGCGAGCATGCGCACCAGGTTGAGGGCGTCGTTTTCGAAGGAGAGCGAAAAGGCGACGACCTCCGCCGCGGCGACCGGCCGGCCGGACTCGAGGGTGCGGAGCGGCGCCTCGTCGGGGTCGCCTTCCTCGGGCAGAAACGCCCGTTCGCAGACCACGTCGTCGAAGGCGTTCAGCAGGCGGTAGACCGCCTGGAACCCCAGGTTCGACATGCCGACGGCGTAGCGGTTGGGGTAGAGGAGCGCGATGGGGATGCGGCCGCGCCAGGACTTGCGGACCGCCCCGGTCTCCTCCGCGAGCAGACGCTCTCGTGTGGCATCGCGCATGGCGAACCCCCCGGCCTTCGGGGCGGCCGCCCGCCGCAGGCCGCCCTGCAGATACTCCTAAGGCCTCGGCCCGGATCCCGCAAGCGGCGGCCGGGGGCGCGTCCGCTCAGTCCGCCTTGCGCCTGAGGAAGGTCGGCACGTCGAGATCGTTTTCGTCGAACCCCGGCCGGCCCCAGCCGCGGCAGGAGGCCCCCTCGCCCTCGCAGGCCGCCCGGCGCTGGCGCAGGAAGGTCGGCTCGTCGAGGTCGACGATGTCGCGGCGCTCCATGTCGGCCGGGGTGATGTCGCGCACCTTGCCGCGCGGCGCGGCGGCGACCACACGGGGCAGGCGCTTCTCCTCGGCCCGGCCCTTTTCGCGGGGCTCCTCGGCCTCGGCGCCGATGCCGGTGGCGATCACCGTGACCCGCATCTCCTCGCCCAGGCTTTCGTCCACCGAGGTCCCCCAGAAGATCTCCGCCTCGTCGCCCACTTCCTTGTGGATGCGCTCGGAGGCCTCGGCGACCTCCTCGAACTCCATGCTGCTCGAGGCGGTGATGTTCATGAGCACGCCGCGCGCCCCGCGGATCGAGATGTCCTCGAGCAGGGGGTGCGAGATGGCCTTTTCCGCGGCCTCGACGGCGCGGTTTTCGCCGGCGGCGATGCCGATGCCCATGAGCGCCATGCCGGCCTTGGACATCGTGGTGCGCACGTCGGCGAAATCCAGGTTGACCAGCCCCGGCATCATGATCAGGTCGGTGATGCCCTTGACGGCGTGCAGGAGAATCTCGTCCGCCTTGAGGAACATCTCCATCAGGGTCGCCTTCTTCGAGGCGAGCGCCCGCAGGCGGTCGTTGGGGATGGTGATCGCCGTGTCGACCACCTTTTTCAGCTCGGCCAGGCCCTGCTCGGCGATCTGGGCCCGCTTGCGGCCCTCGAAGCTGAAGGGCTTGGTCACCACCGCCACCGTGAGGGCGCCGAGCTCGCGGCAGATCTCGGCGATCACGGGGGTGGCGCCGGTCCCCGTGCCCCCGCCCAGCCCCGCGGTGATGAAGACCATGTGGCTCTCGCGCAGCACGTTGCGGATCTGCTCGGCGTTCTCGAGCGCCGCGTCGCGGCCGATCTGGGGGTTGGCCCCCGCGCCCAGGCCCTCGGTGATGCTTTCGCCGAGCTGGATGCGGACCTCGGCCTGGGAGATCTCCAACGCCTGGGCGTCGGTGTTGGCGGCGATGAACTTCACGCCCTGGAGCCCGGAGCGGATCATGTTGTTGATCGCGTTGCCTCCGGCTCCCCCGACCCCGATCACCTTGATCCTGGCCGACTTCTCGTTGTCGATGTAGGTGAACATGGTTTCGCCCTCCTGTGCGTGATTGCCGGGTTCCGGGACGGGCCGTTCAGACGACGTCCTGGAACCACCGTTTCATGCGGTTCATCACCCGGTGAAAGATGTTCTTGTCGCGGATGCGGAACTTGCGCCGCTCCTGGCGCCGGTTGCGGGCGCCGTAGAGCACCAGGCCCACGCCGGTCGCGTAGATCGGGTTGTTGACCACGTCGATGAGGCCCTCGATCCCCCGCGGGGTCCCGATGCGGGCGGGCAGGCCGAAGACCGCCTCGGCCGCGTCGCCCACGCCCTCGAGAAGCGCCCCGCCGCCGGCGAGCACGATCCCCGCGTGGACCATCGCCCCCACCTGGGCGCGCTGGATTTCGCGCTGCAAGAGCTGGAAGATCTCCTCCATGCGCGGCTCCAGGATCTCGCCCAGGATCTGCCGCGGCAGCTTGCGGGGCTCCCGGCCGCTCATGCCCGGGACCTCGATCACCTCCTCGGGCCGGATGGAGCGCGCCAGGCAGCTGCCGAAGCGGCGCTTGATCTTCTCGGCTTCGGGGTGCGGGCAGCGCAGGCCGATGGCGATGTCGTTGGTCAGGTTGTCGCCCCCCAGGGCAAGGACGAAGGTGTGCCGGATGTGCTTGCCGGCGAAGACGGCGAGATCCGTCGTCCCTCCCCCCAGGTCGAGCAGCGCGCAGCCGAGCTGCTTTTCCTCCTCGCTCAGCACGGCCTCGGCGGAGGCCAGGCTCTGGAGCACGATGTCGCAGACGTCGAGCCCGGAGCGGTTGGCGCATTTCACCAGGTTGTGCGCCGCGGCCACGGCGCCGGTGACGATGTGGATCTTGGCCTCCAGCCGCACCCCGGTCATGCCGACGGGGTTCTGGATGCCGGGCTGCCCGTCGACGATGAACTCCTGGGGCAGGACGTGGATCACCTCGCGGTCCATGGGGATGGCGACCGCGCGGGCGGCGTCGATCACGCGCTCGACGTCCTGCGGGGTGATCTCCGGCCCCTTGATGCCGACCACCCCCCGGCTGTTGAAGCCGGCGATGTGGCCGCCGGCGATCCCCGTGTAGACCGAGGAGATCTCGCAGCCGGCCATCAGCTCGGCCTCCTCCACTGCCTTCTTGATCGACTCCACGGTGGCCTCGATGTTCACCACGACCCCCTTGCGCAGGCCGACCGAGGGGTGGGTGCCCACACCCACGATGTTGACGCGATCGCCCGTGACCTCGCCCACCACGGCGCAGATCTTGGTGGTTCCGATGTCCAGGCCGACGAGAAGGTCCTCTTTGGACGGCATGACGCTTCAGCCTCCGGGATGAGCCTGCGGCCGGCCCGCCTCCGGCGGGGCCTCGAGCCCCACCAGGATCCGTTGCGGGTCGGTGAAATCCAGCCGCTGGTACGGGGCCATTTCGGGATGGGCCCGGAAAAAGTTGTGCACCTCCGCCAGGCGCGCGAGCTTGCGGTCGTAGGCGTCCCAGCCGAGATCGATGCGGCGCTCGCCCTCGCGCAGGAAGACCGTCAGCCCGAGCTGGCGGTCGACGCGGATCCGCCGGATGGCGGCGGGCGGGAGGATCTCCCCCGCGGCGGCCGCCTGCTCGAGAAAGGCCAGCACTGCGGCGAGCGGGCGGCCGGGGGGACGGCGTTTCTCGGGGGAAAACAGGCCCAGGCCCCCGCGCAGCGGCGCAGGCTGCGCCTCGGAGCGGTCGGCCACGCGCAGCTCCTCAGCGGCCAGGCCCTCGATCTCCGGCAGATCCGGCGGGTCCGTGGGGTCGGCCTCCTTGAAGATCTCGCCGGCCTCGTTGAGCAGGAAGCCCCCGCCGAGCGCCACCCGGGCGATCGCCCGGTGCTCGCGCACCCGGATGTGCAGGCCGGCGGGGATCTCCCGGCGCAGCTCCGCCTCGCGGATCCAGGGGTGCGCGAGCAGCCGGCGCCGTGCGGCCGAGAGGTTGAGCCCCAGGAGGTTCATGCCGCTTTGCACCCCGGCCGTCTCCAGGATCTCGGGGGCCGTGAGGCGGGCGGCCCCGGCGACCTCGATGCGGCGGGCCGGGAAGAAATCCCCGCGCGTGAGGAGGTCGTGGAGGAAAACGAAGACCAAGCCCATGGCGGCGGCGAGCCCCGCCGCCGCGACCGCCCCGAGGGCGGCCGCAAGGCGGCTGCGGCGGCGGAGGCGGGAGCGCCTCTCGTCGCGGCGGCTGCGGTTGCGCCGGGGCGGGCGGCCCTGGAAGAAGCGCTCGAGGTCCCGGCCGGCCGTCGTCTGTCGGCTCCTGCGCATGCCCCTCAGGTCTCCTCGAGCAAGTCCCGGCCCACCTTCCAGACGTCCCCCGCCCCGAGGGTGAGCAGGAGGTCCCGGGGGGTCAGGCTTTCGCGCAGCTCGGCCGCGGCCGCCGCGATTCCGGGAAGGAAGCGGGCCTGTTTGTGGCCGTGGTCGACGATCGCCCGGCAGAGGGCCTCGGCGCTCACCCCCTCGAGCGGCGCCTCGCCGGCCCCGTAGATCGGCAGGACGATCAGCCGGTCGGACTGGTAGAAGGCCCGGGCGAAGTCGTCGAAGAGCGCCCGCGTGCGCGTGTAGCGGTGCGGCTGGAAGACCACGACCAGCCGCCGCTCCGGCCAGCATGCGCGGAGCGCCTGGAGGGTCATCTTGATTTCCGTGGGGTGGTGGCCGTAGTCGTCGACCAGGATCGCGCCGCGGAACTCGCCGCGCACCTCCATGCGCCGCTGGACGCCGGGCAGCCGCTCCAGGGCCCCGCGCACGTCGTCGAGCGGGATCTCCAGCTCGCTGGCGACGGCGATGCCGGCCGCGGCGTTGTAGACGTTGTGGATGCCGGGCAGGTTGATCCGGAAGGCGCCGAGGGGGCGTCCCCGGAGGCTCAGCGTGAAGCGGCCGGAGCGCCCCTCGAAGGCGACCTCGCCGATCTGGAAGTCGGCCTGCCGGTTCATGCCGTAGGTGACGAAGCGTTTCTGGATCCGGGGGATGAGGTCCTGGGTGGGGGGGTCGTCCAGGCAGAGGACCGCGAGGCCGTAGAAGGGGATGCGGTCGAGAAAGGAGAGGAACGCCTCCTGCACCGCGGCGAGGTCTCGGTAGTAGTCGAGGTGTTCGCGGTCGATGTTGGTGACCACGGCGATGGCCGGCGCGTAGCGCAGAAACGAGCCGTCGCTCTCGTCGGCCTCGGCCACGATGAAGTCGCCGCGGCCCAGGACGGCGTTGGTCCCCACGCCCATGATCTTGCCGCCGACCACCACCGTCGGGTCGAGGCCGCCCGCGGCGAGCAGCGCGGCGATGATCGAGGTCGTGGTCGTCTTGCCGTGGGCGCCGGCCACGGCGATGCTGTACTTGAGGCGCATCAGCTCGGCGAGCATCTCCGCCCGGGGGATGACGGGGATGCCCGCGCGGTGGGCGGCCTGGACCTCCGGGTTGTCCCCCCGGACGGCCGAGGAGACGACGACCACGTCGGCCCCCTCGATCTGGCGCGCGTCGTGACCGAGGAAGATCGCGCCCCCCAGCGCGGCCAGCCGCTCGGTCAGATCCGAGCGCCGCAGGTCCGACCCCGAGACCCGGTAGCCGAGGTTGAGCAGGAGCTCGGCGATGCCGCTCATGCCGATGCCGCCGACGCCCACGAAATGGATGTGGTAGCGTTTACGGTACACGATCCTCCCCCCGCTCCCCCGTCCGCGCCGCGATCAGGCGCAGGCATTCGTCGACCACGGCGGCCGCGGCCCGCGGTCTTCCCAGTGCCGCCGCCCGGCGGCCGCGTTCCGCGAGCAGCGCCGGCTCCCGCATCAGCTCGGCCAGGCGTTCCGCGAGCCGGGCCCCGGTGAGCTCGGCCTCGGGGATCATCTCCGCCGCCCCGGCCGCGACCAGCCGGAGGGCGTTTTCGGTCTGGTGGTCGGCGGCCGCGTAGGGAAAGGGGACGAAGATCGCCGGCCGCCCCAGGGCCGTGATTTCCGCGACCGTCGTCGCCCCCGCCCGGCAGACGACGAGATCGGCCCGGCGGTAGGCCGCGGCCATGTCGTGGAAGAAGGCCTCGACCCGGGCGGGGATGCCGGCGCCCGCATAGGCCGCGCGCACCGCCTCCTCGTCGGCGGATCCGGTCTGGTGGAGGACGAAGAGCCGCCCCCCCAGGGCCGCGAGCGCGGGCAGGGCCTCGATCAGCGCCGTGTTCAGGCGGTGCGCCCCCTGGCTGCCGCCCAGGACGAGGAGCGTGAACCGCCCGGGGTCGGGCGAAGGGGGCGCCGGGGCCTCGGCCGCCGCGGCGATCCCGCGGCGGAGGGGGTTCCCCGTCCAGCAGGCCTTGCCCTCGGGAAAGGCCGCGGCCGTCTCGGGAAAGGAGACGAACACGCGCGCCGCGAACCGCGCGAGCAGGCGGTTCGTCGCCCCGGGCCGGCTGTTCTGCTCGCACAGGGCGACCGGTGCGCCCAGCAGCCGGCCGGCGAGCACGACCGGCCCCGCGGCGTAGCTCCCCAGACCGAGGACCAGGTCCGGGCCGAAGGCGCGCAGATGGCGTGCCGCCTGGAGCAGGGCGATGGGCAGCTTGGCCGCGGCGCGGAGCTTCTGCCACCGCCCCCGGCCGCGGAGGCCCTCGACCGCGATCGCGGCGAGCGGAAAGCCCGCGCGGCCGAGGGCCTGCCGCTCGAAGTCGTTTCCCCGGCTGATGAAGAGGACCCGCGTTTCCGGGAACCGGCGCCGGAACTCCTCGGCGACGGCGATCCCCGGGAAGAGATGCCCCCCGGTGCCGCCGCCGCCGATCGCGATCCGCAAGGAGGTCTCCGCGTTCATGCCCGCATCCCCGCGCCGCCCCGGGCGCTGGCGGCGATGTTCATGAGGACCCCCAGGGCCGCCATGTTCAGGACGAGGGAGGTTCCGCCGTAGCTGAGAAAGGGCAGCGTCAGGCCCTTGGTCGGCAGCAGGGCGAGGGCGACCCCCATGTTGATCACGACCTGCAACCCGAGGGCCGCCGTGATCCCCGCCGCGAGGTAGGTGCCGAAGAGGTCCGGCGCCCGGCGGGCGATCCCGATGCCGCGCCAGAGGATCAGCGCGAAAAGAAGGACGATCAGCGCCGCCCCCGCGACGCCCAGCTCCTCGCCGATGACCGCGAAGATGAAGTCCGTGTGCGGCTCCGGGAGGTAGAAGAGCTTCTGGTGGCTCTTGCCGAGGCCCGACCCCCACCAGCCCCCGCTGCCGAAGGCCATGAGCGAGTGGGTCGCCTGGTAGCCCTGGTCGTTGGCGTAGCGCCAGGGATCCCAGAAGCTCTCCCAGCGCCGCCGGCGGTAGCCCGCGGACTGCAGGTGCACCCAGCCGAGCAGGCACCCGACCCCCAGGGTGCCGAGGAGAAAGGTCAGCCGGGCGCCGCCGAGGAAGAGCATCAGCCCGGACAGCGCGGCGAGGATCGCGGCGGAGCCGAAATCGGGCTGCTTGAGGACGAACGAGGCGAGGACGCCGGTGACGAAGAGATGCGGCAAAAACCCGATCGACAGCTCCCGCATGCGGCCGGCCTTCTTCTCCATCGAGTAGGCGAGGTAGACGATCAGGGCGAAGCGCGCGATCTCCGAGGGCTGGAACTGCAGCGGCCCCAGGCGCAGCCAGCGGCTCGCCCCGCCCGCCGTGACGGCCCAGGGCGAGAAGAGCACGGCCGCCAGCAGCGCCGCGGCGACCCCGAGCAGGGGATAGGCGAGCGGCCGGTAGAGCCGGTAGGGCACGTGGCGGCAGACGACGAGCAGGCAGATGCCCGCCGCGGCGAAGGCGGCCTGCTTCTTGAGGAAGTAGAACTCGGAGCCGAATTTCTGGGCGGCCAGCGCCGAGCTCGCGCTGTAGACCATGACGATGCCCACCCCCACGAGGAAGAGCGCGGGGAAGAGCAACGCGAGATCGTAGGCCGGCGCCCTGACCCGCCGGAGGGGCGGGTGGGATGTCGCGGCGGCGGTCGTCATCGGCGGCCCTTTCCAGACCTCGGTTCATCGCCTCGACCCCGGGGGGCGCTCCGGGCGGCGGCCGGCCAGGCGCAAGACCTCCCGCCGGAAGTCCTCCCCCCGCTCGCGGTAGTCGGCGTAGCGGTCGAAGCTGGCGCAGCCGGGGGCGAGGAGCACGGTGCCCCCGGCCGGGCTGCGGGCGAACGCCTCCTCCACCGCCTCGCGCATGGAGGCGACCTCCCGCACCGGCACCTTTCCCGCGAGCGCCCGGCGGATGCGTTCCTGCCCGCCCAGGAGCAGGACCTCCCGCACCCGCGATTCCAGGGCCTCGCCCAGCGCGCCGAAGTCCCCGCCCTTGTCGATCCCGCCCATGAGCAGAACGACCGGGCCCTCCAGGCTTTCGAGCCCGCGCCGGACGGCGTCCACGTTGGTCGCCTTGGAGTCGTTGATGAAGGTGACCCCCTCCACGACGGCGACCCGCTCGAGGCGGTGCGCCCCGGGGCGGTAGGCGGCGAGCCCGCGCCGGACGCCCTCGAGGGTCGCCCCGCAGGAGAGGGCGGCGAGCGCGGCCGCGGCCGCGTTCTCGCGGTTGTGCGCCCCGGGGGCGCGGAAGTCCGCCAGGGGGATCTCGGCGGCGGGGCCTCCGGGGAGCCGCACCGCGATCGCCTTCGGGCCGATGGACGCCTCGACCTCGCCCGGCGGGAGCCGGCGGCTGAAGAAGAGCCTGCGCGCGGCGACCTCGCCGGCCCGCCTCGCGATCTCGGGGTCGTCGGCGTTGAGGACGGCCGCGTCCTCGGGCCCCTGGCGGCGGAAGAGGCGCATCTTGGAGGCGGCGTAGGCGGCGAAATCGGGGTAGCGGTCGAGGTGGTCGGCCGTGAGGTTGAGCAGCACCCCCACGCGCGGCCGGAAGGTCTCGCAGCCGTCGAGCTGGAAGCTGCTCACCTCGACGACGAGGACCTCGGCCGGCGCGGCGGCGTCCGCGTAGGCGATCAACGGGGTGCCGATGTTCCCGCCGATGAAGACCTTCCGGCCCGAGGCGGACAGCATGGCCCCGGCGAGTTCGGTGACCGTGGTCTTGCCGTTGGTCCCGGTGACGGCGAGGATCGGCGCGGCGACGAACCGGAAGGCGAGCTCGAGCTCGCCGATCACCGGCACGCCGCGGCGGCGGGCCGCGGCGAGCGGCGCAAGGGAAAGCGGCACCCCGGGGCTCACCACGACGAGGTCGGCCGAGGTGAAGGACGCTTCCCGGTGGCCTCCCAGCTCGAGCCGGACCCCGAGCGCCTCGAGCTCCGCGACCGCCGGTCCGAGGCGCTCGGCCGGCGCCTGGTCGGTGGCGCACACGATCGCCCCGCGCCGGCGCAAAAAGCGCGCCGCCGCCAGCCCGCTCCGGGCCAGGCCCACGACCAGCACGCGTCGTCGGTTCAATTCCACGGCAGGCTCCGCCACGGCCTCCTCATGCGGCGTCCCCGCCCGCTTCGCCCGCCGCCGGAGGAGGGCGGCCGGCCGGTGACGGGCGCAAGCGGACGGGGCGCACACCGGTCTACCTCAACTTCAGCGTGCTCAGCGCGAGCAGCGCGAGCGCGATGGCGATGATCCAGAAGCGGACGATCACCTTGGGCTCCGGCCAGCCCTTGAGTTCGAAATGGTGGTGCAGCGGCGCCATGCGGAAGATGCGCCGCCCGCCCGTCATCTTGAAAAACCCCACCTGGAAGATCACCGACAGGGCCTCGATCACGAACAGCCCGCCGACGAGCAGCAGCAGGATCTCCTGCTTGGTGATCACGGCGATGACCCCGAGGGCCGCGCCCAGGGAAAGCGAGCCCGTGTCCCCCATGAACACCTCGGCGGGGTAGGCGTTGAACCAGAGAAACCCCAGCCCCGCCCCGGCGATCGCCCCGCAGAAGACCGCCAGCTCCCCGGCGCCCGGCACGTAGGGGATCTGCAGGTACTGGGCGATCTTCACGTGGCCGGCGACGTAGGCGAAGATCATGTAGGTCGCGGCGGCGATGCTCATGGGGCCGATGGCCAGCCCGTCCAGGCCGTCGGTCAGGTTGACCGCGTTCGAGGCCCCCACGATCACGAGCGCGGCGAAGGGCAGGTAGCCCCAGCCGAGGTCGGGCGTCACCGTCTTCAGAAAGGGGATCGTCACCTCGGCCGAAAACTGCGGGTGGGCGACGACGAGGCCGCCGGCGACCAGGGCGAGCGCCGTCTGCAGCAGGAGCTTGCTCTTCACCCCGAGCCCCCGGCTCTGCTTCTTGATCTGCATGAGGTAGTCGTCGATGAAGCCGATGCCGCCGAAGCCGACGAGGACGAAGAGCGCGATCCAGACGTAGGGGTTGCCGAGATCGCTCCAGAGGAACGTGGAAACCGTGACCGCGCCCACGATCAGGACGCCGCCCATGGTCGGCGTGCCCGCCTTGCCGAGGTGGCTCTGCGGGCCGTCCTCGCGGATGTACTGGCCGACCTGGAGGGCCGCAAGCTTGCGGATCACCCAGGGGCCGAGGAGGAAGCAGATGAAGAACGCGGTCAGGCTGGCGTAGATCGTCCGGAACGTGATGTAGCGGAAGACGTTCAGGACCGAGAAGACCGTGTGCAGCGGATAGAGCAGCAGGTAGAGCATGACCCTGGGTTATCCTTCCCGGCGCAAGGCCGCCTCGAGGAGCGCGACGATCGCCTCCATGCCCGCCGCCCGCGAGCCCTTGACGAGCACCCAGTCCCCGGCGCGGACCTCCGCGGCGAGGGCGGCGCCGATCTCCTCGCGCGAGCCGGTGACGACGGAGGCGGCGGCGAGCCCCGCCGCGACCGCGCCCGCGGCCACCTCCTCCCGCCAGGGCCCGCAGGCGTAGAGCCGCGCCGCGCCGGAGCGGGCGGCAAGCCGCCCCATCTCGCGATGCAGGGCGGCGGCCGCGGGGCCCAGCTCGCGCATTTCGCCCAGCACCAGGAGGCCGCGCGCCGCGCCCCGCAGGGCGCGGAGGGTTTCGACGGCCGCCTCCACGGAGGCGGGGTTGGCGTTGTAGGTGTCGTCGATCACCGTGACCCCGCCGGGCAGGCGCCGGAGCTCGAGCCTGCCGGGGGCGGGCCGGAAGGCGGCGAGCCCGGAGGCGATCTCCTCGGGCGAAAGGCCGAGGAGCCGCCCGGCGGCGGCCGCGGCGAGCGCGTTGCCGACGAGAAAGGCGCCGGGGGCGGGGAGGCGCACGCGGGCGCGACCGGCCTCGGTCACCAGCTCGAAGGCCGTGCCCCCCGGCTCGAGGGCGATTTCCGCCGCGCGCACGCGCGCCTCGGGATGCAGGCCGAAGAGCAGGACCTCGCGGCCGCACTCCCGGGCAAGGCGGAGAAGCCGCGGGTCGTCCGCGTTCAGCACGGCGCGGCCGCCCGCGGGGAGGCCGCGGACGAGGGCGGATTTCTCCGCGAGGACCCCCTCGAGCGAGCCCAGCCCCTCGAGGTGCGCCGGCCCGATGTTGGTGATCAGGCCCGCCTCGGGGGTGCAGATTTCGGTCAGCCGCGCGATTTCGCCGGGGCGGTTCGTGCCGAGCTCGAGCACCGCGGCCTCGTGGGTCGGCTCGAGCCGGAAGAGGGTGAGGGGGACGCCGACGAGGTTGTTCCAGTTCCGCTCCGGCTCGAGCACCGCGAAGCGCCGGCCGAGCACGGCGGCAGCCATGCGGCGGGTGGTGGTCTTGCCGTTGGAGCCCGTGATCGCGAGCACGAAGGCCCGGCGGCGGCGGCGGTGGAAGCGGGCGAGATCGCCGAGCGCCCGGAGCGTGTCGGCGACGGCGATGCCGGCGGCTTCCCGTGAGGCGGCGAGAAGCCCGGACACGGCCCCCGCCTCCGCCCTATCGACGAGCACCCCGCCCGCGCCCCGCCGCAGGGCTTCGGCGACGAAGGCATGGCCGTCGTGGCGTTCGCCGCGCAGGGCGACGAAGAGCTCGCCCGGCCTGAGGTGCCGCGTGTCGGTCGAGATGCCCGGGAACCCCGCCGGCCGGGCGTCGCCGAGGAGTTCGCCGCCCGTTGCGCCAAGGAGGTCTTCCAGGCTCCAGGCCGCCGCGCCGGGGGAAAGCGGTCTGGGGGCGGTCACGGCGCGCCTCCTTCGCGGCCCGAAAGCGCGGCCGCGGCCTCCTCGCGGTCGTCGAAGCGGTGCCGCTCGCGGCCCACGATCTGGTAGGTCTCGTGCCCCTTGCCGGCGATGAGGACGATGTCCCCGGGCCGCGCCAGCCCGACGGCGAGGGCGATCGCGCGGCGGCGGTCGGCCTCGCGCACGAAGACCCGGCCGGGCGCGGCCGCGCGGGCCGCGCGCGCATCCCGCTCCTCGGCCCCCGCGGCCTTGAGGCCCGGGACGATCTCCTCGAGGATCGCCTCCGGGTTCTCCCCGCGCGGGTTGTCGGAGGTGAGGACGGCGAGATCGCTCAGGCGGCCGGCGATTTCGCCCATGAGCGGCCGCTTGGCCCGGTCGCGGTCCCCGCCGCAGCCGAAGACGCAGAGCAGCCGTCCCGTTCCCTTCAGGGCCCGGAGGGTGCCGAGGGCGTGTTCGAGGGCGTCCGGGGTGTGGGCGTAGTCGACGTAGACCCGCCGCGGGTCGCCGGGGGCCACGCGCTCGAGGCGGCCGGGGACGGCCGCCAGGGCGGCGATGCCCGCGGCCACTTCCGGGGCGGGGACCCCCAGGGCGTGGGCCGCGCCGGCCGCGCAGAGGATGTTTTCGAAGTTGTGGCGGCCGACGAGCGGCGAGGCGATCGGGACCTCGCGGCCGGAGAGCCGGATCCGGCCGCGCAGGCCCTCGAGGTCGCAGGCCAGGAGTTCCCCGTGGACGGCGCAGTCGGCGGCGGTGCCCACCCGCAGAACCCGGGGCAGGCCGGCGGCGAGTCCCCGGCCGAAGTCGTTTTCGGTGTTGATCACGGCGACGGCGTTGCCCGCCTTGGGCCCGCGGGCGAGGTACTCGCTGAAAAGCCGGCGCTTGGCCGCCCCGTAGCGCGCCATGTCGCCGTGGAAATCGAGGTGGTCCTGGCTCAGGTTGGTGAAGACGGCGACGTCGATCCAGCAGGCGTGGATGCGGGCGAGTTCGATCGCGTGCGAGGAGGCCTCGAGCACGACGTGGGTGACGCCTTCCGCGCGCATGGCCCGCAGGGTGCGCTGCAGGTCGAGGGCGTCGGGGGTCGTGACCGGGGCTTCCTGCACGCGGGAGGCCCAGCGGACGTTGACCGTGCCGATCACGCCGACCGTGCGGCCCGCGGCGCGCAGGATGCTCTCCAGGAGGTAGGTCACGGTCGTCTTGCCGTTGGTGCCGGTGACCGCCGTGACCACGAGCTCCCGGGAGGGGTCCCCGTAGAAGGCGGCCGCGAGCTCGGCCAGCGCGCGGCGCGAGTCGGCGACGCGCACGAGGGGGACGGGCAGCGAATGCCCCTCCTCGGCGACGACCGCCGCCGCCCCGCGGGCGAGCGCCTCGGGAATGAAGCGGTGCCCGTCGGCCGCCGTGCCGCGGACCGCCACGAAGAGCCCGCCCGGGGCCGTCTCCTGCGCGCGGTGGTGCAGCGAGCCGATCTCGGGCCCCTCGCCGACGAGGCCCGACACGGCGAGGGGCTCGAGGCGGGCGATCAGGGAGGCGAGCCTCATCCGCGCCCCCCGCCGTCGACGGCCACCCTGAGTTTCCCGCCCCCGGCCGGGGCGGGGGGGACGTTCAGCCGGGTGAGGGTCGCCTGCGCGATCTTCTTGAACACCGGCGCCGCGACCGCCCCGCCGTAGACCTGCCCCTTCGGCTCGTCGATGACCACGAGCACGGTGATCCGCGGGTCCTCCGCCGGGGCGAAGCCGATGAAGGAGGCGAGGTGCCGGTCGTTGACGTACTGGCCGCGCTCGTCCACCTTGCGCGCCGTGCCCGTCTTGCCGCAGGCGGTGTAGCCGTCGAGCGCGGCGAGGACGCCCGTTCCGCCCGGCAGGAGCACGCTCTGCAGGATCTCCCGCAGCGTGCGCGCGGTCTCGGGCCGGATCGCGCGGCCGACGGCGACCGGCGCGAAGCGCTCCACCTCGCGCCCCTCGGCGTCGGTGACCGCGCTCACGAGGTGCGGTTTCATGAGCACCCCGCCGTTGGCGATGGCCGAGACGGCGCTGGCGAGCTGGAGCGCGGAAGCCGACATGCCGTGGCCGAAGGAGATGGCCGCGGTGTCGATCTCCGCCCATTTCCGGTAGGGGGGCAGCAGGCCGCTCGTCTCCGCCGGGCTGTCGATCCCCGTCTTGCGGCCGAAGCCGAAGCGGCTGAGGGTCTCGTGAAGCCTTTCGGGGCCGACCGTGCCGCCGATCTTGGCCGCCCCGATGTTGCTCGAGTAGCGGATGATGTCCTGGAAGCTCAGCACGCCGTAGTGGTGCACATCGTGCACGGTGTGCCGGCCGATCTGGTAGCGGCCGTTTTCGCAGTGGAAGGTCGAGCGCGGGGAAATCGGTGTGTGCTCGAGCGCCGCGGCGGCGAGGAAGATCTTCATGATCGAGCCGGGCTCGAAGGGGTCGGTCACCGCCCGGTTGCGCCACAGCGGCCGCGGCGCCTCCTCGTAGGCGTTGGGGTTGAAGGAGGGGGCGATCGCCAGGGCGAGGATCGCCCCGGTGGCCGGTTCCATCACGATCGCCATCCCGGAGCGCGCCCGCGCGGCGGCGACCGCCTCGTTCAGCGCCGACTCGGCCAGGTACTGGATGCCGTGGTCGAGGGTGAGGATCACGTTCTTGCCGTCCGGGTCGCGGCCTGCGGGGAGCTCGGTGAGGAAGCCGGCGCGGCGCGCGTCCTTGAGCACCTTGACGCTCACCTCGGAGGGGCGGAGGAAGGCGTCGTAGTAGAACTCGACCCCCTCGAGCCCGCGGCCGTCCACGCCGGTGAAGCCGAGCACGTGGGCCGCCAGCGAGCGGTTCGGGTAGAAGCGGTTGGTTTCGGAGACGAACTCGATCCCCGGCAGGTGTTTGCGGCGCAGGGCCTCGGTCTCGCGCGGGCCGGCCTGGCGCTTGATCCAGACGAACTTGCGCGGGGAGTCGAGCCGCTCGCGGACCTCCTGCGGCTTCATCCGCAGAGCCGCGGCGAGCTCGCGCACGGCGGCCTCGCGGTCCGGGATTTCCGCCGGCCGGGCCGCGATCGAGGAGACGGTCACGCTGACCGCCATTTCCTGGCCGCGGCGGTCGTAGATCGTGCCGCGCTTGCCCGCGGTTTTGACCTCGTCCTCGACCTGGTCGGCGGCCTTGCGCGAAAGGCGCGGGCCGTCGAAGGCCTGCAGCATCACCGCCCGGGCGCAGATCCCGGCGAGCGCCGCGGTGAAGCCGAGCCCCAGGAGCCACAGGCGCAGCCGGAGGGTGCGGTGGGTGTCCTTTCTCATGGCAGCACCACGATCTGGCGGGCCGACGGCATCCCCATCCCCAGCTGCTCGCCGGCGATGCGCGCGATGCGCTGGGGCGCCTTGAGCCGCGCCAGTTCGATCTTCAAGTTGGCCTGGAGTTCGTTCAGCCGCTGCTGTTCGCGCACGAGCTGCGAGATCTCGTAGCCCACCTGCACGCACTGCATGCGGACCCAGGCGTAGCCGAGGAGCTCGCCGATGAAGAGGGCGAAGAGGACGACCCAGACGGCGACCCATCGCGGCGGCAGTCGGCGGGCGGCGCCCATGGCCCCGGCCTCCCTCACACCCGCGCGGCGGCCCGCAGCCGGGCGCTGCGCGCGAGCGGGTTGGCGGCGATCTCCTCCGGCTGCGGCCGCAGCGGACGCCGCGTGAGGATCGCAAGCGGTCCCGGCGCCTCGCGGCGGCCGGCGAGGGTGCGGAAGCGCTGTTTCACGATCCGGTCCTCGAGCGAGTGAAAGGCGAGGATGCAGACGCGTCCGCCGGGCCGCAGCAGGCCGGGGACCCGGTCGAGGAAGGCCTCGAGGCGCTCGAGCTCGCGGTTGACGGCGATCCGCAGCGCCATGAAGACGCGGGTCGCGGGGTGGATCCGGCCGTGCCGGCCGCCGGGGGTCGCCGCGAACAGCAGCCGGACGAGATCGGCGGTCGTGCGCAGGGGGCGCCGGGGGCGTTCGCGGACGATGGCGCGCGCGATGCGGCGCGCGTGGCGCTCCTCGCCGTAGCCGTGGAAGAGGTCGGCCAGCTCCTCCTCGCCAAGACGGGCGAGCAGGTCCGCCGCCGTCGTTTCGCCTCGCGGGTCCATGCGCATGTCGAGCGGCTCCTCGCGGCGAAAGCTGAAGCCGCGTCCCGAAGACTCCAGCTGGTCGAGGGAAATGCCCAGGTCGAGCACGATGCCGTCCACCGCCGCGACACCCCGCTCCGCGAGCACCTCCGCGAGGCGCGCGAAGTTTTCCTGCACGAGTTGGACGCGGTCGCCGAAGGGCTCGAGCACCCTTGCCGCCCGCGCGATCGCCTCCGGGTCCTGGTCGAGGCCGATCAGGCGGCCCCCCGGGGAGCTCGCCTCGAGGATCGCCGCCGCGTGCCCGCCGCCCCCCACGGTGCCGTCCACGTAAAGGCCTCCCGGCCGGCAGGCGAGCAGCGCGAGCACCTCGGCGCGCATCACCGGGACGTGGCGGGGGGCCTTCGGCTCAGATGCCCAGCTTGGCGATTTCGTTTCTGGCCTCCGGGTCCTTGAGGTCGTTGGCCAGCATGAGCTCCTCGTTCTCGTAGTTCTCGCGCGACCAGATCTCGAAGTGGTCGAGAACCCCCACCAGCACGATCTCCTTGTTCAGCCCGGCGTACTGCCGCAGGGCCGGGGGGATCAGCAGCCGGTCCTGCTTGTCGCAGGCGCACTCGTGGGCCCCGCCGATGAAGACGCGGCGGAAGCGGCGCATGACCTCGCTTTTCTCGGCGAGCTTGAGGATCCGCTCCTCGAGCCGGTTCCAGGAAGACATGGGAAAGGCGACGAGGCAGCGGTCCATGCGGGAGATCATGATCCCGTCGCCGTTTTCGGAGCGCAAGAGTTCCCGGAACCGGCTGGGGATGACGATCCGGCCCTTGTCGTCGATCGTGTGGTAAGAGCTCCCGCGGAACATGGGGCGACCAGTTGCTCCACTTTCAACCACTTTACTCCATTAAACGCGAAACCGGGGCGGGAGTCAAGCGAAAAAAAGATTTTTTGCATGATTTTCAATTCTTATTCACGGAGGAAAACCGCGGGGGGAGTGGTCACGGGGCGGCCCGGGCCGGCGGCGGGAGGCGCGCATCCCTCCGGGTCGTCAAGGAAATGGCGCCCGCGGGCGGCCGAGAGAAGGCCGGAAGGGGGCTGCGGCACCGTGGGCCCCGGGGGCGGCGATGAAGAAATTTACATGTTTTTTCAGGCTGTTGGTTCTCATTTCGCTTTCGTTTCGCCCCGCCTTCGCGGCCGCTGCAGGTGAAGGGGCGGCATGCCTATTGCAGAATTTTCGGCCGCGGTTCTTCTTAGAACAAATTCAATGTTTTTCCAAGCGGTTGATTCACAGTCCGGGCTGGAATCGACGGGGCGGAGCCGTATCGCAGCTTTTTCCCCACCCAGCGTCAACGAGCAGATCCTGCGGAACAGCCTGTGGAATGCGCTCGGGAAGTTCGTCTGCGTTCCGCTCAACCTGCTTCTCGTCCCGTTCGTGCTCGCCTGCCTCGGGGCCGAGCGCTACGGGCTCTGGGTCGCCCTCTTCGCCCTGGTCGACTACGCGATGCTTTTCGACTTAGGCGTCGGCGCGGCCACGATCAAGCTTGCCGCCGAATTCAAGACCGATACGCAGGCCGGCCGGCTGGGAAGCCTGGCGGCGACCGCCCTGCTGTTCTGCCTGCTCTTCGTCCCCCCGCTTGCGGCCGCTTGCGGGTTCGCCGCGGAGATCCTCGCTGTTTTGCGCCTTGCCCCGGCCGACCCGGAGGAGGCCGTCCGTGTGTTCCGCTGGGTCCTCGCCCTCTTTGCCCTGACCCAGCTGCAGAGCGTGTTCCGGAACCTCCTGATCGGCCTCCAGCAGATTCATTTCACGAACCTCTGCGAAATCGTCTACTTTCTTCTCTACGCGCTCGTCACGGTGCTCATCCTGCGGGGCGGCGGCGGGATGGGCGAGCTCGTGGCGGGGGTGTTCGTGCTGCGGGCCGCGCTGGGGGTGGCCGAGGTGCTGCTTTTTCTGCGCGCCACACCGCGGGGGCTGCGGTCTTCGTGGCGACCCGACCGCCGCATCGCCTCGCGCCTCCTCGGCTACGGCGGCAGGCTGCAGCTCACCTCCCTTGCGGGCCTGTTGAACTTCCAGTACGACAAGCTGCTGATCGGCTATGTCCTGCGCACCGAGTTCATCGCCTTCTACGAACTGGGAAGCAAGCTCGCCGCGCTGGTGCGCTTCGTCCCCTCGGCCCTGCTCGCGCCGTTGATTCCGGCCGCTTCCGAACTCTCCGCCCGTAACGAGACGGAGAGCCTTGCTGCGCTCTATCGCGAGGCGACCCGCTACCTCGTTCTCCTCGCCGCGCCGGTCGCGGCGATTCTCGCCTTCCATGCCGACGCCCTTTGCGCGCTGTGGCTGGGCGGCCAGGCGGACCCGAGGGCCGCGCTCGCCCTGCGGTGGCTTGCGGTCGCCTACTTCTTCAACATCGCCACCGGGGGGGCGAACGCCATCGGACGCGGAACCGGCCGGCTCCGGCCCGAGATGGAAGCCGCCGCGGCGATCAGCCTGCTCAACGTGTGTTCGAGCCTGGCCTTCATCCTGCTCTGGGGCTACCCGGGGGTCATCGCCGGAACCGCCCTTTCCATGGCGGCCGGCAACCTGCTCTACCTCCGGCGCTTCGGCCGGCTCCTCGGCGAACCGTGGGGCCGCCTTCTCGCAAGGACGCTCGCGGGGCCGGTCGCCTGTGCGGTCGCGGCGGGCGCCGCTTCCCGCCTGGTCTTCCTCGCCCTAAGCCCGGAGGCGCTCTGGGCGGGACGGATGGAGCTTCTCCCGCCGCTTGCCGCCTCCCTGCTCGGCTTTGCGCTTCTTTTTTTCCCGGGCCTCTGGCTTTCGCGGTCGGTTGCGCCGCAGGATTTTCTCCGCGCCCGGCAGGCCCTTGCCTCGATGAGGCGCTGGTGATTTCATCGGAAACCTCGGGCGGCGGATCCCCGTCCTGTCCTCTCTGTTCCTCGACGGAGATCGCCGTGCACCTCGAAGCCCCCGGCGCCGCGGGGGGGCCGGCGCGGATCTCGCGGGTTTTGAAATGCCGGCCCTGTTCCTTCCGGTTTACCCATCCCCGGCCCTCGCCGGAAGAAACCGCGCGGCTCTACCCGGAGACCTACGGACCCTACCAGCGGGGAGGGCTTTCGGGCAGCGAGGTCTTCAACCGCGGCGCCTCCACGCGCGACCGCATCAAGAACCGGCTCAAGTGGTGCGTGCTGCGGCAGCGATACGGCTATGCCGATCTTCCGCCCCCTCCGGCTTCGGCGGCGGTCAACCGGCTGGGCGATCTTCTCCACCGGCCGCTCGGGGGGCTGCTCTACCGGGCCATGCGCTACTATTACCCGCGGATTCCGCAGGGGCGCCCCGGCGGGAAGGCTCTGGATGTGGGCTGCGGCAACGGCGCCCACCTCCTGTTGCTCAAGCGTCTGGGATGGGAGGTCGCCGGGTTCGATCTCGCGGATCACACGGTGCCGGAGGTCCGCGCGGCCGGGATCCGGGTGCACACCGGAGCGCTGGAGGAGCTCGTCTCGCGCGCGGGCGGGTTTGACCTGATCACGATGTGGCACGTGCTGGAGCACGTCGCAAATCCCCGGCAGACCCTGCGGTCGCTCCGGCGCCTGCTCGCGCCGGAAGGGGTGCTGATGCTCGAGGTGCCCTGCAGCGACAGCCTGGCCGCGAAGCTTTTCGGGCGTCATTGGGTCGGCTACGACCTGCCCCGCCATCTTTCCCATTTTTCCGTGAAAACGGCGCGGCGGCTCCTCGACGAAGAAGGCTTTGCCGTCGTCCGTCAGGGATGGTCATGGAAACAGCACCTGCCGGCAAGCCTCTCCCGCGCGCGGCAAGCCCGCACCCGGCCGGGATCGGACGGCCGCTGGCTCGAGCATCCCGTCCCCCGTTTCTGCCTGCGGGCGGTCGGCCATCTCCTGCCCCTGGCGGGCGCGGGAGAAGCCATCCACCTGACGGCCCTCAAACGGGGTGTGGAATGACAGCTCCGCCGGGGGGGCCGCCCTGACCGTGCCGCCCGAGGTTTCCGTCATCCTGCCCTTCTACGAGGGGTCGGCCTGGCTGGCGCGCGCGGTGGAGAGCGTCCGCTCCCAGCAGGGGGTCGGCTGGGAGCTCCTCGTCGTCGATGACGGCTCGCCGGAGAGCCCGGAGCCGATTCTCGCGCGCTTTCGGGATCGCCGGATCCTCTCGCGGCGCATTTCCCACGCCGGCAAAGGAGCCGCCCTGAACTGCGGGATCCGCCACGCCCGGGCGCCCGCGGTCTGCTTTCTGGATCAGGACGACATCATGCTTTCCGGCCGGTTGGTGAGGCAGTTGGAGGCCCTCGCGCAGGAGCCCGGCTTGGACGGGGTGTACTCCGATTACGAGCGCCGCTGGGACGACGGGAGGCCGATCGACCGCTTCATCAGCCGCCAGGTGACGCCCGGGGAGGCGCTCCGCCTCACGGCGGCCGGGTGCGGCCCCGTCACCATGCAGACCCTCCTGCTGCGGAAGCGTTGCATCGAGGCTCTCGGCGGATTCAGCGAGGCGCCGGAGCTGAGCGGCTTGGATGACCTGGAGTTCTTCGTGCGGCTTTTTCTCGGCGGGGTCCGGCTGCGCTACGTCCCGGGGACGGTGCAGGTCTGGGTTCGCCACGAGCGGAATTTCTCGCGCTCGGCCGCCTTCCAAGAGGCCCGGCGGCACTGGCTGCGGCGTCTCGAGGAGCTGGCCGCCCGGCACCCCGGCCTGCGCCGCGAGCGCGGGGCCTTTGCCTTTCACGCCCGCCTCATGCGGGGCATCCACGGCTTGGAGCAGCGCCGGCCGCAAGAGGCGGTCGGCGAGTTTCTCCACGCCGTGCGGGCCCGTCCCCTGCGCTGGGAGGGCCATTACCTGCTGCTCAAGGCCGTCGTCCTCGCGCTTGGGCCCGCGCGTCGTCGGCGCAAAACCCCCGCGGCCCTGCCCCCCGTGCCCTGAGCGTCCCGTGCGTATCCTGATCAGCGGCCATCACAATCCCCATTTCCTCACCGTCACCGAGTACATCGAGCGGGCCGTCCGGGCCCTCGGGCACCGGGTGATCGTCTTCGAAGACCGGCGCCACATCTTCCCCGGCCGCCTGCGGCGCAGGTGGCCTCTCTTGCAGTCCCTCAGCGTGGCGGCCATCAACCGGCGGCTTCTGCGGCTTGTGGAACGGAGCCGGCCGGACCTGGTCCTGGTGACCGGCGGCCAGCGGATCACCCGCCGCGCGCTGGCGCCCTTGTCCCGCCGGGGGATTGCGGCCGTCTTGTGGACGACCGACGCCCCCAAGGCCTCCGACATCCTGCCGCGCACGGCCCGTGAGTATCGCGCGGTGTTCTGCCAGGGAACGGAGGCCGTGGACATTCTCCGGGCGGCGGGCGTCCCCGACGCCCGCTGGCTGCCCATGGCCTGCGACCCGGAGATTCACCGGCCCGTGGCCCTGGCCGCGGAGGAGCGGCGGCGTCTCGCGAGCCCGGTGGTCTTTGTCGGCTCCTATTACCCGGGCCGCGCCGAGCTCCTGCGGAGGGTGGTCCCTTTGGGCCTCTCTGTCTGGGGGCCGGGTTGGGGGGCGCTCCCCGCGGGGGATCCCCTGCGGGCCTGCATCCGGGGTGCGGGCATCGGGCCCGGGGCCTGGGTCCGCATCTACGCCGCGGCCCACGTCGTCCTCTCGGTTCATTACCGCAGCGACGATGAGCGGCTGCCATGCTACCAGGCGAGCCCCCGGGATTTCGAAGCCCTGGCCTGCGGCGCCTTCGTGCTGACGGACCGGCAGCGCGACGTCCTTGCCCTCTTCAAAGACGGGGAGCACCTGGCCTTCTTTTCCGACGGCGGCGATCTCGAACGCCGCCTCCGCGAATTCCTCGACGACGCCGCGGCCCGGCGCCGCATCGCCGCGGCCGGCCGGCGGGAAGTGCTGCGCCGCCACACCTACGTCCACCGGATCGCGGAGCTGCTGAAGAGCCTGGAGGGCGTGCGGCGGCCGCCCGGCCCGGCGGCCGCGGCCGGATCCCCCGCGTCGGCACCCGCATGAGACGCCCTCGCAAAGTCATCCACCTGACCGAGGACCTGGGGATCGGCGGCCAGGAGAAGGTCATCGCCACGCTGGCCGCGGGAGCGGACCGCCTGCGATTCGAGGTCGAGGTCTGGTGCCTGGTGCGGGGCGGCGCTATCGCCGATCGGCTGCAGCGATCGGGTGTGCGGGTCCGGGTCCTGAGGCTTGCCAGCCACCACGACCCCTTCCAGGTGGTTCGTCTCGCGCGGCACCTGCGCCGCGCGGGAGCGGACATCGTGCACGCCCACGGGAGCTTCGCCGGCACCTTCGGCCGCCTCTCCGCCCTCCTCGCCGGCAAACGAACGACCCTGCTCCACGTGCACACCACCGAGCCCGGGCTTCGCCTGCGCCACATCGCGGTGCAGCGCCTGCTCTCCCCCTGCACCGGCGCCGTCGTTTGCGTCTCCGAGGCGGTCCGGCGGTTCATGACCGCGGCGATCGGCCTTCCCGCCCGAAAATGCCGGGTGGTCTACAACGGCGTTCCCGACGCCACGCCGGCCCGCGCCGCGTTCGCGGCACGGCCGAAAGGGGAGGCGGGGCTGCTTGCCGTGTCCCTCGGCTCCCTGGTCGAGAACAAGGGGCACCGGGTCCTGATCGCGGCCTTCCGGCGCGCGGCAGCTGCCCGGCCGGATCTCCGCCTGATGATCGTCGGCGGCGGCCCGCTGCGGGCGGCGCTGGAGCGGCAGGCCAAGGAGCTGGGGTTGGAGGGCCGCATCCGCTTTGCGGGCCCCCTCCTTGACGTCGAGCCCGTGCTCTCCGGGGCGGACATGGTCATCCAGCCGACGCTCCACCGCGAGGCCCTGTCGCTTTCGTTGATCGAGGCCGCCCGGCACGGGCTGCCCGCGGTCGCAAGCCGGCTCGGCGGGATCCCCGAGGTGGTCGGCCACGGCCGCACCGGGCTCCTTGTGCCGCCCGGGGATGCCGAAGCCCTGGCCGGGGCCGTGGGCAGGCTCGCCGCGGAGCCTTCCCTGAGGGAGCGCCTGGGAAACGCCGCGCGGGTCGAATACGAGCGGCGTTTCCGGGCGGAGCACATGATCGCCGCCATCGAGGCCCTGTATGACGCGCTCTGAACCCCCCGCGCCGAAGGGCGCCCACAGGATCCGCGTCCTTCTGTTCTCCAGCTTCGCCGAGCGCGGCCGGGGGGGGCAGGAGAGCCTCTTTCACCTGGCCTGCGGGCTGGCTCCCTTGCGGGTTTCCCCGCACGTGCTCGTGCCCGCCGAGGGCAGCCTTTCGCGCAGCCTGCGCGCGCGGGGGGTGAGGGTCCATGTCCTCGATTTGCCCCGGATCGGCGCGGGCGGGGCTCCCCGCGTCGCCGGTGCGCTCTTTCGCCTGCTCCGGCTGGTGGATCGGCTGGGGATCGATCTGCTCCACACCGACGGCCCGCGCAACACCGTTTACGCCGGCCTGGTCGGACGGCTCCGGCGCCGGCCCGTGGTCTGGCACGTCCGGGCCTCGACCCCGGACCCCTACGACGCGCTGCTCAGCCGGCTTTCCTCCCGCATGGTGCTCGTGGCCGATGCCCTGAAATCCCGCTTCCCGTCTCCTGCGGCCCGGCGCAAGATCCGCGTCATCCACAACGGCGTCGATCTCCACCGCTTCCGGCCGGAGGAGGAAAGAGGGCCGGCCGAGCGCCGGCCTGCCGGGACGGCGCTGCGGATCGGCACCGTGGGCCGGGTCGAAAAGGAAAAAGGCATTCTCACCCTGCTCGAGGCCTTGGGCCGGCTGGGGAGGGCGGCGCCGGCCGCCCGGTTGCTCGTGGCCGGGGGGTGCCCCGATCCGGCCTATTTGCGCCGTTGCCTGGAATTCTGCCGTCAAGCCGGGATCGGCGACCGGGTTGAATTCCTGGGGGCGCTGCACCCGGCCGAGGATTTCCTGAAGGGGCTCGACATCTTCGTCCTCTCGGCCGCAGGGGAGGCGTTCCCGCGGGCCGTGCTCGAGGCCATGGCCTGCGGCAAACCGGTCGTGGCCACAGCCGTCGGCGGCATCCCCGAGGCGGTCGAGGAGGGGAGCACGGGATTCCTCGTCCCCCCCGGGGAGCCCGAAGCCATGGCGGATCGGTTGCGGCGGCTGATCGAAAACCCCGGCCTGCGCCTGCGGATGGGAAGAAGCGGCCGCCGGCGGGCGGAGGCCCTCTTCGGCCTGGAGAACAACACGGCACGCACGGCGCAGGTCTACGAAGAGCTGCGGGAGGCCCGATGAGGTCGTCGTGCCCCGTCTGCCGGGGAGGATCGAGCCGGCTTCTGGAACCGGCCGAGCCCCCCCACCGGGTGTTGCACTGCCCGGCATGCGACGTGGCCTTTGTCGACCCCTTCCCCGACCGCGCCGCACTGCAGCGTCGCTACGGGCCGGGCTATTACGCCGCCTGGATCTCGCGGCAGAAATCGCGTCGCGCCCGCATGTGGGATGCGCGCTTGAGGTTCCTCGAGGGGGTTGCCGGCCGCGGCCGGCTGCTCGACGTCGGCTGCGGCGACGGCGCCTTCCTGGAACAGGCGCGGCGGCGGGGTTGGGAGGTGGCGGGGACCGAAATCTCCTCCTGGGCGGCCGCCCACGCCGCGGCAACCCTGGGGCGGGCCGTCTTCTGCGGCGAACTCCGGGAGGCCGCCTACCCCGAGGCGCACTTCGACGCGGTCACCCTCTGGCACGTCCTCGAGCACGTCACGGAGCCGCTTTCCCTTCTCGAGGAGGTGCGGCGCATCCTCAAGCCGCGCGGGGTGCTCATCGTGGCCGTGCCCAACCGCAACGACCGCGTCATGCAGGCCGCCTATCGCCTGGTCAAGCGCCGCCGGCCGAAGCTCTTTTCGCTGCGGGACCGGGAGCCGCACCTTTTCCATTTTTCGGCCGCAAGCCTCACCCGGCTTGTCGCCCTCGCCGGGTTCGCCGTCGCCTGGATCGGACCCGATTCCGGCATCGTCGAGCCCTCCAAGCGGCTCGTCAACGGGGCCGCGGTGGTCCTGTCGCGGCTCCTCCATCGGTTCTGGTGGAACGCGATCCTTCTGATCGCAAGGAAGGCCTGAATGCCCCGACCCGGGATCGAGGGAGAGCGGCTCTCCCCCTGCGTCCCGCCGCTCAAGGCGCGCGGCAGGCGGCGGGAAGCGGGTGCGGGTTTCGTCGCCGCCTTGCGGGAGGGGGAGCCCCGGGCCATCCTGTTCCTGCGGGTCGACCGCATCGGCGACATGATTCTCTCCCTGCCGGCGCTCCGGGCGCTGAGAGCCCGGTTTCCCCGCACGAGGATCGCGGTTCTGGCGAGCCCATCCAACCAGGCCCTCCTCCGGCCGGAGCCCAGCGTCGACGAGGTCCTGGTGTTGAAAGCCGGGCGCCTGCGCCCGCTCCACCTCATGGCCCTCTCGCCTGCGCTGCGCCGCCGCCGCTTCGACTGGGTCCTGGACCCCTTTCCGGAGGAAGACCCGCTCCCCGTGCTTGCGGCCCTTCTCTGCGGGGCGCGCCGGAGGATCGGCTTCGGCGGAAGCCTCCGCTCCCGGCTCTATCACGCGGTGCTTCCCCCGCCGCCCCCCGGCCGGCACTTCCGCGACCTGACCCACGACCTGATCCGGGCCCTGGGGGCGGCCGCCGATCCGGGCCCCCCCCGGCCGGTCCTCTTGCAAGAGGAGCACGACTTCGCCCGGCGCTGGCTGGCGCAACAGGGGCTGTCCGGCTCTGAGCTGATCGGGATCCATCCCGGCGGCACCTACCCCTCCCAGCGCTGGCCCCTGGCGCACCACGCCGCGCTGATCCGCATGCTGCGCGCCGCCGCCCTCGGCCGGGTCGTGCTCCTGGGGGGGGAAAGCGATGCCGCCTCGATCGCGGCGATCCGCCGCCAGGCCGGTATCCCGCTCCCGGCCCTCGTTTCGCGGGATCTGCGCCGCGCGGCGGCCGTACTCGCCCGCTGCCGGCTCTTCATCGGCAACAATTCCGGCCCGCTGCACCTGGCCGCGGCCCTGGGGATCCCCACCGTCTCCTTCCGGGGGCCGACCCGGGCCGGCCGCTGGGCACCGCTCGGCGGGCCGCACCGCCTGCTCGAGCGCCCGGAACTCGAGTGCCTGGGATGCGAGCGGGGCACATGCCCGCGGGGAAGCCACGCCTGCCTTGCCGGCATTTCCCCCCGGGAGGCCTTGGCCGCCGTGACGGAGCTTTTGCGGGAAAGCCGGGCATGAACCTTCTCTTTCTCGCCGACGTCTCCGCCTCCCGCGTGATCGGCGGGGCGGAGCGGGTGCTCGCGGAGCAGGCGCGGGGGCTCGCGCGCCGGGGACATCGCGTCACGGTCCTCAGCCGCGGCCGCGCGCCGGAGCAGGCGGAGGAAGAAGCGCTCGCCGAGAGGGTGCGGGAGATCCGCTGCCCCTTCGACCCCGAGCGGCCCCATCGCCTGCTCACCGCGACCTGGCCGGCCGTGCGCCGCGGCATGAAGCGCCTGCGGCGGGAGGGGGCCGTGGATGGCCTGATCATCCACCAGCCGATCGCCGCCCTGGGGGCGGCGCTCGGCCAGGCGGCGTCCGCCCCGGCGGTCTACACCTGCCATTCCCTCGCGCATGAAGAGTATCTCTCGCGGCATCCCGGCGCGGGCCTGAAGCGGCGGGTGCAGGCGGGGATCCGCCGCTTGATCGAGCGCCGGGTGATCCGCTCCTGCGGCCGCGTCGTGACCTTGAGCGAATACAGCGCCCAAAAGGTGCATCGGGTGCACGGCATCCCGGCCGGCCGGATCGCGGTCATCCCCGGCGGTGTGGACCTCGCCCGCTTCCGCCCCGCCGCCGACCGCGCGGGGCTGAGGCGGCGCCTGGGGCTTCCGCCCGGCGCGCGGCTGCTTCTCACGATCCGCAACCTCGTTCCGCGCATGGGGCTGGAAACCCTGATCGCGGCCATGGCCCGGGTCGCACCGGAGGCGCCCAACGCGGTGCTCTGGATCGGAGGCGAGGGCCCCCTGCGGCGGGCCCTCGAGGAAACGGCGCAAGCCCTCGGGTTAGGGGGGCAAGTCCGCTTTCTCGGCTTCGTCCCGGAAGAGCGCCTCCCCGAGCTCTACGCCGCGGCCGACCTCTTCGTCCTTCCCAGCCGCGAGCTCGAGGGCTTCGGCATGGTGACGCTCGAGGCGCTAGCCAGCGGGCTTCCCGTTCTCGCGACCCCGGTCGGCGGATCCTGCGAGATCCTCGCCCCCCTGGGGGAGGGGTTTCTCCTGGAGGACGCAGGGGTCGAGGCGCTGGCCCGCGGCGTGCGTTCCTTCCTCGAACGGCTCGACGCCGACGCCGCGGCCGCGCCGCGGCTCGCCGCGGCCTGTCGCCGCCACGCCGAATCCCGCTACGGCTGGGACCGGCACCTCGAGCGGCTGGAGGCCCTTTTCGCCACCCTTTCCCCGGCGCCTGCGCGGCGGGCAAAGACGGACTGACCGGCCCATGTGCGGCATCTGCGGCGCCGTCTCGTTTTCCCCGCCGCCGGTCGCGGCCGAGATCCTGAGGGCCATGTGCGCCGCCCAGCGGCACCGCGGCCCGGACGACGAGGGAGTCTGGACCGCCCCCCTCGGGGCCCCCGGGGAGAGCCGCGGCTGGGTCGGCCTCGGCCACCGGCGGCTGGCGGTGATCGACCCCGCGCCGCGCTCGCGGCAGCCGCTCGGCAACGAGGACGGCTCGCTCCGGCTCGTCTGCAACGGCGAGATCTACAACCACCGTGAGCTGCGGCGCGAACTCGAGTCCCGCGGCCACCGCTTCCGGAGCGGCTCGGATTGCGAGGTGATCCTCCATCTCTACGAGGAGGAAGGCCCCGCGGCCGCCTCCCGCCTGCACGGCATGTTCGCCTTCGGGCTCTGGGACGGAAAGCGCCGCCGCCTCTGGCTCTGCCGCGACCGGCTGGGGATCAAGCCCCTCGTCTATGCGGGGGACGGGACGCGCCTGCTCTTCGCCTCGGAGATCCCGGCCCTCCTCGCAAGCGGCCTGGTCCCCCGGGCGCTCGACCGCCGCGCGCTCGCCCTCTATCTCGCCTTCAACTACATCCCCGCGCCGGCGACCGCTTTCCTGGAGATCCGCAAGCTGGAGCCGGCCGGCTCGCTCGTCCTCGAGGAGGGCGGGCGCATCGCGACCGAACGCTGGTGGCGCCTTGCCCCGGAGCCGGAGGCGGCCCCCGACAACGTGGACCTGCGGCTCCGGCTCCGCCGGGCCCTCGAAGAGGCCGTCTCCGGCTGCCTTCTCGCCGATGTCCCGGTGGGGGCCTTCCTGAGCGGCGGCCTCGATTCCGGGATCGTGGTCGGGTTGATGTCGCACCTCGCGGGCCGCCCCGTGCCCACCTTCACGATCGCCTACCCCGAGGACCCGGCCTGGGACGAAAGCGGCGCGGCCCGCCGTCTTGCGCGTTTCTTCGGCTGCGCGCACCACGAGATCCCGCTTCGCCGCCGCGACCTCCTCGAGGCCGCGCTGGCCGTTCTCGAGGGAAGCGAGGAGCCCTTCGCCGACTCCTCGGCGATTCCCACCTGGATCGTTTCCCGCGCGGCGGCGCGCCACGTGAAGGTCGTCCTTTCCGGCGACGGCGGCGATGAACTCTTCGCCGGGTACCGTTCCTACCTCGCCGCGTGCTGGCGCAGCCGCTACCGGAGGATCCCCGCGGGGCTCCGCGGCGGCCTCATCCGGCCGCTGCTCGCGCGCCTGCCCGACGGCCGCGGCACGCGCGTGGGCGAGATGCTGCGCCGCGCAAAGAAGTTCGTCCGCGCCGCGGAGGAAGACGAGCTCGCGGGGCTGCTCGCCCTGAAAGAGGTCATCCCCGCCTCCCTGCGCCGCAGGCTTGTGCCCTCCGGGCCGGAACCGGAGGACCCCGCGCTTGCGTGGGTGCGCGGTCTCTGGGAGCGCCACCCGGCAGACCCCGTGAACCGCATGCTCGCGACCGATCTCTACGATTCCCTCCCCGGCGACATGCTCGCCAAGGTCGACCGCATGAGCATGGCCCACGCGCTCGAGGTGCGGGTCCCGCTTCTCGATCACCGGGTCGTGGAGCTCGCCTTCGCCATTCCCGGGCCGGCCAAGATGCGCCGCGGCGTCCCCAAGTCCCTGCTGCGGGAGACCTTCCGCGACCTGCTGCCGCCCGGACACGCCCGGAGGCCGAAGGCCGGCTTCGAGGTGCCCCTCGGCCGGCTTCTGCGCGACGGGCTTGCCCCCCTCGTCGCGCAGACCCTGGACCCGCGGCGGGTCAGGGAACAGGGGCTCCTCGACCCCGCGGCGGTTGGGGAGATTCTCGCGCTCCATCGCCGCGGCAAGACCGACAGCGACTGGATGGTCTGGAACCTGCTTGTCCTGCAGAGCTGGCTCGAACGCCATGGCCGCGGCTGAGGCCCTCAAACAACCCGGCCCCCGCCCCGGCGGCGACCCGGCGGCGGGTGAGGCTACCCCCCGCTGCCCGGCCTGCGGCGCGGCCTTGCGGGACCTTGCCCGGCCGCGGCTTCTGCGGTGTCCGCGCTGCGGGCTTTGCCGCAGGCGGCCCGTGCAAGGGCGCCGGGATCGGGAAGAGCTGATTCTCCATCACCGGGAGGTCGATCCCCATGCCCGGGTGGCCCAGGCGAAGGCCGTTTTCTACGAGCGGGCCCTCGACACCCTCGGGGAGGCCTTCCCCCGCCGCCCCCGGCGGCTGCTCGATGTCGGCTGCGGCTGGGGCGATTTTCTCGAGCGGGCGATGCGGCGCGGCTGGGGCGCAAGCGGGGTCGAGATCTTGCCTGAGGCGGTCGCCGCGGCGCGCCGCAGGCTTCCCGGGGCGCAGCTCCACCTGGGGCCCCTCGGCGCAATCCCCCTTTCCGCCGGGGAGGTGCAGGCGGTCACCTTCTGGGACGTTCTCGACCACGTCGAGGACCCGGCGACCGAACTCGCCGCAGCCCACAGCCTCCTCGATCGCGGCGGGATGGTCGGCATCCGCATCCGGAACGCCTCCGTCCAGCTCTGGCTGCGGCGGGCGGACCGCCTGGTCGGTGCCCTGCGCCGGAGGCCGCCGCGGAAACGCCTTCATGTGCTGCACCGCTTCGCCTTCACCCCGGCCGCGCTCCTCCGGCTGCTCGCGCGCAGCGGCTTCGAGAAGATCCGGATCGAGAACGCCCCGCTCACCGCGGGCGACCCCTACGGACATAGCCTGCGTGTTCCGCCGCTGCCGCTGCTGAAGGCCGTGGGCGCCTCGGCCGCGGGCCTTCTCTTCGCGGCCAGCGGCGGGAAGCTTCTCCTTTCACCCTCGCTTCTCGCCTGGGCGCGAAAACCCTGACCCGGAGAACAGGGCGGTGAAGGTCCTGCACGTCATCACGCGTCTCGACCGCGGGGGGTCGGCGCAGAACACGCTGCTCGCCTGTCGCGAACTCGCCCCGGAGGTCGAGACGGTGCTGGTCCACGGACTTGGCCGCGAGTCGCGCCTCACCGCGGCCGAGGAGGCGGGGCTTGCGCGCGACAAGGCCGCTGCGGCCGCCCGCGGCGTGCGCTTCATCGCGGCGGGCGCTCTGGTGCGGCGGATCTCCCCGATCCTCGATCTCTGTGCCTTGTTCGCCCTTGTGCGGATCATCCGCCGCGAGCGGCCCGACGTGGTCCACACCCACACTTCGAAAGCGGGGCTTCTCGGCCGGGCCGCGGCGGCAGTCTGCCGCGTCCCCCGCATCGTCCACACCCCCCACGGCCACGTCTTCCACGGGCATTTCGGCCGGGCCGCCTCCCGGCTCTTTCTGCTTCTCGAGCGCCTGGCCTCCCGCATGACCGACCGCCTGGTCGCCCTGACCGAGGGGGAAAAGCGGGACTACCTCGCGCTTGCCGTGGCCCGCGAAGGCGGAATCGACGTCATCCCGAGCGGTGTCGATCTCGCCGCCCATGAACCGTTCCGCGGGGACCGCGCCGCGGCGCGGCGCAGCCTGGGCCTCGATCCGGCAAGGCCGCTCGTCGGCTTTGCGGGCTGGCTCTCCGCGGTCAAGGGGGCGGCCGACCTGCTCGAGGCCATGCCCGCCGTGTGGCGCGAGCATCCCGCCTGCGGCCTCGTGTTCCTCGGCCGGGGCGGGCTCGAGGAGGCGCTTCGCCGCCGGGCCGCGCGCCTCGACGGGCAGGGCCGGGTCGTCTTTCTCGGCTGGCGCGAGGATCTCCCGCGGATCCTTCCGCTTCTCGATCTCCTCGTTCTCCCCTCCCGCAACGAGGGGATGGGCCGGGTGCTCGTCGAGGCCATGGCCTGCGGGGTCCCGATCGTCGCCGCGGCCGCCTGCGGCATCCCCGATCTCGTGGACCACGGCCGGACGGGCCTTCTTGTCCCGCCGGGCGACGTGGAGGCGCTCGCCGCGGGGATCCGCCGGGTGCTCGGCGATCGGGCCCTCGCCGAGCGGCTCGCCGCGGCAGGCCTTGCGCGCTGCCGGGAGTACGGCCTTGCGGTGATGGTCGAAAAGCTCAGGCGCCTTTACCGCGGCTTTGCGCCCCCTTGCGCTTCCGCCGCGAACCCGCTCCCGGAGCGCCCGCTCTCCGGGATCCGCCCCTCGACACCGTGAACAGCCAAGCCCGAGCCTGGATCTCGTTCCTTGCGGGCGCCCTGCGAAGCCTAACCGCACCCCCCGCGGCGCCGCCCGATCCCCTGCGGCAAAACACCGCCGCGGGCGGGTGGCGGAGGGAGGGGCGGCGGCTTCTGCCCATTTTCCGCGCCCACCGGCCGCTTTTCCTCGCCGGGAGCCTTTGCCTCGGGGCCTCGATCGCCGCCGGCCTCCTTCCCCCGCTGCTTGCCCGCGATCTCGTGGACGAGGTGCTCCTCGGGGGGAGAATCGAGCGCCTCGCCTTGATCCTGCTCGTCCTGGGCCTTCTTTTCGGGGCCGAGAAACTCCTGAGGTTTGGCGAGGAGTGTTTCTTCGCCCTCTTCGAGCGGCGCATGCTCCGCGACATGGAGGAGCGGCTGCTGCGGGTCCTGCCGCGCCTTCCGCGGGAGCTTCTCGACAGCCGGCGCTCGGGGTATCTGGCGCGCCGGGTCGGCGAGGACATCGAGGGCCTGCGGCCGCTTCTCTCGGGGCTTCCGGCGCGCACGGCCGGCCAGGCGCTGCGCCTTGGGGCCGGGGCGGCCTTGCTCTTCGTTCTTGAGTGGCGGATCGCGCTCGCCGTGCTCGTCCTCTTTCCCGCGCTCGCCCTTCTGCTGCGGCGGGCCAGCCGTGCGCTCCATCGCTTGAGCCACCGCCGGCTCGAGGACCAGGCCGAGGCGGCCGGGCTGATCCAGGAGACGATCGCCCTGGCGGACCACCTTCAATCGCGGCCGGCCGCGGCAAACCGGCGGGGGGCGATCCTCGCCGCCTTCGAGCGCCAGCTCGAGGGTGCCTTTCTCCTTTCCCTGCTCTCCGCGCTCACCTCGCTTTTCATCCAGTCGGTCCCGGCGCTCGCGCGGGCGCTCGCCTTGGCGGCCGGGGCGCTCCTGATCCACCGCGGGGAGTGGAGCGTGGGTGGGCTGCTCGCCTTCCAGGGCTACCTCGGCCACTGCTTCGGTCCGGCCCAGCACCTGGCGACCGTGCAGCTCGAGCTCGAGCGCGCGCGGGCGGCGCTCGAGCGCCTGGGGGCCCTGCTCGATGCCGCCGCGGGAGAACCCCGCGGGTCGGGCCTCGCGCCCGGGCGGCTGCGCGGGGAGATCGAGTTTCGCGGCGTCTCCTTCGCCTACGGGGAAGGCCCCCCGGTTTTTGAGGGCCTCTCCTTCCGCCTTGCGCCGGGCGGCGCGCTCGCCGTGCTCGGCCCGAGCGGAATCGGCAAGACGACGCTCCTTGCCCTCATCCGCGGAAGCTACGCGCCCGTCTCCGGCGAGATCCGCTTCGACGGCCGCCCCGCCTCGGACTACGACCCGGTCGTTCTGCGGGAGCGGATCGGGTTCGTCCCCCAGGAGCCGCGGTTTTTGGCGGGCTCGGTGCTCGAGAACCTGCGGCTCGACCGGCCGCAGGCGACGGTCGAGGAGGCGGTGCGGGCGGCGCGCGAGGCGGGGATCCACGAGGAGCTTCGCTCCCTGCCTTCCGGCTACGAGACAGCCCTCGGCGAGGGCGGGATCGGCCTCTCCGCGGGGCAACGGCAGCGGCTGGCGCTCGCCCGGGCGCTTCTTTCCGACCCCGACATCCTCGTTCTCGACGAGCCGACGGCCTTCCTGGACGAGGCGGCCGAGGGGCAGGTGCTGGCCGCGCTCGCGCGCCAGAAGGGCAGGCGCACCCTGATCGTCGTCACCCACCGCGCCGCGGCCGCCCGGCTCTGCGAGCAGAGGATCGTGTTCGGCCCCCCCCCGTCCGCTGCGGGGGGCGGCAGGGGCGCTTCGGCCGCCGGGCCGGAGGCGGCCCTCCCGGCTTGAGCCGGAAAGGGCAACACGCCATGGAAACCCTGGAATACACCTCCTGGGGGCTCTCCCTTCGCCGCCGGGTTGCGGGCCGCCGGGTGCCGTTGGGCGGCACGATCGAGCTCACCCGCCGCTGCAACAACCGCTGCGCCCATTGCTACAACAACTTCCCGGCGGACGACCGCGCGGCGCAGGCGGGCGAGCTGGGGGAGGGCGCCTGGAAGCGCCTCTTGGATGAGGCGGCCGAGGCGGGCTGTCTCTATCTTCTCTTCACCGGCGGCGAGCCGCTTCTCCGGCCCGACTTCGGGGCCCTCTACGAGCACGCCCGCAGGCGGGGCTTTCTCGTCACCCTCTTCACCAACGGGACGCGCCTCACGGAGGAGACGGCCGACCTCCTCGCCGCGATGCCGCCGCTTGCCGTCGAGGTCACCCTCTACGGCGCAACCCGCGCAACCTGGGAGCGGGTGACGGGCGTTCCCGGCTCCTACGCCCGGAGCCTCGCCGGGATCGAGAGGCTGCGCCGGCGGGGGGTGCGCCTGCGCCTCAAGACGACCCTGTCGCGCTTGAACCGCCATGAGCTTGGCGGCATGCGCCGGCTGGCCGCATCGTTCGCGGCGCCCTTCCGGTTCGATGCCCTGCTGAACGCCCGGATCGACCGCTCCCGGGGGCCGCTTGCGGTGCGGCTTTCGCCGGAGGAGGTGGTCGCGCTCGATCTCGCAGACCCCGAGCGGGTGCGCGCCCTGCGGGAGACGGCGCCGGGGCCGCCCCCAAAGTCCCCGGACCGCTTGGCCTGCGGGGCGGGGTTTCATGCCTTCGCCGTCGACCCCTGCGGCAGGTTGCGGCTCTGCGCGCTCTGCGGCGAAGAGGAAGGCTTCGATCTGCGGCGGGGCTCGTTCCGCGAGGGCTGGGAGGCTTGGGTCGCCCGCGAGCGCGCGCGGTTCGCAGGGCCGGAGGGCCCCTGCAGCGCCTGCGGCCTGATCGACCTCTGCGGCGTCTGCCCGGAAGCGGCCCGGCTCGAGTGCGGCGAGGAGTCGGCCCCGGTCGATTTTCTCTGCCGCGTCGCCCATCTTCGCGCCTTCGCCCTCGGGATTCCGGTCCCGCACCACGGCCCCTGCCCTTTCTGCCCGGGCGGGGACCGGCACGAGGAGATGGCCGCCTTGGCCGCGGCGTTGCGGGCGTCCTTCCTCGCCGCGCCCCTGGGCGGGGATCGCCGTGCTTGACGAGCTCGTAGAGGAGGCTCTCAAAAGCGGCCGCCGCGTGCGCTTCCGCGCGACGGGGGGGAGCATGCGGCCCGCGATCCGCGAGGGGGACATCCTGGTCGTCGCCCCGGCACGGCCCGATGAGCTCGCCCCCGGCGACATCGTTCTTTCGCGCGTGGGGCGAAAGCTCACGGCCCACCGGCTGGTCGAGGTCACCCGGGCCGGCGTGCCGGGGGGGCAGGCCGTTGCGCCTTTCCGGGTCGTCTGCCGCGGGGATGCGGCCTGCGGCCCGGACCTCCCGCTCGATCCCTCACACATCCTGGGCAAGGTGATCGCGGTTGAGGCCCCCGTGTGCCGGCGTCGCTGGGGGATGATCCGCCGTTTCTTCAAGCGCCGCATTTCAGCGGGACGGTCTTCCGGCCGATAATGAATGCGATAGCGAAGGTCAGGGGGTGTCCCCTGCAGGCGGGGGCCGCGCTCTCCCCGCCCGCGCGCTTGCATCCAATTTCCGGGGGCAGGGTGGGCTTTCTCACGTGAGACGTCCGATGGAGAAGCGAAGGATGCCGGGACCGGTTTCCGGATGGCGAACTTTCCAAACGGCGCTTGCGCTCCTCGGGCTGCTTCTCGGCGGTTCGTGGATCGGGGACGTCCCGGTTTCCCACGCCGCCTCGACGGTGTCCAGCAGCACGTACATCGGGAGCGGAACGGCCGGCTGGAAGGTGCTCGGCTACCCGGGCCAGCGCAAGCTGGTGCGGGATGCGAGCGGCTACTGGTATGCGGTGTGGGGGGCCTATGTCAGCGGCCATCGCATCTACATCTGCAAGTCATCCAACACCGCCGGGACCAGTTGGTATGCACCGGTCATCTTGGCAGGCTCCGGCGGCATCGCCAAGAACGAATCTTACCAGCACTACAACGTCTCGATCGACATCGACCGCGTAAACGGGAAGCTCCACGTCGTCTGGCAGCGCGAAGACGACATCATCTACTACGCCAAGCTGGTCAATCTCGCCTACTGGAACAACAGCTCCTACTGGAAAAACCTGCAGGAGACGGCGACCGGGGCGGAGGCCATTCTCACCTCGACCAACTACCTCGACCTATCGGATGCGCTTTACGCCCCGACCATCGCGGTCGACGGGCAGGGGAACCCCCACGTCGCCTACTGCTCAAACGGCGGGGGATCTTACCAGAAGCCCTATTACCGCACCGGGACGACTGCGGGCGGCTGGGGAACGGCGATCAACCTCAGCGCGGACAACGTGGACCACCGCTTCCCGGTGGTGGAAATAGGGAAATACAACCGCGCGCACGTCGCGGTGCGCTACGGGACGAATTCCATCTACCACTGGTACCTCGACAGCCCTTACACCAGCGCGGTGGGGCCGACCGTCGCGATGAGCTCCGGCGGAAACAGCCTCAAGTACAACAGCATGGCGGCCGACGGGCAGGGCACCATCCACCTGGTCGCCCTCGAGGAGGGCGACAACCACGTCTGGTCGGCCAACCACAACGGGAGCGCCTGGACCGAGACCGAGAACATGGACGACGGCGCCGCCTGGCAGATGCCGGACGTCGGCGTCAAGTGGGGTGCCGGGGTCACCGACGACATCGTCGTCGCCTCCCGCGCGGGCTCGAGCAACGTCGGCGTCTATTATTTCAAATGGAACGGCTCGGCCTGGGGCCAGCCGGAGACCAGCACGGGGGAGACCAGCGACGGCTTTGTCTCCGTCGAAAAGAAGTCCCCGAACGGCCAGACCAACATCGGCTACCTGATGTACAAGTCGAGCACCCTCTATATTTCCTTCGTGACCGGCCTCGACAGCGGGCCGCTTGCGCCGATCGCCATCTATTCCGACACCCCGGTGGACATAATGCGCAAGCAGACATACAGCGGCGGGGCCTGGAGCGGCGAAAGCGATGTCTTCGACACCAACGACGCCGGGGACCTCCGCTGGCACGTGGCCCAGACGAGCCCCAGCGGGAAGTCCCAGGCCCTGCTGGCCGTCGGCGGCAGCAACACCCTCTACGGCTACCTGTGGAGCGGGAGCTCGCTCACCAACCTGAGCCTCGGGGGCATCTACACATCCTCATACCGTTCGTTCAACGCCGCCTTCGAACAATCCTCCGGCCGGCTGCTCGTGGTCGCATCTCACCCCTCCTCGCCCAACACGATCACCTACTGGGTGCACGACGGCTCCGCGATGGTCGTGAACGGCGCCACCTATACGTTTTCGACGATTTCCGGGAACATCCACTGGGTGGAGATGGCCGCCCAGCCCGGCTCGAACCAGATCGCGCTCATGGTCCTCGACAGCAACGCCCACACCGCGGGGCTGATCTGGGACGGCTCCTCCTGGGGCAGCGAGAAAAAGCTGAACAGCGCTGCGCTGCCCACCAACACCAAAGAGCCGATCGCCGTCAAATACATGCTCTCCGGCGCTTATCGCGGCCGGGCGGTCTTCGTCTGGGCGGAGACGAACGACATCTACAGCTGGACCTGGAACGGCGGGGCCTGGGAGTCCGCCGCCAAGTCCAAAATGGACGCAACGACCAACAACATCACCTGGCTGCGTCTGGCGGCTGACCCCAACAGCGACAAGCTGCTGCTGGGAATCGTAGACTACGATCAGCTCTACACCCTGCCCTGGAACGGCGCAGGCTGGGGCTCGGTCCAGGCGGTCTCGACGAGCTATCTGTCGACGGGCTCCTTCGGCGGCAACCGCCCCTTCGACGTGGCCTTCGAGTACCTCTCCGGGCACAGCGGCCATGCGATCCTGGCCTATGCCGAAGTCTACAACGGGCTTCAGTACCGGCACACCGCCGATATCAACAGCAGCTGGTCTGCGGCCAGCCAGGTCATGAGCAACCAATATTGCCGCTGGGTGGAACTGACGTCGACCGACGACGGCCAAATCTTTCTGACCGCCGACAGCGGGAGCGGAAGCTACTACCACTATCTTTACTCCAAACGGTGGGATCACAGCAGCTGGAGCCCGGCCTCGGCAACCGAGCTTGAAAGCAATCTGAACAAAGGCATTAGCTATCAGCTCCAGACCTACGCGATGGCGGCCGTGGGGCCGGCCCCGGAGACGGGAGGATCGAGCGTCGGCACGATGATCGGCTGGGCGCAGAGCGGCACCTCCACCATGTATTACAGCCACTGGAACGGCACGAGCTTCCCCGCCGGCAGCGCCGGCCCGACCTTCGCCACGGGCAGCTACTGGGTGGTCACCAAGAGCAACCCCGTGCGCAACGAGAAGGTCATGGCGGGGGTCTCGGGCACCACCCTCTACGCATCCATCTTGAGCGGGTCGAGCTGGGGGAACCAGATCACCTCGACCTTGTCGACAGCATCGGTCCGCCGCTTCGACGTCGCGGTCGAAAACCAGAGCGGCCAGGTCCTGATCGTCGCAAGCGACAACGCCACCGGTCTCAAGTACTGGGTCTGGGACGGATCCTCCTGGGTCGTCAACGGCGCGGCCTACCCGAACAGCCTCGGGGCGCAAGTCTACTGGGTCCGCCTGGCCGCCAAGCCCGGGGCAAACGAGATCGCGCTGATCGCGAGCACCGTTTCCGGCGCCGTCTACGGCGCCATCTGGAACGGGGAGACCAACACCTGGGGCAATCAGCAGACCCTGGCCGCCTCGGGGTTGTCTTCAGCAACCACCGAGGCCATCGGGGTGGAATACATCCGTGCCGGCGCCCAGGCCGGCCATGCGATGTTCGTCTGGGGGCTCTCCTCCGGGGACGTCTATGCCCGGCGCTGGACCGGAAGCACCTGGGAGGCCTCGGCCGCCGGTACCGGAATCTGGACGACGGCTTCCTGGATCACGCTCGAGGCCGACCCCAACAGCGACAAGCTCGTGCTGTGCGCGACCAACACCGGGAGCACGCCGGCTGTAAACCTTGGGGTCTATTCGGCGGGCGCATGGTCGAGGATTTCCGCGGCGAACACCCGGACGAGCACCGAGCGCCAGGCCTACGCCGTCTTCGAGACCAAGCCGGGGCACGAAGGGGACATCGTCCTCATCTTCGCCGACGGCAGCTATTTCCGCTGGAAGCACTACGACTGGAACGGCAGCTCCTACATAAACGACATCGCCGACCAGTTCTCCAGCTCCACCACCGTCGCCTGGTCGCACATGGCCCGCACGGAGGACGGGACGATCCTCGTGGCCTGCAAGGACACGAGCAACTATCTGAAGACCTGGAGCTTCGACGGCTCCGCCTGGGCGGCCGGCACGCAGCTCAGCACGACCATGCAGCCCTACAACACCTACCGGCTCGACTTCATGATCACGCCGGCGGTGGACAACTCAAGGACCCTTTCCCAGGCGCACTTCCGCTGGCGCAACGACGACGGCTACGAGACCTTCCGAGGCGGCGTGGTCGTGGCCTCCGTCACTTCGGGCTCGGTGCAATCCAGAACGAATATCACCCTTTATCCCACCACCCCCTCCGGAACCAACCGGCTGCTGCTGGTGGGGATCAGCTATTATTCTTCCACCTCGGCGAGTGTGACTTCGGTCACCTACAACGGCCAAAGTTTGACGTTCGTCGGGAGTGCATATCAGTACAGGTTCTATACGGCGATCTACATGATGATCAACCCGCCGGTCACGACCGCCTCGTTGTCCATCAGCTTTTCGGATTATGTCAGCGCTATCGTCGGAGCCGTCTCCCTCAACGGGGTCCACCAGACGACACCGCTCGGCGCCTACGCGTACGGGGGGGGATCTTCCACCAACCCCAACGTCAACGTTCCCAGCGCCGCGGGAGACCTGGTCTTCGGCGTGGTGAGCGCGGCCAAAAACCCGGGCTCCAGCAACGCGGATACGACCCATTGGGACCTAAACGTCCAGACCTTCCTTTACGGCGATGGGGTGACCAAGGCCGGCGCCGACCCGAGCACTTCCCTCTCCTGGTCGATTTCTCCATGGAGCGACAACTGGAGCACGAGCGGGGTTGCGGTGAAGCCCGCGGAGCCGGCCGCGACCTGGGCGCTCGCGGAAGACGCGAAGCTGGGAATCGCCAAGAACACGCCCAAGCGGCTCAGGTTGCTCGTGCAGAACTCAGGCCCCCCCCAGGCGGTCGGCTACCAGCTGCAGGTCGCTCGAACCGCCACGTGCGCGGCCGGTTCCTATGTGGCGCTCGGCGCCAGCTCCGAATGGCAGGTGGTCAATTCGAGCTACGTGACCCACGGCGAGCAGACGGTCAACCTGGCCTCCGGGCTGAGCGATCCGGCCTCGATGACCTTCGTGCCCGGCCGCTCCTTGGACACGAGCGACACGGCGGCCGCGATCGGCATGGGGACGAACGAGTTCACGGAAATCGAGTTCGCCCTGCAGGCGACGGCGTCGGCCGTGGAAAATGCCGATTACTGTTTCCGGCTCGTCGACGGAAGCACCGGCGTGCCGCTCGGCTCCTACCTCTATGCCGAGGCCCGGGTGCTGGGGATCACCGCCGTGCGCCTCGTTTCCTTCCGCGCCGTCGGGGCCGGCGAGGCCCTGCGCATCGCCTGGCAAACGGGGCAGGAGGTGGAGAACAAGGGCTTCAACCTCTACCGCGGCTCAAGCCCCTCCGGGCCGTGGGTGAAGCTGAACGACCGGCTGATCCCGAGCGCCTCGATGTCCGGGGAGGGCCGGGACTACGAGTTTCTCGACACCGGCGTGCGGCGGGGGGCGATCTACTACTACAAGCTCGAGGACGTGGACGCTTCGGGCACGCACACGATGCACGGGCCGGTGTGCGTGGACTGGGACGGGGACGGGCTGCCCGACGACTGGGAGATTGCCTACGGGCTGGATCCTTCACGGAACAACGCCGCGCTCGACCCCGACGGGGACGGGGTGCCCAACGGGCTGGAGTGGGCCCGCGGGACCGACCCCCGGAACCCGGACAGCGACGGGGACGGGATCAGAGACGGCGAGGAGAGAAAAACGCCCACCTCCCCGACGGACCGGGAGAGCGGTCCGGCCTCGGTGCACGGGACGGGGGTCGCCGTCCTTGCCGCCGATCCGGGCGGGGTGACGCTCGAGCTGTTCACCCCGGCATGCGATGTGACCCCCGTCAGCGCAAACGGCGAGATCTTCGAGCGCCTGCGGCTCCCGGGCCTGGTGCACGGCTTCACCCTCGAGCCGGGCCGGCCGCAGCTCCCGGTGAAGGGCCTCTTTGTCGCTCTCCCCGCCGGGAAGACGGCGCGCCTCGAGGTCCTGGAAACCCAAACCCGCAGGCTCCGGGGCTTCCGCGTCTATCCCGCGCCCTCTTTCCGCGAGGAGGGGACGGGACGGCTGGCCGAAGTCTTCCGGTGGGATGAGGCCTTCTACGCGCAGGATCTCTTCTACCCCGAGAGGCCGGCCGAGCTCGCCGCGGCCTATGTCTTCCGCGGCCAAACGCGCCAGGGGATCCACTTTCAGCCCCTCCAGTTCAACCCGGCGACCGGCGAGCTCCTTCACCACGAGCGGATCCGGGTCCGGGTCGCCTTCTGCACGCCCGCCGCCCAGGAGCCGTCCGCACGCACCGCCGCCTTCTTGGTCCCGCGGGCCGCCGCCTCCGCGCTGAGCGGCTGGGCCCCGCCCGCGCCAGCGGCCTGGAAGGTCCGGACCGCGGGCGAGGGGATGGTGCGCATCACCCGCGCCGACCTTGCGGCAAACGGGTTTTCCACAGCGGAGATCGACGGCCTCGATCTGCGCGGGATCCAGCTCTTTCACCTGGGGGTCGAGCAGCTGCTCGCGATCCGCGATGCGAACGGCAACGGCCGGCTCGACGACGAGGACCGGATCGTCTTCTACGCCGCCCCGGTCCCCGCGGCCTACGCCAAATTCAGCGGGACGGGGGTCTACTGGTTGGTCGATTCCCGCGACCCCGCGGCGCTCCGCATGGAGATGAGCGACGGCACGCCTGCCGGCGGGCCGCTCGCCGCAAGCCATCGCGACCGGCTGGTCCATGAGCGCGACGAAACCTACTATCCTCAGGCCGCGGGGCCCGACGGGCTCGACCGCTGGATCTTCGCCACGATCGCCATGGGGGCGGGCTTTGCCGGCGGCGGCGGCTGGGCGAACTACGCCTTCCCGCTCCCCGGCGCACTCGGCGCGGGCGAGATCCGCCTGCGCCTCTACAGCCCCTACGATCTCGACCACGCCGTCGCCGTGCGGCTGAACGGGGTCGATCTCGGCACCGCCCTCTGGAGCGGGATCGGCTGGCACGAGGCGGTCTTCGACGCCGCCGCCGCGCTCCGCGACGGGGAGAACACGATCGGCCTGCGCTGCGAGGTCGGCCTCGACAAGATCGCGGTCGACCGCTTCACCATCGACCACGAGCGCGCCTTTTCCGCGGCGGAGAACCGGCTGCGCTTCACGCACCCGGCCGGCCATCGCTTCCGGGTCGCGGGCTTCACGGCGGGCGACGGGACGGATCTCGAGGTCTACGACATCACCTCGCCCGCCGCGGTGCGCCGCATCGCAAACGCCTCCGTTTCCGGCTCCGGACCTTACAGCGTCGAATTCGAGCCCGCCCCCGGCGCGGGCGAGGCCACCTTCCTCGTGCTTGCGGCAACAGCCCTGCGGCCGCCCGTTGCGGTCGAGCGCGACCGGCCCTCCCTGCTTGCCGCGGCGGCAAACGGCGCGGACTGGATTCTCCTGACGCACCGGAGCCTCGGCTGGCGGGAGGATGGCGGTCGCAGGGACTGGGTCGACCGCCTCGTCGCCCTGCGCGAGGCGGGGGGGTTGCGCACCGCGGTCGTGGACGTGGCCGATGTCTTCGACGAGTTCGCCTTCGGCTACCCCGCCCCGCAGGCGATCCGCGATTTTCTCGCCTTCGCCCGCGCGAACTGGCAGCCGCCCGCCCCGCGCTTTCTGCTTCTCGTCGGGGATGCGAGCTACGATTTCAAGGACAACTGGAATTTCGGGACGGCCTGCCTGCTCCCGGCCCCCCTGCGCTACACGGAACACTTCGGGGAGACCGCCGCCGACGACTGGTATGGCCGGGGAAGCGGGGAAGAGGCCCTCTCCGAGCTCGCGATCGGCAGGCTCCCCGCGGCCGACCCCGCCCAGGCCGCGGCCATGGTCGATAAGATCATCGCCTACGAGACCGCGCCGAACTCCAAGAGCTGGGAGCGGCGCGTCCTGTTGGTCGCCGACGATTACGACGCCGACTGGGAGGCGGTCTTCGAGACGATGAACGAGGACCTGGCGGCCCTCCTGCCCGCCGGGTTTGCGGAACCCGGCCGCTATTACCTCGAGGAGTACCAGGACGAGTCCCTGGCCGTCTCCGACCTCACGGCGGATTTTCTCGCCGCGCTCGGCGCGGGCGCCCTGCTCGTCAACTACGCCGGGCACGGCCAGCAGGCCCTCTGGGCCGAGGAGCGGATTCTCGACAACCGCGGGGCGCCCTACCGTGCGGACCTGGCCGGCCTGGAAAACGCCGGACGGCTGCCCTTCGTCGTGAACCTGAGCTGCCTCACCGGGTATTTTCTCTACCCGGAGGGGGGATGGTTCGCGGCGGACGCCTGGCGCTCGCTCGCCGAGGGCTGGCTCCGGCCGGAGGCGACCGGAGCCGTCGCGGCCCTCATGCCGACCGGCATGACCGACACCGTGGGCCAGCAGCTCCTCGGCAACGCCCTCTACGAGGCGATCTTCCTCCTCGACCGCCGCACCCTGGGCGAGGCGGTCGTCTACGCCAAGGAGCAGCTGCTGGCAAACGGCGGCGGCCGCCACCAGGAAACGGCGGACACCTTCCTCCTCTTCGGGGACCCGGCCCTGACCCTCAGGGTCCCGCTGCCCCGCAGGCCCGCCCGGCCCGACCTCGAGCGCGCGGCGGACGCGAGCGTCATTCTCTCCTGGCCGGCGAGCCTGGATGCCGACGGCCGGCCGGTCGCCGGCTACCACGTCTTCCGCCGCGGCGAGCGGGAGGGGGCCTGGAGCCGGCTGACCGCGGAGCCCGTCGCCCAACGCACCTTCACGGACCGGGGACTCGCCGCGGCCGCCCCCGGCTCGATTCACTTCTATGCCCTCAGCGCCGTGGACGCAGACGGCGACGAGAGCGTGAAATCGGAGGCGGCGAGCCTCGCCATCCCCGCGGGCGGGGGAGGGGACGGAGACGGCTCGGGCGGCGGCGGGGGCTGTTTTCTCGATGCGGCCGCCTCCGTTGCCGCGGCCGATTTCCTGTGGCCGCTTGCGACCCTGGCGTTGTGGATCTGCCTGGTGTGGATCGGCCGGCGCGGGAAGGAAAGGAGCGGGAGCGATCATGCCGACGATGAACCGGGTCTTGGCGCGAAGCGAAGAGTTCGTCTTTCGGGCGATCGCGGGCGAGACGATCCTCGTCCCCATCCGCAATGAGGTGGCCGACCTGGTGGCGATCTACCGCCTGAACGCCACCGGGGCCTTCGCCTGGGAGCGGATGGACGGGACGAGCGCGCTTGGGGCGATAGCCGCGCAGATGGCCGCGAGCTTCGAGGTCCCCGCGGACCGGGCGGCTTGCGATCTCGCGGCCTTCGCCGCCGACCTCGAGGCGGCCGGGGCCGTGGTGGCGGCCAGGAGGGACGGGGATGTCCGCCCCGCCGCGCCGGCGGCCTCCCGGCAACCCTACGAGCCGCCCGCCCTCACGCGCGTGCCCCTCGATGCGCGCTGCGCGGTGCTCGGCTTCTGCAAGCAGGCCGGCACCGGCGCCGGCCCGGCCCTTCCCGGCTGCCGCGACCCGCTCTTTTCCCCCTGCCTCTCCCAGGGCTCCTGAGGCCGCCCCGGCGGTCCTGCGGCACCATGAGCGATCCCCTCTGCTTCACCATCGCCGGCTGCGCCCTCGAGCTTCGGCCCGAGGGCGGCCTGGAGGTCCCGCCGCCGCCGGCTGCCTTCTCCGCCTTTCGCGGCGCAACGGATGGGGAGCGCATGACCCTGCACCTCGCCGCGGGCGACCCGCCGCAGCCGAAGGGCGAGCGCCTCTTCGCCAGCCTCCCCGTCTGGTCCCTCCATCGCGCAGGCAATGGGATGCTCTTCGAGATGCTCGCCCATCACCCGCCGCGGCGGCGGAGCCTCTTCGTCGCACGCCGCCGCGGCCTGCGGCGGCTGTGGTTCCAGGGCGCGGACCGCGACCCCTTCGCCGGCCCGGCGCTCGAGCTTTTGTTCGTCCTCCATCTCGCCGAACACGGCGGGCTTCTGCTGCACGGCTGCGGGTTCGCGCGCGGCGGCCGCGGGCTCCTCTTTCTCGGCGAGTCGGGGGCGGGCAAGAGCACGATCGCCCGGCTGCTCGCCCAGGAGGGGGCGGGCGAGATCGTGAGCGACGACCGCGTGATCCTGCGCCGCGACGGCCGGGGGGGCTTTCTCCTCTACGGCACCCCCTGGCACGGGGAGGCGCGCTTCGCCGCCCGCGGCGGGGTGCCGCTCGCCGCCGCCTTTCTGCTGCGCCACGGCCGCGAACACCGCAAGACCCCGCTTTCACGGCCGGCGGCCGTTTCCGGCCTCCTGCAGTGCTCGTTTCCGCCCCTCTGGGACCGGGGGGCGATGGCGGAGACGCTCCGGCGTTTCGATGAGCTGGCGGGCCGGGTGCCGTTTTTCGCCCTCGAATTTCTGCCCGACCGCGGCGTTCTCGAGCTGCTCGCGGAAGCCCCCCGCAGATGACGGACCTCTCCCGCCGCCGCCGGCCGCCGCACCCCGAAACGCAGGCGCTGCTTCTCGCCGCCGCCGGATGGGGCGGAGCGCCCGGGCCGGAGGCATGCCGGCCGCCGCGGGCCGAGCGGGCGGCGGAGCTTGTGTATTTTGCCCGGGAAGAGGGACTGGGCGGCCTGCTCTTCGCGCTTCTGCGGCGCCGCGGGCTCGATCGTCGGCTGCCCGATGAGGCGAGGCGTTCCCTGGAGGGCCTCTATCACCGGGCGCTCGCCGGAAACGTCAGGCGGCTTGCGCTTCTCGAGGAGATCGGCCGCACCTTCGCCGCCCGCGGCGTCTCCGCCGTCCTCATCCAGGGGATGGCGCTCCTCTTCGGAACCTACCCCGACCCCGGGTGGCGGCCGGTCACGGATGTCGATCTCTGGGCGCCGGAGCGCAAAGCGGCCGAGGAGGCCCTCCGCGCGCTCGGTTTCGCCGTCGCGAACCCACGGCCCCTCGTTCTCCACCGGGGGGGAGAGAGGATCGACCTGCACGCGGATCTTTTGGGCGCGGAGCGGGTCGGCAACCGGAGGCGCTTTTTGCCGCGCGGGGAAAATGCGATCCTCGCCGCCTGCCGGCCCCTTGCGCCGGAACAGCCCGGCCTGCTCCGCCTTTCCCCCCACGACGAGATGCTCTACCTCGCCTTCCACGCGGCGAAGCACAACCTCGCCCGGCTCATGTGGCTTGCGGATCTGGCGCGGCTTTCGGCCGCGTGGGAGGCCGCACGCTGGCGGGAGCTCAGGGAGCGCGCCGTCGCGCTGGGCGCAAACGGGCTTGGAGCGCTTGCGGCCGCGCTCGCCGGCAACCCGGCGGCAGGTGCGCCCGCGGGCGAACAAGGGGGGCTCTCCGCCGCGGCCCGGTGCCTCATCCGGCGGCGGCTTGCCGGAAGGCGCCTTCCGGCGTGGGCCTTTCTGATCCTCTTGCGCCCCGCGGACCTGGCCGGCCGGGCGGCTTTCGTGGCCGAGAGCCTGTTTCCCCGGGGTGCGGTCCTCGCTGCGGGCGAAGGTCCCCTGCGGCGCCACCTCGGCCGGGCGGCGAGGGCCCTCACCTTCTTGCGCTGAGCGGGCGCTCTTTTCCCTGTCCCTTCAGGGCGGGCCCCGCGGGAGGTTTCCCGCGGGGCCCGCCCGTTTTCAGGGGGCCAAGTGCTCGATCGCCCCGCGGTCGACCGCCGCCCCCTGGAGGCGCGGATTCCCCAGAAAATCCTCGGCCGGCAGCAGCATGGCCGTCTCCGCCCCGGCGTCGATGCAGGGCGACTCCGGCGCGAGCCGGAAATCGCCTGCTTCGCGGGCGACCCAGCGGGGATCCTCGCGCCGGTTGCCGCGCTCCGCGGCGAAGCCTTCCTGGTCGATGTGGCATGCGGTCACGGCCGCCGCCGGCGAGGCGAAGAGCGCGACCTCGGGGTCGATCGCGGCCTGGTCGCCCCAGAGGATCGAGTTTTCGATCCGCGTGTCGGCGAGGTAGGCGAAGACCGCACCCCCGCGGTTTCGCGCATGGCGCGCGCGGTTTTCGTGGAAGGTGCAGTTGGCGATCACGACGCCTGCGCCTGTGGTGTAGACCCCGCCGCCGCCGGTCAGGGTCTGGCCGCTCGCCCCGGCTTCATTGCCGTGAAAGACGGAGCCCACGATCTCCAAGGCCGCCCCCTCGGCGGCGATCGCCCCGCCGCTTCGCAGGGCGAGGTTGCCGGCAAAGAGGCTGTTTTCCACACGGCCCGCGCCGCCGCGGACGAAGAGGGCGCCGCCGTGGATCGCCCGGTTGCCCTCGAAGCGGCAGCCGGCGATCACGAAGCCTTCGACCCCGTAGGCCCCGACCGCCCCGCCCTCGCTTGCGTTCCCGCCGCGGAGCACGAGCCCGTCGAGTCGGACCCCGGGCGATGCGAGAACGAGAAGCCCCGTTTCGCCTGCGGCGGCGATCACCGTTTGGCGGTTGCGGAAATCGCGCATCTCCCGCCGGCGCTCCCCGCCGGCAAAGCCGCCGTAGAGGGCGACGGGCCGCTCGATGCGTAGCGCCGCCGCGAGCACGTGCACCCCGGCGCGAAGCCAGATCTCCTCGCCCGGCGCGGCCCGCGCGAGGGCCTGGGCGAGCGCCGGGCAGGCCTTCTCCCAGCTCGTGCAGTCGCCCGTCCCCTCGGGGTCGACGAACCACACGCCGGCGAGGGCGGGCTGGGCCTCGTCGGCCCCGATGTCCCAGCCCAAGCCCGCGGGCCGCGGCTCGCCGTCGATGTCCCGGGGGGGCTCCTCGCGGGCCGGACCCGTGGGGAGGGAAAGGCCGCGCGCTTCGCCCGCGCGGCCGGGGGCGGTGCCGGCGTCGACGGCCGGGGAATCCTCCCGGAGGTGCAGATCCACGGCCCCGGGCTGGACGGAGACGAAAAGCGCCTCCGGCCGGATGAAACGGAGCGACCCCTCGCCGCTTGCGCTTCCGTCCGCGGAGAGGTTGTGCGCCACCGCGCCGCGGCGGATGTGGAAATCGCCCGCGCGGTTTGCCGCGCTGATCGTGTTCACCGCGGAGAGCCTCCCCGCCCCCTCCTCCACCCCCCGGCCGCGGATGCCGAAGACGGTCACCTGCTCCAGGCGGCCTTCGGCGCCCGGCCAGCGGGTTGTGACCCCGCTGCCGCGGCCGCCGTAGACCAGGCTGTTGCGCACGGTGAAGGAAGCCCCCGGCCCGCCCTCGATGCCCGAAGGGAAAATCCCGTGGCGGCCGTCGAAGTCATGGATGAGGAGCCGCTCGAGGGTCACCCCCTGCGCGCGGCGGATCGAAATCGCGGCCGGGAGCACCCCGCGGCTGAAGCCGCGCAGCTCGAGCCCCTCGACCCGTGTAAAGTCAGCGGCGATCACCAAGCCGTGCTGCAGAAGGTGGCCGCCGTCCAGCACCGCCCCGGTGCCGGCGACCCCGCGGTGGTCCTCCCCCGGGGCCGCGGCCAGCCAGAAAAAGCGCTCGCGGTCGGTGCGCGAGCCCTCGATCCTGGCGAGGAAGGGGCGCCGGCGGCCGGTGAAGGGGCCGTCGTGGTAGCAGAGACCGACCTCCAGGCGGTCCTCGGCCACGAGATCCCCGCGACGGTCGTCCGCCCAGGCCTGGATCGAGCTGTAGGCGCGGCGGACGGCGAAGGGGCTGCCGCGGTGGTCGAGGCGCGCCGGCTGCTGCAGGGTGAGCCGGCGCTCGCCGTCGCGGGAGAGGACGTAGAGCTCTTCCTCGTCGATCACGATTTCGTCGCCGCAGCCGATCCGCGGCGAAAGCACACCCCCGCTGAACTCGACCGTGGTCGAGCCCCGTTCCACCCAGGCCAGCCCCTCGGTCGCGAGGACGTCGGGGTGGACCCCGATCGAGCGGTAATGGGCGGTGACCCCCGATGCGGCGGCCGGCACGCCGAGCGCCGCGCCGAGGACAAGGAGCCCCACGAGCAGCCGCTGCCGAAAGCGATGGACCATCTGCGCCCCTCCTCGAAACGTGGTTCTTTTACGGAGGGATAGCAACGCGCATGCCAGATGCGGCCGCACCGCGGCCGCGGGGCCGAAGCGTGCGCGCTCAGGCGCCCGCGGCCGACGCCGCCTGGCCGGCCCTCTTCGTTGCGCGCGAAAGGCGCGTAAGCCGGGTTTCAGAGCTGAAATTTCGGGGCGAAGTGGGCGAGGGCGAAGAGCGCGGTGTTGCCGAGGACGTGGATCGTGATCGGCACCAGGAGGTTTTTTTCGATCTCGAGGGCCACCGCGAAGAGCGCCCCGCCGACGAGGGGGACCCAGGGCAAACCGCCTGCGCCGGCGTGGAGGAGGCCGAAGACGAGCGTCGTTCCGCCCACGGCCAGGACCCGGCCGCGCATCCGCAGCAGGCGGTAGAGGAGGCCGCGGAAGTAGAGTTCCTCGACCACGGGGCCCACCCCGCAGGCGACGGCGAGGTAGAGCACGGGCTCGGAGGCGAAGGCGCCGCCGCCCAAACCGAGCCACCGCAGCGGGTCCCGGCCCTGTCCCCAGAGCACGGCGCAGGCGGCGAGCGCCAGGGCCCCGAAGCCGGCCGACCAGAGAAGCCCCCGCCGCAACCCGCGGGCGAGGCCGGCCTCCGGGAGAAAGATCTCCCGCCGGCCGAGACCCGCGAGAAACAGGCTGGTCAAGATCCAGCAGGCTTCCGCCGCCCGCGCCATCCCGGTCCGGAGAAGGGGCGGCAGCCCCAGGCGGGAGCCCGGCCCGGAGACGAGGAGTTCAAGGGCCACGATCCCCAGGGTGGCGGCGACCCAGGCCTTCAGAAGGCGGCGGTTTGTTTCCATCCCAGGCTCCGGAGCGCGCGGTAGGCGTAGAACTGATCGTACCAGGTGTGCGAGCCGTGCAGCACGGCAAGGAGCGCCCTGCGGGCGGAGGGCCCGTCGCGCCGCGCGAGGGCCTCGATCGCGGCCGTCCGCACCGCAAGCTGCGGGTCGGCGATGAGCCGCTCGAGGACGGGCGGTGCCTCGGGCGAGCGGGACGCCCCCAGGCCGCGGGCGAGCAGGCGGCGGACACGGGGGTCGGGGGAGCGGGCGAGGGCTTCCCAGCCGGCGAGCGCCGTCACCTCGCGGCCCCGGTCGAGCAGCGCGCCAAGCAGGCCCGCCTGGCGCGCGGGGGGAAGGCCGGCAATCCCCTCAGGCGGCAGCTCCGGGGGCTTGGGCTCCTTCCCGAGGGCGACAAAAAAGACGAAGGCGAGCGCGGCGAGCGCCAAGCACGCCACGGCGCAAAGCCGCCCGGCCCGGCGCGAGGCGGGCAGAAGAAGCGCGGCGGGAAGCCCGATGAGGGCGTGGGCGAGGCAATAGAGCGCCGTCGGAAAGCCGAGAAGAACGGCGAAGAAGATGAAGCGGCGAAAGGGGGCGAGCCGGTCGGCGGCCCGGTAGACCTCCTCCAGGACGGCCTCGGGCTGCGCGAGAAAGAGGCCGACCGTCGTCTCCGCGAGCAGGCGGCCCTCGCCACGGAAGCGCAGCCGGCCTGCCGCGGCTTCGGCCTCGAAGTGGGCGCCCGCGGGGTCGGCAAGGGGAAGGACGTCGCGCGCGGCGAGCGCGGCGGCGAGCGCGGCGCCGTCCTCGCCCGCGGCCTCGAGCCGCAGCCATACGGTGCGGATCTGCTTCTGGGCCGGGGATTTGAAGGCCTCGGCGGGGTAGAGCGTCCAGCGGTAGTAATAGTCGTGGACGGCCTGCCCCACGGGGTTCGAGAGCAGCAGCCGATCGCGGATCGCCGTGAAGAGCCCGCGGTCGTATTGCGAAAACCAGCAGAGCGCCAAGACCGCGATCGGAAGAAGCCGCGTGCCAAGGACCTCCCGCCACGCGACCCGACCCCCCTCGCGGAACCCCCGGCGGGCAAGGGCAAAGGCGGCCGGCGGGACGAGCAGGGCATAGAGCGTCGGAAACAGGGCAACGCCCTCGGCGTTCAGGAAACCCATCAGCCCCGCCCAGGCGAGGAGAAAGGGGGCAAGCCGCGTTTCATAAGCCGCGGCCAAGGCGCCGGCGACGGCCGCCGCCAGGGCGAGGGCCGCCCCCGCGCTCAGGGTGAAGAAGAGCCCGCCGTGGAAGGCGCTTTCGAGGGCGGCGAGCTCGGGCCAGAGGTTGCGGTTCGGAACCGGCAGATACCCCGCGGCGGCCGCCGCCTCGAGGCCGGCCAGCAGCTCGCGGTTGGAGAGGTGCACCTGGAGGAGGGCCACGGCCTGGGCGATCGCCATCCCGGCCAGCAGCTCGACGGCCGGGAAAAGGGCCTGCTGCAGGCGGCGCGCAGGGTCTTTTATTTCCAAAGTATTCTCAATGGGTTGTCATGTCATGGGGCGGCTTTTCGATTGCCCGCCGGAACAAGCCATGATAGCATGGGGAAAAAACGATGGAAACCCGGCCGGAGCCTTCCCGTTGCGCATCGCCGCCATCCACCAGCCCGGCTATCTCCCCTGGGCGGGCTACTTCGCCAAGATGATGCAGGCCGACGTCTTCTGCCACCTCGACAACGTGCAGTTCACGAAAAACGGCTGGCAGAACCGCAACCGCATCAAGACCGCGCGCGGCGCGCAATGGCTGACCGTCCCCGTGCGGCGCAGGCATCCCCAAGCGCTCCGCGAGGTCGAAATCGACGGCCGAACGGACTGGGCCCGGCGGCACCTCCAGGCCCTGCGGACGAACTACGGCCGGGCCCCCTTTTTCGCAACCGTCTTCCCCGCGCTCGAGGAGGTGCTCTCCCGCACCTGGGGGCGGCTCCTCGACCTCAACCTCGCCCTGATCGACGCCCTGCGCGGCCTGCTCGGCCTGGCCGGCCGCCCCGCGGCGATCGCCTCGAGCCTTCCCGCCCGCGAGGAGCCGACCGGGCGGCTGATCGATCTCTGCCGGGCGCTCGGCGCCGACGCCTACCTCGCCGGCGAGGGCGCCATAGGCTACATGGATTTCGCGCGCTTCCACGAGGCGGGCATCCGGGTGTTCCTGCAGCGCTTCCGGCACCCGGTCTACCCGCAGCGCTTCGGCGCCTTCCTGCCGCAGCTCTCGGTGATCGATCTCCTCTTCGCCTGCGGCCCGGAGAGCGGGCGCGTGCTTGCCGGGGCGGCCGAGCCGCCCTTGGCCGTGACGGCGGATGCGCCGCCGGAAAGGATCGAGGGGCGATGAGCCGCGTTTCCATTCTCGCCATCGGGGCCCACCCCGACGACATCGAGTTCGGCTGCGGCGGCTCGCTCGCCAAGTACGCGCGCAAGGGGCACCGGCTTTTCCTGCTCGTCCTCACCCCGGGGGAGCGCGGCGCCGCGGCCGAGGTGCGCACCGGCGAGCAGGACGCCGCGGCCCGCGTGCTCGGCGTCGAGGAGGTCTTCTGGGGCGGCTTCCCGGACACCTCCCTCACCGTGAGCGTCGCGCTGATCCGCCGCATCGAGTCGGTGATCGCCGCCGTGCGGCCGGAGTTCATCTTCTGCCACTTCCCGGACGACACCCACCAGGACCACCGCCACCTCGCCCAGGCCGTGCTCTCGGCGACGCGCTACATCCGCAACGTGCTCTTCTACGAGGGGCCGACCACGCAGAACTTCAACCCCCAGGTCTACGTGGACATCTCCGACACCCTGGCGGCCAAGCTCGAGGCCCTCGAGGCGCACCGCTCGCAGGTCATGAAAACCAACATCGAAAACCTCTCGATCCTCGAGATGGCCCGCTCCTTCGCCAACTTCCGCGGAAGCCAGGGGCGGGTCAAGTACGCCGAGGCGTTCCACTCGCAGCGGCTGTTCATCAACATCGGATGAAGCCCATCCCCCATTCGCGGCCCTGGCTGGGCCTCCCCGAGGCGGAGGCGGCCGCCCGCGCGGTCGCCTCCGGCTGGATCGCCGAGGGGCCCGAGGTCGCGGCCCTGGAGCGGGAGTTCGCCGCCCGCCTCGGTGTCGCCCACGCCGTCGCCTTCAGCTCGGGGACGGCCGCCCTGACCGCGATCCTCGCCGCGCTGGGGGTGGGCGCGGGCGACGAGGTGATCGTCCCCGATTTCGCCTGCGCCGCGCTCCTGCACGCCGTGCGGCCCCTGGGGGCGCGGGCCGTCCCGGCGGACATCGACCCGGGCAGCCTGCTCCTCGACCCCGCGGACGTCGCCCGCCGCGTAACGCCCCGCACGCGCGCCGTCGTCGTGGCCCACCTATTCGGCCGGCCCGCGCGGCTTGCGCCCTTGTTGCACCCCGGGGTCGCGCTGATCGAGGATTGCGCCCAGTCGCTCGGCGCGGAGCCGTTGCGTGCCGAGCCCCCCGGCGCCTGCGGGCCGGCCGCCTTCTACTCCTTCCATGCCACCAAGATGATCGCCGCGGGGACGGGCGGCATGGCGGTGACGCAGAGCTCCGCGTTCGCCGCCCGGCTGCGGGAGATCAAGGACTACGACCGCCGGGATGAGCCCGGCTGGCGCTTCAATTTCCGCTGGAGCGACCTTGCGGCCGCCGTCGCCCGCGTGCAGCTCGGCAGGCTCGAGTCCTTCGTCGCCCGCCGCCGCGAGATCGCCCGTCGCTTCCGCGAGGCCTTCGCGGGCCTCGGCGCCAGGCTGCCCGCGGAGGAGCCGTCCCACGTCTACTACCGCTTCGTGATCGATCTCGGCCGCGCAAGCGGGCCGTTTCTGCACCGCGCGCAGCAGGCCGGGGTCGGCTGCGCGCGGCCCGTCTTCGTGCCCCTCCACCGGCTAAGCGGGGACCCCCCCCTGGCCGCCTCGGAAACCGCCTGGCGGCGGACCGCCTCGATCCCCCTCTACCCCGCCCTTTCCGAGGAGGAGATCGGCCGCGTGATCGAGGTCGTCCGCGGTCTCCTCGCCTCCCCCGCCGCGGGGGAGGAAGGCTGAGCCCCGTTCATTTTTTGACGCCCAGCGCTCCCGCCCCTGGCCCCCTTGCGGCCGGCGGTATCGGAAATCGATGCCGTTTCGATGGGTTAACTTCCGCAATCGCGTTTGGCATATTCCCTGCAGTTTTCGCGAAAAAGGCCGATACCGGTATCATGATACGGGGAGCCGCAGCGGCGGCCGCGAAATGGGCGGCTCCTCGCGCCGGGGTCTGGAGGGGAAATGGATGCCTGCGACATCACCGGGTTGCCGCCCGCCGCGGGCGGTGCGGGCCAAGGGGCGCGGGCCCGGCGGCTGCGGGGCGCCCCGGCGTGGCTCCCCTGCGGACTTGCGGCCGGGGCGGCCGTGCCGCTCGCCCTGCTCGGAGCCGGCCGGGCACCAGCGGACGGGGGGCTTCTTCTGCGGGTCCTTGCCGTGGCCGCGGCCGCCTTTCTTTTCTCCTTCGCCCTGACCCCGCTGGCCGCCCGCCTGGCCCGGCACTTGGGCATTCTCGATGTCCCCGATGCGCGCAAGATCCATGCGCGGCCGACCCCCCTTCTCGGCGGCGCGGCCGTTTTCCTCGGCTTTCTGGCCGGGGTCCTGGGGGCGGGGGAGGCCTCGCCGCAGCTTGCCGCCATGCTGACCGCGGCCTTTGTCCTCTTCGTCGCCGGCGTTTTCGACGACCGCCGGGAGATCGCCGCCGCCGTCAAGCTCCTCGTCCAGGCCTTGTGCACCCTCATGGTGATGGCCTCGGGGATCGTGCTCCGGGTGCTGCCGGCCTCGTGGGGCCTCTGGGCGGAGGCTGGCAACGGGCTGCTCACCTTCCTGTGGATCGTCGGTCTCACCAACGCCTTCAACTTCTTCGACGGCATGGACGGGCTCGCGGCCGGCCTGGGGGTGATGATCGCCTCCTTTCTCGCCGCGGCCGCCTTCCAAAGCGCTGCGCCCGCGGCGGGCTGGGTCGCCGTGGCGCTCGCCGGCGGCTGCCTCGGCTTTCTCCCGTTCAACTTCCGGCCGGGAAAAGCGGCGGCGATCTTTCTCGGGGATGCCGGCAGCACGGTCATCGGGTTCGTGCTGGCCACGCTCGCCGTCCACGGGGAATGGTCGGAGAACCGCCCGCTTGTTTCCTTTCTCTGCCCGATTCTCATCTTCTGGGTGCCGATCTTCGACATGGTGCACATCACCTGCGACCGGATCCTCTCCGGGAAGGTGCGCTCCTTTCGCGGCTGGATCGAGTACGTGGGCCGGGACCACCTGCACCACCGCCTGGCCGACTTGCTCGGCAGCCGCAGCCTCGCCGTGGCCACCATTTTGCTGCTGAGCGCCGGCTTCGGCTTGAACGCCCTCGTGCTGCGGGAAACCGCGGCCCTGGGGGTTGCGCTGCTGTGCGCCCAATCGGTCCTCTTCGTCGTCGGGGTGACGATTCTCGAGCGCCGCGGCCGCCGCACGATCGCCGCCCAAAACGGCGGCCGGCTCGCGGTCGCGGAGACGGCGGTCAGCCCCCCGGCGGACGGGGCGGGCGCCTCCGGCCCTTCAGGCCCCGGGGTGGCCTCCGGGGGGATTTGCCGAAAAACCCGCCGCAGCGATCAAAAGATCGGGGTCGCGGGTGCTCCGTGATTCAAGATTTTTTCAAGAAGGCCGATCACGTGGATGGGCCGCCGGGAAACCGGGATGCGGCATTCCACCCCCGCAGCGGAGGCAATCCGCCGGGGGCCGCATTCCGAAGAGGCGCGGCGGCGCGCTGACCTCGGATGACGGAGACGACCTTTCAGTACGAAACGAGGCGCGGGCAACTCCCGCCGCTTCCCGGCAGGGCCGGGCCCGGCGGGCTTTCGCCGCGGCCGGCGGGGGGCGGGGGCCTCACCTTGAGCCTCTCGCGGATCGCCCTCTTGCGGCCGGCGCAGAGGCCGCCTTCGGCGACGGCCGCCGCGCCGGGGGAGAAAGAGCCCACGGCGCCGCCGGGTCTTTACGAGGAAAGCTGCCGGTTTTTGAAAACCATCTACGCCGCGGTGCGGGCGGGACGGCCGCTCGCCCTGGAGGCCGCCGAGGAGCTGACCGGCCGGCTGGACGAGGCGCTTGAGCGCTCCGAGGCCCCGTTCCTGGCGGCGCTCCACCGCGACGATCTGGGCGAGTTCGTGGTGCAGCACAGCGTGAACGTCACCGTCTTCGCCCTGAAGCTTGCGCGCGAGCTCGACTTCGAGCCCGAGCGCCGGCGGCAGGCGGGACTGTGCGGCCTTCTCCACGACGTCGGGGTCGCGCTTCTCCCCGCGGCTCTGGTCGCCAAGCCGGGGCCGCTTGCGCCGCGGGAGCTCGAGGCGCTCAAGCGCAGGCCCCTTCTCGCGCGCAAGATCCTCGCCGCCGCGGGGCCGCGGGCGGCCCTGTGCGCCGAGGTGGCCGGCCAGGTCTACGAGCGCATCGACGGCTCGGGCCACCCCCACGGCCTGAAAGGCGACGAGCTCCACGAATACGCCAAGATGCTCGGCCTGCTCGATCTCTACGAGGCGCTCACCCACAGCCGGCCGAACCGCGAGCGGATCGGCTTTTTCGAGGCCGTGAAGTACCTCTGCCAGAGCTGCAAGACCCGCTTCGAGCGCCGCCACCTGAAGGCGTTTCTGCGCGGGTTCACCGTCTTTCCGCTGCAGAGCCATGTGCTCCTCAACTCGGGCGCGGTCGGGCTGGTCGTCAAGACCCACGGCGACCAGCCCCTGCGGCCCGAGGTGAGGATGTTGCTCGATTCCCAGGGGCGGCACGTCCTCACGGAGCGGGTGGTCCGGCTCCCAGCGGAGCCGCTGCTGCACATCGTGCGCTGTGTTTCGGAGAAGGAACTCGCGCGGCTGCTCCAGGGGGCCTCGGCCTCGGAGCTCGCGCCGGAGAAAGGATGGGAGGAGGCCGCGGGGCCGCTTTTCTAGCGCCCGGGGGGCCGCCCTCCCGCACGGGCCATGGTGCTGGAACACTGGGACCTCAGACGGGAGCCTTTCGCCAACGTGCCGGGGGGGGCCCTCTTCTACGGCTCCCCGCAGCACGAGGAGGCCCTCAACCGCATGCTCTACGTGGTGCGGCACCGCAAGGGGGTGGGCATGCTGACGGGCGAGGTGGGCTGCGGCAAGACCACCGTCACCCGCACGCTGGCCGCCTGCCTGAGCGGGGAGCCTTACGAGGTCGTGGTGCTCGCGAACCCCGCGCTCTCGCCCGAGGAGCTCTTGAAGGCGATCCTCTTGAAACTCACCGGCCGGATGGAGAACGGCTCGAAGGCCTGGGTGCTCGAGCAGATCCACCGCCATCTCGTGACCGCCGAGGCGGCCGGCCGGCGCGTGGTGCTGGTGATCGACGAGGCCCACGTGATTTCCCAGCGCGAGACGCTCGACGAGCTGCGCATGCTGCTCAACCTGCACACGGAGGAATCGTTTCTGTTGACCCTGATCCTGCTCGGGCAGCCGCCGCTGTTGCGCACGATGGCGGGCCTTGAGCCCCTGCGGGAGCGGATCGCCCTGCGCTACAACCTGCAGCCGCTCGACTGCGGCCACACGATCCGCTACCTGCTCTACCGGCTGCGGGCGGCCGGGGCCCGGCGGGGGATTTTCACCCGCGCCGCGGCCGAGGCGCTCCACGAGGCCTCGGGCGGGATCCCGCTGCGCATCAACAACCTGGGCGACCGCTGCCTGCTGATCGGCTTCCAGTTGGGCGCGCACCAGGTGGATCGCCGCATCGTGCAGGCGGCGGTCGAGGACATGGACGCATGAGGGGCGGCGCAACCGGGATGCGGCGGCCCAGCGGCCGGGGCCGGTGGAGGCGTTCGCAGGCGATCCTGCGCCTGCCGGCGCTCGCGGCCGTGGTGCTGCTTCTCTCCGCCTGCGCCGCAGGCGGCGCCGAGCGGCTTAGGCCGCAAGCCCCGCCTGCGCCCCCCGCCGCTGAGGCCGCCGCCGGCGGGGATTTCACCCGGGCCGCGGCGATCGCCGACCTGGACGGCGACGGCCGGGTCGATTGGATCGGCGGGGCCGCCGCACCGGGGGGGATCGTCATCCGCTACGGGGAGGCGGCGGGCGAAGCCGGCGGCCTGCAGCGGCTTGCCGTGGAAGGCGACGTGCGCTCGATCGCCGTCGCCGACGTGGACGGGGACGGCCGTCCGGACCTCGTCTACAGCGTGCAGGGGCGGACCTCCGGCATCCGCGTCTTTCTCAACCGCGGCGGCCGCTTATGGGCCCCGGGCCGGCCGGTCGCCGAGACCGGCCGCTACGAGGGCCTCCGGGCGGCGGACTGGAACGGCGATGGGCGAATCGACATCGCCGCGGCGAATGCCGCCTCGGAGGTGGAGGGCGGGATCCAGCTCTGGTGGGGCGACGGCGCGGGCGGGTTCCACCCGGGCGGCGGGCCGACCGTGACCGGTCTCTTCATGGACGTCCTGGCGGCCGATTTCGACGGGGACGGAAGGCTCGATCTCGCCGGTTCGGGCTGGGGACCGCAGGCCGGCCTCCGCGTGTGGCTCGGCCGCGCGGGCGAAGGCTGGAGCGCGCTTGCGCCGGTGGCCGAAGGCCCGTTTTACGCCCTCTCCACGGCCGATCTCGACGGCGACGGGAACCTGGATGTGCTGGCCGGCACCTACCGCAGCGGGGTGCGCCTCTTTTACGGGGACGGCAAGGGGGGCTTCGTCGAGGGGACCCCGCCGCCGCCGGGGGGGGCGGCGGGGTCCGCCGCGCCGGAGGGCGCAAGCTACTGGCAGGCTGCGGCCCTGGACCTTGACGGCGACGGCCGCCCCGATCTGGTGGCGGGCTCGCTCGACCAGGGGGGCCTCCACGCCTGGCGCAACGCCGCGGCCAAGGGGTGGGAGCCCCTGGAGGCCGGCTTCCCCCGCCGCGGGAACGTCTACGGCCTTGCGGTCCAGGCCGCAAGCGGCGGCGAGCCGCCGCGCTGCGCCGCGGCCCACTGGGGCGAGGGGCTGTTGCGGCTTGCATTGCCTTCCGGACGGGGCGCGCCGCCGTCCGCCGCCGCGGGCCGGGCGGCCCTTCCGGAGCCGGCCCCCGATCGCGGCGGGGTGCGGGAAAACGAGGTCTTCAAGACCGTCGACGGGGTCGTCGAGTACAAGATCGGGCCGGGCGACCTGATCGAGATCTTTTTCTGGGAGGGGGCGACGGCGAGCCGGCAGGAGCTCCCGGTCCAGGCGGACGGCAAGATTTCCTTCGGTCTGGTCGAGCAGTTCCCGATCGCCGGGCTCACCGCCGGCGAGGCCGGCCGGGCGCTCGAGGAGCGGCTCAAGGCCTACTTCCGGCGGCCGCGGATCGAGATCCGCGTAAAAGAGCACCACAGCCGCAGGGTGCGGCTGCTCGGCGCCCTCGGCCGCGGCGGTGTCCCCGGCCAGGGCGCGGGCGAATACCGCCTCAAGGGACGCACCACCGTGCTCGAAATGCTCGCCGTCGCGGGCGGGACCCACCCCGACGCCGACCTGAAAGCGGTGCGCATCCGGCGCAAGAGCGGCGAAACGCTCACCCTGAACCTCTACCAGGCCCTCCTCCAGGGCGACCCGGCGCAGGACGCGGTGCTCGACGACGGCGACTTGGTCTTCATCCCCACGCTCACCAAGGACACCCAGCGGGTCTACGTCTTCGGCGAGGTGCAGAAGCCGGGGGCCTACGCGCTCACCGGCCAGCCGATGCGGCTGCTCGATGCCATCTCCGAGGCGGGCGGGACGACCCCCTACGCCTACCGCGCCGACACGCGGGTCGTGCGCGGCGACATCACCCAGCCCGAGATCCTCTCCGCCGACCTCGGGCGCCTGATCGAGCGCGGCGACCGCTCCCAGAACCTGCCGCTCGCCGGCGGGGACCTCGTCTACGTGCCCCGCAGCCCGCTCGGGGACGTCAAGCTCTTCTACGACCAGATCCGGCCGCTCCTGGAAATGGTTCTCTGGCCGGCGCGGGTGATCATCGACTGGCGCAACGCCGCCGACATCACCGGGGTGAAGTGAGGGGGGGCTTCCGCCGATGGCCCAGTACGACGTCGACCTGAGGGATTACTGGCGGATCCTGCGCAAGCGCCGGGCCTCGATCCTGTTCATGGTGCTCCTGGTCGGCCTGGGAAGCTACGGCTTCGCCAAGTTCCGGGAACCGGCGGCCCTCTACGAGGCGACCGCGGCGATCAAGATCGACCGCTTCTCCAACCTCGCCTCCATTCTGACCGGCGGCTACTGGCGCCAGGCCGAGAACATGGAGACCCACGCCTACATCGTGACCAGCCACCCCGTCCTCCGGGAGGCGGTGGCGGCCCTCGGCTGGCCCGGCGCCGGCATGGCGGACGACGCGCCGGCGCTGCTCGCGAGCATGGAGCGGCTCAAGAAGAGCGTGGAGGCCCGCACCCAGGAGGGGGCGCACATCATCGTCCTGCGCGCGGTCGCCGATTCCCCCGCCGAGGCCGCGGCGATCGCCAACGCGCTCGCCCGCGCCTACCGCGACTACAACATCCAGCAGGCGAACAAGCGCACCTTCGAGACCCGCGCCTTCATCGAGGAGCAGCTCCGCCGCACCGGGGATCGCCTGCGGGAGGCCGAGGCGGCGCTGCAGCGCTTCCGCGAGGAGCACGGCGTCCTCGCCCTCGACGCCCAGACGGCGAACACCCTGAACCGCATCCACGGGCTCGAGCTGGAACACGAGCGGGCAAAGGGCGAGCGCCGGGCGATCGAGGCCGCGCTCCGGGCGCTCGATTCCCCCCGCGGCGACCCCGCGCAGGCCGCGGTCCTGACGGCCCCCTCGACCCCGGCCCTGGAGCCCCTGCGGGCAAGGCTTTCCGAGCTCAACCTCAAGCGGCAGGGCCTGCTCACCACGCTGACCGAGAAGCACCCCCAGGTGGAGGAGCTCACGGCGCAGATCCGGGCGGCCGGGGCCGAGGTCCGCCGCGAGCTCGCGGCCCTGCTCCAGGTCGCCGCCGCCCGCGAGGCCGATCTCGGCGACCGGCTCGAGCGGCTGCGCCGCGACAACGCCGATCTCCCCGAGAAGGGGCTGCTCCTGTCGCGGCTGCAGCGCGAGGTCGATCTGCAGCAGTCGCTCTACGGGCAGCTCAAGAGCAAGCACCAGGAGGTCCTGATCCAGGAGTCGGGAAAGCTCGAGGAGGTCTCGATCGTCCGGCCGGCGCTTCCACCGGAGAAGCCCTTCAACATCCCCTCGAAGGCGATGATCGTCCTGACGGGCCTCGTGATGGGGGTCGTGCTCGGGATCGTCGTCGCCTTCCTCGCCGAGGTCTTCGACACCTCGATCGGCACCATCGAGGACGTCGAGTCGCTCCTCCAGGTGCCCGTGCTGGGCGTGATCCCGCATCTGGAGGCGCCCGGCCGGTCGCGGCCGGGCGAGGCGGAGGCCGAGGCCCGCGCGGCCCGCAACCGCAGCGGGGACCTCGTCACCCACCACGAACCGAAGAGCCAGGGCGCGGAGGCCTTCCGCGCCCTGCGGGCGAACCTCCAGTTTCTGCGCCTCGAGGTCAAGGGCAAGCTCTTTCTCGTGACCAGCGCCTTCGTGCAGGAGGGCAAGACACTCAACGCCGTCAACCTCGCCCTGAGCCTTGCCCAGGCGGGCAACCGCGTGCTGCTCATCGACGCCGACCTGCGCAAGCCGAACGTCCACCGCGTCTTCGGGCTGCCGCGCTCGCCGGGCCTGAGCGACTACGTGCTGGGCGACTACCGCCGCGAGGAGGTCGTGGGCACGATCTCCGACGTGCTCCTCGGCGAATTCGAGATCGAGGAGGTGCTCAAGACCCCGGGCATGGACAACCTGCACACGATCCCCGCGGGCACGAAACCGCCCAACCCGACGGAACTCCTGAGTTCCGAGCGGTTTCGCGAGCTGCTGCAGGAGGCCAAGCAGACCTACGACTTCATCCTGGTCGACGCCCCGCCGGTCCTGCCCGTGGCCGACGCCACCGAGATCGCCCCCCTCATGGACGGGGTGCTCCTCGTCTACACCGTCGACCGCATCGGCCGCGGGGTGCTCAAGCGCGCCAAGTCCACCCTCGACAACGTGGAGGCGCGCGTCCTGGGGGTGATCCTGAACAACGTGAAACCCGAGGCCGGCCCCGACTACTTCCGCTACCACTCCCACTACTACTACGGCGCGGAGTCGCCCCCGGCGGCGCAGCCGAAGCGGCTGCGCCTGCCGCGGCTGTCCGGACCGGCCCCCTTCGCCAAGGCCTTCGGCGCGGCGGCGGCTGCGGTGCTGCTTTGCGGGGCAGTGCTCGGGATCCTGGGGGAGGATCTGCGGGAGGCGCTGCCCGAGGGGCTCAAACCCTGGCTCTCCTGGTTCGCCCCGCCCTGAGCCCGCCAGGGGGGAGGGAGAGGTACTCCCCCCGCGTTCGGAACCCGAACCGCCATGGTGCGCACCCTCGGATACCCGCTCCTCCTGGGAACCCTCGGGCTTACGGCCGCCGCGCTCGCCGCCCAGGCTGCGCCGCTCCAGGTGATCCTCGCGCTCGGGGGCCTCGTCATCGTGACCTGCGCTTTCCTGCGCGCCGAGTGGGGGCTCTACCTCCTCGTCTTCTTCATGCTCCTTTCCCCGGAGTTCATCGTGGGCGAGACCGCCGGCGGCTCGCTCGGCCGCGGGGTCACGCTGCGCGCGGACGACTTCATCCTCGTCCTGGTCGGGCTGAGCTGGCTTGCCCGCACGGCGGTGATCAAGGACCTGGGGCTCTTCCTGCGCACCCCGCTCAACAAGCCGATCTTCTTCTACATGGTGAGCTGTGTGGTCTCCACGGCGATCGGCATGATGGCCGGCCGCGTGGACCCCAAGACGGGAAGCCTCTTTGTGCTCAAGTACCTCGAGTACTTCATCGTCTACTTCATGGTCGCCAACCACGTGCGCGAGCGCGGCCAGGCCGTGCGCTTCCTCGTCTGCCTGCTGCTCACCGCCGGGATCGTCTCCCTGATCGGGATCTTTCAGATCCCCGGCGGCGGCCGCGTGAGCGCCCCCTTCGAGGGCGCCAGCGAGGAGCCGAACACCTTCGGCGGCTATCTCCTTTTCGTCGGCATGGTGGCGGCGGGGATGGCGGCGAAGATCCGCGAGCCCGGTCGGCGGAACCTGCTTTTGTTCCTCCTCGCCGTGATGCTGCCGCCCTTCCTGTTCACCCAGTCGCGCTCCTCCTACCTCGCGGCGGTCCCGGCCCTCCTCGTGCTCGGGGTCCTGACCGAGCGGCGGCTGATCGCCCTCGGGCTGATCGGGGTGAGCCTGCTCCTTAGCCCCCTTTTCATGCCGGAGGTCGCCAAGCAGCGGATCCTCTACACCTTCAACCAGCCGGAGGAGCCCGGCCAGCTGCGCATCGGCAATCTCCGGCTGGACACCTCGACCTCGGCCAGGCTGCAGAGCTGGAAGCAGGTCTTGAGCGATTTCCCGCGGCACCCGCTCCTCGGCCACGGGGTCACGGGCTACGCCTTCGTGGACGCGCAGATCCCGCGGGTCCTCGCCGAAACCGGGCTCACGGGGCTCGCCGCCTTCGTCCTCCTCATCGCCGCGGTCTTCCGCCTCGCCCGGCAGCGGCTCCGGGAGGCGGGCGACGACCCCCTCTTCCGCGGGCTCCTCATGGGCTTCATCGCCGGCCTGGTGGGGCTGCTGGTCCACGCCCTGGGGACGAACACCTTCATCCTCGTGCGCATCATGGAGCCCTTCTGGTTCGTGGCCGGCCTCGTCGCCGTGCTCCCCGCCCTCCGCAAATAGGGGACGTCCATTGTTTTATTGGTTTCGCGGGCCGCCGCGCCGCTCCGGGCCGGGGAGGGCGGGCTTGCCGTCAGGGCCTCTTGCGGCTACGATGCGCCCTCTACGGCGGGCACGGCAGGGAAGACCGCCGCGGCGCGGGCGAAGCCCGTGTCCGGGAGGGGAGGGGACCCATGCGGCGCAGGGAGCGTGAGATCGGGCGGCGGGAAGAGATCGAACAGGTCATCGGCCAGGCGGCGGTCTGCCGTCTGGCGATGAGCGACGCCGGGCGGCCCTACGTCGTTCCGCTCTGCTTCGCCTACGAGGAGGGGGTCTTCTACTTCCACAGCGCACCCGAGGGCCGCAAGCTCGCGATCCTCGAGAAGAACCCCGCGGTCTGCATCGAGCTCGAGGCGGGGGTGTCGCTCAAGCGCGGGGAGTCGGCCTGCGCCTTCGGCATGCGCTACCGGAGCGTGATCGCCTTCGGCCGCGCCGAGCGGATCGAGCAGCGGGAGGAAAAACGCCGCGCCCTTGAGCGCATCGCCTTTCGCTACGCGCCCGCGGCCGGCCCCGTCGCCCCCGAAGCCGTGGACCGGACCGCCGTTTTCCGCGTCCGCGTGGAGGAGATGACGGGCAAGCGCTGCGATTGACCCGCCCTCCTCAGGCGGGCGGAAGCGGGCCGCGCCGCAGGTGCCGCTCCGCGAGCAGCAGCCCGCAGATCGTCTTTGCGTCCACGATTTCCCCGCGGTCGATCATCGCCAGCGCCTCCGCGAAAGGCAGCCGGTGCACCTCCAGCACCTCGTCCGCATCGAGCTTCTGCCGCGCGGGGCGGAGGTCCGAGGCGAGAAAGAGCTCGATCCGCTCGTCGGAGTAGGAAGGGACGGGCGTGATCCTCCCCAGCCGCCGCCAGGCGGCGGCGGTGAAGCCGGTCTCCTCGGCGAGCTCGCGCGCGGCGCAGGCGAGCGCTTCCTCCCCCGCATCCAGGGTCCCCGCCGGGATCTCCCAGAGGGCGCCGCCGGCTGCGTGGCGGTACTGCCGCAGCAGCAGCACCTCGTCTGCCGCGGCGAGCGGGACGATCGCCGCGGCCCCCGGGTGCACGATGTAGTCGAGCACGGTGTCCGCCCCGTTGTCGAGCGTGACCCGCTCGCGGACCATGCGAAACACACGCCCCTGGTGCAGCAGGGAGGTCGAATGAACCACGATGCCCATGCGCGGACGATCTCCTTTCACCGCGGGATGTCGCAAAGAAGGCAACCGCTCCGCCGGCCCTTCGGCCTCAGGGGGCCTTCCCGCCGCGCAGGGCGGCGAGAAAGCGGCGGGCCGCCTCGCCGACCCCGCCGCGGCCGTTTGCGGCAACGGTCCTGTAGCGGCGGCGCAGCTCCTCCGGCGCGTTTTCGGTGACAAAAGCGGCGGGGCACCAGGCGAGCAACTCGAGGTCGTTGTAGTCGTTTCCGACCGCGGCCGTGCGGCGGCGCGGCACCCCCAGGTGCGCGGCCAGCCAGGCCGCGCCGCCCGCCTTGGAGACCCCCGGCGGCAGGATCTCGACCCAGGTGGAGCGCCCGTCGAGCGGCGAGGTCGTCCGGATGACCGTCAATCCCGCAAGCGCGCGGCGCACGGCCTCGAGCCCCTCGCGGGCGCGCGCGGCCGGCAGGATGGCCACGATCTGGGTCGCCGGCCCGAGCGTCCGCGGGTCTTCCTCCGCCGGCCGGGCGAAGGCCCGGTAGAGGTCGATCCGGGCGGCGAAATCGGGGTTGTCGGCCGTGCGGGCGACATAGCGGAAGCGGTGCGTCTCGGGGATCGGCTCGTGGATCATGAAATCGACCCCGAGCTCGAGAAGGGCCCGAACCGCCCGTTGCACCTCCTCCGCCTCCAGGGAGACCGCACGCAAAAGGTTCCCCGCCGGGTGCGTGAGGATGCCCGCGCCGCTCGAGACGATCAGGTAGTCGACGGGCAGGGCGGCGAGATCGAGGCGCTGCAAGGAAAAGATCGAGCGGCCCGTCGCCACCGCGCGGGCGACCCCGGCCTCGCCGAGTTCGAGCAAGGCCCGGCGGTCGGGAGCGGAGACCGTGCGGTCCGGCCCGAGCAGGGTGCCGTCGAGGTCGGTGATGAAGAGCCCCGCCACAGCCCGGTCAGGGGGCCGCGGCGCGGCGGATCGTTCGGGGGGGTGGGCTTCCATGGTCCAAAACCTCACCTTACCACAGCCTCCGGCCGCCGTCATGCCGCGGTGGCCGAAGCGCTAAAGTCGGCTGCGCTTCGCGGCGATAGGATACTCAGGCGGCCGCGACGCCCAAGCAAAGGCGGGCCGCCCTCGGAGGGGGGGCGCATGGGAACGGGAAACGAGGTGATCGTCTTTTTCGACCAGCTGGGGTTCGGGTGGGTGGTCGACGGCCGGCTGCTGAAGGACATCCGCCGCGGCATTCTGGAGGAGGAGGAAGCGCCGGCGAACCGCTCGCTCTTGCGCATGATCGAGAACCTGCTCGTCGAAAAGCCCGTGCTCTGAGGCCGGGCGCCGAGGCTTGCCCCGCCCGCCCCCGCCGCGATCGCCCGTGAGCTCCGCCGCAGGCCTTTTCTCCACAAGCCCATCCTGATAGGATGATTCCTCCCCGCCGGATTCCCGGCCAACGCCTCAAGGAGCCCCTTCCCATGAGCGCAACCCGCATCTCCGGAAACCACCACGCCTACCGCGGCCTGCAGCAGTCCGAGGACGGGGTGATCACCCGGATCCTGCACGCCGACCGCCGGCGCATCGTCTTCGAGACCTCCTTCGGCCTGCGGGGCGAGCTGGCCGAGCTCCTGCGCCGCCGGCCCGAGCATTTGCTCTTCAGCGAGCGCTCCCGCATCGCGCGGCTCGGCGTGCAGATCGAAAACGAGCCGCTCAGCGCGGCGCGCTTCGCGGGCGACTGCGCGCTGCTCACCCTGGAGGCCTCCGCCGTCATCCCCGGCTACCCGGCGCTCGCGGCGCTCGGCGAGTTCTTCACCCCGGGGCTCCCCGTGGGGCGCCTTGTCTTCTGCGACCCCGAGGCCCTGCTCTCCTCCGAGGAGGTGCTCGCCGCCGTCGAGCGCTCGGAGATGAAGCTCCCCGCCTCGACCGCCATTTCCAGCGACGGCACGATCGTCATCGCCCCGCACAAGGTGGCCTGCCGCCTCAAGCAGCCGCTTTCGCGCGAGGTGCTGGGCAGGATCCTCCTGCGCGAGGACGGCCGCGAGCTCCTCAACCGCTACCAGGTCCGCGTCCCCGTGCCCGCGGTCGCCATCGCACCGGGCGAAGGGCTGATCACCACCTGCTCGATGTACCTGAACGAGCACTTCGTCGTGCTCCAGAGCGGCTTTTCGCTCGGCCGCAACCTCCCCGCCACGGTCCTCGACCCCGTCAAGACGCGGGGGATCCGGATCTACCTCGAGATCATCAACCAGAGCGAGCACCCGATCGTGAACCCCCTGATCACGGCGCGCGTCTACCGCGCCGCTCGGGCGAAGCCCCCCGCCTCCCGCCTCCCGGCCCGCGCGCGGGGCGCCCTCTCCTACGAGGGGCTGATGCGCCTGAAGCGGAAGATGGCCGCCCGCCCCGCCTCCACCTGCCGCGCCGTGGACCGCCCGATCGCCGTCTTGCCCGCGGGCAAGAACCCGGCCGGGCCGCCGCGGATCCTCCACAACGGCCCGCCGGAAGCCTGCGAGGTGCCCCGCGCGCTCTGCACGCTCGCCCGCCGCGATTTCTCCCCGCAGAGCCGCTGCGCCCACCGCTACGCCACGCAGCGGCTGCGCGAAACCCTGGCCGAGGGGCGGGCGGTCCTCGTCACGCGGTATTTCCCCAACCTCGTCGAGCACCGCGAGCTCATCAACCTCGGTTGCGAGGGGCGGATCGAGCGGCTCTATTTTCTCGAGCCCTCCTGCGAGCACGGGCCCTTTCTCTCGCAGATGGACCACAACCGGCTGCAGGAATACCACGCCTTCGGGGTCGAGGTGCTCTGGGTGAGCGGGCTCACGCGGCGCCTCATGGTGCACACCGTGCGCGACGGGATGGGCTACTTCGTCGTCCCGGAACGGCTGGCGGACTTCCACACCTCGATGCTCTTCGCCTTCTACGGGAGCAACCAGAAGCTCTCGCGCGCGGGCGCGGCACGGCTCGGGGACCTGATGGACGCCCTGATCGGCTTCTGGGGGCGGCGCATCGGCATCGTGACCGGCGGGGGGAGCGGCGTGATGGAGCAGGCGAACCGCCTCGCGCGCGAGCGCGGCATCCTCTCCGGGGCGAACTTCCTCGACATCACCGACCAGGCGATGACGACCGACGTCGATTTCTGCCAGGTGTTTCAGGCCACCTGCCGCCACAGCCGCCAGAAGTGGTTTGAGATCGCCTCGTTTCCGATCTTCAACGTGGGGGGCCTCGGGTCGCTCGAGGAGCTGGGCATCACGCTGTGCAACATGAAGCTTGCCATCCAGGAGCCGGTGCCCGTCATCCTCTTCGACACCGAGCGCCACGGGGCCTTCTGGGCGGGGATCCGCAGCCAGGTGGAGGAGATGGTGCGCGTCGGCCGCGCCCCCGCCTGGGCGGCGGACTGTCTGGTCATCACCGACGACCCCACGGTCGTGGTGCGGACCTATCGCGAGCGGCTGCAGCTCTTCTGAAGACCGGCGCGGCGGGCCGCCGGGCCTCCCCGGGCGGCCCGCTCGGGCTCACAGCGACTTCGCGTGCCGGGAGAGGTACTCGGCCACCCCTTCCGGCGTCGGCTTCATGCCCGAGTCCCCCTTCTGCCATCCGGCCGGGCAGACCTCGCCGTGGATCTCGGTGAACTGCAGCGCGTCGATCACCCGCAGCATCTCCTCGACGTTGCGGCCGATGGGGAGGTTGTTCACCACCTGGTGCTGCACGATCCCGTTGCGGTCGATCAGGAAGGAGGCGCGCAGGGCGACGCCGTCGGGGTGCTCGACGCCGTAGGCGCGCGTGATCGCGTGCTTGATGTCGGCCACGATGGGGAACTGGACCGGGCCGATGCCGCCCTCGGCGACGGGCGTGTTCCGCCAGGCGAAGTGGGTGAAGTGGGAGTCGATGGACACGCCGACCACCTCGACGTTGCGCTCGCGGAACTGGGGCATGCGGTGGTCGTGGGCGATGATCTCGGTCGGGCAGACGAAGGTGAAGTCGAGCGGCCAGAAAAAGAGCACCACGTATTTGCCGCGAAGCTCGGAGAGGGTGAAATCCTCGCGGATGGTCCCGTCCGGCATGACGGCCGGGGCCTTGAAGTCGGGGGCCGGGTGGGCGACGAGAACGCTCATGCGAATCCTCCTTTGCGTGCCGGGGGTTTCGGAAAATCCGTGTCTTCCGGTCGACGCCCCCAATAATGGGTCGCCTGCGCCGCTTTTCAAGGGGAGAAGCGGCCGCCGGGCGCGGGAAAGGCGGACGGCGCGGTCGATGCGACGCCGCGGACGCCCCGGGCGAGCAGCCCGTCGCGGAAGCGCCGCGCAAGCCCCCGATCGATCGGGTGCTCCCACACCGCACCCGAGGGCGAAAGGCCGTAGAGGCGCGCTTCGGCGAAAAACCAGGAGAGCAGCCGGAGGCCCGCCGCCGTGCGGTCCTCTGCGGGCAGGGCCTCCGCATCCCGCACCCGCGCGGCGGGGAGCCCGAGTCCCAGGTCGCAGAGGCGCTTGGCGAAATTGAGCAGCCGCGCAAGCCGCAGCAGCGTCACCGCCTGCAGCCGGGTGGTCGCCTCCGCGATCGGCAGCGCGGTCGCCCGCAGGGCCCCCCAGGAGGCGGGGAGCAGCCCGCGGTCGCGGCAGAGCGCCCAGTCCGCGCTGCCCGGCGCAGGGTAGAAGACCGAGACGGCGGCGAGCACCCGGCGCGGGGCGAGCCAGAGGAGATCGTCCAGCGAGACCTCCGGGTCCTGCCCGGGGGCGCCGGCGAGGAGGTAGCCGACCGCGGTCAGCCCCGCGGCTTCCGCGGCGCCGAGGGCGCAATCGAAGGCCGCGGCGACGTCGGGCCGGCGGAAGCGCGCGAGCTGGGCGGCGTCGGTCGTGGCGAGCGCGAGGTTGAGGGTGCGAAAGCCCGCGGCGGCCATGTCCGCGACCAGCGCCGCATCGAGGCTGGGCGGGAACAGCCCGTTCATGGCGCGGAGCTCGATGCCCCGGCCGCCAAGGCGCGCGCGGAGGCCGGCGAGGAGGCGGCGAAACCAGCGGCGGTCGAGGGCGAGGTTTTCGTCCTCGAAGTCGATGAAACGGGCCCCGTGCGCCTGGACGGCGGCCTCGATCTCATCCAGCACCTGCGCCACGGGCCGCAGCCGCCAGGGGACGCCCGCCTCGGCGTTGACGCAGCAGTAGGAGCAGCGCAGCGGGCAGCCGCGGCCGGCGGCGACGACCGCGCGCCCGCGGCCGCGGCCGGCGGGCGGCGGCAAAAGATCGCGCGCCGGGGCCGGGATCCGCGAAGTCTCGACCGCCGCCGGCGGGGCGATCACCGGGGCGCCCCCCGGCCCGCGGCGGCACAGGCCGGGAATCCCCTCCGGCGCGGTCCCCCCGAAGAGCGCGCGGGCGAGGCGGGGGAGGCTCTCCTCGGCCTCGCCGCGCAGCACGAAATCCACCGCCGGGCAGGAGAGCACCTCCCCGGGCAGGGCCGTCGCGTGATGGCCGCCCAGGACGATCGCCGCCCCGGGCATCCGCTCGCGGACCGCGCGGGCGACCTCGAGCGCCTCGCCGGCATAGGCGGTGAAGAGCGAGGAGATGCCGACGAGCCGCGCCCCGCTGCGGGCCGCGCGCGCGGCCACCGCCGCGGGGCTTTCCCCGAAGTGGAAGAACCCGGAAAAGAGCCCGAAGGGCGAGCGGTCGGGGGGCCCGTAGAGGGCCGCGGCGGCGGCGACCTCGGGGGGCGGCGGGATCGCGGCCCGCCGGTTCGTGGCCAGGGCGTCCACGATGTCGACCTTATAGCCCTCGCGCCGCAGGGCTCCGGCGAGGACGGCGAGGCCGTACGGGGAGGTCCTCCCGGCGGTGAGGTAGAAGTCGCTGAGCGGCGGCTGGATGAGGAGGATCTCGGTCATCGGGGCGCGCCGTCCCCCCGTTCCTGCAGCAGGGGCAGCAGCCGCCGCGTGGCCTGCGGCAGGGCGAGTTCGCCCAAGCGCGAAGGAGAGACCCAGCGGTGGGCCGTGGCCTGCCGCAGGCGCACGCGCCCGGCGGCGAAGCGGCAGCGGAAGGCGTGGATCACCACGCGGAAGTGGGAGTAGGCGTGGCGCACGAGGCCGAGGGGCTCGAGCCCCTCGACCGCCAGACCGGTCTCCTCGGCGAGCTCCCGCCGGCAGGCCGCGCGCGGGTCTTCGCCCGGCTCGATCTTGCCGCCGGGAAATTCCCACAGTCCGCCCAGCAGTCCCCGCTCCGGCCTGCGGGTGACCAGGACCCGGCCGTTTTTGAAGATCACGCCGACCGCGACGGGGACCGTGGGGACCGGCCGCGCCCGCGTCTTCCGCGGGTAGTCCGCGGCCGCGCCCTCGCGGCCGGCGCGGCAGAAAGCCCGGATGGGGCAGCCGGGGCAGGCGGGACGGCGCGGCGTGCACACGAGGGCCCCGAGTTCCATCAGGGCCTGGTTGAAATCCCCGGGCCGGCCCCGGTCCAGGAGCCGCTCCGCGGTTTCGCGGACCCGCCGGCCGCCCGCGGCCGAGTCCACGGCAAGGCTCAGGGCGAGCAGGCGTGCGATCACCCGGCGCACGTTTCCGTCCACCACCGCAAGCGGCCGGCCGAAGGCGATGCTGTAGACCGCGGCCGCGGTGTAGTCGCCGACCCCGGGGAGCGCCCGGAACGCCTCCGGCTCTGCGGGGAGCCGCCCGCCGTGCCGTTCCACGAGCGCCCGCGCCGCGCGGTGGAGGTTTCGCGCCCGGGCGTAGTAGCCCAGCCCCTCCCAGGCCTTCAGCACCGCCTCCGGCGCCGCGGCGGCAAGGCGCGCGATCGTCGGGAAACGGCCGAGGAAGCGGCGGTAGTAGTCGAGCGCCGTCTCCACGCGCGTCTGCTGCAGCATGACCTCGGAGACCCAGATGCGGTAGGGGTCGCGGCTTTCGCGCCAGGGGAGGGGCCGGTGCCCGCGGTCGTACCAGGCGAGCAGCCGGCGCCGGAGGGCCGGGATCTCCCGCGGGGTCATCGCCGCTCCGCCGGCGCCTGCAGGCGCCGCAGAAGCGCCTCCAGATCGCGTTCCTCCCCGCGGCAGGAGCCGCCGACGCAGAGGTGGGCCGTGGTCCCGCCGCGGGCGACCGCCAGGCCGTCGGTGAAGCCCGCAACCCGCGCAAGGCGCGCTGCGTTTTCCTCGCTTTTGAAGAGGGCGAGGCGGTTGGGGGCCCAGGTGCGGTGGAGGGCCTCGAGCACGGCGGCCGCCTCGGCGCCGCCCGTGATGACCAGGTCCTCGCCCGGCCGCAGGGCGAAATCCAAGCCGCAGAGGAAGAAGGCGAAGGCCGCGGGCTGGCGCCCCACCGTGCCGGCGAAGGCCCGCGCGAGCTCGTCGGCCCGGGAGGCCCAGTCGCTGCGGCCGGTCAGGCGCGCAAGCCACAGCAGGTTCGTGAAGGCGACCGAGTTCGCCGAGGGCAGAGCGCCGTCGTAGATCTCCTTGGGCCGCACGGGAAGATCCCCCGCCGCCGCGGCGGTGAGGAAGAACCCGCCCGCATCGCGGTCCCAGAACTCGGCGAGCATGCGTTCCTGGAGCGAAACCGCCTCCTCGAGCCAGGCGACGTCGTAGGTGCTGCGGTAGAGGTGGAGCAGCCCGTGGATGAGGAAGGCGTAGTCCGAGGCCTGGCCGGCGACCGCGGCCTCGCCTTCGCGGAAGCGGTGCAGGAGTCCCCCGCCGGGCGCGGCGAGATGCGCGCGCAGGAAGGACGCCGCCTTCCGGGCCGCCTCGAGCCAGTCGGGCCGGCCCAGGACGCGCGCGCCGGCGGCGAGCGCGGCGATCATCCAGCCGTTCCAGTCGGTCAGCACCTTGTCGTCCTTGAGGGGCCGCACGCGCCGGGCCCGGGCGGCGAAGAGCCGCTTGCGGGCCTCCTCCCAGCGGGCCCAGAGCGCCTCCTCGGTCGTGCCGAGCTCTTTGGCCCAGCGGGCCAGGGGCTGCCCGAGCGCCAGCAGGTTCTCCCCGGTCGGCTTCCCCGTCGCCTCCTCGGCGAAGTTCCCCTCGGCCGTGAGGCCGAAGACGGGCTCCCAGAACCGCGCCTCCTCCTCTCCCAGGACCTCCCGGAACTCCGCGAGCGGCCAGAGGTAGTAGGCGCCCTCCCGGCCCTCGCTGTCGGCGTCCTCGGCCGAGAAAAAGCCGCCCTCGGGGCCGCGCATGTCGCGCAGCACGTAGCCGAAGGTCTCCTCCACCGTGCGCCGGAGCAGCGGGTCCGCCGTGAGCTGCCAGGCCTCGATCGCGGCGAGCGCGATCCCGGCCTGGTCGTAGAGCATCTTCTCGAAGTGCGGCAGGAACCAGCGCGCGTCGGTCGAGTAGCGGTGGAAGCCGAAGCCCACGTGGTCCCAGATCCCGCCCAGGCGCATCGCGTGCAGCGTGCGCACGGCCGCCTCGAGCAGCCCGGCGTCCCGGGTGCGGTCGTGGCCGCGGAGCAGGAGCTGGAGCCGGTGGGGGGAGGGGAACTTCGGGGCCGCCTCGAAGCCGCCGTGGCGGGCGTCGAAGGAGAGCCGCAGGTCGTCCAGGGCGCGGTCGACCAGCCGCATCCCGGGGGAATCGCCCGGGTCGAAGGCGAAGGCCACGCCGAGTGCGCCGTGGACGTCCTCGGCCATGCGGCGGATCTTCTCCGGGTCCTCGCGCCAGAGGTGCGCCACCCGCTCGCAGAGCTCGATCAGGCCGGGGCGGCCGAGGCGGGCGCGTTTCGGGATGTAGGTGGCGGCGAAGAAGGGCTTGCGCTCCGGCGTGAGAAAGACGGTGAGCGGCCAGCCGCCCGCCCCGCTCAGCAGATGGCAGGCGGCCATGTAGACGGCATCGACGTCGGGCCGCTCCTCCCGGTCCACCTTGATGCAGACGAAGGTGCGGTTGAGGTGGCGGGCGGCCTCCTCGTCCTCGAAGGATTCGCGCTCCATGACATGGCACCAGTGGCAGGTGGCGTAGCCGATCGAAAGGAAGATGGGGCGGTTCTCCGCGCGCGCGCGCGCGAAGGCCTCCTCGTCCCAGGCATGCCAGTCCACCGGGTTGTGGGCGTGCTGGAGGAGATAGGGGCTTTTTTCCCGAGCGAGCCGATTGGCGGCCATGGCGACCTCCGATCCCCGCCGGCGCAGCCCGTCCGGTCTCCGGGACTGCGGGGTGCACCGTGCGGCATGGCCCATCCTAGGCACGGCCGGGCCGGGAGGCAAGGCGCGCCTCAGCGGGCGGCGAGGTGGCCGTAGGGCGGCAAGGTGGTGATCCGCGGGTCCTCGACCGGGGCCCCGACGGTGAAGTGGTAGAGGCTCTGGAAGGAGAGGCCCTCGAGGCCCGCGGCTTCGTGCACCTCGTCGTCGTAGAAACAGCCGATCCCCGTGCCGCGGAACCCGTGGGCCTCGGCCTCGAGATAGAGCACCTGGCCGATCATGCCGCATTCGCGGAACAGGCGGCGGTAGCGAAAGGGCTCGCGGCGCACCCCCTCCTCGAAGCGGGCGATCATCCCCAGGCTGAAGGCGCCGTCGCCGGCGATTTCCTGGTGGCAGCTCACCAGCCGGGCGAGCCCCCGGAAATCGCCCTCCTCGAGGAGGAAGAGGGGAAACCCCGGCAGGACGGGCTCCCAGCGGAAGCGGGCCGCCATCGCCCGCCGCAGGGGGCCCTCGTGGGCCTCGGCGCGCACGAGGAGGTAGAGACCCGGCGGGAGGCCCGCCACGCGGTGGACGAAGAGGAGGAGGTCCACCGCGGCCGGCTCCGCCAAGGCGTCGAAGGGCGCCTTCCCCGGCCGGGGGAGGGTGCGGTCGAGGAGAACGAGGAACCGCTCGCGCTCCAGGCTGCGGCGGGGGTCGAAGGCGATGCCGCTTCGCCGCCGGCGGAGGATCCGGGCGGCGCTGAGGGGGGATTCCGGGCCCGGCAGCCAGGGCCGCGCCGCCTGCGGGACGGGGGCGGGCGGGGGCGTTTCCGGCTTGCGGCAGGCCGCGGCGGCCCGGGAGATCTCCGGCCAGGCGAGGGGCTGCGCGCTCAAGCGGTTGGGGACGCCCGCGAGCTGCAGGCGGCCGGCCGCGGCGAGCGCGGCGGCGGGGAGGGTCGCGGGGGGCGGGGCGGAGGGGTCGGTTGCGACCCAGGCCAGGAGCTCGGGGTGCTCTTCCTCGTTTTCGGCGAAGGCCGTGCGGTCGATCCCCAGGACGGCCGCCGTCTGGTCGTCGGCGAGCGTCGTCAAAAGAGATAGCCGCCAGCCGAGAAGCGCCGCCGCAAAGCGCGCCGCGGCGAGCGCATGGCCCGCGTCGAGCAGGCAGTAGCGGAAGGCCCGCTCCCCGTACTTCCAGGCCTCCCGCCAGAAGATGCTGGTCAACCCGAAGAGGAAGCTTGCGGGCCGGGACCCGGGGGCGAGGAGGCCCGTGAAGGGCTCGCCCGCCTCGGCGCGAAGCTCGAGGGCGTGCCAGAAGGGCTGGTAGTGGTAGAGCCCGGCCGGCAGCCCGTCGAGGGGCGGGAGAACGAGGTAGCCTTCCGTCGGGTGGAGGTTTCCGCTCGAGGGGTGGATGCGCAGGGCCCAGCGCGCGCCGCCCGCCGACTTCCAGGCCGAGAGGCCGAGGGACAGCTCAAGGAAGAGACCGACCGCGGCGCGATCGAGGGCGCGCGCCGCCCTCGCCCCCTCGTAGAGGTCGAGGGGGCCGCCGGGGGGGTCCTCCGCCGCGAGCGGCAGCGCGTAGCGTTCGCAGCCGTCGTAGCGGCGGAAGGGGTCGGGCTGGTTGTCCCAGTCGAGGTACCCCGGGGAGCGCGCGTAGCGGTCCAGCCGGTGCTTCGTGCGGCGGTGGTAGCGGAGGACCGCCTCGGCCGCGGGGGAGGCCATGGCCGGGTCACCGGGCCTGCGGGCCTTCGCCCGTCAGAAGGTCTCGGAACGGGCGAACTCGGCGATCTCCCGGCGTCGCGGCGCGGAGCCGACATTCGCCGGGTAGCCGAGCGGGATCAGGGCGACCAGCTCGCAGTCGGCGGGGACCTTCAGGACCCCCCGGGCCCGGTCGTGGTCGAAGAGCCCCACGATCACGGTCCCCAGCCCCAGGGCGTGCGCCGCGAGGCAGAGGTTCTGGCAGGCGATCCCCAGGTCGAAGAGCATCCAGTCGCCGAACTTGGTGACCGCCTGGTCCTTGTAATAGCCCGAGCGCCGCAAGCGGCCGCAGAGCGCGAGCACGACCGGCGCCTCGACCATGGCCGGCCGCGCGGGGTTGCCCTTTTCCGGAAGCGTCTCCTGGAGCTGCCGCTTGCGCTCGGGGTCGCGCACGACGACGACCTCCCAGCACTGGGTGTTCGCCCACGAGGGCGCCCAGCGCACGGCCTCGAGCACGGTGTCGAGGGCCTCCTGCGGAATCGGGCGCGGCTCGTACTTGCGCACGCTGCGGCGCCCCCGGACGATGTCCATGAACCCGTTCATCCCCACCTCCTGACTCAGGAACCGGACTTGCGGCAGTCGCAGTCGTGCTCGCCGCAGACGGTGCACTCGTAGACCGCGGGCTTCCGCGCCGCGGCGGACCTTCGCCGGCGAACGAGGACCCACCCGATCGCAAGGGCGATCCCCAGAAGCAGAATTCCCCAGACGAGAGCCATCTCCGCCCCGACTCCGCTGAAGGCGGCGGAACAGCGGCGCGCCGCTGCCCATACCCCCCATCCTACCCTATCGGGGGCAGGCAAATCAAAACGGGCGGCGGTCTTTTCCGCCGCCCGCTTTCTTTCGCCGGGGGGTGCTCAGTCTCCGGTGCTGCAGGACCCCTGGCAGCCGCCGCAGCCGCCGCCTTGGCCCAGCGGGAGACTCGAGGTGATGCGAAAGCCGTAGCCGACGAAATCGACCGTGATCGGCTGGGCCTTCTTGTAAAACGCCTTGTCCACGATGAACTGGAACCCGTTGATGTGGAACACCTCATCCGTTTCGCGCGGCTCATCCAGAGCCATGGCGAGCGAAGGGCCGCCTCAGCCGCCCTCGTTCAGGAAGATGCGGATGGGGCTCCGCTCCCGGTGCTTGAAATACTCGGCGATCTGCTCGTGTGCGAGCGGGGTGACGTCGACCATCGAAATGGGCCTCCTCCTCGGGATTCATGCCCGCCGCGGTCAAGGGCCCCGGCGGGACGGCGTAGGATAGGGGCGGAATGCGACCCTGTCAATCGAAAAGCGCGCCGCGAAGCACGCCGCGGGGAGTCAGGCGCCCCGGCGTGTTTCCGCGAGCAGGCGGCGGTAGACCTCGAGGTCGCCCGCGGAAAAGAGGACGAAGAGGACCCGCTCGATCCCGGGGCGGGAGGCGAGCTCCGCGGCCGTCGTCTCCACGGCGATGCGCGCGGCCTCGGCGATCGGGTAGCCGTAAGCCCCGCAGCTGATCGCGGGGAAGGCGATCGTGCGCACGCCGTGCGCCGCCGCGAGGGCGAGGCTGTTCCGGTAGCAGGAGGCGAGGAGCTCGGCATCGCGGGGGCTGCCGCGGTAGACGGGGCCCACGGTGTGGATGACCCAGCGGGCGGGCAGCCGGAAGCCCGGGGTAATGCGCGCCTCGCCCGTGGGGCAGCCGCCGATCCGGCGGCAGGCCTCCAGGAGCTCGGGGCCGGCCGCGCGGTGGATGGCCCCGTCCACCCCGCCCCCGCCGAGGAGGCTTTGGTTGGCGGCGTTCACGACGGCGTCCACGGCGAGGGTGGTGATGTCGCCCTGCCGCGCCTCGATCCGCGTCCAGACGTCGGGGTTCATCGCTTCCTCCGCTTGCGGCCGCCTCCCCCGGGGGAACGCCGCGGGGGGAGGCTCAGAGGTCGTAGAGGGTATCGTCGCGCGCGGGCGCCGGCCGCGCCGGCCGCGCCTTTTTCCCCTTCTTCCCGGGCAGCACGAAGGGGTCTTCGCCCTCCAGCGCGTCGTCCATCTCGGCCTCGATGGCCTCGGGGTCCTCGCCGCGTTCCATGCGCGCGAGCGCCTCCTGCATGCGCGGGTTGAGCTCGAGGCCGGTCGCCTGGGTGAGCTTGCGCATCAGCTGGGCGGCCTGGCGGGGATCGTCCTCGTTTAAGTTCTCGGCCTCCGAGGCGATCGCCTGCATGGCGGCCTCCATGCGGGTCTCGTCGATCGGCAGGTCGTCGTCCGCGTCCTCCTCGCGCGCCCGGCCGGTCACGGCGAAGGTGGACATGCGGCGCGCAAGCACCCGCTTGCGGCAGCGGGGGCACGTGGGGCGCTTGGTGGTGTTGACGACCCGCGAGTAGAACTGAAAGATCGTGTTGCAGTCCTCGCAATAGAACTCGTAGATCGGCATGGGACCTCCGTCTCGCAGCGGATCCGGCGCCGCGGCGGCGTTGAAAAATTATAGAAAGCCCTCCCGCGATGTGTCAACCGCGGCCGGGGCGGGGGGCACGGCGGTTGACTCGGGGTTCCCCCTCTGGTAGGACCGGCCCCGCGAACGTCTCGAAACCGAAAGGAAAACCTCATGGAGCAGACCCTGGCCATCGTGAAACCCGACGCCGTCGCCCGCCGCCTCACGGGGCAGATCCTCGCCGCGATCGAGGAGCGCGGGCTGCGGATCGCCGCCATGAAGATGATCCACCTCAGCCGCACCCAGGCCGAGGGCTTTTACGCCGTCCACCGCGGCCGCCCCTTTTTCGACAGCCTGACCGCCTTCATGAGCTCGGGCCCCGCCGTCGCGCTCGTCCTCGAGGGCGAGGGCGCCATCGCCCGCTGGCGCGAGCTCATGGGCGCCACCGACCCGGCCAAGGCCGCCGCGGGCACCCTGCGCCGCCGGTTTGCGACCGACATCGAAAAGAACGCGGTCCACGGCTCGGATGCGCCCGAGACGGCCGCCTTCGAAATCGCCTACCTCTTCAACCGTCTCGAGATCCAGGGCGGATGAGTCTCGGGTTCGACCCGGAGCACGTCGCGATCGTCCTCATGCAGCCGAACATCCCCGAGAACATCGGGGCCGCGGCCCGCGCGATGTGCAACCTGGGCTTGAGGCGGCTCATCCTCGTCGACCCGCCGCGGTGCGACCTCACGCGCGTCTGCAAGACGGCGACGGGCCCGGCGCTCGACATCGTCGAGGAGATGGAGGTCTTCGGCCGCCTCGAGGAGGCGCTCGCCGAATTCCACTTCGTCGTCGGGACCACCGCCCGCCGCGGCGGGGAGCGCGCCGTGGTGCACACGCCCGAGGCGGTCGCCCGGATGCTGCTGCCGATCGCCCGCGAAAACCGGGTCGCCCTCCTCTTCGGCCCCGAGGACCGCGGGCTGACGAACGAGGACCTGCGCTTCTGCCACGTGCTCGCCACGATCCCCACGGCCGGCTTCGCCTCCTTCAACCTCGCCCAGGCGGTCCTCATCTTCTGCTGGGAGCTCTTTCAGGCCGAGCCCCGCGAGGTGCAGGAGTTCGTCCCGCGGCTGGCGAACCGCTTCGAGCTCGACGCGATGTACGCGCAGCTCAAGGAGGTGCTGCTGCGCATCTGCTTTCTCAACCCCTCGAACCCCGACTACTTCATGAACAACCTGCGCCAGTTCGGAACGCGCCTGCGCCTGCGGGCGAAGGAAGTCCAGATCATCCGCGGCATCTGCCGCCAGATCGACTGGTATGGGAAGCACTGCTACGAGGAAGGAAGGCGTGCGGGCCGGCGGGAGGCGGGCGGCGGGGAACGGGGCGGCGAGGGGGAGCCGGGCTGAGCGGCCGCCCTGCCGCCGCTGCGGGGGGGCCCCGGCCCCTCAGGCCTCGAGGATGCGGCCGGCGATCGCATCGCCCATCGCGGCCGTGCCCACGACGGGCTCCCCCGGCGCGGCGATGTCGGCCGTGCGCAGACCCGCCGCCAGGGCCTGCTCCACCGCCTGTTCGACCGCGCGGGCGGCGGCCTCCTGGTTCAGCGCGATCCGCAGCAGCATCGCCGCCGAGAGGATCTGGGCGATCGGGTTGGCGATCCCCCGGCCGGCGATGTCGGGCGCCGAGCCCCCCGCCGGCTCGAAGAGCCCGAAGCCCTGCTCGTTGGTGCTCGCCGAGGGCAGCAGGCCGAGCGAGCCGGTCAGCATGGCGCATTCGTCGGAGAGGATGTCCCCGAAGAGGTTGCCGCAGAGAAGCACATCGAAGTGCGCGGGCCGGCGCACGAGCTGCATCGCCGCGTTGTCCACGTAGAGGTGCTCGAGGGCGACGTCGGGGTGGCGCCGGGCGACCTCGGTCACGACCTCGCGCCAGAGCACGCTGGTGGCGAGCACGTTCGCCTTGTCCACGGAGGTGACGCGGCGCCTGCGGCCGCGGGCGAGCCGGAAGGCGGCCTCGGCGATGCGCTCGACTTCAACGCGCCGGTAGGCCATCGTGTCGAAGGCGCGCTCCTCGCCCCCGGAGCCCTCGCGCCCGCGCGGGGTGCCGAAGTAGATGTCGCCGGTCAGCTCGCGCACGCAGAGGATGTCGAACCCCTCGCCCACGATGTCGGCGCGCAACGGGCTTGCGGCGGCGAGGCTCGGGAAGACCCGCGCCGGGCGGAGGTTGCAGAAGAGGTTGAAGCGCCGCCGAAGCGGCAACAGCGAGGCCCGCTCGGGCTGGCGCTCGGGGGGAAGGCGCTCCCACTTCGGGCCGCCGACCGCGCCGAACAGGATGGCGTCGGCCCGCTCGCAGAGGGAAAGCGTCTCCGCGGGCAAGGCCTCGCCGCAGGCGTCGATCGCCGCCCCGCCGACCAGGGCTTGCTCGAAGGACATCTCCAGCCCGAAGCGCCGGCCGACCGCGGCCAGCACCTTGAGCGCCTCGGCCATCACCTCCGGTCCGATGCCGTCGCCCGCAAGGACGGCGATCGTTTTGCCGGTCAAGGGGACTCCTTTCTCCGCCGCGATTCGTAGCGGCGGTCCGCGTATTCGAGCCAGCCGCCCGCCTCGAGCAGCGCGCGCTCAAAGGGGCCCAGGGCGAAGGGGATCCGCTCGGTGTCCCCCCCGCAGCGGACCGCGAGGGTGCCGGATGCGACATCGGCCACGGCGCTCACCCCCGGCTGGCCGGCGAACCGCCGGAAGAGGGCGTCGATCCGCTCCGCGGGCAGCTCGAGGGCGAGGAGCCCGCAGTTGAACATGTTCTGGCGGAAGATGCGCGCGAAGCCGGCGGCGACCACGAGGCGGATGCCGTTTGCCTCGAGGGCCCAGGCCGCGTGCTCGCGCGAGGAGCCGCAGCCGAAATTGGCGCGCGCGATGAGGGCCTCGCAGCCGGCGAGGTCGCGACGGGGGTCGAAGCCCTCCAGCCGCAGGTCCTCGAGCAGGTAGGGCTTGAGCGCCTCCCGCTCGACCTCGGTCAGGTACCGCGCGGGGATGATCTCGTCGGTGTTGATGTCGTCGCGGTCGAGAAACCGCGCCGCGCCGCCGAAGGTCTTCATGGCGTGCTCCGGGTTCCGGGGAAGAGGGGGGAATTGTCGATCGCCCCGGCGAGGGCCGAGGCCGCGGCCGTCGCCGGGCTCATGAGATGCACCATGCCGCCCTTGCCCATGCGGCCGTTGAAGTTGCGGTTGGAGGTCGAGGCGCAGACCTCGCCCTCGGCCAGCACCCCCGTGCTCATGCCGAGGCAGGGGCCGCAGGTCGGGTTGGTCACGCAGAAGCCCGCCTGGAGGAAATCCTCGATCAGCCCCTCGCGCAGCGCCGCGGCGTAGATCTTCGGGGTGGCCGGGCAGACGATCCCGCGCACCCGGGGATGGATCGTTTTGCCGCGCACGATGCCGGCGGCGACCCGGAGGTCGCTCAGGCGGCCGTTGGTGCAGGAGCCGATGAAGACCTGGTCGATCGGCGTCCCCGCGAGCTCGCGCACGGGCTTCACCCGGTCGGGCTTGTAGCCGAAGGTGCACAGCGGCTCGAGGCCGGAGACGTCGATTTCGATCTCCTCGACGTAGGCGGCGTCCGGGTCGGGCCACCATCGCCGGAACGCGGCCGCGGCCGCCTCGCGGTCGGGGAAGTCCCCCCGGATGAACTCCCAGAGGAAGTCCACCGTCTTCTCGTCGGGCCGGCAGATGCCGCAGGTGGCGCCCGCCTCCACGGTCATGTTGCAGAGCGTCATGCGCGCTTCCATGTCCATCGCGGAGACGACCGGACCGTCGAACTCGACGATGCGGTCGGTGGCGCCGTCGACGCCGATCCGGCCGACGACGGCGAGGATCACGTCCTTGGCGAAGACGCCCGGCGCGAGGGCCCCCTTCAGGGTGATCTTCATCGAGCGCGGGGTGCGGAAGGCGCAGACCCCTTTCAGGAGCGCGACGGCGAGGTCGGTCGTCCCCACGCCGGGGGTGAAGGCCCCGAAGGCGCCGTTCGTGCAGGTGTGGGAGTCGCCCATGACGACGGCGTAGCCCGGCCGCACGAAGCCCTGCTCGGGGAAGAGCACGTGGCAGACGCCGTTGCGGCCGACGTCGAAGAAGTCCCGGATCCCGTGGCGCCGCGCCCAGTCCCGCAGGATCTTCCCCTGGAGCGCGGTTTTCCCGTCCTTCGCCGGGGTCACGTGATCGATCACGGCCTTGATGCGGCCGGGGTCGAAGACCCGGTCCTTGCCGCGGCGGGCGAGCTCGAGGATCGCGGGCGGGGTGGTGATTTCGTGGCCGAAGACGGCGTCGAGGGAAAGCACCCAGACGTCTTCGGCCGGGCGGTCGACGAGATGCGCGTCGAAGATCTTTTCGGCGATGGTCTTGCCCATGGCGGTCGATCCTGAGAGGGGGTCGGCGGGTCCGCCCTACTCCTCGTCGCTGCGGAGCACGGCGAGGAAGGCGGACTGGGGAATCATCACCTTGCCGACCATCTTCATGCGTTTTTTGCCTTTTTTTTGCTTTTCGAGCAACTTGCGCTTGCGGGTCACGTCCCCGCCGTAGCACTTGGCGAGCACATCCTTGCGCAGGGCGGAGACGGTCTCCCGCGCGATGATCGTGCCGCCGATCGCGCCCTGGATGGGGATCTTGAACATCTGCCGCGGCATTTCCTCCTTGATCCGCTCGCAGGCGGCGCGGGCGCGGGCGACGGCCCGGTCGCGGTGGACGAGCTGCGAGAGGGCGTCCACGCGCTCGCCGTTGATCAGGATGTCGAGCTTGACGAGATCGGTCTCCCGGTAGTCGATCAGCTCGTAGTCGAAGGAGCCGTAGCCCTGGGTGATCGACTTGAGCCGGTCGTAGAAGTCGTAGATCACCTCGGCGAGCGGCAGCTCGAAGACCATCTCCAGGCGGTCGCTCGTGAGGTATTGGTAATTCACGCTCACCCCCCGCCGGTCGAGGCAGAGCTTCATGACCGCCCCCATGTAGCGCTCCGGGACCAGGATCGTGGCGCGGATGAAGGGTTCGAAGGTCGCCTCGATCGAGGCCGGGTCGGGGTAGAGGGCGGGGTTGTCGATCGTGATCTCGGAGCCGTCGCGCAGGCGGATGCGGTAGCGGACCGAGGGGGCGGTGAGGATGAGCGAGAGGCCGTACTCGCGCTCGAGCCGCTCCTGGACCACCTCGAGGTGGAGCAGCCCGAGGAAGCCGCAGCGGAAGCCGAAGCCGAGCGCGGCCGAGGTGTCCTTCTCGTAGACGAGGGCGGCGTCGTTCAGGCGGAGCTTTTCGAGTGCGGCGGCGAGCTCCTCGTAGTCGTCGGCCGCCACGGGGTAGATCGAGGAGAAGACGACCGGCTTGAACTCCTTGAAGCCCGGAAGCGGTGTTGCGCAGGGCCGGTCGCGGTGGGTGACCGTGTCGCCGATGCGCACGTCGCGGATCGTCTTGATGCCGGCCGTGAGGTAGCCCACCTGCCCGGCCGCGAGCCGCTCGACCGGCACCTGGCGGAGCTGGAACATCCCCACCTCCTCCACCTTGTAGGTGGCGCGGTTGGAGAGCAGCTGGATCGTGTCGCCGCTTTTCACGCTGCCGTCGAAGAGGCGGAGATAGACCACCGTCCCGCGGTAGGGGTCGTAGTGCGAGTCGAAGATGAGCGCGCGGAGCGGCGCCTCCGGGTCGCCCGAGGGCGCGGGGAGCCGCTGCACGATCGCCTCGAGGAGCTCCTCGATGCCGGTGCCCCCCTTGGCCGAGACGAGGAGCGCCCCCGCCGGGTCGAGGCCGAGGTCGGAGGCGATCTGGCGGCGGACGCGCTCGGGGTCGGCCGAGGGGAGGTCGATCTTGTTGATCACGGGCAGGATCTCGAGGTCGTGCTCGAGGGCGAGGTAGAGGTTGGCGAGCGTCTGGGCCTCGACCCCCTGGCTGGCGTCGATGAGCAAGAGCGCCCCCTCGCAGGCCGCGAGCGCGCGCGAGACCTCGTAGGTGAAGTCCACGTGGCCGGGGGTGTCGATCAGGTTGAGGACGTAGCGGGCCCCGTCCCGGGCGTCGTAGGGCAGGCACACCGTCTGGCTCTTGATCGTGATCCCGCGCTCGCGTTCGATGTCCATCGTGTCCAGGATCTGGTCCTGGAATTCGCGGTCGGAAACGATGCGGCAGGCCTGGATCAGGCGGTCCGAGAGGGTGGACTTGCCGTGGTCGATGTGGGCGATGATGCTGAAGTTGCGGATGCGATTCATGCTCGGGGGATCCCGCGCGCCGCCGGGCCGCGGGCCGGGGACGGAAACGGGCCGGCGTGCCGCAGGACCGGGGGCTCGTTGACGCGGCGACCGTTCGCCGGTATCATGGCACTATCGCGCAAAGCGGGGGGATTAGCAACCCGGGGCGCCGGCTGTCAAGACGGCAAGGGCCGAAGGCCGCGGGGGGGAGGGCATCCAGCGCCGTGCGTGAGGGGGGAGGCGTGTTGGAGCGGAAGCGGATTCTGATCGTCGATGACCAGGTCGACGTCTGCCAGGTCCTCTGCGAATACCTGAACCGCTCGGGCTTCGAGACCGAGGCGGCGCTCACGGGCGAGGAGGGGCTCTCCCGGCTGCGCGGCGGGGGCTTCGATCTCGTCATCACCGACATCGAGCTCAGCGGGGCGATCAGCGGGCTGGATCTCACCCAGGCCGTCAAGAGCGAGGGCCGGGCCGACGTCATCGTCATGACCGGCTACGGCGCGGATTACTCCTACGAGGAGGCGATCGGCCGCGGGGCGAGCGACTTTCTGGTCAAGCCGCTCCGCTACGAGGAGCTTCTCCTGCGGGTCAAGCGCGTGATCCGGGAGCGCGAACTCGCCCAGGAGAGAACCCGCATGCTCGAGGAGCTCCAGAAGATGGCCGTCACCGACGGCCTGACCGCCCTCTACAATTCCCGCCATTTCCACCACCAGCTCGAGCTCGAAATCGACCGCTCCCTGCGCTACCGCCACCCGCTGTCGCTCTTGCTGATCGACATCGACCGCTTCAAGGAGTACAACGACACCTACGGCCACCTCGAGGGCGACAAGGTGCTCGTGCGGTTCAGCCAGATCCTCAAGTCCTGCCTGCGGGCGAACGACTCGGCCTACCGTTACGGGGGCGAGGAGTTCACCGTGATCCTGCCCGAAACCGGCGCCGAGGAGGCCCGCACCGTCGCCCAGCGGATCCGGGCAACACTCGAGGCCGAAATCTTCCACCCGCGCTCGGGCACCCCGGTCAACAAGACGATCAGCATCGGGGTGACGGAGTACTGCCCCCGCGAGTCCCTCGAGGCCTTCGTGCGCCGCGCCGACCAGGCGATGTACCGCTCGAAGCAAGCCGGCCGCAACCGGGTTTCGGTGATCGTCTCCCCGGCGCAGGAACCCGCCGCCCCCGCCTGAGACCCGCTCAGAAGGGCCGGATCCGGATTTCGAGCAGGAGATCCCCCCGGCCCCCGTCCGCGCGCGGCGCCCCCAGGCCGCGCAGCCGCAGCCGCATCCCCTCGCGCACCCCCGGCGGGACCGCGACCCGGAGCATCCGGTTCCCGAACCGGCCGGGGACGGCGATCAGCTTGCGGGCCCCGAACTCGGCCTCCCAGGGCGAGACGGTGAGCACGGCGAGCCGGTCCCCGGAATCCCCCTGGGCCTCGGGGTGGAGCATGCGCAGCCGGTCGGTGCGGGGGCTTGCGGCGAGCCGCCGCAGGGGGTCGCTCAGGCCGGCCCGGGGGACCCGGTCGGCGATCTTCACCAGGAGCATCCCGAAGACGAAGCCCCCGATGTGCGCCCACCAGGCCACCCCGCCCGCCTCGCCGGATGCGCCCGCCGCGTTCAGAAACTGCAGCAGGAACCAGATCCCGAGATAAAAGAAGGCCGGGATCTCGAAGAAGTAGGGGATGAAGAGGATCGGCACCAGGGTGAGGATGCGCGCCCCCGGGAAGAGGAGGAAGTAGGCGCCCATGACGCCGGCGATCGCCCCGCTGGCGCCGATCGTGGGCACCGTCGAGTGGGGGTAGATCAGCATGTGCGCCAGCCCCGAGGCGAGCCCGCTCAGGAGGTAGAAGGCGAGGTAGCGCAGCGGCCCGAGGTGATCCTCCACGTTGTCGCCGAAGATGTAGAGCGACCACAGGTTGCCCAGGAGATGGCCGAAGCCGCCGTGCAGGAACATGAAGGAGAGGAGGGCCAGGGCCTGCTCGCCGAAGGTGAAGTAGTCGGCGAACTCGGGGACGAAATAGCGCGCGGGGACGAGGCCGTAGAGGAAGATGAAGCGGTCGAGGTGGGGGCCCTGGGCGAGCTGCACGAGGAAGACGACGACATTGGCCGCGATCAGGCTGCGGGTGACGAGCGGCCGCGAGCGGGCCTCGATCGTGTCACGAAGCGGAATCATACGCGCGGATCCGGTCCAGGTGCGCCCGAAGCTTTTCCCGCCGCTCGCCGAGCTCGGCCTGCTGGGAGCGCACCTTGTGCACCACCTCGGCCGGGGCCTTGGCGAGGAAGTCGGCGTTCACGAGTTTGCGCTCGATCGCGGCGAGCTCCTTTTCGACCTTGCCGAGCTCCTTTTCGAGCCGGGCCGCCTCGCGGGCGAAGTCGAGAACCCCCTCGAGCCGGACGTAGATCGTCGCCCCCGCCGCCACCGCCGTGGCCGCCCCCCGCGGCCGGACGGGGGCTTCGAGGAAGGAGAGCGAGGAGAGCCGCGCCAGACGCATCACGAGCTCTCGTTGCGCGGCGAGCACTTCGCGCACCTCGGGCCGGCCGGCGTGCACCAGGGCCTCGAGGGCCTGGCCCGGGGCGATGCCCGTCTCCCCGCGCACGTTGCGCACCGCCGTGACCGCCTCGATCAGGATCCCCATGCGCTCCTCGGCCCCAGGGTCGCGGAAGCCGGAGGCCTCGGGGAAGGCGGCGCGCGAGATCGACCCCGAGGTCCCGGGGAGGTGGTGCCAGATCTCCTCGGTCACAAAGGGGATGAAGGGGTGCAGCAGCACGAGCGCCTCCCGCAGCACCCGGCCGAGCACGGCCCGGGCGGCGGCCCGCGGCTGCGGCCGCGCCGGGTCCTGGAGGGCGGGTTTCGCGGCCTCGAGGTACCAGTCGCAGAACTCGTGCCACACGAAGCGGTAGAGCGCCGCCGCGGCATCGTTGAAGCGGTAGGCGTCGAGGGCCCGCCGCGTCTCGTGGGCGGCGTTCGCCAGCCGCGAGAGGATCCAGCGGTCGGCGAGGGAGAGCTCCGAGGCGGGCGGGAGGTCCTGCACGCCCTCGAGATGCATCAGGGCGAAGCGCGCCGCGTTCCAGATCTTGTTGATGAAGTGGCGGTAGCCCTCGACCCGCTTTTCGCTCATCTTGATGTCCCGCCCCTGCGCGGCGAAGGCGGCGAGCGTGAAGCGGAAGGCGTCGGTCCCGTAGCGGTCGATCACCTCCAGGGGGTCGATGACGTTCCCGCGGGACTTGCTCATCTTCTGGCCTTCCTCGTCGCGCACGAGGGCGTGCACGTAGACGTCGCGGAAGGGCACGTCCTTCAGGAAGTGCAGGCCCATCATCATCATGCGGGCGACCCAGAAGAAGAGGATGTCGAAGCCGGTGACGAGGACCGAGGTCGGGTAGAAGCGGCGCAGCAGCGCGGTGTCCTCCGGCCAGCCCATCGTCGAAAAGGGCCACAGGGCCGAGCTGAACCAGGTGTCGAGGACGTCCTCCTCGGCGGCGAGCTCGCTTCCGCCGCAGCGTGTGCAGCGCCCCGGGGCCTCCATCGCCACGTGCACCTCGCCGCAGGCGGCGCAGGTCCACGCGGGGATCGGGTGCCCCCACCAGATCTGGCGCGAGATGCACCAGTCGCGGATGTTTTCCATCCAGTCGAAGTAGGTGTTCGCCCAGGTTTCGGGGATGATGCGCGTCCGTCCCTCGCGCACGGCCGCGATCGCCGGCTCCGCGAGGGGCCGGGTCCTCACGAACCACTGCCGCGAGAGGTTGGGCTCGATCGCCGTGCGGCAGCGGTAGCAGTGCCCGACGGCATGCCGGTGGGGGCGGGCCTCGACGAGGAGCCCCAGGCGCTCGAGCTCGGCGACCACCTGCTTGCGGCAGGCGAAGCGGTCCAGGCCCTGGAAGCGGCCGGCCTCCGCGGTCATGCGGCCGTCGTCGCCGATCACCTTGACGGCGGGCAGGCCGTGGCGCCGGCCGATCTCGAAATCGTTGGGGTCGTGGGCCGGGGTCACCTTGAGGGCGCCGGTCCCGAAGCCGCGCTCGACGTAGGGGTCGCGGATGACCGGGATCTCCCGGTCCATGAGGGGGAGGAGGACCGCAGAGGCGGGGAGGGCGGCGAAGCGCTCGTCCTCGGGGTGGACGGCGACCGCCGTGTCGCCGAGCATCGTTTCCGGCCGGGTCGTCGCCACGGTGAGCCCGCCCGCCGCACCGGCGAAGGGGTAGCGGATGTGGTAGAGACGGCCGTCCACCTCCTCGTGTTCCACCTCGAGGTCGGCGAGCGCGGTGTGGCAGCGCGGGCACCAGTTGATGATGTAGTCGCCGCGGTAGATGAGCCCCTCGCGGTAGAGATCGACGAAGACCTTGCGCACGGCGCGCGAGAGCCCCTCGTCCATGGTGAAGCGCTCGCGCCTCCAGTCGCAGGAGGCGCCGAGGCGCTTGAGCTGATGGATGATCGCGCTGCCGTAGGTCTCGCGCCAGCGCCAGACCTCCTCGATGAAGCGCTCCCGGCCGAGCGCCTGGCGGGTGAGGCCGCGTTCGGCGAGATTGCGCTCGACGACGTTCTGGGTGGCGATCCCGGCGTGGTCGGTGCCGGGCATCCAGAGCACGTTGTCCCCGCAGAGGCGGCGGTAGCGGCAGAGGATGTCCTGCAGGGTGTTGTTCAGGGCATGGCCCATGTGGAGCACGCCGGTCACGTTGGGCGGAGGGATGACGATCGAAAAGCTCGGCCGGTCGCTTTCCTCCTCGGCGGCAAAGAGGCCGTTTTCCTCCCAGAAGGCGTACCAGCGCCGCTCCACCTCGTGCGGCTCGTAGGCTTTGTCGAAGCTCGGCTTGGCCATGTCCCGGAATCCCCTTTCTCAAGGCCCCGCGAAGAGAAAAAAAGAGGCCGCTTCCCCGCGGGCAGGGGTTCCATAGCAGATGAGACGGGCTTCGGCAATCCCGGCGGGTGCGGGGAGAGAGGGCCGGCGGGGCGGCTTCAGGCCTCGGCGTCCGGGTCCTCTTCGAGGATGAGCCGTTTCACGCGCTCGATTTCGCGGGCGACGGCCTCCTCGATCGCCCGGCGCACGGCGGTCGGGATGTCGGTCCCGAGCTTGCGCGCGAGCACGCGCTCGACCACGGCCTCGACCGCCTCCTCGGAGAGGGCCGGGGCCGGCGGAGCGGGGGGAACCGCGGGGGCGGCCGGCGGGATGGGCCGCGCCGCCAGCGCCGCGGCCGGGCCCTCGTCGGGTTCGGGGGCCTCGGCCAGCGCCTCGAGATGGGCGGCGAAGATGTCCGCGGCCGTGGTCTCGGGCCCCGGCTCCAAAGGCGGGGCGGCGGGCGCGGCGGTCTTGGACGGATCGTCGTTCGTCAGGGAATCGGGGGGGAGGAGCTCGCGCTCGAGCTCCTCGAGCCATAAGCGGTCGTCTTCGGCGGCGCCTTCCTCGACCTCGAGCAGCTCGATCTCCTCGGCGTCCGGCGCTTTATCTTCCTCGTCGAGGCCGGAGAGGTCGAGCTCAGGGAGACCCGGCGGCGCGATCTCCTCCTGCTCGGCCGCGGCCCGGTCCTGCTCCTCGGCCACTTCCTCGACGAGCTCGATGATCTCCTCGTCCTCCTCGGACGGCAAGGCCGGAGGCTGCCGGGGCGGGTCGTTTCGTTCCATAGCCGCTCCTCTCCCGAGCAAGGGGTCACATAGCGCATCCAAATAACGCTTAGCACGGGCGGTCCCCCCTGACAAGGCAGGCCGGCTTGTGCGGTGGTTGCCGGCCGGGGGAAAACGGCGTAGAAAGATCATGAGATCCAGGCGGAGAAGCGGGCGATGCGCTATTTTTACGTCGATCCTTCGGCCGTGGAGGGTGCGCTGGCGGTCATCGAGGGTGCGGAGGCCGCTCACGCGCGGCATGTGCTGCGGCTGTCGCGTGGCTCGGAGGTGGGGCTCGTGGACGGTTGCGGCTTTGAGTATCGCGCCGTGATCGACCGGATGCTGCCGGGCCGCATCGAACTTCAGATCCGCGAGAAAATCCCCGCCGCGGGGATTCCCTCCTTGCGCCTCGGCCTCGCGCAGGGGTGGCTCAAAGAAAAAAAGATGGACCGCCTGGTGCGCACCCTGTCCGAGCTGGGGGTGGCGCGGTTGATTCCGCTTGTCTGCGCGCGCGCGGTCGTCAAGCCCGCCGCGGGGCGCGACGCGTTCCGCTTCGAGCGCTGGCGGCGGATCGCGGTGGAGGCGCTCAAGCAGTGCCGTCGCGGGGTTCTCCTCGAGATCGGTGAGGGGCTGCGCTTCGAGCGGCTGCTCGCCGCGGAAACCGCCTGGGAGGCACGGATTCTCTTCTGGGAGGAGGCCTCGGAGCCGCTTTCGGCCGCCGATGTGCGCGGGGGAGAGGTCACCTCGGCGCTCGCCGTGTTGGGGCCGGAGGGGGGCTTCAGCCGCGAGGAGGCGGAGCGGGCCGCCGCGGCGGGTTTTCTTCTGCGCCGCCTCGGCCCGCGCGTGCTGCGCGCCGAAACCGCGGCCGCGGCCGCGGCCGCCCTGCTCCAGCATCTGGCCGGCGACCTCGGGGCCACGCCAAAAAGATCTTGACAACAATCCGCGGGTTGCCTACAAAACCGGGCATTCATGCGGCATCGTCTTGCGTGCCGAGGTAGCTCAGTCGGTAGAGCAGGGGACTGAAAATCCCCGTGTCGGCAGTTCGATTCTGTCCCTCGGCACCAGGAAAATCGAGGGGTGGCGGCTTGGTCCGCTGCCCCTCTTTTTTTACGGGAGAATCATCTCCAAGTTAGTTGGCAAACGCCTGGTAGATTTTCAGTGTGAAGTACCGCAGGCCAAGGAAGCCGTAGGCCTTGCGCTTGATGACCTTGATCTTGTTGTTGACCCCTTCGAGCTTCCCCGTATGGATGGGGTAGTCACAGTGGTTGAGGATCCCGTTGCGATGTCTCTGCAGCATGTTGGCGAAGGCGCTCAGAGATTTCTGCTTGAGGGATCGGGCCAGCGTACACCACTGATCGAGCGCCTTGGACGCCCAGGTTCGTGAACGATAGCGCCAGAGGAGCTTGAGCTTTTCCTTGAGGATCATCACGGTACTGATGACCTCGTTGAGTGCCAGCAGCTCTTTGAGCTGTTGCCGGTGGCTTCGGCGCCGCAGGTTGCGGCGGTTTTTCAGCAGCAGATACTTGGCCCCCTTGTAGACCGCCTTGTGCTCTTTTCGGGCCTTGCGATGCTCGCTGTTTCGCACCGCGTCGATCACGCGGTTGAAGGCCGCCACGACGTGGAACAGATCGAAGACGATCCGGGCGGCCGGCAGTTTTTTTTTAACGGCCTTGATGTAGGGGTCCCACATGTCCATGGCGACGGCTTCAATGGCCTTGCGCTGCCCCGCGCTGAGCTGGTTAAAAAAGCGCATTAGGGTCTTGGCTTTGCGGTCTTTGCCCACGTAGACAACGCGGCCGGTTTCGTAGTTGAGCACCACGGTCAGGTAGCGGTGGCCCTTGCGGATGGAGATCTCGTCGACCGCCAGGATGCGAAGGCCCGCATAATCGGGCGTTCCGTATCGGGCCTCCAAAAAGAGCTTGTCGGCGTCCTTGACCGTCTTCCAGTCCAGACCCAGGTGCCGGGCGACGTCTTGGACCGTCATCCACCGGCACAGCTCGTGGATGTAAGCGGCCAGACGCCGCGTGATGCGCAGGTAGGGGTCAAACAGATCCAGCCCCTCGATCACGATCCTTCGGCAGGCGGCACAGTAGAGCTTGCGGTAGCGGCAGTCGAGCCAGAGCCGGGTGCCGGCCATGTCTAGGTCCCGGACCGAACGGCCCGTCCAGCTGTGAACCGCGGCGGCTTTTTTGGGTTCATCCGACTAAAGCGTACTTTGTGAAGTGAAGTCCGAGGATTTTCAGAATGAAGAATTCGGTATCGCGGTACCCGTAAGCTTGCCGCTTCATGGTTTTGATTTTGTGGTTGGTGCCTTCCAGCGGACCCGTTGAAATGGGGTACGTGTAATAGGCCAAAATGCCGTCAAAATGAGTCTGCAGGGTCTTGGCGAATTTTTTGAGCATGGAGATCCCAGAGGCCTGCGCCCGGGCGATCCCATCGCAAAGGAAGCGCGCCGCCTGGCTGCGGTTTTTCTGCAACCATAGCTGGCGCAAGTCTTCTTTCATGGAATTGACGGTCGCCAGCGGCTGGTTGAGTTCAAGGGCCTTTTGCAAGCGCTGGCGCTCGTTGCGGGCTTCCACCAGATTCTCTGGGTTCTTCAGCAAAAGCCAACGGGTTCCTTTGAGGACCCGTTTTTCCAGGTCGCTTGAGGCCTTGTGGAACAACTGACGGCGGAACTCTTGAAACTTGTCATTGAACAACTTGATCCCATGGAAGTGGTCGAAGACGATCGTGGCCGAGGCCAAGGGATCACGCACCGCACGAATGTAGGCCTTGGACATGTCCATCGCCACCGCCTCGACACAGGCCGGGGAGCGCTTCAGACGCCGCCAGAACGGCACCAGGGCCTCGGCCCCGTTGCCCTGTCCGACAAACACCACCGCTCCGCTGTCGAGATCCAAAACCACGGTCAGGTACTTTTGCCCCTCGCCGATGGAGATCTCGTCAATGGCGATTTGGCGCAACGTTCCCAGCTTGGGCCGGGCAAATCGACGTTTGAGAAAGCGCTTTTGAATCTCCTTGATCCGATCCCAGCCCACCTGCAGATGACGGGCCACATCCCGGATCGTCATGTGCCGGCACAACTCCAGCGCATAGCGCTCAAACTGACGGGTGTAGGTATACCGTGGGGCGGCAAAGCCGACCTCTACCTGGCGGATCGTCTTGCACTCACGGCACTCCACGCGAAGAACCCGCATGCGGATGAAAACCGGCTTGGAGCCGATCGGCACCTGCCGCCAGATCCGCTCCGTCCCCCCGTGGTGAATCAGCTGTCGGCACCCGCAGGCCGGACAGGCCAATGTTCCGGGAGCCGGTTGGACGGTGAAGAGGATCTGCCCCTGCGCGTACTCGGTGCGCACGTAATGATCGCCTTTGAGACCCCATCCATGGTACAAGAGGCTGGTGGACATACGCTTGCTCTCCTTTCTGAATCATGGTTGGCGCTGTGATCCAGAAACGAGCACGTATGTCCACTTTTTTCAACGAAAAGTACGCTTTAATCGGATGAACCGTATAGATTTTCCTTCTTTCAAGCCCGGGCCCAACCGGCGCCGAAGCGGATGCTTGGCCGGCATGCGGCTCGGGCGAAGGGCTATTTAGAGCCGCCTTAGCTTTTTTTGTTGCGGGTCAACCGCAGCCCCAGTTGGCTCCAGAATTCCTCGCGGCCCCATTTCGCGAAACTTTTATCGATCATCCGAAGGGCGTTCAGGATGCGCAGGTGGTCTGACCAGAACCGGCCTGCGAGCGTGCCGATCCCTGCGAACGGTTTGGCTCCCATCAGGCAGGCATGCACCGCCAGCGCTGCAGGCACGTTGAGGCGGCTCAGACGCAGATCGTGTTCCGATAAAATTGCGGCCCATTCCAGCTCGAGGGTGCTGAAATCGGCCGGCAGGTAATCCATGGCCAGGGACGGGACGTCGGCCAGCGCCCATGCCACGGCATGTTCGTTGTCCTCTAAACCTTTCGTAAACAGACGGTTGAAATTCATCCGCCAGGCGTGGATGTCCTCCGGCGGAAAATACATCACGGCTGACACGGCCCCCAGGGCGCTGATGGCAACCTGGTCCCCTTGGATGCGGATCATGTCGAGCGAGATCAGCTTTTCGACCACCTTCCGGATGTCGTCGTACGAAAAGGGACGCTTGCCCTGCCGGTGGCCGAGGCTGCGGCGGTACCAGGTGAAAACGTCGCTGAGCCTGCCGACCAGGCCGGTGTAGATCTCCGCCAGGACGTGCTCTACGAGGCGACCGTGGTCGTTCAGGACCGATGTCACAGGGCGGGGCCTGCGAAAGATTTCCTCCCACTCTTCGCGGCTGCCCATGGGGACGATCAGAAAGACGTGTCCTTCCTCGTCGATGCCGTAGCGGCCGGCGCGGCCGGCCATCTGGATGATGTCGATCTCGTCGACCGGCTTGAGCCCCCGCGTGACGCCGACCACCACGACATTGCGCGCCGGCAGGTTGACCCCCCAGGCCGTGGTGCAGGTGCTGACGAGGACCCGCGTTCCGTTCGCCCGGTTTTTGAAGCTGCTCTCGGCCGCCGCGCGTCCTGCGAGGTCGAGGTCGCCGTTGTGGTAAAGGGCCTTGACCCCCCGCTTTTTCAGTTCGGCCACAATTCTCGATCCGGTTTTCTTCGTGTGCACGAAAACCAGGAACTTTTCGGCCGGTTTCAGCATGACCAACTCAAGCGCCAGCGCGATTTTCTCCTCCTCGGTCCTGTGGTAGTCCAGCTTGCCGTTGAAGTTCCTAAATTCCCGATGCTCGACGTAGTGAACGTCCAGCTTCACCGGACGCCAGTCTTTGTAGACGACGTCGGTCGGCATGTCGTTCAAAGAAGTGATCCATTCGCCGATTTCGTCGCGGTTGGACATGGTGGCGCTTAGAAGCATCAGCCGGGCCTGGGGGCAGAAGCGCGTGAAGCGCATGAGGCCGACTTCGACCTTGTCGCCCCGGGGGGTGGAGAGGATGTGGGCCTCGTCCACCACGACCAGGCCGACCGCACGCATCCACTCGTTGCGCTCGCTTTCGAACTTGCGGGTGCGGCTGTCCATCATCTCGGAGGTCATCACCACGATGTCGGCCGATCTCAGCTCCTCCTGGAGGGCCGGGGTGAGCTCGTAGTCGCCGGTCGTTATGGCCAGCCGTTTGTCCGAATAGCGCTTCTTCCAGTCCGCGTAGCGCTCCTCGGTGAGCGCCTTGAACGGGCTGAGGTAGATGACCTTCCGCCCGCGGGCGAGGGTGTCGTCGACCAGCAGCTCGGCCGCGATGGTCTTGCCGGCGCTGGTGTTGGCGCTGACGATGATGTTGTTTCCGTTCCCGCGCAGGGGAAAGACCGCGCTCTGCACCGGGTTGAAAAAGGGGAACGGGTAAGGGTGGGGATAGGCCGCCGTGGGGACGAGTTCGCGGAAAGTCGGAACGGCGGCCGATGGGAACGGCGCGCCGCCCGGCGGCTTAGTCGGCGTGCGGAATTCGACAGCGATCCGCGGCTGCGTGAACTGGTCGGGGCCGGGCCCGATTTCGACCACCGTCGCCCAGAGCTCCCGTCGGGATCTCTCAAGCGCGGCACCGATTCGGCGGGATATGGCAGGCTCCAGGTAGCCGACCGGCGTGCCGTCACCGCGCTCGACCGCAACATCGAAGACCCCTGCGCCGCCGCCTGGCTCGAGCCACAGGCGCAGCTTTTCCCCGGCGCGAATGTCGCGCAGCGGCTCGAGCCCGGCCTCGAGAGAGACGGAAAGCTCGGTTCGAATGGGCTCCGGCGCCAGGAGCGGGGTACGGGTCGCCCGCGGCATCGGGCGGCCGACGGCCGGGGGGGATGCACTCTCAGGCATGTCCCGGCTCCGCAACCGCTTCCAGGTGGTCGAGACGCAGCTCGACGGGCGCGCCGCCCTCGCATCCCGCCAGGCTGACCGAAACAAAAGGCCCCTCTTTGCGTATCGCCACGGGAAAGCCGCGGAGCCGGCGGGGCTGGCTGCCGGGGAAGCGGTGCTCGACGATCACTTCGCGCCGCCCACGGAGCGCCTCGCGAAGCTTCCGCTCGAGCTCCGCCTCGCGCTCCTGGGCGGCCAGCTCGCGCGCGCGGCCGCGCCGGATAAAATCGTTCAAGCGGAGGCCGCGCGGATCGCCGTTGGCGCCCGCAAGCGAGAGCGCGTAGAACTCCTTCTCCGTCGCCAGGGAGATGCCCGACTCCGCGTCGCGAAACACCAGTCTCGCGTTGCGGATCGCCTGCTGCTCCGCCGCCCACGGCTCACCGGCGGCCGCGGCGGCCGCCAGCGCCTCGGCGACCAGTCCCCCAAAAAAAGGCTCCTCGGTTTCCTCGGCGGGAGGTTCGAGCTGGCCCTCCAGGGCGAGCGCGGTCATGGCCTCGGCCGTCCAAGAGTCGGCGAACCCCTCGAGCGATGAGCGGCCGCGGCGGCTCAAGGGGCCCTGGGCGGTGTCGATCGCGTGGGCGAACTCATGCAGCAGGGTCGTCGCCATCCCTTTCCAGATGAGGGCCATCAGCTCGTATCCGCTGTGGCCGTGGGCCGCGGTGCGCACCGCCATTTCGAAGTGCAGGCGCAGGTTGATCGTGATCGTGCGCGTCGAAACGTCGAAGGTCCCGAGTTCCTCAACACCGTTCACAACCGGCGTGCCGTCATCGGTGAAAACGATGGCCGAAAGACCGTGGTCGCGGAAGCGGACCATGACGACATAGATGAGGTGTAGGAAGCGGTCGGAGACGAGATGGGCGTTTTCGATCCGAACGCCGAAAAAGTCGATCGCGGTCGAAAGCGGGCGGCCGTCCTCTGGCGAGCGGGGAGGGCCGTACATGGAATCGTGGCGCCCCTTCAGGCCGCGATTCACCTCGCGCACCCAGCGCAGGAAGAGCTCGCCTTTCGCGCCCGTCGGGCCCGGCAGGCGCCGGCCTGGCGCGGCGCGTACGCGCCTGCCGCGACGCGGAAGCGGCTCATCCCCCTCATCGTCCGCCTCCTCGTCGTCCTCGGCCTCAAGCTCGCGGCGCAGGCGGCGCTGCTCCCGGCGCTCCTCGGAAAGCTCCTCCGAGAGCGCCCCGATCAGTCCCATCTCCTCGGCATCGATCCCGTCGTCAAAAATGCCCACAGCATGCGCCTCCCTTCTGCTCGTGCCACGCACGGCGGTCCATTCCTGGGTGCTCTGCACTCCCTGAAACGGCCCCAGGACGGTATTTTTCAAACCGGGCTCTTGCGGCTCTCCACCGGCATCGGCCCGGCGGGCGCGGGCTGACAAACAACCCAACGTCATCTCATGCGAAAACTTGAACCCGAGCGGTGTGCCACATTACCGGGTTCTGGGCTGGAGGAGCTGCAACCGAGGCTCGAGCATCGGCCCAAGTTGCGTCTGACCCGGCAGATGCCGCTTGAAGTCAAGTTTCTGGGGCTTCCGGGGTTCCCGATGGATGAGGCGGTGGCGCAGGAGGTGATCGAAAAGCTCACGCTCGAGATTCTGCCGGATGCGCCGGAGGGGGAGGGAGGGAGGAAATCTGGCGGATGAAGCTGCGTTGGCCGACTTGTACCCCGGGGAAGGAAGGGAGGCGTGCGCTAAGCGAGACGGGGTGCTAGAAAGCCGAAGACCTGACGGGATGGGGCGAGAGCCTCTCAGCACATCGCTGGGCCGCCGCGGCTCGCCTTTCACGACGAGCGATCGCTCCTCATCGTTGCCTGCCTTGGCGAAAAATCGAACCGCAACAGCTACCGCGAGGTCATCGCCAAGGAGGTCGCGTCTTACGGGACGGCCATAGTTGAAGTCGAGCGGGTGCTCGTGGCGATGCAGGGATGCGCTCCTGCCGGGGTTTGCACCCGAGACCTTGGCAGATGCCTGGCGATCCAGCTCGACCGCATCGGGCAGGGGTGCAGCCTCGCAGCGCATGTCATGCGCCGAACACCAGCCGCTCCACGCCCGAAGGAGGCACGCGGATATCGCCAAGGCGCTCGAGGCCGGCTGCGAGGAGTTAAGGAAGCAAAGGGGCCCGGTTTTGCGTGGCGAATTCCGTGCGGCAAGGATCCGGTGGGGAAGGCCTCACCCCCTCCCTCGCCCCAGCCAAAGAATGCACGCGCCCGACCTATGTAGGCCTCCACTCCTGAAGCCCCCCTGGAAGAGATGCCCGCTTCGGCCGAGGCGCCGGCTGTAGCGCTGGGTGCAGGTCGTCCCTAACCGGTGCATAGCGCTGCTCGAGCGCGATGGGCAGTTCGTGACGAGTAGCGCTGGGTGCAGGTCGTCCCTAACCGGTGCATGGCCCGGGATAGGTTCGCCTGCCGCGTGCGCACAAGCAGGTGAACGTGGTTGGGCATGATCACATGGGCAACACCCTCCATCGCAAAGCGCTCCGCCGCCTCGCCCAAGGTCTTCAGCAGTCGCCGGCGGTCGAGGTCGTCGGCGACGATGTCGCGCCGTTCGTTTCCCCGGGGAAGAAGATGATACAACGCGGCCTCGAATTCGATGCGCCACGGCCCGGTCATAGATCGCCCCCACCCCCCCCCCTGAAATCAAGGCAATTCATAATTCAAGATTTGTTCCCCCTTGGCCCTTCTCCGCCCATAGGACCAAGGTCTCATTCTCAAGGTGGGAGGCCTCTGGTAGCCAGAAGCTACAGAACAGATCGGGGGATCGGCGCGCGGGCGGCCGGAGGGGGGCGGCGACGGACCAGCGAGCCCCGGCAGAGGGCTTTTGTCCGCGGAAAGAGAGCCCTTGGGGCATGCTGAAGCGCAAGACGGCAAAGGGAGGGTTTTTCCATGAAGTGCGGGGCAACACGTCTCCTCGGGGCGGTTGTGCTGCTTGTTCTCCTGGCGGTGGCCGGGGGATGCTCCGGCCCATCGGCCAAAATCGGGAAGGTCAGCTCGCCGACCGAAAGGGAACTGCGAGCCGACTGGAGAAACTACCACGCCTTCTGTCTGTCCAGGGGATACGCAAACTCAAGGCAGGGGTCGGCCATTCTCTTCCAAACCAAAGGCGACCTGGCGATTCAGAAGGGCGGCGAATGGCAAGAGGTGAAAAGCGACTCCGCGGCTTCCGGTTGCGCGGCCTTTCTGACGCATCCTTCCCCCGTGATGGAGTTGCGCGGGAAGAACGACGACCTTTTCGGGTACGTGATCTACGACTTCATGGACGGCCTGTCGGTGACGGCCATCGACGAGAAGACCCTGCGCCTCTTCTACCATGAGAGGCCGAAAGGCGGAGGCCCCTGAGCGGCCGGGATCGAAAAGAGAGCTCCCCGGTCATGATCGCCGACCGGAAGCCGAGCGAGGTGCTTTGAGCCGTAGAACGGATGAGACCCAGGAGCGCCGATCATGAAATCGACGATGAAGGTTGCTGTGGTTGCGGGAATGCTCTGGATGCTGATGCCGCAGGGGCAGGCGGCTGAAATCGAAGCCGGCTTCCGGGGCATGGCGTGGTCCTCGTCGGCCGCGGTCGCGGAAGGCCTCGCCCGCGTGGGCGGAAAGGGAAACATCGACTACTACGTTTTCCGCCAGTGCACGTATGTCTTCTTCGGCAACGAAGTGCCGACGGCGGCAGTGGTATACGGTTATTTCGAAGACCGCTTCTTTGCGGTTTACGCGGATATCGAGGGCATCGACCTCTTCAGCCAGATCAAGAGCTACATCCAGCGCAAGTACGGCATCCCCAGCAAGGTCAGCCGCGAAACGCAAAGCCAGATGACCTCCACCACCGTGTTGACGACCCACATCTGGAGACTGGATCAGGTCCAGATCAAGTTCAAGCACGACGAAATGACAGGCAAAATGAAGATCGCCGTGTATTACTTGCCCATCGCCAAACGGGCGAACGCGGAGATCGAGAAGAATCCGGAGGAGGACCCATTCGATCCCCGATCGATCCTGCGTCCCTTTCCCTATCAGGCGGAGGCCCTCTGGCTACGAAGCGAATTCATGAATTTCTGAACCGCCGGCCGGGCACTTCGCCACGCTCGCGCGCGGGATAGGACCAAGGTCCCATTTCGCTCCCCGCATCGGATCTGATGATCCGGCATTCACGATCGAAAGGAGAAACATCATGAACGCGAAACAAGCGATCGTCTGGTTGGTGCTCGCTTGGGGGCTCTCGCTGGCCGCCCTGCCGGCGGCTGCAGAGGAAAAACCTTCGGGCAACATGCAGATTGTGGTCGAAAAAATCCGTGCCGACAAAAAGCTCCTCGTCGCGGAGAACATGGGGCTTTCCGAAGCCGAAGCCAAGGCCTTCTGGCCGGTATATGCCCAATACCAGGACGAGCTGTTTCTGCTGCGGGCGCGGACCGCCAAGTTGATCCAGGACTATGCGGACGCCTATGCGAGCATGAACGACGCCACCGCAAAAAATCTGCTCGATGAGTTCCTGGCGATCGAGGAGGTCGGCGTCAAGCTTCGCCAGGCCTATCTGCAGAAGTTCCGCGCGGTTTTGCCGGAAACCAAGGTCGCACGATACTTCCAGATCGAAAACAAGATCCAAGCTATCCTGTACTATCAGCTCGCCGCCAACATTCCGCTCGTGAAATAGGGCGGTCCGAAAGAGGAAAGAGAGGATGCGATGAACAAACGCGATCGGCTGGCGATGATCTTTGCGGCGGTGGCCTTCGCCTTGGCCGCATGGTTCGGCGCGGCTTCGGCGCTGGCGGCCTCGGCCTCCGAACTCGAGCTCGAGGCGCGCAAGGCGCTGGCGAATCTCTATGCCTCGTCTCCCGCCGCCAAGGCCCTGGGTGAAAAAGCCGCCGGGATTCTCGTCTTCCCAGGAATCGTCAAAGGGGGCTTCATCGTGGGTGGGCACTTCGGCGAGGGCGCTTTGCTGAAAGGCGACCGCGTGGTCGCCTTTTACAACTCGATTGCCGCCTCCTACGGGCTGCAGGCGGGCCTTCAGAAATTCGGCTACGCCCTTTTCTTCATGACCGAATCCGCCCTGAAGTACATCGACGAGAGCGACGGTTGGGAAATCGGCGTCGGTCCCAACATCGTCGTCGTCGATGTGGGGGCGGCGACCGCCATGACGACCACCACGCTCCAGTCCGACATCTATGCGGTTTTCTTCGACCAGAAAGGGCTGATGGCCGGACTCGGACTGCAGGGGGCCAAAATCACCCGGCTCGACAAATAGAGACCACCCCCGATGCGCTGAACGATCGCGGCCGGTGCGCCAACGGCGGCAAAAAATCTCCTAACGCAATTATTAACGGTCTCGTAATTGTCAGGACATTGCCTGTTCTGTGACTTTGCCCCATTGGAGCTGGCTGGCGTCTATTTGTCTGCACTATTTCGAGACGTTTAATAGGCCGCCGGCCGGCGCGGGGTGGCTATGGCCCCGGCCCCTACCCGGTGGTGTCTATCTCGGCTCCATTGGATCTGCGGGACGCCGTCGGCCCGGCCGTGAATGCAGCCTTCCAGAGCCTGATGATCCAGGATTCACTCTGCCTCACGGGGATGCACGACCCGGAGCATGACATCCTGAATTGCCAAGTTGCCGCGGTGTAGGCCATCGACCCGCGGCAGGGAGAATCGGAGCGGTTCAATGGCCGCCTTTCGCGACGAAAGGAAAAAAACGATGCCAACAAAGTTGGGAGAGACCTCCGGTTTATTCAGGGCCATTGCCGCCACAACCTGGCTTGCGGCCGCATTGCTGCTCGGCGGCGGGGCGGCGTTGGCCCAGGGCGCAGCTCCGGCCAAGGCGACAGCCGGGACGGCTGCCGCGGGTGCTGTCTCGGCGGCAGGGGAAAAAGAAGCATCCCCACCCGCTGCGGCAACGATCGAAAAGGATCGCGACCCCAAGGCCATGGAGATTCTGATGCGCATGGCCAACTTCCTGGCCAAGGCGCCGTCTCTACGGGTGACGGTGCTGAGCAGTTACGATGCCATCCAGGAGGACGGTGAATTCATTGAGTTTGGTGACCGGCGCCGGTTCGAGCTGCAACGCCCAGACCGCCTGCGCGTCGAGGTCGAGCGCAGTGACGGCGACCGGGGGGGACTGATTTTCGACGGCAAGACGATCAGCGCCTACAAGCCAGACGACAACTTCTATGCTGTTGTCGAGAAGCCGGGAACGGTCGATGCCGTCATGGTGTACATTGTCAAAGAGCTGCAGATCCCTGTTCCCCTGGCCAGGATGTTTACGACAACGTTCCCGCAGCAGATGGAAAAGCTGGTCACATCGATTGCCTACGTCGAGACCAACCGGCTTTTCGACGTTTCCACCGATCACTTGGCGGTGCGCGGCGCTGAAGTCGACTTCCAGATCTGGATCGCCCAAGGGGATGCGCCGCTGCCGCGACGGGTCATCATCACTTACAAAAACGCGCCCGGAAAGCCCCAATTCCGGGCGATGCTGAGCGATTGGAGCTTGGCACCCGTGGATGCCGGACGCTTTGCCTTCACCGTGCCGGCCGGTGCGGAAAAAGTGCCGTTCATCGTGCGGGAAAGCGGGAGGCGGTCCGCGGCCGAACAGAAGAGAGGTGCCAAATGACACTCAGAGCCCCCTCGATCTTGCTTTGCAGCGGTGTGTTGTTTCTTTTCGCCCTGTGCCTTCCCGGCACGGCCGACGCCCGCGGCGGCGGACGCGGTGGCGGTGGCGGCGCGGGCGGTGGGGGCGGCCGGAGTTTCTCGCGCAGCAGCCCGGCCAGCAGCGGCAGCTTCTCCTCGCGTCCAGATGCTCAGCGCCCCTCGCAGGCATCTCGCCCAGCGTCTGCCCAGCGCCCGTCGCAGGAGTCCCGCCCAACGGCCGCCCAGCGCCCGGCCCAAAGCTCGACTGCCGCACAGCGGCAAGGGCAACTCCAGGAGAGCGGCGGCGACCGTCAACAAAACCGCCAGGAAAACCAGGCCCAGCGCCAGGATGCCCGCGACGAGGCTCGCGGCGACCGGCTGGCCTATCGTGATGATGCCCGCGAAGACTGGCAGGACTGGGCCGAGGACGAGGGCTGGGATCGCTATGAGGACGACTGGGATGAAGGCGGGGCGTTCCTCGCCGGAGCCGTCATCGGCGCAGCGGCCGGGGCTGTTGCCGCCTCCGCCGCGCAGCCGACCTACGTGACCACTCTGCCGTGCACCACGACGGCGGTGGTCGTCAATGGCGTCACCTATTACAATTGCAGCGGCACCTGGTACAACCGCGGCTATTCCGGTGGCACCGTGGTCTATGTGGTGACCCCTTCCCCCTGACCAGCGGGGTCGTCATGAACGGAGCCCACCCCCATGCGAGAGGTGACGGCGGTGGAGCGGACCTTCACGGCCAGAGCCGGCGTGCCCCTGCGTATGCTTGTTTTGCTGATCCCCTGTTCGGCTGCGCCATCGACAGCCGGCGGGTTGGAGGACGCACGACGTCGGGGATAACTTGCCGGAGGGGGCGAAATTCGATTTCCCTCCTTTCGACGACATGGACCCCGCGGGCGAGATTCAGGGGCTCGGCGCCGATCTGACGCGCCACGAGGGCCGGCCGCTCTTCGGGGGTGAGCCGGGATTCGAAGAGGTGCCGCTTCCCCCCGGCAGGTGCATTCCCCTCGCCGGTAAAATCCCCAAGACCGTGGTTGCCCAGGCCGGGCTGACTGCCGCAATCGGAATTTTCGGCCTGGCCTGGCAGGGAGATACCTTCATCGGGGCACCGAGAAGGTCATCATCGGCGCCTTCGGCGATGTCACCTCCTCCTACCCCATGACCTTCACACCGGGGCTGTTCTTCGCATCGATGCGGCTTTTCAGCCAGGCGCCACAACACGGGCGTTGATGCCGCTGGGGGGATCCGCCTCGGCATCGCGCCGCCGCACCTGATCGCCATGTGGCCGGCGGTGAACGGCTATTTCTATCTGTCCTGCCGACGCACGGCTCGTTGATCGCTGCGATCAATTTCCACCGCACCGGCACGACCCGCATCGGGCGTTCCGTGCTGAATCGCTTGTTCATGCTGCCCGGCTTGGTGGCGACGGCCGTTGCGATCCTGGCCCGCCTTGCCGGCAGCGGAATCGTGCGCTCACGATTGTGCCGCTTCCCCATGGACCAAAGTCCTATATCCAGGCGGCAGCGCTCGTGTTAGTACGCTTCAAACCATCCTCATCAGGAGACGGCCCATGTACAGAAATGTTGTTATTGCAGTGGGTTTGGTTGTCATGTGGCTTGCCGGGGGCGATGTTGCTCTGGCACTGGACCCCGTTCCTCAACAATCCGGCTTCAGCGGATCCATTCAGCCGGGGGCGGGGTATCTGAGCATCAAGAGCAATACGGTTGCGAAGGTGCTGAGCTTTGATCTGTCGGATAAGAGCATCAACAATCTCAACGACGAGCCCGACTCCGAGTCAGGAGCCATTTTCACGGTTCCCTACAAGCTGGCCTACACCTTCGCCGGAACGCGCACCGAGCTCTTTTTGGGAACCGAGCTGGGGGATTTGCTCGCCTTCGACACGGCGCAGCAGCTGGGGATCAAGCAGGAGATGGGCGCCTTCGGGGTGTTGCAGGCCGGTCTGCTGTTCAGCGACCGGGTCAAGGTCTGGCGGGACCCGTATGTGACGGGGGGCAGCCGCGACGAGACCGGCCGCAAGGAGATGGGCTTGCAATTGGTCTGGGACAAGGTGCTGGGATCGAACTTCGAACTGGAATACTCGCTGCGCAACATCGACCTCACCAACGAGGCAAGCGGGCGCTCCCTCGCCCTCACCGCGGCGGAACGCGACCGCCTGGATCGCAACGGCACGGTGCACCGCGCCTCGGCCGGATACGGGTTCAAGTTTGGCAACCGGCACACGCTGACCCCTCGCCTCATGCTGTTCTACGAGGACCTGGACGGGGAGGCCATGGCGAACACCGGCGTGGATCTTCATTTGGCCTACGTCTACGAGCGGGACCCCGTCACCCTGGTGTTGAGCGCCTACGTGGGCGAGGCGGATTTCGACAAGAGCAACCCGATTTACAGCAAAACACGCGAAGATGACCGCTACGGAGCCACGGCCACGGTCTACTACACCAACCCCTGGGGCTGGCGGTTCCTGGGCAGCGAGGCCATGCGGTTTTTTGTGACCGGGGCCTACGTCGTCGTCGACTCCAACATCGACTTCTACGACCAGGAGGCGGTGATGGGGTTGGCCGGAGTGGCCTTCCGCTGGAAGTGATCACACGACGGCAGGAAGGCGGGCGGCTTACGACCTGACCGTTTTCTTGCCGTCATCGATCGAGCAGCCTGGGGGGGCAAGCGGGACATGGGTAGCAGATGAAGACTTACCCGCTCACGATCTTTGTCAAGCGCGTTTTGCTGTTGCGGCTGGGGGTCGCAACCGTGGCGCTTGCTCTGACCGCCGGGGCGGCCACCTTTTTTTACCAGAGGGAGCGGCTCGGCCAGCAGGTCGCCGATATCGGCCGTCAAGGGATGGCCGTTCTGACTCGCCGGGTGATGGACATCGCCGAAAGTCAGAAAATCGAGCCTCCCGCCGCCCTGGTTCACGTTCTCGAGGCGGCCGCAGAAACGGCTGTCGCTTATCGTTCGGGCCGCTTTGTTTTCGTGCAGTTTCACGACCGCGCCGGAGCGGTGGTCGCAGAGGGGGGCGTGCCGGAACCCCGGATGGGTGAAGCAGGCCGGGCATTGGCGCAAGCACGGCCGATGGTTTTCCCCGAGGCCGATCGGGTCGAAACCGAAACCTATCGCCGCGAAGACGCCATGTTCGTTTTGAGTGTGATTCCGGTCGCCGACCGGCAGGGGGCCGTTCAGGGGTACGCCCGCGGGGTGTTCGCCGTTTCCGACGAAGCCGTCGAGCAGATGCGCGCTGCGGCGATGCGCAGCGTGCTGATCGTGGTTGCCATCGTCTGCGGAGTGACCGCGATGCTCTACCCGGTGATTCTGCGCTTGACCCGGCGCTTGGCCGATTACTCATCCAGCCTGCTCGACGCCAATCTGGAAACGCTAGCGGTGCTGGGCAGCGCCATCGCCAAGCGCGATGCCGACACCGACGCCCACAATTACCGGGTCGCGCTTTATGCCGTGCGCCTGGGCGAGGCGATCGACTTGGATGCGGAAGCGATGCGCGGATTGATCAAGGACGCTTTTATCCATGATGTCGGTAAAATCGGGATTCCCGATGCCGTGCTGCGCAAACCCGGGCGTCTCGATGCGGAAGAGGTTCGGATCATGCAGACCCATGTGGAGCTCGGCGTCGAAATCGTGAACCGGGCCTCCTGGCTGCGGGACGGTATCCCGGTGGTGGCGGGCCACCACGAAAAGTATGACGGCGGCGGGTACCCTCACGGGGCGCGGGCGCAGGAGATTCCGCTGGCGGCGCGGATTTTCGCAATCGTCGATGTGTTCGATGCGCTCACCTCCGAGCGGCCCTACAAGAAGCCTCTCGGCTTCGAGGAGACCATGGCGATTCTCAACCAGGGCCGGGGAGCGCATTTCGACCCGTCTCTGCTGAACGTGTTTGGCGGCATCGCACGCGAGCTCTACGAAACCTATGCGGGCCCTGCCGGGGGCGGGTTGCGGACGGCTTTGTCCGCGGCTGTGGATCGGTATTTTGCAGCCGGGATGGAGTCGCTCTTTTACGGACAGGCACGAGGAGCCGGACCTTCCACCCTACAAAACGATGGGGGATCATGTGAAAGCGACGCGTATGCTCATCCCGATGTTTTTGCTGGCCGTCGTGTGGCTGATGTCGGGCTGTCAGGAGGAGAAAAAGGCAGCTGCACCTCCGCCCCCTCCTGAGGTGGGGGTGGCGGAGGTGATCCAGAAGGACGTCCCGATCTACCAGGAGTGGGTCGCCACCATGGACGGCCTGGTGAATGCCACCATTCTGGCACAGGTTCAAGGCTACCTCATCAAGCAGAACTACAAGGAGGGGGACTTCGTCAAAAAGGGCACCCTGCTCTTCGAGATCGACCCTCGGCCCTTTCAGGCCGCGTTGGATGAGGCAAAAGCCGCCCTGGCCAAGCAGCAGGCGGTGCTGAAGGCGGCCCAGGCCAACCTGAACCGCATCCTGCCGCTTGCCGCAGCCAATGCCGTCAGCCAGCGGGACAAGGACAACGCCATGGCCTCCGTGCAGAGCGCCGAAGCCCAAGTGCTGGCCTCCCAGGCCCAGGTACGCAAAGCCGAGCTCGATTTGAGTTTCACGAAGATCACCTCGCCGATCGATGGGATCGCCGGCGCCGCCAAAGCCCAGATCGGCGACCTGGTCGGAACTCCACAGGCGCAGGTGTTGACCACCGTCTCCACGGTGAACCCGATCAAAGTCTATGTTCCCATCAGCGAGCGTGAGTACCTGCAGGCTGTAGAAAAATCGAAACAAGAACGGCAGGGGGAGCCACAGAAGACGAGCTTCGAACTGATCTTGGCCGACGGCAGCACCTGGCCCCAGAAGGGGACCTTCGCGTTTGCAGACCGTCAGGTGGATGCCCAGACCGGCACCATCCGCGCGGCCATTCTCTTTCCCAACGGCGAGAATATCCTGCGGCCGGGACAATATGCCAAGGTGCGGGCCTTGATGCGGACGGAAAAAGGAGCGCTGCTGGTGCCCCAGCGCGCGGTCGGCGAGCTGCAGGGCAGCTACCAGGTGGCGGTGGTGGATGGCGAAAACACCGTGCAGATCCGCGGCGTCACGGTCGGCGATCGCATCGGGAATCTGTGGGTGATCCGGGAAGGGCTGAAGCCGGGAGATCGGGTGGTGGCCGAGGGGATCCAGAAGGTAGGCAACGGCGTCAAGGTGACGCCCAAACCCTACGTGCCGAAGTCGTAGCCGCGGTTTGGCATGCGCTTCGAATGGCCCCGATCGCTTTGTGGGGGGGGTGAGACGGGGCGGGGCCGCCGTTCAATCATGGCTGGAAGCCGCTCCCACGCGAATTGATTGCCCATTGGGGGCATAGGAATCAAGCCGGACTTACTTCATCGCCGAAAGATTGATCCATCATGGCTAAATTTTTCGTCAACCGGCCGATCGTGGCGATCGTGATCTCCGTCATTTTCGTCATCGTGGGCGCTGTTGCCATCCTGGGACTGCCGATCGCCCAATACCCGGACATCGTTCCTCCTGAGATCGTGATCAACACCACGTATGTCGGCGCCGATGCCCAGACCGTGGAACAGTCGGTGGCCACCCCCATCGAGCAGGAGATGAGCGGGGTGGACAACATGAATTACATGTACTCGCTCAACGCCAACAACGGCGAACTCAAGCTCTACGTGAATTTCGACGTCAAGACCGATCCCAATATCGACCAGGTGCTGACGCAGATACGCAAGTCTCAGGCGGACTCGAAGCTGCCCGCCGAGGTGCGCGACTACGGGGTCACGGTCAAAAAGTCGACCTCCTCCCCGCTCATGCTGGTCGCACTCTCCTCGCCGGGCGAAAGCTACGACGCCACGTTCCTCGCCAACTACGCCTACATCAACCTGAACGACCAGCTCACGCGCGTGCCGGGAATCGCGAGCGTCACCGTCTTCGGCGCCGGGCAGTACGCCATGCGCCTATGGGTCAGGCCGGACCAGCTTGCCAAGCTCAACATCACGGTGCCGGAGATCGTGGACGCCATCAAGCAGCAGAACACGGTCAATCCGGCCGGTCAGGTCGGGGCCGAGCCGGCGCCGCCCGGAATCGAGTTTACCTACGCCATCCGCGCCCAGGGCCGCCTGGAGACGCCCGAGGAGTTCGCGCGCATCGTGCTGCGCGCCAACCCGGACGGCTCGCTCGTGCGCCTGGCGGACGTCGCGCGCATCGAGCTGGGCTCCCAGACCTACGCCAATGTCGGCCGATTGAACGGCAAGCCCGGAGCCATTCTCGCCCTCTACCAGCTGCCGGGGTCGAATGCCATCGCCGCCGTGGACGGCGTCACGCGGCTGATGGAGGAGGTCAAGAAGAACTTTCCGTCCGACCTGGAGTACAGCATCGCGCTCGACACCACCCAATCCGTGCGCGAGGGCATCAAGGAGATCCTGCACACCCTCTTCGAGGCGCTCGTGCTCGTGATCATCGTGGTCTTCATCTTCCTGCAGGGCTGGCGCGCCACCCTGATTCCGGCGCTCGCCGTGCCGGTGTCGCTCATCGGCACCTTCGCCATGTTCCCGCTCCTCGGGTTTTCGATCAACACGATCGCCCTCATGGGGCTGGTGCTCGCCATCGGGCTCGTCGTGGACGACGCCATCGTGGTGGTGGAGGCGGTCGAGCACCACATCGAACACGGCCTGTCTCCGCGCGAGGCCACCATCAAGGCCATGGAGGAGGTCTCCGGGCCGGTGGTGGCGATCGCGCTGGTGCTCTCGGCCGTGTTTCTGCCGACCCTCTTCATCCCCGGGATCACCGGCAAGCTCTACCAGCAGTTTGCGGTGACCATCGCGATCTCCGTCATCATCTCGGCCTTCAACGCCCTCACCTTGAGCCCCGCACTCTCTTCCCTGATTCTCAAGCCCAAGAAGAAGGCCCGCGGGCCCCTCGGGGCGTTCTATCGCGGGTTCAACACCCTTTTCGGCCGGGCCACCAACGGGTACGTGACGCTCTGCGGCTGGTTCATCCGCAAGTTCGTGATCAGCCTGCTCTTGCTCGTCATCATGACCGCCGGCATCGGCGTCATTGGCAAACGCGTGCCCGGCGGGTTTTTGCCGGAGGAGGACCAGGGATATCTCTATGCCGGCATCCAGCTTCCGGACGCCGCTTCGCTGCAGCGCACCGACGCCGCCACCCGGGAGCTTGAGAAAATCATTATGGAGACCCCCGGGGTGCAGTATTGCACCACGGTGGTTGGTTACAGCATGCTCTCCGGGGTGACGAACACCTACAGCGGCTTTTTTTTCATCACGCTTAAGCCCTGGCACGAGCGCAAGGCCCCCGAGGAGAAATACGGGGCCATCCTGGCGAGCCTGAACCGGCGCATGGGTGAGATTCCCCAAGGGGTCGCCTTTGCCTTCTCGCCGCCGGCCATCCCCGGCATCGGCACCGCAGGGGGGGTGACCTTCATCTTGGAGGACCGCGCCGGCAAAGACATCGCCTTTCTTTGGGAAAACACCCGGAAGTTTCTGGAAGAGGCGAGGAAGCGGCCGGAGATCGCGCGCGCGACCACCACCTTCCTGCCCACCGTGCCCCAGATCTTTGTCGATGTGGACCGCGACAAGGTGCTGAAGCAGGGCGTCGATTTAAACCAGGTCTACCGCACCCTGCAGGCTTTCATGGGCGGCTACTTCGTCAACTACTTCAACCGCTTCGGCCGCCAGTGGCAGGTCTATGTCCAGGCCGAGGGCGAGTACCGCACCCAGGCCGAGCAGCTCGGCCAGTTCTACGTGCGCAACGACGCCGGCACCACCGTTCCGCTCTCGGCCGTCACGGCGATTGAGCAGCGCACCGGGCCCGAGTTTACCATGCGCTACAACCTCTACCGCTCGGCCCAGGTGAACGTCGTCTCCGCGCCGGGCTTCAGCTCGGCCCAGGCCATGGGTGCGCTCGAGGAGGTGTTCGCTCAGAGCATGCCGCGGGAGATGGGATATGATTACCTGGGCATGAGCTTCCAGGAGAAAAAGGCCCTGGAAGGAGTGCCTGTCGCGGCGATCTTCGCCCTCTCGCTGGTCTTCGTCTTTCTGATTCTTGCGGCACAGTACGAAAGCTGGTCGCTGCCCTTCAGCGTGCTCCTGGGCACCCCGATCGCCGTGCTGGGGGCCTTCGCGGGGATTTTCATGCGCCAGATGGAATTCAACCTTTACGCCCAGATCGGACTGATCATGTTGATCGGGCTTGCGGCCAAGAACGCCATTTTGATCGTGGAGTTCGCCAAGGTGGAGTACGAGAAGGGCAAATCGATCGTGGATGCGGCGCTCGAGGGAGCGCGGCTGCGCCTGCGGCCGATCCTGATGACGAGTTTCGCCTTCATTCTGGGATGCGTGCCGCTCGCCGTCGCCTCCGGGGCGGGCGCCGTCGCGCGCCAGGTGATGGGCACCGGGGTCATCGGCGGCATGCTGGCGGCAAGCTTCATCGCCATCTTCCTCATCCCCATGACCTTCTACATCGTAGAAAGGCTCACCCACCGGCAAGGAAGCTCGCCGTCTGCGCACGTGACGGTCGCGGACCCGCACACGCCCCAGAACGGAGGAGAGCATGCCTAAGCGCATTCTGGGTGGAATCCTCCTGGCGCTTCTGACCGGCTGCGTGACGGTCGGCCCGGACTACCAGCGGCCGGCGGCCGATACACCCGCGACCTGGCGGTTTGAAGCCAAAGAGGTCCAGGATCTCGCCGACATGGCCTGGTGGGAGCAGTTCAAGGACCCGGTATTGAACCGCCTGGTGCGCACGGCCTTGAACGAGAACAAGGACCTGTCGATTGCATCAGCGCGCATCGAGGAGTTCTTCGGGCGCTATTTTGCGACGCGCGGGGATCAGTTCCCTGCGGCCGGCGGAAGTGCCGATGCGTTTCGCCAGCGCGCGAGCGAAAAGGGGCCGGCCCGCATCGACGGCAAGCACAACCCTTACCCGCAGTACGAAACGCTTCTCAACGCCGCCTGGGAGATCGACTTCTGGGGCAAGTACCGCCGGGCGACCGAGGCGGCCCGCGCCGAGCTGCTGAGCACCGAAGAGGCCCGGCGAACCGTGGTCCTCACGCTGGTCAGCGCGGTGGCGACCGCCTACGTGGACATTCGGGCGCTGGACAAGCAGCTTGTGATCACGCAGCGCACCGCCGCGAGCCGCCGGGAGACCCTGGAGCTTTTCGGCCTGCGCTTTCAACGAGGAATCATCTCCGAGGTGGATTTGAGCCAGGCGGAATCCGAGTACGAGGATGCGCTCGCGCGCATTCCGGAGATCGAGCGCGCCATCGGCCAAACGGAACATGCCCTGAGCGTGCTCCTCGGGCGCACGCCCGGGGGCATCCCGCGCGGCGTGAGCCTCGATGAGCTTGCCATGCCGGCGGTCCCGGCGGGGCTCCCCTCCGACCTGCTGGAGCGGCGGCCGGACATCCGCCGGGCCGAGCAGCTGCTGGTTGCCGCCAATGCCCGCATCGGGGTGGCCAAATCGCTCTATTTTCCGAGCATATCCCTCACGGGCGCTTTCGGCACGGTGAGCACCGACCTGTCGAATCTCTTCACCTCGGCCTCCCGGACGTGGAATTACGGGGTCCCGGTGAACGTACCGCTTTTTACGGCCGGTCGGATCGGCGGGGAAGTCAAGGCCGCCGAGGCCGCCCAACAGCAGGCCGTTTTGAACTACCAGCAGGCTGTGCTCATCGCGCTGCGCGAAGTCGACGATGCGCTGCTCGACCGCAGCAAGAGCGGAGAGCGCCTGGCTGCGCTCCGCCGGCAGCTCAGGGCGCTGCAAAACTACGCCCGGCTTGCGCGCCTGCGCTACGACGAGGGGTACACGAGTTACCTCGAGGTGCTGGACGCCGACCGCAGCCTCTTCAACGTCGAGCTCTCCTACGCCAATGGTCAGAACACCCTTTTCCGCGCGCTCATCAATATCTACAAGTCCATGGGAGGGGGATGGGTGGATGCTGCAGCGGCCTCGGCGCCGATGCACCCGGTGAAGGAGGCCGGCTTTCTCCCTTAGGCACATCCGTATGCCGTCAGGCGGCCATGGCCCTCATTAACGTCTATCGCTCGCGAATGGTATGATCGGTCATGTCACCGATTTTCGGGAAAATAGGGACGGCTGTCGCAGGAGCGATCGGGCTTTGCGCTTTTCTTCTTTTGCCGTGGACCGGTTTTGCTCAAGGCGAGGGAGCGGCAACCCGAAGCATCGTCGTAGGCGTTCTGCAGGCTCCGCCGGTCATGATGAAGGCCCCCGACGGCAAATGGAGCGGCATCGGCATCGAGGTGTGGGAAAATGTGGCGCATCGCATGGGGGTCGAGTTCGAATACCGGGAGTTCGGTGCGTTTGGGCCGCTGGTGGATTCCCTTCAAAGCAAGACCATCGATCTCATCCCCTCCCTGCCGGTCGAGTTGAGGTTCGAATCGTCCATCGACTTCAGTCAATCCTACTTCAAATCGGGCCTGGCGATTGCGGTCCCGGCCGGGGCTGAAGGCTTTCGATGGCTCCGCTTTGCCGATGCCCTATTTTCAAAGGACATCCTGGGGGCGATCGGGTTTCTGCTGCTGCTTTCCGTGATCGCCGGCATCATCGTCTGGCTGTTTGAAAGACGGCGCAACCGCGAGATGTTCGACGGCAGCTTGCGGGGGCTTGGCAGCGGGGTGTGGTGGTCGGTGGTGACGATGAGCACCGTGGGCTATGGGGATAAGGCTCCCCAAACGGCCTGCGGGCGGTTGGTCGCGGTCGTCTGGATGCTCTTCTCGATCGTATTCATCGCCAACGTTACGGCCACCATCACCACATCGCTGACCTTAGAGGGGTTGCGGGGCAAGGTCCGCGGTTTCGGCGATCTAAACAACGCTCGGGTCGGAACCATCCCTCAGTCGGAAGGGCTGCATTTTCTAAGCAGACACGGAATCGCCACCATCCCCTTTGCTGACGTCCCGGAGGGGCTTGAGGCGGTCGCCGCAGGAATCATCGACGCTTTCGTGCTCAATGAACTGCTGCTCAAATATCAGGTTAAAAATGAGTTTCAGGGAAAAGTCCGGGTGCTTCCAGGCGTTTTCAATGACTATTTCGTGAGCATAGGGCTGCAGGAAAAAGCTCCGCTGCGCAAGCCGATCAACAAGGCGCTGCTGGCATTCATGAAAACCCCCGAATGGGTTGAGCTGCAGAAGCGCTATATTCCCTAACCTCCTCTACTTTTTCATGCTCTGTATTTCCGAAGCGATTTCCCGGCTCAAGGCGGCGACCGCGCGGCTGTGGGCGGCGACCAGGCCTTCGTAGCCGGGAGCCTGGCACATTTCCTCGATCCGCGATTTTCGGACCGCCGTTTCCGCGTTTTCCTTCAGCCGCTTGATGCTCCAGAGCGCGCTGAGGACCACTTCCCCCTCGGGGCGACCGTCGAAGCGGTTGACGTGGACGGTCACGAGGAAGTCCGGCTCCAGGGCGATGTCGTCGGTCGCCGCGGCGCCGTCGACATCCTGGAGCAGGAGGTTCAGATTTTCCACCAGCACGCGGGAAAAGTCTTTCCTCAGGGCGCCCGCCCAGCGCTGATAATCGGAGATGCTCACCGTGGATTCGCCCTTGCGGACGACGATCTGCGGCCGTTCCAGGAGATCGGGCAAGGCGGCCGGCCGCACGGCGACGGCGAACTGCGGCTGGGCCGCGGACGCGGACGCGTAACGGGGGAGGGGGGCCAACGTGTAGTATTCCACCGGGGGGCTCGCGCTCCTGCAGCCGATGAACACCAGGGCGGCGCCGACAAACGCCGCAACGGCGGGACAGTGGCCAAGGATTGGTTTCATTCGGGTTTTCCTTTGCCGAACAGGGCGGCTTCCGGATGCCGTTCGATGAAGTCCGCCAGAACCTTGATCGTACGGGCCGCCCCGGCGAATTCTTCCAGGGCGTGGGTCAGGCGGTATTGAAGCGGGGAATCGGCGTTCAGCGTCGATTCGGCCGCGGCAAGCGATCTGCGCGCCTGGACGACGGTGGCATGCAGCTCCGGCGTCGTGCGCTCCCGCAGCTCGGCCATCAGCGCCTGCATTTCCTTGACCGTCGCCTCCAGCGATTGGATGATGACCGCGATTTCCGGCGCGTTGGTGAGGCGTTTCGCCCCCCGGACGGTATCGCGCAGGTCGGCGCCGATCTGCTCGAGGGGGAGCCGGTCGATTTTGGCGACCAGGCGGGTCAATTTCGACCCGATCTCCTCGATCGAGGTCTGGACGGTCGGGAATTCGGGGTAGCCGTAGGACCCGGGGCGTTCCACCCTGGCCGGCTTGGCGTCGGGATAGATGTCCAGGGCCACGTACAACTGGCCGGTGAGGAGGTTCCCCGTGCGCAGCTGGGCGCGGACTCCCCGTTCGGCCAGGCGATCGCTCAAAGCCTCCCGGCTCCAGCCTTGGGGGAGCTCTCCGAGGGTGGCGATCCGCTCGGGCTCCACGGCGACGATCACCGGGATTCTGAGCTTGTTTTTTTTGACATCGAACTCGGACTTGATCTCGATCACCTGCCCGATCTGGATCCCCCGGAAGTCGAGCGGAGCGCCCACGGACAGCCCCCGCACCGACTCGTCGAAAAGGAGCACGTAGTAGTTTTTCGTGCTGTACTCTTTCTCCCGGGCGGCCTGGCGATTCGGATAGAGCCGAAAAACCGCCTCCTCCGCCGCGGGGCCTTCCGGTGCGGGGCTATCCGGGAAATGGTCGAAGGCGATTCCCCCGACCACGAGGGAGACCAGCGACTCCATGTACACCTGCAGGCCGGAGGCGTCCATTTTCACGTCCACCCCGCCGGCGCTCCAGAACCGTGTCCGCTGGCTGACGAACGCGTGATGGGGCGCGTGCACGAAAATTTTGGCGACCACTTTCGACCCGTCCTCGCTCAGGCCGTAGGCGACCACCTCGCCCACCCGCATCTGCCGGTAATAGATCGGCGCCCCCACCTCGATGGCCCCCTTGCGCTCCGATTCCAGGATGAAATGCCGGCCCGGCAGCCCGGTGGTGACGACCGGCGGCTCCTCTAAGCCGACGAACTTCCGGGCCGGCTTTCCGGGCTTGCCGGGGTCGACGTCGATGTAGGCGCCCGAGAACACGGTGCCGAGGCCGGCGATCGCACCGGCGGAGATGCGGGGGCGCACCACCCAGAAGCGCGTGTGTTCGGAGAGAAACCGCTTCGCCTCCTTGGAGAGTTGGGCGTTCACGACCACGTGCTGGATATCCTCGCCCAAGGTGATCGCGGTCACCTGGCCGATCTCCACGTCCTTGAACCGGATCCGGGTCTTGTCGACCTCGAGCCCCTCGGCCGTCCTGAACGTGATGCTGATTTCCGGGCCCTTTTCGGTCAGGGCCTTGACCACCAGCCAGCCGCCGATCAGGGCCGCGACGACCGGCACGAGCCATACCAACGAAAAACGGCGCCTGAGGCTCCTGACGGACGCCGCCGGGGCCTCCGCGATGCCGGGGGCTTGGGAATGCGGCTCACTCATGGGTTGTCTCCTTTGCATCCCAGATCAGACGCGGGTCGAAACTCATGGCGGCGAGCATGGTGATCACCACCACGGCGGCGAAATGGAGTGCCGCCGGCCCGGCCTGAATCTTGGCCAGCGCACCGAGGTTCACGAGCGCCACCAGGATGGTGACCACGAAGATATCCAGCATGGACCAGCGGCCGACCGCTTCCGTGACGAGGTAGAGGCGTGTGCGGTCCTTGGGGCGGAAGGTGCTTTTTATCTGGACCGAGATCAGCAGAAACCCGAGGATCATCAATTTCAGCAAGGGCACGAAGACGCTGGCGATAAAGATGACCAGGGCGATCGGCCACGAACCGCTCTGAACGAAATAGATGACTCCGCTCATGATGGTGTCCGACTGGACGGAGCCCAGGGAGGTGACCGTGGTCATCGGCAGCACGTTGGCCGGGATGTAAAAGATGCAGGCGGCGATCACCAGTGCCCAGGTGCGGGCGATGCTGTCGGGCTTGCGGCTGTGGAGACGGGCGCCGCAGCGCGGGCAGCGATGGGCCCCGGGGCGGCTGCCGGCAGAGGGGCCGGGGCAGAGCAGGTGGCACGCGGAGCAGGCGACCAGCCCGGCTTCACGCGCCGTGGACGCAGGCGGCGTCATCGGGAATCCTCCCAGCGTTCCCACACCGCGTGCGGGTCGATCGCCGCGGCGGCGGAGGCCATGACGAAGATGAAGGCGGCCAGGCTGAAGACGGCCACCCCGGGGACGATTTGGGCCATCTTGGCGAGCTTGACGATGCTGACCAGAACGCCCAGCATGAAGATCTCCACCATGAACCAGGGCTGCAGCAGCCGCAGGTAACGGAACACCCGGAACATGCCGGGCACACGGCGGTTCAGCCCGAGCGGCACCAGCACGTAGAAAGACGCGAGCAGATACAGGCTGGGGGAGATCAGCAGCGTGAAGGCCACGAGCGCCGCGAGGTGCGGCATCCCCTGGCCGGCCAGGTCGCGGATGCCGGTGGCCACATAGGTTTCATGCACGATCCCTCCCTTTTTGAACGTCAGAAACGGGAAGGCGTTGAACAGGACGAAAAGAATCGCCCCGGCCGTGAGCAACGCCAGGGGACGCTGAAGGTTCCCGGGCCTGTGGCGTACCAGAAGGCTCCCGCAGCGCGCGCACAGCGCCCCTGCGCCCTCGGGCAGCGGGGGGATCGTTTGCAGAAAGTCGCACTCGTGGCAGGCCATCCGATGGCGGGCGGGCGGGAGCTTCGCGGCGTGCCGCACATCGCCCTCTCCGGCGGTTGAACCCGCACCGGGGAGATCCCGTTGCGTCGTGGGATCGTGGTCGTCCATTTGGCGATCGTCTTTCCGGGGCCTTTACGGGCCTGTCGGGTCTCAAGCGCGGGTCGATTTCCCCGGGGTGCTCCGGTCATGCGTCGCGGGATGTCGCGCGGAGCCGGCCCGCGGCCCTCGGCATGGCCCATCGGCCGGAGTAAGGGGGGAAGACCCGCCTCGAGGCGCGAGGGCTGCAGGGGAGCCCGGCGTTGAGCGTTGTGCCGTTGGGGGCGATCCCTCCGCGGAGGACGCTCTGGCCTCGGAGTCGCCGCAATGCCGGCTCGCCGGCCGGCGTCTCCCGTGCCCGCGGAATCCCAAATCTGAGAAGGGTTGTATCAGCAGGAAAGGAGGGGTTGAAATAGGACCATGGTCCTATCTGGGGGCGATGCAGGGGCCACCGGGGGGGGCCTCACGAGGAGGGGGAGGGGAAAGCCGCCGCGTCCAGGCCGATCTTTTCCGTGGCCCGGACGAGATCGGCAACCGACTGCACCTTCATTTTTTTCATCACCCGACCGCGATGGGCCTTGACGGTCTTTTCGCTGATGCCCAGCGCAAAAGCGATCTGTTTGTTCAACATCCCCCGCACGACCAGGGCCATCACCTCCCGTTCACGCGTGGTCAAGGTGCGGAAGCGTTTGGAGACGGCCTCGCGCTCGACCCGGGCGGCACTCTCGCGGTCGCTGCGTTGGAGAGCCTCCCGGACGGCGCGGAGCAGGTCATCGGCGTGGAAGGGTTTGGCGAAGAAATCGACGGCGCCGGCCTTCATGGCCTTCACGCTCGAGGGGATGTCGCCGTGGCCGGTGATGAAAATGATGGGGATCTGCCGGTCGGAGGCCTGCAGTTCCTGCTGGAGCTGGATGCCGTTCAGGCCGGGCATCTGAATGTTGAGCAGCAGGCAACCCGGCGCGGGCGCGGTCTTCCAGTGCTTGAGAAATTCGTCCGCCGAGGAAAAGCACATGGTCCGGTAGCCGGCGGATTGCAACAAACGGGACAACCCCTTGCGAACCGGGGGGTCGTCATCCACAACGAAGACCGTCGGCGAAGACGCTTCCATCTCCAGCCTCTGCGGTCGGGCCGACCGTCAGGTTCCTCTTTCGGGGGCCCCTTTTGTGTTCCCCCCATTCGTTGCGTGCATCGTTTTATACAACGCGACGGGCCGGAATTCAATCCGCTTCATGCCCCCTCGACCGAGAACGGCCCGCGGACCGGAGTCGATCGCCAGAGGCCGCCGTCCGCCGAAGGCCGGACATGCCCGATCTGCCGGCCGTAGGACCAAGGTCTTATTTCGCACCCCGCCCCGGCCTGTTAGACAAGGAGCCGGAATGCGGTATTGGAAAAAGATGCTCCGGGGATTTGCTTCATGCAACGCGGCACGGCAGGAGTCCTGGGGATTCGAGAGTGACTGACACGCCACCCCTCATTTACGTGGTCGATGACGATGCCGCCGTGGCTCGAGGGGTGAGCCGAATGTTGCGCTCCTGGGGAATGCAGGTCCGTGCCTTCCACTCCGGCGAGGAGTTCCTGAACGCCCTCCAGAATTCGCCCGCTGCAGATTGCTCCGTGATCGATATCCAGATGCCGGGAATGAACGGGTTGGAGGTCCAGGAGACCCTGCTGCGGAGCGGCAGGAACATTCCGGTCATCTTCATCACGGCCCACCACGAAGCCGAGATCGAAGAACTGGCCATGAAATCCGGCGCGATCGGCTTCTTGCGAAAGCCATTCGCGGATGAAGCGCTGGTGGGTCTGATCCGCAAAGCGCTGCCGAGCCGGGGGAAAACGGACCCGGATCGGGGGGCGCACAACGGGTAACGCCCCAAGGAGGAAGCCGGGAATGCATCTTTTGGATTGGATCGGTGCGGTGATGACCCTTTTCGCCCTGATCACGGTCTTCGGCCATTGAAAAGATCGGGAAATGACCGGCCCATGGATCTGCGGCGGCGGCGGAGAGAACGCCGCGACGCACCCAAGGCCGCGCAAGCCCTCGCCCTGCGGCGAGCCCGGAGACAACCGCGACGCGGACCTTCGGAGCGGGCTGAGGAAGAGGAGGCCGCGGCCGCCGGCTTTGCTCCCGGGCATCCGGTTCAAGGCCCGCGACTTGCGATGCCGGTTTGCCTTCGGGGGTCGATTGGGTCCGCCCTCGCCGCCCGGCGGGGCAGCATGCGGAGGGCAACCGTTCCTTTGCGGGTGCAAATCGCATCCCGCCATGCCGCATTCCACCGCACGGCATTCACCCGGCCGGCCACGGCGCAAAGCACCAGCCCCCCGATCCGCCGGTTCAGGGAAGAAAAGCCGATCCGGCGGGGGCGGCGTTAAGAGAGGCGAAGCAAAAGCGAAAACCACCCTGAACCCTTTCGCAGTTTCAGGCGCGAGTAGGACCAAGATCCCATTTCGCCGGCTCGATCGTGACGTTAGGTTGCCGCCGGAAGGCATTTGTGGAGTGAATCCGATGCGGCCGCAGCGAAGGCGGCGGCATCCGGCGTCAGCCGGGCGAGCCGATCGACGGCATCGGGGGCAAGAACATGATCGACCCTTTTCGATACGAGAGCAACGCAATCCTGAAAGACCAAACCGAGGTCAAAATCCGTGCGGTCCGGCCGGACGACAAACAGAGATTGGCCGACGCCTTCAGCAAACTTGATCCCGACACGATCTACACCCGCTTCTTCCAACACAAAAAAGCGTTGACGGATGCGGAGCTGATATCGGCGACCGAGCTCGATTTCGAGAACACGGTCGCCTTGGCGGTGACGATCGGGGAAGGGGAGCGGGAAATGATCATCGGGGCCGGGCGCTACGTCGTCATCGACGAAACCGGCTCGTCGCGATCTGCGGAGGTGGCGTTCACCGTCGAGGAGGATTACCGCCGACAAGGGATCGCCTGCATGCTGCTGCAGCACTTGGCACTGATCGCCCGCGAAAAGGGTTTGTCCCGTTTCGTGGCGGAGGTCCTTCCGGAAAACCAGGGCATGCTCGCGGTCTTCTCCCGCAGCGGGCTGCCCATGACAGCCGTACACGGAGGGGGTGCCGTGCATGTGACGCTCTTGCTGGGGGAAGAAGAGGCCTGACCCCGGCCGACGAGGCGACTCAATTCAGCAAGCGAGGTGTACTCCATGCTTCTGTTTTTCGCATCCGTGGCCATGCTGGTCCTGGGCTACCTCGTTTACGGCAGGATCGTCGACCGGCTGTTCGGCTCCGACGCCGGCCGAAAAACGCCGGCGGTAACCCTGGAGGACGGGGTGGATTATGTCACGCTGCCGTCCTGGAAGATCTTTTTGATCCAGCTGCTGAACATCGCCGGGCTCGGGCCGATCTACGGCGCGGTTCTGGGGGCCCTCTACGGACCGGTCGCGCTGCTGTGGATCGTCTTCGGATGCATCTTCGCAGGCGCCGTTCACGACTATTTCTCCGGCATGCTCTCGGTCCGCTCCGAGGGGCAGAGTGTGCCGGACGTGGTGGGCCGGCACCTCGGAAGCGGCTTCAAGCAGTTCATGCGCGGCTTTTCGGTGATCCTGCTGATTTTGGTGGGGGTCGTCTTCTTCGTTGGGCCGGCCGAGCTGCTGCAGAGCTTGACCGGCATCGACAAGAGAACCTGGACCGTGCTCATCATCGCCTATTACTTTCTAGCCACCATCATGCCCGTGGACAAGATCATCGGGCGCATCTATCCGCTTTTCGGTGCCGTGCTCATCTTCATGGCGGTCGGGACGATCAGCATGCTCATGATGGAGGGCTACGAGCTCTACCCCGTCAAGACCCTGCAGAATTTGAATCCGCAGGAGCTGCCCCTGTGGCCGCTGATGTTCATCACCATCGCCTGCGGGGCGATCAGCGGGTTTCACGCCACCCAATCCCCGATGATGGCGCGCTGCCTGCCCAACGAGCGCCGGGGTCTTCCCGTGTTCTACGGGGCGATGATCGCCGAGGGGATCATCGCCCTGATCTGGGCGACCCTGGCCATCTCGTTTTTTTCAACGCCGGGTCTGCTGAACGACGTATTGATCGAGGGCGGCCCCGGACTCGTCGTCAATCAGGTCTGCACGACGCTCCTCGGCAGCGCAGGCGGCGTGTTGGCGATCCTTGGGGTGGTCGTGCTCCCGGTCACATCCGGCGACACGGCCTTCCGCAGCGCCCGGCTTATCGTCGCCGACGTGTTGAGGGTTTCTCAGAAGGAAACGGTGAAACGCCTGGCCATCGCCGTCCCGCTCTTTCTGGTGGGGATTTTGATCTCGTTTTCCGACTTCGGGATGATCTGGCGCTACTTCGGTTGGGCCAACCAGACGCTGGCCGTCTTTGTTCTCTGGACGGCGGCGGTGTACCTGGCGGAGCTCCGCAAATTCCACTGGGTCGCAACCCTTCCGGCCCTGTTCATGACCGCCGTCGTGACGGCTTTCATCGCCAACGCCACCATCGGATTCAAGCTGCCGATGCCGCTTGCGACCAGCATCGGCATCGGCGCGGCGCTTGCTGCATGCGTCGCGTTCTTCTGGAGGCTGCGGCGGATCCCCTCGGCCTCCGCAGCGGCGATCGCTGGGAAGCCCGTATGACCGGCGACCGTGGGAGGGGTGCCATGAAGAGACTCTGCCTGCTGATCGCCTCCGGTCTCACCCTGCTCGGGCCGGTTCAGGCCGACGCCCAGGACAAAAGCGGCACCTGGACCGGTGTTGTCACCGAGTCGGTCTCCGACTGCCAAAACATCGTCAAGGCTCTTCCGAAAGAGTACCGGCTTATTCTGACTCAGAAGGGCGACGAGCTGGTGATCATGGAAGAACGGGCCAAGCGGCCGTACCGGGGTTCTTTCGACAGCAACAGCCCCGGCCGCATTCAGGTCCGCGGAACCTATGCGGATTCCGGGGGCTATGTCTCGGAGGAGGTGTTCATCCAGTTCGTCGGTTCCAGCTCCGGCACCGGGCGATCGGTGTGGCGATGGTCCGACGGCTGGCATCAATGCGGGGGCCATTTCCGGTTCACGTTGAAAAAGAGAGATCCCGGGTAGCCGGTTAAAGAGCGGCTCCGCCGAAGGCCTTCTCAAACAATCGGCTCCACCCTTTTCGAACGGAAGTCAGGTGCGACATGACCGCTGAAGAGACTCGACTGAAAGAGGCGCGGGAGCAGAAGCTTCCCTGGAAAACGTGGGGCCCCTACCTCAGCGAACGCCAGTGGGGAACGGTGCGCGAGGACTACAGCGAAAACGGGGATGCCTGGAACTTCTTCCCCCATGACCACGCCCGTTCCCGGGCGTATCGCTGGGGCGAGGACGGCCTGGGGGGGATCTCCGACGAGAAGCAGCGGCTCTGTTTCGCGCTCGCGTTGTGGAACGGCAAGGACCCCATTCTCAAGGAGCGCCTCTTTGGGCTCACCAACAGCGAGGGCAACCACGGCGAAGACGTCAAGGAGTATTACTTCTACCTCGACAGCACGCCGACTCACTCCTACATGAAGTATCTCTACAAGTATCCGCAAGCCGCCTTCCCCTATGCCGACCTGGTGGAGACCAACCGGCGGCGCAGCCGGGAGGAGATGGAGTACGAGTTGCTCGATACCGGCATCTTCAACGAGGACCGCTACTTCGATGTTTTCGTGGAATATGCCAAGGCCGGCCCCGAGGAGATCCTGATCAAGATCGCCGCGGCCAACCGGGGGCCGGAGGCGGCCGAGCTGCATGTGCTGCCGACCCTGTGGTTCCGCAACGACTGGGCCTCGTGGATCGCCAGGCCTTCGGCAAAACCGACGCTCAGGCAAATCGAAGGGCCGTCCGGCACCCGCGCTGCTGCGGCAATCCACCCCGCGCTGGGCGCGTACACCCTGTATTGCGAAGGCGATGCGCCGCTGCTCTTTACCGAGAACGAAACCAACCACACCCGGCTTGGCCTCAATTACCCGAATGCGGGTGCGTGCCTGAAAGACGGCATCAACGACTGTGTAGTCCATGGCCGCATGGACGCGGTGAACCCCGCCCAATGCGGCACCAAGGCCGCGGCGCATTACCGGCTGAAGATCGGCCCCGGCGAGGCGGCATCCGTTCGGCTGCGCCTCATTGCCGGGCTCCCCGCCGGTCAAGGTGAAAACGAGCCCTTCGGCCCGGAGTTCGAGGCGATCGTGGCGGCGCGGCGGCGGGAGGCGGATGAGTTCTACCGCACCGTGACCCCGCCTTCGGCCACCCCGGATGAGGCCGGCGTGATGCGCCAAGCCATCGCCGGCATGCTCTGGTCGAAGCAGTATTATTATTTCGACGCCGATTCCTGGCTCGAAGAGCACCGCGCCCACCCCCTCCACCACGGCAGCCGCCAGTTCCGCAACCGCGAGTGGTTCCACATGATCAACGACGACATCATCTCGATGCCCGACAAGTGGGAGTACCCCTGGTACGCGGCCTGGGATCTCGCTTTCCACACCCTGCCCATCTCGATCGTGGACCCCGACTTCGCCAAGGGGCAGATGGAACTGATGCTCCGCGGGCACTACCTCCATCCCAACGGCCAGCTCCCCGCCTATGAGTGGAACTTCAGCGACGTGAACCCCCCGGTCCACGCCTTTGCAACCCTGTTCCTGCACCGCACCGAGCAGGCGCTGCGCGGCGAGACGGACGTTGATTTTCTCAAGTCGGCGTTCAACAAGCTCATGCTGAACTTCACCTGGTGGGTCAACCGCAAGGACCGCTTCGGCAAAAACGTGTTCGAGGGCGGCTTTCTCGGCCTCGACAACATCGGCGTCTTCGACCGAAGCGCCCCGCTGCCGACGGGGGGCTACCTGGAACAGGCCGACGGCACGGCGTGGATGGCGCTCTTCTCGCAGAACATGCTCGAGCTCGCGGTCGAGCTCGCCGGCCACGACCGCACCTATGAGGACATGGTTCAAAAATTTGCGGAGCATTTTTACTACATCGCCGCGGCCATGAACAAGCCGGGGGCCGATGGCATGTGGGACGAAGAGGACGGCTTCTACTACGATTTCCTGCAGCTCCCCGACGGCAGCGGCACGCGGCTCAAGGTGCGCTCGATGGTGGGGCTGCTGCCCCTGTGCGCCACGACGGTGGTCGAGAAGTGGCAGCGCGAGCGCGTTCCGCGGGCGTTGGCCTCGATCCAAGAGCGCCTGCGCCAGATGCCGGAGCTCCTGCAATCCGTCCACCCCACCGGCCCCGGTCACCTGGGGGTCTCCGAACGGGGGATCATCGCCCTGGTCAACCCGGAGCGGCTGCGTCGGATCCTTTCGAAGATGCTCGACGAAAACGAGTTTCTGAGCCCCTACGGCATCCGCTCGCTCTCCAAGTTCCACCGGGAGAACCCGTTCGTCTTCCACACGGGCGGACGAGAGTACCGGGTGGAATATCTGCCGGCGGAGTCGAACACCGGGATGTTCGGCGGCAACTCCAACTGGCGCGGCCCGGTCTGGTTCCCGGTCAATACCCTAGTGATCAGGTCGCTCCTCAACTTTTACCTGTACTACGGCGACACCTTCACGATCGAGTGCCCGACCGGCTCCGGCCGGATGATGAACCTCTTCGAAGTGGCCAAGGAAATCGCCGATCGGCTCACCCGCATCTTCCTTCGCAACGAACACGGCCGGCGCCCCGTCTATGGCGGGACGGAGAAATTCCAGTCCGACCCCCACTGGCGCGACCACATCCTGTTCTACGAGTACTTCCACGGGGACAACGGGGCGGGGCTGGGTGCGAGCCACCAGACGGGGTGGACCGGAATGGTGGCGAAGCTGATCCAGCTTTTCGGGATGCTCGATGCGAAGAAGTCTCTTGAAAGCGGAAAGAGGGCGGCCTTCGCCGGCCGGGCGCCGGGGAGGGAGGCAACGGGATGAGTTTTTGGCCGAGCCACCCGGTCATCTGCGAGATCAACCCCTGGGTCTGGCTGGAGGATCCGAGCCGGAAATACAGGAGGCCCGCTGGACTGGCCGACGTGCCTGCCGAGGAGTGGGATGGTCTCTCCGGTCTCGGTGCCGATGCCGTCTGGCTGATGGGCGTTTGGGAGCGCAGCCCTGCGGGCATCGTCATTGCCAATCGGAATCCCGCTCTTCTGGAGGCGTTCCGGCGGGCCCTGCCCGATTTTCGAGTCGAGGACAACGTGGGGTCCCCCTATTGTGTGCGCAACTATGGGGTCGATGAACACCTGGGAGGCCGGCAGGGCTTGTCGGTCGCCCGCAGAGAACGTTCCCGACGGAGGCTCAAGCTCATCCTCGATTTCGTCCCGAACCAAGTGGCCCCCGACCACCCCTGGGTCGATGATCACCCGGAATACCTCGTTCAGGGGAACGCCGACGATGCGGTCAACGATCGGGGCTCCTTCCTTTCGGTGGGCGAAAAGGTGTTTGCCCGCGGGCGGGACCCCTTCTTCTCGGCATGGCCGGATGTGCTCCAGCTCAACGTCTTCCAGCCAGGGCTCCGCCAGGCGGTGATCGCGACCCTGGCGGACATCGCCCCGGCCAGTGCGACGGGGTGCGCTGCGACATGGCCATGCTGGTGCTGAACTCGGTTTTCGAACGCACCTGGAGCGATCGCGTGGAGCAGCAGCCGGCAACCGAGTACTGTGTGGATGTGATTGCCGCCGTCAAGAACGCCTACCCGGGGTTCCTTTTCATGGCGGAGGCCTATTGGGGCCTCGAGTGGGAACTCCAGCAGCAGGGCTTCGACTCCTGCTACGACAAGCGCTGGTACGACCGTTTGGAGCACGATTCGGCGGAGAACGTGAGGCTCCATCTCTGCGCCGACCGCGCTTACCAGGAAAAGCTGGTCCGCTTCATCGAAAACCACGATGAGCCCCGTGCCCTTTCGGTCTTTTCCCTCCAGAAGGAACGCGCTGCCGCCGTGGTCATCGCGACGATTTCGGGGGCAACGCTCTTTCATGAGGGGCAGTTCGAGGGCAAAAAGGTCAGGCTGCCGGTCTTCCTCGGCCGCCGCCCGGAGGAGCCAACCGATCGTGACCTCCAGGCGTTCTACCGCACGCTTGTCAAGGCCGCGGCATCGGAGGGGCTGCAAGAGGGCCAGTGGCAACTCTGCGAGCGAACCGGCTGGCCGGACAATGCGAGCTGCCGCAACCTCCGCGCTTGGTGCCGGCGCAGCGCCGCAGAGCGCCTACCTGGTCGTGGTCAACTTCTCAGACGCATGGGCGCAGGGGCAGGTACAGCTGCCCTGGGATGACCTTGCAGGGAAGTTTTGGACGATGACCGACCTTTTCACCGGGCAGAGGTACGAACGCAGCGGCGAGGAGATGTGCCGACCCGGGCTTTACGTTGGCCTTCTCCCCTGGGGGTCTCACTTCCTGACCCAGTGGCTGCCAGCGGGGTAAAGCCGCCTCCCGCAGGAGATGCAATCGTGTTCACACGTTCCAGGGGTGTTCAGCTTCCGATCCCATGCCTGCCCCCCCGCACCGGCGACTTCGGCCCGGCTTTCTGCCGTTTTGCTGATCGACCTCGTTTTCGATGCCCTTCCCGAAAATCGTCTCTGCAGGAGCCGACAGAGGCCGCCGGGCGACGTTGACGGGGACGGGGCCGGGCCTGAAGTTTTTCTTCGCTCACCCCGCGGGATCCCGCCCGGCGATGGCGCCGGCGAATAGGACGAAGGTCTTATATACTTTTTCTCTCCACTTCTCTACGTCTTGTCTTATGGGCATACGTCGACATCTGCTTTTTGAGCACGGACATCTCCACCTTGATAAGCGCTGGAAGGGGGGCTTTCTGCGATCCGGGAAGTCGGGGGCAGAGGTCCTCTCGAGGTTCGATGCTGCCGGGGACACGTTCTCGACATATTCATCGTCTCGAAATCGTGCAGAAAAATAGACGTCCGCCAGCCTTCATGGGCAGAGTCAACGAACAGGCAATGTCCTGACAATGAGGAGACCGTTGACACCCGCATTGGCCCGTTGCGCAATGGGACGTGGGCCGCACAACCCGCGTTTAGACGGGAACGGACGACCCAGGTGGGCAAGTCGTTTGCTTGGGGGCCCTGAAAGGAAGCCATTGTGACGAATGCCATTTGCGTATTGAACGCGGGCTCATCGAGCATCAAGTTCTCGCTGTTCGCCGAGCGGGGGGAAAATCTGGGAGCGGTCGTCCGCGGGCAGGTCGAGGGTCTATTCACGGCGCCCCGCTTTGTTTCCAAGGCGCCCAATGGTGCCCTGAATTCGGAAAAATCTTGGCCCGAGGGCTTCGCCTTGGGCCATGAGGGGGCGCTCGACCACCTGATCGGCCATCTGAGATCGGTGCTGGCGGGCGACCGGCTGCTCGGCATCGGCCACCGCGTGGTGCACGGCGGACTGGCCTACACCCGGCCAGTCCTCGTGGATGCAGAAGTGCTGAAGGTCTTGGAGTCTTTTGTGCCGCTGGCCCCCCTGCACCAGCCCCACAACCTCACCCCGATCCGGCGTGCGCTGGAGCGTGCCCCCGAACTGCCGCAGGTGGCCTGCTTCGACACCTCCTTTCACCGCAGCGCGCCCGAGGTGGCCCAGATGTTCGCCCTGCCCGCTGAACTGCACGAGGCCGGAGTCCGACGCTACGGGTTTCACGGGCTCTCCTACGAGTACATCGCCTCCCGGCTGCCGGAGATCGCCCCGCGAGCGGCGGAGGGCCGCAGCGTTGTGCTGCATCTTGGCAACGGGGCCAGCATGTGCGCCATGGAGGCCGGGCGGAGCATCGCCAGCACCATGGGCTTCACGGCGGTCGAAGGGCTTCCAATGGGCACCCGCTGCGGCTCCATCGACCCCGGGGTGATCCTCTATCTCATGGCTCAGAAGGAAATGGACGCCCGTGCGATCGAAGCCCTCATCTACAACCGATCCGGGATGCTGGGAGTCTCCGGCATCTCAAGCGACATGCGCACGCTGCTTTCGAGCACGGAGCCGCGCGCCGCGCTGGCCGTCGATCTTTTTCTCTACCGCATCCGCCGTGAGCTCGGATCCCTATGCGCCGCCTTAGGGGGGGTGGATGCCATCGTTTTCACCGGCGGCATCGGCGAAAATGCCCCGCTCATCCGCAGCCGCGTTTGCCGCGATGCCGCCTGGCTGGGGGTGGAGATCGATGAGGCGGCCAACACCACCGGCCGCAGCTGCATCAGCAGCGGTGGCAGCCGTGTTTCGGTCTGGGTCATCCCGACCAACGAAGAGTTGATGATTGCCCGCCACACGCGGCGCTTGCTCGCCAATGGGGAGCAGGAGGAAACACCATGAAGACCGATGTTCCACGGCCGGCTCTGGCGGGAAAAAAAGCTTTGGTGGTCGGGATCGCCAACGAGCACTCCATCGCCTACGGCTGCGCCAGGGCCTTCCGTGAGGTGGGGGCCGAGCTGGCGGTCACCTTCCTCAACGACAAGGCCAAACCGCATGTGGAGCCTCTGGCGCAAGAGCTGGAGGCTGTGGCCTTTCTGCCCCTGGATGTCGCCAAGCCCGGCGAGCTGGAGGCGGTCTTTGAGCATCTCGGACGCGAGTGGGGCCAGCTGGATATTCTGGTGCACTCCATCGCCTTTGCGCCCAAGGAGGACCTGCAGGGCGGGCTGCTCAACTGCTCCCCTCATGGGTTTTCGGTCGCGATGGACGTCTCCTGCCACTCCTTCATCCGCATGGCGCGGCTGGCGGTGCCGCTGATGAAGGAGGGTGGAACTATGTTTGCGATGAGCTACCACGGGGCGCAAAAGGTGGTGCCCAACTACAACCTGATGGGCCCGGTCAAGGCGGCTCTGGAAGCGGTCTGCCGCTACCTGGCCTACGAGCTCGGACCCCAAAAGATCCGGGTGCATGCGATCTCGCCCGGCCCGCTCAAGACGCGGGCGGCATCGGGGCTGAAAGATTTCGACCGCATGTTGAACGACGCCGTCGAGCGCTCTCCGGTCGGGGAACTGGTGGATATTATGGACGTGGGGTTCGCCTGCGCCTTTCTGGCGACCCCTTACGGGCGGCGCCTCACTGGACAGACGATTTATGTCGACGGCGGCGCCAGCATCATGGCGTGAGGTCGGCACCGGCCCCGAACGCGGGAGAGTCCACCCTCGTATAGTCATCGTCTCGAAATCATACAGACAAACGGGCGCCCGCCAGCCTTCATGGGGCAGAGTCAAAGAACAGGCAATGTCCTGACAATGATCAGACCGTGAAAACAAGGAGACCGAATCGATGAATACAAAAGCCTTCAACCCGTTCACGGGCTACAAGGATCTCATGGACTACCTGATCGATGCCGGGCAGCGATCGGTGTTGTACTGGGATGTGATGCGCCAGCGCGGAAACCAGTACTTGGAGCACATGGCGGAAACCGTCCCCCATGTGCTCCAGTTCGCCTATGAGCCGATCCTGGACGGGCGGACGCTGCCGCAGCCCGTCAACTACGGAATGGTCAGAATCAAGCCGCCCGAAGGCACCGTCATCGAAGATCTCAAGCGGCCCTTCGTGGTGATCGACCCCCGTGCGGGCCATGGGCCCGGCATCGGCGGATTCAAGGCCGACAGCGAGATCGGGGAGGCCATGAAGGCGGGGCATCCCTGCTACTTCATCGGATTCACGCCGATGCCCGAGCCCGGGCAGACCATTGAGGCGGTGATCGACGCCTGGGGGGCCTTCCTCGAACGGGTGGCGGAGCTCCATGCCGGGGCCGAGGGCAAGCCGGTGGCGATCGGCAACTGCCAGGCGGGGTGGGCGCTGATGATGCTGGCGGCCAAACGTCCCGGGCTGTGCGGCCCGATCATCGTGGCCGGGTCGCCTCTCTCCTATTGGGCGGGGGTGCGCGGCGTCAACCCCATGCGCTATACGGGGGGATTGCTGGGAGGGAGCTGGCTCACGGCGCTGATTAGTGACCTGGGAAAAGGCCGCTTCGACGGCGCTTGGCTCGTGCAAAACTTTGAGAACCTCAATCCGGCCAACACGCTCTGGTCCAAGCAATACAACCTCTACGCCAACATCGACACGGAAACGCCGCGCTATCTGGCCTTCGAACGCTGGTGGGGCGGGCACGTGATCTTGTCCGGTGAGGAGATGCAGTACATCGTCGATAACCTCTTCATCGGCAACAAGTTGAGTTCCGCCGAGATGGTGACCGCCGACGGCGTCCGTCTGGACTTGAGGAAGATCCGCTCGCCGATCGTGTGCCTATGCTCCAAGGGGGACAACATCACCCCGCCGCAGCAGGCGCTGGGTTGGATTCTCGATTTGTACGGAAGCGATGAGGACATTCTCGCCGCAGGCCAAACGATTGTCTACGCCGTGCACGAAACGGTCGGCCATCTGGGGATCTTCGTCTCAAGCAGCGTCGCCCAAAAGGAACACCAGGAGTTCTCGAGCAACATCGACCTCATCGACTGCCTGCCTCCCGGCCTGTATGAAGCCGTTATCCAAAAAAAGACGCCGGATGCAGCAAACGCCGAACTGGCCGGCGGGGACTACATCTCCCGCTTCGAGCAGCGCAGCCTGGGCGACATCCGCGCCATGGGCGGCAACAGCCCGGAGGAGGATCGCTGCTTTGCAGCCGTGGCCCGGCTCTCCGAAACAGCCAACGGTCTCTACCGCATCCTGCTGCAGCCGGTCGTTCGAGGTCTGGCGACCGAACCGATGGCCGAATGGATGCGCCGGGTGCATCCAGCGAGGTTACGCTACGAGATCTTCTCTGATCGCAACCCGGCCATGAAACCGGTGGCGGCGTTGGCCCAACAGGCGCGCAGCGGCCGTCAGCCGGCGGCGGCGGAAAATCTGTTCCTGCAGTTGGAAAAGAATGTCTCGGACTGGATGACCGCGAGTCTAAACGTTTACCGCGACTGGCGGGATAGGGTCATGGAGCAGACGTTTTTCGGCATCTACGGACAACCCTGGCTGCAGGCCTTGCTGGGTTTGAAAGCATCGGATGATCCACCCCGGCCGCGTCCTGGGAAGGAGGCCGAGCACATGGCCTTGGTTGACCGGCGAATCGAGGAGCTGCGGGCAAAAATGGATAAGGGGGGGCTGCGCGCGGCGGCGATCCGGGCCCTAATCTACATCCGCACGCCGGAAAAGGCCGCCGACGAACGCGGCTTCGAGATGCTACGCCGGCTCCGTGCCGAGCATGGATCGGAGAAAAGCCTGGCCGAGTTCAAACAGGACCTCCGCGAGCAGTATTGCCTGCTGCGGCTGGACGAGCACCGGGCGGTGGAGCTGATCCCCGCGCTGCTCAAGGGGCATGAACAAGACGGCCCGCGCCTGCTGGAGATGATCCGCAAGATCGCCACCGCCGGCGGACCGCTGGGTGAAGAGGGCCAGCGACGCCTGACGCGGATGGAAACAATGTTTGCACCGCGGCCGCAGGCCACGCGCGGGCACGCCCGCTTTTGAAACCGTGAGTCCGAGGAGGCACTATCCGATGATCACCAACAAGAGCTTCGAGGAGATTCAACTCGGCGATGCCGCGCGCATGCAGCGGACGTTGACCAAACAGGATATTGAGCTCTTCGGGTGGCTCTCCGGGGATATGAACCCGACCCATTTCAGCGACGAGTACGCTCGGATGCTGCTCGAGCGCAGCAAGCTCGTCGGCCACAGCATGTGGGGCGGGGCCCTGATCTCGAGTCTGCTGGGAAACGACCTGCCGGGTCCCGGCACGGTCTATCTTTCGCAGCATTTCGAATTTCACAACGCCATGGAACTGGGCGACATCCTGACCGTTACCGTTACGGCGAAAGAAAAGAACCCCGCAGAGAAGAGCGTGCTCTTCGACTGCCGCGTGGTCAACCAGCGCGGGGAAAATGTGATCACCGGCGTCGCCAAGGTGAAAGCGCCGACCCAGAAGCCGACCGCCGCCGGTTCCCCCTACGCCGCCACCCAGCTGCACCGCAAAATGGCTTTCCAACGGCTGATCAACCACGTCAAAAACTGGGAGCGGATCCCCACCGCCGTGTGCCACCCCTGCAGCAAAGAGGCGCTGGAAGGCCCGATCGAGGCGGCCCGTCTCGGGCTGATCGAACCGATCCTGGTGGGGCCGGAGGCCAAGATCCGAGCATTGGCCGAGAGCCTGAAGCTGGAGATCAGCGCCTATCGCCTGGTGGATGCGGCGCACAGCCACGATGCCGCAGCCAAGGCCGTGGCCTTGTGCCGCTCCGGGGAGGCCGAAGCGCTCATGAAGGGCAGCCTGCACACCGATGAACTGATGGGGGCGGTCGTGCCGTCGGCCACAGGGCTGCGCACCGAGCGCCGGATCAGCCATGTGTTTGCCATGGATGTGCCCACCTACCCGCGGCCGCTGTTCATCACCGATGCCGCCATCAACATCTACCCGACCCTGGAGGTCAAGGTCGACATCCTCAAGAACGCCATTCAACTGGCCCAGGCGTTGAACATTCCAACCCCCAAAGTGGCTATTCTATCGGCGGTGGAAACAGTGAACCCCAAGATCCCCGCCACCCTCGATGCGGCCGCCCTGTGCAAAATGGCTGATCGCGGGCAAATCGCAGGGGCCCTCATCGACGGTCCCCTGGCCTTCGACAATGCCATCAGCAAGGAAGCCGCCATGATCAAGGGCATCCAGTCGCCGGTGGCCGGCGAGGCGGACATTCTTCTGGTGCCCGACCTGGAGGCCGGCAACATGCTGGCGAAGCAGCTGGCCTATCTGGGCCGGGCCGATTCGGCCGGGATTGTGCTGGGGGCGCGGGTCCCCATCATTCTCACCAGCCGGGCCGATTCGGCCGAAGCCCGGCTGGCCTCCTGCGCGGTCGCGGTGGCTTTCGCCCACCGGCTGCGCGGTAAACCGATGACGCAAAAACCCGTGAAAGAATAACTGAAGTCTAAACCAACCGATGCGCTCGGCGATCCGGGTGGGAATTCAACAATGCGAAAACCCGCCGGGGTTGAATCCGACCGGTTGCCAAAAGGGCCATCCGTGGCGGAAACCCAACGCGACATCACACGTACGGTTCTCGCGGTGATCTTCATTGGGGCCCTGATCGGAACCTCCCTGTGGATTCTCACGCCGTTCTTAGGAGCCGCGATCTGGGCAGTGACGATCGTCACGGCAACCTGGTCGCCCATGATTGCCGTTCAAAGGCGGCTTTGGGGGCGCCGTCTGCCGGCGGTGGCGGTGATGACCGTGGCCCTACTGTGCCTCTTGGTCGTTCCGCTCTGGCTGGCTATCGACACGATTGTCTCGAATGCCGACACGCTTACCGGGTGGGTAAAGTCGTTTTCCACCTTCCAGGTGCCGCCGCCCCCGGCATGGCTCGGCCACCTGCCGGTTTTTGGCAAAGAGGCGGCGGCAGCCTGGGAAAAGGTTGCCCTGGCGGGGGTGCAGGATTTCCTGGCAAGGCTTGCCCCTTACGGGGGTGGGGCCGTCCGGTGGTTTGCCGCTGAGGTGGGCGGTTTTGGGGCCCTGGTGCTGCAATTTTTATTGACCGTTGTATTTGCTGCCTTGCTGTATGCCAAAGGCGAGCAAGCGGCGCACTGGATGAGGCGTTTCGGGAGCCGCCTGGCCGGGCCGCGTGGGGAGCATTCCGTGCAACTTGCCGGACAAGCCGTGCGCGGCGTCGCCCTCGGGGTGGTTGTGACCGCTCTGGCCCAGTCCCTTTTGGGCGGGCTCGGCCTTGCCCTCGCCGGGCTCCCTTTTGCCGCGGTCCTGACGGCCGTGATGTTCATGCTGGCGATTGCGCAAGTCGGCCCCCTGCCTGTGCTGGTGCCCGCGGTGGTGTGGCTTTACTTAAGCGGCAGTACCGGTTGGGGGACATTCCTGCTCCTCTGGACCATCGTGGTCGGCACGATGGACAACGTCCTGCGCCCGATTCTCATCCGGAAGGGAGCCGATCTGCCGCTTTTGCTGATCTTTGCCGGGGTCGTCGGGGGCCTGATCGCATTCGGCCTGATCGGCATTTTCGTGGGTCCGGTGGTGCTGGCTGTGGCCCATACCCTCATCACCGCTTGGGTCAATGGAGACGGGGCCGCGTTCGGATCGCCCGATCCCCCAGCGCCGTGATAGGAGGGGTCTGCTGCTGCCTCGTGTCCATTTCGTTATACATGTTGCAGAATGCTGAAACCGAACCGGAACATAGTCAAAACAAACGGTAAGAATCGAGAACGATGATGAAAAGGGCAAAATGGATGTTCGTCGCGCTGGTGCTCGTTTTCCTGGCACCAGGGTGTGCCCAGATGGAACGCACCCAGACACACTCCGCCTCACCCGTCATGGACCGGGTCATGGCCCGGCGAGAATTGCGCGTGGGGGGTTCAGGGGATATGCCGCCGATGAACCTGAGCACCAAAGAGGGCACGGTTGTCGGGTTGAATGTGGATGTGGCCCAGATGATCGAGGATGCCATGGGCGTTCGGCTGAGCTTGCAGCGGCTCGACTTCGCCGGCCTTCTGCCCGCCTTGGAATTCGATCGGATCGACATGATCGTCTCCTATATGACCATGACGCCGGATCGCAACCTCAAAGCCGCCTTCGTGAGCCCCTATTTCATCTCCGGCAAGGCATTCCTGATTAAACGCAGCAGCATCGCCCAGGCCAAAGGGCTGCCGGATGTCAACAACCCGCAGTCTTTATTCGCCGCTCTGAAAGGGTCGACCAGCGAAGCCGTGATTCGCAAAGGAGCGCCGCAAGCCAAACTGCTGACCGCCGCCACCCAGACCGAGGCCATCCAGATGGTGATCGACGGCAAGGTCGATGCCATTGATCGCCGACTGCCCTATCTGCATGGTGGCGGCCTACAGTCACCCGGCCGCAGGCCTTATTTCGGTGATCCCCCCGATCACGTATGAACCCATCGGGATCGCTGTGCCCCAGGGTGATCCGCATCTGATCAATTGGCTGGGCAATTTTCTAAACATCCTCGAGAAGGCGGGGTACATGGACGACCTCGGTCAAAAATGGTTCGCCCACCCGATCTGGTTGCCGCAGATGAGGTAATTTCAATCCGACGAAAAGACGAAGGTTAATCGGTTGGCGCCGCGGCATTCCCGCCGCTGGATGAACTAAGCGCCGACCGTTGTCGCCCATACAGGCTAAACGGCAGTGTTCTTGGGGTTTATCCGGGATGAGAGGAGAACTGAACCTTTTCCATTCCCCTTCCAGAGGCCGCCCATGACCGATCGCAAGCCGCCAAAAGCCGAGTCTCTTGAGGATTTCGTTGCATCCTGGATGAAGGCCGCCGCCGAATTCTGGGGCATGATGGGCAAAGCCGATCCCGCCTCCAAAACGCCCTCACCCGATACGGCCTTCACCCGGACGGCGGGGCGTATGGAGGAGTTCTGGGCCTCGAGCCGCAAGCTGTGGGAGGCCAGCGTCAAGGCAATGGGCGAGCCGGGCTCCGCGGAGAGACTCCAGCGGGGCCTGCAGACCGTCCCGGACATATCCATGCGGCTGGCACAAAAATCGCTCGAGGGCTTTTTCGAGTTCCAGAAGCGCTGGGCCGACCACATGCAGAAGCTCGGCGCGCCGTCCGAACCTTATCGCTCCAGCGACTTCGATCCGGACTTCTTGAAGCGGCTCACGGACATATACAAAAAAGAATTCCAGAAGTTTCTGGAGATCCCGCAGGTGGGCCTGACCCGGTTCTACCAGGAGAGGTTCAACCAGGCGCTAAAAAAATGGAACCAATATCAGGCTGCGTTGACCGAGTTTCTGCAACTGATCTGCCTTCCAATTGAAAAATCCTATCGGCTGATGCTGGACAAATTGGCAGAACTGACGCAAGGGGGCCGGTTCCCGGATGAGCCCAAGCACTATTACCAGTTGTGGATCAAAACGCTGGAAGGCCACTACATGACCCTTTTCCAGTCGCAGCAGTACACCGAAACCTTGGTCCGGACCATCGACGCCCTGAATCAATTCCTCGCTGCCCGAAGCAGCGTTCTGGAGGATGCGCTCAGGCTGCTGCCGGTCTGCACCCATCGCGACCTGGATGATGTCAGCGGGGAAATCTACCAGCTCAAGCGTCGCATCCGGGCCCTTGAAAAGGGGCGGCACGACCCGGCCGAAGAATGAATCCCTCTGGGGGCCCACATTGGCCTCGACGCGGTTTCATCACCCCTGGGATCGTGAACGTGAGACGGTGTTGCGATCCGTTCGATGGGATAGGCTCACGCTGAGGTGAGAGACACTATGGATCAGCCCAAAATCCCCGTTGATATCCTCCTCGCCCATCTGGCCAAAGACAGCGAAAAGGCCCAGGCGCGGTTCCGCAAGGCCGCGGACGTTCTGCTGGGCCCGCTCGACACTGCCATTGCCACCACCCCCTGCGAGGTCGTCTACGAAGAGGACCGGGTCAAGCTCAAACGCTACGTTCCCGTGCGGGAAAGAGAGCTCAACACCCCGCTGCTGGTGGTCTATGCTCTGATCAACCGGGAAACCATGCTCGATCTCCAGCCGGGCCGCAGCATCGTCCGGAGCCTCTTGGAAAACGGCATCGACCTGTACATGGTCGATTGGGGCTACCCCACCCGCAAGGACCGGTTCCTGACCATCGACGACCACGTCAACGGCTACATGGACAATGTTGTCGATTTCATTCGCAGACGCCACAAGCTTCGCAAGATCAACCTGATGGGCATCTGCATGGGAGGCACCTTTTCCGTGATCTACGCCGCGCTCCATCCAAAGAAAATCAAGAACCTGATCACCACGGTCACGCCGACCCACTTCAACACCAACCAGGGACTGCTGCATACCTGGATGCGCGCAATGGGCGTCGACCGCCTGGTGGAGACCTTCGGCAACATGCCCGGAGACCTGCTCAATTTCCTGTTTCTGCTGCTGAACCCGGCGCGGTTGATGATCGACAAGTATATCGGCTTGCTGGAGCAGATAGACAACAAAGAGTTCGTCGAAAATTTCATCCGCATGGAGAAGTGGATCTTCGACAGCCCCGATGTTCCCGGAGAGACCTTTCGGCAGTTCATCACGGACTGTTACCAGAAAAACCTATTGATCCAGAACCGGATGGAGGTCGGCGGGCGGAGGGTTGACCTCGGACAGATCACCATGCCGGTCTTGAACTTCTTCGGCAAGTTCGACCACCTGGTGCCCCCGGAGGCCTGCAACCGGCTGACCCGCGCTGTGGGGAGCACCGACGCGGAGGATATCTGCCTGGACACCGGTCACATCGGCATATACGTGAGCTCGAAGTGCCAGCGGGAGTTTGCGCCCAAAATCGCGGCATGGCTGAAGCAGCGGGACCAGCCCGAAACTACGTGACAGCACCCATCATCGCCCAGCGCTTGGATCTGCGACGGGCAGCAGTGGATTGGGCAGGGGAGGCGAGAGGACCCACGTCAGCACGACCGGATAATTTCGAGACGTTCTGCTGGGGTTAGCAACGCCTTCAGCTCGGCGCTCTCCAGCGCCAAGCAGCTGGCGCTGATCGTTGTCAGCGCCAGCGAGACCATGAGCGGTAAGGCTGTCCGCCTCTTTCTATCCGAAGAGGAGAGGGATGGTTTCGTTCCCGTCGCCGAGAAAGGGCTCTTCGAGAACCATTAAAGCGGCAATTCAACATATTCATACGGCTGCATAAGCGATCTGGGGGTGCTAGAAGTAGTTGGCTACCCGAGCGGGGCGTTTTTGCAGCATGCTCAGGTGGCCGATGGCTTTGCGCACTAGCTCCGATTTGGTTGTCGCCGGAACCCCGGTGTGCGCCCCCACGTTCAAATCACCGTTCAGATCCTCATCCGGATTGAGCTCCGGCGAGTAAGAGGGCAAATAGAACACCTCGATCGTCTGGCGGTACTCTTCACGGAAAATGGCCGGCGGCTGCCCGGAACGATATGCCGGCCCGGCGGCCGGTGTTCAGGCTGAGCCGCCGACGGCTTGGTGTTACTTCTGGAAGTATTCTTCCACTTTTTGAAAGCTTTCGTCGATCATCCTCTTGAAGGTCTCCCGCCCTTTTTTGTAAGCGTCGAGCCAGTCGGTGATAACCTTGCGGCCGTCCGCCGGCAGCCAAGTGGCTTGCTCCAGGATCGTGCTGGCCATCTTTTCGGCCTGCTCCTGGAGCATGACCATGGCGTTGAAGGTGGTATCAAACGTCGCCTTGTTGAAATCGAACATCTGCTTGAACATGTGTTTCTGATCCATGAGTTTTCTCCTTCTATGGGGATTTGACGCGATCGGATTGCCTAAGGCTCGAGATAAAGATTCAATATAGTCGTTAGATAAAAAATGTCAAGCTCTATATCGCATTGCACAACATTGATTTTAAAACCCAAAAAGATGTATGACTATTAACCATTGTTTTTATATAGCATACAATTAGCATCTATCCAAAAAAAGATCGCATCAACAAATTTATTGCATCACAACAAAAAAATATAACCATGAGGCTCGGAATGGGAGAGATCCTGGTTCTTAAGAAATATGCCAATCGCCGCTTGTACGACACCGAAAAAAGGATTTACGTCACCTTGCAGCAAGTGGTTGACCTCATCCGCCAGGGACGCCAGGTTAAGGTAATTGACGCCAAGACCAAAGAGGACGTCACCGCCTATACTCTAACCCAGATTGTTCTCGAAGAGTCAAAAAGCAGAAACACGCTGCTGCCCGTGCCTTTGCTGCACCTGATCATCCAATTCGGGAATAACATGTTGGTTGAGTTTTTCGAAACGTACCTGCAACAGATCATTCGGGCCTACCTTGCCCAGAAAGCCGTTTTAGACGAGAACATCAGGCAGTGGATCGAAAGCGGGATGAATCTGGCCAACTTGGCCGAAAGCGGTCTGGGCGGTTTAAGGGGATTCAAGGCGTTGATTGAACTGAATCCATTGCTGAAATTGCATAAATCCGATAAGGCTGATAACCACGACGCTTGACGGTCACCGCGTACCACCAGCCGTGGCCGTGAACGTGGATGTTGGCCACACGGCCGGCCACAGCTTGTTTGGCGCCTGCAGCAACAGCTCGAACAGCCCTACGGTCTGGTAGACCGCCGTCTGGCACACCCACTTTTTCTGCACCAGCCCGGCGGCCTTCCACGCCCGAGCCCCCCCTTGTGGCGAAGCCCGAGACCAGCGAGGCGCGTGATGAACGCGATGCGCGATCAGCCCTGCCAAAGGTACCGCTCGGCGAGCTCGCGGATGGGATGGGGAAGTGCTTTGGGCATAGGGCGAAGTTTGCGACCCGGATTCTCTTCGGCTCGTCGCTGCGCCGCCCATCCCACCTCGAGCGCGGGATACCGAGCGCCCGCAGCACCCCAGACAGCCCGCACTTGCGCAACCGCCGCCGCACAGGCCTCGGTCACCATCGCCCGCAACTCCTTGGTCGGCTCCGGGCGGGCAAGGCTTTTTGTGAAAAGGCGATTGGCAACGGTGAGCTCGTTGATCCCAGATCTTGCATTTTGGTTTTTGGGGTCAGCGAAAATGCATTTTCAAGAGTTCAAAAAGCATCTTCATATCAGTGCAGCTGAATTTGTTCTGTGGAAATAGAGAAGAAGTGGTTTGTAGGGGCCAAAATTTCTGCAAAATGATGATGTTTGGGAACATTTCACCGGTGCTTTTTCCTCCGGTTGAGGGGTGCTTCTTACCGCAGTGCGGCCATCGCGCGGTAAAAAACAAACCGCAGGGGGTGATCCCATTTGATCTTGATCCACAACTGCCGGCTGCGGCGGATCACGTTGGCCGGAAGCTGCAGCAGCAACAGCTTAA
>DYEU01000016.1 GCA_020725555.1 Desulfatibacillum sp.
AGGCGGTGGCGAGCTCGCTTGTGTCGCAAAGAAGGTCGGTGCCCCCCGTGTCCAGGCTGTAGGCGTAAATCCTGCCGTCGGCTCCGGCATACAGGATGTACCCGTCGTGGTAGGCGATCGCGGAGCCGTAGGCGAACGCCGGCGGATCGGGCTCGGCAAGGGAGGCGGCCTGCCACGGGGCGTTCGGGGTGAGCGCGGCGTGAACCGGCGTGACGAGAAGGCAGAGCAGCAAAAAGCCGATCCATCGCGGAACGGGTGTGCGAAGCGTTGCAAGGCGGCGATGGCGCATGGCGGTCCTCCTCCCGGCGGTGTTGGGGTTGAACGGGGATCGGGGCGCGGGGGGAGTTGGGCTTGGGCCTCCCCCCGCACCCCGTTCGCGCGCGGCGCCCTCGCCACAAGTGACCGCGCGCGAAAACAAAACAGCCCCTCAAGCGCGATGGCTTGAAGGGCTGCACCCAGTTTGCTTCGCCTTCAGCGGCGGCCGCTTTCCCCCGTGCGCACGCGGGGTCCCCGGCCCATCCCGGCAAGGCAGGTCTTCTGGCTCCCCCGCCCGCCCGGCGGCCTTCCCATCCCGCTTCCGCGGGACAGTGGCGCAAAACAGCCGAACAGGTTCCCCCTCGCCTCGCGAAGGGGCGGGGTTACAGCGGCGGGACCGCTCCCGGTTCGCACGGGATTCCCTTTTAAGCCGCCCGCGGCACCTTGCCGTCGCCTATGCCCCTACCGCAGGCCGGCGGCCGTTGTCAATCAAAAATCGCGCGGCATTGCGCGGCTTCGGACGCGGGTCATGGTCACCGGCAAGCGCTTGGCCAAGAAGCCTGCGGTTTCAATGGAAAGGCTCATCAGCGGGGCGCGGGGGAAGAAAGCCTGCGCCGACTGCATCCGGGGCCTGAAGGAACGGCACACCGGGGCCGGCTCCGCCCCCGCCAAGGGACGCCGCCCGTCCGCCTAACCGGGACCCGCACCGTCCAAGCCGGGCGCCTCCGGCGGACGGCCCCCCTCCGGCGCGATCATCCCCGCCGAGACCACCGTCTTGATCGCCTCCTCGACCGTCATCTCGAGAACCAGGAGCTCCCGGCGCGGAACGAAGAGGAGAAAGCCCGAGGTGGGATTCGGGGTCGTGGGGACGAAGACGCAGACCGTCTCGCCGGGAAGCCGCGACCGCAGCTCGCCCTGCGGGCTGCCGGTCACGAAGCCCAGCGCCCAGACCCCCGGCCGGGGGTACTCGAGGAGCACCACCTCGCGGAAGGCGCGGGAGCCGCCCGCCATCGCCGTGTGGATCACCTGCTTGAGGGTCGCGTAGATCCCGCGCACGACCGGCATGCGGGCCAGCAGCGCCTCCGAGGCGCGCAGCAGGATGCGGCCGGAGAGGTTCCGCGCGGACCAGCCCGCCGCGGCCAGAAAGACGATCACGAGCAGCAGGCCGATCCCGGGGACGGAAAAGGGGAGGTAGGTGTCGGGGTTGTAGCGGGCGGGGACCAGGCGGCCCACACCGGCGTCGACCCAGAGGAGGAAAGAGACCGTGAGGTAGGCCGTGATCGCCAGCGGCGCGGTGACGAGCACCCCGGCGAGAACGTAGGCCCGCAGCCGGGCGGCCAGGCTGCGCCTGGCCGCGCGGGGTTCGGCGGCTTCGTCCATGGCGGCTCCGTGGGCTTCAGGCGGGCCGGGGGATTTCCAGGACCACCTTGCCGATGTTGCGGTTTTCGCGGATGAGCTCGTGGGCCGCCTCGGCCTGCGCGATGGGCAGCACGCGGTCGATGACCGGCTTGAGCTCCCCCGCGAGGAAGCGCGGCAGGACCCGCTCCCGGAAGCGCCCCACGATCCCGACCCGCTCGGCGAGCGGCCGCGGCCTCAAGCGCGAGCCGATCAACCGCAGGCTCTTCGACAGGATGAGCGCGAGATCGATTTCCGCGCGGCTCCCGCCCATCACCCCGATGTTCACGAGCCGGCCGCACGGGGCGAGCAGCTCGAGGTTGCGCCGGAGGTGCGCCGCCCCCACGGGGTCGAGAATCACGTCCACGCCGCGCCCGCCGCTGCGGGCCTTGACCTCGACCGCGAAATCCTGCGTCTTGTAGTCGATCGCCGCCTCGGCGCCCAAGGCGCGGCAGGCGGCGAGCTTGGCGGCCGCGCCCGCGGTGGCAAACACGCGGGCGCCCTCCGCGACGGCGAGCTGGATCGCGGCCGTGCCGACGCCGCTTGCGCCGGCGTGGATCAGGACGATCTCGCCCGCCCGGAGCCCGGCTTCCTCGAACAAATTGAGGTAGGCGGCGATCCAGGCCTCGGGGACGGCGGCCCCCTGGGCGAAGGACCAGCCCTCGGGCAGCGGCAACAGCAACCCCGCGTGCACGACCGCCCGCTCGGCGTAGCCGCCCCCCGGAAGCAGCGCCATCGCCCGGTCGCCCGCGCTCCACCCGGACACCCCCGCCCCCAGCTCGCGCACGACCCCGGCGGCCTCGAGACCCAGGATCTCGGTCACCCCCGGCGGCGGCGGGTACTGGCCGCGGGCCTGGAGGAGATCGGCACGGTTGACGGCCGTGGCGTGGACCTCGAGCAGCACCTCCCCGGGCCCCGGCCGCGGGTCCGCGGCGTTTTCCCAGGAAAGCCGCACCCGGCGCGGCCCCGGTTTCACGACGATCGCCTTCATGGCACCCCCTCCATCCCCGCATCCTCCCCCGCCGCGGCCGGGCCGCCCGAAAGGCGCCGGCGGAAGAGACGCACGACCATCGCCACCGGCCGGCCGAAGAGAAAATCGAGCAGCCCGGGGTCGAGCCCCCCGCGCGACACGAGGAGCCCCCGCAGCTCGGCATCGTAGCGCGCCATCTCCTCGAGCCGCCGCGCGGAGCGCGCATCCCCCGCCTGCAGGAGCCCCCAGGCCGCCTCGAGGTTGCAGCGGCGCTCGTGGTCGGCGACCAGGTCCCGGAAGTGCGGCGCCCCGGCCAGCAGATCGGCCCGGGTGAGCCTTCCCCGGCGGAAGGCCCTCCGCAGCGGCGCCGGGTCGCGGCAGTCGAGCAGGCGGCACTCGCGCGGCCGGCGGTCGTAGATGCCGCAGGCGCGCTCCCCGGGGACATAGAGCCGGCAGGTCCAGCCGCCGCCCGTCCCCTTCACCTTGACGATTTCGCCGGAGAGCCGCACCAGGCCCGGCCGGCCCGGCTCGCGGACCCACTCGCCGCGCCGCACGGTGAAGAGATCCCGGAGCGGGATCGCCCCCTCCTCCACGAGGGGCCGGTCCTCCGCGTGCAGCGCGGGCCCGCCGTTGCGGCAACAGGCGCCGCAGCGGCGGCAGGAGGAGGAGAGCTCGGTCGCGGCGGACGACATGGCCCTGCCATAGCAGAGGGCCGCCCCCGCGGGCAAGGGGCCGCGCCCCGGGTCCCGCTTGGTCTCGCGCGCGCTTTCGGCTATAGTGGGGCACGCCGGGGTCGGTCGGGAACCCTCGGAACGGGAGGAGCCACGATGCGTGTATCCCTTCGCGAGATCAGCGAGATTCAGACCACGGTCGCCTTCGAGATCCCGGCGGAGCGCTTTCCCGTGCTGCGGGAGATCTCCCGCCGGGGCGAGGCCGCCTTCCCGGGCACGGTTCAGAGCCGCTTGAGCATCCAGCGCGTCTCCGGCCTGATCGAGGTCGAGGGCCGCGTGAGCTGCACCGCGCGCCTTTCCTGCGCCCGGTGCCTTGCGGAATTCGACTACCCGATCGAGGCCGCGATCCGGCTCGCCTACGCCCGGAGGCCGCCCGAAGCCGCCTTCCCGGCGGAGCCGGCGCGCGTCGACCCCGAGGAGGCGGACCTGCTCGCCTTTTCGGGGGATGAGCTCGACCTTGCCGAGGGCGTGCAGGAGCAGATCGTGCTCGCCCTCCCGATCCGCGCGCTGTGCCGCGAGGACTGCCGCGGCCTCTGCCCGCGCTGCGGGGCCGACTGGAACCGGGGTCCCTGCGACTGCCCGCGGGAGACGGAGGCCGGCCCCTTCGCCGCCCCCGGCAAGCGGAAGGCCCCGGGCCGATGAGGAACCCCGACTCCCCGCCCCCGGAGGCGCCCCCGCACCGGCCGCAGCCGGGGCCGCTGGTGCGTGCCGGCCGCTTCGCATGGCAGGTGCTGCGCGAGTTCCAGAGGCGCCAGGGGCTTTTGCTTGCGGGTGCGGTCGCCTACTACACGCTGCTTTCGATCGTCCCGCTGCTGGCGCTGATCCTGGTCGGGCTGTCGCACTTCGTCGACCCGGAGCAGCTCATCCACACCGTGACCGACAACCTCGAGCTCCTCATCCCCGGCTACGCCGAAAGCCTCGCCGAGCAGGTGCGCATGTTCCTCGCCCGCCGCCACCTGGTCGGGGCGGTCGGCTTCGTGATCATGCTCTTTTTCAGCTCCATGGCCTTCTCGGTCCTGGAGAGCACGATGGCGGTGATCTTCTCCCACCGCAAGCAGTCCCTGAGGCGGCCGCTCTTCGTCTCGGCGATCATCCCCTACGCCTACATCTTCCTCCTCGGCCTCGGCTTTCTCCTGGTCACGCTGATCGCCGGCGCCTTGGACGCCCTCGAGCGCCAGAGCCTCGTGCTTTTGGGCCGGGAAATCCAGCTGCGCGGTTTCGGCCGCGGCCTTCTCTATCTCCTCGGCATGGGCGGGATGGCGCTGCTGTTGACCTCGTTTTACCTCGTGATGCCCGTCGGCCGCATCTCGCTGCGCCACGCCCTGACGGGGGCGGTGACGGCAACACTCCTCTGGGAGATCGTGCGCCGGGTGATCGTGTGGTACTACGCGCGGCTTTCGTTCGTGAACGTGATCTACGGGTCGATTGCGACCACGGTCGTGGCGCTGCTCAGCATCGAGGCCGCGGTCATCATCGTGCTCCTGGGCGCCCAGGTGATCGCGGAGTTCGACCGCCGGCGGCTCGCGTCCCGCGAAAGAAAGGAAGGCGATTCGTGAACCCGCTCCGGGCCGCGGCCCTGCTCCTGGCCCTCGCCGCCTGCGCCCCCCTCAACCCGCCCGCGCCGCCCCCCGATCCCGGGGCCGCGGGCCGCCTGGTCGTGGTGCGCAGCGACGCCCTCTTCGACTGGGGGCTGCGGCTCCCCGTGCGCATCAACGGCGAGCCGGCCGCCCGCCTGCGCGCCGGCGAGCACCGGGAGTTCGGGCTCCCCCCCGGCGTCTACACCGTCGGCGTCGCCGACCGGGAGATCGCGGTCGCCGTCGAGACGGGCAAGACCGCCTGGTTTCTCATTCGCCCCGAGGAAGGCTCCCTCTCCGGCTTCGACATCGAGCGGCTGGACCCCGCGGCCGGCAGGGAGTGGGCGGGGCGCACGCGGCCCGCGCCGTAGTCCCGCGGTCCGGACCCCCCGCCGCGTCAGCCTTTCGCCGCCCGCTCGCGCAGGATCTTGAGGACCTCCTCGGGGGGGTTCTTGGCCAGGATGTCGCGGAACTGGTCGCGGTAGTTCTTCACCAGGCTGATCCCCTCGACGATCACGTCGTAGACGCGCCAGTCGCCCCCCCCGGACTGGATCAGGCGGTAGTCGAGGGGGATCTTCTTGCCGTCGCCGGTCAGGATGTTGCTCGTCACCTCGGCCTGGCCCTCGCGCAGCATCGTCTCGCGCTCGAAGACGACCTTTTCGTTCGAGTAGGAAAGCAGCCGGTCGGCGTAGGTCTTCTCGAGAAGATCGCCGAAGAGGCGGACGAACTCCTCCTGCTGGGCGGGGTTGAACTTCGACCACTCCCGGCCCAGGGTGCGCCGCGAAAGCTCGGTGTAATCGAAAATCTCGTTCACGATCGAGCGGATCTTGGCGATCTTCGCCTCCCGCGTCTCGTTGCGGAAGGCCGGGTCGGCGAGCGTCTGCAGCACCCGGTTCACCTGCGTCTCAACCGTCTCCCGCGGGGAGGCGGCCGACGCCGCCGCCGGGGCGGCGGCCAGGGCGAGCGCCAGGCAAAGGCCCAGAACGGATCGCATCGTGTTTCCTCCTCTACCGCGCGGCGGGCCGCCGTGGGGGCGGCCGCCGCGGCCATCGCCGCCCGCTCGGCCGGGCGGCCGGTGAATCCCCTACTTCTTCACGTCGCCGAAGGCGTATTTGCCGACGAGGTCCATGATCTCGGTCGGCGCCACGGTCTCGAGAATGCGCTCCCCGGCCTTGAGGAGCTCGCCGCTCCCGCCGGGGTCGATGCTGACGTAGCGGTCGCCGATCAGCCCCTCGGTCTGGATCGAGGCGATGGCGTCGTCGTAGACCCGGACCCCTTTGCGGATCTTGAGCTCGACCACCGCAAAGCGCTGCTCCGCATCCATCGCCAGCCGCCCGACGCGGCCGACCTCGAGGCCGAGCATCACCACCGCGCTCCCGGGACGCAGGCCGGTCACCCGGCTGAACTGGGCGGTGAGGGGGTAGGTGTCGTCCTCCAGCAGGCCGAGGTCGCCCAGCTTCAGCGCCAGGTAGCCGATGCAGGCGAGCCCCGCCAGCATGAAGATCCCCACCACGGATTCCTTGGAAAAGCGCTGCATGCCGGTTCACCTCCGCAGGCCGCACGAAAAGGCGGCGATGGGTTGCTTGCCGTAACGGGCGAATTCGATCACCGATTCGAGCTCGATCAGCGGCTTTCCCTGGGCCATGCCGGCCGAGATGGCGAAATCGAAGCAGCGCTCGGTGGGGATCTCGCGCCGGAACTCCTCGGCCAGCCGCGGCAGCCCCTCGCCCTGGAAGTCCGCCACGAAGCGCTCGAGGATGCGGCGCGCCTCCTCGAGGTCCGAAAAGGGAAGGATCGTGATGAACTCGCCGATCGTCTGGCGCGTCGTGAAGCCGCCGACCGCGCCGAAGTGCTTGCCGATGTAGGTGCCGAGCGCGCGCAGGGTTTCCTGGGCCGCCCGGGGGCTCACCTCGCGGTCGATCTCGTCCACGTTGTCAAAGGAAAAGACGAGCAGCGCGTAGGTCTCCTCGGGCCCGCCGCGGCCGAACTCGGTCTGGTAGCGCATCTTGAAGTGCCGCGCGGAGTAGACCCCGGTGATGTCCTCGCGCAGGTTTTGAAGGCTGCGCAGGATCTCGTCGCGGAAGGGGTGATCGAAGGAGGCCATCTCCTCCGGGGTCCCCTCGAAGGCGATCCGCCCGTCCCAGAGGACGAGGATGCGGTTGGAGATGAAAAAGACGTCGGGGATCTCGTGGCTGATCAGGACCGCGGTGAAGCCCACCTTCTTTTTGTACTCGGCGATCATCCCCAGGATGGCGTTCTTGCGGATGGGGTCCTGGCCGGTCGTCGGCTCGTCGAAGAGGACGACCTGCGGGTCGGTCACGAGCGCGCGCGCGAGCGCCGCCCGCTTCTGCATGCCGCCCGAGATCTCCGAGGGGTACTTGTGGGCGACCTCCGTGAGCTCGGTCTGCTCGATGCGGGCCATGGCGCGGCGCTCGATCTCGCGGCGCGGCAGCCGGGTCGTACGCTTGAGCGGCAGGGCCACGTTTTCATAGACGGTCATCGCGTCGAAGAGCGCGTTGTTCTGGAACATGTAGCTGATGCGGCCGATGTAGGCGTCCCACTGGGCCCGGCTCATCGTCTGCAGCGGGGTCCCCCGGTAGCGGATCTCCCCCGCGTCGGGCCGGAGCAGGCCGATGATGTGCTTCAAGGTGACGCTTTTCCCCGTGCCGCTCAGGCCGATGATCGTCGTGACCTCGCCCTCGTAGATCCGGAAGCTCACCCCGTCGAGGATCGTGCGCTCGCCGAAGCGCTTGACCACGTTGCGGAACTCGATGAGCGGGGGGCGTTCCATCGGGGCCGGGCTCACAGGAGAAAGGAGGTGACCACGTAGTCGGCGATCAGGATCCACACGCAGGAGAGCACGACCGCGGAGGTGGTCGAGAGGCTCACGCTCTTCGAGCCGTGGCTGTCGGTGCGCAGGTGGGTGAAAAACCCCTGGAAGCAGCAGATCGTGATCACGATCCCGGCGAAGACGAGCGACTTGATGAAGCCGCCGCGGACGTCGCTCCAGTCGACGCTCTCGTCGATGCGGTAGAGGTAGGAGCCGGCGTTCGCCCCGAGAAGGATCACGCCGCTCACGTAGCCCCCCAGGATCCCGATCAGGTCGAAGATCGCGGTCAGGATCGGGAAGCTTACCAGGCCGGCCGCCAGCCGCGGGCTCACGAGAAAGCCGAGCGGGTCGATGCGCATCGTCTGCAGGGCGTCGATCTGCTCGGAGATGCGCTGGATGCCGATCTCGGCCGCCATGGCCGACCCGGCCCGCGCGGTGATCATGATCGCGGTCAGCACCGGGCCGAGCTCGCGGATCAGCGAGAGGGCGACCGCCGTCCCGAGGAAGCCGACCGCGCCGAACTTGTTCATCACGTAGACGAGCTGCAGGCCGAGCACCATGCCGGTGAAAAAGCCGACGAGCGCGACGATGCTCGCCGACTTGGCGCCGATGAAGTAGATCTGGTGGACGATCTCCGGGATCTGCTTCCAGTGAAGCATGCGCGCGGCGGCGTGCAGGAAAAAGATCGCCAGCGCCCCGAGCGAGGCGTTGAGCCGCAACCCGAAGCGGCCGAGGGCCGAAACCCCCGGCAGATCGATCGGCCGCGGGCCCGGGGAAGCCCCCTCGGGGGCCTCGGCGGGGATGGGCTGACGCGTCATGGGCGTTCGTCCCGTGGCCCGCGGCGGACGCCGGGGCAGGATGTGCTTGAGCAAACGGGGAAAACCCGTGTAGAATACAAATTCATCGTAGCACAGCCCGGCCGGAAGTCAACGCGGGCAGGCCTTGTTGCGCGGCCTTCCGCAGGAAGGAGGAGCCATGTACACCCTCGTTTTGCTGCGTCACGGGGAAAGCCTCTGGAACCGCGAAAACCGCTTCACCGGGTGGACCGACGTGGGGCTGACCCCGAAGGGCGTCGAGGAGGCCCTTGAGGCCGGGCGGCTGCTGCGCCGCGAGGGCTTCGACTTCGACCGCGCCTTCACCTCGGTGCTCAGCCGCGCAATCAAGACGCTCTGGCTCGTCCTCGAGGAGATGGATCGCATGTGGATCCCGGTCGAGCTGAGCTGGCGGCTGAACGAGCGCCACTACGGGGCGCTGCAGGGCCTCAACAAGGCCGAAACCGCGGAACGCCACGGCATGGAGCAGGTCCTGCTCTGGCGCCGCAGCTACGACATCCGGCCGCCGGCCCTCACCCCCGACGACCCGCGCGTTCCCGGCCGTGACCCGCGCTACCGCAACGTGCCCGCCTCCGAGCTGCCGCTCACCGAGTGCCTCAAGGACACGGTCGAGCGCTTTCTCCCCTACTGGCACGAGACCATCGCCCCGGCCGTGCGCCGCGGCGAGCGGGTTCTCATCTCCGCGCACGGCAACAGCCTGCGCGCGCTCGTCAAGTACCTGGACGGCATCTCCGACCGGGACATCCTCGAGCTGAACATCCCCACCGGGATCCCCCTCGTCTACGAGCTCGACCGGGATCTCCAACCGATCCGCCACCGCTACCTCGGCGACCCCGAGGCCGTCCGCCGGGCCGCCCAGGCCGTCGCCGACCAACTCCAACAGGCCCGGATTCGATCCTGAACCGGCCGCAACCCGCGCAAGGAGAACCTCGACCCGATGGACTGGATGCAACGCGCCCGCGAGGGATTCGCCGCCCTGGAGGTCTCGGAGGCGGTCAAATCCCGGGCTCTCGCAAACCTCGAGCTCTGGCTGGGGGAGGCCGCCTTCGCCGACTACGCCCCCCAGATCCGGCACCTGATCGAAACCCGCCGCTGGGACCTCCTGCTCGATTCCTTCTACCAGGTGATCCCCTTCGGCACCGGCGGCCGCCGGGGGCCGGTCGGGATCGGGCCCAACCGCATCAACCCCTGGACCATCCAGGCCTCGGCGCAGGGGCACAGCCAGTACCTCCTACGCCAACACGGGGACGAGGCCCGGCGGCGGGGGGTCGTGATGGCCTTCGACGTGCGCCGCTTCGAGGAGCCCGGGATCTACGCCGCCGACCGGCCCAACCCCGTCCGGGGCCTGGACGGGCTCGCCCTCGCCCGCGCGGCGGCCGAGGTCTACGCGGCCAACGGCATCCGCGTGCTCCTCTTCGACTCCCCCCGGAGCACGCCGGAGCTCTCCTTCGCCATCCGCCACCTCGGGGCGGTCGCGGGCGACATGTTCAGCGCCAGCCACAACCTCCCCCCCGACAACGGCAAGAAGGTCTACGACGCCTTCGGCGGCCAGCTGATCCCGCCGGAGGACCAGATCCTCGTCGACGAGGTGACCCGGAACGTGCGCGACATCCGGCGCATGCCGTTCGCCGAGGCGCTGCACGAGGGGCGGGTCGAGATCCTGGGCGAGGAGATCGACCGCGCCTTCCACGAGGCGGTCTGCCGGGTGTCGCTCTCGCCGGCACGACAGGTGCGCATCTTCTACTCCCCGCTTCACGGCACGGGGACGACGAGCGTTCTTCCCGTGCTTGGGCGCCTCGGCTTCGCGGTGACGCCCTGCCCGGCGACCTCGAACCCGAGCGGCCGCTTCGAGCGCGTCACCTTCCAGATCCCGAACCCGGAGGTGATCGAGTCCTTCGACGCCTCCCGCCCGCTCGCCGAGCAGGACGGGGCCGATCTCCTCCTCAGCACCGACCCCGACGCCGACCGCATCGGCGTCCTCGTCCGCCACCGCGGGGAGTGGGTCTTCCTGAACGGAAACGAGATCGCCCTGCTGCTCGCCCGCCACGCGATCGGGACCCTCGAGCGCCGCGGGCGCCTTACCCCCGGCCGGGTGATCGTCAAGACCGAGGTCACCACCTCGCTCATCGACCGCATGGCCGCCCGCCACGGGATCCGCTGCATCGGGGACCTCCTCGTCGGCTTCAAGTACATCGCGGCCGAGATGAACCGGCTGGAGGCCGCAGGGCGCGGTGCGGATTTTCTCTTCGGCTGCGAGGAAAGCCACGGCTACCTTACCGGGACCTACGCGCGCGACAAGGACGCGGCCGGCGCGGCCGTCTGGCTCGCCGAGTACGCCTCCGAGCTCAAGGCCTCCGGCCGCACCCTCTGCGACGCGCTCGATGAGATTTACTGCACCTACGGCTGCGGCCACAACCACCTGACCGAGATCCGGCTCCTCGGCGCCCAGGGCATGGAGCAAATCGCGGCGCTGATGGCGCATTACCGCACCGCGCGGATCGAGCGCTTCGGGGAGTTCGCCGTCGTGCGGGCGGTCGACCGCTGGCAGGGAGAGCCGCAGCCCCACCTCTCGGAGACGGACACGGCCTCGCGCAACGCGGTCGTCTTCCACCTCGCCGACACCCCCGAAACCGACGGCGTGCGCATCACGGTCCGCCCCTCGGGCACCGAGCCCAAGATCAAGATGTACTTCGAGCTGCTCGGCAAACCCTGCCGGCCCGAGGAACTCGCCCGGGTGCGCGCGCACCTCGCCGGCCTGCGCGAGCGCCTGGAGCGAAGCTTCATGCTCGCCGCCTACCGCCGCCTGGGGATCGACTTCCCCGAGCGCGGCTTCCTGCTCTTCTGGCAACTGCCGCTCAAGGACAAGCTGCGCTACTTCGAGATCGAGGACGATCTTGCGCGCCTCAGGGAGCTTGCCGACCCCCGGGCCCGGCGAAACGAGCTCGAACGGCTGCTCGGCTTCCTGGGATCCAACCCCGTCGAAAAGATCGACCGGGCCTTCCGCGCCCGCTTCGGCTGCGGCGTGCGGGAGTATTTGGACCTTCCCGCCTGACGGCCCCGAACCCTGAGAGCCCCCGAAAGGAGGCACGGCCCATGGCCTACCCGGCCCACAAGACCAAAATCGTCGCCACCGTCGGACCGGCCTCCGACCGGCCGGAGGTGCTCCGCCGCATGATCGAAGCCGGGATGAACGTCGCCCGCATCAACTTCTCCCACGGGGACTTCTCCGGCCACGCCGCGACCATCGAACGCGTGCGCCGCGCCGCGGCCGAAGCCGGGCGCGACGTCGCCGTGCTCGCCGACCTTCCCGGCCCCAAGATCCGCATCGGCGAGTTCGCCGAGGAGCCGGTGACCCTCGTCCCGGGGCAGCGTTTCGTCCTCACGACCGAGCCCGTCCCCGGGACGGCCGAGCGCGTCACGGTCGGCTTCGCCCCCCTGCCCGGCGCCGTGCGCCGCGGGGACCGGATCTTCATCGCCGACGGCTTCATCGCCCTCGAGGTCGAGCGGGTCGAGGGCCCCGAGGTCACATGCCGCGTGGTCGTGGGCGGGGAGCTCCGCTCGCGCAAGGGACTGAACCTCCCCGGGATCGACCTCGGCCAGCAGGCCTTCACGGAGCATGACCGCCGCTGCCTCGAATTCGCCCTGCGCCACGGGGCCGACGCCATCGGGCAGTCCTTCGTCGACCGGCCGGAAGACGTTCGCGCCGTGCGCGCGGCCGCGCGGGAGCTGGGGTTCGACCCCCTGGTCATCGCCAAGATCGAGCGCGCCGGCGCCCTGGAGCGCATCGAGGCGATCCTCGAGGCGGCCGACGGCCTCATGATCGCCCGCGGCGACCTGGGGGTCGAAATCCCCATCGAGCAGATCGCCGTCACCCAGAAGCGGCTGATCCGCCTCGCCCACCGCCTGCAAAAGCCCGTCATCACCGCCACCCAGATGCTCGAGTCGATGACCGCCCACCGGATCCCCACGCGCGCCGAGGCGACCGATGTCGCCAACGCCATCCTCGACGGCACCGATGCCGTGATGCTCTCCGGCGAGTCGGCCATGGGCCGCTTCCCGGTGGAGGCGGTCGCCATGCTCGGCCGCATCGCCGCCGCGACCGAAGCCCACCGCGAACAGTTCTGCCCCGCCGGGCCGGCCCCGGCGCCGTGCGAGGCCCCGGCTCCGCCCCACCCCGGCGAGCTGATCGCGGCGAGCCTCGAGGCCGCCATGCGGCGGCTCACCCCGGCGGCGATCGTGGTCCCGACCCACAGCGGCCGCACGGCGCGGGGGATCGCCCGCTTCCGCCTGCCGGTCTGGGTCACGGCGGTCAGCTCGGTCGAGAAGACCTGCCGCGACCTCCATTTCTCCTACGGCGTGCGGCCCCTCCTCGAGCGCGAGCACCCGGAACGCTGGCGCGACTGGTGCCGCGCCCTGTGCGCCGCGGAGGGCTTCGCGGGGCGCTTCGTCTTCCTCACCGAGGGGCCCTCGCGCCGCTACCCGCAGAGAAACCACCGGCTCGAGATCATCGACCTCGAGGCCGCCTGAGCCGCCCACGGAGGCCGACCGACCATGCTGCCGCACATCGACCCCACCCGCACCCGCGCCTGGGAGAAGCTCGCCCGGCACGCCGCGGAGATCCGGCCGCTCCACCTGCGGCGGCTCTTCGCCGAGGACCCCGACCGCTTCCGCCGCTTCTCCCTGCGGCTCGGGGATATGATCGTCGATTGGTCTAAAAACCGCATCACCGCGGAGACCCTCGAGCTGCTCCTCGCCCTCGCCGAGGAGTGCGGCCTGCCGCGCGCGATCGAGGCCCTCTTCACGGGCGAGAAAATCAACGAGACCGAGGGGCGCGCCGTGCTGCACACGGCGCTGCGGAACCGCAGCGGGACCCCGGTCTTCGTCGACGGCCGGGACGTCATGCCCGCGGTGAACGCCGTCCTCGAGCAGATGCGGCGCTTTTCCGACGCCGTGCGCTCGGGCGCCTGGCGCGGGTTCACGGGGCGGCCGATCCGCGACGTGGTCAACCTCGGGATCGGGGGCTCGGACCTCGGCCCGGCGATGGTCTGCGAATGCCTGCGGCCCTACGCGCGCGGCGGCCCTGCGGTCCATTTCGTCTCCAACGTGGACGGGGCGCACCTCTCCCAGACCCTCGAGGGGCTCGACCCCGAGAGCACCCTCTTCGTCGTCGCCTCGAAGACCTTCAGCACCCAGGAGACGATGGCCAACGCCCACAGCGCCCGCGCCTGGTTTCTCGCCCGGGCGGGCGACCCCGCGCACATCGCGCGCCACTTCGTCGCCGTCTCGACGAACGCCCCCCGCGTGCGCGACTTCGGCATCGCCCCGGAGAACATGTTCGTCTTCTGGGACTGGGTCGGCGGGCGCTACTCCGTCTGGTCGGCGATCGGGCTGCCGATCGCCTGCGCCGTGGGCTTCGCGCGCTTCGAGCAGTTCCTCGCGGGCGCCCACGAGATGGACCGGCACTTCCGCGAGACCCCGCTCGCGCGGAACCTGCCGGTGATCCTGGGGCTTCTGGGCATCTGGCAGATCAACTTCCTGGGCGCCGAAACGCACGCGATCCTGCCTTACGACCAGTGCATGCGGCGCTTTCCGGCCTACTTCCAGCAGGGCGACATGGAAAGCAACGGCAAATCCGTGGACCGCGACGGCCGGCGCGTCGCCTACGCGACCGGCCCGGTCCTCTGGGGGGAGCCGGGGACGAACGGGCAGCACGCCTTCTTCCAGCTCCTGCACCAGGGCACGCGGCTCGTCGCCTGCGATTTCCTCGCGCCCGCCGTCAGCCACTACCCCCTCGGCCGGCACCACGACCTGCTGCTCGCCAATTTCCTCGCCCAGACCGAGGCCCTCATGAACGGCAAGACCCGCGAGGAGGTCGAAGCCGAGATGCGGGGCGCGGGGGCCCCCGAGGAGGAGATCCGCCGCCTCGCCCCGCACAAGGTCTTCGAGGGCAACCGCCCGAGCACCACGATCCTCTTCCGCAAGCTCACCCCCCGCACGCTCGGCCGCCTCATGGCGATGTACGAGCACAAGATCTTCGTCCAAGGGGTCGTCTGGAACATCTTCAGCTTCGACCAGTGGGGGGTCGAGCTGGGAAAAGAGCTGGCGGGCCGGATCCTGCCCGAGCTGGAGGGGGCGCAGCCGGGGGCGGCCCACGACGCCTCGACCGCCGGCCTGATCGCGGCCTGCCGCGAACTCCGCGGGCTGCCCAAGGAGGAGGAGGAGGAGGAGGCGTGAAGATTCTCACCGCGCCCCGCATGGAGCGCTGCATCGGCTGCCACTCCTGCTCGCTCGCCTGCGCCCGGCTCGTCCACGGGAGGCTCTCCTGGAACACGGCCGGCATCCGCATCGCCTCCTCCGGGGGGCTCTCCACGGGCTTCGAGGCGCACCTCTGCCTCGCCTGCGACCCGGCGCCCTGCGCCGCCGTTTGCCCCACGGCGGCCTTCGTTCAGCGCCGCGGCGGGGGGGTGGTCGTGCGCAAGAAGCGCTGCATCCGCTGCGGCGCCTGTGCCCCGGCCTGCCCCGTGGGGGCAATCCACCTCGAGCCCGACGGCGAACCCTTCGTCTGCATCCACTGCGGCCGCTGCGTGCCCTTCTGCCCGCACGACTGCCTCGAGCACCGCGAGGTCGAGGAGGGGGCCGGCGGCCCCGGAGAGGAGGAGCGGCCATGAGCGAGACCCCCTTCCGCGTGCTGCGGGTCGACCTCGCCTCGGGCCGGGGCGAGACGCTTGCGATCGAGGGCCGCTCGCGCTGGGCGGGCGGCTCCGGGCTCGCCGCGATGCTGCTCGGCCGCTTCGGCCGCCTCGACCGTCCCTGGGACGATCCCGAGCAGCCGCTCGTCTTCGCCGTCGGGCCGCTGACCGGCCTCTACCCCCTCATGAGCAAGACGGTCTGCGCCTTCCTCTCCCCGCGCCACGGCCAGGCGGCCGAAAGCCACGGCGGGGGACGCTCCGCACTCGCCTTGCGCCTGGCGGGGTATGACGCCCTGGTGATCACCGGCCGCGCCGCGCAACTCAGCTGCCTTTCCCTCGGCACGCGGCATCTCGCCCTCCGGGATGTCCATTTCCTGCGGGGCCTGGACGTCCAGGCGACGGGCAAAATCCTGCGGCGCATCCTCCCCGGGGCCGGGCACCGGAGCATCCTGCGCATCGGGCCCGCCGGGGAGGCGCGCGCGGCCATGGCCTGCATCAACGTGGACACCTACCGCCACTTCGGCCGGCTGGGCGCGGGTGCGGTGATGGGTGCGAAGAACCTCAAGGCGATCGCCGTCCAAGGGGACGGCTCGCCTGCGATCCCGGCGGGGAAAGACTACCCGCGGGTGTTCGAGGAGGTCTACCGGCTGCTCACGGCGACCGACATGATGCACAAGTACCACAACCTCGGGACCGCCGAGAACGTGGCCGTCCTGAACGCGCTCCGGGCGCTGCCGTTCCGCAACCTCAAGCAAACCCACGACCCCGGCGCGGCGGCGATCAGCGGCGAGGCCTTCGCCGAGCGCACGCTGCTGCGCAACGCCGCCTGCGCCGGCTGCCCGGTCGGCTGCATCCACATCGGCTTCGTGCGCGAAAAATTCATGGAGCCCAACCAGTACCTCTACCGCCAGGTCTCCTACGACCACGAGCCGATCTTCGCCGTGGGCGCGATGCTCGCCGTCTGCGACCCCTTCGCCGCGCTCGATCTCATGGAGGAGGCGGAACGGGCCGGGCTGGACGTGATGTCGGCCGGGGTCGCGCTCGCCTGGGCGACCGAGGCTTTCGCAACGGGGCTCCTCTCCGAGCGCGAGACCCTCCTTCCCCTGGCCTTCGGCGACGCCCGGGCCTACGCGCAGGCGATCTGGCATCTCGCCCGCGGGCAAAACGACTTCTACCGCCTGCTTGCCTCCGGTGTGGAGCGCGCCGCGGCGCACTACGGCGGGGCGGAGTTCGCCTGTGTCCTGGGGCAGGAGATGGCCGGCTACGCCACGGGCGAGGTCTTTTTCGTCTCCCAGGCCCTGGGGTTCCGGCACTCCCACCTCGACAGCGCAGGCTACGCCTACGACCAGCGCCACGAGAAGCCGGGCGTGGAGGACGCCTGCCGGCACCTCTTCGCCGAGGAGCAAGGCCGCTGCCTGCTCACCTCCATGGCGGCCTGCCTCTTCGCGCGCGCGGTCTACACCGAAGAGCGTCTCGCCGCCTGCCTCGAGGCCGCAGGCTGGGGCGAAATCGCCTCTCGCCTCCCCGAGATCGCCCGCCGCGTCCAGGCCGAACGCTGGCGGCTGCGGCTGAAGGGCGGGTTCACGCCCGAGGAGGTCCCTTTCCCCCGGCGCTTCACCGAAGTCGAAACCTGGAAAGGGCCGATCGACCCCGCCTTCCTCGCCCGGCTCCGGGCCGAGACCGCGCGGGGAATCCGGCGGCTTGCGGCCCAAGCCGAAGAAGACCGCGCCGCAGGCGCTGCGGCAAGCGGGGTTGACGCACCCGCCGCGGAGGGATAGAGTCCAACCTTAGAGATCCCTGATACGCCGGGAGGCTTCGATGATCCGGGAGCCCTGAACCCCGCCGCTCGCACGCGAGCGGCGGGGTTTTGCTTCCTCCACCCCCGCAACGAAAGGAGGACGGGATGGCGGTGAAGATCCTGATCCGACGAAACCTGCCGGACGAGGCGGATCCCCTCGTCCAGGAGCTCCTCCGCGAGCTGCGCATGCTCGCCGTGCAGCAGGAGGGTTACATTTCCGGGGAGACGCTCCACCGGATCGACGGCCCCGGCGAGATCCTCGTCATCAGCACTTGGCGTTCCCCTGGGGCCTGGACGAAATGGTTCGAAAACCCCGTGCGGCGGGAGATCCAGGCAAAGATCGACCGTCGGCTGGGGAAGGAAACCCGCTACGCGATCTACGGCTACGGCCCCGGGGCCTGAGCCTCCCGCGGCCTTCATCCCCCCTCGACCGCCCCCCGCTCAAACACCGCGGGGCGCCCGGCCGCACGGCCGGACGCCCCGCATGAGGTTCCCGCGAGCGCCGCCGGGATCAGGCGGCGTCCTTCGTTTCCGGCTCCGCCTTGCCCGCCTCGGCCATCCTCGCGAATTGCTCGTAGCGCCGGCTCACCCACTCGTTCAGCGCGGCATGGAGCCGCTCGGCCTCCTCGGGGAAGCTCTTCTTGAGGGAGGCGTAGCGGATCTCGCCCTCGAGGAACTGCCGCAGGCTCCCGTCGGGCTTCTTGGAGTCGAGGATGAAGGGGTTTTTCCCCTCCTGGGCCAGCCGCGGGTTGTAGCGGTAGAGCGGCCAGTAGCCGCTTTTCACGGCGAGGTCCTCCTCCTGCTGGCTTTTCCCCATGCCGACGAGAATCCCCTGGTTGATGCAGGGCGAGTAGGCGAGGATGAGCGAGGGCCCCGGGTAGGACTCGGCCTCGGTGATCGCCTTGAGGAGCTGGTTCTTGTTCGCGCCCATGGCGACGCTTGCCACGTAGACGTAGCCGTAGGACATCATCATGAGGCCCAGGTCCTTCTTGGGCGTCTTCTTGCCCGAGGCCGCGAACTTGGCGACCGAGCCGGTGGGGGTCGCCTTGGAGGACTGGCCGCCCGTGTTCGAGTAGACCTCGGTGTCGAAGACCAGCACGTTCACGTCCTCGCCCGCGGCCAGCACGTGGTCGACACCGCCGAAGCCGATGTCGTAGGCCGCGCCGTCGCCGAGGAAGACCCAGAAGGATTTCTTGGTGAACAGGCTCTCCTGCTTGCGGATCTCGGCGAGCAGCGGGTGGGCGGCGTATTTCGGAAGCAGGGCCTTGAGCTCGTCGCCGAAGCGGCGCGAGCCCTCGGGGTCCTGCATGGCCTCGAGCCAGCCGCGAAGCGGCCCCTTCACCTCCTCGGGGACGTCCCGCTCCTCGAGCGCCCGGCGGGCGAGCTCGGCGAGCCGCCGCCGTTGCTGGAAGACGCCGAGGAACATGCCGTAGGTGAACTCGGCGGAGTCTTCGAAGAGCGAGTTCCCCCAGGTCGGCCCGTGCCCCTTGGGGTTCGTGCAGTAGGGCGAGGAGGGGGCGGAGCCGCCCCAGATGGAGCTGCAGCCGGTCGCGTTGCCGATGTACATGCGGTCGCCGTAGAGTTGGGTGACGAGCTTCGCGTAAGGGGTCTCGCCGCAGCCGGCGCACGCCCCCGAGAACTCGAGCAGCGGCTGGCAGAACTGGCTTCCCTTGACCGTGAAGCGGCCGACCAGGCTGTCGCGCACGGGGAGCCCGATCGCGTACTCCCAGAGCGGCACCTGCTTCCCCGTCTGGGTCTCAAGCGGCTTCATCACAAGGGCCTTCTTCTTCGCCGGGCAGATGTCGGCGCAGTTGCCGCAGCCCATGCAGTCGAGCGTGTCGACCTGGATGCGGAAGAAGTACCCCTGAAGCTCCTTGCCGACCGCCTTCTTCGCCTCGAAGCCCGCGGGCGCGGCCTTGAGCTCCTCCTCGGTCACGAGGAAGGGGCGGATGCTCGCGTGCGGGCAGACCATGGAACACTGGTTGCACTGGATGCAGTTCTCGGCGATCCACTCCGGCACGCTGATCGCGACCCCGCGCTTCTCCCAGCGGGAGGTGGCCACGGGGAAGATCCCGTCGGGGGCGAACTTGCTCACCGGGAGCTTGTCGCCCTGCTGGGCGAGGATGGGGCGCATGACCTCGCGCACCCAGGCGGGCTCCCCGCTCTCGCCGCGGGTCTCCTCGCCCGCCTGCGCCCAGGAGGCGGGGTAGTCGACCCGCACGAGGTGGGCGAGCGTGGCATCCACGGCGGCATGGTTCATGGCGACGAGCGTTTCGCTCTTCTTGCCGAACATCTTCCGGATCTCGCCCTTGAGGTAGCCGATCGCCTCCTCCACGGGGAGCACGTTGGCGAGCTTGAAGAAGGCGGTCTGCATGATCATGTTGATCCGCCCGCCGAGGCCCACCTCCTGGGCGATCTTCACCGCGTCGATGTTGTAGAAGGCGAGCTTCTTGCGCGCGATCGTGCGGCGCACGCGGACGGGGAGCTTCTCCTCCATCTCCGCGAGCGTCCAGGGCGAGTTCAGGACGAAGGTCCCGCCCTCCTTGATCCCCTCGAGGACGTCGTAGATCTGGACGTAGTTGTCCTTGTGGCAGGCGATGTAGTCGGCGCTGTCGATCAGGTAGGTCGACTGGATCGGCGTTCTCCCGAAACGCAGGTGCGAAATCGTGATTCCACCCGACTTCTTGGAGTCGTAGGCGAAATAGGCCTGGGCGTAGAGGTCGGTGTGGTCGCCGATGATCTTGATCGCGCTCTTGTTCGCCCCGACGGTCCCGTCCGCGCCCAGGCCCCAGAACTTGCACTGCACCGTGCCGGGCGGGGTGACATCCAGGCTGGGTCCGACCTCGAGCGAGCTGTGGGTCACGTCGTCGATGATGCCGACGGTGAAATGGTGCTTCGGCCGGGCGGCCTTCATGTTGTCGAAGACCGCCTTCACCATGGCGGGGTTGAACTCTTTGGAGCCCAGCCCGTAGCGGCCGGCGAGGATCCGCGGGGCGGGCCGGCCGGCGTCGATATAGGCGGTGCAGACGTCCTCGTAGAGCGGCTCACCCAAGGCGCCGGGCTCCTTGGTGCGGTCGAGGACGCTCAGCACTTGGGCCGAGGGGGGGATCGCCTCGAGCAGCCACTCCTTGACGAAAGGCCGGAAGAGCCGGACCTTGACCAAGCCCACCTTCTCGCCGCGGCCGATGAGATGATGGATCGTCTCCTCGATCGTCTCGCAGGAGGAGGCCATGGAGACGATCACGCGCTCGGCCTGCGGGTCGCCCACGTAGTCGAAGGGGCGGTAGGAACGCCCGGTGAGGGCGGCCACCTTGCGCATGGCCTCGGCCACGATCCCCGGCACCTTGAGGTAGAAGGGGTTCGCCGCCTCACGGCCCTGGAAATAGATGTCCGGGTTCTGCGCCGTGCCGCGCAGCTCGGGCCGCTCGGGGTTCGCCGCCCGCTGCCGGAAGCGCTCCACGGCGTCCCGATCGACGAGTGCCGCCATGTCCGCGGGGTCGATCACGGCGATCTTCTGGATTTCGTGGGAGGTGCGGAAGCCGTCGAAGAAGTGAAGAAAGGGGACGCTCGATTCGATCGCCGCCAGGTGGGCGACGAGCCCCAGGTCCATCACCTCCTGCACCGAGGCCGAGGCGAGCAGGGCGAAACCGGTCTGGCGGGTCGCCATCACGTCTTGGTGGTCCCCGAAGATCGAGAGCGCATGGGCGGCGATCGCCCGCGCGGTGACGTGAAACACGCCGGGCAGGAGCTCGCCGGCGATCTTGTACATGTTGGGGATCATGAGGAGCAGCCCCTGCGAGGCGGTGAAGGTCGTCGTCAGCGACCCCGCGGCGAGCGCCCCGTGGGCGGCCGCGGCGGCGCCCGCCTCGGACTGCATTTGGCGCACGGTCATCGTTTGGCCGAAGATGTTCTTGCGGCCGGCGGCCGCCCACTCGTCGGCGATCTCGGCGATCGGCGACGAGGGGGTGATGGGGTAGATCGTCGCCACTTCGCTCAGGGCGTAGGCCACGTGGGCCGCGGCCGTGTTGCCGTCCATCGTTTTCATCGTCTGCTTGCCCATGCGGTTCTCCTTGGTGCCGAAGAGGGGATCGAGCGCTTCCCTTGCCGCCGCGCGGGCGGCGCGGGGGCCGGCCGGCGCGGGTTCATTTCACGAGGGTTTCAAAAAAATCGTTTCCCTTGTCGTCCACGACGATGAAGGCCGGGAAATCCTTCACCAGGATCCGGTAGACGGCCTCCATGCCGAGCTCCGGGAACTCGAGCACGTCCATGGCGAGGATGCACTCCTTGCCCAGCCGCGCGGCCGCCCCGCCGATCGAGCCGAGGTAGAAGCCGCCGTGGCGTTGGCAGGACTCGGTGACGGCGCGACTGCGGTTGCCCTTGGCGAGCGTCACGAGCGAGGCCCCATGCCGCTGGAACTCGGGAAGGTAGGCGTCCATGCGTCCCGCGGTCGTGGGCCCGAAGGCGCCGGCGGCATGGCCCGGGGGGGTCTTGGCCGGCCCGGCGTAGTAGATGATGTGGTCCCGGAAGTAAGCGGGCAGGCCCTCCCCGCGCCGGAGGCGTTCGTAGAGCCGCGCGTGGGCGATGTCCCGGGCGACGACGAGCGGGCCGCTGAGCAGCAGCGGGGTGGCGACCGGGTGGCGGCTCAGCTGCGCGCGGATCTCCGCCATCGGCCGGTTCAGGTCGACGGCGACGGCGCATCCCGCCTCCAGGCGCACCTGCGGCAGGTAGCGCGCGGGGTCGGTTTCGAGCTCCTCGAGGAAGAGTCCCTCGCGGGTGATCTTGGCCTTGACGTTGCGGTCGGCGCTGCAGCTCACCCCCAGCCCGATCGGGCAGGAGGCGCCGTGCCGCGGCAGCCGGATCACGCGGGTCTCGAGGCAGAACCACCTGCCGCCGAACTGCGCACCGAAGCCGATTTCGCGCGCGGCGCGCATCAGCGCCGCCTCCATCTCGAGGTCCCGGAAGGCGTGCCCGGCAGGGCCCCCCTTCGTCGGCAACTTGTCCAGAGCCCCCGCGGTCGCCAGCTTCACGGTCTTGAGGGTCATCTCCGCCGACAGCCCGCCCACGACGAAGGCGAGGTGGTAGGGCGGGCAGGGGGCGGTCCCGAGGGTCTTCATCTTGGCCGTCATGAACTCGAGGAGGGCCTGCGGGTTCAGCACGGCCTTGGTCTCCTGGAAGAGGAGCGTCTTGTTCGCCGAGCCCCCGCCCTTGGCGATGAAGAGAAAGCGGTACTCGCCGCCGCCTGCGGCGTAGATCTCGATCTGCGCCGGGAGGTTGGAGCCCGTGTTCACCTCTTCGTAGAGGGTGAGCGGCGCGTTCTGCGAATAGCGCAGGTTCCCCTCGGTGTAGGCCCGGAAGACCCCCCGCGAGAGGGCCTCCTCGTCGGCGTCGCCGGAAAAGACGGCCTGGCCCTTTTTGCCGATGACGATCGCCGTGCCCGTGTCCTGGCACATGGGGAAGACCTTCTCCGCGGCGATCACGGCGTTCTTGAGCAGCTCGAGGGCGACGTAGCGGTCGTTCGGGGAGCTCTCGGGGTCCTCGAAGATCCGGGACAACAGCCGCAGGTGCGAGGGCCGATAGAGGTGCGCGATGTCGGTGAAGGCCCGGTAGGCGAGCTCGGTGAGCCCCCCGGGGTCGACCCGCAGGATCTCCCGGCCTTCCCACGACGAGGTGCCGACGAAGTCCGGCGTGAGCCGCCGGTAGGCGGTCTCCTCCGGTGCCAGCGGGAACAGGTCTTGGAAACGGAATTCCACCATGGCGCAGGCGTCTCGTTTTGCGGGGAAATAGAAAGGAAATTTTTATCAACCGGATCCGGGGCTGTCAAGAATTCCCCGATGTTTCTAGCCCTTGCATTTTCTGACCGCTTCGGGTACGTTCGGCCCGGTTTCAGGCTTCGCACCTCACCCGGCGGCCTGTAAAGGCCCTTCCCCCGCCGCCGGGCGGACGTTCCGCCTTCCCGTTCAACCGCAACCAAGGAGCGGGCATGACGCGGTCAACCGATGGGCCCTGGGACCCCGCGATCGTCGACCTCCCGCTGTCTCCCTGGCGTGATCGTTTCCTCTGGGTCGAGGAGATCCAGGCGAGCCCCGCAGGCGATGCCGCCGCCGCCGTCGTCCGCCTCGGGGAGGAGGGCTTCAGCGTCTGCGTGAACGGGGATCCCTGGCCGGAGCCTTTCGAGAAGATCTGGCACCTGCGCTACGCGCCCGACGGGCGCCTGGTCGCGCTCGCCTCCCGCGAGGGCGAATGGACGGTGGTCGTGGACGGGGTGCCGTGGGAAAATCGCTTTTCCTTCGTCTGGAACCCGCTCTTCAGCCGGGACGGCTCGCGCATCGCCGTCGCCTTCCAGCGGGACATGGCCTACGGGATGGCCGTCGACGACGTCCCCTGGGAGGAAACCTTCCCCAACCTGACCTGCCCCCTGCTGCGCGCGGACGGCGCCGCGACCGCCGCCGTGGTCCAGACCGAGCCGTTGAGCGAAGGCGACATCGTCAAGTACCGGGAGGGGATCTACACCGCCGCCGTGGACGGCCGCCCGTGGGAGCGCCGCTTCATGAACGTCTGGGGCCTCGCCTGCAGCGCAGACGGCGGGGGGCGGCTTGCGGCCGAGGTGCGCCTGAGCCCCACCGAGTACACGATCGCCGTGGACGGAACGCCCTGGGGCGAGACCTTTGCCTGCGTCTGGACCCCCCTCGTGCACCCGGTCCGCGGCACGGTGCTCGCCCCGGTGCGCCGGGAGGGGAGCTGGTGGCTCGCCGAGGACGGCCGCATCCTCTGGGACCGGCCCTTCGTCCAGCTCTGGCAGCCGCAGGTCTCCCCCGACGGGCGGCACATCGCCGCGGTGGTCGCCCCCGCCTTCGGGCGCTGGACGGTCGCCGTCGACGGCCGGCCCTGGAAGGCGACGGCGGGGGAGATGGCGAGCGACCCCTGCTTCAGCCCCGCGGGCGGCCGCCTCGCCGTGCGCTTCAAGGACCACGGCCGCTGGACGATCGCCGTCGACGGCCGGGTGTGGCGCCAAGCCCGCCAGATGGTCTTCACCCCGGTCTTCTCGCCCGACGGGGGCCGGCTGTGCGTGCGCTTCAAGGAACAGGGGCGCTTCGGTTACCTGCTCGACGACCGGCCCTGGGAGCTCGCGGCCGAGGCGGCCTGGGACCCGGTCTTCAGCCCCGCGGGCGACCGGCTGCTCCTGCGCACCGTCGAGGGGGGCCTCTTCCGGCGGCGCGTGCTGCCGCTTGAGGATTTCGGAAAGGTCTAAGCCATGAACGAGCTCTACCGCCTGGCGACCGGGCCGCTTCTGTGGGCGTCGTTTGCCGTTTTTGTCGGCGGAAGCCTCTTTCGCCTTCTCGAACTCTTCCTCCTCGCCCGCCGGCGCGAGCGCTTCCTCTTCACCTACCTCAGCCTCCGCTACAGCCTGCGCTCGATCGGCCACTGGATCGTCCCCTTTGCGACCGTGAACTGGCGGCGGCACCCCGTCCTCACGATCGTGACCTTCGCCTTTCACCTCAGCCTGCTGATCACCCCCCTCTTCCTGCTCGCCCACGTCGTCCTCTGGGACGAGGCCTGGAACGTGAGCTGGCCGGCGCTGCCGGATGCCTGGGCGATCGTCCTGTCGCTCATCGTGATCGCCGGCTGCGTCTTCTTTTTCGTCCGCCGCCGCGTCACCCCGGAGGTCGCCTACGTGACCTCGGCCTCCGATTATGTCATTCTGGGACTCACCGCCGCGCCCTTCGTCACCGGGGTCATCGCCTACTACCAGTGGTTCGACGTGCGGCTCTTCACCCTGCTGCATGTCGTAAGCGGGGAGGCGCTGCTCGTCGCCGTCCCCTTCACGCGCATCCGCCACATGCTCTTCGCCCCCCTCACGCGGGCCTACATGGGAAGCGAGTTCGGGGCGGTGCGCCACGCCCGGGACTGGTGAGCCCAGAGCCGGCAAGGGCGCACGGAGGCAAGGGTTTATGCCCGAAACGAAACCGAAAGACGCCCCCCCCGCCGTCGACGAGGGGATCGAGCGCGGCATCGCCGGCCTGACCGAGGAGCGGATCCGCAAGGCCATCCGCCGGGTCCTCTCCGGCGAGACCGGCGCCCGGCTCAAGGCCTACGTCGACACCTGCATCCACTGCGGCCTCTGCTCCGAGGCCTGCCATTTCTTCCTCTCCCGCGACCGCGACCCCGCCTACGCGCCGGTCGGCAAGGTGAAGCAGACCCTCTGGGAGATGCTGCGCCGGGACGGCCGCGTCGGCCCCGAGTTCATCAAGCAGGCGCGCATCGTCGCCTCCACCCATTGCAACCTCTGCAAGCGCTGCGCGATGTATTGCCCCTTCGGGATCGACGTCGCCTACCTCATGCTCGTCGTGCGCCGGATCTGCCACCTCCTGGGGGTGACCCCCCTCTACATCCAGGACACCGCGAACAGCCACGCCGCGACCCTGAACCAGATGTGGGTCAAGGACGACGAGTGGATCGACACCCTGATGTGGCAGGAGGAGGAAGCCCGCGGCGAGATCCCCGACCTGCGGATCCCGCTGGAAAAGGAGGGGGCCGACATCCTCTACTCGGTGATCGGCCCCGAGCCGAAGTTCCAGGCCCAGCTCATCTACCAGGCGGCCGTGATCCTGCACGTCGCCGGGGTCGACTGGACCATGCCGGCGACCCCCGGCTGGGACAACAGCGACATGGCCATGTTCACCGGCGACAACGAGATCATGGGCCGCCTCAAGCGGGCGCATTTCGAGACCGCCGCCCGCCTGCGCGTGAACCGCATCGTCATGGGCGAGTGCGGCCACGCCTTCCGCTCGGTCTACGACGTCGGCAACCGTTGGCTCGGCTGGAGCATGCCGCCGATCCCGATCGTGCACGCGATCGATTTCTACCACGAGCTGCTCGAGGAGGGGCGCATCCGGGTCGCGCGCCTGTTCGAGGAACCGGTGACCCTGCACGACCCCTGCAACGTGGTCCGCGGGGGCGGGCTTCACGAGAAAGCGCGCGCGGTGGTGCGGCGGACCTGCGCGCACTTCATCGAGATGGAGCCCAACCGCGAGCACAACTACTGCTGCTGCGCGGGAGGCGGGGTCATCAACTGCGGGCCCCCGTACAAGAAGCACCGCGTCGAGAGCAACCGCGTCAAGGCCGAGCAGATCGCCGCCGCCAAGCTCAAGGGGGCAAAGATCGTGATCACCCCCTGCCACAACTGCCACAGCGGCATCGAGGACATCATCCACCACTACGACCTGGGGGTGGAAACCCGCTTCCTGGGGGACATCCTCTACCAGGTGATGGAAAAACCGTGAGGGGGAGGCCCGCGATGAGACGCCTCGCCGCAACCGGCGTGATCGCCGCCGCCCTGGCCGTCTTGTGGGCCCTGGGCGCCGGGTCCCAGGAGGAGATGAAGGCGGTCTCCTCCGACCCCTTCCCCCGCCCGCAGCGGCCGCCCGCCGTCTTCGCCCACGACGCCCACAACGAGAAGGCCGGGATCGAGGCCTGCAACGAATGCCACCACGTCTACGAGGGCGGCCGGCGCCTGGAGGACGAGTCCTCCGAGGACCGGCGCTGCGCGGACTGCCACGGCTTGAGCGACGAAAACGGCCGGCCCGGCCTGCGCAAGGCCTTTCACCGCAACTGCCAGGGCTGCCACCTCGAGCGGCGCCGCGGGCCGATCCTCTGCGGGGAATGCCACCGGCGGCGCTAGGGCCGGCGCCGCCGCCCACGAACCGCGAAGGGGGCACCGACGATGCCGAAGAAAATCCTCATCATCGACGACGACCCGCTGATCGTCCGCTACCTCCAGGCCGTCTTCAGCGACAACGGCTACGCCACCTGCACCGCCTCGAGCAGCATGGAGGGGCTTGAGGTGGTGCGGCGGGAGAAGCCGGACCTGATCACCCTGGACCTGCAAATGCCCGGCGAGTGGGGCCCGTGGTTTTACCGCAAGCTGCGCCAGGACCGGGAGCTGAAGGACATCCCCGTCATCGTGATCAGCGGGATCGACGGCGACCACGCCGTCAAGGATGCGGTCGCCTTCGTGAAGAAGCCCTTCGACCCCGAGAAGCTGATCGGGATCGTCAAGAACACGATCGGCTGAACCGGCCCGGGGCGGGGCCTCACCGCGCCCCCTCCGCCGCGGCGGGGAGCAGGAGGCGGACGCGCGTTCCCACGCCGGGCCGGCTTTCGACCGCGATCGTCCCGCCGTGCCCCTCCACGACGCGCCGCGTCAGCATCAGCCCGATCCCCGAGCCCGCCGTCCCCTTGGTGGTGAAGAACCCCTGGAAGAGCCGGCTGCGGACCTCCTCCTCCATGCCGCAGCCGTTGTCCTCGACCTCGTAGACAACCCCGCCCTCCGGCAGCGGCCGCACGCGAAGCGCCACGCGCCGCGCCCGCCGGTCCCCCTCCGGCAGCTCGCGGAACGATTCGGCGGCGTTGACGAGGAGGTTCACGAGCGCGCGCTGGAGGGCCTCGGCGTCGATCGGCACGGCCGGGGCGGAGGCGGCGGTGTCGAGGTTAAAGGCAATCCCCTCGCCCTCGAGCCGCCCGGCGACGAGCCGCGCCGCCTCCTCGGCGGGCAGGTTGGGATCGGCCGGCGCCGGCTGCACCACGGCGTAGCGGCCGAACTGGAGGAGATCGAGGGCGAGGGCCTTGATCCGCTCGACGTTGCGCTGGACCATGCCCCAGCCCGCACGCAGGGTCTCCTTCTCCTCGCGCTCGATCCCCTGGCCGATCACGTAGAGGCTCCCGCCCAGGGCGTTGGCGAGGTTCTTGATCGTGTGGGCGAGCTCGGCCGCCGTCCGCCCCACGGCCGCCAGCCGCTCGGCCTCGATCAGCCGGCGCGCCTTCTCCTCGACCAGGCGCTCCAGGTTTTCGGTGTACTCCCGGAGCTGGCGGCGCAGCGCGATCCGCTCGCGGGCGCGCTTGAGGGCGATCTCGAGCACCTCGTCGTGGATCGGCTTGGTGACGAAATCGGTCGCCTCATGCTTGAGGCTCTGGATGGCGAGATCCATGTCCCCGTGGCCGGTGAACATGATCACCTCGGTCTCGGGGCTCTCGGCCTTGATCGCGCGCAGCAGCTCGATCCCGTCCATTTCGGGCATCTTGATGTCGGTCAACACGATGGGCGGCCGGTGCTCGCGGAAGAGCGCGAGAGCCTCCTCGCCGTTTTCGGCGCACAGGACCTCCCAGCCGGCGTCGGCCAGAGTGAGCGAGAGGACCCGGCGGATGCCGGCCTCGTCGTCCACGAGCAGGATGCGGCGGTCCTCCGCGGCGCTCATCCGGGCCCCTCCTGTCCGGCCGGCAGCTCGACCACGAAGGCGGCCCCCTCCCCGGGGGCCGACTCGGCGCGGATCGTCCCCCCGAAGTCCCGCACGATCTGGTAGCTGATGGAGAGCCCGAGCCCCGTCCCCTTGCCCACCTTCTTGGTGGTGAAGAAGGGCTCGAAGATCCGGGCGAGGATCGCGGCCGGGATGCCCGTTCCGGTGTCCTTAACCCGCGCCAGGACCTGACCGCCCGCCCGCCGGCTGCTCACGAAGATCTTCTTGCTCCCCTTCCGGTGCGGGTGGGCGGCGACCCTCTCCTCGATCGCATCCCGGGCGTTGATCAGGAGATTGATGAAGACCTGCTCGAGGCGGTTCGCCTCGGCGAGCACGGGCGGAAGGTCTTCCTCCAGATCCCAGACGATCTCGATGCCGCGGGATTTCAGCTGCTGGCTGAACATCTCGGCCGTCCGCCGCAGCACCTCGTTCAGGGAGACGGGTTCGAGGGCGTGCTCGCTCTTGCGGCCGAATTCCCGCAGGTGGTTGATGATGCGGCTTGCCCGGTCGACGTGGCTGTCGATCTCCTCGGCCATCGCGGCGAGCACCTCGGGGGCGATCTCCTGGCCGGCGCGGATCTTCTTCACGAAGAAGCGGCTCGCCGTCTTGATCACCGCCAGCGGCTGGTTCAGCTCGTGGGCGACCCCGGTCGCCATCTCGCCCAGGGTCGCCATCTTGCTCGCCTGGATGAGCTGCTGCTCGGTCTCGAGCCGCTGGGTGATGTCGCTCGTCGTGACCAGAAGCACCCGGCGGCCGGGGTACTCGGCGGGCGAAATCCACATGTCCACGAAGAGGCGGCTGCCGTCGCGGCGCAACTGCCGCAGCTGGTGGATCACGTTCACGCGGCGGATCCGCTCCTGCATGCGGCCGCGCTCCTCAGGCGGGAAGAGGTCGAGAAAAGCCCGCCCATTGAGCTCCTCCCGGGAAAAGCCGTAGACGCGCTCCACCGCCGCGTTGCCGTCGCGGATCTCGAGGGTCTCGGCATCCAGGACGAAAACGGGGTTGGGGATGTTGTTGAAGATCTCGTGGTACTTGCGCTCGGAGCGCTCGAGAAGAAACTCGAGCTGCTTGAGGTGGGTGATGTCGAGGTTCACCTCCATGGCGGCCACGATCTCGCCCTCGGCGTTGCGGATGGGGGTCGTCTTCACGAGCCAGTAGGCGGGCGTGCCGTCCTTGTGGATGCCCCGCTCCTCGCTGATGTGGATGCGGCCGTCGGCGAAGGTTTTCTCCACGGGACAGTTGGGGCAGCGCTCGCTTCGCCCCTTGTAGGCGTGGTAGCAGAAATCGCCCGGCCGGGGGTCGAAGAGGTCGGCGAATTCCTTGTTGTACTGGAGCAGGCGGTAGTTTCGGTCCTGGACGGTGATCACGCAGGGCACCGTGTTGAAGAGGTTCAGGTACTCGTCGCGCTGGCGGTTCAGCTCGGCCTGCTTCTGGCCGATCTCCTGGCACATGAAGTTCATCGCCGCCGCGAGCTGGCCCATCTCGTCGGTGCGGTCGATCGCGAGGCGCACCCCGTAGTCCCCGCGCGAGATGGCCTGGGTGCCGGCGATCAGGGCGCGGATCGGCCGGTTCACGAAGCGCAGGACGAAGAGGAAGATCATCGCCGCGGTGACGAAAAAGACGGCCAAGGCGAGCCCGATCACGCCCTGCTCCATGAAGCGGATCTCGTCCTCGGTGCCGGAGAGCGAGACCACGACGTCGAGCGCGCCCAGGACCCGCTTGTCGGCGGGGTGGAAGTGGCAGCCCCCGGTCGCGCAGCCGGGCTCGTTGTAGATCGGGCTGATCAGCCCCAGCACGGCCTGCCCGTCGGCGTCCCGGAAGTAGCGGATGCGCTCGCGCAGCCCCACCTCGACGAGCGCGGGCTCGGAGTGGTGGCAGATGTGGCAGGCCTCGGAGACGATGTTCGTCACCTGCTCGACTTCCTCGGGGCGGTTCGAGTACTTGATCGCCCCCTCCTTGTTGTAGATGCGGATGTTGCGGACCTGGGGCAGCCTGCCCATGTTCGTGATGACCTGGTTGATGTCCTCGCGCGCGTTGAGCATCATGGCGTAGTGCGCGCCGAGCTTGATCGCGTCCCCCAGGGTGTCGGTGTGCTGGACGACCTGCTGCTCCAGGCTCCGCTTCTGGTAGGCGATGCTGAAATAGGACCAGGTCGTGATGGTGAGCAGAAGGATCAGGCCCACGCTCAGGATGAGCTTGGCGGCGAGGCTGCGCTGGATCAGGGCGAACGGGCGGCTCATGGCGCTTCAACTATAGCGGAAAGCGCAGCGCCGGCGCAAACGCCGGCTCAGGCGGTCTGCGGCGGGGCCCCGCTTGCCTCCCGGGGCTCCCGCGGCAGGCGCACGCGGAAGGTGGAGCCCCGGCCCGGCTCGGAGCGGACCTCGATCCCCCCCCCGTGCCGCAGCACGGCCTGGCGGGCGAGAAAGAGCCCGAGCCCCGTGCCGGCCTTGCCCTTCGAGGAAAAGAAAAGCTCGAAGAGGCGGCCGCGGACCGCGTCGTCCATCCCCACCCCGTCGTCCTCGACCTCCAGAACGACCTCGCGCGCATCGCCTGCGGCGCGGAAGCGGATCGTGTGCGGACCCCGCTCGGGGGCGGCCAGGCAGGCGTCCACGGCGTTGTCGAAGAGGTTCAGCATCGCCGGCAGGAGGATCCCCTCGTCCACGGCGAACTCGCCCGCCTCGGGGGAGACCGCGGCGACGAGTTCGATCCCGTGGCGGCGGGCCTTGTGGGAGGCCACCCCCAAAAGCGCCTCGGCGAACTCGGCGACCGTCATGCGCCGCGCCTCGAGCGGCCGCTCCTTGGCGAAGGAGAGCACATCGAGCACCACGCGACGCACCCGCTCGACCATCTCGGAAGCGACCTCGAGCCCCTCCGCCACCCGCTCCGGGCGGCCCTGGGCCAGCCCGGAGCGGGCGAGGTAGAGCCCCGCGTCGAGGCCGGTCAGGATGCCCTTCACGCCGTGGGAGACCGAGCTCACCATCAGGCCGAGCGCGGCGAGCCGCTCCTGGGTGGTGCGCAGCTGCTCGCGCAGGCGCGTGACCTCGGAGATGTCGAGCGCGAACTCGAGGACGAGCTCGACCTCGCCGGCGCGGTTGCGGATCGGCACGGTGTGCACGAGGGCCGGGAAGCGGGTGCCGTCGGCCGCCTCGATCGTCTCCTCGCTGCGCCGGCTCTGGCCCGATTCCACGGTGAGGGCCACGGGGCAGCGGTAGGGGTCGTCCCGGCGCTCGGGGTAGATCTCCCAGCTGCGCCGGCCGATGCGGTCGCCCAGGCGCGATTCGTAGAGGGGGTTCGCCGAGACGACGACGAGGTCGCGGTCGTGCACGGAGACGAAACAGGGCAGGTCGTTGAAGAAGCGCACGCCCCCCTCGAAGTCCCCGGCCAGCCCGCGGAAGGCCGAGGAGAAGCCCTCGATCGCCTGATCGACGGCTGCCAGGCGCTCGCGCTCGACCAGGCGCGCGGCCTGCTTGCGCACCAGCCGCTTCAGGTTTTCGGTGTAGTCGCGGAGCTGGCGCCGCATCGCCAGCCGCTCGCGGGCGCGCTTGAGGGCGATCTCGAGCACCTCGTCCTGGATCGGCTTGGTGACGAAATCGGTCGCCTCGAGCTTGAGGCTCTGGATGGCGAGCTCCATGTCCCCGTGACCCGTGATCAGGATGACCTCGGTCTCGGGGCTCTCGGCCTTGATCGCGCGCAGCAGTTCGATCCCGTCCCGCCCGGGCATGCGGATGTCGGCAAGCACGATGGCCGGCCGCTCGCGGCGGAAGATCGCCAGGGCCTCCTCGCCGTCGGCGGCCGTGAGCACCTCGTAGCCGGCGTCGGCGAGGGTGAGGCCGAGGACCCGGCGGATGCCCTCCTCGTCGTCGGCGAGCAGCAGCCGCCGCTCGGAAGCGGGTTCGGCCGGCGGGGTTTCGCGCTCGGGGGGTTCGGCCATGAACGGCTCCCGCCTACCGGGAAAGGAGGCGTTCGATCGTCCGCAGCAGCCGGTCGGGTTCGACCGGTTTTTCGAGGTAGTCGTCGGGCGGTGGAAGCGGCTCCGCAAGCCGCAGGTTCAGCATGCGCAGGTGATGGGCGAAGGGCTTCTCGCCGACCCCGGTCAGCACCACGACCGGGATGTCGCGCAGGCGGGGATCCTTCTTGAGCTCCTGGTAGAGGACGACCCCCCCCGCCTGCGGCATCATCACGTCCATGAGGATGAGGTCGGGGGGCGTCCGCCGGGCCTGATCCAGCGCCTCGCGGGCATTGCGCGCGCCGCTCGCCTCGTAGCCCGCCGTGCGGAGCACGGTGGCGAGGTAGATGCGCATGTCGAGTTCGTCGTCGACGAAGAGAACGCGCTTTTTCTCCACGCCGCGCCGCCCGGGGTCAGAGGAGATCGGCCACCTTGTCGGGGTGATTCACGCTCGCCACGGGGCAGGAGGAGCGCAGGACCACCTCCTCGACCGTGCTGCCCAGCTCGGCCTCCTCGGGGTCGACCTCGCGGGTGTGGTGGGCCATCACGATCAGGTCCGCCTGCCGCGCGCGCGCGAACTTGAGGATCTCGACGTAGGGGATGCCCTCCCAGACCTCAACCGTGGTCTTCTCGTAGCCCCGCAGCTTCGGCAACAGGTGATGCTCGATGCGGCGGCGCGCCTCGAGGAGGCGCTGCTCGAGGACCGGCTGCCCGGCCGGGCGGGTCAGCCCCTCGGCGGTGATGTCGACCGCGTGGAAGAGGTGCAGGTTCGCCCCCACCTCGCGGGCGAGCTTGTAGCCCCAGAGCATGGCCGACTCCGAGGCCTTCGAGAAATCGGTGCCCACGACGATGTTGGAGAAGAGCTTCCAGCAGGTGGTGCAGGGCCGGTTCACGATGACCACCGGGCAGCGCGCCGCCTTGGCGACGCGCCGCAGCGTGCTCCCGGCCACCTGGCGGTGGCGCGCGGCGCCGACCTCCTCGTCGCGGCTGTGGGCGCCCATGAGGATCATGTCGACGTCTTCCTTGCGCGCCAGCCGCAGGATCTCCCGGTAGGGCTCCCCGACCGCGGTGACGATCTGCGCGTTGCTCTCCTCGAGGAAGGCGGCGTAGGTGGTCTTCAGCTCCTCGGTGACCCACTCGAGGTAGTCGGGGCTGGGTTGCTCCTTCTCGCCGGTACGCACGTCGATCACCTGCAGCCCGAACCCGCGGCTGGGGATGCCGAGGACGTGCAGGATGATCAGCTTCGCCTCCCATTTCATCTCGAGATCGAAGGCGACCTTGGCCGCGTTGTCGCACACCGGGGATGCCGTCGTCGCAAAGAGCAGTTTCTTGAACATGGCTCATCTCCTCAGCGCGCACTCTTTGGGGCTGCGGTGAAAGCTGAGCTGCCAGACGATCCCCTCGATGAACTCGAAGAGGTTGAAGACGGTGTCGAACTCGAGGACATCGACGCGGTCGCCGAAGACGACGTGCTTGAGCTTGCCGATCTGCAGGGGAAGGTCGAGGAGCTGCTCCAGAGGGAGGGAGCGGACCTCGCAGGTCGCCTCCCCCTCGCGGCCGCAGAGGGTGTGGTAGATCTCCAGCCGCGGCTCGCCGGGAAACCCGCTCATCTCGACGGTCTTGTAGAATTCGAGGCGGCCGATCCCCGGCGCGGTGCACTCGCCGGCGGGGCAGGCACGGTAGAGCTCCAGGCACTCGGGCAGGAAGACGTTCAGGCGGGCGAAGTCGGGGTAGCGCTCGATCATGCGGAAGAAGCTCCGCAGGGTGAACCCGGGGTCGAGCACGACCCGGCTGCCGAGGTGCCGCAGCGGCTCGTCGGCGACCGGCCGGCTGTCCCGGAACAACCCCCCGTCGGGGGCGATGCGCACGGTGTCCATGGGGTTCACTCCTCCGCCGGCCGGAGGTGCTCGGGCACCTCGATCATGTTGATCAACAGGGGCTTGAGAAAGCTCCAGCGGATGCCGATGCGGTAGATCTCCTCGAGATCCCGGATCGCGTCCCAGCAGTTGTGGCACGGGGCGACCACGAGCTTTGCGCCGGTGGCGAGGATCTGGTCGCGCTTCACCTTGAGCCCCACGTTGCGCTGCTCGCGGTAGCGGCCGATGCCGTTCAGCCCGCCCCCGCCGCCGCAGCAGAAGTTGTGCTCGCGGCTCGGGCCCATCTCGCGGAAGTCCTCGGCGATCTGGCTCATGATGTAGCGCGCGGCCTCGGCGAGCCCGCCGTTGCGGATGTAGTTGCAGGAGTCCTGGTAGGTGACCGGCTCCTTGATCTTCTTCTTGGGGTCGATCTTGAGCTTCCCGGTGCGCAGCGCCTCGGCCACCCATTCCACGTAGTGCAGCGTCTCGACGGGGGTCTTCCCGGTGGGCAGCCCCGCCCAGTAGGGGCCCTCGATCACGGTCGCGCGGTAGGCGTGCCCGCACTCGGTGACCACCATGCGCTTGGGCTTGAGCCGGGCCATGGCGTCGTAGACGCTCTGCACCTGCTGGCGGCAGCCTTCCCAGTCGCCGGCGAACATGGCGAGGCTCGTCTCTTCCCAGCCCTCGCTGGGGACCGTCCAGTTCTCCCCGGCGACGTGGAAGAGGATCGCGGCCTGGGCGATGTCCTCGGGGTAGTGCTTGGGCTCGCGCGCGTTCACCGTGTAGAGGATGTCGGCGTTTTCCTTGTCGATCGGGATCTCGAGCCCCGGCCACTCCTCGGCCGTCTCCTCGGCCATCCACTGGCAGGTGTCGACCCAGTCCTCGGTCGTGACATCCATCTGCGCGCGGAAGACGCGGTGCATGCCGGAGCCGATCTTCATCTCCCAGGGGGTGAAGCCCTGGGAGAAGAGCAGCCCGCGCGTGTAGCTCGCCATGACCCCGGTGTCGATCCCGAGCGGGCAGTAGATCGCGCAACGGTTGCAGCAGGTGCACTTGGCGAACACCGTGTCCATCGTGTGCTGCATGAAGGCGTTGTCCACCCGTCCCTTGCGGCGGATGATCTCGCCCAGCGTGCTCTGGATCTTGTAGGCCGGCACCTGGGTGGGGTCCTTGTGGTTGGCCAGGTAGTAGAAGCAGCTCTCGGCGCACAGGCCGCAGTGCGTGCAGATCTCGAGCCAAGTGCGGATGCGCGACTTGCAGGTGCGCTGGACGAGGTCCCAGAGGGCCTTGTCGTCCACTTCGAGGCGGTTCATCTCCTCGTAGTATTGCTTTCCGCCCTTGTCGGCGAGCAGCGCCTGGAGCTGCTCGAGTGTCGTCACGGGCTGTCGGTTGCAGAGTTTTCCCTCGGGCATGATGGCTCTTTCCAACCTCCGTTCGCCGGGCGGGCGCGCCGCGGGCCTACCACTGCAGGCCGCGGCTTTTCATGCCGCCCCGCTTGATGCCGAAGTCCATCCCGATCTGGGCGCGGGTCGCAAAGAAGAGCACGAAATGAGACAGCTTCGTGAGCGGGATCGCGACGAGGAAGAGCTCCCCGCAGAGGACGTGCACGATGAGCCAGAACTCGCTTTGCGCGTAGGCGTAGCGGGCGATCAGGCCGCTCAAAAACGGCGCGGCGGCCACGCCGATCAGCGCGTAATCGTAAGCGCTCGTGATCAACCGCACCTCCGGAAGCGCGATCCGGCGCAGCACGAGCAGCGCGGCCGAGACGAGGACGGCGATGGTCAGCGTGTCGGCGAGCCAGCCCGGCATGGACCCCAGGCGGAACCCCCAGCGCTCCTCGAGGAGGATGTTGTGGGCGAGCAGGAAAAGGGGGGTGAAGATCAGCCCCACGTGCAGGGTGAAGACGAGCAGCGTGAACCCCGGGTTGTTGCGCCAGCTGTGGGTCCCGAAGGGGATCAGCCAGAAGAGGATCGAGCGCAGGGCGCCCCGCGCCCCGTGGGCGGCGTGGGCCCCGTAGGCCACGCGGTCGAGCTTCCAGTCGAGGCCGCGGACGTAGCGCACGAGGCGCACGAAGTTGCCGAGGAAAAAGACGGCGAAGGCCAGCCAGGCCAGCGGTCCGGTCACGAATTCGTACATGGACGGTCCCCTCCGAAGGCGCGCGCCGCATCGCCCCTGTCAATGCGCTCCATGCCCCCCCTCCCCGGGGCCGGGCCGGTCGGCCCCCAGGTGGTCCCGGTCGTCGTCCCGCTCGCTCAGGAAACGCCAGAAGAAGACGAAGGCGCAGAGGGCCGCGGCGATCAGGATGTAGGTGATGCTCTCCGTGCGGAGCATGAACTCGTGCAGGCTGTGGACCGGTCCGCCCATGAAGGCCCTTTCCTTTCGCCGCCTCCCGTCCCCCCCGACTCGGCCGGCCGCGGGCTCAGTGCGGCTCGTAATCCGGGTGCGCGTAGAGGATCGGCATGTGGCTCACGATGAACTTGTAGGCGAGAACGCCGATCGTCACGATGAACAGCGAGATCCCGATCTCCATCCAGTGCGGGAAATACCGCTCGCTCGAGGGCAGGTGGTAGTTGAAGGCGATCAGGCCGACGTTGAAGCGGTTGATCACGATCCCGAGAACCGCCCAGGCGGCCGTGAAACGGACGATCCGAAGGTTTTTCTCCCGCGCCCCGATCGCGAAGAAGAAGCAGGGCAGCAGGACAAAGCCGATCACCTCGACCAGGAACCAGGCGCCGTAGCCGCTCGCCAGGTGGTGCCAGGCGTCGGCCTGGGCCACCCCCACGACCTTGAGGACGAAGTAGCCGCCGAGCACCCAGGAGGCCGCCTTGGCGAAGCCCAGCGCCACCCCGTCCGCCTCGCGGCGGTGGGCCTCGTCCATCTTGTGGTGGAAGTAGCGGTGGGCGAGCGCGCCTTCGAAGATCACCATCGAGAGGCCGGCCACGATGCTCGAGACGAAGAAGAAGAGCGCGAGGTAGGGCGAGTACCACAGGGGGTGGAGCTTCGAGGGGGCGATGAGGAAAAGCGCCCCGAGCGAAGACTGGTGCAGCGTCGAGAGCACCACCCCGAAGATCGTGAGCACGAGCGTCAGCCGCACGACGAGGTTCCTCGCCCGCTTGAGGCCGAGCCACTCCAGCGCGGCCGGGGTCCACTCGATGAAGAGCACCGTGAGGTAGAGGGCGACACAGGCCGCCACCTCGAAGAGCAGCGAGGTCGTGCCCTGCTGGACGATGAAGGGGTAGGGCAGCCGCCACGGGCGGCCGACGTCGTAGTGGAGTGCCAGCACGACGAGGGCGTAGCCGAGGAACCCGGTGAGGATCGCGGGCCGCACCGCGGTGTGGAAGCGCTTGAGGCCGAAGAGGTAACAGGCGGCCGAGGTCACGTAGCCGCCGGCCGCGAGCGCGACCCCGACGAGGAGATCGAAGCCGATCCAGATCCCCCAGGGGTTGTAGTCGGAGAGGTTCGTCGTGGCCGCCAGCCCCTTCGTGAAGCGGAGCACGGTGATCCCCAGGCCGACGACGACGACGATCGCCGCCACGATGTTGAACGGCGTCCAGCGCGGCCGCTCCAGGGTGACTTTGGGGAATTGCATCGTCGCTTCTCCTCAGGCGGGCTTCGTCGCCCCGGGGGTTCCGGGGGTAGGCCCGGCGGGGGCCTCGCCCCGGGCGCGGGCCGCCTCCTCGAGCGCCTTCTTCACCTCGCGCTCGATGGCCGCCTTCTTGTCTTTTTCCGCCTTGGCGAGCGCCTCGGCGAGCTTTTTCTTCGCCTCGGCCTCGGCGCGGGCGACTGCCGCGGCCACGGCCGCCTCCCGCTCCTCGCGCGCGATCCGGTCGCGGCGCCGGTTGATGGCGTAAATCCCCGTGAGCAGCACCGGCCACATTGCCGCCACCACGGGGACGACGCCGAGGGCGCCTTTGGTCAGCTCGGGGGCCGGGGTCGTCCCCAGGTCCTCGCGCATCCCGATCGCCGCGAAGGGAACCCCGGAGATCGTCAGCCAGGCCGTGCCCCCCATCTCGAACTCGCCGTAGATGTGGTCGAGGTAGCGGCCGGGGAACTGGGCCATGCGCTCCCGCGCGATGCGCAGCAGATCGCGCCGGCGGCCGAAGGTGAGCGCCTCGGACGGGCAGGCCTCGACGCAGCCCGGCAACAGCCCCTGCACGAGCCGCGGGTGGCAGAAGGTGCACTTCATCACCCGCGGGGTGAGGGCCTTGTCGTACTCGTAGGTGGGGATCTCGAAGGGGCAGGCGATCATGCAGTAGCGGCAACCGACACAGACCGACTCGTCGTAGGTGACCGCGCCGTCGGGGTTCTTCGTGAAGGCGCGCACGAAGCAGGCCGAGGCGCAGGCCGGCTCCAGGCAGTGGTTGCACTGGATCTTGCGGTAGAGCGGGCCCTTTGCGCCGGGGATCCCCTCGTAGCGGTTGACCACGGTGTACGTGCGGGCGTCGGTGCGGCGGGTTTTCTGCAGCACCCCGAGGTCCTGGAAGGGCCGCTCCGGCGGGGGAAGCTCGTTCACCCGGTTGCAGGCCTCTTCGCACTTGCGGCAGCCGATGCAGCGCGTGACGTCGAAGAGCACCCCCAGTGCGTCGGGGTGGCCGCCGCTTGGCGGGAGGGCGGCGGCGTGCGCCCTGCCCCCGGCGGCGAGGCCCGCCCCCGCGGCGCCCATCCAGCCGAGAAATCGTCTTCGCGAAATCGACATGACGCGGTCCTCGTGCGCGGAAGCCGGCAACGGGCCTCGCGCGCTCAGCGCTTTTCCTTGTGGCAGCCGGTGCAGTCGGTGGCGACCGGCTTCTCGATCCCCATGTGGCGGTGGCATTCCATGCACTGCAGGTGGTAGGCCGCCTGCAGCCCCGGACGGCCCGGGTGGCGCGGGTCGAAGGGCTGCGCGTGGCAGCTGGCGCAGGCAGGCGGTTTTTTCGCAACCGGGCTGTGGTGGTGGCAGCCCTGGCAGAGCGTCCCCGGATCGCGGTGGAAGGCGGCGGCGAGCCGGCTCTCCGCGGCGCCCTTGGCGAGCGCCTTCACGATGCGCCGGTGGGGCAGCTTCGCCCCTTCGTAGGTGCGGCTGAGGACCTTGATCTCGACGTTCTCCGGGATCTCCTCGTCGGCGTAGGTCGCCCGCACCGGGCTCCGCGCCTCGAGCAGCCGCCGCGCCACGGCCTGGCGGTCGGCGCCCTTCTCCAGGCCTTCCGGCCGGGGCACATGGCAGCTCGCGCAGCCGGCGACATCCGGCGGGTCCTTGACCGGGATCGCGGCATGGCAGCCGGCGCAGGCGGGCTTCGCCTTGACGGCGTTGTGGCAGCCGATGCAGCTCGCCTCGGCCGTGCCCCGGTGCATGGCGGTCTGCAGGGTGACGAACTTGCCTTCCTTGGCCCCCTCCAGGGGGTGGCAGGAGGCGCAGGACGCCATCGTTGCGTGGTGGCAGGCGCGGCAGGTGTCGACGTAGGCCTCGTGCCCGATGTGGTTGAAGGCGACCACGGCCACGCGCTCGGCGGGGTCGATCGGCGGTGCGCCACGGCGCGCGGCCTTGACCAGGGTCTGGTCGGGCTGGCCGCGAAGCAACCGCGGCACCTCCTTCACCTTCTCCACCTTCGCCTGAAACGCCGGGTCGTGGCAGCCCGAGCAGTAGATCGGCCCCGATTCCTCCTTGCGGGCGATCCGCTTGCGGTGGCAGTCGATGCACTGCTCGTGGGCGGCCTGCCGGAGCGTGCGCACCTTCTCGACCGGCTCCTCGCGGTGGCAGCTGCGGCAGTTGTTCTCGTTTCCCTTCACGTAGACCAGTTTCTGGGTCGCCGGGTCGCGCTCGTGGTGGCAGACCTCGCAGCGGTTCTCCTGGGCCTTCACGTGGCGGTAGTGGAGCGACCGGTCCATCCCGATGTCGCGCCAGGAGGAGGCGACGGGCCGTTCCTGGTGACAGCCGGCGCAGGAAACGGGCCCCGAGGGCTCGCCGCGGGCGGCGGTCTCGCGGTGGCAGCCGGTGCAATGCGTGTGGTAGACCGCCATGGTCTGCTCGCGGGAGACGTCCTCGAGCCGCTTGAACTTCGTGGAGAGGGCCTTTTCGGCAGGAAGATGGCAGGCGAGGCAGTCCAGGTTCCGGGGGGCGAGCGCCCGGGTGTGCTTTTCGTGGAGGTAGGTCACGGCCGGCCGCTCGAGCTTGCCGAAGCGCCGCAGGCCGTCGATCCGGATGATGTCGGCCCGCGGCCGGCCCGGCTCGGGCTCCGGGGGAGGCGGCGGGGCGGCGCCCTGAACCCCGAGGAGAAAGGCCGAAAGCACGAGAATCCCTGCGGCAACGGGCAGGAGGCGCAACAACGCTCGATCGTTCCGTGGGGCGGTCATGAGGGGTCTTCTCCCGCGGCGCGGGCGAACCCGGCCGTCGTTTTCCGTCGCCGCCGGGGAACCTCGCTTGAGCCGGCGAGCCGGAACTCGTCACCCGCCTCTCGGAGCCTTCTTTCCCGCCCGGGGCCGGGCAGCACACGGCAGCGGCCCGGCCGGCCGCAACAGGGGAAACGAGGGGTTGCCATGCCAGGGAACAAAACGGCTCCGAGGGAAATCAAGCTTGAGTCTTTAGACGGGAAACCGCGCGGTTGTCAATCGCTTTTTGAGAGGCGGCCGGGCGGGAAAAGCGGTCGGCGGGGCCGGGGCGGCCGGGCCGCTTCGGCCCGGCCGCAGGCGTTTGCGGGCCTCAGGCGATTTTCACGGTCCGCGCCCCCTCCATCGGGTCTTTGAGCGGGATCGACACCTTGAGCACGCCGTCCTTGTAGGAGGCCTTCGCCTTGCGGGAATCGACCGGGCAGCAGAACGCCGCGGCCGAGACGTACTCGAAGTCCTCCCGCGGGGCGACGAGGCTGTAGCTGTCGTCGCGGACCTTGAGCTGGATCGACTGCTTCTTCACGCCCGGAAGGCAGATTTCGAGATGGATGTGGTTTTTCTCCTCGTCGATGTAGGAGCAGACATCGGCGGCCATTCTCAGTTTTTCCTTATCCTCGGCCATGACGGCACCTCCTGTCGTCGTCGGGCCCCGCGCCGGAAAAGGCGCGAGGCCACAGGGAATCTGCCGCATGCTAAGGCCGTCCCGGCCGATTGCAAGCCCCGGCGGGTTGACAACCCCCCGGCCCTCGCATAGCAAACGTCCCGGGGAGCCACCGCAGGGGGGGGTCGTGATCGTCGTCGGGCTCACGGGGGGGATCGCCAGCGGCAAGTCCACGGTCGCCTCGTTTTTCGAGCAGCTGGGCGCGCGGCGGATCGACGCCGACCGCCTTGCGCGCGAAGCCCTCGCGCGCGGCACACCGGGCTGGGCCCAGGCCGTCGCCCGCTTCGGCCGCGGGATCCTCCTGCCGGACGGGGAGATCGACCGCAAGGGCCTCGCCGCAAGGGTCTTCGCCGACGCCGCAGAGCGGCGCGCGCTCGAGGCCATCGTGCACCCGGCCGTGCGGGAGTCCGTGCGGCGCCGGCTCGCGGAGATCGGCCGCGAGGAGCCCTCCGCCCTGGTCGTCCTCGAGGTGCCGCTGCTGTTCGAAACCGGCATGGACCGGGGCTGCGACGCGCGGGTCGTGGTTTTCGTCCCGGAGGCGCTCCAGATCGAGCGCCTCATGGCGCGCGACGGGATCGACCGCGAGGAAGCCCTGCGCCGCATCCGCGCCCAGATGCCGCTGTCCGAAAAATGCGCCCGCGCCGACTGGGTGATCGACAACGCGGGCCCGCTCGCGGCGACGCAGGCCCAGGTGCGGGACATCTACCGCCGTCTCGCCGCGGCGCAGGTCGCGCCGTCCTGACCCCCCCCCGCCCCGGCGGGAAGCGGGGTGCTGAACCTTCGCGGCAGGCCCCTTCGGCCGCGGCCCGCTACGCGGCGGGCGGCTCGACCAGCCGCTCGAGGATCAGGCCGAAGAAGCCCCCCCCCGCGGCGGAGGCGAAGCGCCAGCCGAGGTGGGTGCGGCAGGCGGCGCACACCCCCACCTGCCAGGCGTGGCCGGAGAACCACGTGAACTCCTCCGTGGGGCTTCCGACCGCGAGGCAGCCGTCGGCCGCGGCGAAGCAGCCGATCTCGAAGACGATCCCGTAGGGGTTGGCGAAGCGGTGCCGGTGGCGCCCGCCCACGGCGATGCGGTCGGCGGGCCGCGCAACCCCCGCCCCGCAGGCGCGGCAGCGGATCCAGGGCTCCTCGGCGGCAAGCCGCGCCACACCCGGCCCGGGCCCCGCCTGCGGCCCTCCGGCCTCCCGCCCCCCCGGCGGCGCACGCCGCGCCGAACGGGGTGCGGGCCGCGTCCCGCTGGCTTCCCTTTCCCCCATGACCTTCCGCCCCGTGGCGCCGCGGGCGCCCCCCCGGCCTCAGCGCGCGGTGTTCGCCACGTAAAAGTCCTCGATCCAGCCCTTGTCGCGCAGCGCCCGCCCCACCTCCCGCGCCGACTGGGGATCCGCGAAGTGCGAAACCCGCACCTGGTACCAGCGCTTGCCGCCGCGCTCGGCCGTGGAGAGGTAGGCGTCGAGCCCCCGCTGCCTGAGCTCCTCCACGCGGCGCAGGGCGGACTCCTCCTTGAGGTAGGCCGCGACCTGGAGGGTGAAGGGCTGAACGGCGGCCGGCAGGGCCTCGCCCGCGGGCGCGGAAGCGGCCCCGGGAAGCGGCCCCTCGGGCGGCGACCCCTCCAAGCGCTCCAGCCCCAGCCGGACGCCGAGCGCGATCCCCGCGAGGGCCGCCGCAGCGAGAAGCGCGCGCCCCGCGGCGGGGCGAAGAAGAAAGGAAAGGACCCGGCGGGCCTGGGCGGCGGCCTTGTTGAGCAGCCGGGCGGCGAGGCGCGCGGCGGCCGCCCCCGCCGCGGCGAGCCGAAGCAGCGAGGGCCCGGCGGCGGGCCGTCTCCAGAGCGTGGGCGGCGGCTCCTCGCCATCCTCCTCGGCGCCCGCGGCAAAGGCGCGGAAGCGCGGCTCGGCATCCCCCCCCTCTTCCGCCCCCTCGGGCGGCCTTGCGGCCGAAACGAGACGAGGCCCCGGTGCGGCGGGCGCCGTTGCCGGCGGCCTCTCGGGCAACCGCGGCCGCTTTCGGTCTTCGGCCGCCGCGGGGGAAAGGATCTGAGGGGCCACGGGGGATGGGGCCCCGGCGGCCTCCCGGCCCGGGCGGCGCGGGGCGGCGCCGATGCCGGCGACCGCCGCCTGGATGTCCGGGCGGCCCGGGTGGGCCGCGGCGATCCGGCCTATGGCCTCTTCGTCTTCCGGGCGCATCCCGCGGTCGGCGACCCGCTTGAGCCACAGGCGGGCCGCGCCGTGGTCGTCGGGGTGCGCCGCGAGGTAGCGCCGCAGGAAGGCCTCCTCTTCCGCCGCCGGGCGGGGCCGATCGAGAAGGATCCTCGCCCGGCGGCCGCCGATCGCGGCAAGCGCGCGGCGCCGCGCCGCCCCGGAGACGCCGGCGCGATCGAGCAGGGAAAGCGCCTCCTCGAGGACGTCCTCGGCTTCCTCGGGGAAACCCTCGCGCGCAAGGCGCTCCGCCTCCCGGAGGCGCCGCCTGAGGGCGGCGAGGGCCCGGCGGCGCACGGCCCAGCCTGCGGCGAGGGCCGCGGCCGCGAGGGCGGTTGCGGCCAAAAGCGGCATCCCCTCCGCGCCCACCAGGCGGTGGGCGGCCGGCAGCACGGGAAGCCCCCCCAGGCCGACCGCGGCCAGCCCGATCCAGAGGCCGGCGTTCAGGAGCTTCAGGGACGGCAGCATGCGGCGCACTCCTTGCGCTCAGGGCCCGGCCCCGAGGGGCACGGCCAGGGTCGCATCCTCGCTCCGGGCGGCAAGGGAGGGCACCTGCGCAAACCGCAGGGCGACCTCCATCCCCCGCCCCCCCCACGGCGGGGAGGGCTCCCCCGAGGAGGGGGAGACGGTGACGAAGCGGATGTCCGGCGGAATCGGGAATTCGCGCTGCGGCTCGTCCGCGGCCGCCCGTTTCATGAACTCCGCCCAGATGGGGGCCGCCGCGCGGCCGCCGGTGAGGCCGCGGCCCTGGAGATCGCGCAATTCCGCCCCGCGGTCGAAGCCGACCCAGACGCTTGCGCTCAGGGTCGGGGTGAAGCCGGTGAACCAGGCGTCGTGGTGGTCGTCGCTCGTCCCGGTCTTGCCCGCGGCCGGCGCCTGGAAGCCCTGCTGGAGGATCCCCCGGCCGGTCCCCTCGCGGATCACGGCGCGCATCATGTCCACCACCTGGAAAGCGATGGCGGCGTCGAGCGTGCGCCGCCCGGCGATCAGCCGCTCCTCGAGCACGCGGCCGCCGGAATCCTCGACCCGGCGGATGGCGAAGGGCTCGTGGCGGATGCCGCCGGAGGCGAAGGTGGCGAAGGCCGCGGCCATCTCGAGCGGGCTCACCCCCGAGGTCCCCAGCGCCACCGAGGGCACGGCGGCGAGCGGGCTCTTGATGCCGCAGCGCCGGGCGGCGTCGATCACCGCCGGGGCGCCGACGCGCACCGCGAGCTGGGCGGCGACGGAGTTCACGCTGTGGGCGAGCGCGCGCTTGAGGATCATGGGGCCCTCGTACTGGCCGCTGAAATTGCGCGGGCTCCACGAAGGCTGCCCGGGCAGGGGAATGGAGACCCGCTGGTCGACGAAGACCGCGGCCGGGTGCAGGCCCGCCTTCTCGAAGGCCGCGTAGTACACGAACGGCTTGAAGCCCGAGCCCGGCTGGCGGTTGCTCTGGAGGGCGCGGTTGAACTCGCTCTCGGCGTAATCGCGCCCCCCGACGAGCGCCCGCACCGCCCCGGAGTGCACCTCGACGGCGGCCAGGGCGGCCTGGAGGCGGTGCGGCCCCTCGGCGGCCGGCGGGGGACGCAGGGTGGCTTCCAGCCGGGAGAGCCCGGAGGCGACCGCCTCCTCGGCCCAGGCCTGCAGCCGGGTGTCGAGGGTGGTGAAGACCTTGAGCCCGGCATGGTGGACGACGTCGGTGCCGTAGCGGTCCTCGAGATCGCGGAGGACCCAGTCGAGAAAGTAGCCCCCGGAGGCGGGCACTTCGCGCGACCGCGGCCGGAGCGCCAGGGGTGCGCGGAAGGCCTCTTCGGCCTCGGCCGCGGTGATCGCGCCGACGGCGACCATGCGGCGCAGCACGGTCTTCTGGCGCTCCTTGGCGCGCTCGAAATGGCGGTAGGGGTTGTAGCGCGTGGGCGACTTGGGCAGCCCGGCGAGGAGCGCCGCCTCGGCGAGCGTGAGCCGCGAGGCGGGTTTGCCGAAGAAGGCCTGGGAGGCCTGCTCGATGCCGAGGGCGCCCACGCCGAAGGCGATCTGGTTCACGTAGGCCTCGAGGATTTCGGATTTGCCGAAGCGCGCCTCGATGTGCAAGGCGACCAGCATCTCGCGGACCTTGCGGCCCAGCGTGCGGCGGAAACTGAAAAAGAGGTTCTTCGCGAGCTGCTGGGTGATCGTCGAGGCCCCCTCGAGGCGGCCGCCGGGGAAGAGGTTCACCCAGAAGGCCTTGAGCAGGCGCAGCTTGTCGATCCCCCGGTGCTCGTAGAACCGGTGGTCCTCGGTGGCGATCACGGCCTGCAGGAAATACGGGGAGATGCGCTCGAGGGGCACAAGCTCGCGCCCGCCTAAAACGAGCAGGCGCTCGCCGGCGGCGGCGTAGATCTCGGTTGCGGGCGTCTCGATGATGCGGCTTAAGGGTTCGGGGACGCGCGGCAGGTCCTTGAGGAGGACGAACACGGAGACCCAGGCGGCCGCGGCCCCGAGACCCGCAAGCAGGATCCCGAGCTGGAGCGCAAGGCGCAGGGCGTTCCTCATGGCCCCCTCGAGTCGGCCGCCGCCGCCTGCCCGGCGGGCGCGGCCTCGGCGCGGCCCTCCATGCGGGCCCGCAGCCGCCAGACCGCCCAGTCCTGCCCCTGCAGGAGGATCACGCGCACGCCGGCCGCGTTGCGGATCTCGAAGCCCACCTCCACCAGGCCGCCCAGGGCCTCGTCGGAGATGCCGACCCGCCGGATCTGCGCGGCGACCCCGAGCAGCCGCTCCGGCTGGGGGAGCGCCCCGCGGCGCTCCTCCTCGCCCAGTTCGGCGAGAACGGCGAAGAAACGCTCGGCGGGGTAGATGCGGCCGCGGAAGACGGGGATCTGCTCGAGCGTCTTCGACTCGCCCTCGCCGCCGCGGGCGACCAGGGCGAGCGGGGCGGCGGCCAGCCGGAACTGCCGGAGCACGCGGTTTCCGGGCTCGAGGAGGTAAATCATCAGCCCGTCGGAGGAGCGCTCGAGGTAGGTGCGGCTCCAGCGCCCCTCGCCGGCGAGCTGCAGCAGCTCGAAGGGGGAGATGATCTCCTCGGCGATCGCGGCCGGAAGGCCCCGGTAGAGTTCGCGGAAGTGCTCGGCGGAGAGGATCACCGCCTGCCCCGGGGCGAGCGCGGCGAGCACCTCGCCGAGGCTGCCGGCGTTGCGGGCCCGGCGCTCCTGGGCTTCCCGGTCGCCCGCCATCTGCTCCACGACCGAGAGGGCCGAGCGCGCCCTGCGGCCCTGCTCCCAGACGAGGCCCGTCTCGGGGCGCTCGGCGTTGGTCGCGGCGAGGTAGGCGCCGAGCAGGCTCTCCACCCAGTGCAGCCGGAACTCGGAGACGGCGAGCGCCGCGAGCACGGCGGCGGCGAGCAGCCCGGGAAGGGAGCCCCGGGGGCGGCGATGCCCGAACATCCTCATGGCCTGACTTCCCGCGCCGGCCGCTTCCCCCTCTCCGGCGCCGGCCCCATGCTACCCGAAGCGAAGGGAGGCTGACAAGACGCCCTCGCGGCCCGTGCGCCAAGGGACCGGTTGACACCCCGCCCTGCCGGCGGGCACAATGCCCGGGCCCTGTTCGGAGGACCGCGATGCGCTCGACCCTCAAGTTGATCCTCCCCGGCCTCGTCGCGCTTTCACTCGCGCTGGCGGGGGCGCCGGCGGAGAGCGCGGCCGGAATCGACGTCGCCGACGCCGTGGCGGTCGCCGGCCGGCCGGTCACGCTCGCCGTGCGCACGGGGGGGCTCTTCGCCGCCGCGGGCGGAACGCGGGTGACGCTCACGATCGAAGGGCAGGCGCCGCGGGAGATCCTGACCGGCGGGGACGGCTTCGGCTACCTGCGGTTCCGGCCCGAGACCCCGGGGGTCTTGGGGCTCGCCGCCCGCGCCGGAAACGCGGAAGGCTCGGGCAGGCTCCTCGTCCTCGCCCCGGGCGAGCCCGTGGTGGTGATCGAGTGGGAGAGCGTGCTCTGGAGCGCGCTGCGCCCGGGGGAGGACGAGGCCTGCCGCGAGGCCCTGCGGCGGATCGGGCGCGGCTTCGGCATCGTTTTCGTCACGCGTTGGGCGGGCCGGGATATCGCCCGCCGCCGGATCGACGGCGACGGGCTCTCCCGGGCGGTCGCGCTCGCCTGGCGGGGCGCGACCACGCTGCGGCGCCTGCGCGAGCTCGACATCCCGATCGCGGCCGCGATCGGCTCGCGGGAAGTGACCGCCGCGGCGCGGGGGCTCGCCGACCGCCGGGTCGGCTTCGACCGCGAGCGGGGCGTCACCCGGGTCGGCTCCTGGTCGGAAATCCCCCCGCTCCTCGAGACGCCCGCCCCAGGCGGCGAGGGGCTCCGCGGCCGCTGAGCCGGCCGGACCCGCGCCTCAGCGCCGCGGGCCCCGGTCGTTCCGGCAGCGCGGCGGCGCGCCGGGGGCCGCGGCCCCCTTCTCCCCGCAGGTGCAGCGCGCGCAAGCCCCCGGGGGGCGCTCGCGCCGCTCGGGCCGGCGCAACACCCAGAAGGCCACGAAGAGCAGGGCGAAGGCGAACAGCGCCCCGCCCGTGGCGGCGAGCGTCTCCACCCGTCTCATCCTTTCCGGCCCCCGCCGGGGCCGTTGTTTGATTTCACGCGTGTTCTGTGGTTAGAGGCCCGACGATGAACGCGCCTCCCTCCGCCCGCGACCTGGCCGCGCTGGCCGCCTTCCTGCGGGAGCGCACGCGGGCCGAGATCCTCGCGGACCACCCGCTCGCCCCGCACACGACCTACGGCATCGGCGGCCCGACGGCCCTGTGGGCCGCCCCCCGCCGCGAGGGGGACCTCCCGGTGATCCTCCGCGCCGCGCAGGAGGCGGGCTGCCCCCTCTTCGTCCTCGGCCGGGGGAGCAACGTCCTTATCTCCGACCGCGGCTGGCCGGGGCTCACCCTGCACGTGGGCGAGGGGCTCGGCCGGATGCGCTTTTCCGGGGCCGAGGTCGAGGTCGAGGCGGGCTGTGCCCTCCACGGCCTGGTTGTCGCCGCGGCGGCGCGCGGCCTGGCCGGCCTCGAGCCGCTCGCCGGGATCCCGGGCGGCGTGGGCGGCGCCATCCGCATGAACGCCGGCGCCTTCGGACGCGAGATCGCCGAGCTCCTGGTCGCGGTCCGGGGCTTCACGGCCGCGGGGGCCGTTTTCGAGGCCGGGGGGGACCGCCTCCGCTTCGGCTACCGCTCCAGCCCCGGCCTCGAGGGCGTCGTGATCGCCGCGGCGCGCCTGCGCCTGGAGGCCGGATCGCCCGCGGCCCTGCGGCGGCGGGTCGACGAGATCCTGGAGCTGCGCGCCCGGCGCCAGCCCCTCGATCACCCCTCCTGCGGCAGCGTCTTCAAGCGCCCCCCCGGGTACTACGCCGGGGCGCTGATCGAGGAGGCGGGGCTCAAGGGGGAGCGCGAGGGCGCCGCCCAGGTGAGCCCCAAGCATGCGGGGTTCATCGTCAACCTGGGGGGGGCGACGGCGGCGGACGTCCATCGCCTCATCCGCCGGATCGAAACGCGCGTCTTCGAGCGCTTCGGCGTGCGCCTCGAGCGCGAGGTCCGCCTCGTGGGGGCCTTCGACGACGACTCATGAACGCACCTGGCGGCACCCCCTTGCCCGACCCTCCCGGCTACGGCCGCCTGGCGCGGTTTTTCTGGCCGCTTGCGCTGCAGGCGGCCTCCCAGTCGCTGTGCTACCCGCTGGTCGCCATGGTGGCCGCGCGCGGCCCGGGCGGGACGCTCGATCTCGCCGGGCTCGCCCAGGCGAACACGGTCCTCTTCTTTCTCGGGATGTTTGCGATCAGCCTCGTCCCCACGGGGATGGTGTTCGCGCGCAGCCGCGAGGGGTACCGGCAGTTCTACCGCGTCGCGCTCGGGGCCGGCGCCTGCGCCTCCGGCCTCCAGGCGCTGATCTGCCTCGAACCCCTCTCCGCGCTCGTCTTCGAGCGCCTGATCGGGCTGCCGCCGGCGATCGCCGCCCCGGCGCGGACCAGCCTGCTTGCGGGGATCCCGCTGCAGCTCTTGTTTTTCAGCCGGATCCCCTATTTCGTCGCCATGTACTCGTTTCAGGCCTCGGGACTGGCGAGCCTGGCGACGATCGGCCGGGTGGTCCTCACGGCCGCGTTGACCCCCGTGTTCTGCCTGGCGGGGTGGGTGGGCCCGGCGTGGGCGGTGGCCGCCCTCACGCTGCCGGTCGCGCTCGAAGCCCTCGTCTCCCGGGCCATGGCGCAGCCTTTTCTCGCGCGCCAGCCCGCCCTCGGCGCCCCCCCGCCCCGGCTGCGCGAGATCTTCGAGTTCAGCCTGCCGCTCACCTTCGGCGGCTATTTCCTCACCCTGGCCGCGGTGGCCGTGGCCGCGATCCTGGCCCGCGCGCCGGAGCCCGAGCGCATGCTCCCCGTCTACTACCTCGCCCTGGGGCTCGCGAGCCCCGTCGCCTTCAGCGCCACGCGCATCCAGACGCTCGTCCTCGCCTTTCCGCCGGTCGAGGCGAACCGCGGCCGCACCTTGCGCTTCGCCTGGGCCGCGGGCGCGCTGCTCGGGCTTTTGCCGCTCGTTTTCCTGCTTCCGGGGCTCGACCGGTTTTACTACGTCACGCTCCAGAACCTGGAGCCGGCCGATCTCCCCTGGGTCCGCCGCACGGCGGCCTTGTTCGTCTTCTTCCCGCTCGCGGTCGCCCTGCGCGCCCGCGGGGAGGGACTCGCCGCCGCGCTCAACCGGCCGCGCGTCGTCCTCTTCGGGCACGCCGTGCTTCTCTGCGCGGCCTCGGCCACGGGCGCCCTGGCCCTTTCCCTCGCCGTCCCGGGGAGCCTGATCGGGGCGCTCAGCCTGACGGCGGGGAGCTTCGCCTCCTCGGCCACGATGCACGCCGCCCTGCGCCGGGCCCGGCGCCCCGATCCGCAACCCCGGGCGGTCACTCCTCCCACTTGATGCACTCGACGGGGCAGGAGCTGATCGCCTCCTCGATGCAATCCTCGGGGCCGCCCTCCGGCTTGATCACCTCGGCCTTCTCGGTCGACTCGTTGAAGGAGAAGACCTCCGGGCAGAGCTCCACGCACGTCTGACAACCCACGCACTCGTCGCTGTCCAGCACCACACGCTTGGCCATGGCCGCACCTCCTCGAGGGGTTTTCCCCGCCGCGGGGTTCGCCGCGGCGGAAAGCCGAACCGGGGCGTTTGCCAGGCAGCCCCGATTCTGATAGCGTCGCAAAAAGATGTCATCTCTACCCCATCCCGCAAGCCGAGGCAATAGCATGGACGAGCACCCCCAGGGAGACCGCGACAGGACGGAGGCCGCCGCCTCCGACCTCGCCCTCGACCGCCACAACCTCTACCTCGAGGAGACCTTCACCGACCTCAAGGTCGGCATCGTCAAGCGGCTGACCCCCGTGACCCCCGAGGGGCTGCCCGACAAGGGCCGCAGGCCGATCTTCATCGGCGAGACCCACCTCGAGACCCCCCACGGCCCGCTCCCCATCCAGGCGCCGATTCCCGCCAAGGAACTCGCCCAGGCGATCAAGCGCTTCCCCGAGGCGATCGAGGCCGGGTTGCGCCGCCTCTCGGAGGAGCTCCGGAAAATGAAGGAGGCGCAGGCCGGCCCGCGGATCGAGACCCCCGGGTCGCGCATCATCGTCCCCTGAGCGGGCGGTGGGACCCGCCGCGTCCCTGCTCGGCGGGCTTCGCAACGAGACGCGACGGTCTACGGCTGGAAGACGCCGCTCGGGTCCCCGGCCTGCCGAACGAAAGCCGCCGCCGGGAAGGGTTTTCTCCCAGCGTTTCACTCCGCCGCGACGACGGCCTGGGGGTTGAAGGGGCTCGCCGCGGGGAAGGGCCGCGCCCCGAGCTCCCGGTCGATCATCAGGAGCCCCGGCTTGTCGGCGCCCACCATGGCGAGCTGCTCGGCGATCCGCCCGGCGTTCGCCTCTTCCTCGACCTGTTCGTTCACGAACCAGGAGAGCAACGGCTCGCTGGCGAACTCCTGCTCCTTGCGGGCAAGCGCGATCAGGGCGTCGATGCACCCGCTGATGAATTGCTCGTGCTTGTGGGCGTCCCGGAAGGCTTCGAGCGGCGATTCCCACCCGGACTTGAGGAGCTTGAGATCCTTTAACTCCACCTTGCCGCCGCGTTCCAGGACGTGATTGAAGAACTTCATGGCGTGGGTCATTTCCTCGTGCGCCTGGGCGCGCATCCAGTTCGCCATCCCGTCGAGCGACAGCGACTCGAAGTAGCCCGCCATGGCGAGGTAAAGGTAGGAGGACTCGAGCTCGTTCTTGATCTGGTCGTTCAGGGCGTCGTTCAGCTTCTTGCCGATCATGGGTCCGTCTCCTTTCCCGAGGGGTGGCCTGCGGATCGCCGCGGGGCGTTTCCGCACGCGCGGAATTGATCAACGGCAGATGCTTACCATCGGCCGGAAGGTTGTCAAACCGCCTCCGCCTTGACGGCGGCGATCCTCTCCGCCTACACTGCAGCCGCCGCCGGGGGCGGAGCCTCCCGCGAAAGACGGGCCGCATGACCGAGCAACTGCACCTCTTCGAGGAAGCCGCAACGGACACGCCGCCGGGGGATGCCCCGGCCGCCTGGGAAGGGGCGGCGGGCGGCGTGGACGAGCTGCTGCAGGCCCTGGCCCGCTGGTCGCGCGGCGGCGAGTACCTCGCGCTTCTCGAGTTCCTCTGCCGCTTTCCCGCCTACTCGCCGCTCAACGCCTTTCTGATCCGCCTGCAGAACCCGGAGGCGACCCGCGTCGCGACCGCCCGCGCCTGGGTCACCCGCTTCCGCCGCCGGCTCAAGCCGGAGGCGCGGCCGATCGCCATCCTCGCCCCGATGTCCCCGGTGGTCTTCGTCTTCGATGTCGCCGACACCGCGGGGCCGCCGCTCGCCGCGGCGGAGGCGGGGGGCGGCGCTAAGCGAAGCGCCGCCCGGACCCTCGAGACCCTGGCCGCGAAACTCGCCGCCGAACGCGTGGCCGTCGTCTCCACCCCGGCGCCCACCCCGCCGGCCGAGCGCACGTTGCGCCTCACCCCGGCGCTGCGCCGCAGCCTGGGCGCCGAGGCGCCGCCGGCGCGCATGCGCACGCTCGTCCGCCTGCCGGAGGCCCTCCCGCCGGAAGGCCGGCTCGCCGCGCTCGCCGTCGAGCTCGGGCATCTCTTCTGCGGCCACCTGGGCGGCGACGAGGAGGCGGGCTTCCCCGACCGCGGCGATCTCCCCGGCGAGCAGGCCGACCTCGAGGCCGAGTCGGCCGCCTTCCTCGCCTGCCGCCGCCTCGGGTTTCCCGGCGCCGCCGCGGAATGGCTGGCGGGCCTGCGCGCCCGGCCGGAGGCGGAGCGGCCGCCGCTCAGCCTGAACGCCGTCCTCCAGGCCGCGGCGCGCATCGAGGCCCTCGCCCGACCGCACCCCCCCCGGCGCAGCCGGGGCCGCGGCGGGGCCTGACCCCGGGAGGGCGAGGCCGTGGCCGAACCGCCGCGCCCGGAGAGCCGCGAGGAGGGGTACGTGATCGTCGTGCCCAAGGAGCAGGCCCTCTTCTGGCTCGACCGCCGCGGCCGCTGGTGCAACGCCCACGGGGTCTTCCGCAACCCGCGCATCAGCGAGCACTTCCACCGCTCGATCCGGCGCGACGCGGGCGGCTACTACGTCGGCCAGGAGCACGGGGGAGGGGTCGAGAAGGTCTATTTCCCCTACGAGGACACCGCGCTCTTCGTGCGCGAGGTCGTGTTCGGGGAAGACACCCGGCTGCGGCTGAACACCGGGGCCGAAATCCCGCTCGAGCCGGGGGCGCTTTTCGCCTGCGGCGAGGCCCTCTACGCGACGCACGGCGGCGAGCGCATCCGCTTCACGGAGCGCGCCATGGTGCAGCTCTCGCGGGCGATGACCTCTTCGGAGGAGGGCCTGTTTCTCGAGACCCGGGAAGGCCGCCGCCGCATCCCGGAGCGGCCGGCCGCGGAGGGCGCGGATGGCCGGGCCGCGGGCGACGGGGGCGCAGGCCCCGAACCGAGGCAAGGAGGAGACGGATGTACAAGGTGAGCGTGATGTACCCCAACCGGGAAGGGGCGCGGTTCGATTTCGAGTACTACCGCACCGCGCACATGGATCTCGTCTTCCGGCTGCTCAGGCCCTTCGGGCTCGTGCGCACCGAGGTGCTGAAGGGCCTCTCCGGCGGGGAGGGCAAGCCTGCGCCCTACGCCTGCATCGGGAACCTCTACTTCGAAACCGCGGACGGCTACGAGAAGGGGGTGGCCGCATCCGGCGGGGCGCTGCGGGGCGACATCCCCAACTTCACGGACATCACGCCCGTGCGCCAGATCAGCGAAGTGATCGACGCCCGCTAGCCGCGGGGAGATTTCCGGGCGGGGCCGACCCGCCGGGGAGCGCGCCGAGAAAGCACCCGCCGCCGCCGCCGGAGGGGGGCGGGGCCGCCGTCGCCGCGGCCTCGACCGCGGTGTCGGAGCGGCGCTCCCCGTTGTCCGCCCAGGCGCGGTACACGTAGGACGCCCCCGCCTCGACGGCGGTGTCCGACCAGCCGCCCGCCGCCGCGTCCACGGCGGCGATCCAGGCGAAATCGGCCGCCCCCGCGCGGCGGCGCTCGATCCGCACCTGGACCGCGCCGAGGTAGCCCCCTTGCCAGGAGAGGTCGATCCGCGCGCCCGAAACACCGCGGGCGGTGAAGTTGGCGGGGGGGGCGGGGATGCCGTTCACGGCGCGAAAGGCATCGAGCCGCCCGGCGGAGAAGACGACCCCGGCGAGCGCCGCAAGGCGCTCCGCGCCGTCGACGATGCGCTCCTTGACCTGCCCCGGCGTCAACCCGGGGGAAAGCGCGAGGACGAGCGCCGCCAGCCCCGTGCCGTGGGCCGCCGCCATGGAGGTGCCCGAAAGCGTGCCGTAGGCGTCCTCCCCCGGCCGCAGCGCCCTCACGCGCACGTCGTCGACGGCGAAGCCGTCGGCCCGGCCCGCGGCGTTCGTCCGGAGGCGGAAGCGCACGCGGCTTGCCGCCGCCAGGTCGGGGTCGTCGAAATAGGCCTCGGCGAGAACCCAGCCGGCCGAGCGGCCGAAGACCCCGTCGTCGTAGAGAACGCTTCCCGCCGGCCCGAACGTCCAGACCTCCCGCACCGACCCGCTGCCCCCCGCGCCGGGAAGGCTCTCGACATCCAGCCGGTCGCCATCGGCCGCGATGTCGTGGCGCAGGAAGAACTCGAGCACCCCGCCCGCGAACCCCGAAAGATCGAAGGGGGGCGAAACCAGGGCGACATCCGCGGCATTCTCGTAAAGGGCCCCCGGGCTGTCCCCCAGGGCCCAGGCGCTTTCGAACCCGGGGCTCTCGCGGCCGGCGGGCGGCTCGAAGCTCCAGCCCCCGCCCCCCTCCTCGAAGCCCTCGAGCGCCAGCACTTCCTCCTCCTTCATCTGCGTGCTCACGATGGCCGCGCCGGGCGCGGCCGCGTGCACCCTTCTCGTGCCGCGGTTGGTGAAGGGCGCCGGTCGGTCGGAGGCGTCGGAGGCGGCGAGGACCAGCACGTGGGGGAGATCGTAGGCCGCGGGGTAGACCGGTTCGCGGTCGATGTCGCGGCCGTCGTTTCCGGCCGCGGTCACCACGAGCACGCCGGCCGCCGCCAGCTCCTCGAGCGCCTCCTGTTCCGCCTGCGAAAAAAGTTCGCCCGTGTAGCTGGCGTTCACGACGCGGGCGCCCATCTCCCGGGCATAGGCGAGCGCCTCGACCAGGTCGGCGACGGTCGCCGTGCCCGAGGCGTCGAAGGCGCGGAGCACCATGAGCCGCGCCTGCCAGCAGAGGCCCGCGATGCCGGTGCCGTTTCCGGCGACCGCGGCGATCGTGCCCGCCACATGGGTGCCGTGGCCGTTGGCATCCCGCGGGAGGGGATCCTCGAAGACGAAATCCCAGCCGTGGAGGTCGTCGGCGCGGCCGTTGCCGTCGTCGTCCAGGCCGTTTCCGGGAATCTCGCCCGGGTTGACCCAGAGGTTGGCCGCGAGATCGGGGTGGGTCGTGTCCACGCCGGAATCGAGGAGGGCGATGACCGTCCCGCGGCAGTCGCTCACCGCATCCCAGGCGAGCGGGGCGCGCATGCGGCCGGCCGCCCAGAGGGAGGGATAGGCGGGGTCGTCAGGCACCCTGCCGAGGCGGCGCAGCGCGTTCGGCTCGGCCCAGGCGACTTCGGGATCGGCGCGCAGCGCGGCGAGCGCCGCGGAAACGTCCCCCCCCGGCGGGAGAAGAATGCGGTGCAGGCCGGGGGCGGAAAGCGGCCTGAGGGCGCGGGCGCCAAGCCGCCGCGCCGCCGCGGCGGCGGCACCGGGCCCCGGGGTTCTCTGCTTGACGAGAATCTCACCCGGCGCGTAGAGCGGCCGCTCGCCGGGCCGCGGCCCGGCGCCGGTGACCCGCCCGCCGAGGGTCATGAGCACCGCCGCGGCGAGGGCGAGGCGCAGGAGGCGCCGGCCGCCGCAAAAACCCCTCATTTTTCGAACGAAGCGTCCGATAATGACCCCCAGGGATGATGTCCCCACGATTTCCTCCTTGCGTTGCACGCGCCGTTGCGCTATCCGGTCGGGCCTTGCGCCGCGCTACTTGAAATGAACCCGCACGCGAAACGAAACGCCCCTCTTTTCCCGCGCGCCGTCCTCGGCCTCGCTCTGATCCTGCTCGGCGGGCCCTCGCCGGCGGCATCCCCGGTCTTTTTCCCCGAGCCCGACCCCCCGGTCGTCGCGGCCCCGGCCGATTCCCGTCTCGGGGGCGATGAACCCCGGCCTGCGCTCTCGGGCGCACCCGAGGTCGAATGGACCTACCACAAAACGCCGGACGGCCTCCACCCGGACGGAAACGAGCAGCAGCTGCTCTGGCTCGCCAACCGCGCGCGCGCAAACCCGGCACGGGAAGGAGTCTGGCTCGCCGCGCTTGCAGCCGCCGACCCCGACGTGCGCCAGGCGGTCCTCCTGTTCGAGGTGAACCTCGAGGCGATGAAGGAGGCCTTCGCCGCCCTCCCCGCCAAGCCGCCCGCCGCCTTCGACGCGCGGCTCCACGCCGCGGCCCGGGCGCACTGCGAGTATCTGATCGCCATCGACCGCCAGACCCACGACGGCCAGTTCCTGCGCATTCAGGCGGCCGGTTTCAAGTACACGGCCGCCACCGGCATCGTGTTTTCCTACGCCAGAAGCGCCCTTTACGGGCACGCGGCCTTCAACATCGACTGGGGGTACGGGCCGGACGGCATGCAGGATCCGCCCGGCCATCGGCTGGCGATCATGGGGATCAGCGGCAACTGGACGAACGCGGGCTACGCCGTGGTCCCGGAGACGGATCCCGCAACCTCGGTCGGCCCCCAGGTGATCACCGGGAATTTCGCTGCGGCGAACACCGCCTACGCCGACCACCACAACCGCTTCCTCGTGGGGACCGTCTGGGAGGACACAAACGGCAACGGCCTCTACGACCCCGGCGAGGGGCTGGCCGGGGTGCGCGTCCTCCCCGACCGCGGCACCTATTTCGCGGTCACCGGCGCAAGCGGCGGCTATGCCCTCCCCGTCCTGGAACCCGGCCTCTACCGGGTCTCCTTCAGCGACGGCGAGCTCGACCACCGCTTCGAGTGCACCGTGAGCGTGGGGGGGGCGAGCGTGCTGCTCGATCTCGAATCCTACTCCGGCTGCTCGACCACCCCCTCGGTTGCCGAGGGCGGCGGAGGGGGGGGCGGCGGCGGTGGAGGCTGTTTCCTCGGGGCGGCCTCCATCGGGGGTCCGGCCGCGGCGGCGGGGATCGCCGCCCTCGCGCTCCTTGGGTTCGCCGCCCTTTGCGCCCGGCGGCTTCAGCCCCCCGCGGGGGCGGCCGGCGCTAGCTCGCCCAGCACCTCCTCGAGCCGCTCGATGTGGCGCTTCTCCTCGGCGATGATCGCCGCGAGGTGCCGCAGGGTCTCCCCCTCCTCCACGAAGGAGGAGAGGATCTCGTAGAAGAGCACGGTGTCCCGCTCGAATTCGATGAAGACGGCGATCAGCCGGGCGGGGTCCTCGATCGCCGCGAAGTCGACCTCCTCGAGGGAAAAGCTCCTCCCGGAAAGCAGGTCGTCGAGCACCTTGCGGGTCATCTCCTCGAGAAAGGGGTTCCCGCCGCCCTCTGCGAGGCGGAGCTTCAGCTCGGCGAACCAGGCCGCATGGCGCGCCTCCTCGGCCGCCATCCAGGAGAGAAGCTCCCCCAGGTCCTCACCGGCGAAGCGCTTCCGTGCCGCGCGGTAGGTCTTCTCCCCGTTTTGCTCGATGCGCACCGCAAGATCGAGAATCTCGCCGATCCGAAACACGGTCGTTTCCTCCCCCGGGTCTTTGGCCGCCGCAGCCTAACAGAGGGGCGGGGAAAAGAAAACCTGGGAAACGATCCTCCCAACCCGCGGCAGCCGATTTCCCAACCTTGCGCCCCGGGCCGTCGAGGAGCGGCCGGAATTTTTAAAAAAAACCGCCTCCGACGGGATTGCACGCTTTTTGCTAGCTATTCTTCGAAGCGCATCCGCGACAATTCCTCGTTCGAGGGGTGGGTCATGGACATGCTCGATCTCATGGGCGTGGTGATCGTCCTCACGGCGCTCGCGCGGCTGATCCTCGCCTGAGGCCCCGCTTTTTAGCGGCGGCGAAACCTGCCGCAGAAGGCTTTTGCCCGCAAGGCCCCGAACCGCAGGCGCAGCCTTCCTTGCGGTTTGACATCGCTGCCGGCAACCGCTAAGCAACGGGAAGCCCGGCGCGCCTTCCCCTCCCTCCCCCCTGCCGCGAGGATGCGCATGAAATCCTTCGAGCAACTCGGCGTCTTCTACCTCGGCCGCGGGATCGACCCCGCCACCGGCGCCCCCGGCGGCGAGGCCGTCCTCTACGACTCCCGCGACCTCACCACCCACGCGGTCATCGTCGGCATGACCGGCTCGGGCAAGACCGGCCTGGGAATCGCCCTGCTCGAGGAAGCCCTGATCGACCGCGTCCCGGTCATCGCCGTGGACCCCAAGGGCGATCTCCCCAACCTCCTCCTCACCCTGCCGGATCTCAGCGCCGAGGCCTTCCTCCCCTGGGTCGGCGAGGACGAGGCCGCGGCCGCCGGGGTCGACCGCCGGGAGTTCGCCGCCCGGCAGGCCGAGCTCTGGCGCCGGGGGCTCGCCGACTGGGGCCAGGACGTCTCCCGCATCCGCCGGCTGCAGGAGTCGGCCGAGTTCACCGTCTACACCCCGGGGAGCCGCGCCGGGCGGCCCGTCAACCTCCTGGGCGGGATCGCCCCGCCGCCGGAGGCCGTGCGTGCGGATGCCGACCTCCTGGCCGGCCACCTGCAGCAGACGTCGACGGGGCTGCTCGCCCTCGCCGGGGTTCCCGCCGACCCGGTGACGGGCCGCGAGCACATCCTCGTCGCCCGGCTGCTCGACGCGGCCTGGGCGGAGGGGCGCGGGCTCGATCTCCCCGGCCTCGTGCACGGCATCCAGCGGCCGCCCTTCGACCGCGTGGGCATCCTCGACCTCGAGTCCTTCTTCCCGGAAAAGGAGCGCTTCGCGCTCGCCCTGCGGTTCAACAACCTGCTCGCCGCCCCCGGCTTCGAGGCCTGGACGCAGGGGGAGCCGCTCGATCTGGGAAGGCTCCTCTACACGCCGGAGGGACGGCCGCGCGCCGCGGTGATGACGATCGCCCACCTCGGGGACGCCGAGCGCATGTTCTTCGTGACCCGGCTGCTGGTCGAAGCGGTCGCCTGGATGCGCACGCAGCCCGGGACGGCGAGCCTCCGGGCCGTTCTCTACCTGGACGAGGTCTTCGGGTTCCTGCCGCCGGTGGCCACCCCCCCCTCCAAGACGCCGCTCCTCACCCTTCTGAAACAGGCCCGCGCCTTCGGGCTCGGGGTCGTCCTCGCCACCCAGAACCCGGTGGATCTCGACTACAAGGGGCTCTCCAACGCCGGCACCTGGTTCATCGGCCGGCTGCAGACCGAGAGGGACCGGGAACGGCTCCTCGCCGGCCTCGAGGGCGCGGCCGCAGGCGAAGGCTTCGACCGCAAGGGCCTCGAGCGCCTCGTCTCCGGTTTGGGGAAACGCGTCTTTCTCCTGCACCGCGCCAAGGAAAACGAGCCGCTTCTCTTTCAGACCCGCTGGACGCTCTCCTACCTCAAGGGGCCGATGACGCGCGAGGACATCAAGCGGCTCGCCGCGGCGAAGGCGGCGCAGGCGGCCGCCCCTGCAGCCGTCGCCGCGGCGGAGCCCGAAGCCGCCCGGGGCCCGGCGACCGAGAACGCCCCGCCCCTTCTCCCGCCGGGGGTCCCGGTCTTCACGCTCCCGCCGGCTGCGCCGCAGGAGGCGCCCGAGTACCTGCCCGCCCTCTTCGCCCGTCTCGATCTGAGGCACGCAAGCCCCCGCCTCGGCGTCGAGGTGGCACGGCGCGTCGGGCTGGCGGCCTTTTTCTCCCCCGGCCCGGCGCCCGTCGATTGGGGGGCATCCCGCGAGCTCGCGCTCGACCCCGCAGATTTCCTCGCCGGCCCGCCCGCCGCGGGGCGGTTCGGGCGGCTTCCGCCGGCCGCGCACGACGCCCGCTCCTACGACGCCTGGAAGCGCGACCTCCTGCGTTGGGCCCGGCAGGGGCTCGCGCTCAGGCTGCTTCGCTGCCCCCGAAGCGGCGCGGTCTCCCGGCCGGGGGAATCCCGCGCCGAGTTTCTCGCCCGCCGCGCGCAGCTGCTGCGCGAGGAGCGCGACCGGCGGGTCGAGGCCTTGCGGCGCCGTTACGCCGGCCGGTTCGCGACACTCCGGGACCGGCTGCTGCGCGCGGAGCAGGCCGTCGCCCGGGAGAAAGAAGAGCTTGCCGCCAAGAAGGTGGAAACCGCGATCTCCTTCGGCACGGCGATCCTGGGCGCCTTTCTGGGCCGCCGTGCGGTGAGCGCGACCTCGGCCGGCCGGATCGGCACCGCGGCCAAGTCGGCCGGACGCCTGCGGAAAGAGCGCATGGACGCCGCGCGGGCCGAGGAGAGCCAGGCCGCGGTGCGCGAGCGGGTCGCGGAGCTGGAAGCCGCCCTCGAGGCCGACATCGCCGCGATCGAGGCCGCCGTCGACCCCGAGGCCGCCCCGCCGGAGGAGGTCCTCGTTCCCCCCTCGGCCGCGGAGATCGGCCTTTCCTTCTTTGCGCTGCTCTGGGTCCCCTTCGGCCGCGATGCGGCGGGAAACGCCGTCCCCGCCTGGCGGCCGTAGCGCCCCCCAAACGAAAAGCCCTCCCCCGGCGGTCACGCGGGGGGAGGGCGAGGGGTTGGCGCGGGCCGCCTTGTTCAGGCGCGGCCGATCACCAGCCGCAGGGGGTCCACCTCTTCGCGGAGGATCCGCAGCTCCTCGTCGGTCGGCGGGTCGGTCCGGCCGAGGTCCTTTGCCACGAGAAGCTCGAAGCCCGTCTCGGCGCGCACCTTGTCGAGCTCGACGCCGGGGTGCAGGGACTCGACCTTCATCGCCCGGGTCTCCTCGTCGAAGCCCATGACCGCGAGATCGGTGATGATCTTGTAGGGGCCTCCCTGCGGGAGCCCCGCCGCCTCGCGCGCCCCGGCGCCGGTCAGGTAGCCCGGGGAGGTGATGAAGTCGCACTTCTCCACGAAACGCGCCTTGCTGTGGACCGTCATGATCATCGTCCGCCAGCAGAAGGAGGCGAAATCGTTCGCCCCGCCGCTTCCCGGGAAGCGGACCTTGGGCTTGTAGTAGTCGCCGACGACCGTGGAGTTGATGTTGCCGTACTTGTCGATCTGGGCCCCGCCGAGAAAGGCGTAGTCGACCTGGCCGCGGCAGCAGGTGGTCATCATCTCGTTCATGCCGGCCGCCATGACCGCGCGGAAGAAGGTGCGCGAGTCGCCGACCGAGATCGGCATCTGCGGCAGCAGCGGGGCCACCCCGCCGGCCTCGAAGAGGATGATGAGGTTCGGGGAGTGCAGCTTCTGGGCGAGCATCGCCGCCGCGCAGGGGGCCCCGGTCCCGACCGCCACGGTCTTGCCGTCTTCGAGAAAGCGCGAAGCGATACAGATCATCATTTCCATCATGTTGTATGGGCTGCTCATCGCCGCTGCTCCTTACAGAAGGTTCCGCGGCAGCCAACGCCGCGGGAGGGGTTGGGGGGAACGCCCCGGCCTCACTTCTCGACCAGGGTCTCGAGTTTCTGCAGCTCCTTGAGCTTTTTCAGCCCGCCGCAGCGGTCGAGGTATTCCTCGAAGCAGGAGACGCCGTAGATATAGTGGTCGAGAAATGCTTCGAACTCCTTGGGGTCCTTTTCGGCCTTCATCCAGGCGGCGAGGTGCTCCTCGTCGGAAAAATAGAGGTAGGGCATGTTGCCCGGGTAGCTGCCGTAGGGGACCTCCACCACCGCGTCCACGAGGTAGAAGGGAATCGAGGTCGCCGTGGGGTTGTTGCGGATGGTGAAGTTGTTGACCAGCCGCTCGGCGGTGACGATCACGTGCTTGGCCGCGCGCGCAAGCTCCAGGTCGGCGATCGAGATGCCGCGGAAGACGGCGTTGCCGTACATGTCGGCCTCGTGCACGTGGATCACGGCCACGTCCGGCCACAGAGCCGGCACCGCCGCGAATTTCTTGCCCGTGAAGGGGCACTCGATCACCTTGGCCGCGGACATCTTGAGCGTGTCGGTGCCGAGCATCGAGCGCACGATGGCGAAGGAGACGCCCTCGGCGGCGGCCCGCAGGCGGGCGGCGAGCGCGTAGTTCGTCCACTCGCAGACCTTCACCTCGCCGGATTCCATATAGCGCCGCGCGTTGGGCGAAAGCCCGCGGGCTTCGAGGCCGACGATGTAGGCCGCATCGAGCCGGTTGAAGCATTTGCCCGCGCAGAGGAGCTGGAAGTCGTGCGTCGAGGTGTGGCCCAGGAAGCCCAGGTTTTTCCGCCGGGCCCGCAGGATCTCGTGGATCACGGCGGTGGGGATCCTGTTGGCCCCGAAGCCGCCGATGCCGAGATAACAGCCGTCGGGGATGAACTTCGCCACGACCTCCTTTTCGGTCATGCGCTTGTCGACCATCGCCCGGGGCTTCTTGCGGAAGAACTCCCGTGCCTTGTCCGGGTCGGGATCCATGAAGAGGGGGTTGATTCCCTGATCGAGAACCTTCATCGTCTTTTCCTCCGAGGTTGATGGGGCCTTGGCGCAGCGAAGCGTTCCGTCCCGATCCCCGAGCAATAAACATGCCACGGTGCTCAATCGTTATACACAATGAAATCATCATCTTGTATCACCTCGGCCGCTCAGCACCGGGTTTTCATCAAGGAAACGGCCCACGCACGGGCCATGGCCCAAATCACAGGACAACTAACTTGAAAAATTAGATATTATCGCGCATCAGGCCTTCCCGCCCCCGCCGCGGCACAAATGGTCAGGCGGGATGACCCCGGAAAAATGTATCCAAAAATAAACTTATTTGGCCTCCCTGTCGCGCCGGACAAGACGCGTGGTGAATATCAAACACTATTCATCATTGGATAAAATCACCTTTTGCCGAAGCGATGCGCACCCTTTGCGCTCATGATTGCATCATTTTTTCTACATGTATCTTTTTGGATTCATTTCACTGGGGGCGGGAGGGGCCGACCACGGCGGCGGGACGCTGCCCGGTTCCGTGGATAATAAATTGAAATGACAATCAAAGATCGAGAACTTCGGCCTTCATTGCGGATCGCCGTCGCGGGTGGCGCATGTTTTGCTTTGCATTAGACGGCGTTTCAGCGTTCACCGATTCCTTCAGAAGATGGTTTAAAGTCAAGAGCCGGGTGCCCGCAGGCCCTCACCACGGCGGCCGGTTGCGGGCGCCGCCACCCTGACCGGCGAAGGGGAATCCGGCATCCGGGGGCGCCCTTCGCCCGCCGGCAGCAAACACGGAAAGGACCTCTGCCCCATGGAAATCCGCGAGCCCGAAATCACCCGCGAGCAGATCCTGATCCTCGAGGATGAGGCCTTCTGCGTCCAGAACGTCTGCATCGTCACCGGCGCCGGAACCGGCATCGGGCGGGCGACGGCGATCGCCGCGGCGGCGAACCAGCTCATGACCGTCGGGCTCGACATCAACGAGAAGGAGGGGAAAAAGACGCAGAAGATGGCCCGCGACCTGGGCGGGCAGATGATCTTCATGCGCTGCGACCTCGGCAACGACGAGGAGGTCGAACGCTGCGTCGCCGACGCCGCACGCCTCGGGTCGATCAAGTTCCTCGCCAACATCGCGGGCATCCAGCACATCGACGCGATCGAAACCTTCCCCATGGAGATCTACGACCGGATGCAGCGCCTCATGCTGCGCGCCCCCTTTCTCCTCTCCAAGCTCACCATCCCGCACATGCGCCGGAGCCCCGGCGGGACGGGCGTGATCGGCCACATGGCCTCGATCCACGCCCACATCTGCACCAAAAACAAGCCCGTCTACAACATCACCAAGTTCGGCCTGCGCGCACTCGCCCAGTCCATTTCGGCCGAGGGGGACGGGAAGATCCGCTCCTTCACCGTGAGCACGGGGTTCATCAAGACCCCGCTCGCCCTGAACCAGATCCCGGCCCAGGCCGCCCAGCGCGGCATCAGCCCCGAGGAGGTGGTCCGCGAGGTGATGCTCGGCAGATCGCGCATCAAGGAGATGATGAACCCGATCGAGGTCGCCAACCTCTTCGTGTTCGGCTTCTCGCACCATGCCCGCTTCCTCGTGGGCGGGGACCTGCTCTTCGACGGCGGGGTCGTCTTGACTTACTGAACGGGGAGGGCCTAAATGGGGGCTCCCGCGGCAGCGAACGTCCACCCGGGGGCTGAACCCCATTCAGGAAACAAGGCATGCCCGAAACGGTACAGATCATTCTCGGTCTTCTGCTGCTGGTTGCGGTCTACGTGCTCACGCAGATGGTCGTGGGCTGGCGCATCCGGCGCGCGGCGCGCTGGGTGGTCGCCGATCTCGATCGCCGCAAGGCCTACAGCGCCGAGGCGGCGGTCGCGCTGCCCTACGCCAGGACCCAGTTTTTCCGCATCGGCCTGCGCGATTTCCGGCCCAAGGCGGTCGCCGCCCTGGTGCAGGCCGGCATCGTCGCCCGGACCCCGGCCGACGGCTATTTTCTGCTCAAGCGGCCGGAGTCGCTCAACTTCTGAACCGCGTGCGGCCGCTGCGGCGGCCGCCGCACCCCCGGCACGAAAGGAGGTGGTCGCCACCGCGAGCGGAAAGCCCCGCAGCCTGGAACCCCCCCAGCCGAACCCCAACCGTTATGGGAGGATAGAGGAGATGAAGAGACTTGCCGTCGCGTTGCTCGTTGTCTTCACCGCCGCGGCCCTGGTCGCGGCCCTTCCCGGGGACAGCCTCGCCCAGCAAAAGAAAAAGATCGAGAAATTCGGCGAGGACAAGCGCATCAAGGAATGGGCGAACAAGAAGTTCGAAACCTCGAACAAGACCTTCAACTGGCGCATGAGCGACCCCTGGGGCGGCCTGAACTTCCACGACATGGCGATGCACTTCGCCGACACGGTCCGCGGCTGCTCCGGCGGGCGCCTGAACATCAAGGTCTTCCCGACCGGCGCGATCGTCCCGGCGATGGAGATCTTCGAGGCGACCTCCAAGGGGACGCTCGATGCCTTCCACTCCTGGCCCGGCTACTGGAAGGGGAGAAACGAGGCCTTCGTCGCCTTCGCCTCCGTGCCCTTCGGCCTGGACGCCGAGGGTTACAACATCTGGTACTACGAGCGCGGCGGAAAGGAGATGTTCGACGAACTCTACGGCCGCTACGGGCTGGTGCCCTTCTTCTGCGGCAACGTCGGCCAGGAGCTCGGGCTGCATTCCAACAAGAAAGCGACCAAGCTCGACGACTTCAAGGGCATGAAGGTGCGCACGGTCGGCTGGTACATGGACATCCTCACCCGCATGGGCGTCTCGGTCACCCCGCTTCCCGGCCCGGAGATCTATCTCGCCCTCGAGCGCGGCGTCATCGACGCCTGCGAGTTCAGCACCCCGGCCGCGAACATCCCCTCCGGCTTCCACGAGATCACCAAGTACGTGATCGAGCCCGGCGTCCATCAGCCCTCCTGCCAGTTCGACGTCGTCTTCAACAAGAAGAAGTGGGACGAGCTGCCCGAGGACCTGCGGATCATCGTCGAGACCGCGGCCAAGGAGACCCAGCTCTGGGCCTGGGCCTGGCAGGAGAACCTGAACATCGAGGCGCTCAAGATCATGGAGAAGTCCACCGAGTTCGTGAAGATGGACGACGCCGCGATCGTCGAGTTCGCCAAGGTCTCCTTCGCCTACCTGGACGAGCTGGCGGCGAAGAACCCGGACGTGAAGAAGGTCCTTGACTCGCAGGAGGAGTTCAAGCGGGAGTATGCCAAGTGGCGTGACCTGCGCGGCCGGGTCGCCCCGTGGCCGAAGGAAGAGGTCCTGAAAGGAAGGTTGCTCCAGTAGCCGCTTTTCCCCGTCCCGCGGCGGGCGCCCGCCGCGGGACGGGCGCTTCCGGAACACCGGCAGAAAAGGAACCCCCCATGCTCAAATCCTTCGTCCGTGCCGTAGACGCCTTCAACCTCTTCGTCGGCCGGATCACCTCCTACGCGATGATCCCGCTCTTTCTCGTCGTCTGCTACGAAGTCTTCATGCGCAAGCTCTTCAACATGCCGACGGTCTGGGCCTTCGAGGTGACGATCTACCTCTACGGCTTCAATTACATGATGGCCATGGCGGCGACGCACAGCCTCGACCGGCACGTGCGCATCGATGTGATCACGCTCCAGCTGCCGCCCAAGGCGCAGCTCGTCCTGCGGCTGATCACCCACTGGCTCGTCTTCGTGCCCTTCGTGGGGGCGCTGCTCTGGGCCGGCACCGAGTACGCGGCCAAGTCCTGGGCCAACTGGGAGCACAGCTGGAGCGCCTGGAAACCGCCGCTCTACCCCTACAAGACCGTGATCCCGGTCTCGCTCTTGCTGCTCTTCATCCAGGGGTTCGCGAACTTCGTGAAAGAGTGGTACCAGCTGAAGGGGGAGAAGCCATGAGCCCGGAAACCCTCGCCGTCGTCATGTTCTTCACGCTCTTCGTGGGGCTTCTCCTCGGCCACCCGCTCGCCTTCACCCTGGGCCTGCTGGGCGTCGTCTTCGGGGTCATCGGCTGGGGGGGCTCGATCGACGCGGTGCTCGCCCTGCTCGCCAACCGCGCCTACGGCGTGATGGAGGAGTACGTGCTGGTCGCGGTGCCGCTCTTCATCATGATGGCCCAGGTGCTCGACGCCTCAGGGATCGCCGAGCGGCTCTTCGAGACCATGCACATCGTCATGGGACGGCTGCGCGGCGGCCTGGGGATCGCGGTCATCATCGCCTGCACCATCTTCTCCGCGACCGCGGGCGTCGTCGGCGCCACCGTGGTTTCGATCGGGCTGCTCGCCATCCCGGCGCTCATGCGTGCGGGCTACAACATCCCGCTGATCGCGGGCTGCATCACGGCCGGCGGGACGCTCGGCATCCTCATCCCGCCGAGCATCATGCTCGTCGTCTACGGCAGCTTGAGCCAGATCTCGGTCGGCTGGCTCTACGCCGCGGCCTTCGGCCCGGGGTTTCTCCTCTCCGCGCTCTACATCGCCTACATCGTCGTCGTATGCCTGATCAAGCCCGAGTACGGCCCGGCCGAGACGAGCGGCGCGCACAGCGGGGCCGAGAAGGCGGCCATGTTCGCCAAATCGATCGTCCCGCCGATCATCCTTGTCCTGATCGTGCTCGGCAGCATCGTCGCCGGGATCGCCACCCCGACCGAGGCGGCCGGCATGGGCGTGCTCGGGGCCGTGATCATGACCATCGGCTACGGCAAGTTCTCCTGGAAGATGATGAAGGACGCCTGCTGGTCGACCACGATCACGACCTCGATGATCATGACCCTCTTTCTCGGCGGCAACGCCTTCCAGGCGGTCTTCATGGGACTGGGCGGCGGGGATGCGATCAGCAACTTCATGCTCGGCCTGAATCTTTCCCCGATCGCGCTGCTGTTCGTCATGATGGCGATCGTCTTTTTCCTGGGCTGCTTTCTCGACTGGCTGGGGATTCTCCTCATCGTGATCCCGATCTTCACCCCGGTCTCCCAGGAGCTCGGCTTCAACGGCCTGTGGTTTGCGACCCTCATCTGCGTGAACCTGCAGATGGCGTTCCTGACCCCGCCCTTCGGCTACTCGATCTTCTACCTGAAGGGCATTGCGCCGCCCGAGATCACGATCTACCACATTTATAAAGGGATCATCCCCTTCGTCATCCTGCAGTGGATCGGGCTGATCCTGTGCATCTTCATCCCGGAGATCATCCTCTGGGCTCCGGCCCGGTTCTTCGGGCCCTCGGTGCTCGGGTAGGCCCTTCTTCAAGGGCAACCGCGTTGCCGGGGGGCCCCGTCCCGCGCGGGGCTCCCCGCTTCCAACCCCCGAGGAGGAACCCATGCCGAAGAAATCATCGACCCCGCTCCCGCTCAAACGCTTCGCCGTCGTGGGCACCGGCATCCAGGGAACCCAGATCGCCATGATCGCCGCCCGCGCGGGCTACGAGGTCGCGGTCTACGACCCCCGGCCGGGCGCCTTCCGGCAGACTTTCGAAAAGCTCCGCGCGGACCTCAAGGCCAAGAAGGTCAAGCCGCTCATCCCCTGGAACCGCTGGGAGGAGTGCGCGCGCAAGGTGCGCCACCTGCGCGATCTCGACAAGGCGGTGGCCCGGGCCGAGTTGGTGCTCGAGGCCGTGCCCGAGAACCTCGAGCTCAAAAAAGAAGTCTGGCGCGAGATCGCGGCCAAGGCCCCGCCGGAAGCGATCCTCGCCACGAACAGCTCCTCGATCCCGGTCTCGCGCCTGGAGGGCGAAAGCGGCCGGCCCGAGCGGGTGCTCAACATCCACTTCTACTTCCCCATGCAGGGCGTCACCATGGTGGACGTGATGGGCGGGAGCCGCACCCTGCCCGAGGTGCTCGAGACCGGGATCGCCTGGGTGCGCTCGATCGGCTTCGTCCCCCTCACGGTGAAGAAGGAGCTGCTCGGCTTCTGCTTCAACCGCGTCTGGCGCGCCGTCAAGCGCGAGGTGCTCTTCATGTGGGGCAACGGCTACGTCGACTTTCAGGACATCGATCGCGCCTGGATGATCTTCACCGGCATGAAGGAGGGCCCCTTCGCCCTCATGGACAAGGTGGGCCTGGACGTGATCTGGGACATCGAGATGGTCTACTATAACGAGTCCAAGGACCCCAAGGACCACCCGCCCCAGGCCTTGAAGGAGATGATCGCCCGCGGGGAACTCGGGGTGAAGAGCGGCAAGGGCTTCTACACCTACCCGGACCCCGCCTTCCTCCGCCCCGACTTCATCCGCTGAGCCGCTCCGCCCCCCGCCCATGATGACCCCCCGTCCTTGCCTCCAATCCGAGCGCCGCCCCCGCGCCGCGGGCCTGCTTCTGCGGCCGCCGGCTATCGGCGCCGCCGCGGCGGCCTTTCTCCTGGCCGCCTGGTTTTCCGAGACCCGCATCCTGCTGCTGACCGCCCTCTTTCTTTCCACGGCGCTGGTTTCCCTGCTCGCCGGCCGGGTCGCTCTCGCGGGCGTCCATCTGGAGCGCCGTTTCGAGGCGACCCGGCTCTTTCCCGGCGAGAAGGCCTGCGTCGACTGGCGGCTGCTCAACGGCAAGCCGTTTCCCCTCTGCTGGGCCGTGATCGAAAACCCGCTCCCGGAGGGGATCCGGCCGGTCGCCCCCGAGGGGGAGGCCGAGGCGGCCTTGCGGCGCTCGGTCTGGCTGCCCGGCCGGCGCGCCGTGCGTTGGCGGGTCCTCCTGGCCGCGGAGCGTCGCGGCTACTACCTCGTCGGCCCCCTGCACCTGACCACCGGGGATCCCTTCGGCCTCTACATCCGCTCCCGCACGGCGTGCGGGGTCGAGCCGCTCCTCGTCTACCCCGCCGTCTATCCCGTCGACCCGGCCCTGCTCACCTCGCTTTACCCCGCAGGCGATTCCCCGGCGCACCGGCGCCTGGCGCAGGATCCCACGCGGACGCGCGGGGTCAGGCCCTACCGCCCGGGGGACGGGCCCAAGCTCTTCCATTGGAAAGCCACGGCCCGCCGCGGATCGCTGCAGGTGAAAATCCCCGAGGCGACGACCAGCCGCCATGTCCTGCTGAGGATCGCGGTGGAGACCTTCGCGGCGGAAGGGGCCGATTTCGAACTCGCGCTGAGCGCCGCCGCCTCCCTCGCCGTCACGCTTTGCGGGCTCGGCTGCCCGGTCGGGTTGTTCGCCAACACGCGGCTCGCCGACAGCGGGGAGCCGGCCTGCCTGCCGGCGGCGGCCGGCCGGGGTCAGCTCGGCGCCATCCTCGAGGCCCTCGCCAAGGCGACGGCAAGCCCCAGCGGGTCCGTCTGGGCCCTGCCCGAGGCGAGCGGCGCCGCCTGGGGAAGCGGCACGACGGTCGTCCTGATCGCCGGCGCGCTGCCTGAGGGCTTCGCCGAGGCCTGGTCGGAGCTTGGCACGCGCGGTCTCCACAGGCTCGTTCTCTTTGCCGGCAAGGGAGGCCCTCCCGCCGATCTCCCGCCGGGCACGGCCTTCCGGGTCCTGCGCGCGGCGGAAGACCTGGCCACGGGGGGGACCTCTTGAACCGGGCGGGAACGGCGCTCGCCGTCGCGATCTTCGCCGCGGGCATCGAGCTTTCCTGGATGAGCGGCCTGCTGCAGCTTGCCGAATCGCGGGTGGGGCTCACGGGGATCCCCGCGGCATGGCTGCTCGGCGGGCTTCCCTTCGCCTTCGCCCTGCGACGGCTGACCCGCCGCCTGCGGCCCCGGGTGCGGGTTGCGGCCTTCACGGCGGGGGGCCTCCTGTGGGCGGCGGTTTCGTTCCCTTTTCTCCTCGCGGGGCCCGGGGGCGGAGCCTTCCCGGGGACAGGCCCGGCGAACGCCGGCCGGGGGGCCGCCCTCGCCGCCGCCGCGGCGCTCGGCGCCTGGGGGGCGGGGCTGCGGCTCGCCGGTCTCCGCCCCTCCCCGGGCGGGATGCTCGTCGAGTTCCAGTTCGGGGTCCTCGTTCTGCTCGGGGTCTTGCTCCTCGCCGCCCCGGGAACGGAACCCCTGCCCGGGGCGGCCGGCGCCGTCGTTTCTCTCTTTCTGTGCTTCTTCCTGGGGGCAGCCGCGCTGCGCGCGCGGTCCGTGGGGCTTTCCCTGCGGCGGGCCGTCTTCTCTCCTTGGGGCGTCGCGGCCGGCGTGGGCGTGGCGGGGATTCTTGCCGCCGCGGCGCTTCTTGCGGCAGCGGTGACGCCGGGCTGGGTCCAGGCGGCCCTCGAGACCGCGGAGCGTGCCTGGATGCTTGCCGCCGAGGGGTTCCGCGCCCTGATCGCCTGGCTGGACGGCCTGCTCCCGCGGCCGGCGGCCTCCCCCCTCCCGGCGGTCGTCGGCGGCCCGCCGGCCGAGCGGACGGCGCCGGCGGTCATCGAACTCCTCCGCCTCCCCGAGGCCCTGCGCCGCGTCGCGGCCTTTCTGGTGGTCTCTTTCTGGCTGGCGCTCTTCGCCCTGTGCCTGTGGCGCATGGCCGCCGCGGTGGCCCACCGCCTCCTTGGCGGCGCCTGGGCCGGCCCGGAGGAGAAAACCGAGCGGCTGCCCGGGTCCTTTGGCGAAGGCCTCCGCCGGATGCTCGGCCGGGCCTGGCGCCTGCTCGGGCGCGGGATCCGCGGCCTGGCCGCCTTCTTCGGCCGCAGGCTCCCGCTGGGCGGCCCGCCTGCGCCCGAGGAGCTCGTGCGGCGCGTCTATCGCGACCTTCTCGCCCGAGCGGCCGCCTGCGGCATGCCCCGGGAGCCCTCGCAGACCCCGCGCGAGTTTCTCGCGCACCTTCGCCGCCGGGCCCCGGAGGGCCTTGGGAGCGCGTTCGCCCGCATCACGGCCCTCTACGAGGCGGTGTGCTACGCGGAAACCCCGCTGGGCGAAGAAGCGGCCAGACGCCTTGCCTGCGAATGGCGGCTCGTGCGAAAATTCCGTCTCGCCGCGGAAGGCCGTGCCGGGCCTCCGACCGAACGCCGCGGCGCAGAGGGGGAAGGGCGGCGATGAGCGGCAACGGGGGGGAAACGGCGCAGGTTCGCGGAGCGGCAGAACGCTTCCGGGACAACCTCGCCGGCGTCTTCATCGGCGGCGCGGAGGCGATCGAGCTCCTGTTCATCGCCCTGCTTTGCGAGGGCCACGTGCTGATCGAGGACGTCCCCGGCGTGGGCAAGACGCTCCTTGCGCGCGCGACGGCCCGCTCGCTCGACGGCAGCTTCCGACGCATCCAGTGCACCCCGGATCTCCTGCCGTCGGACGTGACCGGCCTGCACGTGTTCAACCAGAAGACCGCGGAGTTCGAATTTCGTCCCGGGCCCCTGCTGGCGAACGTGGTCCTGGTCGACGAGATCAACCGGGCCATGCCGCGGACCCAGTCCTGCCTGCTCGAGGGCATGCAGGAGCGGCAGGTGACCGTCGACTGGCGGACCGTCCCCCTGCCCCGCCCCTTCCTGCTGCTGGCGACGCAGAACCCGCTCGAGTGGGAGGGGACCTTCCCCCTGCCCGAGGCCCAGCTCGACCGCTTCCTGTTGCGACTCCGGATCGGCTACCCCGACCCCGAGCGGGAAGCGGAGGTCCTCGGTCGCTACCAGCGGGAGAACCCGTTCGAGGCGCTCAAGCCCGTGCTCGGCATGGAGGATCTCTTGCGCCTGCAGGCACTCGTGCGCGAGGTGCGCGTCGCCATGCCGGTCCGCGGCTATATCGTCGCGCTCGTCCAGGCGACACGCCGCCACCCGGAAATCCGCCTGGGCGCGAGCACGCGCGCGGCCTTAGGCCTCCAGGCCGCGGCCCAGGCCCGCGCCGCCTGCCACGGGCGGGGCTTCGTGCTCCCCGACGACGTCAAAGCCCTCGCCCTGCCCGCCCTCGCCCATCGCATCCTCGCGCGGACCGAGGCCCGCCTCAAGAACCGGCGCGAGGAGGACCTGCTCCGGGAAATCCTGGAAGAGCTGCCCGCACCGGTCGAGTGAGGGCCGGGAGAGGCTTCTTGCCAATCCCCGCACGACGCGGTATCATTGGAAAATTGCATGAAGTCCATGGGTTGACATGCCTGTTTTCGAGTACACGGCACTCGACGCTCGGGGGAAAAGCACCTCGGGCGTGATCGACGCCGAGGGGGTCCAGGCCGCGCGCCAGAAGCTCCGCTCCGCGGGGAAATACCCCGTCTCCATCCGCGAGGCGCAGGAAGCCGCGGGGCCGAAAGTGAAGCGCCGGCCCCTCTGGGGCGACCTCTTCCGCCGCGTCAAGCCCGCCCAGGTCGCCATCCTGACGCGCCAGCTCGCCACCCTGATCGGGGCGGGCTTCCCGCTCGTCTCCGCCCTGGACGCCCTGCTCGCGCAGACCGAGGCGCTGGCCCTCAAGCGCACGCTCGCCCAGGTGAAGGACCGCGTCGTCGAGGGCAGCAGCTTCGCCCAGGCGCTCGCGCAGTTCCCGGCCGTCTTCCCCCCGATCTACGTGAACATGGTGCGCGCGGGCGAGACCTCCGGCACGCTCGAGATCGTGCTCGAGCGGCTCGCCGAGATCACCGAAAAACAGCAGGCCCTCGCCAACCGCATCAAGGCGGCGCTCGCCTACCCCATCTTCATGCTCTGCTTCGGAACCCTCGTCCTCGTGATCCTGCTCACCTACATCGTGCCCACGATCACGACGATCTTCCGCGACATGAAGCAGCAGCTTCCGGCCGCCACCCGGATCCTCATCGGGACGAGCGATTTCCTCAAGGAAAACGGGTGGATTCTCGCCTTGCTGCTCGCCGCGGGGCTCTTCGCCTTCGGCCGCTGGCGGAAAAGCCCGGGCGGCCGCCGCCGCCTCGACACCTGGCTGCTGCAGCTCCCGGGCGCGGGCGGGCTCATCCGCAAGCTCGCCGTCGCCCGCTTCAGCCGCACGCTCGGCTCGCTTCTCGAAAACGGGGTGACCCTCCTCACGGCCCTCGACATCGTGCGCAACATCGTCGGCAACGAGCGCCTCGCCGAGGCCGTCGCCCGCTCCGCGGTCGAGGTGGGCAAGGGGCGGGCCCTGTGGCTTTCCCTTTCCGAAACCAAGGTCTTCCCGGGGCTTTCGGTGCAGATGATCCAGGTCGGGGAGCAGTCCGGGGAGCTCGAAAAAATGCTTTACAAGATCGCCGACGTCTTCGAAAATGAGGTCGAAACCACGATCCTGCGCCTCACCTCCTACCTCGAACCGGTCATGATCCTCGTGATGGGCGTGGCCGTCGGGTTCATCGTGCTCTCGATCTGCCTGCCGATTTTCGAGATGAACCAGCTGATCCGGTAGCCGGGGCGACCCCGTCGGCGGGCGGGGATTCCCGGGCCCGGCCGGCGGGGAAAGGCGCGGGAAGATATGGAAAGGGCAAATGCCATGAAAGGCCACCATCGTTTGCCGGCCGTCCGGTTCCGCGCCCGGGCGGCGGACCCGGCCGCGGCCGGGCAGAGGGGCTTTACCCTGATCGAGATCATGGTCGTCATCATCATCCTGGGGATTCTCGCGATGTACGTCGCCCCCAAGCTGATGGGCCGGCCCGAGGAGGCGAAGCAAGTGCGCGCGCGCATGGACATCCAAGCCCTCGAGACCGCCCTCAAGCTCTACAAGCTCGACAACGGCGTCTACCCCTCGACCGAGCAGGGGCTCGCCGCCCTCGTCCAGAAGCCGGAAACCGGGGTCATCCCCAAAAAGTGGCGCCAGGGCGGCTACCTCGAGAAGGGCAAGGTGCCCAAAGACCCCTGGGGCAACGACTACCTCTACATCAGCCCGGGCCTCAAGGGCGATTTCGACATCCTCTCCTACGGCGCCGACGGCGTCCCCGGCGGGGAAAACGAAAACCGCGACATCACCAACTGGGACACGGAGTGATGGCGCGGGACGCGGCGGGCTACACGCTCCTCGAGCTGATCGTCGTCGTCGCCCTGATGGGGGTCGTGCTGCTTGCGGCGCTGCCGCGCTTCGAGGGCTTTCTCTTCGAGGACGCCCGCAAGGGGGAGCGTTTTCTCGTCGGCGCCTTGCAGACCGCGCGCGAGGAGGCCCAGAGGACACAGCGCGGCCGCATGCTCCATTTCGACCTCCAAACCGGCCTCGTGTGGGAGAGCCTCTTTCCGCCGCGGGCCGAGGAGCGCGAAACGGGCCTGCTCCCCCCCCAGGCCCTCCCCGGCGGGGCGAGGGTCACGGCCGTCGAATTCCCGCGCCGCGGCCGCATCACGAGCGGCCGGGCCGAGATCCGCTTCTTCCCCGACGGGACAAGCGACCGGGCCCTCATCCAGCTCCGGCGGGAGGAGCGCGTCACGACGCTCTTGCTCGAGACCTTTCTCTCCCGGACGAAACCCTTCGACGGCGCGGTCGCCTTCGACGACCCCCGGCTATGAGCAGGCCTTCCATGGACCCGCGCCGACCCGTGAGAGGGGCCCCCGGGGCCGGCGGCCCGCCCCGGCGGCCCCGGGGCTTCACGCTGCTTGAGGTCCTCGCCGCCTTGGGCATCCTCGCCATCGTGCTCCTCGCCGTGTTCCGGCTGCAGGCCCAGGCCCTCTCCATGAACCGGGAGAGCCGTTTCCACACGCTCGCCCCGCATCTCGCCCGGAGCGTGCTCAAGGAGCGGGAGTCCGCGCCGGATGCCCCGCTCGCCGGCGGCGAGGGCGATTTCGGCGCCGAGCACCCGGGCTACACCTGGAAGATCACGGTCGAGCCCCACACGGCACGCACCCTGGGTGCGGAGATTTCCGCCGACCTGCGGCGGATCGAGGTGCAGGTCAGCCTGGACGGGGGCCGCCTGACCTACGGCTTCCGCACCTACCGCTTCCTGCGGGAGTAGACGGCGATGCGCCCCGCACCCCCGCGTGACCCGACCCCGCCGCGCCGGCCGCCCGCCGCGCCCCGCCGCGCCGCGGGCTTCACGCTCCTGGAGATCCTCGTCACGCTCGCGATCCTCGCCGTCGTGGTCACGACCGTCCTTTCCTCCTTCCGCATGGTCTTTTTCCACACCGAGGCCGCCGAAGAGGGCAACGAGCTCTTCGACGCCGCCCGCGCGGCCCTCCTGCGCATCAGCCGCGACCTCGAAAACGCGGTGGTCCTCGAGCCCCCGCTCTACAAGCCGCCCGCCGGCCTCGATGCCCCGCCGGACCCCTTCCGCTTCCAGGGCACGACGGACACGGTCCGTGGCACACGAATTGCACAATTGAGGTTCGCCAGCCGCGCTCACCTCCCCCTCGAGGGGGAGCACCCGGAAGGGGTGGCGGAGATCGTCTACTATGTGCGGCCGGCGGCCGACGGGGGCGGCTTGCGGCTCAAGCGCGCCGAGCACCGCTTCCCCTACCCGGCGTTCGAGGAGCGGCCGGCCGACCCGGTGCTCTGCGAGCCCGTCAAATCCTTGGCGTTTTCCTACGTGGATGCGGCGGGCCGCGCCTTCGACGCCTGGGACTCGGAATCCGAGAGGTTCCGTTACGCGACCCCCGTGCGGGTCACGGTGAGGCTCGAGCTCGGCCGCGGCGAGGAGAGCCGCCTCTTCACGACCACGGTCGCCCTGCCGCGGGTCCGGAGGCCCGCAGGCGGATGAGGGCGCAGGCGGCCGGCTCCCTGTGGGGCTCGCGGCGCGGGATGGCGCTCGTCGTCACCCTGTCGGTGACCGTGCTCCTGGTCTCCTCCGCGCTCGAGTTCAACCGCCGCGCGCGGCAGGATCTCGTGGGCAGCGCGGCCGCCCGCGACCGCATCGGGCTGACCGAGATGGCGACCGCGGGCATCCATGTCGCCATGGCGATTCTTGCCAAGGACAAGGTGGACACCGACACCGACACCCCGCTCGACGACTGGGCCGACCCCGCCGCCGTGGCCGCCGTCCTCGCGGAGTTCCCCTTCGAGGAGGGCGAGCTCGCGCTCGTCATCCAGGACGAGCTCGGCCGCATCCAGGTGAACGCGCTCGTCGATTTTCCCGAGGGCCGGCAGTTCAACGAGGCGCAGCGCAGCCTCTGGGAGCGGTTCCTGCAGTACTTCGTCGACCGCGGCCGGGCGGCGGGGGTCGACTTCCGCGGGGACAGCGAACCCGAGGCGATCCTCAACGCGCTCAAGGACTGGCTCGACCGCGGCGACGACGACGCCATCACCGGGCTGAGCGGGGCCGAAAGCGCCTATTACCTCGCGAAGAAACCGCCCTACGCCGCGGCGAACGGCCCCCTCACGGACCTGGCCGAGCTCTTGCGCGTCAAGGGCGTCACCCCCGAGCTCTACTTCGGCACCCCCGCGCTGCCGGGGATCGCGCACTACCTCACGGTGCACGGCATGGCGCCCGGTGAGGGGAACGGCTTCCGCTTCCCCGGCCGCATCAACATCACGAACGCCGAGCCGCCGGTGATCTTCGCGCTGCTCCCGGCGGAAAACCAGGATCTCGTCAAGCTCGTCGACGAGATCCGCCGCGACATCGCCTCCGGCAGGCAGACGATTGACTTCCGCCAGGCGGACTGGTTGAATCGCATCCCGGGCCTCGCCGACCTCAAGCTCGACCCCCAGCTGATCACGCTCACCAGCGACCTCTTCCGGGTCCGGGCCACGGCCCGGGGCGGCGACACCGAAACCACGATCACCGCCGTGCTCGAGCGCATCCCGGCCCCCAAGACGGGCCGCTGGACCTGCCGGGTGCTGAGCTGGCAGGTGGAATGACCGGGGGCCGACCATGAGCCGCCTCGTCCTGGGAATCGACGTGCAGCGAAGCCGCCTCGAGGCGGTGCTCGTGAGAAGCGGCCTGCGGGAGACCCGCCTGGCCGGCTGCCGCTCGGTTGCCCTGGCCGGCGGGCCGGGGGAGGGCGGGGCCGACCCCCTGCGGGCGGGGCTGGAGGCGGCCCTCTCCCTGAAGGAGGCCCGCAACGCCGACTGCGCGGTCTCGCTGCCGGCCGAGGGGTTCTTCCTGCGCACCGCCGCCGTCCCCTTCGCCAGCCCGAAGAAGATCCGCCTCGTCCTGCCCTACGAGCTCGAGCCGGATCTGCCTCTTGCGGCCGACGCGCTCGCCTTCGCCTTCGCCCCGCTCGGGCCCGCCCGGGCGGCGGGGAAGACCGAGGTCCTCGCCGCGGCGATCGAGAAGGAGCGCCTCGAGGCCGTGACCGCCGCCTTCGCCGCCTGCGGCCTCGAGGCCGCGCGCATCACCCCGAGCGGGTACGCCCTCGCCCTGTGGGCGGCGAGGTCCGCAGGGCAGGCGGAGCGCTTCTTCCACCTCGAGGTCGAAGAGCGCTTCGCCGCGCTCTACCTCGCCGAGGGCGGCCGCGTCCGCCTGGGGCGCTCCTTTCCGCTGCCGGCGGCGGGGGCGGAGCGGGAGGCGGCCCTGCTGCGGCAGGTGCGCCTCACGCTGGGGATGCTCGACCTGGGCGGGGAGGCGGGCGAGGATCTCCCCCCCCCGGAAATCCTCCTCTCCGGCCTCGGCGCAGACGGGCTCGACCCCGGCCGGCTGGCGGAGGGCCTCGCGCTCCCCGTGCGCGGGATCGATCTCCTCGCTGCAAGCGGGATCCCGGGCGGGGAGGAGGCGGGCTGGGACCCCCGGCGCATGAACGGGGCGCTCGCCCTCGCCCTCGCCGAGATCGAAAACCTGCGGGGGCTCCGCTTCGGCCGCGGCGCCTTCCCCGGCCGGCAGATCCTCCTGCGCCACCGCGGCCCCCTCGTCCGCACGGCGGCGCTCGCCGTGGCGGCGCTGGCCCTGGGGCTCGGCCAGGCGGCCGTGGAGACCGCCCTCCTCCAGCGCCGGGCCTCCGAGCTCGACCGGCGCATGGCGGCCGTCTTCCGCGAGGCCTTTCCCGAGGCGCGCGCGGCGGTGGACCCCTACCTCCAGATGCGGGCCGGCCTGCAGGAGCTGAAGAAGCTCTCCGCCGCCGCCCCCGGCGCCGCCGGGAGCCTGCGCAGCATCGATCTCCTCAAGCGCCTGAGCGAGGCCGTCCCGGAGGAGATCCCCGTGGTCTTCGAGCGCCTCGTGATCGGCCCGGAGGGGATCCAGGTGAGCGGGACGACCGCCGGCTTCCAGGAGGTCGAGGCGATCAAGGCCGGGCTCGAGCGCGCCGCCGCCTTCAAGGCCGTGACCATCGGCGCCGCCAACCTCGACCGCAGCGGCAAGGAAGTGAACTTCCAGCTCAAGGTGGACCTGTAGGGCGATGATCGCCGACCTCCTCCAGCGCCTGCATTTCGGCCGGCTCAGCCGCCGCGAGAAAGTCGCCCTGGCCGGCGGGGCGCTCCTGCTCGCGGCGTGGCTTGCGGCCGAGCTCGGGGTCGCCCCGCTCTTCGAGCGCCGCGCCCGGCTGCGCCAGGCGGTCGCCGCCAAGACCGCGCAGCTTGCCGAGATGGAAGGCATGAAGGCCGAGGTGGAGGGGATCCGCGGCCGGACGCGGCGGGCCGAGCAGCGCTTCGAGCGGCGCGACAAAGGCTTCACGCTCTTCGGCTTCCTCGACCAGCTCGCCGGGCAGACCCAGGTCAAGGACCGGGTCACGACGATGCGGCCCTCGAAGATCGAGCAGAAAAACTCGCCCCTCAAGCTCTCGCGCGTGGAGATGAAGCTCGAGGGGGTGACCCTCGAGCAGCTCACCCGCTTTCTCGTCGGGGTGGAGACCTCGCGCAACGAGGCCGTCGTGAGCAAGCTCTCGGTCTCGCGCCGGGAGAAGACCGACGGGCTGCTCGACGCCGTGCTGCAGGTGGAGACCCTCGAGCCATGAGCCGCCGCCTGACCCTCTCCCGCCTTCTCTGGGCGTTCTACCTGGTTGCGGCCACGGCAGCCTGCCTCGTGATCGCCTTTCCCGGCCGCGAGCTCGCGGGCCACGCCGCGGCGCGCCTGCGCGCCGGGCTCCCCGGCCTCGAGGTCAGCCTGGGGGCCGTGCGGCCCGTCTTCCCGCCGGGGCTCGCCTTGGAGGACGTGCGCCTGGCCGCGGCCGGCCGGCCGCTCGCCCTCGTCGAGCGGCTCGAGGTGCGCCCCGAGTGGGCCACGATCTTCGAGCCCCAGCCGGCCTGGCGGTTCACGGCGCACGCCGGCGCGGGAACCCTGGACGGCCTGAGCCGGCCGCCGGATGGCCCGAGCGGCGTCATCGAGGGGTTGCGGCTGGAAGAGATCCCGGCCCTGCGGAACCTCGCGGCCGCCCGCGTGGCCGGCCGGCTGGACGGCCGCTTCGCCCCGACCGCCGCCGGCGCCCTGGGCGTTTCGCTCCGCCTGACCGACGGCCGGGTCGAGCCCGCCGTCCCCCTGCTGCGCCAGGAGCGCTTCCTTTTCCCCTCGGGGACGGCCGAGCTGACCTGCCAGCCGGGGCTGGTGCTCGTGCGCAACGGCCGCCTCCGTGGCAATGAGGTCGACATCGAGATCTCGGGCTCGATCCGCCTCGGCCCCGCGCCGGGCGAGGGCGTGCTCGACCTCTCCGGACGGATCCTCCCCCATGCGGGGTTCGTCTCCCGCGCGGGGGACGATCTCTCCGCCGCGCTGCTCCGGCGGCGGGGGGGGATCCCATTCCGCGTGAGCGGGCCCCTTTCGGGGCCGGAGATCTCCTTCAGCGGCTGAGGGGGAACGACACGGGAACATGATTCCGCGCATCTTCACCGCCGCCCAGGTGCTCCTCGCCGCCGTCGTCGTCTACGCGGCCGTGTCGCTCTTCTACACCCTCGCCCTCTCCCGGCTGGGCCCGGTCGAGACCGCCTCGCCCGCGCCGGCGCCGGGCGAACCCGCGGGCGAAGATGCCCGGGGGCGGCCTGCGGACTACCAGCGGATCGTCGAGAGAAACCTTTTCCATTCCCGGCGGGGGGGCGCGGAGGAGGCCGCCCGGCCGGCCCCCGAAGTGGACCTCGACAAGCTCAAGCCGACCGAGCTCAAGCTCCGCCTCTGGGGGACCGGGGTCGGCGGCGACGGCCGCGCCTACGCGGTGATCGAAGACGCCAAGACCCGCGAGCAGGCGCTCTACCGGCCGGGCGACACGGTCCAGAACGCATCCGTCAAGCGGATCTTCCGCGGCCGGGTGGTGCTGACCGTGGCCGGCCGCGACGAGGTGCTCGCCCAAGAGGAGCCCGGGGCGACGGCCCGCGCCGCGGCCCCGGGGACGGCGGCCGCCCGGACCGAGGCGACGGCCCCCGTCCGCCCGCCCGAGCCCGCCGAGACCGTGGAGCGCGTCTCGGTCAGCCCGGCGCAGGCCGAGGAGGCCCTTGCGAACCTGGGGGATCTCCTCAACCAGGCCACCTTCCGGCCGCACCTCGAGGACGGCAAGCCGGCCGGCATCTCGATCACCGCCATCAAGCCGAACGCCATTTTCCGAAAGCTCCGGCTGCGCAACGGCGACATCATCACCGGCGTCAACGGCCGCAGCATCGCCACCGTGGACGACGCCCTGAACGTCTTCAACTCCCTGTCGCTGGACGGCCCCGTCCAGGTCCAGATCAAACGCAGGGGACAGGAGCAGACCCTTGAATACCGCATCGACTGACCCCGGTTTCCGCCCCCCCGGACGGCCGCGGCGCCTGCTGCGGGCCGCCGCGCTCGCCCTCCTCCTGCTCGCGCCCGGGCCCCTCGCCGCCCAAGGGCGGACGGGAGGCGGCGGGGGCTCCGCCTCCGACCCCTTCATCTCCATCGACTTCAACAACGTCGACATCCAGCTCTTCATCAAGTTCATGAGCGAGCTGACCGGGACCAACTTCGTCGTCGACCCCAACGTCCGCGGCAAGGTGACGATCATCTCGCCCTCGCGCATCTCGCTCGACGAGGCCTACCGCGTCTTCGAGTCGGTCCTCGAGGTGAACGGCTTCACCACGGTGAAGGCCGGGGAGATCGTGAAGATCATCCCCGCCCCCGAGGCGCGGGCGAAGAACATCCAGACCCTGCTCGAGATGGAGAAGGCCACCCCCGAGGACCGCGTCGTCACCCAGCTCATCCCCCTGCGGTACGCCGACCCCGAGGAGATCAAGCGCACCTTCACGCCGCTGGTCTCCAAGAACAGCGTGATCCTGGGCTACGCGCCGGCGAACACCGTGATCATCACCGACGTCCAGTCGAACATCCAGCGGCTGCTCAAGATCATCCGCCAGATCGACCGCCCCGGCGCGGGCCAGCAGATCTCGGTCATCCCGCTCCAGTACGCCGACGCGGCCAAGCTGGCGACGATGATGGCCAACCTCTTCAAGCCGACCGCCGCGCGGCCGCAGCAGGCCGCCGGGACCTTCGAGAAGGTGCCGGTGATCGCGGCCGACGAGCGCACCAACGCGCTCGTCGTCCTGGCGAGCGAGGTGGACACGCTGCGCATCAAGCAGCTGATCGGCTTGATCGACAAGGAGACCCCGCGCGGCAAGGGGCGGATCAACGTCTACTACTGCGAGCACGCCAACGCCGAGGATCTGGCCAAGGTGCTCGCGGAGATCCCCTCCGCCCCGGCGGGCGGCGCGGCCGGGGGGGCGGCCCCCGCCACGGGCCAGGCGGCCGCGGCGCGCGGGCCCGTCACCGCCGTGGTCATGGGCAAGGTGCAGATCATGGCCGACAAGGCGACGAACAGCCTGATCATCATCGCCGACAAGGAGGACTACGACGTCGTCGAGGGGGTGATCCGCAAGCTCGACATCCCCCGCTCCATGGTCTACATCGAGTCCCTCATCATGGAGGTGAACGCGACGAAGAGCCTGGACCTCGGGGTCCAGTGGCAGCTCTTCGACAGGACCACGGTGGACAACGAGAACGTCGTCTACGGCGGCCGCTTCGGGTCGACCGCCGGCCCCCTCAACCCCGCCAATGCCCTCGGCGCGGGGCTCGCCGTCGGCGTGCTGACCGAGCCCTTCCGCTTCGGCGGGATCACCCTCTCCAACATCTCGGCGATCATCAACGCCGTGAAACGGGACGACAACTTCCGCATCCTCTCCACCCCGCAGATCCTCACCACGGACAACGAGGAGGCGCGCATCACGGTCGGCGAAAACCGCCCCTTCCAGACGCGCGCCACGACCGACGTCTCCGGCGGCACCTACGAATCCTACGAGTACCGCGACGTGGGCAAGATCCTCAAGATCACCCCCCACGTCAGCGAGGGCCGCAACGTGCGCCTCAAGCTCTCCCTCGAGGTGACGAGCCTCGACCGGCTCGCCACGGCGGCGACCACGGCGACGCGGCCGGTCACCCAGAAGCGGACGATCGAGACCACGGTGCTCGTCCGGGACAGCCACACGGTCGTCATCGGCGGGCTGATCGACGACAACCGCAGCGAAAACGAGACCAAGGTCCCCGGCCTGGGGGACATCCCGATCCTGGGGTGGCTCTTCCGCAACACGAGCGATGCCAAGCAGCGGACCAACCTCTACGTCTTTCTCACCCCGCGGGTGATCAAGAGCCCGGAGGAGGCGGACAAGCTCCTCTCGGAGAAGAGGGCCGAGCCCCCGCCGCCGGCCGCCCCGCCCGCCCCGGAGAACGCCTTCCGCGGCGGCGAGATCAAGCTCTACCGGGAGGCCGAGCCCAGCCCATGACGCCCTATCGCGAGTTTCTCGTCCGCCGCTTCGGCCTGGCCCCCGAGGCGGTCGCCGCCGCCGAGGCGCAGCGCCGGGAAAAGGGGGGGCGGCTCGAGGAGATCCTCCTGCAGCAGCGGCTGCTGACCGAGGAGCAGCTCCTCGAGGCGGCCGCCGAGCGCCTGGGGGTCGAGTTCTGGCCGCGGCTTCCCGCGCGGGGCATCGAGCCCTCCTTCGCCGCGCGCGTGCCGCTTGCCTTTCTCAAGAGGCACGGGATCGTCCCCTTGCGCTACGAGAGCCCGCCGAGCCTCGCCGAATGCGGCCTGGCGGCCTCCGACCCGCAGCGCCCGGCATGCCCGGCGGGCTGCGTCTTCGCCCTGCACGATCTCCAGGCGCTGCCCGCGCTCGACGACCTCGTGCGGCTGCTCGGGGTCTGCGACTACAAGCTCGTCCTCTCGACCCGCGAGGCGATTCTCGCCGCGATCCATGTCCAGCACGACCTCTCCCGGGGGTCGGCCGAGCAGATCGTCCAGGACCTCGAGGAGAACGGGACGACGATCCTGAGCGAGATCGAGGAGACGGCCGACCTGCTCGAGGACTCGAGCGACGCCCCGGTCATCAAGCTCGTCAACCACATCATCTCGCAGTCGGTCAAGGCGCGCGCCTCGGACATCCACTTCGAGCCCTACCAGAACAGCTTCACCGTGCGCTACCGCGTGGACGGCATCCTCTACGACCTCCTCACCCCGCCGAAGTGGATCCAGCCCGCGCTCATCTCGCGCGTGAAGGTCATGGCCAAGATGAACATCGCCGAGAAGCGCCTCCCCCAGGACGGCCGCTTCGACGTGCGCGTGGGCGACCAGGACATCGACGTCCGCGTCTCCACCGTGCCCACGGCCTTCGGCGAGCGCCTCGTGCTGCGGCTGCTCAACAAGTCGGGCTCGCTGCTCCAGATCACCGAGCTCGGGCTGAGCGCCGCGCGGCTGGAGACCCTCAGGCGGCTTTCCGCGCAGCCCAACGGCATCCTCCTCGTCACCGGCCCCACCGGCAGCGGCAAGACGACGACCCTTTACGCCATCCTGCAGTCGATCAACCAGCCGGGGATCAACATCATCACCATCGAGGACCCGATCGAGTACCAGATCAAGGGGATCAGCCAGATCCAGGTCAACCCCAAGATCGACCTCACCTTCGCCCGCGGCCTGCGCTCGATCGTCCGCCAGGACCCGGACGTGATCCTGATCGGCGAGATCCGCGACAAGGAGACGGCCGACATCGCCGTCCAGTCGGCCCTCACCGGCCACCTCGTCTTCTCGACGCTGCACACGAACGACTCGCCGAGCGCGATCACGCGCCTGGTCGACATCGGGGTCGAGCCCTTCCTGATCTCCTCCTCGGTCCTCGCCGTCCTCGCCCAGCGGCTGGTCCGCGTCCTGTGCGCGGACTGCAAGCAGCCCTACGCCCCCCGCACCGTCTACCTCCAGAGCATCGGGCTGCGGCCCGAGCGCTTCGCGGAGCGTCCGGTCTTCAAGGCCGCGGGCTGCGAAAAGTGCTTCCAGACCGGCTACCGCGGCCGGATCGGGATCTTCGAGATCATGCTCATGAGCGAGGAGCTGAAAAGCCTGATCATCCAGACCTACGACGCCAACCGCATCAAGGCGCTCGCGGTCCAGGAGGGGATGGTCACGCTGCGCGAGGACGGGATCGAAAAGGTCCTCGAGGGCCTGACCACGCTCGAGGAGGTCCTGCGGGTGACCCAGGCCTGAGCGCCCCGCTCACCCGAAGCGCCGCGCAAGCCGCTCGTAGGCCTCGGCCTCCTCCGGCCGGCCGCGCTTGCGGCAGCCCTCCGCGTAGATCCGGCACTTGCGCTGCAAGACCCGCACGGCGGCCGCGCGCTGCCCGGGGGTGAGGCGCTCCGTGCGCAGGATCTTCTCGATCGCCCGGACCCGGTGGCGGTCGAGCCCCCAGCCGCGCGAGAGCTGGTCCGCGTGCCCGCCGCGCTTCACCACCCCGGGCTCGGGCAGCAGGAACACCGGGTGGCGCAGGCTCACGCGCAGCCAGAGATCGTAGTCCTCGCAGGCGGGGAGCGTTTCGTCGAAGAGCCCCACCTCGGCGAAGAGGCCGCGCCGCGCCATGACCGCCGAGGGGCTGACGAGGCAGAGCTCGAGCGAGGGCTCGAAGATCCACCCCGAGGGCTTGCGGTGCCGGAGCCCGGGGTTGACGCGCCGGCCGTTTCGCACCCAGATCTCGCCCGTCTGGCAGATCGCGGCCTCGGGGTGTTCGTCGAAGAAGGCGACCTGGCGGGCGAGCTTCCCCGGCAGCCAGAGGTCGTCCGAGTCGAGAAAGGCGACAAGCGGGGAGCGGGAGGCCGCGATCCCCCGGTTCCGTGCCGCGCTCACGCCGCGGTTCTCCTGGCGGATCGTGCGGACCCTCCCCTCGTACCGGGAGAGAACGGCCGGGGTGTCGTCGGTCGAGCCGTCGTCGACCACGATCAGCTCGAAATCGCCAAACCGCTGCGCGAGGACCGACTCCACGGCCTCGGCGAGGCACCAGGCGCGGTTGTAGGTGGGCAGGATCACGGCGACCTGCGGGGCGCTGCCCGTCTCCGCCACGGCCACACCCTCCCTCAGGGGGTCTCCTCGATCTCGCGCACCTTCGCCTCCAGGCGCTTGGGGGACACGGGAAAGGCCGTCTTCATCTCCTGGGCGAAGAGCGAAACCTTGTACTCCTCGATCATCCAGAAAAGCTCCGCCAGAAGCGCTTCCCGGGCGGGCGACGGCCGGGGGCCGGCGCGGCGCCGGAGCTCCTCCCAGCGCCCAACCCAGGCCGCGGCCTCCCTGGCGCGCAGCCGCTCCTTCTCGGGGTCGACCGCGGCGCGCCGCATGCGCACGGCGAGCGCCCGGAGCAGGCGCGCGAGATCGGCGAAGCGCGAAAGCGGAATCCCCGCCGGGAAATCCCGCGGCACAAGCCGCTCGAGCTCGGCCTCGAGCCCCTGGGCGATCGCGGCCGCAGGGCCCCTCAGCCCCGCGAGCGCGGCCATCTCCCGCACGGCCGCCTCGCCCGCGGCGAGCACGGCGAGCGCCGCCTCGCGCAGCCGCTGGCCCTCGGTCTGGAGGCCGGGCAGCCGCGCGGCGAGAAGCTCCTCGAACTCCCGCTGCCGCCGCACGGGGACGGCGAAGAGATCGCGGATCACCCGGTCGGCGAGCAGCCCCTCGAGCCGCGCCGCCCCCCCGAGGCGCATCGCGAGCCGGGGCGCCTCGTCGCCGATCCGGAGCGCCCGCCGCAGAAAGACGATCTCCCGCCGCGCCTGCCGCGCGGCGAGCGCGGCGACCCCCGCGGGGTGCGCCTCCTCGGCCGCCTCGCGGCGGGCGAAGAGCACGAGGCTCACCCCGCCCGCGGCCTCGGCCGCGAGCGCCGGGAAGGCCGCCCAGGGGACGCGGTCCGGCCCGGCCCCGGTCAGGACCGCGGGCAGGTCGCCGAAATCCCAGCGCTCGAGGCCCCTGCGCTCGTAGCGCCGCCGCACCTCGGCGGGGACCCCCCCGGGGGCGGCGTGCGCCCGGAGCAGCGCCGGGTCGCGGCCGGAGGCGAGCTCGCGGCCGTCGGCGGCAAAGATCGCGATCCGCGGGCGCAGGTGCTCGGGAAGCGCCGCCGGGGACCAGGCCGAGGCCGGGATCTCGACCTTGAGCCGCCGCCTGAGAAAGCCGCTCAAGGCCTCGGCGAGCGGCCCCTCCCCCCGCGGCATCTCCCGCAGGATGAGGTCGCGGGTCGCGGCCAGGGGCAGAAGCGCCTTGCGCTGCGCCTTGGGCAGGGATTTGAGAAGCGCCTCGATTTTCTCGGGCAACAGCCCCGGGACGAGCCAGTCGAGGATCTCGGCGGGCACCGCGCCGGCGAAGGGGGCCGGCACGGCGAGCGTCACCCCGTCCTCCGGCCCGCCCGGCTCGTAGCGGTAGGAGAGGGTGAGCGTCCGGCCGGCGACCTCGACCCGGTCGGGGTAGAGCGCCTCGAGGTCGCCCTCGGGCTGGGAGGTCATCACGTCCTCGGCCGCCATGCGCAGAAACCCGTCCCCGCCCCGCTCGCGGATCGTGCGCTCGAGGTCGCGGACGGAGGCGACGTCGCCCAGCCGCTCGCGGTAGAAGCGCACGAGCTCCTCGTCGCCCACGCGGAGGTCGCGCCGGCGCAGGCGGTGCTCGAGCCCTGCGACGCGCGTAAGGAGCGCGCGGTTGTGCTCGAGAAAGGAAAACCGCCGGCCGATCCGCCCCTCGACCAGGGCCTCGCGGCAGAAGACCTCGGATGCCGCCTGCGGGTCGATGCGGGAGAGCGACACGGGGCGTCCGGGCACGATGACGAGGCCGAAGAGGGTCACCTGCTCGGTCGCCGTCACCTCGCCGCGGCGCGGGTCGAAGCGGGGGTCGCGCCGGCTGGCGCGGCAGAGCCCGCCCCCCAGCCGCTCGAGCCAGGCCGGGTCGATGCCGGCCGCGGTCCGGGCGTAGAGCCGCGTGGTCTCGACCAGCTCCGCGGCGACGATCCACTCGGCCCCCGCGCCGAAGGCGGCCGAGCCGGGGAAGATTATCGCCTCGCGGCCCCGCGCGGTGCGGTAGAGGTGCTTTTCCTTGCGCACGGCGATGTGGCTCAAAAAGCCGGCGAGGACGGCGCGGTGGAGGCGGCCGGCGAATTCGGCCTCGTCGGCTCGGTCCCGCATCCCCGCCGGGGCGCCGGCGGCCGGCCGCAGGCCGCTTTCGCGGGCGGTCTCGAGGATCTGCCGGGTGACGTCCTCCCACTCGCGCATGCGGCGGAAGGAGAGAAGGTTGCGGCGGCAGAACTCCCGGAGCGCGGCGGACCCCGGATGCGCCCGCCGCGCCTGCCGCCAGGACTCCCAGAGGGCAAGGAGGGTTAAAAAATCCGACCCCCCGCGGTGGAAGGCCGCGTGCGCCCGATCGGCCTCGGCCGCCTTCTCCGCGGGCCGCTCGCGGGGGTCGCGGATGCTGAGCGCGGCGGCGATCACGGCCGCCTCCTCGAAGCAGCCCTCCTCGCGGCCGGCGACGAGCATGCGCGAAAGCCGCGGGTCGAGCGGGATGCGCGCGAGCGTCTTCCCCAGGGGGGTGAGGCGCAGGCCCCCCTGGGCCTCCTCGACCGCCCCGAGCTCGGCGAGCAGGCGCACGCCGTCGGCGACCCCGCGCGGGTCCGGCGGGTCGAGGAAGGGGAACTCCTCGATCGGGCCGAGCCCGAGGGCGAGCAGCCGCAGCACGACCTCGGCCAGGTTCGAGCGCCGGATCTCGGGGGGGCTGTGGAGCGGCCGGGCGAGAAAATCCTCCTCGGTATAGAGGCGGATGCAGACCCCGCCCTGGGTGCGGCCCGAGCGGCCGGCCCGCTGCACGGCGCTGCCGCGGGAGACGGGGACGACGGGCATGGCGGTCGTTCTCGTGCGCGGCAGGTAGCGCGGGATGCGGGCAAGCCCCGTGTCCACGACGAAGCGGATCCCGGGGATCGTGAGCGAGGTCTCGGCCACGTTGGTCGCGAGGACGACCTTCCGGCCGGGGGCCGGCCGGAAGACGCGGTGTTGCTCTTCGGCCGACAGGCGCGCAAAGAGGGGCAGGACGCGCAGCCGGGGGAGGCGCTCGGCGGCGAGCGCCGCCGCCGCCTCGCGGATGTCCTGCTCGGTGGGGAGAAAGACGAGCACGTCGCCCGGCTCGCCCCCGGATGCGATCCGGCGCACGGCGGCGACCGCCTGCTCGAGCGGGGTGGGCTCCTCCTCGCCCGGCCCGGGCTCCGGGGGTTCGTAGCGCACCTCGACGGGAAAGGTCCGCCCCGCGACCCGGACCACGGGCGCCCCCGCGAAGGCGGCCGCGAAGGCCTCGGTGTCGAGCGTGGCCGAGGTGATCACCGCCTTCAAGTCGCGGCGGCGCTTGAGGAGGAGCCGCAGGTAGCCGAGCAGGAAGTCGATGTTCAGGCTGCGCTCGTGGGCCTCGTCCACGATCAGCGTGTCGTAGGCCGCGAGGCTCCGGTCGCCCGCGGCCTCGGCGAGGAGGATGCCGTCGGTCATGACCTTGATGCGCGTCTCGGGCGAGGTCTGCTCGTGGAAGCGGATCTTGAAGCCGACCGTGCGGCCGAGCTCCTCGCCCAGCTCCTCGGCGATCCGCCGCGCCACGGCCTGGGCGGCGATGCGCCGCGGCTGGGTGTGGCCGATCAGGCCCTCGGTGCCGCGGCCCGCCTCGAGGCAGAACTTGGGGAGCTGGGTCGATTTCCCGGAGCCCGTCTCCCCGCAGACGATCACGACGCGGTGGCGGCGGATGGCGGCGACGATCTCCTCCCGGAAGGCCGTGATCGGGAGCTCCGGGGGGTAGCGGAGCTCGGGGCACCCGGCCGCGGCCCGGAGGCGGCGGCCGGCGATTGAGGCGGCCAGGAGGCGCTCGACGCGGGAGATCCCGGCCGCGCGCTCCTCGGCGGGGAGCCGGCCGATCCGGGCGAGCGCGGCGCGAAGCCGCCCCCGGTCCTGGGGGCGGGCTTCGGGGAGTTTCCGGAGCAGGCGGCGGATGGGGGCGGCGAGGTCGCTCATGGGGTGTCGGGGGACGCGCGTTCGTTTTCGAAAAATAGCAGGGCCCGGCCCCGGCCACAAGCAGCCCGGCCGGCGGGGGCGGCCGCGTCCCCCGCGGCGCGCCCCGTTTACCCGGGGGGGGAGCGGCGCTTGGCAGAACCCCCCGATCCTGCTATGTAGCGACGTGCCGGGCCATCCCCGGCGCCGGGTGATCCCCCATGAAATCCTATCGGCAAGAGCTCTGGTTCGAGATCCCCGCCCGGCGGGGCTTCGTCAACATCACCCGCCGGGTCGAGGAGTGCCTCGCCGCAAGCGGCATCCGTGAGGGGCTCGTCCTCGTGAACGCCATGCACATCACGGCCTCGGTCTTCATCAACGACGACGAGCGGGGGCTGCACCACGACTACGAGGTCTGGCTCGAGAAACTCGCCCCGCACGAGCCCGTCTCCCAGTACCGGCACAACGTGGGCGAAGACAACGCCGACGCCCACCTCAAGCGCCAGATCATGGGCCGCGAGGTGGTGGTCGCCGTGACCGAGGGCCGGCTCGATTTCGGCCCCTGGGAGCAGATCTTCTACGGCGAGTTCGACGGCCGGCGGCGAAAGCGCGTTCTCGTGAAAATCATCGGCGAGTGAGACGGGACACGGGAGGTTCCATGCCCAAGGCGATCCGCATCCACCAGCACGGGGGCCCCGAGGTCCTCAAGTGGGAGGAGATGGACCCCGGCAAACCGGGCCCGGGCGAGGCCCTCGTCCGCCAGGAGGCGGTCGGGCTGAACTACATCGACGTCTACCACCGGACCGGGCTCTATCCCCTGCCCTCCCTTCCCGCAACCCCGGGGCTCGAGGGCGCAGGCGTCGTGGTCGAGATCGGCGAGGGGGTGACCGAGGTCGCCGTGGGCGACCGCGTGGCCTACGCGGGGATGCCCGTGGGCGCCTACGCCGAGATCCGGCGCATCCCGGCCCACCGCCTCGTGCGGCTGCCCGCGGAGATCTCGACGCTCCAGGCGGCGGCCATGATGCTCCAGGGCATGACCGCGCGCTACCTCCTCAAGGGCTGCTGGCCGGTGGGCCCGGGGACGACCCTGCTCATCCACGCCGCGGCCGGCGGGGTGGGGCTCATCGTCTGCCAGTGGGCGAAGCACCTGGGGGCGACCGTCCTCGGCACCGTGGGCACCCCGGAGAAGGCCGAGGTGGCCCGGGCCCACGGCTGCGACCACCCGATCGTCTACACGAAGGAGAAGTTCGCCGAGCGGGTCAAGGAGATCACCGGCGGCCGCGGGGTGGACGTGGTCTACGACTCCGTGGGGCAGGCCACCTTCTTTTCCTCGCTCGACTGCCTGCGGCCGATGGGGATCATGGTCTCCTTCGGGCAGTCCTCGGGGCCGGTCCCGCCGATCGACATCGCGCTTCTCGCCCAGAAAGGGTCGCTCTTTCTCACCCGGCCCTCGCTCATGACCTACACGGCGCGCCGCGAGGATCTCCTCGCGCACGCCGAGGACCTCTTCGCCGTGGTGCAGGGCGGGGCGGTGCGCATCACGATCGGCCGCACCTACCCCCTCGCCGAGGCAAGCCGCGCGCACCGCGACCTCGAGGGGCGGAAAACCACCGGCTCCTCGGTGCTGACGGTGGGCTAAAAGCAACATGGTCCTTGTTTTTTCGGATGGATCCGCTATGCTGGGGGACCGACGAGAGCCTCTGAAATCCCCAAAGGAGGACACGCCGCATGGCTGAAGAAGCGATCAAGATCAGCGGTAAAAAGAAGAGCACCTTTCTCGACAAGGTGCGGGAGCTCCTGCCGGAGGGTGGGAACCTGAACCTCTGCCTCACCTGCGGGGCCTGCTCCTCCGGCTGCCCGGCGACGGGGCTGGAGGGGCTGGACCCGCGCAAGTTCCTGCGCATGGCGGCGCTCGGCCTGGACGAGGAGATCCAGAAGTCCAACTGGCCCTGGATGTGCACCATGTGCTGGCGCTGCATCTACGTCTGCCCGATGAAGATCGACATCCCGCAGCTCGTCTACCACGCGCGCAAGCTCTGGCCGCGGGAGAACCGCCCCAAGGGCATCCGCGGCTCCTGCGACATGGCGCTCAAGCACGACTCCTGCAGCGCCATGGGCGCCTCCGAGGACGACTTCCGCTTCGTGGTCGAGGACGTGCTCGAGGAGGTGCGCAAGACCCAGGTCGGCTGGGAGACCCTCGAGGCCCCGATCAACAAGAAGGGGGCGACCTACTTCCTCAACCAGAACTCGCGCGAGCCGGTCACCGAGCCCGACGAAATGGTGCCGCTCTGGAAGATCATGCACGTCGTGGGCGCCGACTGGACCTACGGCACCAAGGGCTGGGGCGCGGAGAACTACTGCATGTTCCTCGCCGACGACGAGGCCTGGAAGCACATCGTGGAGGTGAAGGCCAAGGCCGTGGATGACCTAGGCTGTAAATACTGGGTCAACACGGAGTGAGGGCACGAACTCTTCGCAGTCCGGGCCGGACTGAAAAAGTTCAACATCCCCCACAAGTTCGAGATCACCACCATCATCCAGCTCTACGCCCAGTGGATCCGCGAGGGCAAGCTCAAGGTCAACGCCGACTGGAACAAGGACCTCAAGGTCAAGTTCACCGTCCAGGACCCCTGCAACCAGGTGCGCAAATCCTTCGGCGACGCCTACGCCGAGGACCTGCGCTTCGTCGTCAAACAGGCCGTGGGCGAGGAGAACTTCGTCGACATGACCCCCAACCGCTCGAACAACTACTGCTGCGGCGGGGGCGGCGGGGCGCTCCAGGCGGGCTACCACGAGGCGCGGCGCACCTTCGGCAAGATCAAGTTCGACCAGATCATGGCGACGGGCGCAAGCTACGTGATCGCCCCCTGCCACAACTGCCACTCCCAGATCCACGACCTGGCCGAGCACTACGAGGGCGGCTACCACACGGTCCACCTCTGGACGATCCTCTGCCTCGCCATGGGGATCCTCGGCCCCAACGAGCGCGCCTACCTCGGCGAGGACCTGGCGGGGCTCCTGGTGCCGGAGACGCGCGAGGCCGAAGAAGACGAGTAGCCCTCCCCGCGGGGAACCCCGCAAACGACAAAAAACCCCGGTCCGTTCGCGGATCGGGGTTTTTGCTTTCGCGGGCGAAGGAACCCTTGGCTCAGGCCGCCTTCTCCAGCCGCACGGCGCAGACCTTGAACTCGGGGATCCCGCAGACCGGGTCGAGCGCCGCGTACGTCAGCCGGTTCGCCGCCGTCTGGGAGCAATGGATGAGGCCCTGGGCGCAAGAGCCCTGTCTCCGGGACTGGACGCCCTTGCTTCCCCGCCCTGCTTCCGCATCTCCCGGCCGGTTGGGCTGATCGCCCGCCCCGGCAGCAAGGCCTGCGACGGCGACCCAAGAGACCCCACGGCCCCGCTCGCCACCCGTCACTTTCTCGGCGGGGAGGTCCTGACCGCTTCCATGGCATCCCGCACTTACTGCGGCGAAAACGGCGGGTTTGGCCTCCCTTTGCAGATTGTGGTTGATCTCGATTGCCATGATGTGGTATCAGCGACATCAAGAAGTGAAGGTCTGCTTGTAAATTGAGGGTCGTTTTTTTACTGACGATCATTTTCCCGGCCCCGGAAAGGATTCCCATGGCCGACACCTGCCGCACCGCCGAGGGCAAAGCCGCCGCGGAGGATGCTCCGTGCCTTTCACGCCGCAGCTTCATCGCCACTTCCGCGCTGGCGGGCGGCGTGGTTGTGCTCGCGGCCATCCCCATCGTATCGACCGTCGTCCTTCCCGCACCGAGAACGGGGGTCGGGAAATGGGTCGATTTCGGCCGGGCGGACCAGTTGACCCCCACGGACTTCAGCATGCTGTCCTATGAATTCATGGTGAAAGACGGTTGGCAGGATCTCCCGCAGCGGGGGTTTGTTTGGGCCAGGGCGGACGACAAGGGGGGCGTGCAAGTCTTTTCCTCCACCTGCTCCCACTTGGCCTGCAACGTGATCTGGAACAAGGAGAAGGGCCTGTTTCTTTGCCCGTGCCACAGCGGCATGTTCGATGCGAACGGGTTGCCGGCGGGAGGCCCTCCCCGAAAACCGCTCACGCTCCTGCCGCACAAAATCGTCGAAGGCAAACTCATGGTCCACATCACCCTTTAAACGACCCCCACGCGCGGGCTTTGCAAGGAGGCGATGCATGCCTAAACGATGGCAAGTTGCTCTGTTCCTCGGCGTACTGATGGGTTTCACCGGCCTGTTCATCTTCTCGAATGGCGCCGTCGGGGCCGCCAAGCAGACCCTGACCGCCGTCTACTCCAAGACTGCGCCCGCAGGCCTGGATGACCCCGCCTGGGGCAAGGTCAAGTCGCTCGAGGTGCCCTTCGAGGGCAAGGAGAAATTCGCGGGCAAGAAAGCCGCGGTATCGGCCAAGGCCGTGTACACGGACAGCGAAATCGTTTTTTGGTTCAACTGGAAGGACCCCACGCTGAGCGTCACCAAGGAGGCCTGGAAATTCGACGGGCAAAACTGGGCGCGGCAGAAGGGCGACGAGGACCGGATCTCGCTGCTCTTCGAAATCAACCGCATCCAAAATTTCGCCACCAAAGGCTGCGCCGTGGTGTGCCACGTCCCCGCGGGAGCGCCCAACGCCAAGGAAGGCAAGTTCGGGACCGCCACCGAAGCCGAAAAGGGCGACCTGTGGCACTGGAAGGCGGCCCGCTCCGACCCCGCCGGCTACGCCGACGACGGCTACCTGACCAAGATCGGCGACACCAAGGGCGGCCGGAAACCGGATGCCGGCAAGGGCGGCGACAAGCCGAACATCACCGACGACAAAACCAAGCCCAAGTACATGCTGGCGCCGGGCAAGAAACTCGGCAAGCACAACATCCTGCTGGCGGCGGATGCGGTGGAGATCACGGACTACACGATCTTCAAGGCCGGCGACGTCATCACCTACCGCATGCCGCTGGCGGCGGAAGGATCGTTCGGCGACATCAAGGCCGTCAGCCGTTACGGCGACGGCGCCTGGACGGTGATGCTCTCGCGCAAGCTCAATACCGGCAACGAGGACGATGTGGCCTTCGACCCCAGGAAGAAATACAATTTCGCCATGGCGCTGTTCGATGATTCCAAGGACTACGACTCCTACGATTCCGAGGTGCTGAGCCTCGAATTCAAAAAATAGCCGGCGACGGCCGATCGGCCCTGACCCAGCCGCTAACCGGGATCGGATGCCATGAGCGAGGTGCAGGTTCACGCCGCGGGGCAAAGACCGTCTGCCGCCGCGGCGCGGGAAGGGTGCGGGCGGCTGCTCCGGGTGCGGGTGCCGGCGGACGCCATCTGCTGGCACCGCTTCTTCGGCGCCTTGCAGCTGGCGTTGATCGGCCTGCTGTTCCTGACCGGGGTGTTGATGGCCTTGGCCTACACCCCGGTGCCGGGCACGGCTTACGACAGCGTCGACTATTTCCAGTTCAGCCTGCCTTTCGGGGACGTGGTCCGGGGGGTTCACCATTACGCCTGGAACCTCTTGCTGGTGGTGATGGCACTGCACCTCCTGCGGGCCCTGGTCCTCGGCGCCTACAAAGCTCCGCGGCAGCCGGTCTGGGTCTCCGGGGTGCTGTTCCTGCTGGTGATCCCGCTGTTCATCATCACCGGCGACCTCCTGCCCTGGGACCAGAAGGGGTACTGGTCGACCCAGGTGCGCTTCAGCATCATCGCCTCCGTCCCGCTTGTCGGCGATTTCCTGGTCCAGCTGCTCCGCGGCGGGCCCTTGACCGGGATCGTGGCCTTGACCCGGTGTTACGTTCTCCACATTCTCCTGCTGCCCGGCGTCCTGCTCCTGCTGATCGGCCTGCACATGTATTTTTTGGCCACCCGCGGGCTTTCGGGCCCCCCGGCGGGAGAGGCCGCCGCGAGGCCGCAGGTGCCCTTCCTGCCGACCATCGCCAACCGCTGGTTGGCCGTGTTCCTGGCGTCGGCGATCGGGCTGGGCCTGGCGGCCCGGCTGTGGCCCGCCCCTCTCGGCGACCCCGCTGATCCGACCGACTCATCGTTCATCCCCCGCCCGGAATGGTGGGTGCTCGCCCTCAACCAGTTGGTCGCCATTTTCAAGGGCCCCTTCATGGTCATCGGCTCGGCGATCATCCCCGGCGCGTTGATTTTCTTGCTGGCGGCGCTGCCCTTTCTCGACCGCTCGCCGGAGCGCCGGCCCTCCAAGCGCCGGGGGGTCCTGCTGGGGGCGGCGGTCGTGCTCGCCGCCTGGGCCGTACTGTCCGTCATGGGCTACGTCGAACACTTCGTGCAGCCGGAACCGTGAGGCCGTCGGGACGGACCGCAAAGAGGTGGGCCATGAGCAAATGGTGGGTCGGCGGCATGGCCGCCGTCTTGTGTGCCGGCGCCTTCGCGGCGGCGTCCCCGCCCGAGGATGCAGGCGTCATGACGATCACCGCCCGTTACACCCAAAACGTTCCGACCGGGATCGACGACCCGATCTGGCAGCGTGTCGCACAGGCGCAGGTCCCGGTGTCCGGCCGCCTGGAGATGGCCGGCGTCAGGGGCATGGTTTCGACCCGCGCCCTCTATACGGACCGGGATCTCCATTTCCTGCTTAGTTGGGAGGACCCGACCCGCAGCGTCACCAAGGGGTCGTGGCAGTACGACGGGCAGAAATGGGTGCACCTCGCGGGGGACGAGGACCGCATCGCGCTGCTCTTCGAGATCCAGCGGATCCAGCACTTTTCATCGCGCAGCTGCGCGGTCGTCTGCCACAGCCCCGCCGACCTGCCCCGCGAAAAGTGGAGCCTGGCGACGAAAAGCCCGGTGGAAAAGGGCGACCTCTGGCACTGGAAGGCGGCCCGCTCGGATCCCTACGGCTATGCCGACGACGGCTGGCTCACGGTGGCGGGCAACCCGTCGGGATCCTACCGCGAAACCGGCCGCAGAAACGACGCCGGAAACGGCGGCGACGTGAAGAACGAAACCCCCGACGGGTCGCGCCCGCTCTACATGCAGGACCCCGCGCGCCGGCCCTCGGTACCCGGTTTCCTGCTCCGGGAGGAAGCCGTCCCCATCCTCGACTATTCCCGCTTCAAGGCGGGTGACGTGATCCCTTACCGCCTGCCCGTGAAGCCGGACGGCTCGCGCTTCGACGTGAAGGCCGCAAGCCGCTATGCCGAAGGCCGCTGGACGGTCATGCTGAGCCGCCGCTTGAACACCGGCCGCGAGGACGATGTCGTTTTCGACCCCCGCAAGCGCTTCAGCTTCGCCATCGCCGTCTTCGACGACACCGGCGGCGACCACTCCAAGACCACGCGCAGCCTGGTGCTGGTGTTCAAACGCTGAGCGACGCCGCCGGCCCGTCTGGCGGAGCGGGGGGAGGCAGGCCTTCTGATCGGCCCGCCGATCGGCCAAAACGTCCAGCCGGCGCGGGGAAGCTGCAGGGGGAGGGGGCTGCTGCTCCGCGTGCGGCGCAGAGCCACCGGACCCGCGGACGGCTTCCGCTTCGTGGTCGAGGACCCGCTCGAGGAGGTGCGCAAGACCCGGGTCGGCGGGGAGACCCCCGCGGTCCCGATCCGCAAAAGGGGGGCGCCCCACTTCCCCGCGGGGAACCCCGCAAACGACAAAAAACCCCGGTCCGTTCGCGGACCGGGGTTTTTGCTTTCGCGGGCGAAGGAACCCCTCGGCTCAGGCCGCCTTCTCCAGCCGCACGGCGCAGACCTTGAACTCGGGGATCCCGCAGACCGGGTCGAGCGCCGCGTTCGTCAGCCGGTTCGCCGCCGCCTGGGCGTAGTGGAAGGGGATGAAGACCGTTCCTTGCACGGCGTTGGGCGAGACTTTCAGCCGCACGGTGATGCTCCCGCGGCGCGAGGCGACGCGGACGAGGCAGCCGTCGTCGAAGCCCAGGGCGCGGGCGTCCTCCAGGGAGATCTCGACGAAGCTCTCCGGGGCAAGCTCGTTCAACCCCTCGGTCTGGCCGGTCATGGTGCGGGTGTGATACTGGGGCAGCACCCGGCCCGTGGTGAGGAAGAGGGGGTAGTCGGCGTCGGCCTCCTCGGCGGGCGGCCGGTAGTCGATCGCGTGGAAGACGCCTTTGCCGATCGTGAACTGCTCGCGGTGCAGGATCGGGGTCCCCGGGTGCTCCTCGTTGGGGCAGGGCCAGTGGAGGCCCTCCTCCTCGATCCGCGCGTAGGTGATCCCGGCGTAGGAGGGGGTGACGGCGCGGATCTCCTCGAAGATCGCCCGCTCGTCGGCGTAGGCGAGCGGCCGGCCCAGGCGGGCGGCGAGATCGCAGAGGATCTTCCAGTCGGCCCGCGCCTCGCCGGGGGGCTCGACCGCCTTGCGCACGCGCTGCACGCGGCGCTCGGTGTTGGAGAAGGTGCCCTCCTTCTCGGCGAAGCAGGCCGAGGGGAAGACGACGTGGGCGAGCTTCGCCGTTTCGGTGAGGAAGATGTCCTGCACGACGAGGAACTCGAGCCGGCGCAGGCTCTTTTCGACGTGGCCGAGATCGGCGTCGGAGACGGCCGGGTTCTCGCCGATGATGTAGAGCCCCTTGAGCTTGCCGGCGAGCGCGGCCGGCATCATCTCCGTCACCTTCATCCCGGCGAAGGTGGGAAGGCGCCCCACCCCCCAGGCCGCGGCCATTTTTTTGCGCGCGTTCTCGTCGGCCACCTTCTGGTAGCCCGAGAAGACATCGGGCAGCGCGCCCATGTCGCAGGCGCCCTGGACGTTGTTCTGGCCGCGCAGCGGGTTCACCCCCGTCCCGGGTTTCCCGATGTGGCCGCAGAGCATGGCGAGGTTGGCGAGCGACTTCACGTTGTCCGTGCCCGTCGTGTGCTGGGTGATCCCCATGCAGTAGACGATGCTCGCGCGGCCGGCCCGGGCGTAGAGGCGGGCGGCCTCCGCCAGCTCGGCGGCCGGGATCCCCGTGATCTTCTCCACGGCCGCGGGGCTGTAGGCCTCGAGGGTTTTTTGGAGCGCCTCGAAGCCCGCCGTGCGCGCCTCCACGAACTCCCGGTTGTAGAGCCCCTCGGCGACGATCACGTGCATCATGCCGTTCAGCCAAGCGACGTCGGTCCCCGGCCGCGGCCTGAGCCAGCGCTCGGCGTAGCGGGCGATCACGATCCGCCGCGGGTCGACGACGATCAGCTTCTTCCCCTGGAGCACGACGGCGCGCTTGATGAAGGTCGAGATGACGGGGTGCGTCTCGGTCGTGTTCGAGCCGGTGACAAGGAAGAGGTCGGCTTCCTCGAGGTCCCCGATCGTGTTCGTCATCGCCCCGCTGCCGAAGGAGGCGGCCAGACCGGCCACCGTGGCGGAATGTCAGAGGCGGGCGCAGTGGTCGATGTGGTTCGTCTCGAGCACCGCGCGGGCGAACTTCTGGGCGACGTAGTTCTCCTCGTTCGTGATGCGCGCCGAGGAGAGAACCCCCAGGCTCTCGGGCCCGGATTTCTCCTTGATGGCCGTTAGCCTGCGGGCCGCCAGATCGAGCGCCTCCTCCCAGGAGGCCTCGCGGAAGGAGTCCCCCTCGCGGATGAGCGGCCGGGTGAGGCGCTCGGGCGAGGAGACGAAGTCGAAGCCGAAGCGGCCCTTGACGCAGAGGCTCCCCAGGTTGGGTTTCGCACCCTCGACCCCGGTCACCTTGACGATGCGGTTGTCCTTGACGTGGAGATCCTGCTGGCAGCCGACCCCGCAGTAGGCGCAGGTCGTGCGCACGCGGCGGGTCTCGCCGGGGCGGGCCGCGTTGCGGGCGTCCTTTTCGGTCAGCGCCCCCGTCGGGCAGGCCTGCACGCACTCGCCGCAGAAGACGCAGTCGGACTCGCGGTAGGGGCGGTCGCCGGCGGCGATGATCTTGGCCTTGGCCCCGCGGTAGCCGAAGTGGATCGCCTGGTTCACCTGGATCTCGTTGCATGCCTGGACGCAGCGGCCGCAGAGGATGCAGCGGCCGAAATCGCGCACGATGAAGGGGTTCACGTCCTCGATCGGGTAGCGCGGCGGGGTCGGGCTGAAGCGGCCGCCGGTCACCCCGTAGCGCCAGGCGAGCTCCTGGAGGCGGCAGCCCCCCCAGGCGGGGCAGGGCTGGACGTTGCCCCCGGCCTTCCGGAGGCGCGCGAGATAGTCGTCGTAGCTCTTGCCGTCCGAGCCCTTGACGAGGCAGTTGTGGTTCCCCGAGGCGAGAAGAAGCTGGAGAATGAGCTTGCGCGCCTCGATCACCTTCTCCGACTCGGTTGCGACCACCATGCGCGGGGCGGCCGGCATGGCGCAGGAGGCGACCAGCGCGCGCCCCCCCTGCACCTCGACCACGCACATGCGGCAGGCGCCGGTGGGGGCGGTGCGCTTCAGGTGGCAGAGGGTGGGGATGTCGATCCCGTTTCGCCGGGCGACCTCGAGGATCGTCTCGCCCGGGGTGAACTCGAGCTCCTTGCCGTCGATCGTGAGGGTCTGCGTTTGCTGGCTCATGGACGTCCTGGCGGGTTGGGGGTTTGCGGGACCAAGCCTTGGAAAGACCAGGGTTTTCTAACCAAGCCCCCCCGGTTTGTCAATCGCCGGCCGCAAAGCCGGCCAAGAACGCGTGTTCGGGCGGTGAGGGCGAGTCCGGAGACGCCTTGCCGCGACGGAAAACCCCGGTGGCGAGTTGTCGCCCCGGGGCTTGGTGCGGAGCTTCGGCCGCACCGGCCGCGGGCCGACGGCCGGGATCATGATATGCAAATGGACGTCCCCTATTTTGATGGAATTTATTTGATGGAATTTATGATGGAATTTATTTAACCAGGACTGGAATTTCCGCTAAAATTCCAAAATTTTGACCACCGGTAAGCCCGATAGGTTTATGCATTGTACATGACGGTTTAAAGTATACAGTTTTGGATCCATAGCCATATGTGTTTGAACCAAATTTATTATTCCAGTAAGCAGGTTGTCCATCGGGGAGCTTAAGATTAAAGTGATCGACAAAATGATTCCAGTTTGATTTTCGATTTTCTTCCGTGTCTGGCGTAAGTGGCGCTTTCCAGTTATCCATTTTCACAGGGACATTTTCAAATTTCGGGTCCTTTCCGCTTGAGGTAATCCAAACCACTTCAATATTTACAGCCCCAACTACATTCTCGCACGATTGCACTTTGATATCCGAACCACATTCAATAACCGGGAGGGTTAGTCGCCAACTTGTTGTTCTCTCTGGATATGCGTTTCTGTTATTTTTTAAATTTGGTGACCAACATTCCCTCAAGTCTTGAAAGCTACTTTCTAGAACACCATTGGTCGCCATTAAAGGGCTCCCGAAAACTATTGGATTCGCGTTACCCTTACAAATGCTTCGGCTCACCGTATTAGCCGAGGCCGCACCACTGCATGAAGTCGGCTGTTCAAAATTTGTCCAACCAGCTGTATCACCTGTATCGGACAACATCCTTCCCACATTGCACACGTAGTCTTCTCCTGACAACAAAGCTTCTCTACAAATAGCGATTGGTTGGTCCGCCCCAAATGGCGGAAGTGTCCCAGCAAATCCTATATAGGCTACAGCAGTTGCTTCAATGACAAACCCTGGTATGCCAAAAATTCTAGCAAAAAACGGCTGCGCAGGTTGATTATCAACAGTTTTACGCGTAGTGATCACCCTAATAGCATTAATAAAATCAATATTTGTATCTAAAGCGGCCGTACTAACGTTGACCAAGGATACAGGCTCTAAAGAAGGATTTGGAGTAAAAGTGCGAGTTGAAAAACTCCAATGGCCTCGTTCGATGCTTTTAACTTGCACCGCTGCCTTTTCGCTAAAATTTTGATTGACGTAATCGAGTGCCATGGCGTTTGCACCGGGGTTTACTGAAGTGCCATCGTTTATATACAAAACCTGCGCACCAGCCAACGCACCGGCATCAGCTGCATTTTGAAGTTCCCCTTTCACTATATAGAGGTATCCCAAATCTATTGCAATTGCAGCAACGCCCAATAATGCAATAATTGAAATGGCTACGATAACTATAGCTACTCCGTTTTGATTAAAAATTAGTTTTATGTTTTTCATCGCCGAATCACTCCATTCGCATTTGGGTCGATGCTTCTAAATTAATTTCACCTGGTAACGCAACGCCCGCGGCACTTACCAAACCTGAAATGACATTAAAAACCAAGAACTGATATGGATACACGATATTCACACTGAGCAACGTTCCTCTCTGCCGCGGTTCAGGGGGACTAATGGTGATTTTCGCATTTTTATCACCAAAAGATATTAAATGATTGGATAGATATTTATTGACCTCTTCTTCGATTTCAGCATCTTTCAACGGGGCATAGGAGGGCGTGCCTGTAGAGGTATCAACATTATACACAACTCCTCTTCGCGCCCCCTCTCTGCTTGCGTTTGTGATCATCGCTTTGTTATACATTATCAAGCCGAATTCTATTACCCCGAACAACATAAGCAGTAGAATCGGCAAAATAATTGCGAACTCTACAATGGTGGCTCCTTTTTGGTCACGCCAACACATCGTATTTCCTCCCCAACTTTTTATGGCTTCTTATCCTCCAACACGGTTTCCTATTGATTTAGGTTTGCCCCAATACAGGGCTTGATTTTTCTCAACCAGGTCTCTACCGATCAGCAAACGTATATTGCTGCCCATGCTCTCGAGCTCATACAGCTCGGCATCGGCCGAAATCTCGGGGAGCGCCGCGAGCACGCGGCGGGCCTCGGCCAGGTTCTCGCCGTAGTAGAAGATCTTGGTGTGGTAGTGGTCGAAGGAGTGCGCATCCATCACGCGGACGACCTGGAAACCCAGGCGGCGAAGGTGCGCGGCCACGCGCGCGGCGGCGCCCTTGACGCCGTTGCCGTTTGCGACCTCGACCGCGACGATCCCCTCTTCGGCCGTGCGGCGGGGCTCGGGGGCGATCTGCCAGCCGGCCTGCGCCGCGCTCGCGGCAACGAGGATCCGCTCCTCGTGCTCCTCCGGGTCGACCCGGGTGGCGAGCTCGGCCCGCGGCGGGGCGATCGCTTTCAGCTCGCGAACGACGGGCTGGGGGTCGTAGCCGATCGCCGCAGCCGGCGGTTTTTTCGGCGTTTGCGGCTCGAGGGCGAGCGCGGAGACGGCGTAGGTCCGCCCGGCCTCCTCGGCCGCGACCGCCCGCTCGGCCCCGGCCGGCGGGGAAACGAGTGCCGCGGCAGGGATCACCTCGATCCCCGGCGCCGATTCGGCCGCAGGCTGCGCCTCCCCCTTGCCCAGGTTTCGGTTGATCAAACGGAAGCGCGCCACGGGGTCGACGCCCGGGCTTGCCGCGCGCTCAAGCGGCAGAAGATCCGGCAGGGAAGGGGCCTCGCGGGCGGCCGGGTCCGCCTGCCCGGGGGTCGGCCTTGCGCGCAGCGCGGCGATCACGCGCTCGGCCTCGTCCCCCCGGCCGAGGTCCCTGAGCACGCGGGCGAGGCGTTTTTCGGCGTTTTCGGCCGTGTCGAGCGCTGCGAACTGGGCGCGCGCCTCCTCGTATCGGCCTTCCCTCGCCAGCGCGAGGCCCAGGTTGTTCCGGTAGCGCGGCTCGTTTCCGTTGCGGGCGATCGCCTGCTCGAAGGCCTCGATCGCCTGCCTGACGTCGCCGCGCAGGAGGTGGGAGTAGCCCAGGTTGTTGTAGGCGTAGTCGAGCGTGGGGTCGATCCTGAGGGCGAGCCGGTAGTACTCGATCGCCGCCTCGTGGTCGCCCAGGTTGTCGAAGGAGACCCCTATCGCGTTGTAGGCCTTGGGGTTTCCCGGGCTGCGCAGCAGCGACTGCTTCAGCTCGTCGATCGCGAGCTGGTGCCGGGAGTGCTGCTGGAAGTAGAGCGCGAGCTGGTAGTGGGCCTCGGCCTCGCCGTCCACCCGGCGGACCGAGGCGGCGAACTTGCGGATCTCGGCCTCGGAGAGGGGGTCGGGCCGCGCGTCGCGCGGCGAGATCCGGCTCTCCTCGGTCGCCGCCTCGCGCGTGTGGCACCCGGCGAGCGGGAGCGCCGCCAAGAGAGCCGCCGCCAGGAAAGCCGCCGTCCGCATCGTCTTCATGCCGTCCTCCTAGCGCGTGAGCGCGAGCGCCTTGGCGCGCTTCAAGTTCTCGGCCGCCCGGGCGTAGTACTCGGGCTCGAGGGCGATCGCGCGCTCGAAGCTCTTCACCGCCTCGGCGTACATCCCCTTTTCGAGGTAGATGCAGCCCAGGTTGTTGTGGGCGTGGGCCTCGCCGCCCGCCAGGCGAAAGGCCTCGAAGGCCTCCTCGAAGCGGCCGAGGTTCCCGTAGGCGAGCCCCAGGTTGTTGAAGACCTTGCTTTCGCGAAAGTTCCTGCGGATCGCCTTGGCGAAGGCGTCGATTGCGGCCTCGTGGTGCCCCGCGGTCAGGCAGGAGACCCCGAGGTTGTTGTAGAGGAAGCCTTCGTTGGGCGCGATGGCGATCGCGCTCGTGTACTCGAGGATCGCCTGCTCGAAGTCGCCCTTGCGGTCGGCGATCGCCCCGAGGGTGTTGTAGGCCTTCCAGAGCCGGTGGTTGAGGGCGAGCGCCTTGCGCAGGTGGCGCTCGGCCTGCATCAGGTCGCCGGCCTGGAAATAGGCCCTGCCCAAGCCCTCGTGGGCGAGCTCGAATTTGGGGTCCTTTTTCAGGACCGCCTCGAACTGACGGATCGCGTCGTCGTTTCGCCCGCCCAGAAGAAGGGCCAGGCCTTTCTTGTATTCGAGCCCGAGGCTCTCGGGTTTCAGCCGCAGGGCCTTCTCGTAGTTCACGTAGGCGAGGTAGAGGTTCCCGCGGGCGAGAAGCCCGTCGCCCATGCGCTCGTACTCCTCGGCGGTGGGCTCGGGGAGCTGCCGCGTCGTCTCGGAGACGAGGGGGGCCTGCTCGGCGGCAAGCGCCGGGTTCTTCTCGTCCGCCCCGCCCGACTCGATCGCCACCTTGAAGCCCTTTCCGCCGCAGCCCGCAAGGAGGAAGGCCGCGCACGCGAGGGCCGCGAAGACCGCCGCCGCCCCCCGCTTTCGAATGCCCGCCTGTCCCGCCATCGGCGAATCTCCTATCGGGCGAACGCGCCCTTGATGAGCACGCGGTAGATGTTGATCGCGGCCGGCCCCAGGATCACGAGAAAGAGCGAAGGAAAGATGCAGAAGAGCAGCGGGAGCACCATCTTCACCGGCAGCTTCGCCGCCAGCTCCTCGGCCTTCTGGTAGCGCTGGGTGCGGTAGGAGTCGGCGTAGACCCGCAGGGCGTCGGCCATGCTCGTCCCGAACTTGTCGGTCTGGATGAGGAGGGTGGAGAGGCTGCGGATCTCCTCCAGGTTGGTCCGCTCGGCGAGGTGCCGCAGCGCATCGACCCGCTTCTTCCCCGCACGGAGCTCGAGGTTCATGAAGTGCAGCTCGTCGGCGAGCTCGGGGCTTCCGAGCCGGAGCTCCTGGGAGACCTTGTTCACCGCCGCATCGAGCCCCATGCCGGCCTCGACGCAGATGACGAGGAGATCGAGCGCGTCGGGGAGCGCGCGCAGGATCTTCTCCCTGCGGCGCTCGGCCCTCTGGCGGATGACGAGGTCGGGGAGGTAGAAGCCGAGCAGCGCAAGCCCCACGGCGAGGGTCAAGGTCGCGGGGTAGCTCAGCGCCCCGAAGGCGAGCGCGCGCAGCAGAAGGAAGAGGGCCGGGAAGAAGACCGTGAGGACGATCTTGATCCCCCAGTGCACGGCGAGCGCGTTCTCGTAGCGGATCCCCGCCCGCAGGAACTTGAGCCGCGAGGCGGAGTACTCCTCGAGCGAGGGCTCGGGCGCGGCCTTGCGGCCGATTCGGGAGAAAAGCCCAAGGAGCGCGGAGGGCTTTTTCTCCGTTTCCTTCTCCTCCTCGTAGGCCGCGGGCTCGACGTAGACCCCGCCGCCCCGGATCTTGCCCACGAGCTGCCGCCTGAGGGCGCGCTGGCGCAGGGCCTGGGTCACCCCGAGGCAGAAGAGAAAGATCGCAAGAAAGAAGGCGAGGCTTGCGAGAAGGGGCTGGTTGTCGAGGAGCAGACCCATCGTTCCTCCGTGTCAGACCTCGATCGTGACCATGCGCTTCAGGATCACGATCCCGAGACCCAAAAAGACGAGCGCCAGGAGCAGGAGAAGCCTTCCGAAGGGCTCGAGCACCAGGGGCGCGAGGTAGCCGGGGTTGGTCAGCCAGATCCAGCCGGCGACCAGGAAGGGGAGCGCCACCAGGATCACGGCCGAGATCCGCCCCTCGGCCGAGAGGACCTTCACTTTGCCCTGGAACTTGAACTTCTCGCGGATGAGGTTCGCAAGCGTCTGGATCAGCTCGGCCAGGTTGCCCCCGGTCTCGCGCTGCAGGATCACGCCCATCGCGAAGTACTTGATCTCCTCGCACTCGACGCGCCGGGTGAGGTTCTTCAGGGCCTCGGGGACGCTCACCCCGAAGTTGATCTCCTCGAGCATCTCGGCGAACTCGGTCCCCAGCGGGTCGTCGAACTCCTCGGCCGCCATGGCGATCCCGCCCGAGAAGGCATGGCCCGCCTTGAGGGCGCGGGCGACGAGATCGAGCGCATCGGGCATCTGCTTCTTGAACTTCTCGGTGCGGAGCCTGCGCTGCCGCACCAGGAGGACGTAGGGGACGGCGGCACAGAGGAGCGCAAGGAGCAGGGCGCCCGCCGGGTTGTTCATGAGCCGCCCGCCCAGGAGCAGGCCGATCAGCGCCAGAAAGAGGGCGAGCAGCAGATGGAACCCCACGGGGTAGCGCGAGTTCGCCTGGATGACGAGGCGGTCGAGGGCCTCGACCCCGGGGATCCGCGCAAGAAGCGCGTTGAAAAAGGGAACGCCGCTGTAGAGCCGTTTCTTGAGGATCTCGGTCCCCTCGGCGCCCGCCGCCTCGACGTAGGCGTATTTCCGGAGGCGCCGCCGGATCTTCATGCGCTGGGCGGCGCGCAGGTGGCGCACCCCGTAGATCGCAAGCTGGATCACGAGCACCGCCCCCAGAAAGATCCCCACCCCCACGAGCCAGAGCTCCATCGCGTCCCCCTTCAGGCCTCGACCACGCGGTTGGGGTCGAAGATCTCGGCCGGGAGATTCACCCCCGCCATCTTCAGCCGTTCCATGAAGCGCGGCCGGATGCCGCGGAACTGGAAGGCGCCGTGCACGTTCCCCCGGCCGTCGAGCCCGCGCTGGGTGAAGGCGAAGATCTCCTGCATGGTGATGACGCTCCCCTCCATGCCGGTGATCTCCTGCACGCTGACGAGCCGTCTCTTGCCGTCGACCAGGCGCGCGACCTGGATCACGACGTGGATCGCCGAGGCGATGTAGCGGCGCAGGAACTCGCTCGGGATCTCGAGGTTCGCCATGGCGACCATGGTCTCGAGCCGCATCAGGGCGTCGCGCGGGGAGTTCGCGTGGATGGTCGTGAGCGAGCCGTCGTGCCCCGTGTTCATCGCCTGGAGCATGTCGAAGGCTTCCTTGCCGCGCACCTCGCCCACGATGATGCGGTCGGGCCGCATGCGCAGGCTGTTTCTCACGAGGTCGCGCTGCACGACCTCGCCGCGGCCCTCGATGTTGGGCGGCCGGGTCTCGAGACGGACCACGTGCTCCTGCTTGAGCTGCAGCTCGGCCGCGTCCTCGATGGTGATGATGCGCTCCTCCTCGGGGATGAAGCGCGAGAGCACGTTCAAGAGCGTCGTCTTGCCGCTTCCCGTCCCGCCGGAGATGATCACGTTCAGGCGCGCCTTGACGATCCCCTTGAGGACCTCGGCGATCTCCGGGGTGAGGGTCTGGAAGGAGATGAGGTCGTCCAACTCGAGGGGGTTCACGGCGAAGCGGCGGATCGAGAGGCAGGGGCCCTCGAGGGCGAGCGGCGGGATGATCGCGTTCACCCGCGAGCCGTCGGGGAGACGGGCGTCCACCATGGGCGAGGACTCGTCGATCCGGCGGCCCACGCTCGAGACGATCTTGTCGATGATGCGCATGAGGTGCGCGTCGTCCTTGAAGCGCACATCGGTCGGCTCGATCCGGCCCTCGCGCTCGACGTAGACGCTCTTGTAGGAGTTGACGAGGATGTCGGAGACGCTCGGGTCCTTGAGCAGGGGCTCGAGCGGCCCGTAGCCCAGGACCTCGTCCACGATCTCGCCGAAGATCTTCTCCCGCTCGACCATGTTGAGCGGGAGCTTGAACTGCTCCTCGCGCAGGATCCGCTCGATCACCTTGCGGATCTGGAGGGTGAGCGCCTCGCGCTCGAGCTTCTCGATGATCGTGAGATCGATCAGGTCGAGGAGCCGGTCGTGGATGCGGGCCTTGAGCTCAAAGTACTCATCGGGCATGTAGCGGCCCGCGGTTGAGACGGCCCGGAGATTCGCCTTCTCCTGCAGCATGGAGCACCCCTTTCCTCACCCCCGGCGCGGCGGCCGCCGCCCTCGGGGTCAGAACAACCCTTTCTTCTTCGCCGCCGCCGCGGCGGCCCCCGGGTCGGCGAGCGCGCGCGCAAGCTCGACCAGGCTCTTCGTGATCGCCGCCCCCGGGGCGACGTTCAAGAGCGGCTTCCCGGAGTTGATCGCCGCCATCGAGGTGTCGTAGTCGTTGGGGATGGCCCAGAAGATCTCTTTTCCGATCCCCGCCTCGGCGTCGGCGAGCGAGATCTCGCTTCGCTTGTGGAAGCGGTTCAGGATCACGCGGATCCTCTCCTTGGGGACGTAGCCGAGATCGGAGAGCGAGCGCACGAGTTTGTTCGTGTTCGCGAGACAGGGGAGGCTCAGGATCGTGACCAGCATCAGGAGATCCGAGGTCTCGAGCACCTTGAGCGAGGTGTCGTCGGTCGACTGCCCGGCGTCGATCACCACGAAGTCAAACATCCGGCGCATGAGGCCGAGAAGCCGGCTCATGATCTCCGGGGTGGGCCGCACGTGGCCGTTCAGGTAGGCGGGCGAGGGGAGCACCTGGATCCCCGTCTTGTGGCGCGTGAGCGTGTTCTGCAGGAACTGGGCGTCCAGGCGCTCGATGTTCTTCGTGATCTCGCCCCAGTGGAACTTGGGGGCGATCTCGAGGAAAAGCGGGATCTCGCCGAAGAGCGTGTTCATGTCGAGGAGGGCGACCTGCCGGCCGGCCTGCCCCTGGGCGAGCGAGACCGCGAGGTTGACGGCGATCGTCGTCGTCCCGACCCCGCCCTTGCTCCCGAAGACGGAGACCACGCTCCCCCGCCGGTCGGCCGCCTTGCCCGGGGCCTGGGTTTTCCGCTCCTTGAAGCGCTCGAGGGCGGACTTGAACTCGGCCGCATCGAGGGGCAGCGGCAGAAACTCCTTCACCCCGATGCGCATCGCCTGCATGAGGATCTTGGGGTCCGCGGTCTCGGAGACGAGGAAGACCTCCTCGGCCGCGCCCTTGCGCAGCGCCTCCTCCACGGAGGAAAGCCGCGCCTCGGCCTCGGGCCCGAGGTGAACGATCAGGAGCTCGGCCGCCTGGGGGTCCTTCGCCGGCAGGATCTCGAAGGCCGCCCCCTGGAGGAGCTCGGTGATTTTGCGCGCAAGCCCAGCCTCGGTGACCGCGAGCTTCGCGCGATGGGTTCCGCTGGGTGCCATGCGAATCGGCCTTCTGCCTTTCCCGGCTCTCCCGCCGCCTTATTTGGTGACCGCGGTGGTCGTGGAGACCGGAAGCTCGCGCGCTTCCTTCTTGAAGGACTGCTCGTACTTCTCGACCGCATGCCCCGCGGGCCTTCCCGCGAGCCCCTCGACCGGGGCATCCGTCCCGCCCGCTTTCGGGTCTAGGATCTGGTTGAATTTCGCGCTCTCGACCGCCCGGCCCCAGTTCCGGTCGAGGGCCGTCTCCTCGCGCAGGGGGTTGTTGCCCGCGCACGCCGCGGCAAGGAGAAACGCCCCGAGGGTCAAACACAAGCTGGTCCGTTTCATGGTTTCCTCTCTCCTTCCCTGCCCGTCTAGTTTCGCGGCATGGCGTGCCCGAAGTCGCCCTCGAGCGCGGCCTTCCGGCGTTTGGGCTCGCCCGCCCCGACGGTGCGGCCCAGGAGGTAGAGCTCGGCCTCGTCGGGCTCGACGTAGAAGTCGGTCGGGAGGACCATCTTGTTGCGGTCGAGCGGTTTGACGAGGTGCGGGGTGACGATGATCACAAGCTCCGTTTCCTCCTTCTGGAAGGCCGTGCTGCGGAAGAGCGCCCCGAGCACCGGGATGTCCCCCAGGATCGGGAACTTCGAGACCACGGTGCGCACGTTTTCCTTGAGCAGGCCCGCGATGGCGAAGCTCTGGCCGTCGCCCAGCTCGACCGTGGTCGAGGTGCGCCGCGTCCTCAGGCCCGGGACGACGAAGCCCTGGAGCCGGACCGCGACCGAGAAGTCGAGGTCCGAGACCTCGGGGGCGACCTGGATGCTGATCCTGTCCTTGCTGAGAACGAGCGGCGTGAAGTTGAGCGCCACCCCGAACTGCTTGAACTCGATCGTGACGTCCCCGTCGCCCTGGGGCACGGGGATGGGGAACTCGCCGCCCGCAAGGAAGCTCGCCGTCTTGCCCGAGAGCGTGATCAGGTTCGGCTCGGCCAGCACCTTGACCAGGCCGTCCTCCTGGAGCGCGTCCACGAAGCCCGTCCAGGTCGTCTGCCCCTTGTCGAAGCGGAAAAGCGAGGTGACCGCGGGCGACTGCACGAAGCCAAGCGGGCTCGAGAAGATCGTCGCGTCCGTGGGCTTCACGACCTCGGCCAGCCCGCCAAGGAGGCTTACGCCGAAGTCGTTGCCGCGCGTGTAGGCGAGGTTGATGCCAAGCCTCCGGGTCAGGCTCTTCGACATCTCGGCGACCCGCACCTCGAGCATCACCTGGTGGACGCCTCCCACCTCGACCAGGTTGGCGATCTTCCCCTCGGGCGCGTGCGCCCGCGCGAGCGCGAGCGCCTGGCTCAAGGCCGCGGCACTCGTCACCTTGCCCGAGAGCGTGATCGCGTCGTTCGCCGCGGCCACGCGGAGGCCCTTCTCCTGGGGGAGCAGCTCCATGAGCTCGCGCTTGAGGCGGGCTACGTCGTAGGCGACGACCACGTCGTAGACGACCGTCTGTCCCTCCAGCCAGAGGGTCAGGTTCGTCGTCCCCGCCGCCTTGCCGCCGAGGTAGACCTCCCGCGGGGAGAGGAGGTTGAAATCGGCGATCTCGGGGTTCCCGATCGAGATCCGCTTGACCGGCTGCTCGGTCCGGATCACGACCGACTTGCCGGAGGTGAGCTCAAGCCGCCGCTCCTCGGCCGCGGCCGCATCCGTCCCCGCGACCCGGAGAAGCAGGAGAACAAGAAGCGAAAGCATGAGCGCCGCGGGGGTCCTTCGTTTGGCGATCGTCTGCATGGGGTTCACCTTTCCTCCCGGGGAGTCATCCGCCTCAGAAACTCTTTTTGCTCACCTCGTTGCCCTTGATCACCTCGACGGTGACCGCGGGCCGCGGGGTCCACTTGGGCTTGGGCGCCGGCGCCGCCGCCTGCTCCTCTTTCTTGGGCGGGGGGGGCGGGTTCGCGGGGCTGAGCGAGGAGAGCATCTGCGGCACGTTCACCCCCTTGGTGAGCACGGTCTCGGTGTCGAGGACGTGGCGCAGGGCGAGCTGGAGCTTGCCCTCGCTTCCGGCGAGCGCGAGCCTCTCGGCCTCCTCGGGGGTCACCTCGAGCGTGTAGACGTCGACCGGCGCGGGCTCGCCCTTCTCGTTCTTCTGCATCTGGGTCCCGGCCGCGAGAACGAGGATGTTCTCGAGGATGAGCTTGGTCTTGTCTTCCTTCTTCTGCGGGTCCTCGATCGTGACCAGGACATCCACGCGGTTTCCCGGCTGGACGAGGCCGGCAAGGCCGATCACCTTGTCGCCCTTGACCGAGACCGCGCGCTTTCCCTCCTTCAGGACCGCGGCGACCCCGCCCGTTTTCACCTCGCGGGGGGCGAGCATGTGCTCGGTGATCGGGTGGTTCGCCTTCACCGCGGCGACGAGCACCCGGTCCCTCAGGTCCTCGGCCTTCGCGAAATAGCCGGTCGGCAGGCTCTCGCGCAGGTAGGGGACCGTCCTCACCATCTCGGTCTTGATCTGCGTCCCCCAGCCGAGGTCGGAGGCGGCGACGGCGACCGGGACGGCGTCCGCCTCGACCTTCACGATCTGCTGGGGCGCGGTCCGCTTCTGGACCCAGGTGTAGAGAAAAAAGCTCCCGGCCACCGCGATGAGAAGCGACAGCGCAATCGGCACTACGGCGCGGAGATTGCCCATCCCACCCTCCTTGGGTAGACGCGCGTCTCAAAGAAGCGCGATCCCGTAAGCCCTGAATACGATGTGCGTGGTTGTCCCCAGGGCGATCGCCAGCCCGTACCGCAGCCGCGGCCGCCCCCGGACGGCTTCGAAGCCGAGCGGCGAAACGCTCCTCGTCGCCGCCGCGGCGCAGAGGGCGGAAAGCCGCTCCCGGAAAAACCCCTGGAACGCCTCCCGCCGGACCAAAATCACGAGCACGGCGTAGAGCCCGCCGAAGAGGGCCGAGACGAGGAAGGCCTCGAAAACCGCCTGCGGCCCAAGAAAGCTCCCCACGGCGCCCATGAGCTTCACGTCGCCAGCCCCCATCCCGCTGAGCAAATAGGGGACGAAGAGCAGCCCCACCCCCACGGCCCAGCCCCAGAGGCCGAAAAAGAAGCCGTCCAGCCCCGAGGATGCGGCATGGAAGGAGACCCCCGCCACCGCCGCCGGCAGGGTGAGGAGATTCGGGATGCGGCTTTCGCGGAAGTCCGTCCAGGAGGCCGCGGCCAGCAACCCGAGCAGCATGATGTTCACCGCATACGAAGTCATCCCTGCACGCCTTGGGTCATCGATCATCGATCGGGGGGCGGCGCCGGTATCGGCCCGGCGCAACCCCGCCGACCTTCAGGTCAACTGCAGCTTCGGCGTCCCGGTCACGGCCATTGCGCAAGGAGCCGCCCGAAGAGCCCAAGGACACCATCTCTCAGCGCGGTCACCCCGCTCACGATCCACCACCAGGAGCAGCAGCAAGCACATCGCTCACCCTATCAAAAAGATTAGCAAGTTCGTCTCTTAGCGCCCCAACAGCAACAACGATTCCAGCCGCAATCAGGGCCACCATAACTCCGTATTCCACAGCGGTGGCGCCCTCTTCGTCCTTGAAGAAACCGATCAGCTTTTTCATGTTCGATCCTCCCTTTCGTTTTGATTCAGTGTCTCTTTTTCAGGTTGATTGTTCCGTTGCCATGCCGACAGGGTTCAAACCGCCTTTTGCCCCTTTCCTTCCGCCCCACCACCTCCTTTTGCCTTTCCCTCCCGGCCGGCGCCCCCCGGCCGCTTTTTTTGGTCGTTGGGATCGCATTCCCACGCAGCCGAGGGTAAAGCAACCGCCGTGCCAGAAAACAAAAGCCTGTGAGAAAAATCCCAGCAGGTAAGGGTTAGGCGGTCCCGGCCGGGCCGTTTGCCCGCCCTCGCATCCGCCTGGATTGAATGGAGAAAGGGCCTTACCTCTTCAACTGGCCGCCCCCAATGGATGGCCGCGAAAAATATTTTCGAACCCCCCGCGATCGCCCCTGCGCCTTCCCCTTTTTTCGCTTGAGGCGTCGTTTCCCCGCTCTCGGTGGCGGAATTCTGTGGAGCGGCCACCAGAAAACTGTTACTTTAGCTTCCAGTTTACGAAAAAAATTTCCCAATCGCCGCGGCAAGGAAAATCCTTTCGCCTTCCCCCATGAAGCAAAACCCGTGATATATCGAACACCTTCGCCCGACCCGGCATCCGCCTCACCCGGCGCAAAACCCCGGCACGCTCCATGCAGAAGCTTTCCGGTTCAAGAACCATCGAGGCGGGCGGCCACCGTGCACGAGCCTTTGATCGAAAACGCGAAACGAGAACTTGCCGCAAGGCGAAAGGAAAACCGCGGCTTCGCCCAGGTCGCCTCGGGTCCCGCCCGGCCGGATGCGACCGCCTGGGCCGTCTTGGCGCTGAAGCGCTGCGGCCAGGCGCAGGCCGACCTGGATGCCGCCTGCCGCTTTCTTGCGGGCTTTCAGCTCCCGGACGGCCGCGTCGTCTTCGCGAGGGACGCCCCCCCCGCCTGGTGGCCGACCCCTCTTGCCGCTTTCGCCTGGGGCGACCTCCCCGGGTTCCGGCAGGAAAAAGAGCGCGCGGTTAACTTTCTTCTGCAAACGAGCGGCCGGCACTTCAAAAAGGAGAAGGGCTCCCCGACCGGACACGACACGACAATCCGCGGCTGGTCCTGGGTCGAGGAGACGCACTCGTGGGTCGAGCCGACCGCGCTTGCCATCCTCGCCCTGCGCGCGGCGGAAAAAGGCGGCCACCCGCGCGTCGCCGAGGCGGCCGCCATGCTGATGGACCGCATGCTCCCCGGCGGTGGCTGGAACTACGGCAACACCACGGTCTTCGGCCAGGAGCTTCTCCCGATGCCGGATGCGACGGGTCTTGCTCTCGCCGCCCTCGCCGGCATGGCGGACAGGCCGTCGGTCCGGAAGAGCCTCGAGTGGGCGGAGATGCGGGCCCGGGAGATCGACGTCCCCTTTTCGCTCTGCTGGCTTTCCTTCGGGCTTTCCGCCTGGGGGGTCGCGGTCCCCGATCTCGGGGGCCGCATTCTGCGGTGCCTCTCCCTCCAGGAAAAGCGGGGCGCTTACGGGACGACCCTCCTTGCGCTGCTCCTTCTCGCCCACGAAGGCGGGGGGGACCTCCTTTCCCTCCTGGGGGTGCGATGATCTCCCTGCCGCGGCTCACCCGACGGGCGTTTCTCAAGACCGGCCTGGTCGCAGGCGCGGCGGCGGGGACGGGCGCGCTTCTCGGCCGCCGCTCCCGGCCTGAAGAGAAAACAGAGCCCGTGTTCATCGCGAAGGCCGCTTCCTACGAACCGGCCCTGCTGCGCCGCGCGATCGCCTCGGGTTTCTCGGCGCTCGGGATCGACGCGTCCCTCGTGCGCGGGAAGACCGTCCTCCTCAAACCCAACCTCGTCGAGCCGCACCGCGGCCAGGCCCACATCAACACCCACCCCTTCGTGGTCCGCGCCGCGGCGGAAGGCTTTCTCGCGCTGGGCGCCGCCGCGGTCGGGGTCGCCGAGGGCTCGGGCCATCGGCGGGACACCGTTTTCGTCCTCGAGGAGTCGGGCCTTCTCGAGGTGCTGGCCGAGGACCGCATCCCCTTCGTCGATCTGAACGAGGAAACCCCGGCCAGGGTCGAAAATTTAGGGAAGGCTTCGCGCCTGAAGCACCTCTTTCTCCCCGAGGCGGTGCTGCGGGCGGACATCCTCGTTTCGCTCGCCAAGATGAAGACGCACCACTGGGCGGGCGTCACCCTCTCCATGAAGAACCTCTTCGGCGTCATGCCGGGGACGATCTACGGCTGGCCGAAGAACGTCCTCCACTGGGCGGGGATCGAGGAGTGCGTCTACGACATCGCGGCGACGGTCAGACCCCGGCTGGCGATCGTGGACGGGGTCGTCGGCATGGAGGGGGACGGCCCCATCATGGGGCGGCCGCTCGCGGCCGGGGTGCTGGTCATGGGCCGGAACCTCCCCGCCGTGGACGCGACCTGCGCCCGGGTGATGGGCATCGACCCTTGGAAGATCGGCTACCTCAGGCGCGCCGCAGGCCGCCTGGGGACGATCGGCGAGCGAAACATCGAGCAGCGCGGGGAGGCGATCGCTTCGGTGCGGCGGGATTTCCTGCTTCTCGACCACATCCCGGCGCAGCGAAACCTGCGCCTTGCGTGACGGGCGGCATGGGCACGACGCAAAGAGGATTCTTCATCGCCCAGGCGAGGCGGGCGGTTCCATCGTCCGGGGAAATGGCGTAGAATCGCCGCACGAATCTTAGGGGGCCGCTTCTTCGTTCATGGCTGACGAACCGTCCGACGCACTCGAAGCCGCTCTCCTGCGGATGCTCAGGCCTCTGGCGCGGCTTTTGTTGAAGCGGGGGGTCTCCTTCCAGGCCTTTGCGGCGATCGCCAAGCGCGCCTTCGTCGAGGCGGCCGCGCGGGGCTTCCTCAAAGGGGGGAAAAAGCCCGTCGTCGCACGCATCGCGGTGGCAACCGGCCTCACGCGCAAGGAAGTCGCGCGGCTTCTCGCCGCCTCCGGCCCGGGGGACCGCGAGGCCCGCGAGCGCTACAACCGCGCAGCACGCGTGATCGCGGGCTGGCGGCGTGACCCCGACTTCAAGGACAGCCGGGGTGCGCCGGCGGCGCTTGCCTTCAAGGACGGCAGGGCGAGCTTCTCAGAGCTCGTGCGCCGCTACAGCGGGGACATGACCCCGCGCGCCGTGCTGGATGAGCTCTCGCGCATCGGCGCGGTGAAGACGCTTCGCGACGGCCGCCTGAAACTCGCCGTGCGCAGCTTCGTCCCCGGGGCGGGCGACGCGGTCAAGCTCCACATCCTGGGGACGGACGTGGGCTACCTGATCACGACGATCGGCCACAACCTGGAGGCGGAAGGGGAAAGCGCCTTCTTCCAGCGGAAGGTGCTCTACGACAACCTCCCGGGGGAGGCCCTGCCCGAGTTCCGCGGCCTCTCGGCCGAGGCCGGCCAGCGGCTGCTCGAGCGGCTAGACCTCTGGCTTGCCGCGCGCGACCGCGACAGCAACCCCGGCGCCCAGGGCACGGGGCGCTACCGGGCGGGGTTGGGGATCTACTACATCGAGGAGCCGTACCGTGAAGACGAGTGAAGGCCGCGCCATGAAAGAAACGCTCCTCGGCCTGGCGATCATCCTCGCCTGTGCCGTGGCCGCCCTGGTTTCCGGCTGCGGCGGGGGCGGCCCGGCCGGGGACCTCACGGCCTCGGGCGGGATCGGGGGCTCGGGGGTCACCGTGGGGTCGGTTTCGAAGTTCGGCAGCATCTTCGTGAACGGGGTCGAGTTCGACACCGCGGCGGCCGAGATCGTGGTCGACGGGGTTGCGGCCGGCGCAGGCGACGCGGCGGCCCGGGCGAGCCTCGCCGTGGGGATGCGGGTCCGGGTCGAGGGCCCCTTCACCGAGGAAGGCGCGGGCCAGGCGGCGCGGGTCGTCTACAACGAGGATGTGATCGGCCCGGTCGGGCGGGTCGAGCCGCTCGGGCCGGAGGCCCTTCTCCTCACGGTGATGGGCCAGGCCGTGGTCGTCGATCCCGAAACCGCGCTCGCCGGGGTCGCACGCGAGGCGATCGCGGCCGGGCAGGTGCTCGAGGTCTCCGGGCCGCGGGACGAGGCGGGGCGGATCCTCGCCTCCTTCGCCCGCAAGCGGGCCGACGCCTACGCCGCGGGCGACCCGGTCCAGGTGCGGGGAAACGCCTCCTCCGTGGACCCCGGCCTGCGCACCTTCCGGGTCGGGGAGCTCGCGATCGACTACTCGCTCGCCGACCTCGGGGGCCTGGCCGGCGCCGACCCCGCCGCGGGCGAACTCCTCGAGGTGAAGGGGGTCCTCGAGCCTTCCGGCGTGCTGCTGGCCACCTCGGTCGCCGCGGAATCGCTCCTTGGCACCGCGGACGCCGACCAGGCCTCGGTTTCCGGGGTCGTCTCGCGCTTCGCCTCGCTTTCCTCCTTCGAGGTCTCGGGCGTCCCGGTCGTGACCGACGCGGGAACGCGCTTTTTGCGGATTCTCCCCGAGGAGATCGGGGCGGGGACGGGGCTTCTCGTCACCGGCTCGCTTGCGGGGGGGGTGCTGCTCGCCGACACGGTCCAGCCGACCGCGCCCGTCAAGGTCGAGTCGAACGTGGAGGGGGTCGACGGGGACGCGCTTTCGCTTGCCGCGCTCCCCGGCCTTGAGGTCGCCGCAAACGATCTCACGCGCATCGTCGGCCAGGCGCGATCCTTCGCGGAAATCCTGCCCGGAGACCACGTCAAGGCCTTCGGCACCTCCTACGCCGCGGGCCGGGTGGTCGCCGCGAGGATCGTCGTCCAGAAAAACCCCAGGAACGCGGTCGCGCTGCGCGGCCCGGTGGGGGCGGTCTCCGGGGCGACGATCGAGGTGCTCGGGGTCACAATCGACACGGCGGGGATCCCCGAGGAGGGCTTTTCGCTCGAGGAGGGCGGCCCGCTCTCCCGCGCGGAGTTCTTGAACCGTCTGCGCGTCGGCGACACGGTCAACCTGAACGGCACCCTGACGGGCGCCACCGTGGGCTGGCGCACGATCGCCCTCGCCAATTAGGGGACGTCCATTCACATATCACTTACCCGGGCCGCCCCGGGCGGTGCGGCCCGCGAAGGCCGGGTTCGTTGACCGGCCTTTGATTTTAGGATAGATTTCCCAAAAAGTGCCGCGGGGCGGGACAGCCCGCGGACCCATACGGAAGACGACCCCCGGGGGGTACCCTCTCGGGGAAGGGGGGCACGATGAAGGGAAGGATTCTTGGCGCGATCGCGCTGATCGGCGCGGCACTCCTTTCCGGCTGCGGCGGGGGCGGCGGCGGCACGGATGGCGGAACCGGGAAGCTCGCGCTCAGCCTGACCGACGCCGCGGTCGAGGGCCTGAAGGCCGTCTATGTCACGATCGACAAGGTCCAGGTCCACCTCGGCGGAAGCGAGAGCGCGCCGGCGAACTGGAAGACCGTCTCCGACGCCGGAAACGGCAAAACCTACAACCTCCTCGAGCTCGTAAACGGCGTGCGCACCGACCTCGGGCTGACCGATCTCGCGGCCGGGCGCTACACCCAGATGCGGCTCATCCTCGGGAGAACCCCCGATGACGGGATCAACCTCCTGAGCCGCCGGCACCCCTTCGCGAACTACGTGATCACGGCCGAGGACGAGGTGCACGAGCTCAAGGTCCCAAGCGGCTTCCAGACGGGGATCAAGATCGTCCACGGCTTCACGATCGAGGAAAACGGCACGACCGAGCTCGTCCTCGACTTCGACGCCGCCTCGTCGGTCGTGCGGGCGGGGGCGAGCGGGAACTGGCTTCTCAAGCCGACGATCAAGGTCCTGGAGCTCCTCGACCACGCGATCGTGCGCGGGGTGGTTACCGACGGGACAGGCGGCATCGCCGGTGTGCGCGTGACCGCCCAGATCTGGGACGACAACGGGACAGCCGACAAAGCCGACGACACCATAGTCGTCCATGCCGCGACCGTGACCGACGAAAGCGGCAACTTCGCCCTGGTGGTGAACCCCGGGCCAGGCGGCACACTCTACAACATCGTGGCCTACGAGGCGGGCTACCTCCCGGGGTGCACGGAGGTGGAGGCCGAGCCCGGCCTGAACCAAAGCGCGGGGGCGACCCGGGTGGTGCTCGAAGGCTCACGGCCGACCGGGACGCTCAAAGGCGAGGTTTCGATCCCCGGGGCGGCAAGCGACCAGTTCGCGACACTCAGCCTGCGGCGCGCCATCTCCTGCGTCGATGCCGACGTCTCGACAACACGCAATCTTTCCTACGGCGAAGTGAAGCGCCTGAACATCCTCAACGGGTCGGGCTACGCGATCCCCTTGACGGCCGGCGCCTACGACGCGCACGTCGTGATCTACGACGATTCATCGCGGCGGTTGAGCGAGGACGACGCCTACGACATCGTTGTGTCGGAGGGGGCTGAGACCCTCCTCGACATCCCCTTCTGATTAGGGGACGTCCATTCACATATCACTTGCCCGGTGTTGCGGCGGAACACCACTTGCGAGAATGAGGCAAGTTCCCCGGGGGAAGGGCGAAGCGCCCTTCCCTTTTTTGCCTCCACATGAGAAAATTCGAAAGATAAGCGGCGGGGCGGTTTTCGGCCCCGCGGGCCCCGGAGGCGCGACTGGCTGCGAGATTGCGGAAAAGGGGGTTTCTCTCGTTTGCGGCGGCCGTCTTTTTTCTTTTCACCGCGGGCGCGGCCGCGGCCGGCACCTACGTGATCCGGGCCGAGGGGAAGGGCCTGGTCTTCGAGACCGACCGCGACGGCGCCTGGGACATCCCCGAGGCCGACCGCAGGCACTTCCGGCCGGGCGAGCGCGGCACCTACAGCCGCGGCCGCGACGCCGAGGGGGATTTCCTGCGGATCGACGAGAGGCGCAAATTCTACATCGAGGCCGCCCCGCGGAGGGATGCCGCGGCCGCCGCCACCCCGCCTGCGGCCCCGCGCGAGACGCGGATCGAGGTGAAAAACGAGCGCGTCCTCGTCCCCGCCGTGATCGGCCACGCCGGCCGCGAGGTGAAGGCGACGCTCGTCCTCGACACCGGGGCCTCGATCACGACCCTGAACCGCGCCGCGGTGCAGAAGCTCAACCTCCCGGTCGTCGAGCAGGGAACGCTTCTCCTCCCCGGCGGGCGGACGATCGCGGCCGAGGTCGTCCGGCTCGCCTACATCCGCGTGGGGCCCCACCGCCTCGAGAACTTCGCCGCCGCCGTGATTGAGCATGCGGGCCCGCAGGTCGAATACGACGGGCTGCTCGGCATGAATTTTCTCAAGGAAGTGGACTACCGGATCAACCTCAAGCGCCGCGTGATCGAGTGGCGCTAGCCCCTAAAGGAACGGGCCGCCATGAGCGATGACCCCCTGGCCGACTACTACGAGGACCTCCAGGTCAGCCCGCGGGCCGACCGCGAGACGATCGAGCGCGTCTACCGCCTGCTCGCCAAGCGCTTCCACCCCGACAACGGGTGCACGGGCTGTGTCGAGCACTTCGACCGCCTGACCAAGGCCTACCGGGTGCTCTCCGACCCGGTGAAGCGCGCGGCCTACGACGCGCGCTACGAGGAAATCCGCGCGCGGCGCTGGCGGCTCGCCGCGGCCGCGGCCCCGGCAGCCGGCGCCGGGGATCACGGCGGCGGCCGCGACCGGCAGATCCGCAACGCGCTGCTTTCGCTTCTCTACATCGAGCGCCGCAACGACCCCGAGAAGGGCTCGGTCGGCCTGTGGCAGATGGGCCAGCTCCTCGACCTCCCGGAGAAGACGATCGAGTTTCACGCCTGGTACCTCAAGGAGAAGGGCCTGATCCAGCGCACCGACGAGGGAGGCTTCGCCATCACCGCGGCCGGGGTGGACGCGGTCGAGGAGGCGGGCGGGGCGGAGGGGCGCAACTTGCGGCTCCCCGAGACGACCTCGGCCGCGCCGGCGGCGGGGGACCCCCCGCCGGGCCACGCGCGCACCCTGCCGCACGTGGGGGAGGCCTAGCGGGCCTGGCTGGGGTCAGGCGAGCTCGGGCGGCGGCTCGATCTTCAGCTCCTCGATCTTCTGGAGCATCGTCTTGTAGCTGATCTTGAGCAGCCGTGCCGCCTTGCTGCGGTTCCAGCCGGTCTTGAGGAGCACGTGGCCGATCAGCTCGCGGTCCACGCGCTCGATCGCCTTGCGGCGGATCTTCCAGAGCGAGAGGTCGGAGAGGTCGGGCCGGCCGCCGTTTCCGGCGAAGAGCTCGGCGATCAGGTCCCGGGCGGCCGCCTCGCCGCCCCCCGCGCCTGCCTCCTGCGGCGGCAGCAGCCGGGTGAGCATCCCGTCCACGAACTCCTCCCCCTCCCCCAGGACGATGATCCGCTGCAGGACGTTCTGGAGCTCGCGCACGTTTCCCGGCCAGCGATAGGCGGCGAGCTTGGCGAAGGTCTCGCGGCTCAGGCAGCCGGAGGAGTTGCAGGGGAGGGTGCGCGCGTAGCGGGCGATGTAGTAGTCGATCAGGACGGGGATGTCCTCCGGTCGCTCGCGCAGCGGCCGGATGTCGATCGTCATGGTGCTCAGCCGGAAATAGAGGTCGTCGCGGAAACGGCCGCGCTCGACCTCCCGCTTCAGGTCGCGGTTGGTCGCGGCGATCACCCAGACGTCGGTCTTCACCGGCTTTTCGCTCCCGAGCGGCGTGAAGTCCCCGCCCTGGAGCACGTGGAGGAGCTTCGCCTGGAGCGGGAGCGACATGTCGCCGATCTCGTCGAGGAAGAGCACCCCGCCGCTTGCCTGCTCGAACTTCCCGCGCCGGTTCTGGATCGCGCCGGTGAAGGCGCCGCGCTCGTAGCCGAACATCTCGCTCTCGAGCAGCGTGTCCGGCAGGGCCGCGCAGTTCACCTTGACGAAGGGCTTACCCCAGCGCGGGGACTTCGCGTAGAGGCTGTTGACGACGAGCTCCTTGCCGGTCCCGGTCTCGCCGGTCACGACCACGTTGAACCCCGTGGGGGCCACCTGCTCGATCAGCTCGCGCACGCGGCGGATGTTGCGGCTCACCCCCACAAGCTCGGTGTTCTCCGAAAGCAGCGCCTTCTCGTCCATCTCAGAACCGGATCACCCCTTCACGGTAAAGCAGGAACCCCACCCCGGCGGCGAGCGCGATGACGGCCCCCCACACCCCCTTCACCCTGAACCCCAAAAACACAAGCCCCACCCCCGCGCAGACGGCGAGGGCGATCTCGCGCAGGAGCTCCCAGGAGAACCCCGACCCCGTCATCCCCAGGAGCCCGCCGTACTCGAAGAGCATGGAGAAGCCCCCCGCCCCTGCTCAACCCGGCCTGCCCTCCGCACCCCCGAGGCGGGGCCGGGTGAAGTAGATCTCGGCCGCGCGGCCGATCGCCTCGCAGGTGACCCGAGGGGGGAGGCCCGCGAACTCGCTCGCCGCGACCACGATGTCCAGGATGTCTGCGGGCTGGCAGGCCCGGAGCTCTCCCCCGCGGCGGCGGCAGAGCTCGCGCAGGTAGGCCCCGGCTGCGCCCTCGCCCTCGAGCCGCCGGCGCTCGATCTCGCGCGCGTAGATCCGCTCGAAGACCTCATCGTCGACCGCGTCCACGAGGATCTTGTTCGGGATGCGGCGCAGGAAGGCCTCGTCGGCGAGGTCGGCGGGCTCGAGGTTGGTCGCAAAGACGACGGTCACCTCGAAGGGCACCTGGAACTTGAGGCCGTAGCGCAGGCTCAGGTAGTCCGTGTGCCGGTCGAGGGGCACGATCCAGCGGTTGAGCAGAAAGACCGGGGAGACGATCTGGCGGCCGAAGTCGTCGATCACGAGGAGGCCGTTGTTCGCGCGCATCTGGACCGGCGCGGCGTAGACCTGAGTGCTCTCCTCGTGCTGCAGCTCGAGCATGCGGGGCTCGAGCTCGCCGCCGACCAGGATGCAGGGCCGGCGGCAGACGACCCAGCGCGGGTCGAGATCCGGCGGCGGGTTCTCGGCCTGCTCGTGGACCCCGGGGTCGAAGAGAACGATGATCTGCCCGTCCACCTCCACGGCGTAGGGGATGACGACCGTGTCGCGATAGATGCGGGAAAGGCGGCTCACGACGCTCGTCTTCCCGTTTCCCGTGGGGCCGTAAAGGAAGATCGATTTCTGCGAGACGAGCGCGGGGCCGAGCTCCTCGAGGAAGCGCTCGGTCACGACGAGGTCGGCGAGCGCCGCCTTGAGGGCCGCGCGGTCGATCAGCGGCCGGATGTTCTGGCTGCGCACGGCGGCGTTGTAGGAGGAAAGCGAGACCGGGGCCGGGCCGATGTAGCGGGAGGTGAGGAAGCGCTGGGCCGCCTGCTCGCGGCCGAGGCCCGAGAGGGTGAAGCGGTAGTCGTTGCCCTCCATGCCGCTCACCTCGAAGAGCTGCTTCTGGCGCATCTTCTGGAAGAGGGCGTGGAGGAGGGGGAAACTGAGCTTGAGCTCCTGCGAGAGACCCTTCAGGGTCGCCTCGCCTTTCACGTAGAGCCGCCGCAGCAGGAGGTCCTCGACCATCGCCACCGGGATGCGCAGCTCCTCGGGCCGGAGAGGGGCCTTGGGGAAAAAGGAAAGCCGGGAGGCTTCCGCCCCGCCCCCCGGGGTGTCTTTCAACGGGATGGGTTTCATGAAGACGACGGTGCCCCCCTTCGTTCTCCTGCGGCGGTCCTCGGCGTGGGGTTGCGCGCGGCGTTCAGCGCAGCAGCCCCGCGTTGTGGAGAAGCAGCCAGAAGCCGTAGATCAGAACCAGCCCCGCCGCGAGCGACCGGCGGATCTTCCAGCCCCCGATCACGAGAATCAGGGCGAAGAAGACGATGAAGAGGATGCGCGAGACGAGATCCACCAGCGCCAGCGACTGCCCCAGGCCCGCGATGCGGAAGTATTCGAGAAACATGAGGGACCTCCCGAAGCTTGAGGTTGCCCGCGTTCTGCGGCACCCGCCTCAGACCCGGACGGCCGGCCGCGGCCGATTCTCGCCGCTCGCTCATGCCGGCGCCTCCGGCGCCCCCGTTGCCTTGCGATCCCTCCTTTTTCGGGCCCCGCCGCCGGGCGGGTCTCCGCCCGCGCCTTGCGCCGTGACGGCCGCGTGCGGGGCCTCTCTACCCTGTTAATAGCAAAAAGCGTGCAAGATCCTGAAAACCCCTGGATATTCAAATTTTTCTATCGAATTCAGATGGTTGTCTTGGCAGCCCGGGGAGCGGGGCGGCGGCGAGAAAGGGAAATCGGAATTGATTTTCCCTTTTTGGGAAATTTACTTCCCAGGCAGCAGGCGCTCGAGGCGCTCGCGCAGGAGCGTCATGCGGCGCTCGGCGCCGCGGCGCTTCACGCCGATCGCGAGCGCCTTCTTCGAGCCGACCAGCACCGCAAGCCGCCGCGCGCGGGTGAGCGCGGTGTAGATGAGGTTGCGCTGGAGCAGCACGTAGTGCTGCGTCAGCAGGGGAATCACCACCGCCGGGTACTCGGAGCCCTGGGCCTTGTGCACCGAGACGGCGAAGGCGTGGGCGAGCTCGTCCAGCTCGGTGAAGTCGTAGGCCACCTCGCGGCCCTCGAAGCGCACCACGACCTCGCGCGCCTCGGGCGAGACGCCGACGATGCGGCCGATGTCGCCGTTGAAGACCTCCTTGTCGTAGTCGTTTCTCACCTGCATGACCTTGTCGCGGAGGCGGAAGAAGCGCTCCCCGCGGGCGATCCCGCCCTCCCCCGGGTTCAACGCCTCCTGGAGCCGCGCGTTCAGGCGCGCGACCCCGGCCTCCCCCTTGTGCATGGGGGCGAGCACCTGGATCTCCTCCACGGGGTCGAGGCCGAAGCGCCGTGGGATGCGGTGGCGGACGAGCTCGAGGATCGTGTCCGCCGCGCGCTCGGGGTCCTCCTGCTCGATGAAGAAAAAGTCGGAGACCTCGCCCTCCTCGGCCTCGAAAAAGGGCATCTCGCCCCGCCGGATGCGGTGGGCGTTCACGACGATGCGGCTTTTCCCCGCCTGGCGGAAAATCCGCTCCAGGCGCACGACGGGGAGGCGGCCCGAGTCGATGACGTCGGCGAGCACGTTTCCCGGCCCGACCGAGGGCAGCTGGTCGGCGTCGCCGACGAGGATGAGCGCGGCCGCGGCCGGAAGGGCATCGAGCAGCGCGGCCATGAGGGGGGCGTCGATCATCGAGCTCTCGTCGACGACGAGCAGATCGCAGGAAAGGGGCCGCTTTCTTCCGCGCTGGAAGCCGCCCCGGTCGGCCTGGTACTCGAGCAGGCGGTGGAGTGTCGCCGCCTCGCGGCCGGTCGCCTCCGCAAGGCGCCTGGCGGCGCGGCCGGTGGGGGCGGCGAGGAGCACGCGCGCCTTGAGCCGCTCGAAGCCGTGCACGATCGCGCGCACGATCGTGGTCTTGCCGGTCCCGGGGCCGCCGGTGATCACGAGCACCTTGTGCCGCAGCGCCCCGGAGACGGCCGCGGCCTGCTCGGCGGAGAAGCGGACCCCGAGATCGCGCTCGGCGGAGGAGACGAGGGCGTCGGGCGCGGCGGGAAGCCGCCCGCGCGGCACCGTGAAGAGGAGCGCCAGCGCGCGGGCGATCGCGGTCTCGGCGCGGTGGAGAAAGGGGAGGTAGACGGCCTCGGAGCCCGCTGTGCTCTCGCGCACGACCCGGCCCGCGGCGCCGAGCGCCTCGAGCGCGGCCGCCAGGGGGGCCTCCTCGACCCCGAGCAGGCCGGCCGCGCGGCCAAGCAGCGCCTCGCGGCCGGCGAAGAGGTGGCCCTCCTCGGAGAACTCGCGCAGGGCGAAGAGGAGCCCCGCCTCGATGCGGTAGGGCGAGTCGCGCGGGACGCCCAACCGCTCGGCGATCCGGTCCGCGGTCGCAAAGCCGATGCCCGCGACCTCGGTGGCGAGCCGGTAGGGGTTCTCGCGCACGAGGGCGGCCGCCGCCGGGCCGTAGGTCTTGAAGATCCGCGCCGCCTGGCCCGGGCCGACCCCGTGGCCCTGGAGGAAGATCAGGATCTCGCGCAGGTGGCGCTGGGACCGCCAGGCCTCCTCGATCTGCGCCAGGCGCTTCTTGCCGATCCCCTCGATCTCGGTCAGCCGGCCGGGCTCCCGCTCGATCACCGCGAGGGTCTCCTTGCCGAAGCGCTCGACGATGCGGGAGGCGAGCGCGGGCCCCAGGCCGCGGATCAGGCCCGAGCCGAGGTAGCGGCGGACCCCCTCGACCGTGGCCGGGATGCGGCTTTGGCAGCGCTCGACGCGGAACTGCTCGCCGTAGCGCGGGTGCCGCGCCCAGCCGCCCTCCATGGCGAGCACCTCGCCGACCGCGGGGGCGGGGATGGTGCCCACGGCCGTGACCGGCTCGGCCCGGCCGGGCAGGCGCACGCGGACCACGGCGAAGCCGTTTTCCTCGTTCACGAAGGAGACGTGCTCGATCTCGCCCTCGAGGCGCACGGCGCCGGCCCCGGCGGGGCCGGGCGCGGCGGTCTCGCGGGCGGCGTGGGGGTCAGTCTTCCTGGAGCTCGGGGATCCGGGCATAGAACTCGAGCACGTCGGGGTTGCTCAACGCGTCGCGGTTGAGGATCGGCTGCCCCTCGATCGCCTTCTTCACCGCCATCTCGACCTTCTTCATGTTGAGCGTGTAGGGGATGCCCGGGACGGCGACGATCTTCGCCGGGACGTGGCGCGGCGAGGCGAGGGTGCGGATCGTGTCGCGGATCTTCTGTTTCAGCGCCTCGGTCAGGCTCTCCCCCGGCGGCAGCTGCACAAAGAGGATCACGCGCTCGTCGCCCTTCCACTTCTGCCCGATCACGACACTGTCCACGATCTCGGGCATCAGGGCGAGGATGCTGTAGATCTCGGAAGTGCCGATCCGCACCCCGCCCGGGTTGAGGGTCGCATCCGAGCGGCCGTAGATCACGACCCCGCCGCGCTCGTTGATCTCGATGAAATCGCCGTGGCGCCAGACGCCGGGGTAGACCGAGAAGTAGGCGGCGAGGTACTTCTTGTTCTCCGCGTCGTCCCAGAAGTAAATCGGCATCGAGGGGAAGGCCTTGCAGCAAACGAGCTCGCCCTGCTTGCCGATCACCGGCCGGCCCTCGGCGTCGAAGGCATGGACGTCCATGGCGAGCCCGCGGCACTGGAGCTCCCCCGCGTAGACCGGCCCCATGGGGTTTCCCAGCGCAAAGCAGCCGTTGAGGTCGGTCCCGCCCGAGATCGAGGCGAGCTGGAGATCGGACTTCACGTTCGCGTAGACCCACTCGAAGCCCTCGGCGGAGAGCGGCGAGCCGGTCGAGAGCACGGCGCGCAGTGCGGAGAGGTCGTAGCGCTCGGCGGGCTTGACCCCGGAGTTCATGAGCGCCCCGATGTAGCCTGCGCTCGTCCCGAAGACCGTGATCTTCTCGCGCTCGGCCATCTCCCAGAGGACGCCCGGGTGGGGGTGGAAGGGGTTGCCGTCGTAGAGGACGAGCGTTGCCCCCACGGCCAGCGAGCTCGTGAGCCAGTTCCACATCATCCAGCCGCAGGTCGTGAAGTAGAAGATCGTGTCGCGGCGCGTCAAGTCGGTGTGCAGCATGAGCTCCTTGAGGTGGTGGATGAGGATCCCGCCCGCGCTCTGCACCATGCACTTCGGCAACCCGGTCGTCCCCGAGGAGTACATGATGTAGAGGGGGTGCTCGAAGGGCAGCTGCTCGAAGGCGATCTCGAGCCCGGCCTGCGGGGCGAGGAACTCCGCCCAGGGAACCGCGTTCGGCAGCCGCCCCGCGTCGGGGGCCTCCTCGGTGTAGGGGACGACGACGACGCGCTCGATCGAGCGCAGCTCCTTGAGGATGCCCGCCATGCGCTCGAGCGAGTCGATGCGGCGGCCCTTGAAGAAGTAGCCGTCGGCGGTGAAGAGGACCCGCGGCTGGATCTGGCCGAAGCGGTCGAGGACCCCCTTGATCCCGAAGTCGGGCGAACACGAGGACCAGACCGCCCCGAGGCTCGTCGCGGCGAGCATGGCGATCGTCGCCTGGGGCATGTTGGGGAGAAAGCCCACGACGCGGTCGCCCGGCCGGATGCCCATGTCGCGCAGGCTGCGGGCGAGGCGCGCGACCGCGTCGTAGAGCTCGGCGTAGCTCAGGCGCACGGGCGGACGGCCCTCGCCCTGGAAGACGAGCGCCGTCTGCGCGTCGCGGTGGCGCAGGAGGTTCTCGGCGAAGTTCAACTTCGCCCCGGAAAACCACCTCGCCCCGGGCATCTTCGTCACGTCGTCCACCACCTCGCGGTAGGGGGCGGAATGCCGGATGCCCGCGAAATCCCACATCGCCGCCCAGAACTCGGGGATGTGCTCCACCGACCAGCGGTAGAGCGCGGGGTAGTCCTTGAAGTCGCACCCATGGCGCTCGTTCACGAACTGCATGAACCGGAACATGTTGCTCGCGCGCACCCTCTCCGCCGTGGGCTGCCACAAGAGCTTCGCCATGGCCCTCCTCCCTTGCTTCCGGTTGCGGCCTCAAGAACCTGAAAACCGTTCAGCTGTTGCATATACCCTCGAATTTCGGCCGGGGTCAAGGAGGCGGCCCGCAAAGCGGCTTGCCCCGGGGCGCGCCGCCGTGCGATAGAAGGGCCTCATTTCCCGAAACGGCGAGGACCGCCCCCATGGCCGCCATCGAGCTCCGCTCCGACACCATGACCCGCCCCACCCCCGCCATGCGCCGCGCCATGGCCGCGGCCGAGGTGGGCGACGACGTCTTCGGCGAGGACCCCACGGTGAACCGCCTGGAGGAGATGGCGGCCGGGCTCCTCGGCAAGGAGGCCGCCCTCTTCGTGACGAGCGGCACCCAGGCGAACCTCGTCGCCATCCTCGCCCACTGCGGCCGGGGCGAGGAGATGATTCTCGGCGACCGCGCCCACAGCTTCTTCTTCGAGCAGGGGGGCTCGGCCGCGGTCGCCGCCGTCCACCCGCGGACGGTGAAAAACCTCCCCGACGGGACGCTCGACCCCGCCGCGCTCGAGGAGGCGATCCGGCCGGAGAACATCCACTTCCCGCGCACGGCCCTCATCTGCCTCGAGAACACCCACAACCTCTGCGGCGGGGCCCCGCTCGCGCCGGACTACGTCGCGTCCGTGGCCGCGATCGCCCGCCGGCACGGCGTCCGGCTGCACGTCGACGGGGCCAGGCTCTTCAACGCCGCGGTCGCCCTCGGGGTCCCGGCCGCGGAACTCGCGCAGCCCGCGGACTCGGTCTCCTTTTGCCTGAGCAAGGGGCTCGGCGCGCCCGCGGGCTCGCTTCTCTGCGGGGAGCGCCTCTTCATCGCCCGCGCCAGGCGCGCACGCAAGCTTTTGGGCGGGGGCATGCGCCAGGCGGGGGTGCTCGCCGCAGCAGGGATCGTCGCCCTGGAGGAGATGGTCGAGCGGCTCGCCCTCGACCACGAGAACGCCTCCCGCCTCGCCCACGGGCTCGCCGCGATCGAGGGCCTCGCCCTCGACCCCCGGGCGGTGCGCACGAACATCGTCTACTTCGACGTCGTCAAACCCGGCCTCACGGCGGCCGCCCTCGTCGCGGCCCTGGGCCGCGAGGGGGTGCGCCTGCTCGCCACCGGGCCCCGCACCCTGCGCGCCGTCACCCACTACGAGGTCACGGCCCGCGACATCGAGACCGCCCTATCGGCGACCGCGCGCATCCTCGAGCACCGCGGGCCGCCCGCATGATGGGAAATTTTTCCCATAATCAAAAGCTCCCTTTTACCCAAGGTAGGATCCTCGCTTTCCCAAAACAGCCGCCGCCCTCCGTCCTGTGAAAGGAACAACCTCCTGAATTAAATTCGTTATTTGCTTTTCCCCAATGTTTTGCACAATTCTTGCTTAACCCTTTTCCAGACGCCTTTTCCGCCGCTCGGGTCATGGCGCCCTCAGGAAGATTCCCGAGTGCGGAAAGCGGGGCGAAAAACTCTAAACATTGCAATGAGGTGCGAGATGAAAAAGAACATCCTGTTATTCACGGCCGCCTTGCTCTGGATGACGCTGCCGGCGTCGGCGGACACCCTCGTCCCCTCCAACCCGGTGGACGCGTTTGTTTATTTCAACCCTCAGTGGGTCACGCCCACCAATCCTGCCGAGGAGGGGGCATGGCTAGGCGGCCTGTTGGGCTTCCCCGTGTATTTTATCTTCAAGGATGAAGATTCAAATCCGCTCGACAATGTGCCCTCGTTTTGGCAGTATGCGGTGCTGAAGTTCGGCGTGGGCCAACCCGGCTGGGGCAACCCCGACCATTGGGCGGTCATGGACGATGGGGATTTCGTTCTGGAACTCGGCGGCCTCGACCTGCCGGGGAAGGGCTTGAGCCACGTCTCCTACTTCGCGGCCGTACCCGAGCCGGGGACCCTGCTTCTTCTGGGCACCGGCATGATCGGCGTCGCCTGCTGGGCCCGCAGAAGGATCGCCCTGCGCTGAGCGCAAACCGGAATTCGAACCTTCCACATTCTCGCCGAGCGGGGCCCTAGGGCCCCGCTTCGTTTCCCCGCCTTGCGGCTTGCCTACGAGGAAAATCGGGCGTAGACTGAGCGCGGTTTTCTCCCCATCTCTTTTTGCCCTTCCCCCCAACCCCGCAGGAGGTGCCCCATGCCGCAGGCGAAAAAGCCCCCCAAAATCGAGTTCGTCAAGACGACCCACCCGGCACGACCCGATTGGCCCTATTTCCTGCCCAAGGAAAACAAGGCCCTGATGCGCAAACTCGCCAAGAAGCCGATCTTCCCGCGCCTGTGCGAGCGGCCCTGCACGGCGGTGACGACCCTCTTCCCCCGGCGCCAGGTCGAGGGCCACACCGGCTACGGCTACCACATGATCAACGTGGACGGCTACCGCACGATCAACGCCTACGTGATCTCGGATCCCCTGAACAGCACGAACCTGCGCGGCTTCACCCTGGAGCTGAGCTTCTCGCTCTACGACTTCGTCTACGGCGTGGGCGTGGTCGGCGAGACGAGCTATTTCTTCAACTTCGAGAGCTATTTCGACCCCGGGACCCTCACGCACCGCCTGCAGTGCTGCCAGACGAGCGATCTCAGCGCGGGCGGCGGGCTCCCCTGGATCGGGGGGCGCGATCTCGCGCACATCCTGCGCGCGCCCGTGATGGGGCCCTACGTGCGGGCGAGCGTCTTCAACGAGGACCGGACGACGCGCGGGGTCGAGGTCGTGGCCTACCTGTCGACCTGAGTTTTTTCGGAAGGAGCAAGAAAAGCGCCCGCCGGGTCCGCCGGCGGGCGCTTTTCTCGTTGGGGGGCCGTGCGCCGCTCAGTGCTTGAAGGCGCGCTGCCCGGTGAAGACCATGGCGACGTCGGCCTCGTTGCAGGCCTCGATCACCTGGTGGTCGTTTTCCGAGCCGCCGGGCTGGATCACGGAGCGGATGCCCTCGCGGATGCCGACGTCCACCCCGTCGCGGAATGGGAAGAAGGCGTCGCTCACCATGGCGGCGCCGATCAGGCCGCCCCTCTCGCGGCGCACGCGCTCGTCGATCTCGGCCCTGCGCTCGGGGTCCTGAAGATCGTGGTAGGCGATCCCCCAGGCCTCGAAGCTGTAGCGGTCGGCGAGCTTGCGGTAGGCCTTGTCGCGCGCGATCTCGGCCACGCCCACGCGGTCCTGCTCGCCGGTGCCGATCCCCACGGTCACCTGGTCCTTCACGTAGAGCACCGAGTTCGAGGTGACCCCGGCCTCGACGAGCCAGCCGAAGAGGAGGTCCTCCACCTCCTGCGGGGTCGGCTCGCGCCGGATGCGGTAGGTCTTGCCGCGGTGCTCGCAGGCGGCGGGCTTGAGGTCCTCGGGCCGGCGCGTCACCGGGACGAAGGACCACTGCACCACCTGGCCGCCGTCGATCAGGCTCTTGAACTCGACGAAGCGGCTGTTTTCGAACTCCTGCAGGCGCTCCATGTTGCGGATGCGCAGCACGCGCAGGTTTTTCTTCCGGCCGAAGATCGCCATCACCCCTTCCTCGAACTCCGGGGCGACGATCACCTCGGCGTATTGCTGGGCGATCGCCTCGGCCGTCGCGCGGTCGACCGCCCGGTTGAGGGCGATGCAGCCGCCGAAGGCGGCCACGCGGTCGGCGAGATTGGCGCGGCGGTAGGCCTCGAGGAGGCTTGCGGCGCGGGCGACCCCGCAGGGGTTGTTGTGTTTGACGATCACGGCCGTGGGCCGGTCGGTGAAATAGCGCAGGATGTTCAACGCGTTGTCGGCGTCGGTGATGTTGATCTTGCCCGGGTGCTTGCCCGACTGGAGGAGCTCGGGCAGCGAGGCGAGGTGGCGGCCGGGCTGCACGGTCTCGACCCCGCCGAGCACGAGGTTGCCGTTCACGAGGCGATAGAGGGCCGCCTCCTGGCCGGGGTTCTCGCCGTAACGCAAGCCTTTCTCGACCCCCTCGATCACCCAGCTCACCTTTTCATAGTAAAGCGTCTGCCGGCCGCTCCCGTCCACGAAGTGGATCTCCATGCGCGGCGGGAAACGGTCGTCCATGACGGTGCGGTACATCCGCTTCAAATCCTCGGCCATGGCGCCTCCTTCCGGAAATCCCCGGGTTTTCCCCCCGGGCGGGGTCAGCGGGCGGGGGCCGGGCGGTAGGGCTCGGCCGCCCGGCCGGGGTCGACCCCCGCTAAGTAGTCGGCGATCGCCCGGTCGTAGTCCGCGGTGAGCGCGAAGGCCTTCTTCGCCAGGCGGAAACGGAACGCAAGCGTCGTCCCCCCGGCGTGGGCCTCGAGCTCGGCCAGCAGCGCCTCGTAGTCGGCCGGGTCCACCACGGCCGCGACCCGCAGGAAATTCTTGGCCGCCGCACGGATCATGCAAGGGCCGCCGATGTCGATGTTGCCGCGCGCATCCTCGAGGTCCGCCCCGCGCCGCGCCACCGTCTCGCGGAAGGGGTAGAGGTTCACGACCGCGAGATCGATCGGAACGCTCCCGGTGCGCTCGAGGTCCGCGCGGTGGGCCGCGTTGTGGGTCTCGGTCAACAGCCCGAGGTAGATCTTGAAGTCGAGCGTCTTGACGAGCCCGCCGCGGGTCTCGGGCTGGCCGGTGTAGTCCGAGACCTGGAGGAGGCGCCCCCGGCCGGCGGGGCCGAGGATCGCCTCGAGCCGGCCGAAGGTCCCGCCGGTCGAAAGGATCTTCAGCCCCGGGCATAGGCGGATGAGCTCCGGGACGAAGCGCTCCAGGCCGCCCTTGTCGGATACGCTCACCAGCGCCTGCCGCAGGACGACGCGGTCGTCGATCTCCGTCACGCGTTCGATCGCCATCGGTCCCTCCCCGTTCTTCCGCCCCGCGGGGGGCGGGTTCGTCGTCTTCGGGCCTCTCTTAGCCCAGGAGGGGGCCCGGCCGCAACCGTCCCATTTCGCGCTCAAGGGAGGGCGCCGTTTGGCCGATGACGAAGAGGGAGCCCCGACATGAAGACCCGCACCTACATCCCCGTCCGCGCCTCCCAGATCCGCTACTACCGGCGCGTGCCTCTCTTCTTCGAGAGCGCACCCGGCGTCTTCCAGCTCTACAAGCCGGCCGGCATGGGGATCTCCGAGGTCCGCCTCGACGAGGGCCTGCACCCGAGGCTCTTCATCGAGGAAACCGACCGCGACGAGGCGGCCCTCGAGGTCCACCGCGGCTTCAACCAGGACATCGCCCGCGACATCCGGGAGGGCGACGTGGCCGGGGTGAAGGAGACCCTCTGCCGCCTGGTCGAAGAGACGCTCGCCGAGCCGCGGGCCGGGACGATCCAGGCCCTGCCCGAGACGATGGGCATCCTCGTCTCCGGCTACTCGGACCAGCCGGGAGTTCTGCGGACGCTTGCCACGATCTCGACCAAGGACTACTCGACCGTGATCCACTCCGTGAACGTGATGGCCCTCACCCTGAGCTTCTGCTTCTTCTCGCGCCTTTCCCTCCCCGAAACCCGCCGCTTGGGGCTCTGCGCGCTCCTGCACGATGTCGGCAAGACCGAGATCCCCTCCGAGATCCTCAAGGCCCCGCGGCGGCTCACCGCCGAGGAGTTCGAGGTGATGAAGGCCCACCCCGCGATCGGCGAGCGGATCATCCGGCAGGTGAGCCGCCTCGACGGCGAGATCGTGCAGGGGGCCCTCGAGCACCACGAGAAGCTGGACGGGAGCGGCTACCCGCGGGGGATCCGGCGCGTCTCCTTCGCCGGCCAGCTGATCGGCATCATCGACTGCTACGAGGCGCTGACCAACGAGGAGCGCCCCTACCGCCGCGCCCAGGACCCGCTCGACACCCTGAGGATCATCAAGGAGGACGTGGAGCGGGGAAAGTTCAGCCGCCGCATCTTCGAGAAATTCTGCTACAGCCTCGTCTGAAGCCTGTCGGTGGGGGGGAAACGTTGGCTCCTCCTTGCCGCCTCCCGCCGGCCGGTCTATGCTCGCGGCATGCGTTCGCTTTCCGGGAGCACCGCGATGAGACGCCTTTTCCCGCTCAGCGGCTGGGTTGCGGCCCCGTTTCTGATCACGGCCTTTCTTGCGGGCTGCAGCGAGCTTCGCTTTTACGGCCAGGCCGCGGCCGGCCAGGCCGGCATCCTGCTTGCGCGGCGGCCGCTCGCCGCGGTGCAGGAGGACCCGGCGACCCCCCCGGGGCTGCGCACCCGCCTCGCCGCCCTCGAGACCCTGCGCGACTTTGCCGGCCGCGAGCTTCTCCTGCCGGTGGGGTCGGCCTACCGCGACTTCGTCGCGCTCAAGCGGCCTTACGCCCTGTGGAACGTCTTCGCCGCCCCGGAGTTCTCGCTTTCCCCCAAGACCTGGTGCTACCCCCTGATCGGCTGCGCCGCCTACCGCGGCTACTTTTCCCCCGGCGGCGCGCAGGCCGAGGCCGAGCGGCTGCGCCGCCGGGGCTACGACGTCCTCGTCGCGGGCGTTCTCGCCTATTCCACGCTCGGCTGGTTCGACGACCCGGTGCTGAGCACCTGGGCCTCCCTGGAGGAGGAGGGCCTCGCCGCCCTCCTCTTCCACGAGCTCGCCCACCGCCTGCTCTACGTCGCCGGCGACACGTCCTTCAACGAGGGCTTCGCCACCGCGGTCGAGGAGGAGGGGCTGCGGCGCTGGGCCGCCTCCACGGGCCGGCCCGAGGCGCTCGCCGCCTGGGAGCGGCGCCGGGCGGTGAACGACCGTTTTCTCGGCCTCGTCGCCCGCCGCCGGGCCGAGCTCGAGCGCCTCTACGCCTCCCCCCTCCCCGCGGAGGAAAAGCGCGCCGCCAAGGCGGCCGTTTTCGCGCGCCTCCTGCGGGACCTCGAAGAGGAGGAGGAGGGGGGCGAGCCCGCCTTCGCCGCGCACCGTGCGGGGCTCTCCGCCGCGGGGGCGAACAACGCGGCCCTCGTCCCCCTGGCGGCCTACCACGACCGCGTGCCCGCCTTCCGCCGGCTGCTCGCGGAGACGGGCTTCGACCTCGGCCGCTTCTACGACGCCTGCCGGCGCCTGGCCGCGCTTTCCCCCGCGGAGCGCGGCGAGGCGCTCGAGCGCCTGGCGGCGCAGACCCCCCCGCCTGCCGGCGGGCCGTGACCCCAGGCCTGGCGGGGCTTCGCCCGCCGGCCGCCGAGTTGACAGAACTCGGCTTGTTTTTTAGAATTTTTCATTGTTTGCCCGCTCCGGGGGAATCCCGTGTACACCGCCCATTTCGGGTTCCGCGAAAAACCCTTCCGGCTCGTCCCGAACCCGGAATACCTGTTCCTGAGCGAAAGCCATCGCGAGGCCCTCGCCCATCTCCAGTACGCGCTCGCCCAGGGCGAGGGGTTCGTCGAGATCACGGGGGAAGTGGGCACAGGCAAAACCACCCTCTGCCGCGCCTTCCTCGAGAGCCTGGATGCGAGCGCCTGCGCCGCCTACATCTTCAACCCCCGGCTCGGCCCGCGGCAGCTCCTGGCCGCCCTCTGCGACGAATTCGGGATCGCCGCCGACGGCGCCGACACCGCGGGGCTGGTGAACGCCCTGAACCGCTTTCTCCTCGAACGCAAGGCCGAGGGGAAAAAGGTCATCGTCCTGATCGACGAGGCCCAGAACCTCGCGCGCAACGTTCTCGAGCAGCTCAGGCTGCTCTCCAACCTCGAGACCCGCCGCGACAAGCTCCTCCAGATCGTCCTCGTGGGGCAGCCCGAGCTCGCCGATCTCCTCGACTCCCCCGGGCTGCGCCAGGTCGGCCAGCGGATCGCCGTCCGCTGCCGCATCCTGCCGCTCGACCTCAGGCAGACCGGGCAATACATCCGCTACCGGGTCAACGTCGCCGCCCGGCGTCCCGTGGACCTCTTCACGCCGCGGGCGATCCGCCGCATCCACGCCTGGTCGGGGGGCATCCCCCGGCGGATCAACATCGCCTGCGACCGCGCGCTCCTCACCGCCTTCGGCCGCAACCGCCGCCGCGTGACGGCGGGGATCGCGCGCCGCGCGCTCGCGGAGCTCTCCGCCCGCGGCGCGGTCCCAAAGTCCTCTCTCCTGCTTGAGGGCCGATGGGCCTTTGCGGCCTTCCTCGCCGCCGCGGCCGCCGCGGCGCTGGTGCTCTACCGGGGGCCCCTCCTCGAGGCCTTCGCCCCGCAAGCCGCGCCGCGCACGGAGCAACGGGCGGCCCCGCCGGCGCCGGAGGCCTCCGCCCCCCAGGGTGCGGACGCAGGCGAGGCCCTGCGGCGCCTCGACCCCCGTGCAAGCCGCCGCGCCGCCCTCGCCGCCGTGCTCTCCGCCTGGGGCGAGCCGCTTTCCTCCCGCGGCATGCTCGACGACGTGACCGACGACGCCACCTGGTTCAACCTCGCGGCCAAGGCGGCCGGCTTTTACCTGCAGCGGGTCGAGGGCGCCGACCCGCAGGCGCTGCGCGCCTTCGACATGCCGGCGGTGCTCGAGCTCCGGGCCCCGGGCCAGCCGGCCGCGCGCTACCTTGCGCTGACGCGCATCGAGCAGGCCTCCTTCGTCCTCGCCCTCCCGGAGGGGACGCCGCTCGCCCTCGGGGAGGCCGAACTCGCCCGCCTCTGGACGGGCGTCGCCTACCTTCCCTGGAAGAATTTTCTTTCCCTCAGCGGCACCATCCCGGGAAGCGCCCCGCCCGACTCCGTGCTCGCCCTGAAGATGCTCCTGCGCGAGCTGGGCCACGAGGCGGTCCCGCTCGACCGCGAATACGACGGGGCGACCCGCCGCGCGGTCGAGGAGATCCAGGCCCGTTTCGGCCTTCCCGTGGACGGGGTCGTGGGCAACCTCACCAAGATCGCCCTCTACCGCGCAGGCGGCCGTTTCGGCGTCCCGCGGGTGCTGGCCGGGGTGCAGGCGGGACGGGACGATTCATGAGCTCGATTCTCGAGGCCCTGAAAAAAGTGGAGGCGGCCTCGGCCGGCCGGCCGGAGAGCCCCCCGCCGCCCGCCTTCCCTTCCGGCCTGGCCCGCCGGCCGGGGAAACGCGGCCCGGCGCTTGCCCTTTCCGCCGCGTTGGTTCTGGCCGCGGCCGGGGGCGCCTACCTCCTCGGGACCCGCACCGCGCCGCCGGCCGGGGAGGGGCAGCCTGCCCTGCGGGCGAAGCTGCCCCCGGAAACGGGCGCCCCGGCCGCGGCCGAGCGGCCCCCCGCGGCGACCCGGCCGAACCCGGCCGCCCCTGCCGCGCCCCCGGCCGCACAAGCCGCCGCCCCCCCCGCCCCGGCGCGGGAGGCCCCGCCCCCCGTTGCGGCGAGCCCGCAGCCGAGCGCGCCGCCCCGGCAGCCGCCCCCGGTGCTGCAGGCGCCCCCGCCCTCGGCGCGGATCCGCGGCCCGGCCGAGCCCTCGCCCGCCGCCCGCGCCGTCCCGCCCCCGGCCCGGCCGGAAACCGCCCGGCCGCCGCGGGCCGACGGCCTCGCGCGCCTCGAGGAGGGGCGCCTGCGCCTCATGGCGATCGCCTGGTTCGACGACCCCGGCCGCCGGCTCGCCGTCGTGAACGGCCACATCGTCCGCGAGGGCGAGGCGGTCGAGGGATTCCGCGTGCGCGCGATCCGGCGCGACGAAATCGTCGTGAGCGACGACGGCCGCTCCTACCGGCTGGAGCTCAACGTGAAGACGGTTCCCGACTGACGCCTCGAACCTCAGACCCCGGAGGCCCCATGACTGCCCGCAGCGCATTCGCCCGGCACGCCCTGCCCGCCCTCCTCCTGCTCCCCGCCCTCGCCCTGGCGGTCGCCGGCTGCACGGCAAGCCACGTCCAGACCCGCCGGGCCGAACACCCGGAGGCGAAGCCCGCGGCCCTCGCGCTCGAGCCGCTCCGCTTCCAGGACCGGCTCTGGGAGCCGCTGGGGCCGCATTTCGAGCGCGGCCTGCGCGAGCGGCTTTCGGAGGAACAGGCCTTCGCCGAGATCTTCTCCCCGCCGCCCCAACCCCTCGGCTCCTCGGCCGTGCTTCTGAGCGGGACGATCACCGAGGTGGACAAGGGGAGTGCCGCGCTGCGCTGGCTGGTCGGCTTCGGGGCGGGCAAGCAGAAGGTCGCCGGCACCTTCCGCCTGCTCGACCCCGGCGGGCGAACGCTCGCCGAGTTCGACGCCGAGGAGTCGTACATGGGCGGCGCCGGAATCGGCGGGATCAGCTTTCTCGACATGGAGGACCTGATGCGGAAATTCGGGCGCCACGTGGCCGAGCGCGTCGCCCGCTGGTCCCGGGGGCTCCCCCTCGCCGAGGAGGGGCCGGAGCGGCCGAAATGAGCGCCGCCCCCGGCCCGGTGGCGGCGGCCGAGGCCCTTTCGCGCTACCCCGTGCGCCTCGAGCTGCCCGTGGTCTGGGGCGAGATGGACGCCTACGGCCACGTGAACAACGTGGTGTATTTCCGCTGGTTCGAATCCGCGCGCATGGCCTACTTCGAGCGGCTCGGCTGCCCGGAGTTCATCGGCCGAAACCCCGTGGGCCCGATCCTCGCCGAAGCGTCGTGCCGGTTCCGGGCGGCTCTCGCCTACCCCGACCGCGTCACGGTGGGGGCGGCCGTCGAGGAGATCGCGGCGGACCGCTTCCGCATGCGCTACGCGGTGTGGAGCTCCACCCGGGGCCGGATCGCGGCCGAGGGCGAGGGCACCGTTGTCTGCTTCGATTACCGCGAAAACCGCAAGGCCGCCGTGCCGGAGGCGGTGCGGCGGGCGATCGCGCGGCTTGAGTCCCGGGCGGCGGCGGGGGAGGGGTCTTGATCCCCGGGCCTCTCCCGGGTATCGTCGCCCTCCCCGGGGAGGATAGCGCCCCCGCAGCCGAAGACGCAGGACGGCCCCATGAGCCCAAACGGGCAGGCATTCCCCGCAACCCCCGCCGCATCGCCCCGGGGCGGCTTCCGGGCGGCCTGGACGGCGCTCGCCCTGGTTGCGGCCTGGCTCGTCGTCGCCAACCTCTACGCGCTCCTCTCCTTCAACCGCTTCCAGCTCCCGCCGGACACCTCCCTCGAGTGGATGGGGCCGCACTCGGTGCGGCCGGTCGCGCCCGACTGGGACCTCGTCGCCCTGCACGACCGCTGGGACGCCTACTGGTACCTCGACATCGCCCGGAACGGCTACTCCCTGCGGGGAGGCGACCAGGCGAACGTCGTCTTCTTCCCCCTCTACCCGCTCCTTGTCCGCCTCGCGGGCCTCGTCCTCGGCGGCGACCTCGTGCTCGCGGGGTGGCTGGTCAGCAGCGTGTGCCTGGCGCTTGCCGCCGCCGTCTTCGCCCGCCTGGTGCAGGAATTCCACCCCGGGATCGACCCCGTCCTTCCCGTGGTCTTCCTTCTCGCCCACCCCGCGGCGTTTTTCTTGAACGCGGTCTACTCGGAGTCGCTCTTTCTCCTGCTCTCCCTGTCGATGCTGCTCGCCGCGCGGCGCGGCCGCTTCTGGACGGCCGGGGCCTTCGCCGCGCTCGCCTCGGCGACCCGCGTCGCCGGCCTCTTCGCCGGGGTTCTGCTCGCCGCCGAGTTCATCCATGCCCACGGCCTGCGCGGCCTTCTCACCCGCCGGGTCTTCGCGCTCGGTCTGGCGCCCCTCGGGATCCTGGCCTTCTTCCTCCATCACCAGATCGTCTTCGGCGACTTCTTCCTCTTCTTCGAGGCCCAGCGGAAATTCGGCCGCGACCTCGCGGTGACGGCCGCGGACCTCGCCGTGAAGAACAGCCCCGGCCTCGTCGTGCGGCTGCTCGACTACTTCTTTCTCGCCTCGGCGCTGGCGGCGGGCGCCTGGGCCCTCCTCCGCCTGCGGGCCTCCTACGGCGTCTACATGCTCGTCACCCTGGCGGTCGCGATCGGAAGCGGGAGTCTCCTCGGCGCCGCGCGCTACACGATGGTCCTCTTCCCCATCCATCTCGCGGGCGCCTCCCTCCGGTCGCCCGCCCTGCGCTTCGCCTGGCTCTTCGGCGCGACGCTCTTGCAGGCGCTCTACATCCTCTGTTTCGTGAACCACTATTGGACGAGCTGAGATGAACGGGATCGCTGCGGAACGCGGGGAGGTCCTGCTGAGCGTCGTCGTCCCGGCCTACAACGAGGCCGGAAACGTGCGCCTCCTTCACGGGCGACTGCGGGAGGTGCTCGCCGCCCACGGCATCGCCCCCTGGGAGATGATCTTCGTCGACGACGGCAGCCGCGACGCGACCTGGGAGGAGATCCGCGGGCTTGCGGCCGAGCACCCCGAGGTCCGCGGGATCCGGCTTTCGCGCAACTTCGGCCACCAGTACGCGCTGCTTGCGGGCATGGAGGCGGCCGCCGGCCGGGCGGTCGTCACCATGGACTGCGATCTCCAGCACCCCGTCGAGCTCGTGCCGCAGATGCTCGCCAAGTGGCGCGAGGGCTTCCTCGTGGTGAAGACCCTGCGCGAGGAGACGCCCTCCGAGCTCTCCTGGTTCAAGCGCACCTCCTCGCGGGCGTTCTACCGCCTGTTCTCCTTTCTGAGCGGTGTTGACCTGCAGCCCGGCCTCGCCGATTTTCGCCTCCTCGACCGCCGCGCCTTGAACGAGCTCGTCCGCTTCCGCGAGGAGGGGCTCTTCCTGCGCGGGCTCACGGAATGGATCGGCTTCCCCGCCTGCAGCCTGCCCTACCGGCCGGGCAAGCGGGTGCACGGGGTCTCGCAATACAGCCTGAAGAAGATGATCCGGCTCGGCTGGAGCGGGGTAAGCTCGTTTTCGATCATGCCGCTGCGGATCGGGATCCTGATCGGGCTCGTCGGCAGCCTCTTCTCGGCGGGCGGCATCCTCTACTCGTTCTTCGGCCGCTTCTTCGGCAAGGGGATCGTGCCGGGCTGGGCCTCGACCCTGATGGTGCTCTCGCTGCTCTTCTTTCTCCTCTTCATCTACCTCGGCGTCCTCGGGGAGTACATCGGCCGCATGGTGGTCGAGGTGCGCCGGAGGCCGCGTTTCATCGTGAGCGAGGCCGTGAATTTCCCGGGGAGCCGGCCGTTCCCCCATGACTGAGCAAAACGCCCCGCCGCGGCTCATCGTCAACGCCGACGACCTCGGCCTTTGCGCGGAGGTGAACGCGGGCATCCTCCGCGCCCACGCCGAGGGCATCGTGACCGCGGCCTCGCTGCTCGCCACGGGCCGCGGCTTCGAGGACGCCCTCCATCGCCTGCGCGCGGCGCCGGCGCTCGACGTGGGCGTGCACCTCGCCTTCGTGGCCGGGCGCCCCCTCTCCGGCCCGGGCTCCTCCCTGGCCGGCCCCGGGGGCTCGCTTCCCCCATCGGCGGCCGCCTTCGCCCGGCTCTGGCTCGCCGGCCGCATCCGGGGCGAAGACCTCGAGGCCGAGGCGCTTCTTCAGATCGGGCGCATCCGCGCCGCCGGGATTTCCCCCTCGCACCTCGACAGCCACCAGCACGTGCACCTTCTCCCCGGCGTCTTCGAGCGCATCGCCGATCTCGCCCTGCGCCAGGGCATCCGCCACGTGCGCCTCCCCGACGAGCGCCTCCCGCCGGGCGGCGTGCCCGCGGGACGGCTCTTCCGCCTGCCCGGGCTGCTCGCGCTGCGGCTCCTCTCGGCCCGGGCCCGGAGGCGGCGGCGCCTTGCGCCCCCCTGCCGCTTCGCCGGCTTCCTGGACGGCGGGCGGCTCACCGAGGAGCGGCTGCTTTCCCTTCTCTCCGGCCTCGCCGCGGGGACGACGACCGAGCTCATGTGCCACCCCGGCCTTCCGCCCTCGACGGCGGAGGTCAAGGCCTGGGGCTACCGCCACGAAGAGGAGCTTGCGGCGCTCGCCTCGCCCCGCGTGCGCGCGCTCATCGCACGGCGCGGCATCCGGCTTTGCCGCTTTGGCGAGGCGTGCGGCTCAGGGCCGGCGGGCGAGGATCAGGTAATGGCTGATCCAGTGGCCTGACGCGAGGGGCGACCCCTCGAAGGGGGAAAACCCCGCCTGCCTCAGGGCGTGGGCGTAGCCCGCGGGCGATTCGAAGTGCGGGGGGTCGCCCCGGGTGATCCCGAGCAGCCGCACCGAGATCGTCTCCTGGAGCAGGATCGCCCGGTGCTTCCAGCGCGGCCGGTCGATCACCTCCTTCAGGAGCAGCACCCCCCCCGGCCTGAGCACGCGGCGGCAGCCGGCGAGCAGCCCGGGCCAGGCCTCCCGCCGCACCGTGTAGAGGACATCGACGATGGAGACGAAATCGAAGGCGGCGGCCGGCAGCGCCTCGAGGGGAAGCGCCCAGAAGCGTACCCGACTGCCGCCGACGGCGCGGGCGGCGCGGATCTTCCCCGCGTCGTGGTCGATCCCGGCAAGGAAAAGCCGCGGCCGGCGGGGGTCGCGCGCGGCGAGGTGGGCGAGCAGGCCGTGCCCGCAGCCCACGTCGAGCGCCGCGCCCGCCGCCGGAAAGCGGGCAAGGAGCGCGCCCAGGGGGCAGGTGAGGGCGCGCACGAGCACGTGCAGCCGCACGGGCAGGGGCGCCCCGCGGTAGATCCTCCAGGCGGCGGCGGCCGGGCTACGCATCGCGCGCAAAGAGCACCCAGTACTGGGCGCCCACCGGGAACCGCGCCAGCCCGCGCTCGAGCCGCGCGGCCCCCGGGAGCCTTAGCCAGCCGGGGGGGACGACGTTGACATAGGCGCGGGCGGCCGGCCGGAAGCCCCGGGGCGAAAAGAGCCGGCAGGCCGAGGGGAGCGAAAGAAGCGAGACCCCGCGGTCGAAGGGGCAGGCGGCCACGACGAGCCGGGTGAAGGGGTTGAGGGGGTTGTGCTCCCAGAGGAGGACCCGGCCGCCGGGCTTGAGGAGCCCGCAGAGCGTCGCGGCCGCGGCCGGCCGCGCGGCGGGGGCGATGTGGTGGAAGACGTTGCAGCTCACGACGAGGTCGAAGGCCGCCCCCGGCGGCAGATCCTCCAGGCGGCTTGCAAGCGCAACCGGCAGCGGGCCCACGATCTCGCGGGCCGCGGCGATCGACTCCGCCGAGGGGTCGTAGCCGCAGAGGCGAAGCCGCCCCGCGGCGAGCAGCGCGCGCGGCCCGGGCCGGCGGGCGAGCGCGGCGAAGAGCCGGCCGTTGCCGCAGCCGAAGTCGAGGTAGTCGAAGACCGCGCCTGCGGCCGGGGCGAAGAGAGGGGCGAGGGTTTCGGCCTTCTGGCGGACGAACTCCTCGCTGTGGACCCCCGGCGGCAGGCTTCGCTCGTGGATCGCCTCGTAGTCGCGGGCGACGCGGTCGAAGGGCTGCTCGGCCACGGGGGCCCTCAGGAGGCCGATTTGCGGCAGAGCGGGGAGATGCCGCGCAGCGTGGCGACGACTTTCGCGAGCGCCCCGAGAAAGCGGTGCACCTCCTCCGCGGTGTTCTCGACCCCGAAGGAGACGAGGATCGTCCCCTGGGCGTCGGCGTGGCTCAGCCCGAGCGAGAGCAGCACGTGGGAGGCGCGCAGCGAGCCCGTGGCGCAGGCCGAGCGGGTCGAGACCCCGAAGCCCTCGTCGTCGAGCATGAGCATGACGCTTTCCCCCTCGACGTAGCGGATGGAGGCCGAGACGAGGTGCGGCAGGCTGTGCACGGGGTGCGTGTTCACGATCACCTCGTCGATCGACTCCGCCAACCCCCGGAGAAATTGCTCCTTGAGCCGCGAGAGATGCGCCATGCGGGCGGGCAGATCGCGCCGCGCGAGCGCCGCGGCCGCCCCCATGCCGAGGATGCCGATCAGGTTCTCGGTCCCGGCGCGCTTGTTGTGTTCCTGGACGCCGCCGTCGAGGAGGGGGAAGATCTTCACCCCGCGGCGGACATAGAGCCCGCCGACGCCGGGCGGCCCGTAGAAGGCGTTGGCGGCGAAGCTCACCAGGTCGGCCCCGATCTCGCGCACGTCGAAGGGGACGACCCCCACCGAGTCCACGGCGTCGGTGTGGAAGAGGACCCGGCGCTCGCGGCAGAGGGCGGCGATCTCGGCGATCGGCTGGAGCGTCCCGGTTTCGTTGTTCGCGTGCATGACCGAGACGAGGATCGTCTCCGGCGTGATCGCCGCGGCCACGGCCTGCGGGTCCACGCGGCCGGTTTCGTCGACCGAGAGGCTCGTCACCGTGAACCCCTGGGATTTGAGCCGCCGGAGGCTGCGGATCACGGCGTTGTGCTCGATGTTCGTGGTCACGATGTGCCGGCCGCGGTCGGCGTTGGCCAGGGCCACGCCCTTGATCGCGTGGTTGACCGACTCCGTGCCCCCCGAGGTGAAGACGATCTCGCGGGGGTCCTCGGCGTGGATCAGCTGCGCCACCTCGCCGCGGGCGTTCTCGAGGGCCGCGGCGGCCTCCTCCCCCAGCCGGTGCTGGCTCGAAGGGTTGTGGTAGCCGTGTTCGATCGCCGCGATCATCGCCCGCCGCACCTCGGGCAGGAGCGGGTTCGCGGAGATGTGGTCCAGGTTGACGAAACTCATCGCGCGGCCTCCCCGGCAAGCAAGCGGCGGGTCAATGCTCTTCCTTCAGGTCGTGCTGGCAGGCCTCGCAGAAGGTGGCCCCCTCCTCGACCTCGACGTCGCAGTACGGGCAGTAGCACTTGTCGCCGTGGGAGTGCTCGTGCTCGTCCTTGCGCTTGAGCTCGGGCCGCGGGATCCCCGCCTGGCGGGCCTCGTAGTCCCGGATGGCCATCTGCAGGGCGTCGGCGCCGAGGTTGGAGCAGTGCAGCTTGTTCTTCGGCAGCCCCTGGAGCGCCTCGGCCACGTCCCGGTTGGTGATGCGCTTGGCCTCCTCGATCGTCTTGCCCTTGGCGATCTCGGTCAGCATGCTCGAGACGGCGATCGCCGAGCCGCAGCCGAAGGTCTGGAACTTGATGTCCGCGATGCGCCCGTCGCGGACCTTGAGGTAAATGGTCATCATGTCCCCGCACAGGGGGTTGCCGACCTCGCCCACCCCGTCCGCATCCTCGATCACCCCGACGTTGCGGGGGTTGCGGAAATGATCCATCACGACCGCGTTGTACATCATGGAACGCGCCTCCTCGGGTTTTCGGGGCCGACGCGCAAAGCAACCGCCTCCGCGGCACCCGGCGCCGGACCGCTCGTCTTATACCCCCTTCCGGAGACCCGATGCAACCCGGGGGCCGCGATTTGACTTCCCGCGGCCTCTGTGGGTAAGTGGACGCCTCGGGAACCGGCCCCGAGCGCAAACCGCCTGCCCGGAAAGAAGCCCCGGATGCGCATCCCGGCGCGGATCAAGATCGGCCTGCTCGCCCTTGCCGTGGCCGCCTTTGCGGCCGTTCTCCTCCTTGCGGTCCTGCCCACGGCGATCGCGAACTCGCGCGAGGCGCGGCGCCTGCTCACCGCGAGGCTGGAGGCCGAAACGGGGGCCGCCGCCGACTTCGCCTCCCTGCGCGTGCACCTTCTCCCCCGGCCCTGTGCGACCCTCGCCGATCTCCGCCTCTCCTGGCCGCGGGGCGTCCTCCTCGAGGCCCCCCGGCTCCGGTTCTGCCTCGACCTCGCCTCCCTGCTCGGCGGGACAATCGCCCTCCAGGCGCTCGATCTCGAAGGCCCCGTGCTGCGCGCCGCGCTTCCCGGAGCCGATGCCTCCCCGCCGGCCCTGCCCGACCCGGCCGCCTGTGCCCGGATCGCCGCCGAGATCGCCCGCGCGCTCCCGGCCGCCCGGGTCGCCGTCCGCGGCGGCCGGCTTCTGCTGCAGGGGGAGGAGGGGGAAGGGTTCGGCCTGCAGGGCCTGGAGCTCACCCTCGAGGCCGCGGGCGAAGCGTTCTCCTGGTCCCTTGCCGGCACGGCCGACGGCATCGCCTCCTGGCGTCTTGCGGGCGCGCGGGAGGGCGAAACCGGCCGGATCCACGCGCTCCTCGAGGCGCACGGCATCGAACCCGCCCGCCTGCAGGCGGCCTTCCGGGGGGATGCCCCGGTGCGCATCGCCGGGGGCCGGATCGAGCGGCTCGAGGCCGAGCTCGACTGCCCCTCCGGCGAGGCCGCCACGCTCACCCTCGCCGCCGCGGCCCCGCGGCTCGAGCTCGAGCGCCGGGGGCGAAGCGCGGCCTTCGCGATCGAGCGCCTCGCGGCCCGGCTCGAGCGCGAGGGCCCGCGGTTTCGTCTGGCCATCTCCGATCTCACCCTGCGGGAGCCCGCGGCCGCGCTCTCGCTCGAGGCCGTCGTCGACGAGCGCCTCGCGCCGCGCATCCGGGTCGAGATCGCCGGCCGGGCCGGGGTGGAAGGGGTCCGCGAGGCGGCCCTCGCGATGCTGGGCGACATGGACGACGTGCGGCTGATCTTCGAGGTGCTCCGCGCGGGCGAGGCGCCCGAGGTCGAGGTCCGCCTGGCGGGCGACACCTGGGCCGAGCTCGACCGCCTGGCCACGCTCTTCCTCCGCGGCCGCCTCGAGGGGGGGGCGATCCGCCTGCCCTGGGTCGGCCTCGACCTCGAGGAGGTCTCCGGGGAGGCGCGGATCGAGGGCGGCGTCCTGCACGGCCGGGGGCTCTCCGCCCGCACCCTGGGTGCCCTCGGCACCGCGGGGAGCCTCGACGTGGGGCTCTCCGCGGCCGACCCCGTCCTCGAGCTCGACATCGCGATCGCCGCCGAGCTTTCCCGCCTGCCGGGGGTGCTGGCGCGGCTGGTCCGCATCCCCGCCTTCCGCGAGCAGATGGGCCTCGTGCGCGAGGTCTCCGGGACCGCGCGCGGCAGGCTCACGCTGCGCGGCACGCACGAGGACGTCGACGTCTCGGTCCAGGCCGCGGATCTCGACCTCCGCGGCCGCTACCTCCCCCTCCCCGGGCCGATCGCCGTCCGCGGCGGCTTCTTTGCGCTGGAGGGCCGCGAGGTGCGCGTCTCCGGGGTGGAGGCGGCCGTCGGCGGCTCGCGCGCCAGCGGCCTGGAGTTCCGCTGCCGCGAAGACCCCGGCGGCGCCCTGCGCCTCGAGGCGGCGGCGGCGGCGGCCGAACTCGACCTCGCGGAGGCGGGCCTCGTCGCCTCCCGCCTGCTCCCCGAGGGGGGGCTGGCGGTCCGGGGGGGCCGGGCCGCGCTCCGGGAGGTGCGCGTTGCGGGAATGCCGCACGACCCCGGGACCTGGCGCCTCTCCGCCGCAGGCGAGCTCCGGGGGCTCGCCCTGGAGGCGGCGTTTCTTCCCGGTGCGCTGAAGGTGGGTGCCGCCCGGCTCGAATTCCTGGGCGATCGTCTCGCGTTTGAGGGCCCTGCGGTCGAGCTCGCCTCCTCGCGGGCGGCAGAGGTCGCGGGGGTCCTGGCCTGGGGCAAGGAGCCGGAGATCGCCTTCCGGGCCGCGCGGGCCGCGCTCGCGGTCCGGGACCTCGCCGGCCGGACCGGGGCGCCCGCGGAGGGGGCCCCTGCGGGCCTCATCCTCGCGCGGGACGTGGAGGCCCGCATCCCGCTTCCCCCGCGGGGGGCGGAGGGCCTCGTCCTGCGGGCGGCAATCGAGGAGGCGGCGATCGAAAACGCGCTCCCCGGCAAGCGGCTTGCCCTGCGCGAAGGCGGGGTTGCGGTCGCCGCCGGCCGGGTGCGGCTTGCGGGCCAGGAGGTCGCCCTGGGCGGCTCGACGGCGCGCGGGGCCGTTCTGGAATACGAGCCGGCCCGGCGCCTGCGGGTCGCTGCGGCGGAGGCGCGGATCGAGGCGGCGGAGCTGCTCGAGGCCCTGCGCCGCCACCCCGGGGCCGCGGCGGAGGTCGCCGAAATCGAAGGTGCGGGCGGCGCGCTGCGGCTCTTCGAGACGGAAATCGCCCTGCCCCTCGACGGCGAAGGGGCCGCGCACCTCGCCCTGCAGGCCGTGCCCGAAGAGTTCCGGCTCGCCTTCCGCTTCCTCGGGTCCCCGCTTCGCCTCACGGCGGGCCGCCTCACGGCCGAACCCGGGGAAGGCCTCCCCGGCGGAATCCGCCTCGCCCTGGAGGGGATCGAGGCCGGCCTGGGGCTGAGCGCGGCGCGGGTCGACGGCACGATCGAGGCCGCGGGCGGGGAGGTCCGGCTGGCGCTCGACCTCGCGGCCTCGGTGCTCGACCTCGGCCGCCTCGCCGAGGACCTCGAGGCGCTCGCGCGCCGCCGGGGCCCCGGCCGCCCCGAGGCGACCGGCCGCATCGGGCTTGCCGCGGAACGGGCCCTGGTCGGGGACGTCGAAATCGCACCGCTCCGGCTGCGGTTTGATCTCGAAGCCGGCGGCGGGGTCGCCTGGATCGAGCGCGGCAGCCTCTGCGGCATGCTCTTCATGGGCCGGGTGGGGTTCTCCGGCGACCGGGTCGACGCCTACCTCGTCCCGGTCGTCGATGCCCGGCCCCTCGAGGAGACCGTCCCCTGCCTCACCCGCGAGGCAAGCGTCGCCACCGGGAACTTCAACCTGGAGGGCGCCCTCCAGGCGGCGGGAAAGCCGGGCGAGCTCCTCAAGGCGGCCGCCGGCCGCTTCAGCTTCGTCGCCGAGGACGGGGTCATCCGCAAGTCCCCGTTCTTTGCGCGGCTCTTTTCGATCCTGAACCTGACCGAGCTCTACCGCGGCGCGCTTCCGGACTTCGAAAGCGGCGGCTTCGCCTACAAGCGCTCCACGGCCGACCTCGAGCTGCGCGGGGGCAAGCTCACCGTCCACGAGTGGGTGATCGACGGCCCCACCCTGTGGATGGGCGGCCGGGGGGAGATCGATCTCCTGCGCCGGGATCTCGATTTCACGCTGATGGTCTCGCCGTTCAAGACCATCGACCGCATCATCAACCGCATCCCCGGCCTGCGCTGGATCCTGGGCGGCAGGCTGGTCGCGGTGCCCATGAAGGCCACCGGCGAGCTCCGGGACCCGAAGATCGTGCCCCTGTCGCCGGAGGCCGTCGGAACGAGCCTCTTCGAGATGCTCAAGCGGACGATCCTTCTGCCGGTCCGGATCCTGCAGCCGTTCATCCCGGGCATGGAGCCGGTCGAGAGCGGGACGATCACCCGCTAGCCCGCCGCGGCGCCTTGACTTTCCCCGGCCCGGGAATCACTATTCGCCACGGCCGGATGCCGGCCGGAACCCTGCGCGGCAAGGTTCTTCACCTGAAACGGGAGGGATTTCATGGCCTACACCTGCAAGACCTGCGGTGCCGTGGCGGATGCGCCCGGACATCTGTGCAACCCCTGCGACGACAAGACGAAATGCTCCTTCTGCGGGGCGCCCGCCGTGGACGCGCGCCACGTCTGCAAGGACAAGATCGCGGCGATGAAATACGTCTGCGGCGGCTGCGGGCGGGTGGCGATGGAGCCGGCCCACCTGTGCAAGCCGAACCCGATCCGCTGAACCGAGGCCGCCGGCCCGGCACGGCCGGCGGCTTCCCCCCGTCCCCATGACCCGCGACACCCTGCACTTCGAGCAGGGGCCGATCCGGCCCCCGAACGAGGCGGCAAGCCTCTTGCTCCGCTTCACGCGCAACTGCCCGTGGAACCGCTGCTTGTTCTGCCCCGTCTACAAGGGCCGCCGGTTCTCGCGGCGCTCGGCCGCGGAGATCCGCGAGGACATCCGCACCGCGCGCCGCATCGCCGACGAGGTCCTTGAGACCTCCTGGCGCATGGGCTACGGCGGGGCGGTGAACGACGCCGTGGCCGGGGCCGTGCTGCAGCGCGCCTCCCGCCACGTGAGCGCCCGCAGCGTCGCCGCCTGGCTCTACTACGGCACCGGCTCCTGCTTCCTCCAGGACGCCGACAACCTGATTCTCCCCCCCGAGGAGCTTGCCGAGCTCCTGTCCCTGCTGCGGGAGACCTTTCCCGAGATCCGGCGGGTGACCACCTACGCCCGCTCGCGCACGGTGGTGACGCGGCGGACCGAGGAGTTGCGCCGCATCCGCGAGGCGGGGCTCGACCGCGTGCACCTCGGCCTCGAGAGCGGCTCCGACGCCGTGCTGCGCTTCATGCAAAAAGGGGTCTCGGCCGCGCAGCACGTGGAGGCGGGGCGGCGGCTGATCGCGGCCGGGCTCGAGGTCTCCGAGTACGTGATGCCGGGCCTGGGCGGCCGCGCCCTGTGGCGCGAGCACGCCGTGGAGACGGCCCGCGTGCTCAACCGCATCAACCCGCACTTCATCCGGCTGCGCAGCCTGCGGGTGCCGCGCCGGGCGCCGCTCCACGCCAAGCTCGCCGCGGGCGAGTTCGAGCTGCCGAGCGACGACGAGGTCGTCGAGGAGATCCGCGTCTTTCTCGAGCACCTGGAAGGGATCACCAGCACGATCGTGAGCGACCACATCATGAACCTCCTCGAGGAGATCGAAGGCAAGCTCCCCGAGGACCGCGAGCGCATGCTGGCGGTGATCCGCGACTACCAGGCCCTGCCGGACGAGGAGCGGCTCGTCTTCCGTGTCGGACGCCGCGGCGGGGCCTTTCGCACGCTCCAGGACCTCGAGCGCGACCGTGCCGCCGCGGCCAAGATCCGCCGGCTGGTCGAGGAGGTGCGCACCCGCGAGGGGGCCGAGGGCGTCGAGCGGTTCGTGACCGAGCTCGTGGACCAGTACCTCTGAACGCGCTGTCTGGCGGAAGCGGAAGCGGAAGCGGAAAAGGAGCGAGGGCCATGGAACGCGTGCGCATCGTCGGGACCGGCTCCTACGTCCCCCCCAAGCGCTTGACCAACCACGACCTCCAGCACATGGGCCTGGACACGAGCGACGAGTGGATCCGCACGCGCACCGGGGTCTGCGAGCGCCGGATCGCCGACCCGGAGGTCGCGACCTCGGATCTCGCCGCGGAGGCGGCCCGCCGGGCGCTTGCGGCCGCGGGATGGAGCCCGCGCGAGCTCGACCTGATCGTGGTCGCGACCATCACCCCGGACACCTGCTGCCCCTCGGCCGCCAACTGGCTCCAGGCCAAGCTCGACGCCCCCCAGGCGGTGAGCTTCGACGTGACCGCGGCCTGCTCGGGCTTCGTCTTCGCCCTGAACGTCGCCGAGCAGTACCTCAAGACCGGGGCCTGCCGGCGCGTGCTCGTGGCCGCCGCCGAGGTGATGAGCCGCACCCTCGACTACACCGACCGCGCGACCTGCATCCTCTGGGGCGACGGGGCCGGCGCCGCCGCCCTCACCTGGGGCGAGAAGGGGGCCGAGCTCGTCTCCACCCACCTCCACACCGACGGCGCCCGCGGCCAGGACCTCCTGCTCCCCGGGGGCGGCTCGCGCACGACGCCGATCAGCCACGAGAGCGTCGACCGCAAGCTCCACACCCTCAAGATGATCGAGGCCAACCTGAGCTTCCGCATCGCCGTGCGCGGCTTCATCGACGCGATCAAGGAGTGCGTCGCGGCGAACCGCATCCGCCTCGAGGACATCGCCTGGTTCATCCCCCACCAGGCGAACCTGCGCATGTTCCGCAGCATCGCCGACGCCCTGAAGATCCCCTTCGAGCGCTTCTACGTGACCCTCCACAAGTACGGAAACATCTCCTCGGCCTCCTGCGCCATCTCCCTCGACGAGGCCGTGCGCGACGGAAGCGTGCGGCCCGGGGACCTCGTCTGCCTGCCGGTCTTCGGCGGGGGCCTGACCTGGGGAAGCGCGCTGATCCGCTGGGGGGGCTGAGGCCCTCAGCCCGCCCGCCGGCCGCGGCTGCGGGCGAGGAGTTGCCGGAGGAGGGAGGCGGCCTCGCCGGCCTCGGGAAAGTTCGGCAACCGCGAGGCCGCCGCCAGCAACAGCGCAAAGCCGGCCGAGACGGCGGCAAGGAGGGCCAGGCTCGATCCGGCGCCGGGCCCAAGTCGGGCCGCGAGAACGGCGCGCACGGGGGAGAGCAGGGCGAGGACCGCGAGGGCGAAGAGCCCGAGCCGCAGGTAGGCGGCCGCCACCTCACGCCGCCCCCGGGGCGAGGGGGCCCGGCGGCTCCAGATCCAGTAGAGCCCCGCGGCCTGGAGGATCCCGGAGAGGGAGACCGCCCAAGCCACGCCTTCGAGCCCCATCCAGGCGAGGCCGAGCGGGTAAAGCGGCAGCGAGGCCAAGACCGCCGCCGTGCCGTAGAGCGCGGGGAGCCAGGTGTTGCGGGTGGCGTAGAAGCCCCGCACGACGAGGGCGTAGGCGGCGTAGGCCGCGGCGCCGGGGAGAAACCCCCGCAGCGCGGCGGCCGTGGGGCCGACCGCCTCCTCGCCGAACCGCCCCCGCTGGAAGAGCAGCCGCACCGCCTCGGGGCTCACGACCGCAAGAAGCGCCGCGGCCGGGAGGATCCAGGCGAGCGCCCGGAGCGTGCGGTCGAGCAGCCCGTGGAGTTCCTCCCGCCGGCCGGCCGCCGCAAGCCCGGCGAGAAAGGGAAAGGAGGCCGTCCCCGGCGCCTGGCCGAAGACCCCGACGAGGATGAGCATCATGCGCAGCCCGAAATTCAGCGCGGCGACCCCGCCGTCGGGGAGGTAGGAGCCGAAGAGCCGGAAGAAGAGCTCGGAGGAAAAGCCCATCGTCAGCCCCACCATGAGGGGGAGCGTCAGCCGGAGGTAGGCCGCGACATCGGGGTGGGCGAGCCGGAAGCGCAGGGCGAAGGAAAGCCCCGCCCGCCGCGCGCCGGCGACCTGAAGGAGGAAATTCCCGGCGAAGGCGCCCGCGAGCACCCCCCAGGCGAACCCCTCGATCCCCGCCGCGGGCGCAAGGAGCACGCCCCCCGCGATGATCCCCAGGTTGTAGACGAGCGGCGCGAGGGCCGGGAAAAGGAAGCGGCCGCAGGCGAACTGCACCGCCATGAGCAGCGAGCCCGCGAAGAAGAAGAACTGGGCGGGGACGATGATGCGCGTCATGCGCGTCGCCGCGGCGAGCACCGCGGGGTCGGAGACGCCCGGGGCGAGAAGCCGGACCAGGGCCGGGGCGGCGGCCCAGCCGGCCAGGACGAAGAGGAGGGCCGCCGCCCCGAAGACCGTCCCGATCACCGAGAAGCTCTCCCAGGCCGCCGCGGCGGAGTCGTGCTCGCGCCGCGCGGCGAAGAGCGGGATGAAGGTGACCGAGAGAAAGCCCGTCGCGGCGAGGTGGTTGAGGATCTCCGGCAGGAGGAAGGCGAGCTGGTAGGCGTCGACCTCGGCGCTCGCCCCGCCGACCCAGGCGATCGTCATCTCGCGCAGCAGGCCGACAAGGCGGCTGGCGAGCACCGAGGCCATCATCAGGGCGGAGGCGAGCCCGATTTTCGTGTGGAGCGAGGAGGCCATGGCACCTGTCGTCCGCCCGCCGCGCGCCGGCCGGGTCCCGGCGCGCACCGGCGGCGATGGCCGAGGGTAGCCGATCCGCCGGGCGATCACAAGCGGGGCCCCCTGTCGACACGCGGCGGGAGGCGGGCTTTCTTGACTTCGTGCGTCCGCTTTTTTATGGTGGGATTTGAGGTCGGGCCCTTTCCTCCCGCCCCGCCGGCCGACCCGCCCCGCGGGGCCTAGACCCGGGATGACCCGCAGCGTGCGATTTTCCGAGCGCATCACCGCACTTCTCGTCTTCGGCCGCCTGCCGCTCGTCTTCGGCGGCATGCTCTGCGCCGTGGCCGTGATGTGGACGGCGAGCCCCGTCCTCTACTTGTTCGGGGTCGTGCTGCTCCTTGTCGCCATGACCTTCGACCTGGTCGACGGCTGGTTTGCGGCGCGCTACTACCCGCACCCCCACATGGCGCAGCTCGCCGACCGCATCCTCGACAAGCTGATCTACGCGATCATCTTCCCGCTGGTCGCCGTGGGCTGCATGTGGCGGCTGCACATGGCCGACGACCCCACGCGGACCGAGCTCCTGCACGCGGTGCTGGTCCTCTTCCTGGCGATCACCGTGCTCGTGCGCGACAACTTCGCGCATTTCATGCGCGGGGTCGCCCTGCGCTACGACCAGGAGCCCGAGTACCGCGACTTCACGCGCCTGCGGACCGTCGTCGCCGCCCCCGTGGGGGCGCTGCTTTACGCCTACGCCTTCTACATCCCCGAAGCCCCCCCCTCGACCCTCTACCGCTGGATCGCCCAGCTCGGCGAGGCGCCGCTGCGGACGCTGTTCTTCATCGAGATCCTCTTTCTCGTGATCAACTTCGGCTCCATCGCGGCGACGATCCGCCGCTACGGCCGCTTCGCCCTCGACGACCTCTGCCTGGGCGACGAGCGCCTGCGGCGCAAGATCCTCTCGCTTTTCCCGAACGCGCTCACCCTGATGAACGCGAGCATGGGGCTGCTGGCGCTGCTCTTCGCCCACCACGACCGCTTCCGGGAGGCCTCCCTCTTCCTGATCGGGGCCGCCCTCTTCGACAAGCTCGACGGCGCGCTGGCCCGGCGCCTGGGCCTGACCGAGCCCCTGCCCGGCGAGGAAGCGCGGCCGCGCAAGGTGACCGGGGGCGCGCTCCTCGACGACGTCGCCGACGCGGTGAGCTTCTGCATCGTCCCGGCCTGGATGCTCACGCTGCTCCTCGCCCGGATCCCGGAGGCCTCCCTCGCGGCGGTTCCGGCGGCCGCGGTCGCCGTCCTCTACGCGGCGGCGGGCGTCCTGCGCCTCATCTACTTCACCCTCGACCGCAACCCCATCCCCGGCTTTTTCAAGGGGATGCCGACCCCGGCGGGGGCCCTGCTCGTCATGGGGCCGATGGTGCTCGCCGGCCAGGCGGCGGCCGACGGGTCGGCGGCGGCCGTGTTCTGGGCCTACGCCAGCGTGGGCACCTTCATCGCCGCGGCCCTGCTGATGAACCTCTACCCGGTGCGCTACATCCACGCCGGCCGCTTCATGAGCCGCCACCCCGGCTTCGGCCGCGCGCTCTTGGCGCTCCTCGTCTCGGTCTTCACCCCCGCCTACGGCTATGTGCTCTTTCTTTTCATGCTCGCCTACGCGGCCTCGCCCTGTTTCACGGGCCGCAAACGGCCGCAGGAGGAGGGCAGCGGCACCCCCCCCCGCCCCGTGCAGGCCCGCTGAAGGGGGGCCTTCCCCGCCCGCGCGGCCCAGGATTCCGAACGCCCTGAAATCGCGGTTCATCCTTTCTCCCCCTTGCCAGCCTGCGGCTTATGCACTATGAGAGGGTCTCGCGGCGAACCCGATGGTTGATCCGGTACCCGGCCACATGAAGCGAGACTCTTCAGCGATCGGCATCTGCCTGGGCGCCTCCACCGTGTCGGCGGTCAGGCTGGAGGCGCCCCCCGGAACTTCGGGGGCGAAGCCCCGCATCGACCGCGTCGTCCTTCTCCCCCATGAGGGCAACCCGCGCGCGGCCCTGGTGAAGGCCCTCGCGGGGGTCGACCCCGCCGCCGCGGCGCGCATCGCGGCTACCGGGCGCAAGTTCCGCACCTTCGTCAACTTGACCTCCATCCCCGAGCCCGAAGCCGTGGAGGCGGCCTACCCCTACGTCAAGCCGGCGGGGGTCGACTGCCCGGCCGTGGTCTCGGCGGGGGGCGAGACCTTCATGGTCTACGTCCTTGACCGCCGCGGCCGTATCGGCAACGTCATCACCGGCAACAAGTGCGCCTCGGGAACGGGCGAGTTCTTTCTGCAGCAGCTGCGGCGCATGAACGTCACCCTCGAGGAGGCCGCGCGCTTCGCCGCCGTGGAGCGCCCCTACCCCGTCTCCGGACGCTGCTCGGTCTTCTGCAAGTCCGACTGCACGCACGCGACCAACAAGGGCATCCCCAAGGCCGAGGTGACGGCGGGGCTGTGCCGCATGATGGCGAACAAGATCCTCGAGCTCCTCAAAAAGGTCGAGCGCCGGGCCATCCTGCTCACCGGCGGCACGGCGCAGAACCGCATGATGGTCGAATACCTGCGCCGCGAAATCCCCGACCTCGTGGTCCCGGAGGAGGCCCCGTACTTCGAGGCCCTCGGCGCCGCCCTCTGGGCGCTCGAGCATGAAACCCGGCCCTTCCCGGGGATGGAGCGGCTGTTCGTGGAAGGGGCGGCCTCCTTCGACCGGCTGCCGCCCCTCGCCGATTTCCGTCCGCAGGTCGAGTTCAAGACCATCGCCCGGGCCGCGATCCGCGCCGGGGACGTCTGCCTGCTCGGCCTGGACGTGGGCTCGACCACGACCAAGGCCGTGCTCCTGCGCCGCGCGGACCGCGCGCTCCTCGCCTCGGACTACCGCCGGACCAACGGCGACCCCGTCGGCGCCTCCCGGCTCTGCTACCGGGCGATCCTCGAACAGGTGCGCCGCGAGGTCGACCCGCGGGAGATCGCCGTCGTGGGGCTCGGGGTCACCGGCTCGGGCCGGCAGATCGCGGGGCTGCACGCCCTGACCGACGGGGTGATCAACGAGATCATCGCCCACGCGACCGCCGCGGTCTATTTCGACCCGCAGGTGGACACGATCTTCGAGATCGGCGGGCAGGACGCGAAATACACCTACATCACCAACGGCGTCCCCTCCGATTACGCGATGAACGAGGCCTGCTCGGCCGGGACCGGCTCCTTCCTCGAGGAGTCGGCCAAGGAGACCCTCGGGGTGCCGATGGAGGAGATCGCCGGCATCGCCCTCCAGGGCACGCGGCCGCCCAACTTCAACGACCAGTGCGCGGCCTTCATCGCCTCCGACATCAAAAACGCGATCCACGAGGGGCTGCCCCGCGAGGACATCGTCGCCGGGCTCGTCTACTCGATCTGCATGAACTACGCGAACCGCGTGAAGGGCAACCGGCCGGTCGGCGAAAAGGTCTTCATGCAGGGAGGGGTCTGCTACAACCAGGCGGTGCCGCTCGCCATGGCCGCGCTCGTCGGCAAGCCGATCGTCGTTCCGCCCGAGCCGGGCCTGATGGGCGCCTTCGGCGTGGCCCTCGAGGTCGACCGGCGCATGAAAGACGGCCTCCTCGCCGAGGGCCGCTTCGACCTCGAGGCCCTCGCCGGCCGCGCCGTGGCCTACCACGGCGGGTTCACCTGCCGCGGCGGCCGCGAGCGCTGCGACCGGCGCTGCCCGATCCGCCTGATCGAGGTTGAGGGGAAAAAGTTCCCCTTCGGCGGGGCCTGCAACCGCTACGAGAACCTGCGCCGCCGCGTGAGCGTGGACGTCGCGGCGCTCGACCTCGTGAGCCTGCGCGAGCGGCTGCTCTTCGCCACCCACGGCGTCCCTGCCCTCGCCGCCGGGAAGTCGCGCGGGAGGCCCCGGGTGGCGATCAATCGCAGCTTTCTCGTCCACACCTTCTATCCCCTCTACTCGCGCTTCTTCGAGGCGCTCGGCCTGGACGTCGTCCTCCCCGAGTCGCCCACGCCGGAAGGCATGGACCGCCGCGGGGCCCCCTTCTGCTACCCCGCCGAGCTCGCCCACGGCTTCTTCCATGACCTGCTCGAGGCCGGGGACTCGGCCGAGTTCGTCTTCCTGCCGCATTTCAAGGCCGTGCCCAACGCGGACACGGCGGCAAGCCTCCAGTCCCAGGTCTGCCCGCTCGTCCAGGGCGAGACCTACTACCTCCAGGCCGCCTTCCGCGGGGAGCTCGCGGAGTTGAAGCGCCGCGGGGTGCGCCTGCTTCGGCCGCTCCTCGATCTCTCGCGCGGCGTCGAACACGCCGCGGCGAGCCTCCTCGAAACCGCCCGCGCCATGGGCTTCGACACCCGGCGGGCGAACCAGGCCTTCGCCGCCGCGCTCGAGGCCCAACGGGGTTTTTTCCGCGCCATGCGCGAGGCGGGCGACCGGCTGCTCCGGGAGCTCGCCGCCGACCCCGCGCGCTTCGCCGTCGTCCTCTTCGGCCGCCCCTACAACGCCTACGCCCCCGAGGCGAACAAGGGCATCCCCCACAAGTTCGCCTCGCGCGGGATTGCCGTGTTGCCGCTCGACGCGTTGGATTTGGGTTCCGAGCGGGCCAAGCGGCACATGTACTGGGGGATGGGCAAGCTCATCCTCAAGGCCGCACGGCTGACCGAGCGGCACCCGCAGCTCTTCGGCGCCTACATCACGAACTTTTCCTGCGGGCCGGACTCCTTCGTCATCACCTATTTCCGGGACATCCTGGGCCGCAAGCCCTCGCTCACCCTCGAGCTCGACAGCCACACGGCGGACGCGGGGCTGGAAACACGCATCGAGGCTTTCCTCGACATCGTGCGCGCCTACCGCCACCTCGCCGCCCGACGGGGGATCGTGCGCCGCGCCTCCGCCTTCACCCCGGCCCGCACCCTCCTCGACGAGGCCGGGGCGCGGGTCGTCACCTCGACGGGCGAGGTGCTGCCCATGACCGACCCCCGCGTCACCGTGCTCATTCCCTCCATGGGCCGGCTGGGCACCGAGGCCTTCGCCGCGGTGCTTCAGGGCTATGGGCTCCATGCCCGGGCGGCGCGCGAAAACGACGAGGCCGTGCTCAAGCTCGGCCGCGCCAACACCTCCTGCAAGGAGTGCCTGCCGCTCATCCTCACCACGGGGACGCTCCTGGGCTACATCCGCAACGGCAAGCGGCCCGACGAGGTGCTCGTCTACTTCATGCCCACGGGCTCCGGCCCCTGCCGCTTCGGGCAGTACGCGATCTTCATGGAAGACCTGGTGCGGCGGCTGGAAATCCCCAACGTGGCCGTGCTCGCGCTCTCCTCGGACAACTCCTACGTCGGCATGGACAAGGACTTCGAGCGCCATGCCTGGTGGGCGGTGATCGTCTCCGACACCCTCGAGGACATCCGCGCCATGCTGCTCACGGCCGCATCGGACCCCCCGGCGGCGATGGCCGTCTTCGAGGAGGAATGGGTGCGGATCCGCGCCGCGATGGAGAAGGCCGATTTCAAGATCCTCTGCGCCGCCCTCCGCGCCGCGGCCGCCCGCTTCCGCGCGATCCCGCTCCGGGTCGACCCCGCCCGCGTGCCCACGATCAGCCTGACCGGCGAGATCTTCGTCCGGCGCGACGCCCTCTCGCGCCAGTACCTGACCGAGCGCCTCGCGGAAAAGGGCTTCGCCGCCCTCTGCGCGCCCGTCGCCGAGTGGGTCCACTACTGCAACTACCTCGTCGACCACGGCTTCAACCAGGACCCCATGGGCGCCCTGGAGAAGCTCAAGCTCAAGCTGCGCAACTTCTTCCAGGGCCGCTACGAAAAGGAGATCCGCACGATCCTCGCCGCCTCCGGCCTGCTGCGCGGCGAGCCGCCGGATGTCGCCTCGGTGATCGAGCACGCCCGGCCGCACCTGTCGCCCGACCTGACCGGCGAGGCCGTGCTCACCGTGGGCGGGGCGCTCCGCGAGATCGTACGCCACAGCTGCGGCGTGATCGCGATCGGGCCCTTCGGCTGCATGCCGAACCGGCTCTCCGAGGCGATCCTCAGCGAGACCATGACCGCTCGCGACCGCCTCGCCTTCGACCCCCGCCTGGGCGGCGTGCTCGAGGGGATGGAGGAGCTGCCCTTCCTGGCGATCGAAACCGACGGCTCCCCCTTCCCGCAGCTCATCCACGCCAAGCTCGAGGCCTTCCTGCTCCGGGCCGAGCGTCTCCACCGGCGCATGCAGGCCGGCGGCCTCCATTGAGCCGGGGGGAGAAGGCGAGGAGCGCCGCCATGGCCGCCGCGGACCGCATCCGGCTCCCCCCGCCGCGCTACAGCGGGGTCTTCTCGCTCGAGGAGATCCTCCTCGCGCGCCGCTCGCAGCGCACCTTCGGCCGCGAGCCGCTCACGGTCGACGAGATCACCCAGCTCCTCTGGGCGGCCCAGGGGGTGACCCACCCGAACGGCTACCGCACCGCCCCCTCGGCCGGCGCCCTCTACCCCCTCGAGACCTACGCCGCCGTCGGGCACGCCGTGGGACTTGCCGTCGGGTTCTACCGCTACGACCCCGCCGCCCACGCGCTCGAGCGGCGCTCGGGCGAGGACCTGCGGCCCGCCTTCCGCCGCGCCGCGCTCGACCAGCGGGCGATCGAGCGGGCGCCCGTCGTCTTTCTCCTCACCGCGGTCTACGGCCGCACGACCGGCCGCTACGGGGAGCGCGGGGTGCGCTACGCGATCCTCGAAGCCGGGCACGCGGCGCAGAACCTCTGCCTGCAGGCCGCGGCCCTCGACCTCGGAAGCGTCCTGATCGGCGCCTTCCGCGACCGGGAGATCCGCGAGGCGGCGGCCCTGGCCCCCGGCGAGGAGCCGCTCTACCTCGCGCCGGTGGGGAAATGAGCCGGCCCGCCCGGAGGAGCGCATGAACCGACGGCGGGCCGTCTGGGGCTGGGCGCTCTACGACTGGGCCAACTCGGCCTTCGCCACGACCGTGATGGCCGGGTTCTTCCCCGTGTTCTTCAAGCAGTTCTGGGCCGCGGGCGCGGACACGGCCTGGAGCACGGCCAAGCTCGGCTTCACCAACGCCGCGGCCGGCCTGGTCGCGGCCGCGCTCGCCCCGGTCCTGGGCGCCGCGGCCGACGCCTCCTTCGCCCGCAAGCGCTTCCTCGCCGCCTTCGCCTTCCTCGGGGCCGCGGCGACGGCGGGGCTCTTCTTCATCGGCGAGGGCAACTGGCCGGCCGCCGCGCTCGCCTACGCGACCGGCATCCTGGGGTTCGCCGGGGCGAACGTCTTCTACGACGCGCTCCTGCCCGCGGTCGCCCCGCCGGAGCGCCTCGAAGCCGTCTCGAGCCTGGGCTTCGCCCTGGGCTACCTCGGCGGCGGGCTCCTCTTCCTCCTGAACGTGCTCATGACGCTCTTTCCCGCGGCCTTCGGCCTCCCCGGCCCGGAGGCCGCGGTCCGGCTCTCCTTTCTCACCGTGGCCCTCTGGTGGGCCGGCTTTTCCGTGTTTCTGCTCCGCTGGGTCCCGGAGCCGCGCGGGGCGGCCCCCGTGCCGGGCCTCACCCGCCTTGCGGCCGAAGGCTTCCGGCGCCTGGCCTTCACCTTCCGCGGCATCCGCGGCCACCGGCCGGCGCTCCTCTTTCTCGCCGCCTACTGGTGCTACATCGACGGCGTCGACACGATCATCCGCATGGCGGTCGACTACGGGCTGGCGCTCGGGTTCCCGGCGACCGACCTGGTCGCGGCGCTGCTGCTCGTGCAGTTCGTCGGCTTCCCCGCGGCGCTGGCCTTCGGCCGCCTGGGCACGGCCTGGGGGCCAAGGCGGGCGATCTTCCTGGGGATCGGGGTCTACGTGGGGGCGACGGTGTGGGGGGCCTTCCTGGAGGACCGCCGGGAATTCTACGCGCTGGCGGTGCTGATCGGGCTCGTCCAGGGCGGGGTGCAGGCGCTCAGCCGCTCGCTCTACGCCCGCCTCATCCCCGGGGGCCGGGAAGCCGAGTTCTTCGGCTTCTACAACATGATCGGGAAATTCGCGGCGATCCTCGGGCCGGCCCTCATGGGGGCGGTGGGGCTCGCCGCAAGCCGGATCCTGCTGCCCGAGGCCCCCTCGAGCGAGGAGATGCTGCGCGCCGGCCGGCTCGCCGCGCGCCTGAGCCTCGCCTCGGTCCTCCTTCTCTTCGCCGCGGGCGCGGCGCTTCTTTATTTCGTGCGCGAGCCCGCCTCCCCCGGCCCCGGCGGGACGGGAGGCGACAGGGCGGCAAGCGCGCCGAGGAGCGCGCCGGCGTGATTGGTGAAGACCCAGTCCACGCCGCGGCCCACCTCGCGGAAGAGCACGGGAAGGGATCGGGCATAGCCCGTGCCCGCGGATTGGCCCGCCGCGTGGTGGCGCGACAGCCGCCGGTCGGAAAGGAGAAGGTAATGCGCGGCGATCCCGGCGAAGCCCGCGGCGAGCGCGATGCGGCTCGCGGCGGCCGGAAGGCCCTGGGCGACGGCGACGAAGCAGGAGGCGGGGGCGAAACGGATGCGGCCGAAGAGCCGCGGGTCGAGGGCGAGGAGATGGTAGTCTTCCCGCGGCCGGAGCCCCTCGAAGATCCGCGCCAGCCTGCGGTTGCGGCCGGCCGGGTCGGGCCAGGGCTCGTCCTTGATCTCGACCATGAGGTGCAGGCGGCCGCCGAAACGCCGCACCACCTCCGCGAGCGCGGGGACCTCGGGGACGCGGCGGCGGAGCTCGGCGAAGGACAGCTCCCGGATCCGCTCCCGCACCCCCCACAGGCGGCCGAGATCGGGGTCGTGGGCCACGACGGGGACCTCGTCGGCCGTCCAGCGCAGGTCGCACTCGATCCCCCAGGCCCCGCAGGCGGCCGCGGCCTCGAAGGCGGCAAGCGTGTTCTCGAAGAGGCGGCGGTTGTCGTGCTCGCCGCGGTGGGCGACGATGCGGCAGGCGCGCAGCCGGGCTTCCGGCGGGGGCGCCTGCGGGAAGCGCTCCCAGAGCGCGTCCGCGGCGGCGAGAAGGAGCGGCTCCAGCCGGTCGAAGAGGGACATCGCGGGCATCCGGGCTTGCGGGTCCGGGCGGAAGACGGGCCCACTCTACGCCGCCGGGGAGCCGGCGGTCAACCGCGCACCGGGAGAACGGGGTGGAGGCGCTGATCGCGGCAGTCCAGGTGCACACGAGCCTGCGGCGCCTTCTCGCGGGGGATCTCGAGCATTTCCTCGGCCGCCGGCTGAACCCCGAGATCGCCTTCGACGCCGAGGCCTTGGACGGCTGCGGCACGGAGGCGGTGTCCCGGGTCGCGGGCGCGCTGCGCGGGGCGGGGCTGCGCGTGAGCTTCCACGGCCCCTTCGTCGACCTCGCGGTCGGCTCGAGCGACCCCGCCGTGCGCGCGGTCGCCGCGCGGCGCTTCGAGCAGATCCTCGCGCTCGTGCCCCTCTTCCGGCCGGTCACGCTCGTCGCCCACGCGGGCTACGACTGGCGGCGCCACGAGTACTTCCGCCCCGTCTGGATGGAGCACTCCGTCCGCTTCTGGTCGCAGCTCGCCGCGCGCCTTGCGCCTTTCGGCTGCCGCCTCGTCCTCGAAAACGTCTTCGAGCGCGGCCCGGAGGAGATGGCCGAGCTTCTCGCGCGTCTGGCCGCGGACGGCGTCGGCCTCTGCCTGGACGTGGGCCACGCCGCCGCCTTCGGCGAGGAGCCGCCGGCCGGCTGGGTGGAGCGGCTGGGGCGCTTCGTGGGGGAGCTCCACCTCCACGACAACGGCGGCCGGCGCGACGAGCACCTGCCCGTGGGCCGCGGCCGGATCGAGTTCGGCCCGCTTCTTGCGAGACTCTGGGCGATGCACCCCGAGCCGCCGCTCATGACCCTCGAGATCCACCGCCGCGGGGACCTCGAGGAGAGCCTGGCGGGCCTCGCCCGGGTCCTGCCGCGGCCGCTCTGAGGCCGGGATTTTCCGCTTGTCATCGCCCCCCGATCGGTGGCAGGGTGGCCGGGCGGCGCGCGCCCCCCGTGGGGGCCGAGGGCGCGCCCGGAACGCGATGGCCCGATCGCATCTCCATACCGTCTGGTTCCACCCGGAGGGGATTTTCGCCCTGGGGGGCTCAGCCGCTTTGCCGGCCGGGGCGGCGGGGGGCGCGCTCGCGCGTTTCTTGCGCGATACCGGCCTGCGGGCCGGGATCGCAAGCCGCCTCCCGCCCGCCGCGGCGCGGGGGCGGCTGGCATCCCTCCTCGGGGTGCGCCTTGCGAAAACGGCGGCGGTGCTTGCGCTCCCGGCCGGCGCTGCGGCACCCTTGCCCGCCTTCTTTCGTGCCGCAGCCCGCCGCCTGGGGATCCCGCCGGAGCGCTTCCTTGCCGTCTCGGGGGAGGCCCCGTTCCTTGAGGCCGCGCGGCGGGCGGGCTGGCGCACGCTGGGCCTCGATTGCGACGCGGCGCAGGCTTCCGGCCCCGGCGGGGCGGCCCTGGTCGAGCGCCTGCGCATGGAGCTTCCGCTCCCCGCGGGGAAGCTCCCCAACGAGTGGCTCGCCCGCTTCCTGCACGAGTTCCGCTTCCAGGACCCCTCGCTGCTCATCAACCCCGGGGTCGGGGAGGACATCGCCGCCGTGGACGTGACGGGCGAGGAGGTCCTCATCCTCAAGTCGGACCCGATCACCTTCGCCACCGACGCGATCGGGCAGTACGCCGTGCTCGTGAACGCCAACGACATCGCCACCGCCGGCGCCGACCCGCGCTGGCTTCTGGCCACGCTCCTTTTCCCGCCGGGGACCACGCCGGCCGGCATCCGCGGCGTCCTCTCCGACCTCTCCGCATTCTGCCGCCGCTGGGGCATCACCCTGTGCGGGGGGCACACCGAGGTCACCGACGCCGTGGTGCGGCCCGTGGTCTGCGGCACGATGGCGGGGCGGGTGCGGCGGCGGGAGCTGATCGACAAGCGCCGCATGCGGCCGGGCGATGTCCTGCTCATGACCAAGTCGGCCGGGGTCGAGGGGACCGCCATCCTCGCCCGCGAGTTCGCCCCCCGCCTGCGCCGGCTCGGCATCCCCGCATCCGAGATCGCCCGTGCCCGGGGCTTCCTCGAGCGGATCTCGGTCCTCGCCGAGGCGCGCTCGGCCGCGGCCTGCGGGGGGGTGAGCGCCATGCACGACGTCACCGAGGGCGGGGTCGCGACGGCAATCGCGGAGCTCGCCGCGGCGGGCGGCTGCGAGCTGCGGGTCGACCTCGAGGCCATCCCGGTGCGGCCGGAGACCCGCCGCCTCTGCCGGCTCCTCGGCCTCGACCCCCTCGGCCTGATCGGCTCGGGAAGCCTGCTCATCGCCTGCCGGCCGGGGCGGGCGCCGCGGGTCGAGCAGGCGATCCGCCACGCCGGGGTCGAGGTCACGCGCATCGGGGAAGCGGTGGGGAAAGGCGCCGCCGTGCGGGGGGTCAGGCGCGGCCGGCCGATCCCCTGGCCGCGCTTCGCGGTGGACGAGATCGCGCGGCTCTTCGCTTAGAGCGGGGAGGGCTCAGCGCTTGATGCCGCGGTGGAAGGTCTCGAAGGCGAGGCTGAGGGTTTCCTTGAGGTGATCCTGGCCGTCGCTCACCAGCCGCTTGCTCGTCATCCAGAGGATCACGCCCGAGAAGAGCGACCAGAAGGCGTCCGCCATGGCCACGGGGTGGCGGTCGATGAAGATCTTGCGCGCGACCCCCTCCTTGAAGATCTGGACGATCGACTTCATCGACTTCCCGATCAGGTCCTTGATCTCCTGAAGCAGCTGGGGGCTTAAGTTCCTGAGCGTGTCGCTCGACTGCAGGTGAAACATGTTCATGATGATGAGCGGATCAAACTCGTAGACGTCGAACATGGCCTCCATGAGGGCCTGGAGGCGTTTCTCGGGATCGGCCTCCTTCATGGCGTTCACGTGCTCGATGCGCAAGAGGAGGTACTGCAGGATGCGCAGCGACAGCGAGGCGTAGAGCTCTTCCTTGTTGCGGAAATAGAGGTAGAGGGTCCCCGGGCTGAGCTCGGCCTGGGTGGCGATATCCTCCATCGTCGCCTTGTTGAAGCCCTTCTCGGAGAAGACGCGCTTGGCGGCGACCAGAATCTGCTGTTTTCTTCGTTCCTTTTCGCGTTCCTTGCGTTCCTGGATGCCCATACCCACCAGCCTGAATTTGTTTTTTTTTGTGAAATGACTTTTAGTGATTGCTGAACGTTTCGTCAAGTGGAAAGGGGGTTCGAATGGAAGAGGAGCTGAGCCCGAGCGCCCGGCGGGTGGCGCAAGCCCTGGCCGCCCTGGGCGCCGGGGGGCGCGTGCGCGAGATGCCCGCAAGCACCCGCACGGCGGCCGAGGCGGCCCGGGCCGTCGGTTGCGCGGTGGGGCAGATCGCCAAGTCCCTGGTGTTCCAGGTCGCGCCGGACGGGAGGGCCGTGCTGGTGATCGCCAGCGGCGCAAACCGCGTCGACGAAAAAAAACTCGCCCTCCTCCTGGGCGGGCCGGTGCGCAAGGCCTCGGCCGAATTCGTGCGCGAGGTGACCGGCTTCGCCGTGGGTGGGGTCCCGCCCGTCGGGCTGCGCACGGCGCTTGACGTGCTGATCGACGAGGATCTCTTCCGCTACGGCGAGATCTGGGCTGCGGCGGGCACCCCGCGCGCGGTCTTCGCCACGACACCCGCCGAGCTTGCGCGCCTGACGGCAGGACGCGTGGCCCGGCTCGCCGAGGAGCCCCCGCAGCCCCCGGCCGGGGGGTGAGGCTCAGCCGATGGCCAGCACGATCTGATCTTTGCGGGCGTTGACCGCCTGGAGGGTCACCTGGATGAGGTCCTCGGGGAAGAGCTCCGGCCCGCCCGCGTCGGGCAGGTCGCATTCGAGCATGTACTCGGTCAGCAGGACCTGGTAGCCGTTGCGGCGCCGCTGCAGCACGATCGCCTCCTCCTTCTGGCCCACGCGGCGCTCGAGGTGGCGCAGCAGCCAGTAGCGCTGGCGCGCGGCCTGGACCTGGGCGACCCGGCTCATCGGCAGCGCGAGGTCCTGGAGCAGCGCGTCGATCTCCTCGGCCGTGTAGGGCGCCTCCAGCCCGAGCACCGCCCGGATCTGCCTCTGGGTCACGAGGTCGTAGTACTTGCGGATGGGGGAGGTGGCCGTCACGTAGGCCGACAGCCCCAGCCCCGAGTGCTTCCCCGGCACGGGGCTGAGCACGAAGCGGTTGAGCAGCCGCCGCTGCATCCACTGCTGAAAGAGGCTTCCCTCCTCCCCCGCGTAGAGGCGCTCGCGGGGCTCGAGCTGCGCGCGGAACACGGCGGGCAGGCCGTTTTCGGCGAGGCAGCGGGCCATCAGCCAGTTGGCGAGGATCATGATCTCCGCGACCAGCATGCGCGCCGGGCTTTCGCGGTTGAGGCGGTTCACGTGGACCTCGCCGTTTTCGCCGATCCAGACGTTGATCTCGGGCACGGCGATGTGCACCGCGCCGGCCGCCAGGCGCGCCTCGCGGAAGGCGCGCGCGATGCCGCGCAGCCGCAGGAGCTTCGGGTCCTGGTCGGCGAGCAGGTTCACGTCGAAGTAGGTCCGCTGCTCCTTCACCCGCACCCAGCTCGGCAGGATGCGAAAGCCGCGCACGCTCAGGTCGGAGGCGAACTCGACGAAGGTCGTGATCGCCGGACGCACCTCGCCCGCCCGCAGGCTGCAGAGCCCCTCGGCCAGCGCCGGGGGCAGCATGGGGATCCGCTGGTCGGGAAGGTAGATCGAGCTGCCGCGCTTTCTCGCCTCGCGGTCGAGCGGGTCCTCCCGGCGCACGAAGTGGGCGACGTCCACGATGTGCACGCCGAGACGCAGCCCGTCGGGGAGGGTCTCGAGGCTGAGCGCGTCGTCGAAATCGAGGGTCGCCTGGCCGTCGATCGTGAAGAGCTCAAGGCCCGTCAGGTCGACCCGCCCCGCCAGCCCGGCGGCCCCGGGGGAGGGCCGGGCGGGGGCGACCCGCGCCGCGGCGGCCAGGGCCTCCTCGGGGAAGGCGACCGGCACCCGCAGGCGGAGAAGGTCGAGGTTCTCGTCCTCGGCGAAGATCCCCAGCCGCACGCACAGGGGGAAGAGATCCCCCGCCGGGTCGACGCCGGCGCGCTCGAGGAGCGCGCGCGCCGTCTCCTGCTCCGCCGCCTCGCGGCCGAAGAGAAAGAAGTCGCGGATCAAGCGCCGGCACTCCGCGGCCGGTTCCCCGGCCTCGCCCGCGGCCGGCTCCCCCCCCCCGCCGGGGCGGGCGAGCGCCTGCCGGAGCCAGGCACCGCCGGCCTCGATCAGCCGCGCCCGCCGGGCCTCGGCTTCGCGCCTGGCGAAAAGCCGCTCGACCTGGTCGGGCGGGTTGGGGAAAAAGCGCCCCGGGTGAAAGCGGAAATAGAGCCGGTCGTTGAAGACCGCGCGCATCACCGCGGACTGGTGATCGCCGTTCGCCTCGCCGGGAAAGCAGAACGCCGTCAGGGTTTCGAGGTCGATCCACTCGTTTTCGGGGTGCAGAACCTCCCAGAGGTCGCGGATCGTGACCGCGGCGACGAGCGCGTTGCGCTTCTCGGCGACCTCGCGCAGGCGGTCGACCAGGCGGAAGCGGCCCATCTGCGGGTCGAGCCGTGTCGCATCCAGGCGCAACAGCCTCCCCGCCGAGAGGCTCACCTCGCGGTTGGTCTCGGTGAGGAGCTTCAGGCGCTGGTTGCGGATCTCGAGGATCACGGCGCAGAGGATGCGCTCGCGATCGATATATTCAACAATATTCCCAACTTCCATGCGATCAAGATAGCAACCGCCCCCCGGGAAGTCAACGCCGCCGGGCAAAGGCGGGCGCGACGTTGTCGATCCCGGCTTCCTGTGGTATCCAGCGCTCGCGGCGGGCCGAGACCCCGTGCCCCTTCGGACCCGCCCGGACACCCCCCATGATGCCGCACCGGGATCTTCTTCGACCCTATTTCGCCGCCGCCCGCAACCGCATCCTCGTCGGGTTGGCGAGTCTGGTGCTGGTCGACCTTCTGCAGCTCGCCATCCCGCGGGTGATCAAGCACGCGGTCGACGACCTCGCCTCCGCGGAGGCCCAGGCCGGGCGGCTTGCGGCACAAGCGGGCACGATCCTCGCCCTGGCGGTGCTCGTCGGGGTCTTCCGCTACGTGTGGCGCCTCTGCCTCCTCGGCACCTCCCGGCGGATCGAGCAGGGGCTGCGCGAGCGGCTCTTCGCCCATCTCCAGCGGCTCTCCGCGGCCGCCTTCGACCGCACCGCGACCGGCGACCTCATGGCCCGCGCCACCCACGACCTCCAACAGATTCGCATGGCGGCGGGCATGGGCATCGTCGCCCTGAACGACGCCGTGGTCATGGGGGCGGCGGCCATCGCCTTCATGGCCTACATCGACCCCGTGCTGACCGCCTGGGCGCTCCTGCCCATGCCGCTGGTCGCCTTCGGCACCCGGGTCTTCAGCCGGCGCATGCACCGCCGCTACCAGGCGGTCCAGGCCTCCTTCGCCGCCCTGACCGAGGCGATCCGGGAGCGCATCGTCGGCGTGCGCCTCATCCAGGCCCACAACCTGCAGGCCTTCGAGGCCGGCCGGGTGGAGGCCTCCTCGCGGGGGTTTCTCGAGGAGAACCTGAAGCTGGTGCGCGTGACCGGCGTCTTCTCCCCCCTCATGCTGCTGCTCACGAACGTGAGCCTGGTCCTCGTCCTCGTCGTCGGCGGGCGGCGGACGATCCTGGCGACGATCACGCCGGGCGACCTCGTCGCCTTCATCACCTACCTCGGCCTGCTCGCCTGGCCGATGATGGCCCTGGGCTGGGTGACGAACCTGGTGCAGCGCGGCAAAGCCTCCCTCGAGCGGGTCGCGGCCGTGCTCGCCGAGGTCCCGGAGATCGCCTCCCGGCCGGGGGCCCTGCCCCTTCCGCGGGCCCGCGGGGAGATCGCCTTCGAGGCCGTGAGCTTCCGCTACCCCGGCTCGGCGGGGCGGCCCGCCCTCGAGGAGATCGACCTCGCCGTGCCGGCGGGCGCGGTGCTTGGGATCGTGGGCCCGCCGGGGGCCGGCAAGAGCACGCTCTTGAGCCTCGTCCCCCGGCTCTACGACCCGGCGGCGGGACGCATCCGGCTCGACGGGATCGACCTGCGGGAGCTGCGGCTGGAGGACCTGCGCCGCGCGGTCTGCCTGCTCCCCCAGGAGGCCTTTCTCTTCTCCGGGACGCTGCGCGACAACCTCACCCTCGGCGACCCGGGGATTCCGCCGCGGCGCCTGGAGGAGGCGGCCGCCGCCGCGGCCCTCCTCGAGACCGTCCGCGGCTTGCCCGCGGGGTTCGACACGGTGGTGGGCGAACGCGGGGTCATGCTGTCGGGCGGGCAGAAACAGCGCGTCGCCCTCGCCCGTTGCCTGCTCGCCGACACGCCTGTCTTGCTCCTCGACGACCCCGTGAGCCAGGTCGACTTCGAAACCGCGGCGGCGATCGTGCGCGCGCTGCGGGCGCTCGCCGGCCGCAAGACGATCCTCATCGCCTCCCACCGCATCGCCGCCGTGGAATTCGCCGACCGGATCGTCGTGCTCGACGGCGGCCGCCGGGTCGCCCTGGGGACCCACCGCGAGCTGTTGCGCGAAAACCCCTACTACGCCCAGGCCTTCCGCCTGCAGGAGATCGAGGAGGCCGCGCATGCCGCCTGAAGCCGCCGATTTCGAGGATCCCCGGCCGGTCTCGGGCTACGACTTCCGCCTGCTCCTGCGCCTTCTGCCGTACGCCCGCCCCCACCGCGCCCTCCTCGCCGGCTCGGTCGTCCTGGTGCTCGGCATCACGCTGCTCGACCTCTCGCTCCCCCTGCTCATGCGCCACGCGATCGACCGCTACATCGCCCCCGCCGGCGGCGGGGCGCCGGCCCCGGAACCGGCCGCCGCCCTGCAGGGGCTCTCCCTCACCGCGGCGGGCTTCGCCCTGCTCGTGCTTCTCCAGTTCGTCTTCTCCTTCGCCCAGTCGGTCCTGATGGAGGCGACCGGGCAGCGCATCATGCACGACCTGCGCCTCAGGCTCTACGCCCACACCCAGGAGCTCTCTCTCGATTTCTTCGCCCGCAACCCCGTCGGCCGCATCGTGACCCGCCTGACGGGCGACATCCAGAACCTCTACGAACTCTTCACCTCCTTTCTCTCCTTCCTCGCCAAGGACCTGATCCTGATCGCGGGCATCGCGGCCGTGCTCCTCGCCCTCGACACGAGGCTTGCACTCGTCACCTTTCTCGTCCTGCCCGCCGTCGCCGTCGCGGCCGTGCACTTCTCGCGGCGCGCGCGCGAGATCTTCCGCGCGCTGCGCATCCAGGCGGCGGAGATCAACACGCGCTTCGCCGAGACGATCGGCGGGATCCGCGTGATCCAGGTCCACCGCGGCGAGGCGCGCAACGCCGAACGCTTCGACCGCCTCAACCTCGAAAACTACCGCACCGGCATGGAACAGATCCGGCTGCTCGCCGTGTTTCTGCCGCTGATCGAGGTGCTCGCCCTCGCGGCCGTCGCCCTGGTGATCGGCTACGGCGGAAGCCGGGTCCACGAGGGGGCGCTCAGCCTCGGGGCGCTCGTCGCCTTTCTGTCCTACATCCGCATGTTTTTCCGGCCGCTGCGGGATCTCGCCGAAAAATACAACGTGCTCCAGAACGCGCTCGCCTCGGTCGAGCGCATCTTCCTGCTCTTCGACACGCCGCCGGCGCTCCGCGCGCCGCCGCCCGGGGCGGGGCCGCGGCTCGACCGCTTTGAGGTGCTGTCCTTCGAGGAGGTCGGCTTCGCCTACGTCCCCGGCGAACCGGTCCTGAGGGGGGTCTCCTTCACCCTGCGGCGGGGCGGAACCCTCGCCGTGGTGGGGCCGACGGGGGCCGGCAAGAGCAGTCTCCTGCAGCTCATCCCCCGCCTCTACGACCCCACCTCCGGCCGCATCCTCCTGAACGGGATCGACCTGCGCGACTGGCCGAAGGCGGCCTTTCGGGGGCGCCTGGCGCTCGTCCTGCAGGACCCCACACTGTTCTCGGGCACCCTGCGGGAGAACCTCTTCCACGGGCTGCCCCCGCCCACGCCCGCGGAGGAGGCGCGCATCGTGGCCGCCGCCCGGCTGGAGCGGCTCCTCGAGCGGCTGCCCGCGGGGCTCGACTCCCCGGTGGGGGAGGCCGGCGGCGCGGTCTCGGCCGGGGAGCGCCAGCTGATCGCCATCGCCCGCGCCTTCGCGCGCAACCCCGAGATCATTCTCTTCGACGAGGCGACCTCGGCCGTCGACTCCGAAACCGAGCTGGCGATCCAGGAGGCCCTCGAGCGGCTGCTCGAGGAACGCACCGCGATCCTTGTCGCCCACCGTCTCTCCACCGTGCGCGCCGCGGACGAGATCCTCGTCCTCCACCGCGGCCGCGTCCTCGAGGTCGGCCCCCATGCCGCGCTGATGGCCCAACGCGGCTTCTACTTCCACCTCCACCAGGCCCAGGTGCAGACCGGCGGGGACCGCGGGCCGTGAAAGCCCTTGCGCCGGTCGGACGCCGATGCTATAGGCGATTCCCCAAAGCCGCCTCCCGCCCCACACGGCGGCCCGGGACCACGCCGTCCCCGATCGCCCCCGGGTGAAGCGACACCCGGTGACCCCCGAAACAACCCGCAACGATCAGCGCAAAGGAGGACAAAGCCGATGCCGTACGATGCGACCCAAATGGCCGACTGGCAGATCTCCGAGGCCGCCGAAAAGAACATGCCCACCCCCGAGCAGTGGCGCGAGACGCTGGGGCTGGAGAAGGACGAGATGCTCCCCATGGGGCGGCTCGCCAAGCTCGACTTCATGAAGATCATCCGCCGCCTGGAAGGCCGGCCGGACGGGAAATACATCGAGGTGACCGCCATCACGCCGACCCCGCTCGGCGAGGGCAAGAGCACGACCTCGATCGGCCTGATGGAGGGGCTCGGCAAGCGCGGCAAGAACGTGGGCGGCGCCCTGCGGCAGCCCTCGGGCGGGCCGACCATGAACATCAAGGGCACGGCCGCGGGCGGCGGAAACGCGCTGCTCATCCCCATGACCGAGTTCTCCCTCGGCCTCACCGGCGACATCAACGACATCATGAACGCCCACAACCTCGCCATGGTCGCCCTGACGGCGAGGATGCAGCACGAGCGCAACTACACCGACGAGCAGCTCGCGCGGCTGACCGGCATGCGGCGGCTGAACGTCGACCCCACGCGGGTCGAGATGGGCTGGGTGATCGACTTTTGCGCCCAGGCCCTGCGCAACATCATCATCGGCATCGGCGGCCGCCAGGACGGCTACATGATGCAGTCGAAGTTCGGCATCGCCGTCGGCTCCGAGTGCATGGCCATCCTCTCCATCGTCAAGGACCTGGCCGACCTGAAAAAACGCCTGAACGAGATCACCGTCGCCTTCGACCGCTCCGGGAAACCGGTCACCACCGGCGACCTCGAGGTCGGCAACGCCATGTGCGCCTTCATGCGCAACACGATCAACCCCACGCTCATGTGCACGGCCGAGTACCAGCCCTGCATGGTCCACGCCGGCCCCTTCGCCAACATCGCCGTGGGCCAGTCCTCGATCATCGCCGACCGGATCGGGCTGAAGATGTTCGACTACCACGTGACGGAGTCGGGCTTCGCCGCGGACATCGGCTTCGAGAAATTCTGGAACGTGAAATGCCGGTTCAGCGGCCTCAAACCCCACGTCTCGGTGCTGACGGCCACGATCCGCGCCCTCAAGATGCACGGCGGCGGCCCCAAGGTCGTCCCGGGCAAGCCGCTGCCCGAGGAGTACACCAAGAAAAACGTGGCCCTGGTCGAGAAGGGCTGCGCCAACATGGTCCACATGATCCAGGTGATCCGCAAGTCGGGCATGAACCCTGTCGTCTGCATCAACCGCTTCCACACCGACACCGACGACGAGGTGAAGGCCGTGAAGAAGGCGGCCGAGGCCGCCGGCGCCCGCTGCGCCGTCTCCGAGCACTGGCTGAAGGGCGGCGAGGGGGCCCTCGAGCTGGCCGACGCCGTGATCGAGGCCTGCGAGCAGAAGAGCGAGTTCAAGTTCCTCTACCCCCTCGAGATGAAGCTGCGCGACCGCGTGGCCCTGATCGCCCGGGAGGTCTACGGCGCGGACGGCGTCTCCTGGACGCCCGAGGCCGAGGCCAAGGCCAAGATGCTCGAGTCCGACCCCAAGTACGCCGATTTCGCGACGATGATGGTCAAGACGCACCTCAGCCTGAGCCACGACCCCACCCTCAAGGGCGTGCCCAAGGGCTGGATCCTGCCCATCCGCGACGTCCTGATCTACTCCGGGGCGAAGTTCCTCTGCCCCTGCGCCGGGACCATCAGCCTGATGCCCGGGACGAGCTCGAACCCGGCCTTCCGCCGCATCGACGTGGACGTGAACACGGGCAAGGTGAGCGGCCTGTTCTGAAACGCAACGCACCCTGCGGAAAGGCCCGCATCCCCCGCGGTGCGGGCCTTTTTCTTTGCCTCCGGAGGCATCGGCGAACGCCATGCGCGTGCTCCTGATCCACCCCTTCTACCCCATCGATGAAACCCCCTCCCCGCCGCTCGGGCTCGCCTACCTCGCCGGCGCGCTCGAGGCCTCGGGGATCGAGGTCCGCGTGCTCGATTTCGTGGTCACCCCCGGCGGGCAGGACAGGCTGGAGGCGGTGCTGAACGACTTTTCGCCCCGGCTGGTCGGGCTCACGGCGGTCACGATGAACGTGGACCGGGCGCTTTCCCTCGCCGCGGCGATCAAGCGCCTGGAGCCTTCGATCCTGACCGTGCTCGGCGGCCCGCACGCGAGCTTCTGCGCCGAAGAAACGCTCGCCCTCTGCCCGGCGCTCGACGTGGTGGTGCGCGGCGAGGGGGAGGAGACGCTCCGCGAGCTCTGCTTGGCCCTCGAGCGGCGAGGCCCCCTCGGAGGCGTGCGCGGCATCGTCTTCCGCGAGGGGGGGGGCCTCCAGGCGACCCCCGGCAGGGCCTTGCTCCCCGACCTCGACCGGCTGCCGCCGCCGGCGCGGCACCGGCTGCCCCTGGGGCGCTACCGGGCGCTCGGGTTGCCGGTCAGCATGACGACCTCGCGCGGCTGCCCGCACCGCTGCATCTTCTGCGTCGGCCGGCGCATGGTGGGCGCCCGCGTGCGCACCCACGGCGTCCGGCGGGTGGTCGACGAGCTCGCCTATCTCGGCTCCCTCGGCTTTCCCCAGGTCAACCTCGCCGACGACTGGTTCACGGCCGACGCCCGCCGCTGCCACGCGGTCTGCGACGAGATCCTCGCCCGCGGCCTCTCCGTGCGCTGGACCTCCTTCGCCCGCGCCGATTCGGTCTCCGAAGAGCTCCTCGCCAAGATGAAGGCCGCGGGCTGCACGGCGGTGAGCTTCGGGCTGGAGTCGGCGAACCGGCAGATCCTGCGCACGGTGCGCAAGGGCATCACCCCCGAGCAGGCGGAGGCCGCGGTCGAGGCCTGCCGGCGGGCGGGGGTCACCGCCATGGCCTCCTTCATCCTCGGGCTGCCGGGGGAGACGCCGGAGACCCTAAAGGAGACGCTCGCCTTCGGCGAACGCCTCGCCGCCCGGGGCCTGCAGTACGGCTTCCACCTCCTCGCCCCCTTCCCGGGGACCGAGGTCCGCGAGCGCAGCGCGGCCCTGGGGCTGCGGATCCTCACCGACGACTGGACGCGCTACGACGCCAACCGCGCCGTGTGCGAAACGCAGGCCGCCCCGGCCGCCCTGCTCGAGGGCATCGCCCGCGATTGGGAAGAGCGCTTCCGGAGGTATCTCGAAGGGATCGGGCGCAAGCGGCTGGAGGGGCGGGCGACGGATGAGGAGCGCTCGACCCTCGAGAACCTGGAGCGCATCGTGCTCCTCTACGAGCTGATGATGGCCGAGGCGGTCGAGCGGGCGGGCCCCGTCGAGGCGGAAGCGGGGGCCGACCCGCTCGCTGGCCTCGTCGAGCGCGTGGCGCGGATTTCCGGGCAGGACCGCGGGCGGCTCGCCTCCGCCCTGACCGCCGCGGCCGCGAAGGGGGACTTGGCCTGCGTGCGGGAGGGGCGGAGCGTTCGTTTCCGCTGGCGGGAATTCCTCGCCCCCGCAGGCGGGGGCGGCGGCTAAATGGCTTCCGCAAACCGCTCGAGCTCGCCGCGCGTCTGCCGGGCGACCTCTTCCAGGCCCGCGGGGTCGAGCCCCAGGCGCTCGAGGGCCTCGGCGGAGGCCTCGGGCGGGGCCGCACCCCGGGCTTCGGCCTCGAGCCGCCCGCCGACGGCGTTTGCCACGTGGACGATGTCGCTCACGAGGCAGCTTCCTTCGCAGGACTCCGGCTCGTGGTGCAGCCGGACCGCGCGCACGAGCTCCGGCGGCAGCGACCAAGCCTCGAGCACCTTCCCCCCGACCGCCGCGTGGTTCACGCCCAGGACGACCGTCTCGGCGACATCGAAGGAGAGCCCCTTGGCGACCAGGGCCTCGATCCGCCCGAGTTCCTCCCGCACAAAGCGGCCGAGCACGAGCTTGCCCACGTCGTGGAGCAGGGCCGCGGTGAAGACGGCGTCGCCCCCGGGGATGTCGAGGTGGGCGATGAGGCGGTCGGCGGCGACGGAGACGGCGACCGAGTGGCGCCAGAGCCCCCCGCGGGGAAGGTCGTAGCCGGCAAGCGGCTCTCTCATCAGCCCGCTCACGCTGAGGGTCATGACGAGGCGGAGCAGCCGCTTCCAGCCCAAAAGCAGCACCGCCTGCCGGACCGAGCCGACGCGGGCGGGCAGCCCGAAGTAGGCGGAGTTCGTGAGCTTGAGGAGGTCCGCCGTCAGCCCCGGGTCGTAACGCAGGACCTCCTCGATGCGGCGCGTGTCCGCCGCGGGGTCGGAGAGAAGCGGCAAAAGCCGCGCCGCCGTGGCCGGCATGGCGGGAAGCGACCGGATGCGGCCGACGAGGGCCGCGAGCGTTTTCTCGTCCATGGGGACCGGGAACCCTCCGGGGAGGCGGCGCAGCGGGGCTCACCCCCCCTCTTCCGGTCCTCATCGGCCAAAACGGGCCCGGACTTGAGTCCGCCTCTCAGTCGCCGAAGCTGATCCCGAGGTCGCGGGCGGTCTGGACGGTGTCGCCGTCCACGGGGACGGTCTTCATGCGGCGGATCCCGGCGGAGAGGGGCACGTAGCGCACCTCCGGCGGGTTGAGGGAGACCATGACGCCGCTTTGGCCCGCGGCGAGCGCGCGCACGGCGGCGGCGCCGAAGCGCAGGGCGAGCAACCGGTCGTTGGCGGTCGGCCGGCCCCCGCGCAGGAGGTGCCCCAGCACCACGGCGCGGGACTCCTTGCCCGTCAGACGCGCAAGCTCCGCGCTGATCTTCTCGCCCACACCGCCCAGGCGCTCGGGCCGGCCGGCGGCGGCGGGCTCCTGCAGCGTGAGCCCCCCGCCGCGGGGCCGGGCACCCTCGGCCGCGACGACGATCGAAAAACGCCTGCCGCTGCGCTCGCGCGCGGCGATCTTTTCGGCCACGCGCTCGATCGTGTAGGGGATCTCCGGGATGAGGATCGCATCCGCCGAGGCCGCGACCCCGGCATGGAGCGCGATCCAGCCCGCGTAGCGCCCCATCACCTCGACCACGAGAACCCGCTGGTGGGACTCGGCGGTGGAGTGGAGCCGGTCGATGCACTCGGTGGCGAACTCGACCGCGGTGTCGAAGCCGAAGGTGACGACCGTCTGGTCGAGGTCGTTGTCGATCGTCTTGGGCACCCCCACGACCCGGAGCCCCTTGCCGGCGAGGACGTGGGCGATCTCGAGGGAGCCGTCCCCGCCGATCGCGACCAGGGCGTCGAGGCGCTCCTCGCGGAAGCGGGCGACGAGCTCGTCGCTGCGGTCCCGCTCGACGGTCCCCCCGCCGGGCGCCGGCGTGGGGTAGCGCAGCGGGTTGCCGCGGTTGGTCGTCCCCAGGATGGTCCCCCCCAGATGGGTGAGGCCGCGCACGGCGTCGCGGTCGAGCGCGACCAGCCCGCCGCGGGGGTCGCTTGCCGGGTCGAGCAGGCCGTTGTAGCCGTCGCGGATGCCGACGCAGCTCCAGCCCCGGCGGAGCGCGGAAAGCACGACCGCGCGGATGACGGCGTTCAGGCCGGGGGCGTCCCCCCCGCCGGTGGAGACGGCGAGCCTGCGGATGGTCATGGGAGGCCTCCTCTGGGTCTGCCGGCTCAGCGCATCTCCCGGGGCTGGCCCGTGCTGGTCAGCACACTGCTCCAGACCCAGCTGTCGGGGTCGACCTTCTTGCGCTCGGAGACGGCGAGCGGGATCGGGACCAGGGTGAAGGTCCGCAGCCAGTAGCCCACCACCAGGTTCGTGTACCCGGCGAGGCCGGCATGCACGGCGTTCTGGCCGAGCAGCAGGCAGAAGGCCGAGTCGTGGGGGTTCGCCGGGACCCCGCGGATGGCGTAGCTCGGGTCGATGTACTTGAGGTTGATCTCGAGGCCGCGGCCGCGGAAATGCTCGAGGATGCGGTCGCGCAGGAAGGGGCCGATGTCCATGAGCTTCACGTTGCCCGAGGCGTCGCGCTCGCCGCTGACGCCGGTGAGCTCCTGGCCGGCCCCCTCGGCCACCACGATCACGGCGTGGCCGCTCTGCGCGAGCCGCTCCTCGAGCGCGCGGAAGAGGGCCTCGAGCCCGAAGGGCACCTCGGGGATGAGGCAGAAATTGACGTCGCTGCGGGCAAGCGTCGCGAACACGGCGATGAACCCGGATTCCCGGCCCATGAGCTTGACGAGCCCCACGCCGTTTCGTGCGCCCTTGGCCTCGCTGTGGGCGGCGTCGATCACGCCCACGGCGCGGGAGACCGCGGTCTCGAAGCCGAAGGAACGCTCGACGTAGGAGATGTCGTTGTCGATCGTCTTGGGGATCCCGACCACGGCGATCTTCAGGCCCCGGCGGCGGATTTCGCCGGCGATCGCCTGCGCGCCGCGCAGGGTCCCGTCCCCGCCCACGGTGAAGAGGATGCCGACGTTCATGCGGTCCAGGGTGTCGACCATCTCCTCCACGTCCTGGTGGCCGCGCGAGGAGCCGAGCACGGTGCCCCCGTACTCGTGAATGCGGCTCACCGCCGCGGGGGTGAGCTCGACCGGGACGTGGCCGTAGCGGTAGCTGAGCCCCTCGTAGCCGTAAGGGAAGCCGAAGACGGTCTTCACGCCGTAGTTGTGGTAGAGGCTCAGGACCACGGCGCGGATGACGTCGTTCAGGCCGGGGCAGAGCCCGCCGCAGGTGACGATGCCGCATTTCAGCTTGGAGGGGTCGAAGTAGATCCGCCCGCGGGGGCCGGCCTTTTCGAAGGCCAGCGGCGCCCCGAAGGTCTCGATCTGGCGGCGGATGTCCTCGGGCACCGGGCTGAGAACCACCTGGTCCCGTTCGGCGACGAACTGAACGCCCTTCACCGGCGAGTCGATGCGGCAGGCTCCGAGCCGCTCGACCTGCAGGTCCTCGGGTGTGAGATCCATCGGCATGCCTCCCCGCGAAACGGCGCTGTCCCCCCCTTCAACCACGGCCTCCCGCAGCCGTCAAGGGAGCCGCGCCGCCACCCCGGCCGGGGCCGCGGGTCTTGACAACCCCGGAGTGCGATTTAACATCCTGTTATCCATGAGTTATTTTCATACCCCCGCGGCGCCTGGCAACCCACGCGTCGGGGGGTGCCATGTCCTCGCACCCGGAAAGGAGGGAAAGACCATGAAGCGATGGATGGCCGTGACGAGCGTCATCGCGATCGGGCTCTTCTTCCTGGCCGCCTCCGCGGCGAGCGCCGCGGACCTGCCGGCCAAGCAAAAAACGGCCCAGGGGATCGAGTTCCTCTCCGGCGGGGTCGGCAAGGACGAGCGCGAAGCGCTGCAGGCGCAGTTCAAGGGGTTCAACACGCGCCTCGTCTTCGCCGACGGCACGGGGAAGTACCTGGCCGCGGTTGCGGTCCGGATCACCGACGCGAAGGGCAAAGCCGTGCTCGAGACCACGACCCAGGGCCCCTGGCTCCTTGCGAACCTGCCCGCCGGAGGCTACGAGGTGAAGGCGGCCTACCAGGGCCGGGAGCTCACGCGCCGCATCCAGGTCGGATCCGAGCCGGTGACGGCCCTCTTCCAGTGGAAGGTTGGGCGCTGACCGCACCCCCTTCCGCGCCACCCCGCAGCCCCGCCGCAAGGCGGGGCTGCGTGTTTTGCGCCGCAGCCGGGGTCACGGCTCCCGCAGGGTGAAGCGCCAGGCGCACCACCACGCTTCGGGATGGGGGTCGGGCGGGCAGCCGAGGCACTCGGTCACGATGCGCTCGTCGATTGCGCGCGCAAAGTAGGTGTACTCGACGAGCCCCGCCGACTTGCAGGGGTAGTCGGGGAGGCCTTTCCTCTTGCGCGCGGACTGCACGCGGCATTCCTCCATGCGGAAGACGAGCCGATCGGGCCCCTCCTCCTCGAAGGACTGCACGTTGATGCGGGCGTAGATGCGCCAGGCGAGCGCCTGCTTCAGGCCGGCGAGCCCCGGCCGCTCGGGGAGCCCGAGCAGGCGCTTGATGGACCAGGCCTCGAGCGGCGAAAACTGCGCCCAGACCGAGTCGTTGCAGCGCTTGGCGTCGTTCATCCCGTGGGCGAACTCGACCGCCTGGAACCAGACCCCGTCGCCGGCGAGCCAGTTCGCGCAGAGGCCGTCCACGAGCGCATCGAGGGCGTCCTCCTCCATCTCGAGGAGCGGCCGCGGCAGCCCCTGCTCGAGCGGAAAGCCGAGCGTGCGCGCGAGCCGTTGCAGCTGGATCGCGAGGCTTCGGCTCCAGGCGGCCTCGAGGGCCTCGAGCGCCCGGACCATCCCCAGCTGGTGGCGCACCTCGGTGAACCAAAGCCCGTGGTGCAGGGCGCTGCGGTGGATCACGTCGAGGAGAAAGCGCACCCGCCCCGCGCGGTCGAGTCCTTCCCCCGGCCGGGATGCGCCTCCGCGCGGCCCGACGCGGTTGCCGGCATCTTGTTCGTTCACCCTCCCTCTCCTTTCGCGCCTCGCCCCCCGGGCCCTTCAGCGGCCCATGCCCGGCGGCAGAACGGCCGTCGCGCTCCAGTCGGCGGGGAACTTCTGCCCCGGGGATTCGCCCAGTTTTTCCTTGAGCTTCTTCAGCCCGGGCCGGGAAAACTCCGGGTGCCCCGCCTTTTCCGTGCGGCCGTTCACCACGGCCTCGCTGCGCAGCCGGTGGCCGACCGTGCGCTCCATCTGCCGCCCCAGCCAGAGGACGCGGTCGACGTCGTAGCCGTGCGCGATCCCCATCTCGTCGATCTGGACGAGGAGGTCCTCGAGGCAGACGAGCCCCACGTAGCGCGGGTCGCGGTAGTAGTACTCCCCGGTCCCGGGGACGGGGCAGTCGTCGAGGAAGTTCGCCGGCTGGCCGCCCATGCCGCCGAGGGTGGCCTCGAAATGGGTGATCCCCGCCTGGAGCGCGGCGAGCACCGAGGCCGCGGCCACGCGCTTGGTCTCGTGGAAGTGGGCGATGTGGAGGCGGGTGTCGGGCAGCGCATCGAGGATCATCGAGAAGTAGCGGTAGACCTCGGGGGCCGAGGCGCTGCCGTCGTGGTCGGCGTGCTCGATGTCGGTGGCCCCGATCGAGAGCCAGCGCCGGGTGAACTCGACGGCGTCCTTGAGCTCGGTCGCCCCGGCGATCGGACTTCCCCAGATCGTGCTCACCGTGCCGCACATCTGCATCCCGGCGTCGCGGCACTTGCGGGTCGCCCGCTCGGCCTCCTTCCAGTACTGCGGCAGCGTGCAGCCGGAGTTGGCGAAGTGGTGCTCCTCCTCGGTCGAGACCATCATGAGGCAGCGGTCCGGGCCGATCCCCTTGCGGCGCAGCTCGACGGCGCGGTCCACGGCCGCCTCGCGGATGGTCACGGCGGTGATGCAGACGGCGTCGGGGTCGATGCCGCGCTTGCGGCAGCGCTCGCGGAACCGCTCGCCCTTCAGGTGGGCGAGCACCTCCTCGGCGTCGCGGAACTGCGGCATGAGGTAGGGGTTGCCGAGGTTGGTCACCTCGATGTTCCGGCAGCCGGCGAAGATCATCTCTTCGGCGTAGAAGATCTTCGCCCGGGTGGAGATGAACTTTTCGATGTGCTGGAACCCGTCGCGGACGGTGATGTCCCCGATCGTCACCTTGCGCGGCATGCGGGGGAAGATCTTCCAGTAGTCGTACTCGGTCATCGAACGGCTCCTTTCGTCTTGTCGGCTCGGGTACGGCTATCGCCCCTTGTAGACGGGTTTGCGCTTCTCGCGGAAGGCGGCAAGGCCCTCGAGGCGGTCCTCGGTGGGGATGCAGACCCAGTAGGCGTTCGACTCGATCGCCAGGCCCGTGGCGAGATCGGTCTCCAGGCCGTGGTTGATCGCGTACTTGGCCTGCTCGATCGCGATCGGGCCGGTCTCGCAGATCATGGCGGCCATGGCGCGGCACTCCGCAAGCAGCGCCGCCGGCTCGCAGACGCGGTTCACGAGCCCGATGGCGAGCGCCTCCTCGGCGTCCACACGCCGTCCGGTGAAGATGAGCTCCTTGGCCTTGCCGCGGCCGACGAGCCGCGGCAGCCGCTGCGTGCCGCCGGCGCCCGGAATGATGGCCAGCCGCGTCTCCGTCAGCCCCAGGGTCGCGGTGCTCGCGGCGAGACGGATGTCGCAGGCGAGCGCGAGTTCGGTGCCGCCGCCCAGGGCGACCCCGTTCACGGCGGCGATCACCGGCTTGTTGAGCTGCTCGATGGCGGTGAAGAGATCGCGGATGGTGAAGATGTACTCGCGCACCTTCTCGGGCGGAAGGGTCGCGCGCTCCTTGAGATCGGCGCCCGAGCAGAACGCCTTGTCCCCCGCCCCGGTGACGAGGATGACGCGCAGGTCGCGCCGGAAACGCACCGCCTCGATCTCGCGCCGGAGCGCGTGGAGCAGGGCGAAGTTGAGCGAGTTCATCACCTCCGGCCGGTTGAGGGTGAGCGTCAGAATCCCCTCGGCCTCCTCGACCCGCAGGACATCCTCTCCCATGGCACGCCTCCCCGCGTTGCGCTTTGCGAACGTTGAAGCCCGCTCGTTCCTTGCTCCGGCAACGCCTCCGCAGAAAGGGATCTTCGGTGAGCGAGCGCTCGTTCGGAATTGCATGCCAAAAGCCGGGGACCTTGTCAAGGGCCCCGGAAGGCGGATGGGACCCGGCGGTTTGCCCGGTTCCCGCCCTTGACAGGGCCTTGTCCGGGGTGTAATGGCCATTTCGATTGAGCGCTCGTTCGGAAAACCGGCCGGCCGGTCTCGCCTGCGGGACCGCCCCCGAGGGAAGATGCCCGCCCCCATCCGCCAAGCGACCATCCCCACCCAGGTCAAGGACCCCGATCTCGTCACGCGGCGCAGGCGGCAGATCGCCGACGCCGCCGTGCAGCTCTTCATCCGCAACGGCTTCCACAAGACCACGACGCGCCAGATCGCCCGCGCCGCCGGCATCTCGATCGGCTCGCTCTACGAGTACTTCACCTGCAAGGAGGACATCCTCTACCTCGTCTGCGAGCAGATCCACGCCGAGATGGAGCGCGGGGTCGGCCAGGCGATGGCCCACGCCTCGGGGGGCAAGGAGGCCCTCGCGGAGGTGATCCGCGAATACTTCCTCGTCTGCCACCGCATGAGCGACTTCATTTTGATGATCTACCAGCAGACCCAGTCCCTGCCCTCCCAGTGGCAGCGCCGCGTGCTCGAAAACGAGCTCCGCATCACCGGGATTCTCGTGGGCGTCCTCGCCCGGCTGGCCTCCTCGGGCGAGCTGCCGCGGCTGAACGAGCGGACGATCGAGATCCTCGCCCACAACATCGTCGTTCTCGGGCACATGTGGACGTTCCGCCGCTGGTTTCTCGCCAAGCACTACGGCATCGAAGACTACATCCGCCTCCAGACGGCGGCCATTCTGCGGATGTGCACGGCGGGCCCGGAGGAGCCCTCCGCCTTCGCGGGGTCCGGGGCCGCCGGAGGGGGCAAGGACCCGGAGGCATCCCCGGGAGGAAGACCTCGGGAGGTCCCATGAGCCAGGCCAGCGAAACCTACGTTCCCCGGCACCCCGTGCGGGTGGTGACCGCGACCTCGCTCTTCGACGGCCACGACGCGGCGATCAACATCATGCGCCGCATCCTGCAGGACACCGGGGTCGAGGTGATCCACCTCGGGCACAACCGCTCGGTTGAGGAAATCGTGAACGCGGCGATCGAGGAGGACGCCCAGGGGGTCGCCGTCTCGAGCTACCAGGGCGGCCACCTCGAGTTCTTCAAATACCTCGTGGACCTGCTGCGCGAGCGCGGGGCGGCCCACATCCGCGTCTTCGGCGGAGGCGGCGGGGTGATCGTGCCCGAGGAGATCCGCGAACTCGAGGCCTACGGGGTCACCAAGATCTACTCCCCCGAGGACGGCGCGCGCCTGGGCCTGCAGGGGATGATCAACCACCTCGTGCAGCACATCGATTTCCCGACGGTGCGGGACTTCGATCTGCCCCTCGAGCAGCTCTCCCCCGAGAACAAGGGGCTCGTCGCCCGGCTGATCACGGCCGCGGAGATCGCCAAGGCGCGCGAAAACGGCCACCTCGCCCGGCTGCGGGCCGAGCTGAGCCGCCGCATCGCCGGCCGCAGGATCCCCGTCGTCGGCATCACCGGGACGGGCGGCGCGGGCAAGTCCTCGCTCACCGACGAGCTGATCGTGCGCCTGCTGCACGACCTGCAGACCCTGCGCATCGCGATCCTGAGCTGCGACCCCTCGCGGCGCCGGACCGGGGGGGCCCTTCTCGGCGACCGCATCCGCATGAACGCGATCGGGGACCCCCGCGTCTACATGCGCTCGCTCGCCACGCGGCGCTCGCCGACCGAGATCCCCGAGACCCTCCCCGACGCCGTGGCCGCCGTCAAGGCCGCGGGCTTCGACCTCGTGATCACCGAGACCGCGGGCATCGGCCAGGGGGATTCGAGCATCGTCGATCTCGTCGACGTCTCGATCTACGTCATGACCGCCGAGTTCGGCGCCGCCTCCCAGCTCGAGAAGATCGACATGCTCGACTTCGCCGACCTGGTCGCCGTCAACAAGTTCGAAAAGCGCGGCAGCGAGGACGCCCTCGCCCACGTCCGCAAGCAGGTGCAGCGCAACCGCAAGGCCTTCGACCGCCGGCCCGAGGAGATGCCCGTCTACGGGACGATCGCCTCGAAGTTCAACGACGACGGCGTGACCGCGCTCTACCACGCCCTGCTCGATTCCATCGCCGAGAAGACGGGCGTCCGCTTCGCCTCCCGGCTGCCGCGGCCGGCCGGCAAGCACTCCTCCTCGAAGACGATCATCATCCCGCCCGAGCGGGTGCGCTACCTGGGCGAGATCGCCGAAACCGTGCGCGCCTACCATCGCAAGACGGCCGAGCAGATGGAGGCCCTGCGCCGGCGCTGGCACCTCGCCGAGGCGCTCGCCGCGATCGGGACCGGGGAGGACGCCGCCGGGCTCGTCGCGCGCCTGCGCGCCGAGCTCGCGCGCGCCGAGGAGGCGATCGACCCGGAGACGCGGCGGCTCGAGCAGGAGTGGGAGGAGATCCGCCGCGTCTACACGGGGGATGAGCTCGCCTACCGCGTGCGCGACCGCGAGGTCCGCCTGCCGCTCGCCGTCGAGACGCTCGCGCACTCGCGCCTCCCCAAGGTCGCGCTGCCGCGCTTCGCCGACCCGGCGGAGATCTACCGCTTCCTGCGCGAGGAAAACGTCCCCGGCCGCTTCCCCTACACGGCGGGCGTCTTTCCGCTCAAGCGCACCGACGAGGACCCGACCCGGATGTTCGCCGGCGAGGGCGACCCGGCGCGCACGAACCGGCGCTTCCGGCTGCTCTCGGCCGCCTACCCCGCCAAACGCCTCTCGACCGCCTTCGACTCGGTCACCCTCTACGGCTTCGACCCCGACCCCCGGCCCGACATCTACGGCAAGGTGGGCACCTCCGGGGTGAGCGTCTGCACGCTCGACGACATGAAGGTGCTCTACAGCGGCTTCGAGCTCTGCGCCCCGAACACCTCGGTCTCGATGACGATCAACGGCCCCGCCCCCATCGTGCTCGCCATGTTCCTCAACACGGCGATCGACCAGCAGCTCGAGAAATTCGCCTCCGAGCACGGCCGCGCCCCCGACCCCGAGGAGGCCGGCCACATCCGGCAGGCGGTGCTCGAGGCCGTGCGCGGGACCGTCCAGGCCGACATCCTCAAGGAGGACCAGGGACAGAACACCTGCATCTTCGCGATCGACTTCGCCCTCAAGATGATGGGCGACATCCAGGAGTATTTCATCCGGCACCGCGTGCGCAACTTCTACTCGGTGTCGATCTCCGGCTACCACATCGCCGAGGCCGGGGCGAACCCGATCACCCAGCTCGCCTTCACCCTCGCCAACGGCTTCACCTACGTCGAGTACTACCTCTCGCGCGGCATGCCGATCGACAGCTTCGGCCCGAACCTCTCCTTCTTCTTCTCCAACGGCATGGACGCCGAGTACACCGTCATCGGCCGGGTCGCCCGCCGCATCTGGGCGATCGCCATGAAGCACAAGTACGGCGGGGGCCCGCGCAGCCAGCAGCTCAAGTACCACATCCAGACCTCGGGCCGCTCGCTCCACAGCCAGGACATCCAGTTCAACGACATCCGCACCACCCTCCAGGCGCTGTGCGCGATCTACGACAACTGCAACAGCCTGCACACGAACGCCTTCGACGAGGCGATCACGACCCCGAGCGCCGAGTCCGTGCGCCGGGCGCTCGCCATCCAGCTCATCATCAACCGCGAGTGGGGCCTCACCAAGAACGAAAACCCCAACCAGGGGAGCTACATCGTCGAGGAGCTGACCCGGCTCGTCGAGGAGGCCGTGCTCGCCGAGTTCGACCGCCTGACCGAGCGCGGGGGGGTGCTGGGGGCGATGGAGACCGGCTACCAGCGGGCGAAGATCCAGGAGGAGTCCCTCTACTACGAGGCGCTCAAACACGACGGCCGGCTGCCGATCATCGGGGTGAACACCTTCCGCGACCCGCACGCCGCCGAGGGGCGCTTCACGGAGACCCTCGAGCTCGCCCGCGCGACCGAGGAGGAAAAGCAGTCCCAGCTGCGGCGCCTGCGCGAGTTCCAGGAGCGCCACGCGCACGAGGCCCCGGGGGCGCTCGAGCGGCTGCAGCAGGTCGCCCTTTCCGGGGGCAACATCTTCGCCGAGCTGATGAACACCGTGCGCTGCTGCAGCCTCGGCCAGATCACCCGGGCGCTCTACGCGGTCGGCGGCCGCTACCGGCGCAACATGTGAGGCGGGCCCGCGGCGGCCCCACCGCCGCTCCACGCCGCCAAGGAGGAGGAAGCCCATGAACCAGCCGGTCATCGTGAGCGCGGTGCGCACCCCCCTGGGGGCCTTCAACGGCAGCCTCGCCTCCGTCGGGGCGACCCGGCTCGGCGCCCTCGTGATCGAGGAGGCGCTCCGGCGCGCGGGAGTCCCCAAGGAAGCCGTCAACGAGGTCATCCTCGGTCAGGTGCTCCCCTGCGGCTACGGCCAGAACCCGGCCAAGCAGGCCGCGGTGCTCGCCCGCATGCCCTGGGAGGTCGAGGCCCTCACGGTGAACAAGGTCTGCGGGTCGAGCCTCAAGGCGGTGATGCTCGCCGCCCAGGCGATCCAGACCGGGGACGCCGAGGTCGTGGTGGCGGGCGGCATGGAATCCATGAGTCTGGCGCCCTACTACCTGGAAAAGGCCCGCTTCGGCTACCGCATGGGCCCGGGCACCCTCCAGGACCACATGGTGCACGACGGGCTCTGGGACATTGTGAACGACTTCCACATGGGGATCTCCAACGACCTCTGCTCGGAAAAATACGGGGTGAGCCGCGAGGACCAGGACCGCTACGCGGCCGAGTCCTACCGCCGGGCCTTGGCCGCGGTCCGCGAGGGGCGCTTCGACGAGGAGATCGTCCCCGTCGCCGTGCCGCAGCGCAAGGGGGACCCCGTCGTCTTCGCCCGGGACGAGTGCCCGCGCGAGACCCCCTACGAGGTTCTCGCGCGCATGGCCCCGGCCTTCCAGAAAAACGGCTACGCGACCGCGGGCAACTCCTCGGTGATCAGCGACGGGGCGGCCGCCGTGGTCGTCACCTCGGAGGCGAAGGCGCGCGCGCTCGGCTGCCGCGTGCTCGCGCGCATCGGCGCCCAGGCCTCGGCGGGGCTCGACATGAAGTACGTGCTGGTCGCCCCCATCCTCGCCGTCCCCAAGGTGCTCGCCAAGGAGGGGATCGGGATCGGCGAGGTCGATCTCTTCGAGATCAACGAGGCCTTCAGCGGCTCGACGGTCGCCGTGCTGCGCGAGCTTCGGCTCGACCCCGGCCGGGTCAACGTGAACGGCGGCAGCGTCGCCCTCGGCCACCCGATCGGGGCGAGCGGCTGCCGCGTGCTCGTGACCCTGCTCCACGAAATGATCCGGCGCGGGGCGAAGACGGGGCTCGCCTCGCTGTGCCTGGGCGGCGGCGAGGCCGTCGCCCTCGTCGTGCGCCGATAACCTCGTTTCCCCCCCGCCGGCTGCGGCGGCGGAGGGGGCACCCAACGACTGCCAGCGGAGAGGAGAGCGGCATGAAGATCGAAACCTTGGGCGTCATCGGGGCGGGACAGATGGGAAGCGGCATCGCGCAGGTCGCCGCCGCAAGCGGCCTCGCCGTCATCCTGAACGACATCGAGCAGGGCTTCGTGGACAAGGGGCGAAGCGCGATCGCGGGCAACCTCGCCCGCAGCGTCGAGAAGGGCAAGCTCGACGCCGCCGCGAAGGAGGCGATCCTCGGCCGGATCCGGGGCACGGTGCGCCTCGAGGAGATGGCCGCGGCCGACTTCGTCGTGGAGGCCGCAACCGAGCGGCAGGAGATCAAGTTCCAGCTCTTCCGCGAGCTCGACCGCATCTGCCGGCCGGAGGTGATCCTCGCGAGCAACACCTCCTCCATCCCGATCGGCCGCATCGCCTCCCAGACGCGCCGGCCCGACAAGGTGATCGGCATGCACTTCATGAACCCGGTGCCGGTGATGAAGCTCGTCGAGGTGATCCCCGGGCTCGCCACCTCGGAGGAGACCCTGAAGGCCACCTGGGCGCTCGCCGAGCGGTTCGGCAAGACCCCGGCGCGGGCGAACGATTACCCCGGCTTCATCGCCAACCGCATCCTGCTGCCGATGATCAACGAGGCGGTCTATTGCCTCTATCACGGGGTCGGCACCCGCGAGGACATCGACACGGTGATGCGGCTCGGCATGAACCACCCCATGGGGCCGCTCGCGCTCGCCGACCTGATCGGGCTGGACACCTGCCTGGCGATCATGGAGACGCTCTACGACGGCTTCAAGGATTCGAAGTACCGGCCCTGCCCGCTGTTGCGCAAGTACGTGGAGGCGGGCTGGCTGGGCCGCAAGACCGGCCGCGGCTTCTACGAGTACCGCTGAGCCGAGGGAGGAGCCCATGCCCGGAAAAGCGATCCGCCCCAAGCGCCAGACGGTCGGCGCGACGATCCGCCGCGTGCGCACCGCGAAGGGGATCCCGCTTGAGCGGGTGGCGAACGAAACCGGCCTCTCGATCGCGCAGATCGAGGACATCGAGGCCGGAAAGACGATCCCGCCGGTCGGGGCGATCCTGCAGCTCGCCCGCGCCCTGGAGATCGACAGTGCGGCCCTGCTGCGGGAGAGCGAGTCGCGCCTCGAAAAGCGCATCTCGGCGCACACCAAGCGCACCGAGAACTACGCCTACACCACCCTCACGCCGGGCGCCGAGAACAAGCACCTCAAGGCCTTCCGCGTGGTGATCGCGCCCCGCCAGGAGCACCGCGGGGTCGACTACCAGCACGAGGGCGAGGAGTTCGACTACGTCCTCGCCGGCCGGGTCGAGGTCACGGTCGGCGAGCACGTGAACACGCTGTCGGCCGGGCAGTCGCTGCATTTCAACTCGGCGATCCGGCACAAGCTGCGCAACGTGGGCGACGAGCCGGCCGAGCTGCTCGTCGTGATCTACACGCCCTGACGCCGAAGCGGAGGTCGCCGCCGATGTCCTTTCCCCTGACCGAAGAACAGGTGATGATCCAGAACATGGTGCGCGACCTCGCCCGCGAGCGTTTCGCGCCCCACGCGGCGGCGCACGACCGCGAAAAGCGCTTTCCCGCCGAGAACCTGCGCCAGCTCGCCGAGCTCGGCCTGATGGGGATGATGGTGCCGCCCGAGTACGGCGGGGCCGGGGCCGACACCGTGAGCTACGTGCTCGCGCTCTCCGAGGTGGCCTACGCCTGCGCGGCGACGGCGGTCGTGATGTCGGTGCACAACTCGATCGTCTGCGAGAGCCTCCTGCGCTTCGGCACCGCGGAGCAGAAGGAGCGCTTCCTCCGCCCGCTCGCCGCGGGCGAGATCATCGGCGCCTTCTCGCTCACGGAGCCGAACGCGGGCTCGGACCCGGCCCGGCAGCGCACGCGGGCGGTCCGCGACCGCGACGGCTGGGTGCTGAACGGCGTCAAGCGCTTCACGACCACCGGCAAGCACGCCGGGTTGATCATCGTGACCGCCAAGACCGACGAGTCGAAGGGACACCGCGGGATCAGCGCCTTTCTCGTCGAGGCGGGGGCGAAGGGCCTGAAAACGGGGCCCCTCGAGGAGAAGATGGGGCTGCGCGCCTCGGACACCTGCGATCTCATCTTCGAGGACTGCCGGATCCCGGCCGACCGGTTGCTCGGCCGCGAGGGCGACGGCTTCGTGATCGCCATGACCGGGCTCGACGGCGGCCGGATCGGCATCGCCGCCCAGTCGGTCGGGGTCGCCCGGGCGGCCTACGACGCGGCCGTGGCCTACGTTCAGGAGCGCGAGCAGTTCGGGCAGAAAATCTCGAAATTCCAGGGCATCCGCTGGATGATCGCCGACATGGCGGTCGAGATCGAGGCCGCGCGGCTGCTCATGCTCTCGGCCGCGCACCTGAAGGACCGCGGCGAGCCCTACACCCTGCAGGCCTCGATGGCGAAGCTTTACGCCTCGGAGATGGTGAACCGCATCACGGCCCAGGCCGTCCAGCTCCACGGGGGCTACGGCTACACGGCCGACTACCCCGTCGAGCGCTATCTGCGGGACGCCCGGGTGTTCACGATCTACGAGGGGACGTCCGAAATCCAGCGCATCGTGATCGCCAACCACCTGCTCAAGGACAAGCGCAGCCCGTAGGGCGTTTTCGCGACCGGCCCGGCATCCCGCATCCGGGGCCGCCGCGCCGGCGGGGGGAGGAGAAAACCGATGGTCCGAACGGAGATCTCGCTTTTTCTCAAAAACGTGCCCGGGGAGCTCGGCCGCCTCGCGGCCCTTCTCGGCTCTAACGGGGTCAACATCGACGCCCTGATGATCCAGGACGCCTCCGACTACGTGCAGCAGCTCTTTCTCAACCGCGGCAAGGCCCTGCACCGCATCGCCTCGGCGGCGAGCTACAGCTCGATGAGCAAGGACTCCGCCGAGTTCGCCCTGATCCGCATGCTGGTCGACAACACCGACCGCGCGGTGAGCCTGCTCTCCGAACACGACTACCTCTTCGACGTGATGCCCGTGATCGCCCTCCACCTGGAGAACCGCCCCGGCGAGCTCGCGGCGGTCACCCAGAAATTCGGCGAGGAGGGGATCAACATCCACTACGTCTACGGCTCGGTCGCCGGGCCGGAGGCGAAATGCCTCTTTGTCTTCTGCCCGGCGGACATCGACCTCGCGGCCCGCATTTTCAAGTGAGGCGGGGGCCGAAAGCGACCCCCCCCAAGGAGAAGCGCCATGAGCGACTCCGTGTTGAACGGCAAGCGCATCCTCGCCGTGGACGACGAACCCGACGTCCTGGAGAGCCTCGAGGAGCTGATCCTCGCCGCAGCCCCCCGCTGCCGCGTCGACCGCGCCCGCACCCACGCCGAGGCGGTCGCCCGGATCGCCGAGAACCGCCACGATCTCGCCGTGCTCGACATCATGGGCGTCGACGGCTTCGATCTCCTGCAGAAGCTCGCCGCCATGGGGGTCCCGGTCGTGATGCTCACCGCCCACGCCCTCAACCCCGAGGCCCTCCGCAAATCGATCGAGCTCGGCGCCTGGGCCTACCTCCCCAAGGAAAAGCTCGCCGACATCGTCCCCTGCCTCGAGGAGGCGCTGACGATGGAATACCCGCGGGGGTGGGGGCGGATGTTCGACGAGCTGAAGGGCTTTTTCAACGCGCGCTTCGGCGAGCGCTGGATGGAGACCGACCCCCGCTTCTGGGGGGGCTTCGAGAGCAAGATCGCCTCCTGGCGCGGCCCCAAGCTGAAGTAGTGCCGTGCTTCAGCCCTGCAGACCGCCCCAGCGGCGCTTCACGGCGGCCCGGTCGGGGGTGCCGTCGGGGGAGAGCGGCAGCTCGTCCACGAACTCGACGTACTGCGGTTTCTTGTAGCTCGCGATCCGCTCCCCGACGAAGCGGATCAGCTCGCGGGCCTCGAGGCGCGCGCCCGGCTTGAGCTGGCAGACGGCCTTGATGCCCTCCTTCCACTTGGGGTCCGGCACCCCGAAGACGACCGTCTTTTCGACCGCGGGGTGCTCGAGGATCGCCCGCTCCACCTCGGCGGGGTAGACGTTCTCGCCGCCCGGCTTGATGAGTTCCTTCTCGGGTTTGCGCCCGGCGTAGAAGAGAAAGCCCTCGCCGTCGAAGCGGCCGAGATCCCCGGTGTGGTGCCAGCCCCCGCGGAAGGCCCTCGCCGTCTCCTCCGGGAGGTTCCAGTAGCCCAGAAAGACCATGGGCCCCCGCACGGCGATCTCCCCCACCTCGCCCGCGGCGACGGGCCGGTCGTCGTCGTCGACGAGGCGCACCTCGGCGAGCGGGATGCAGCGGCCGGCCGAGCCGGGCCGATCCTCGTAGCGGCCCAGCGTGGCGATGGCCGAGGTCTCGGTCTGGCCGTACATTACGAAGAAGGTCCCGCCGGTACGCGCGCGGTAGCGCTCGATCGTCTCGGGGATCTCGATCCCGATCACGCGCCGGAGGGTCGCCAGGCCCGCCCCCGCCTTCTCGGCCTCGTCGAGGAGGGAGGCGAGGATCGGCGAGAAGTCGAAGAGGACCGACACCCCTTCCCGCTCGATCCAGGCGACCGCCCGGGCGGCGTCGAACTTGCTCATGGAGAGGTTGAGCGCCCCGGCGTGGAAGGCCATCGTCGCCATGAACAGCCCGCCCACGTGAAAGAGCGGCAGCAACCCCAGGTGGACGTCCCCGGGGTCGAGGCGCAACAGGAGATTCAGGTGGACGTTGGCGGCGATGAGGTTCCGGTGGCACAGAAGCGCCCCGCGCGGCTTTCCGGCCACGGCGGCGGTGTGGATGATGACGAAGCCGTCCTCGTCGCCCACCGCCTCGGGCGCCGCAAGCGGCGGCCCGGCGAGCAGCGCCCCGAAGGGCTCGAAGCCCCCGGCGACGGCCGCGCGCAGGTCGAAGCGGCGCTCGACCGAGGGCAGCCGCGCGCGCGCGGAGGCGAGCAGGTCCACGTACTCGGCGTCCGCGAAGAGCACCTTCGGCGCGGTGTCCTCGAGGTTGTAGAGCGCCTCCTCGGCCGAAAGCCGCCAGTTCACCGGCACCACGATCGCCCCGAGCGCGGCGGCCGCCCCGTAGAGGAGGAAATACTCGAGGCTGTTCTTCCCCAAAACGCCGATCCGGTCGCCCTTGGCGACGCCAGCGCGGCGCAGGCCCGCGGCCAGGCGGTCGACCCGGTCGCGGACCTCGGCGAAGGTGAGCGTTAGCCCCTCCTCCGGGTCCCGGAGGGCCGGCCGCGCGGCGAAGCAGGCCGCGTTGCGGCGGATGAGGTCGTAGAAGGTGAAATCGTAGAGGCCCATGGTTCACCCCGCGGAGGCCCGCCGCCGGCGCGCACGTCCCGGGTGCCCGCCGCCCGCCCCGGCGCAGGCCGTTTGCGTTCGACCCGCTTGACCGCGATGTGGGAGTCCGGCCGCGCGGGGAGGGAACCGCCGCGCGGCCCGGCGGCCCCTCCCCGCCGTGCGGCGTCAGGGGTATTTCGCCTTGAAGGCGACGACTTTCGTGATCCCGTCGGCCTTGAAGACCGCCGCTCCCTCCCGCACCTCGAGGGGGAAGGAGAAATCGGGCGCCTTCGTCCACCAGGTCTGGATCAGGTCCCAGGGCTTTTTGCCCATCTGCTGCAGGCGCAGGCCGCCGACCACGCCCAGGCTCATGAAGGCCTCGAAGGGGCCGAGCACGCACGGCACGCGGAGCTGGGAGGTCTTGCCGCCCGGGATCCAGATCTCGTCCTGGGAGCCCACGGTATTCAGCTCGAAGCCGTCAAGCGCCACGGTGAACTTCAGGTTGTCCAGGCGCACGGGGAAGGCGTTCGGGTTGGCGATGTCGAAGACGAAGTGGTAGATCAGGGGCGCCCCGTTGTTCCCCGGTTTTCCGCCCTCGGGCAGCGAGGGCTGGACCTTGTTGTTGTAGAACCAGAAGCCGAAGTAGTTTGCCACCTCGGCGCGGTTCAACGCGACCGTGGGCGCCTGGAAGGTGGACTCGGTCGCCTTCTGCACCCCGGCGCAACCGGAAGCCACCAGGGCCGCGACCGCGAGGACGAGGGCCAGCCTGCGAGTCGATTGCGATCTCATGGCGCGTTCTCCTGTCTTGTCTCGTTTACGTCAACCACCGTTTGCGTCGTTTGTAGTGCTTGACATCGCGGAAGCTCTTGCGGCCGCCGAGGTCGGTCATGCCGAGGTAGAAGTCCTTGATGTCGGGGTTTTCGCGCAGCTTGTCGGCGGTGTCGTTCATCACGATGCGGCCGTTTTCGAGGACGTAGGCGTACGGGGCGACGCTCAGGGCGAGCTTCGCGTTCTGCTCGACGAGGAGCATGGAAATCTTCTCCTCCTGGTTCAGGCGCGTGATGATGTTGAAGATCTCCTGGATGAGCAGCGGGGCGAGCCCCATCGAGGGCTCATCGAGCAGGATCAGCCGCGGGCTCGTCATCAGGGCGCGGCCGACGACGGTCATCTGCTGCTCCCCGCCGCTGATGAAGCCCGCGAGCTCGTTGCGCTTCTCGTAGAGCCGGGGGAAGTAGCGGTAGACCATCTCCAGCCCCTCCTTGATGGAGCGGCCGAACTTGCGCATGTGCGCCCCGACCTTGAGGTTCTGCTCCACGGTCAGGTGCTCGAAGACGCGGCGGCCCTCGATCACCTGCACGATCCCCAACTTGGCGATCTTCTCGGGCGGCATGCGGTCGATGCGCTGGCCGAGAAACTCGATCGAGCCGTCGGTCACGCGGCCGTCCTCGTGCTTCAGGAGGCCCGAGACGGCCTTGAGGATCGTGCTTTTGCCGGCCCCGTTCGCCCCGAGGAGGGCCACGATCCCCCCCTCGGGGACTTCGATCGAGACCCCTTTGATCACGAGGATGACCTCGTGGTACTTGACCTCGATGTTGTTGATCTTGAGGATGCTCTGAGGCGAATCCAAGGTTTCCCGCCCTCCTCGGGGGATGTCCCTGCGGTTACCAGCCCAGCCAGCTTGCCCACTTGTCCGGCCAGCGGCTCTTGATGTCGGTCACCTGCACGAGGCGGAACTTGCCGTCCTTGATCTCGTAGACCGGAACCGCACCGGAGACCCGGTGGTCCGTGTCGGTGTAGGTGAGCTTCGCCCCGCCCAGGCCGAGGTCGAACTCGCGCATCGTCTCGAAGCCTTTTTTCAGGATGCCCTCGCCGTTTAAGGCGCCGGCCTTGTCGGCCCGCTTCATCGCCTCCCAGAGGGCGAGCACGTTGGACCACGCCTGGATGGTGCGGATGAGGCGCTTTTCCTGAGGCACGCCGGGGTTGAACTTCTTGGCGTACTCGACCACCTTGGGCATCAGGGGAACACCCGCCTCGTTGTAGAAGGCGCAGACGGTCGCCGCCATGGCGCCCTCGGCCGCCTTCTCGGCCAGCCGCGGCAGGTTCTCGTCCAGGCCCCAGAGGTTGATGATGTGATCGGCCCCGAGGCCCAGGGCGTAGGCATCCCGCAACGTGGCCGAAACGGACATCGTCGTGTTGCCGTGCCAGACGACGTCGGGCTTGAAATCCTTGAGCGCGAGCACCTGGCTTTTGGCGTCCACGGCGAACAGCGAAACGTCCTGGTCGGGCCCGATCTCGAAGCCGAGCAGGGTCGCCTGATCCTTGATCGCCTTGATCGGCGCGCTCGCATACGGGGAGGCGAACATGTAGGCGCAGGCGAAGCGCGGCTTGCGCTTGCCGTTGTCCGGGTGCTTCTTCCAGCGCGTGTCGTACCAGGCGGTGAGGGTCGCCCGGGCGTTGGTCGAGTAGTCGGTCGCGGCGAAGAGGTTGTAGGGGGTCTTCTTGGGGTCGGTGAGATGCCCGGAGTAGGAAGCCGAGACGTAGGGCATCTTGTCCTGGGTCACCGTGGGCGCAAGCGCCTCGGTGTCGCCGGTCCCCCACCCCAGGACGGCGACCGCCTTCATGCGCTGGAAGAGCTTGTACTTGGTGAGCGCCTCGGGCACCCGGTAGCCCTAATCGAACTGGATGAGCTTGATCGGCTTGCCGTTCACCCCGCCGTTGTCGTTGCAGTAGTTGACGGCCTCGGCGATGCCGAGGGCGTAGTCCTTGCCCACGTCGGACGTGGCGCCCGTCATGTCGTTCAGGGCGCCGATCACCACCTCCTGGGCGTTCGAAGCGGGCGCCAGGAAGACGATGAGCGCCATGGCCATTGCCAGGGGAGCAGCCTTCATGGTTTCCTCCTTTCGCGAGAAACCGGGTTGCACGCGGCCGGCGGGCGGACCCCTCCGGCGGCCCCTCCGTGCGGGTTCAGTACGAGAAGGGCCAGAGATTGAAATAGTTTTTCGCCTGCCACCAGCGGTAGGCGAGTCCGTTCGGCTCGAAGATCATGAAGGCGCAGATCGCCAGCCCGAAGGCGGCTTCCTTGATGAAGAGAAAATCCATCAGGAGCTTGGGGTAGCTCGCCGCAAGCGGCAGGACCGCCATCTGCAGAAGCTCCATGACCACGACCATGAAGATCGAGCCGAAGATCGTCCCGTGGATCGAGCCCACCCCGCCGATCAGGATCACCCCCACGAGCCACAGCGACCAGAACCAGGGGAAGTGCTCGGGGCTGATCGCGGCGAGGTTGCTGATCCAGAAGGCGCCCGCCACCCCGCCGATGAAGCCGGCGACGAAGAAGGCAAACAGCTTGTAGCGCACGACGTGAATCCCCATCACCTCGGCCGAGATGTCGTTGTCGCGGATCGCCACCCAGGCGCGGCCCACGCGCGAGCGCAGGAGGTTGACGACGACGGCCGTGAAGAGGATCACGAGCACGATCATCATGAAGTAGACTTTCAGGTCGCTGTCGATCACCCAGGGGCCGATGCGGATCGTCCCCGGGGGGAGCGAGAAGGCCTGGCCGCGGCCGCCGATCTGGCTGATGTACTGGGTGATCACGAAGTCGACGGTGATGAACTGGGCGGCCATCGTGGTGAGGATGAGGTAGAAGCCCTTCACCTTGGCCGAGGGCAGCCCGAAGAGCACGCACCAGATCCCGGCCGCGATCGCGGCGACGAAAATGCTGACCGGGTAGGCGAGCCCCCAGTCCATCAGGACCTTCGGCCAGGGGAACTCGAGGATGAGCAGGGTCGAGGTGTAGGCGCCGACGGCGAGGAAGGCCGCGTGCCCGAGGGTCACCTGGCCGCAGAAGCCGATCAGGAGCTGGACCCCCAGGGCGCCGAGCGCCGTGTAGCCGATCTGGTTGCAGACGCTCAGCCAGTAGGAGTCCGCCACGAGCGGGATCCCCACGAAAAGCACGAGCATCAGGAGCGCCATCTTGGCCTTGATGAACTTCGTCTGCCACCAGGCGTGGTCCTCGCGGTAGCTCTCGTGGTACTCGCCGCAGGGAAGGAAGGTCGTGGACATGGATACCCGCGCTCCGTGGTTGAATGGACCTCAGGGCGGCTCTCCGACCGCGGGGGCTCCGGCGTCAGCCGGCGTTTGCGGCCCCGCCGGGCGGCTGCGCCGCGGCTACACCCGCTCGATCCGCTCCCAGCCCCAGATGCCGTAGGGTTTCCAGAGCAGAAAGACGGCCATGAACGCAAAGGGGGCGATCTCCTTGACCCCCCCCGGGAAATACTTGTCGAGGTAGGCCCCGCAGAAGTTCTGGAGCACCCCGATGATGACGCCCCCCAGGATCGCGCCGGGAACGGAGTTCAGGCCCCCCAGCACGACGACGGGGAGCACGAGCAGCCCCAGGTAGCCGACCGAGATGTTCAGGCCGTTGATGTTGCCGAGCAGCGTCCCCCCGACGCCGGCCGCCATGAAGGCGATCGCCCAGGCCGCCGCGTAGACGTAGCGCGCGCTCACCCCGAGGGAAAGGGCGGCCATCTCGTCGTCGGCCGTCGCCTGCATGGCGAGCCCCCAGCGGGTGTACTTGAAAAAGCTCACGAAGACGACGAGCAGCACGAGCGCCGCCAGGAAGCTCCAGAGGTAGACCTGGCCGATCACGACCGGGCCGATGTGGATCGGCTCGATCGAGAAGACGGGGGGGGAAAAGGTGCGCGTGTCGGTCCCCCAGATGAACTCGAGCGTGCCCTTGAAAAAGAACGACAGCCCCACCGTCACCATGATCACCGTGAGGACGGGCTCGCCGATCAGGCGGTCGAGAAAGATGCGCTCGGTCAGGATGCCCAGGATGAAGCCGATGATGAGCATGAAGAGCATCGACAGCAGGAAAGGCACCCCCATGCTGTAGAAGCTGAGCGACACGTAGGCGCCGATCAGCGTCATCTCGCCCATGGCCAGGTTGAGCACCCCGGAGCACTTGTAGATCAGCACCCAGCCCAGGGCGACGAGGGCGTAGATCCCGCCCACCATGATCCCGGTCGCGAGGGTCATCAAAAAGAGGTCCATCGTCGGTTCCCCCTGCCGCGGCTCAGTCGCGGATGGTCACGATCTTGAGGTCGGTCACGATGTGCGCCTGCCGGCCGTCCTCGTACTTGATCGCCGTGTCGATGTGCACCTTGTCCGCGTCCGAGTAGAGCGCATCGACGATCATCTTGTAGCGTTTCTCCACGAAGGCGCGGCGCAGCTTGCGCGTGCGCGTGAGCTCCTCGTCGTCGGGGTCGAACTCCTTGTAGAGGTTGGTGAACTTGCGGATCTTCGCGGCCTCGGGCAGATCGCGGTTCGCCTGCCGGATCTGCTTCTCCACGAGATCGTAGACCTCGGGCATCTGGGAGAGCTCCTGGTAGCTCGTGTAGTTGAGCTTTCGCTCGTCCGCCCATTTCCCGACCACGGAGTAGTCGATGCACATGACCGCGGCGAGGTAGTCCCGGCGGTCGCCGACCACCCAGGCGTCCTTGATGTAGGGGCTGAACTTGAGGCGGGTCTCGAGGTACTGGGGGGCGAAGGGCCGGCCGTCCTTGAGGGTGAAGACGTCCTTGGTGCGGTCGAAGACGACCAGGTGGCCGTCGTCGTCGATGAAGCCCTTGTCGCCCGAGTGGAGCCAGCCGTCCTTCAGGGTCTTCGCCGTGGCCTCGGGGTTCTTGTAGTAGCCCTTGAAGACCGAGGGGCTGCGGGTGAGGATCTCGCCGTCCTCGGCGATGCGCACCTCGGTGCCGGGGATCGGGCGGCCCACGGTGTCGAACTTGATGTCGCCGGTGCGGTGGACGACGGAAATGCCGGCCACCTCGGTTTGGCCGTAGATCTGCTTCAGGTTGACGCCGAGCGAGTGAAAGAAGCGGAAATGGTCCGGCCCCATGGCCGCCCCGCCGGTGTAAGCGTTGCGCACGCGGCTCATGCCCAGGTGGTCTTTCAGCTTCTTCTGCACCGTGAGGTAGGCGACGGCGTTCAGGAGTTTCCAGTGGAGGGGGATCGGCTTCTTGGAAAACTTGAGGTCCGCGTAGCGGTAGCCCACCCAGGTGGCGAAGCGGAAGGCCTGGCGCTTGAGCCAGGTCGAGTCCAGGTGCTTCACCTGGACCGTGCGGGTCATCTGCTCGTACATCCGCGGGGGGGCGAACATGACGTGGGGGCCGATCTCGCGGATGTTCTCCTGGGCGGTCTCCGGCTCCTCGGGGAAGTTGAGCGTGTAGCCCACTTGGAGCCCGCAGGAGATCGACATCATCTGCTCGCCGATCCAGGCGAAGGGGAGGTAGGAGACGTAGTCGTCGGTCTCCTCGCAGGGGTCGATCTGCATCAGGTGCCGCCCCATGGAGAGCATGTTGTGGTGCGAAAGAAGCGCCCCCTTGGGCAGGGCCGTCGTCCCCGAGGTGTAGAAGAGCAGCGCGATCTCCTCGCCGTGCCCCTTGGCGATCAGCTCCTCGAAGAGACGGGGCTGCTCGCGGTCGAGCTCCCTGCCGAGGCGCTCGACCTCGGCAAGCGAGATCAGCGCCTCCTGCTTGTAGTGGCGCAGCCCCTTGGGGTCGTCGTAGATGATCTTCTTCAGCTTGGGGCAGTCCTTGAGGATGGAGAGCGCCTTGTCCACCTCCTCCTGCCCCTCGCCCACGAGGAACTTGGCGTCGGAGTGGTCGACGATGTAGCGCACCTCGTCCATGAGGCAGTCCTGGAAGAGCCACACCGCCACCCCGCGGGCGCAGAGCGCGGCCATCTCGGCCATGAGGCCCTCGGGGCGGTTGTCGCCGATCATCGCGACCTTGTCGCCTTCCTCAAGGCCCAGCCGGATGAGGCCCAGGGCCATCGCGCGGACGCGGTCGAGGTATTCCTGCCAGCTGATCGGCCGCCAGATCCCGAACTCCTTCTCGCGCATGGCCACGCGGCCCGCCCCGTAGCGCCGCGCCTTCTCCAGGAAGAGCTTGGGGATCGTGAGCTCGAGCGGAATCTCCGCCGACGGCTCCTCGGCGGAAACGGCCAGGGCTCTATCGTCGTGTGGCATAGAGGTCCTCTTCCCCCAGGTAGGCCTGGACCACGTCCGGGTTCCGCTGCACCTCCTGCGGCGTCCCGTCCATGATCGGGATGCCGAAATTGAGCACGAGAACGCGGTGCGAGAGGTCCATCACCACCCCCATGTCGTGCTCGACGAGGAGGCAGGTGATGTTCCAGCGCGGGTCCTCGTTCACGTCGAGGATGAACCGCGCCATGTCCTCGGTCTCCTCGAGGTTGAGCCCCGCGAGCGGCTCGTCGAGAATCATCAGCTCCGGCTGGAGGGCGAGCGCCCTGCCGAGCTCGACGCGCTTCTGCAGCCCGTAGGGCAGCATGCCGACCGGCTTGTGGCGGATGTGCTCGATCTCGAGGAGATCGATGATCTCCTCCTCGATGAACTTGCGGTTTTCGATCTCCTCGCGGGCCGTCTTCCCCACATAGACCGCCCCGCTCAGGATGCCGCTCTTCAGGTGGATGTGCCGGCCGAGGCGGATGTTGTCGAGGACGGTCATGCCGCCGAAGACCTCCACCTTCTGGAAGGTGCGCGAGATGCCCAGTTCAGCGCGCTGGTAGGGCTTGAGGTCGTTGATGCGCCGGCCCTTGAAGAAGATGTCCCCTTTCTGCGGCCGGTAGAGCCCGTTGATGCAGTTCATGAGGACGGTCTTTCCCGCCCCGTTGGGACCGATCACGGAGTGGATCTCGCCCTTGCGCACCTGGAGGCTCACCCCGGCCAGCGCCGCCACCTTGCCGAAATACATGGCGACGTCCCTTGCCTCGAGCAGGACATCCCCCGCATCGCCTGCGGCCGCGACACTCACGGGTCTCCCCTCTCCCTTCCCGGAAAGCTAGAATTTTTGAAATGGATTCATTTCGTGTAGCCCTTTCTATCGAAGCCCCCCCGACGGGTCAACAGTTTTTAATTGTAGGCTATCCAGCGGTAAAATAGGGGGTATTCCCCGCTACTTTTCGACGCTGAGGAGGAAGGTCCGCAGGTTGCGCTTGGTGTTGCGCAGCCCGAGCTTGCTGCGGAGGTTGTGGCGGTGAAAGAGCACGGTGTTGCGCGAGATCGTAAGCAACGCGGCGATTTCCTTGTTGGTTTTCCCTTCCCGGACGAGGTTTGCGACCCGGATCTCGGTCGGCGTGAGGCCCCGGTGGTGGCCGGAGAGGCGGCTGACGAAGGGCGAGACGATGCTCTCCAGGTTGGACTCCAGGATGTCGACCAGGGCGCGCTGGACCGGGAGGAGGCGACCCTGTTTCAGGCGCGCGAGGTAGGGGCGGATCAGCTCGCGCACGTTGGCGAGCACGCCCTCGCCCAGCTCGCGCCGGTCCTCCTCGCGCTGCTTGAGCAGCACGCGCAGCGCCGTGTTCACCTCCTGCAGGTGGAGCGATTGGGCCTTGAGCTGCTTTTCCCGCTGCCTCAGCTTCGCCTCGGCGCGGCGCCGGTCCTCGACCTGGCGCGCGAGGGCCTCGTTGGCGAGCGCAAGCTCGCGGGTCCGGGCGGCGACGCGCTCCTCGAGGGCGTCGCGGTACTCGGCGAGGCGGCGCTCGGCCTCCTTGCGGCCGCTGATGTCGCGCAGGATGACGATGTTCCCGGCGGGCCGGCCCTTCTCGTCGAAGTAGAGCGTCGAGGTGAGCTGCACGTCGAGCAGGCGCCCCTCCCGCGTGCGGCGCCGGGTCTCGAGCAGGACCTTCCGGCCGCTCAGAAGCGCCTCGATCGCGGCCCGGGTCTCGGGCCAGTTCTCCTCGGGCACGAAGGCGATGCTCCGGCCGAGGAGCTCCTCGCGCCGGTAGCCGAAGGTCTGCTCGAAGGCCGGGTTGACGTAGAGCGCCTCGCCCTTGAGGGTGTAGACGACGACCGGGTCGGGAAGCGACTCGAGGAGCTGCCGGTAGCGCTCCTCGCTTTGCCGGAGGATCGCCTCCGTGCGGCGGCGCTCGTCGAGCTCGCGGCGGGCCTCGGCGATCAGGCGCGCCTTGTCCAGGGCGACGGTCGCCAGGCCCGCGAAGCGCTCCAGGAGCGTCACCTCCTCCGGCGAAAAGGCGCGGCCCGCCTCGACCCGCGCGAGCCCGATCACCCCCTCCACCCCGGCCCGGTAGCGGAGCGGGATCCCCACGATCGAGCGCAGCTCGTCGAAGGCCTTTCCCGGAAGCCGCCCCTGCCAGCTCCGGTAGTCGTCCACCACGAGGGGGGCCCGGCTCTGCCAGACCCGCCCGCCGAGGCCTTCGCCCGGGGCGACGCGCAGCCCGATCTGGGACTTGAAGAACCCCATCCCGACCCGCATCTCCAGGGCGGAGCCGTCCCGGAGGTAGATGAACCCGTGGGCGGTCTCGGTGAGGCGGGCGGCCCGTTGCAGGACGGCCTCGAGGAGCTGCTCCTGATCGAGGCGGTGGATGAGGCCGAGGGCGGTTTCGTAGAGGGCGTGGAGCTGCTCGTTTTCGCGGCGCAGCTCCCGCGGCGACCGCGGAAGGCCGGCGCGGCGTTTGCCGGCCGCCGGCCGGCGACGGCCGGCAGGGGGTGGTCCTGGGGGAGTTCTTGCGGCCACGGCCAAGGGTACGCCTTCAAGGGAGGGCCGCCGCGGCGGGGCGGTCGCGCCCGGGCACATCGTCTCCGGCCCCTACCAGCGGAAGCGGGTTCTTGTCAACCGCGCCCAAGTGGGCTATGGAATGGCGCTGGACGCCGCTTCCCGCCCGGGCGCGCGTCGAGGGCTGGCGTGGACCCCGCCGATCCGCTCTGCCAAGACGTCACCCTGGTGAACGAGCTCGGGCTGCACGCCCGCTCGGCCGCGAAAATCGCCTCGATCGCCCGGAGGGCGAAGGGGCCGGTCTGGATCCTCCGCCGCGGCGAGCGGGCGGATGCGACGAGCGTGCTCGATCTCCTCACGCTCGCCTGCCCGCAGGGCTCCCGCCTGCGGATTCTCATCGAAAACCCCGCGGACCGGCCGGTGCTCGAGGCCCTCGTCCGGCTTGCGGAGAACGGCTTCGAAGAAGGCCGGCCATGACCCGAAAAGACGCCGACACCGACCTCGTGCTCCAGGGGATCGCCGCCTCGCCCGGGATCTGCATCGGCAAGGCCTACCTCGTCGACCGCGAGGGGGTCGAGGTCATCCCGAAATACTGCCTGCTCGAAAAACACGTCAAGGGCGAGGTCAAGCGCTTCAAGACCGCCGTCCAGGCCGCGCGCGCGCATCTGCTCGCGGTGATCGAGAACAGCCCCGAGCCGCTCCAGAAAGCCCGCATTCTCGACACCCACGTCCACCTGCTGCAGGACAAGATGCTCTACGGCCGCACGATCGAGACGATCGAGCGCGAGCGCGTGAACGCCGAGTGGGCCCTCAAGACGGTCGTCAACGGCTTGAAAGGCGCCTTCGAGGAGATGCCCGACAGCTACCTCCGCGAGCGCGTCTCCGACATCGTGCACGTCTCCGAGCTCATCCTGCAGCGGCTCACGGGAAACGAGGCGCACGACATCGCCGCGATCGACCGCCGGGTGATCCTGGTCGCCCGCGATCTGTCGCCCGCGGAGACGAGCCAAATCAACCTCGAGCGCATCCAGGGGATCGTGACCGATCTCGGCGGCAAGACCTCCCACACGGGGATCGTCGCGCGCACGCTCGAAATCCCGGCCGTCGTCGGCCTCGAGCAGGCCAGCCGCCGCATTCGCACCGACGACCTGATCATCGTCGACGGCACCCGCGGCATGGTCATCGTGAACCCCACGGAGGAGACGCTCGCCGCCTACGAGGAGCAGAAAAGCCTCTACGAGCGGCGCCGCGCGGGGATCGCCCGCGAGGCCGGCCGCGAGGCCGTGACCCGCGACGGCCGCCGCTACCGGGTGCTCGGCAACATCGAGCTGCCCGAGGAGGTTGTCGCGGTCATCAACTACGGCGGGGACGGCATCGGTCTCTACCGCACCGAGTTCCAGTACATGAACCGGGAGGGCTTCCCCTCGGAGCGCGAGCTCCTCGAGAGCTACCGCGACGTGATCGAGGTGATGGCCCCGCGGCCGGTCATCATCCGCACCCTCGACATCAACGGCGACAAGGCCCTCCGGCCCGGGGGCGGCGACGAGGAGCCCAACCCCGCCCTCGGCCTGCGCGCCATCCGCTACTGCCTGAAGCGGCCGGAGGTCTTCCGCATCCAGCTGCGCGCGATCCTGCGCGCGGCCGTCCACGGCGAGGTGCGCCTGCTCTTCCCCATGGTATCGACCTACTTCGAGATCCGCGAGGCCAAGCGCCTGCTCCAGGAGGCGGCCCGCTCGCTGGCGCGCGAGCGGATCCCGCACCGCGGCGACATCCCGGTCGGCGCGATGATCGAGGTGCCCTCCGCCGTCATCATCGCCGATCACCTGGCCGAGGAGGTCGATTTCTTCAGCATCGGGACCAACGACCTCATCCAGTATGCGCTCGCGATCGACCGCGGCAACCGCCACGTCGCCCACCTCTACCAGCCGCTCGACCCGGCGGTCCTGCGCCTGATCCACCGCACGGCCGAGGCGGCGCGGAAGCGGGGGATCCCCGTGCACATGTGCGGCGAGATGGCGCGCACGCCGCTTTACACGCCGCTCCTTCTCGGCATGGGGATCGACGACCTCAGCATGAACCCGCAGGCCATCCCCGAGGTCAAGCGCATGATCCGCTCGATTCGGCTCGACGAGGCGCGGGCGCTTGTGCCGCAGGTGCTCGCCTGCCGCACGGCGCGGGAGGCCTTCGAGCGGCTGCGGCAGGCCTACGGGGGACTCGTCGAAAACGGCCTCGAGGAGGACTGAAGCCCCGGCCGGCCCCCCCCCCCGGCCGGCCGGGGCCCCATGCCCGATGGACAAGGCCCCGATCAAGATCGTCGCCGAAAACCGCAAGGCGCGGCACGACTACATCATCCTCGAGCAGATCGAGGCCGGCCTCGTGCTGACCGGCACCGAGGTCCAGTCGCTGCGCCTGGGCAAAGTCAATCTCAAGGACTCCTACGCGCGGATCAAGAACGGCGAGGCCTGGCTCCACCAGGTGCACATCAGCCCCTACCCCTTCGCGCACCACGACAACCACGACCCGCTGCGGGTGAGAAAGCTTCTGCTCCACCGGCGCGAAATCGACAAGCTCTACGGCAAGGTGAACGAGCAGGGCCACACGCTCGTCCCGCTGAGGATCTACTTCAAAGGCGGACGCGCCAAGGTGACGCTCGCCCTCGTCAAGGGGAAGCGCGAGTACGACAAGCGCCGCACGATCCGCGAGCGCGACGAAAAGCGCGAGATGGAGCGGGCGCGCAAGGCGCGCTGAGCCGCTTCCTTGACAACAACGCGGAAATCCCTTATTTTCTTGCTGAAGTTCTTTCTCATACCCTTCCGTTCGCCGATGGGCGCCCGGCCGCAAATGCCGGCCCATCGGCCCCGTTTGCCGATCACCTTCGGGGGCGAAACGGTTTCGACGGGGGCCAAGAAGTTCAGGCTGCGTGCCGAGCGTCCTGCCTGCTCGTAAAACAGGGTGGGGTTAAACATAATCGCAGACGATTATGCTTACGCCGTAGCCGCTTAAAGCGGCTGCCGTCCCGCCGGGTTCCTCCTGCAGACCCGGTAGCGGACGCCGACTTGCGGGATAGCCTCCCCGGAACGCCTGCGTCCGGGGGGGTGAAATGCAGCGGGCTGGCCGACGGTGCATCCTGCCCGGAGGAGGCACCGGAGGCGAGAGCAAAATCCGGTATACGCACGTAGAGGTCTGGATGGAAGGTTCTCGGACGCGGGTTCGACTCCCGCCGCCTCCACCATCATTTTATTGTAGTTTTAGATAGTTGTGTTTCAGCATCCTCGGCTGCTGCGAGAATACGTGCAGCATTCCAAGGATCTTCCAGCCGCCTTCCAGCGTCCGGCGCGGGCACGCGTCGGCAATCATGGTCCCCGATCATGCGCTTTGTGGTGTGTACGACCTGTTTCTGGAGGAAGCCCATGCGCCCATTCCGGTCGAGCACGTTGGTGATGCAGGATGCTCGCGTCTCTCTGACGCTGATGTGAGTAGCGGTCTTTGTTTTTTTGCCGCATTTGGGTTTTTAGCGGGTAGCCATCAGATGCTGTGGTTTGGCACCGCAAATCAACATAAATCCCCCGGCCACAGGCCTAACGCGGCCACCCCCTCGCCATCGGCCTGATTTCCTTGCCGCGTGGCTTAGAACCGGAGGTCAAGACTGAGGTGCGAGCCACGTTACACGAAGGACTTGGCCTTGAGCTCTGATTAGGCCATACCATTGTAATCATTGTATAATTGCCTCTTTCAGATTTACAGAAGCTCAAAAACCAACCCATGTTGTACCTACTCATTAAAAAGCCCGATGAGCCTCATTCCTCAAGAGTGTTTCCGTTATGGTCAACACCGAATCGCGGGGCAATATCGGGGTGAAACTTCTACGAAGTTCTCTCGAACAAAATGATTTCATCAACTTTTGAACGAATTCCGATTTGTTGCCCGATGCCGTGGTCATGGTGGCTCGAAACCAAGGCAAGGAGTCTTTCATTTCCTTTCAGCTCCAGCGTGTAAAGTATATTGGCACCTCGAAAATCCTTGCGAAGGATTTTGGCTTTTAACGGGCTTTCATCGTCATAGACAATGTCCTCCGGGCGGATAAGAACACTTGCCGGGCAACCATTCCGGCAGGGATAAGAAAACCTCCCTTTCAAGGTCCCAATTTGAGTCTCCACCTCATCTTCTGAGGTCACCACGCCAGCGATCAAAACGCCTTCGCCGACGAAATCGGCCACATATTGGTTTTTCGGGCGATGGTACAAATTATAGGCAGTGTCCCACTGTTCAAGCCGCGCCTGATTCATGACGCCGATCACATCCGCCATGGCGAAGGCCTCGTTCTGGTTGTGCGTAACCAAAAGGCCGCTGATCCCCTGACTTCGCAAAAAATTGCCCACCTCGGCGGAGAGCCGCTCCCGCAAAGCGATATCCAGATTGGAGAAGGGCTCGTCCAGGAGCAGGAGATCGGGTTTAGGAGCGAGCGCCCTGGCCAAGGCCACCCGCTGCTGCTGGCCGCCGGAGAGCTCATGCGGGTATTTCTCAGCCTCTGCCGAGAGCCCAACCAGCTCAAGCATCTCCAAAACACGACTTCGCTGACTGTTTCCGGACAGTTTTCGGATTCCGAAGGCGATGTTTTCCCGAACGGACAGGTGGGGGAAGAGCGCGTAGTCTTGGAAGACCATTCCCAGATGCCGATCCTGCGGAGGCACCGAATGATCAGGTTCCGACACTACCTTCCCGTTGATGGTGATTCGGCCCGCCTGCGGTTGCTCGAACCCGGCGATCAGACGCAGGACGGTGGTCTTCCCGCAGCCGCTTTCACCCAAGAGACATCCGATGGCCCCCGTCTCCAAAGAGAAGGACAAGCCGTCGACCACGTTTTTTGCGCCGAATGATTTCGATATTGAAGCTGCTTCAAGAGCGATGGCCATCACCATGTCCTCTCAGAGGGCCGCTTTTTCCGATCGGCTGTGGAGCAGGAGAAGCGGAATGAAGCCTGAGACGACCAAGGCGAGGGAAGGCAGCGCTGCCCGCTGCCACTCGCCCTCCGAGGTGAGCTCGAAGATCTTGACCGCCAGCGTGTCCCATCCGAAAGGTCGGGTCATCAGGGTGATCGGCATCTCCTTCATCACGTCGACAAATACGAGAATGGCTGCGGTGAAGATCCCGTTTTTAAGGATCGGGATATGAACTTTCCCGATGAGCCTCCACCCCACGACCCCGAGCAGCTGAGAGGCTTCGTCCAAACTTTTCGGGATCCGATTCATGGCGGAACCGATGCCGTTGAACCCGATCGTAAGGAACCGGGCCGCATAGGCAACGATAACCGTCAGAACAGAGCCCTGGAAGAGGGTGCCGATTTTCAGTCCTAAAAGATCTTCCCCCATCCGCATAAGGCCTCGGTCGACTAAGCCGATCATGACCGCCACCCCGACGGCCAAGACTGTTCCCGGCAGGGCATAGCCAAGGGTTGAGACACGGATGGCCCAAGTGGTCAGAAGGTCGCCGGTGTGGCGCTGGATATAGGCCAATATCAGCCCGAGTGCCGTGATTACAGCGGCAGCCGAGAGCGACAGGAAGATCGATCGTGCAATCAATCCCTGATAGGCCGTGTTCGGTTCGAGTGCGGCCGATGCAACGGCCCAGTATATCAATGGGGCCCCCGGCAACAAGAAGGCGATGAACACGATAAATGCCAGCGAGGCGAAAGCCGCCCATTTACTGAATCCGGCGAGACGGATGCGGCTTGCCTCCTCGGAAATTCTACCCACCTGGCCAAAGCGCATCTTTGAACGGAAGCGCTGCTCGATCCATACGGCAAGGAAGACGGCCACCAGAAGCACCGACGAGAGCTGCGCTGCAGCCGATATGGAAAAAAAGCCGAACCATGCCTTGTAGATCGCCGTAGTAAAGGTGTTGTAATTGAAAACTGAGACGGCACCGAAATCGGCCAGGGTCTCCATCAGCACCAGCATCATGCCGCCTGCGATCCATGGCCGTGCCATGGGCAACGCCGCCCTGAAAAAAGCCTCAGACCTGTTGCAGCCGAGAATTTGGCACACCTCCATCACCCGCTTTCCCTGGGTCGTGAAAGCGCTCCGGGTCAGCAGGTACACATAGGGGTACAACGCAAGTGTCATCACCAGAACGACGCCGCCCGTCGACCGGATTTCCGGAAACCAGCCGAGAGGCGTCGAACAAATCGTCCGCAGCAGCGCTTGCACCGGACCCGAGAAATCAAAAATACCGATGAATACGAAGCCGAGCACATAGGTCGGTATGGCAAGGGGCAGCATCAACGCCCACGTGAACATCCTGCGCCCTGGAAAGTCATACATCGCGACAAGCCATGCCGCCCCAACCCCGATCACGAATGTCCCCGCCATAACGCCGAAACATAGAGTTAGCGTGTTCCAGGCCAACTCTGCGAGCAAAGTGTCGACAATATGCCGCCAGATTTTCGGCTCGGGGTTGGCAAAAGAGGCGAGGATGACAAGGATCGGGACGGCAACCGACGCAGCGATCAGAAGAGCAATCCCCCTCATGCCGCTGACCTTCTGCCCCATTCGGGCGAACCGGTGAGATGCTCGGCAATCCTCAATAGGATTCGACCTGCCAATGCAGATCTCCTGGACACGATACGCATAGAATGGATTCCGGCACTTGCCGAACCGAGGCGAGCGCCGGAACGGAATCGTCCATCAATCGATAACGTGTCAGCGTGGAAGGTAGATGCTCGGAAAGAACTCGTATCGAATTCTCTTCGTCCCTACCTGGTGCGGCTCACTTGTATCCCATCCGATCCATCAGTTGGATTGCCACCGCCTGGAATTCTCCCGCATTGCTCACGTTGATGCGATTCTGTTTGAATGGTCCCCAAGCCGCCACGATCGGATGGGCCGGCACGGACGGATTGGCAGGGTATTCCAGGTTTGCCTCGGCGAATATTTTCTGCACCTTCTCCGTCGAGAGCCACTCCAAAAAGGCGATGGCGGCTTTCTTGTTCTTGGATGCCGCCACAACCCCCGCACCCGACACGTTCACATGCACCCCGCTCGATGATTGGTTAGGCCAGAAGACGGCGAGCGGCACTGCGGGATCTTTCTTCACCAAACGGCCAAAATAGTAGGTATTGACGATCGCCACATCGGCGATCCCCGCCACGACGGCCTCCATGGTTTTGGTGTCGTCGGCGAACGGCTGGGCGGCAAGGTTCCTGACCCAGCCGCCCACAATTTCGGCGGCCTTGGCCTCGCCGTGCTCCTTTATCAGCATGGCGACCAGCGACTGGTTGTAGACTTTTTTCGAGGAGCGCAGCGCCAGCCGCCCCTTCCATTTGGGCTCGGCCAGCTCCTCATAAGTGGACAAATCGGCTGGTTTTACCCGCTGGGCGCTGTAAACCAAGGTCCGTGCCCGCACCGAGAGTCCGAACCAGCGCTGATCTGGGTCACGCAGGTGTTCCGGTATGTTTTTGGTCAAGACCTCGGAATCGACCGGATGCAGGACCCCCTCTTTGGCAGCGTGCCAGAGGTTGCCGGCATCGACGGTGAGCAACAGATCAGCCGGTGTGTTGTCGCCTTCGGCCTTGATTCGCTGGAGCAGTACCGGTTCTTGGTCGGTCAGGTACTTGACCTTAACGCCGGTTTCGGCGGTGTAAAGGTCGAACACGGGTTTGATTAGGTTCTCGATGCGGGCGGAGTAGACGACGAGTTCTTGGCCATAGGCCAAGCCGGACATGCCAAGGGTCAAGGCAACAGACAAGGTGGCGATTGATCTTTGAATGCGTTTCATGGGGTGTTTGTGGCTCCTTTTAGAATGTTCACGGCAAACCGTGCAGGGTCTTTTGTTTGATAGGCCAAACTTATTTATATGTCAAGAACATTTTATTGCATCTCATTTAATATTTGACAAATGTGTCGAACCATGCATAATTTTGAAGGGACGGCCAATCGAATCGGCTTGGAGGAGTCTCGATGGAGGGTCTATCGGAGAGCCTGGAAGATTATCTCGAGGCCATACTGGAACTCCAACGGGAGCACAACGTGGCCCGGGTGAAGGATATTGCCGGAAAACTGGGGGTGATCAGCGGCACCGTCACAACAGCTCTCCGCACCCTTGCCGACCGAGGCCTGATCAATTACAAACCGTACAGCTTTATCACCCTGACTCCGAAAGGCGAGAAGATCGCAAAGGAAGTCCTGCGGCGGCACACCGTCATCAAGGACTTCTTGCAATGCGTGCTTCTCCTGGAAGAGCAGAAGGCAGAGGAGAACGCCTGCCGCATGGAGCATGCGATGGACAAAATCGCCATCAACCGCCTGGTCCAGTTCATCGACTATGTCTACAAGTGCCCGCGAGCCGGCGAGGACTGGATCAGCAACTTCAACAGCTACTTCACTCGAAACAAAATCGCTGAGGCCCAGTGCCCAGAATGCCTGGAAGCTTGTTTGAAGCGTTACCGGGGCAAATGTGACGAGTAGTCCTTCAGCGAAGGACTTGCCCTGGCTACAAGGCCATGAATCACAACCATTCTGAAGGGGCAGGTGAATAAGCTCCCTGAAGGGCTTACGAAGTTGCTAGTAAACCAAAAATTAAACATATTCATTCAGCCGCATAGGCGATCTTGAGATGCTTGAAGCAGTTTGCTACCCGAGCGGGGCGCTTTTGGAGCATGCGCAAATGGCCGGTGGCTTTGCGCACCAGCTCCGATTTGGTTGTCGCCGGAACCCCGGTGTGCACCCCCACGTTCAAATCACAGTTCAGATATTCATCCGGATTGAGCTCCGGAGAGTAGGAAGGCAACTAGAACACCTCGATCCTCTGGCGGTGCTCTTCCAACCACTGCCGCACTCGTTTGCTGTGATGCACGCGCAAGGTCTCGACAATCAAGAACACGTTGCGACCCACATCCTTGATCAATCGACGCATAAACCGAATCAGGGTCTGCGCGCTCATCGTATCCCGGTAGACCATGAAACGCACCTTGCCCTGGTTGGTCACCGTGGAGATCAAGTTGATTCTCTGAGGCCGGGCGGGCAATCGGATCGCCGGTGTTTGGCCGCGGGGAGCCTCGCTGCGGCCGTAGGGGCTGCCATTGCCCAACCCGGTCTCATCAGCCCACTGAATCTCGGCATTCTCCTGCTTGGCGCGTCGAGCAATCCCGGGGTAGTGCTCCTCCAGCCATGGCTTGACCCGTTTCGGGTTCTGCTCATCGGCTCGCCGCAGGGGCTTCTGGGGCGTGAACCCCCAGCGTTTCAAATACTCCCCCACCGTGCGGATGGGCATCCGCATACCCCAGATCTGCCGGATCAGCTGCTGAACGGCGATCCGCGACCACAACGCGAAGGGCAACTTCAGTGGATCGGGTTGCTTGTCGCGGATCAAACGCTGGTGCTGCTTCTCCTGTTGCGCATTCAGCTTCCGGCAGGCGCCCTGCGGACGTCCGCGCTTGCGACAACCCATGCTCTTGGCCCCGCCGCGGCGGTAGATCTGCCACCAGCGGTAAACCGTGCGGGGATTCACACCGAGCATCGCTGCGATCTGTTGAACGCGGTGGCCTTTCTGCCTCAGGAAAATGGCCTGCTTGCGCAGCTGCTCCTGAACCTCGGGCTTGAGTGTGCGTGCATCCGTTTTTTCCCAGGCACACACGAGATCATAGTTCCGCCAACAGGCATATTAACTGTCCCATAATTATATTGACATTGATTTTCTCTTTTGGTATTTAGGTGTCCATGAAAACGAAAGCGATGGACGCCAGAACACTCAGCCATGGGATGCTCACCGAGCTGCGCAAACGCGGGGTGGCCAGTGTTCAGGAAGGCAACAG
>DYEU01000017.1 GCA_020725555.1 Desulfatibacillum sp.
ATGCGGCCGCGTTGAGCTTCCTCGGCCTGGGCGCCCAGCCGCCCACGCCGGAGTGGGGGGCCGACATCGCCCGCAGCCGCGCCCTCATCCTGCGCGCCTCCTGGGTGATGACCTTTCCGGGGATCGCGATCCTGCTCGCCGTGCTGGGCTTCAACCTCCTGGGGGACGGCCTGCGGGACGCGCTCGACCCGCGGCTCAGGGATTGACCCGATGGCGGAGCCGGCGCTGCTCGACATCCGCGGGCTGACCACCGTCTTCACCGTGCGGGGGTTCACCGCGGCCGCCGTGGACGAGGTGAGCCTCGCGATCCGGCCCGGCCGCACCCTCGGCCTCGTCGGGGAGTCGGGCTGCGGCAAGAGCGTCCTCGCCCACTCCGTCCTGCGCCTCCTCCCCAGCCCGCCCGGCCGGATCGCCGGGGGCGAGATCCGCTTCGAGGGGACGGACCTGCTGCGGCTCCCCGAGGCGCGCATGCGCCGCATCCGGGGCAACCGCATCTCGATGATCTTCCAGGAGCCGATGACCTCGCTCAACCCCACCTACCCCACGGGGGAGCAGGTCGCCGAGGTGCTGCGGCTCCACGAGCGGATCTCGCGGCGCGAGGCCCGCCACCGGGCGATCGCGATGTTCCGCCGGGTGGGCATCCCCGCGCCCGAGAAGCGCATCGACGATTACCCCCACCAGATGAGCGGCGGCATGCGCCAGCGCGTCATGATCGCCATGGCCCTCGCCTGCCGGCCGCGGCTGATGATCGCCGACGAGCCCACGACCGCCCTGGACGTGACCATCCAGGCCCAGATCCTCGACCTGATGAACGACCTGCGGGAACAGACGGGGGCGGCGATCCTCTTCATCACCCACGACCTGGGCGTGATCGCCGAAATGTGCGACGAGGTGGCCGTGATGTACGCCGGCCGCCTCATGGAGACCGCGGACGCGGCGACCCTGTTCCGCGACCCGCGCAACCCGTACACCGTGGGGCTGCTGGGGTCGATCCCGGTGCTGGGGAACACCGCGGGCGGCCGCCTGCGCGCGATCCCGGGGGTCGTGCCCTCGCTGTTTTCGCTGCCGGAGGGCTGCCGCTTCAGCGACCGCTGCCCGGAGGCCTTCGCGGACTGCCGCCGGGTCGTCCCGCCGCTTGCGGCGGTGGGCGAAAACCACTTCGTGAGGTGCCTCAAGTATGCGTGAGGCGGACGGCCCCTCGGCGCCGCTGCTCGAGGTGCGCGGGCTGGTGAAGCACTACCCGCTCCGGGGGGGGCTGTGGCTGCGGCCGAGGGCCGCGGTGAAGGCGCTCGACGGTGTGAGCCTCACGATCGCGGAGGGGGAAACCGTGGGGCTGGTCGGCGAATCCGGCTGCGGCAAGACCACCTTCGGCCGCGCCGTCCTGCGCCTCGAGGAGCCGACCGCCGGCGAGGTGCGCTTCGAGGGCCGGGACATCCTCACCCTGGGGCGGGCCGAGATGCGCGCCCTGCGCCGCCGCATGCAGATCATCTTCCAGGACCCCTTCTCCTCCCTCAACCCCCGCCAGACCGTGGGCGGGATCGTCGGGGAGCCGCTCGCCATCCACGGCGTCTGCGGCCGGCGCGAGCGGGAGGAGCGCGTGCGCGAGCTGCTCGCCAAGGTCGGCCTGCGGCCGGAGCACCTGCGGCGCTACCCGCACCAGTTCTCCGGCGGCCAGCGCCAGCGGATCGGGATCGCCCGCGCGCTCGCCCTGAACCCCCGCCTGGTGATCTGCGACGAGGCGGTCTCGGCCCTCGACGTCTCCATCCAGGCCCAGGTTCTCAACCTCCTCAAGGACCTGCAGCGGGAGTTCGGCCTGACCTACCTCTTCATCTCCCACGACCTCTCGGTGGTCGAGCACGTGAGCGACCGCGTGGCCGTCATGTACCTCGGCAAGATCGTGGAAACGGCGCCCGCCCGGGACCTCTACCGCGAGCCCCTGCACCCCTACACCCGGGCGCTGCTCGCGGCGGTGCCGGTCCCCGACCCCGCGCGCCGGCGCACGGGCCGCCTGCTGCTCCCGGGCGACGTCCCCAGCCCGATCGACCCGCCCCCGGGCTGCCGCTTCCACCCGCGCTGCCCCCTCGCCCAGCCCCTCTGCGCGGAAACCGAGCCCGCCGGACGCGAGATCCGGCCGCGGCACGTCGCCGCCTGTCACTTCGCCGGGCCGGGGCCTTCCCCCGAGGCGGCCGCCCCCGCGCGGGGGGGCTCCGGCGGCGGGCACTCGTAGCGCCCGGCCTCGCGGATCGCCCGCTTGACGAAGAAATACCCGAGGGCGAGAGCGAGCACGATGCTCGCCACGCCGACCAGGGCGAGCGGGGAATACTGGGGCACCTCGAGGATGATCACCTTGCGGGCGACGGCGATCATGGCGACGAGGAACACCACTTCCACGTGCAGCGTGTCGTCGTCCAGGTAGGCGCGGATCGATTCGAGAAGCTCGAGGCCGATCAGGACCATCAGAAAGAAGCCGAAAATCTCAAGGAGGTTTTCGATCCCGAGAAGCCCGGCGGGGGGCTTGCGCACCTCCTGGACGAGCACGATGGCCAGCTCGAGCGCCGAGAGGATGACGGCGACGAGCATCAGGACGATCAGGGAGACGACGACCCCGCGCGTCACCCGGTCCAACAGGGTTTTCAGCGACCCTTCCATGCTTCCTCCGTGATCCCGGGGCTCAGGGGACGACCCAGAGGGCGGCGTCGGCCAGACCGCGGAAGACGCCGCGGGTGACCCGGCCGCCGAAGAAGGAGCCGCCCGCGCCGCGGCGGCCGAGAACGATCGTCCCGCACTCGCGCTCCCGCGCCTCCCGCAGGACCGTGTCGGCGATGTCGTGCCAGACCGTCGCGGTCGCCGTCTCCACCGCCCCCGCCAGCCCCGCCGCCTCCAGACGCGCCATCGCCGCGGGGACGAACTGCTCCATGCAGCGCCGGTCGCCCCGCACGACGAGCTCCTCGAGGCCCTCCGGGATCTCGGCCGCGAAGTCGATCTCGCAGACATCGCGCAGCCGCGGGGCGACATGGAGGAGGACGACCCGGGGCGGCGGGGCGCCGGAAAACAGAAACGCCAGGTGATCCACGGCGCGCAGCGCGCTCTCGGAGCCGTCCACGGCGGCGAGGATTCCCTCGCCTCGCGGGCTTCCGTCCACGACCCACACCGGGATCAGGCGCGAGTGCTCCAGGAGATGGCGCGAGAGGCTTTCCCCGAACAGCTCCTCCAGGCGCGTAACCCCCCGCCGGCCCACGCAGACGGCGTCGAAGAGCCCCTCCTCGGCGGCGTCGAGAAGGTCCTTGGCCGCCCCCTCGCGCCGCGGCCGGCTCTCGAGCTCGATCGCCCCGGGGGGCATCCCGGCGCGCAGCAGCACCTCGCGCGCCTCCTCGAGCAGCCGGCGGGCACCCTCCTGGTGCTTGCGGCAGAGCGCGGCCAGCCGCTCCCGGGCGAGCGGGTCGCGGCCGGCCTCCTCGGCGAGAAAGGCCGAGACCGCGGGTTCGACGTGCAAGAGCCTCACCCCGAGACCCGGAGCGGCCCGGGCGAGGCGGCCGACGTAGTCGAGCGCCTTGCGGGCGCCGCTCGAGGCCGCGACGCCGAGGAGGATCTTGCGGGCGTCCATGGGCGGGGATCCTTTCGCCGGCCGGTCTTTCCTTCCCCCGGCGGCTGTGGTAGTTTCCCGCCGGTTATCACGACGCTTACGCCGGAGCAAGCGCCTTCATGGCCGACCCATCGCCCAAGCCCGCCCGCGTCCAGCTCTTCGCCACCTGCCTGGTCGAGGCCTTCTTCCCCGAGACGGCGCTCGCCGCCGTCGAGCTGATCGAGCGCGAGGGGGTCGAGGTCGTCTTCCCCGCCGGCCAGACCTGCTGCGGGCAGCCGGCCTACAATGCCGGGCATCGGAACGAGGCGCGCGCCGCCGCCCGCCGGCAGCTTTCGGCCCTGGCGGGCGACCTGCCCGTCGTCGTCCCCTCCGCCTCCTGCGCCGGCATGATGAAGCACCACTACCCGCGCCTCTTTTCCGACCCGGCGGAGCGGGAGGCCGCCGAGCGCCTGGCCCACCGCGTCGTCGAGTTCGGCGAGTTCCTCGTGCGCGGCCTCGGGGTGCGCCTCCGCGACGCGGGGCCGCCGCTCCGGGTCGCCTGGCACTCCTCCTGCCATGCGCTCCGCGAGATGGGGGTCGTCCTCTTCGCCAAGGCGCTGCTCGCGGGGCTCGCGCGGGTCGACGTCGTCCCCCTCGCCCGCGAGACCGAATGCTGCGGCTTCGGCGGGATCTTCGCCGTCAAGCACCCGGCCCTCTCGGCGGCGATGGCCGAGGACAAGCTGGCCGATCTCGCGGCCACGGGCGCCGAGCGCCTGATCGCCGGCGACTGCGGCTGCCTGCTCCACCTCCAGGGCGCGATCGAAGCCCGCGGGCTCCCGCTTCGCGTCCAGCACCTGGCCGAATTTCTCCGGGAGCGGGTTCATGGGGGATAGCGGCTTCGAAGCCCGGGTCGAGCAGGCGCTCGCGGATGCCGGCCTGCGGCGGAACTTCGCCTCCGCCATGGGGGGCTTCGCCGCCCGGAGGCTCGCCGTCTTCCCCGACGCCGCCGCCCTCGAGCGGCTGCGCGAGCAGGGGGCCGCCGCCCGCCGGCGGGCGCTGGCGCGGCTTCCCGAGCTCCTCGAGGAGCTCGAGCGCGCCCTCGTCGGCAACGGGATCCACGTCCACTGGGCCGAGACCGCGGCGGTCGGCAACCGCATCGTCCTCGAGATCCTCGAGGCGCACGGGGTGCGCCGGGTGGTCAAGGGGAAGTCCATGGTGTCCGAGGAGATGCACCTGAACGCCTTCCTCGCCCGGCACGGGATCGACGCCGTGGAAACCGACCTCGGCGAGTTCATCATCCAGCTCGCGGGCGAAACCCCCTCGCACATCATCGTCCCCGCCGTTCACAAGAACCGCGCCCAGATCGCGCGGCTCTTCCACGAAAAGATCCCCGGGACGCCCTACACCGAGGAGGTGGCCGAGTTGAACGCGGTCGCCCGGCGCACGCTGCGGCGGATGTTCCGCGAGGCGGGCGCGGGGCTGAGCGGGGTGAACTTCGCCGTCGCCGCGACCGGCACCCTCTGCCTCGTCGAAAACGAGGGCAACGGCCGCATGTGCACGGGGGTGCCGCCGCTGCACATCGCGGTGATGGGGATCGAAAAGGTCATCGAGCGCCTCGAAGACCTCCCCCCGCTCCTTAGGCTGCTCACGGGCTCGGCGACCGGGCAGCGCGTCACGACCTACGTGAACCTGATCAGCGGCCCGCGCCGGGCCGGGGACCCGGACGGGCCGCGCGAAGTCCACGTGGTGCTCCTCGACAACGGCCGCTCGGCCGTCTACGCGGACCCCGAGCTGCGCGCCACCCTGCAGTGCATCCGCTGCGGCTGCTGCCTCAACCACTGCCCGGTCTACACGCGGATCGGCGGGCACGCCTACGGCACGACCTACCCCGGGCCGATCGGCAAGGTGCTGACCCCCCAGCTCGCCGGCCTCGAGCGGGCCGGCGGGCTGCCTTTCGCCTCGACCCTCTGCGGCGCCTGCGAGGAGGTCTGCCCGGTGAAGATCCCCCTCACGCGGCTCCTGCGGCGGCTGCGCGAGGAGACGGTGCGGGCCGGCGCCGCGGGGGGCGCCGGGGCCGGGGCGCTCGAGCGCCTGGCCTGGCGGGGCTACGGGCTGAGCGCGCAACACCCCCGGCTCTACCGCCTGTTGTTCGCCTGCGGGAGGTGGCTGGGCGGCCTCATGCCCCCGGTCGCCGCCCTCGAGCGCTGGGGGCGCGCCCATGCCGAGCCGCGCTTCGCCCGCCTGAGCCTGCGGCGGCTTTTCCGCAAGCGGGGGATCCCCGATGCCTGAGCACGCGCGCGATCGCATCCTCGCGCGGCTGCGCCGCGCCCCCCGCGAGGCGCAGCCCCCGGATGATGCGGCCACGCCGCGGGCGCCAGCCCCCGGCGGGGAGGCCGCCGCGGCCCTGGAGGCCGCGCTCGCGGCGATGCGCGCCGAGGTCCAGCGCCTGCCCCGGGAGGGCTGGGCCGGGGAGCTCCGGGAGCGCCTGCGCGGCCGGGGGCTTTCGAGCCTGCTCTACGCCCGCGACACCCCGTGGGCGCCCGCGCTCGAGGAGGCCTGGGCGGCCGGGCCGGAGCGGCCGCCCGCTCTCGTCGCCTGGGAAGGGACGGTCGAGGATTTCCGCGACCGGCTCTTCGTGGCCGACGCCGCGATCACCCGCGCGGAGGCCGCGGCGGCCGACCCCGGCGTTCTCGTCCTGCGGCCCGGACCGGCGGAGCCGCGGCTGCTCTCGCTCGTCCCGCCCGTTCACGTCGTGCTCGTCCCCGGCGAGCGGATTTTCGGCACCCTCGAGGAGGCCCTCGCGGGGGGCGGGTTCACCCCGCCGCTTCCGGCCAACCTCGTCCTCGTCTCGGGCCCCTCGAAGACCGCGGACATCGAGCTCACGCTCGCCTTCGGCGTGCACGGGCCGCGCGAGCTTCTCGTCTTCATCCTCGAATGAACGGGAGGGCCCCCCGATGAGCTTCGTCCCCCAGGCCATCTTCTTCACCCAGGGCGTCGGCCATCACCGCAACCGGCTGCAGAGCTTCGAGCTCGCCCTGCGGCGGGCCGGCATCGAAACCTGCAACCTCGTCACGGTCTCGAGCATCTTCCCGCCCGGCTGCCGCATCCTCTCCCGCGAGGAGGGGATCCGCCGGCTGCGGCCGGGTCAGCTCACCTTCGTCGTCATGGCGCGCGAGAGCACCCAGGAACCCAACCGCCTGGTCGCCGCCGCCATCGGGCTCGCCCGCCCCCGCCGGCGCGACCAGTACGGCTACATCAGCGAACACCACGCTTTCGGCCAGACCCGCAAGAAGGCCGCCGACTTCGCCGAGGACCTGGCCGCGACCATGCTCGCCTCGACCCTGGGCATCGAGCTCAACCCGGACGCCGCCTGGGACGAGCGCAAGCAGGTTTACAAGGTGGGCGCGCGGCAGTTCGAAAGCCGCAGCATCTGCCAGTCGGCCCGCGGCCACAAGGACGGCCTGTGGACGACGGTGATCGCCTGCGCCGTCTTTTTGCCCGAATGACGCCCACCCCGCCCGCCGCCGGGCGGGAGGCGCCGTGCGCCGCGCCCCCGCCGCCGCCCCTGCGGCTTTCCTGGACCGTCTGGAGCCTGGGGGCGTTCTTCTACCTCGTCGCCTTCTTCCACCGCCTGGCCCCGGCGGTCATGACCCGGGAGTGGATGGCCGATTTCGGCATCCATGCCGCGGGCCTGGGACAGCTCTCGGCCCTCTACTTCTACAGCTACTGGCTGATGCAGATCCCCACCGGCATCCTCGCCGACCGCATCGGCCCCCGGCGGCTGCTCACCGCGGGGGCGGTCGGCTGCACGGCGGGCGCCCTCGTCTGCGCCCTCGCCCCCAACGTTTTCTGGGCGGGGGCCGGCCGCCTGCTCATCGGGGCGACCGTCTCGGTCTCCTTCGTCGTCACCCTGAAGCTCGCCGCCCACTGGTTCCCGCCGCGGGCCTTCGCGATGATCTCGGGGATCGCGCTGCTCGCCGGCATCGCGGGCGCGCTGCTCGCCGGCGTCCCCCTGCGGCTCGCCGTGGAGGCCGTCGGCTGGCGCCCGGCGATCCTCGCCTCGGCCGCGGCGAGCGCGGGGCTCGCCCTGCTGCTCTGGGCCGTCGTGCGCGACGACCCGGCGGAACGCGGCTTCCGCAGCTGGGCGGAAGCCGCATCCGGGACCGCCCGCCGCCGCAGCCGGCCCCTGGACGACCTGGGCGAGGTGCTCCGCATCCGGAACATCCGCCTGCTCGTCTTCATCCCCGCCGGCCCGGTGGGCTGCGTCCTCTCCTTCTGCGGCCTCTGGGGGGTCCCCTTCCTCACCCAGGCCTGCGGCCTCGCCGCGCCGCAGGCCGCGGCCCTGACGACGCTGCTGCTCGTCGCCTGGGCGGTCGCCACCCCCCTGACCGGCCGCCTGACCGACCTCCTCGGCCGCCGCAAGCCGCTCATGCTCGCCGGGCTCGCCCTCGCGGCCGCCTGCTGGGCCGTCCTGCTCTACGCCGCACCGCGGATGCCCTTCGGCCTGCTCACGCTCCAGGCGGCGCTCACGGGGATCGCCTCCTCGAGCTTCACCGTCTGCTGGCCCCTCGCCAAGGAGTCGGCGCCGCTCCGGCTGACGGGGACCGTGACCGGCGTGATCAACATGGGCATCATGCTCGGCCCCACACTCCTGCAGCCGGCCGTGGGCTGGATGCTCGACCGGTTCTGGGACGGAGGCCTCGCCGGCGGGCTGCGCGTCTACGGCGCCCCCGCCTGGCGGGCGGCCTGGGTGCTCCCCTTGGGCTGGCTCCTCCTCGCCTTCGGGCTGCTCCTCTTCGCCCGCGAAACCCACGGCCGGCAGGCGGCCTGAACCCCGGCCGCATCCCCCGCGTCCCGCAGCGCGCCCAAGGTTGCCGTGTTGACAGGCGATGCGCTTTCTTCTATGCCTTTGCGCCTGGAAGATCCTTCCCCACCACCCCATCCAAGGAGTCACGCCATGCGCCCGAGAGGAATCGTTGGGATCATCGGACTTGTGCTCGCGGGGCTTGTTTCGGCCGCGGCCGCCCAGACCCAGATCAACATCGCCGCCGTCACCAACCCCGATTTCGTCCACACGAAATCGGCCTTCTGGTTCAAGGAGTGCGTCGAGAAGGCCGCCCCCGGCAAACTCGCCGTCACCGTGCACCACTCGGCCGCCCTGGGGAGCGAAACCCAGGTGCTCCAGCAGATCCAGCTCGGAACGACCCAGATGTCGGTCTGCACCACGGGCCCGATCGAGGCCTTCGTGCCCGAGATCAAGGCCCTCGAGATGCCCTTCGTCTTTCCCTCCTACGAGGCGGCCGACAAGGTGCTCGACGGCCCGATCGGCCGCGAGCTCGCCCGGAAGTTCGAGAAATCGGGGTTCGTGGCGCTCGCCTTCCTCGACAACGGCTTCCGCAACGTGACCAACGCCAAGCGGCCGGTGAAGACCCCCGAGGACCTCAAAGGCCTCAAGATCCGCACCATGGAGGCGCCGACCCACCTGGCGATCTGGCGCGCGATCGGCGCCAACCCCACCCCCATGGCCTGGCCGATCTTCACCCAGCTGCAGCAGGGCGTGATCGACGGGCAGGAAAACCCGATCGCGGTCATCCACGCCGCCAAGCTGGTCGAGGCCGGCCAGAAGCACCTGACCCTCACCCGCCACGTCTACTCGGCGCTCGTCTTCGTCGCCAACAAGGCCTTCATCGACGGGCTGCCCGCGGAGCAGCGCAAGACCGTGGCCGACTGCGCGGTCTCGGCCGCCCTGCAGGGGCGCCGCTTCATCCGCGACAACGAGGCGCGGCAATTGAACGAGCTCAAGGCCCTGGGGATGCAGGTCGAGGAAAACCCCGATCTCTCCGCCTTCCGCAAGGCGACCGAGCCCGTGATCGCCTCGGCCTCGGGGGAGGTGAAGAAGCTCGTGGAACAGATCCAGCAGGCGGTGAAGTAGAAGGAAGCGGCCCATGGACCGCCTGCAGCGGCTGAGCGAGGCCCTGAACGCCCTCGTCGAGAAGGCGCTCTTCGCGATCGGCGCGGTCATCTGCCTGATCCTCTTCGCGCAGGTGCTCTTCCGCTACGCGGGGGCCTCGATCGGCTGGTCGGAGGAGGTGAGCCGCCACCTGCTGGTGGCGATCACCTTCCTCGGCGGCACCTCGGCCTACAAGCGCGCCGGCCTGATCGGGCTGCGCGGCCTCGGCCACCGCCTGGGGCCGCGGACCGAGGCCGCGATCCGTGCCGTGCTTCAGGCCTTGACGGCCGCGCTCTTCGCCGGGCTCCTCGTCTTTTCGGCCGCCTACACGGTCAAGGCCTGGGAGCACACGACCGCCTCGGCCCAGATCCCCATGGCCGTCCCCTTCGCCGCCATCCCGGCGGCGATGGCGATCTTCCTCATCCACGCGCTGGCCGGCTTCGGGCCTCCGCGGCGGCCGACCCGATCATGACCGTCGCCCTCCTCTTCGGGCTGCTCTTTCTGCTCATCGCCCTGGGGATGCCGATCGCGCTCGCGATCGGTCTGCCCGCGATCGGGATCATGCTCACGCCGGGCGTCTTCCCGGCCACGGTGCCGATCCCCGCCCTCGGCCAGACGATCATCCAGCTGCTCTTCGCCGGGGTCGACTCCTTCGACCTCCTGGCGGTCCCGCTCTTCATGCTGGCCGGGGCCATCATGGAACGGGGCGGGATCAGCCGGCAGCTGATCGATTTCTCCGACAGCCTCGTCGGCTGGGTGCCGGGGGGTCTCGCCTGCGCCTGCATCGTCGCCTCCATGTTCTTCGCCGGGATCTCGGGGTCGGCCGCGGCCGACACCGCGGCCCTGGGGGCGGTGGTCATCCCGGCCATGGTGCGCCAGGGCTACCCGCCCGCCTTCGCCGCCGCGGTCGTGGCCGCGGGCGGCTCGATCGGGGTCGTGATCCCGCCCTCGATCCCCATGGTGATCTTCGGCTTCCTGACCAACGTCTCGATCGCCCGGCTCTTCGCCGGCGGCATCCTCGTGGGGATCCTCTTCGGGCTGGCCTTCATGGCCGTCGCCATGGGGATCTCCTGGAAGCGGGGCTACGGCGGAAGAAGGCCGTTCTCGGCCGCCCGGGTGGGGGCCGCACTCCGGGAGGCCGCCTGGGCCCTGGGGGCGCCGGTGATCGTGCTGGGCGGCATCCTGGGGGGGATCGTCACCGTCACCGAAGCCGCGGCGCTCGCCGTGTTCTACGCCCTCTTCGTCGCCATGGCCGTCAACCGCAGCCTCCCCTGGCGCGAGCTCCCCGGGATCATCTCGCGCGCCATGGTCGTCGCCGCCACCATCCTCTTCATCATCGCCATGGCGAAGGTCTTCACGTGGCTGGTGGCGATGAAGCAGGGGCCTCAGCTGCTCCAGGCCGCGATCCAGGCGCTCGACCTCGCCCCCTGGGGGGTGCTGCTGTTGGTCATGGCGGGCCTGCTCGTCGTGGGCTGCGTCATGGAAACCGCGGCCAGCCTGATTCTTCTCGTTCCGGTGCTCGCCGCGATCACCCCGCAGATGGGGGTCGACCCCGTGCAGTTCGGCGTGCTGATGGTCGTCAACCTCGCCGTCGGCATGCTGACCCCGCCGGTCGGCATCTGCCTCTTTGTGAGCTGCGGGATCTCGGGGGAGCCGCTCGGCCGGGTCGCCTGGGCCGCCATGCCCTTCGTGGGGGTCGCGCTGCTGTGCCTCCTGATTTCCTGTTTCTGGACGCCCCTCATCCTCTGGCTTCCGGGGCTCATCTATGCCTAGCGCGGCCCCGCCGGCGGGGCCGCGCCGTAACCCGAACGCGACGGTCAAGGAACAACGGATGGAAACCTTCAGCGCGGAGCATGCCGAGGAACTCGCCGCCATCGTGGGCCGGGAGCGCTTTTCGACCGGCCTCTCCAGCCGCGAGCTTCACCTGCGCGACATCTCCTTTCACCGCGGGGTGCTGCCCGCCGGTATCGTCTGGCCGGAGTCGACCGAGGAGGTCGCGCGGCTGCTCGCCTGGGCCTACGCCCGCGAGGTCCCCGTGACCCCCTGGGGGGCGGGGACGAGCACGGAGGGAAACCCCGTGCCGACCCGCGGCGGGCTCGTCGTGGACATGACCCGCATGAACCGGGTGCTCGCGATCCGGCCGCAGGACCTCCAGGCCGACGTCCAGCCCGGCGTCCCCCGCAAGGAATTGAACCGCCAGGCCGGCCGCCACGGGCTGTTCTTCCCGCCCGACCCCGGGGCCGACGCGACGATCGGCGGCATGATCGCCAACAACGCCTCCGGCGTCCAGACCGTGAAATACGGGGCGACCCGCGATTGGGTCCAGCGCCTGACCGTGGTCCTCCCGGGCGGCAGCGTGATCCGCACCGGGACGCTCGCGCCGAAGTCCTCGGCCGGCTTCGACCTGACGCGGCTCTTCGTCGGCTCCGAGGGGACCCTCGGCATCGTCACCGAGGCGACCCTGCGGCTGGCCGGCATCCCGGGCCACATCCTCGCCGCCGTGATCCTCTTTGCCGAGCTCGTCCCGGCCTCCGAGGCCGTCGCCGCGCTGATCGGCGCCGGGCTCGGCCCGGCGGCCCTCGAGCTTCTGCCCCCCGCCCTGATCCGGCTCATGAACCGCGAAAAGGACCTCGGGCTCGCCGAGACCCCTTCGCTCTTCTGCGAGTTTCACGCCGCAAGCGCCGCGGCGCTCGAGGAGACGGCCCGGCTGGCGCGCGAGATCTGCGAGGGCTTCGGGGCCCTGGAGTTCCGCCACGCCACCGCGGAGGCCGCGCGCAGGGAGCTCTGGCGCGCGCGCCACGAGGCCTGGGAGACGATCCACCGCGCCCACCCCCGCCAGGAGACGCTCATCGTGGACGCGGCGGTCCCCATCTCGCGTTACCCGGAGATGGTGCAGTTCGCCCAGCGGGAGGTGGAGGGGCAGGGGGTCACGGGCTACGTCTTCGGCCACGCCGGCGACGGCAACCTCCACGTCGTCCTCGTGGGCGACCCCGCCGACGCCGCGCAGTGGTCCCGGCTCGAGGCGGTGAACCAGGCCGTCGTCGAGCGGGCGATCGCCTGCGGCGGCACCTGCACCGGCGAGCACGGGGTCGGCATCGGCAAGCGCAAGTTCATGGAACTCGAGCACGGCGAGGCCTACCGCCTCATGCGGCGGATCAAGGACCTGATCGACCCCAAGGGGTTGATGAACCCCGGGAAAATTTTCTAAACACGGGGCAAGGAGGCCCGGGCGCATGAACGTCGCCTTCATCGGCATGGGCACCATGGGGGCCGCCATGGCCCTGAACCTGCTCAAGGCGGGCCACGCGGTCGCGGTCCACAACCGCACCCGCGCGCGCGAGGAGCCCCTGGCCGCGGCCGGGGCGCGCCGCGCGGCCTCGCCCGCCGAGGCCGCGCGCGGGGCCGAGGTCGTCTGCACCTGCGTCAGCGACACCCCCGACGTCGAGGCGGTGATCCTCGGCGACTCCGGGGTGATCCACGGGGCGGCCCCCGGGACGACGGTCGTCGATCTCTCGACCATCCGCCCCGCGGCGGCCCGGGAGATCGCCGCCGCCCTCGCCCGCCGCGGCATCGCCTTCCTGGACGCCCCCGTCTCCGGCGGCTCCGAGGGCGCGCGCCTGGGGACGCTCTCGATCATGGTCGGCGGCGCGCCCGAGGCCGTGGCGCGCGCGATGCCCGTGCTGCAGGCCATGGGCAAGACCATCACCCACATCGGGCCGGTCGGCTCCGGCCAGATGACCAAGGCGATCAACCAGGTCATCCTCTGCGGCACCTACCTCGCGGTGGCCGAGGGGGTGGTGCTCGGCCTCAAGGCGGGGCTCGACATGGAGAAGGTCATCGCCGCGGTCTCGGGCGGCGCGGCCGGCTCCTGGGGCCTGACCCACCGCTCCGGCAACATGATCCAAAACCGCTACCCCCTCGGGTTCCGCGTGCGGCTGCACCGCAAGGACCTGGGGATCGCCCTCGAGGCCGCGCGCGAGCTGGGGGCCTTCGCCCCGCTGGCGGCGCTGGTCGAGCAGATCGAAAACGCCCTGATCGGCCAGGGCCTGGGCGACGAGGACGTCTCGGCCATGGCCCGCTGGATCCGCCGCAGCTCGGGCCTGGAGTGAACGGCCGGCGGCGGACCGCCCCTTGCGGGGGAAAGGAGCCTGCGATGCGTCTGGAAACCGCCTTCACCATGGACACCTCGAGCATCAAGTACGGCCGGGGCGCCACGCGCGAGATCGGCCACGACATGGAGGAGCTCGGCTGCCGCCGCGTGATGGTCGTGACCGACCCCGGCCTGAGGGAGAGCCTTCCCGTCGCGGTCACGATGGAGGCCCTGCGCGGCCGCGGGATCGACGCCGTGCTCTACGACGGGGCGCGGGTCGAGCCGACCGACCGCTCCTTCCGGGAGGCGATCGCCTTCGCGCAGGAGGGCCGCTTCGACGGCTACGTCGCCGTGGGCGGGGGCTCGAGCATCGACACCTGCAAAGCCGCCAACCTCTACGCCACCCACCCCGCGGACTTCCTGGCCTACGTCAACCCGCCGATCGGCAAAGGGCTCCCCGTCCCCGGGCCGCTCCAGCCCATGCTCGCCGTGCCCACGACCGCCGGCACCGGCAGCGAGACCACGGGGACGGCGATCTTCGATTTCCTCGAGATGGGCGCCAAGACCGGCATCGCGAGCCGCGCGCTGCGGCCCGTCCGCGGCATCATCGACCCGGACAACACGCGCACCATGCCGCGCATGGTGGCCGCCTGCACGGGCCTCGACCAGCTGACCCACGCCCTCGAGTCCCTCACGGCGCTGCCCTACCACCGCCGCCCGGCGGCCGAGCACCCGCGGCTGCGGCCGGCCTACCAGGGCGCAAACCCGATCAGCGACATCTGGGCCGCGCGCGCGGTCGAGATGATCGCCCGCAACCTGGTGCGCGCGGTCGAGCACCCCGAGGACGACGCGGCGCGCGGGGAGATCCTGCTCGCCGCCACCTACGCCGGCATCGGCTTCGGCAACGCCGGCGTGCACCTCGCCCACGGCATGTCCTATCCCGTCTCGGGGATGGTGCGCGATTACGTCCCGGAGGGCTACCCGCCCGGCCACCCGCTCGTCCCCCACGGCATGGCGGTTTGCCTCAACGCGCCGGCGGTCTTCCGCTTCACCGGGCCGGCCGCCCCCGAGCGGCACCTCGAGTGCGCGCGGCGGATGGGCTGCGACGTCGCGGGCGCCCGGCCGGAGGAGGCGGGCGAGATCCTCGCGGGGGCGCTGGTCGAGATCATGCGGCGCGTGGGCATGCCCAACGGCCTCGCCGCGGTGGGCTTCCGGCCCGAGGACGTGGATCGCCTGGTCGCGGGGACCCTCCCCCAGCACCGGGTGACCAAACTGTCCCCGCGGCCGGCCGGCGCGGAGGATCTGCGGCGGCTGTTCCTCGACTCGATGCGGCTGTGGTGACCGCCCGCCGCCCGGGGGGTAAAGGCCGATGGCCGACAAGGCGTGCGACAACGAGCTCGAAGATCTCCGGCAGCGGCTCGACATGTACGAGCGGATCTTCGAGAGCATCTACAACGGCGCCATGGTCGTGGACGCCGCGGGCTTCATCACCCACTTCAACCGCCCCTACGGGCAGTTCCTGGGCGTGGACCCGGCCGCCCAGATCGGCCGGCACTGCACGGAGGCCGTCGAGAACTCGCGCATGCACATCGTGGCCCGCACCGGGGTCGCCGAGATCAACCACTCCCAGGTCATCCGCGGCCAGAAAATGGTCGTCCAGCGGATCCCGATCCTCAAGGACGGCCGGGTGATCGCCGTCTTCGGGCAGGTGATGTTCAAGGACGTGCGCGACGTCGCCAAGCTCGCCCGCGAGCTCTCGCGGCTCGAATCCAAGGTGAAGATCTACGAGGAGGAGCTCCTCCAGCTCCGCTCCACCCGCTTCACCTTCGAGAGCATCCTCGGCGACAGCGAGGCCCTCCAGGCGCTCAAGCGCGAGGCGATGCGGGCCGCCCAGAACAGCTTTCCCGTCCTGATCACCGGGGAGAGCGGCACCGGCAAGGAGATGTTCGCCCAGGCGATCCACCACGCGAGCGCCCGCCGCCTGGGTCCCTTCGTGCGCATCAACTGCGCGGCCATCCCGCGCGACCTCCTCGAATCCGAGCTCTTCGGCTACGAGAAGGGGGCCTTCACCGGCGCCCGCGCCGAGGGCAAACCCGGCAAGTTCGAGCTCGCCCACGAGGGCACCGTCTTTCTCGACGAGGTGGGGGACCTGCCGCTCGAGATGCAGCCGAAGCTCCTGCGGGCGATCGAGGACAAGGAATTCGAGCGCGTGGGCGGAACCCGGGTCGTGCGCTCGGACTTCCGCGTGATCGCCGCCACCAACCAGAACCTGGAGGCGATGCTCGCCGCGGGACGCTTCCGCAAGGACCTCTTCTACCGGCTGAACGTGGTCGCGCTCCACGTGCCGCCGCTGCGCGAACGGCCGGGCGACACGGTCGCCATCGCGCGCGCCTACCTCGCCCGCACGGCGCGGGAGGCCGGCCTGGGCGAGGTCGGCCTCGACCCCGAGGCCGAGAACGCCCTGCGGCGCTGGGAGTGGCCCGGCAACGTGCGCGAGCTGATCCACGTGCTCGAGCGCAGCCTGCACGCCCTGGAGGGCGACCGCATCCGCCTGGAGGATCTCCCCTTCCCCCTGCGGCGCAGCGCCGCCCGCGGATCCCCGCGCCGCAGCGCCTCCCTGCGCGAGCTGCAGTCGCAGGCCGAGCGGGAGCTCATCTGGAACACCCTGCGCGAGACGAACTTCCACAAGGTCCGCGCGGCGCGCCGCCTCGGCATCCACCGGACACTCCTCTACAAGAAAATGAAAAAGTACGGCCTGCCGCTCCGCCCGCGGCCGGAAGAGGCCGCCCCGTGAGGGGGGAGGCCCCGCGCCGCCGCTCCGGCCGCGGTTGACAGCCTGCGCGCTTTTCGTTAGGGGGGAGGCAGGCGGTCTCGGGCAAACGCAACCGGGCGGACGGCATGATCATCGGGCTGGATGTCGGGGGCACGCACACGGACGTCGTCCTGCTGGACCAGAGCGGCCTGCTCCGCCAGGCCAAGATCCCCACGGATCCCGCGGACCTCTTCCGTTCCCTCTTCGCGGCCCTGGAGGCGGTCACGGCGGGCGTTCCGCCCGAGCGCATCCGCCGCATCGTGCTCTCCACCACCCTCACCACCAACGCCGTCATCCAGGGGAACACCCCGCCGGTCGGCCTGATCGTCTCCGCCGGCCCCGGCATCGATCCCGAGGCCTTCCGCATGGGAGAGGCCTACGTCTGCGTGCGCGGCTCGATCGACCACCGCGGCCGCGAGATCGAGCCCCTCGACGAGGCCGAGGTCCGCCGCGCCGCCGCGCGCTTCCGGCGCGAGGGCATCCGCCAGGTGGGGATCGTCGGCAAGTTCTCGGTCCGCAACCCCGCCCACGAGCTCGCCATCCGCGAGCGGCTCGGGGAGGGGTTCGACGGCGTCTTTCTCGGCCACCGCGTCTCCGGCCGCCTGAACTTCGCCCGCCGCATCGCGACCACCTACCTGAACGCCGCGGTGGACCCCCTGCACCGCTCGTTTTTCGAGGCCGTGCGCGCCAGCCTCGCCGAAAAGGGGCTGCACCTGCCGCTGCGGCTCCTCAAGGCCGACGGCGGCAACATGCGGCTCGAGGCCTCGCTCGAATGCCCCATCCAGACCGTCCTCTCCGGGCCCGCGGCGAGCGTCATGGGGGCGGTGGCCGCGGCCGCGGGCGAAGGCGACGCCGTGGTCATGGACATCGGCGGGACGACGACCGACCTCGCCGTCCTGATCGGCCCGGCGCCGGTCTTGAACCCCCACGGGATCACGATCGGCGCCTACCGCACGCTGATCCGCTCGCTGGAGACCCTCTCGATCGGCACCGGCGGCGACAGCGCCGTGCGGGTCGAGGACGGCCGCCTGGCGGTGGGGCCCGACCGCCGGGGCCCGGCGATGGTCTTCGGCGGCGCCCACCCCACGCCGACCGACGCGATGGCCGCCCTGGGGATGCTGCCGCACCCGGCGCGCGAGCGCGCCTGCGAGGGGCTGAGGCCGCTTGCCGCGCGGCTCGGGCTCGACCTCGACGCCTTCGCCCGCGCGGTCGTGGACACCGCCTGCCGCCAGATGCTCGCCGCGGCCGACCGGCTGGTCGAGGCCATCAACGCCCAGCCCGTCTACACCGTGCACGAGCTCAAGGAGGGGTACCGCGTCCGGCCGCGGGCGATCCTCGTCCTCGGGGGGCCCGCCCCCTACTTCGCCGCCGCCCTCCGGGCCTTCACCCCGCTTGCGGTGCGCGTGGTCCCGCGCTGGGAGGTGGCCAACGCCATCGGCGCGGCCCTCGCCCGCACGACCTGCGAGGTCGAGTTCTTCGCCGACACCGAGCGGCGCATCGCCTGCGCGCCGGCCGAGAATTTCCAGGAGGCGATCGCGCCGCCCTACGGCCTGAAGGACGCCACCGCGCGGGCGCTGGCGCTGCTGCGCGTCAAGGCGCTCGCCCGGGGCGCCAACCCCGATTTCCTGGAGATGGAAGTCGTCGAAGCCCAGGAATTCCACATGATCCGGGGCTTCCACACCACGGGCAAGAACCTGCGCGTGCGGGTGCAGGTCAAGCCGGGGCTGATCCACGGCTACGACGCGCTGCTCGCGCACCTCTCGGCCCCGGCGGACCCCCTCGCGCCCCGCGCGGCCGGGGAGGCCCTCCCCCCATGCTGAAGGCCAGGCACCGCGTCGGGCTCGTCTTCTTCCCGGCCTACGACTGGGCGATCCACCCGCAGCACCCCGAGCGCGAGGAGCGCCTGCTCTACACCCAGGACCAGATCCTCGAGGAGGGCCTCTTCGACGTCGAGGGCATCCTCGAGCTCAAGCCCGACCCCGTCGTGCTCGCCGACATCCAGCGCGTGCACTTCTGCGTGCCCGACCCCTGGCAGGTGGCGACCGAGTCCCATTTCATCAGCGCGGGCGGGGCGAAGACCGTCGGCATGGCCGTCTGTGAGCACCGCGTCGACCGGGGCTTCGCCCTGGTGCGGCCGCCGGGGCACCACGCCATGCGGGTCGTCCACGGCTCGCGCGGGTTCTGCGCGATCAACATCGAGGCCATCATGATCGAGTTTCTGCGGCGGAAATACGGCATCCGCCGCGTGGCCGTCGTGGACACCGACTGCCATCACGGGGACGGGACCCAGGACATCTACTGGCACGACCCCGACACCCTGTTCATCTCGCTCCACCAGGACGGCCGCACCCTCTACCCTGGGAGTGGCTTTCCCGACGAGCTGGGGGGGCCGAACGCCTTCGGCACCACGCTGAACATCCCGCTTCCGCCGCACACCGCCGAGGAGGGCTTTCTGCACGCCCTGCGCCGCGTCGTCCGGCCGGTGCTCGACGAATTCCAGCCGGAGCTCGTCGTGAACTCCGCCGGCCAAGACAACCACTACACCGACCCGATCACGAACATGAACTTTTCGGCGCGCGGCTACGCGCAGCTGACCGAGGAGCTCGGCGCCGACATCGCCGTGCTCGAGGGCGGCTACGCGATCGAGGGGGCGCTCCCCTACGTCAACGTGGGGATCCTCCTCGCCATGGCGGGCCTGGACTACCGGCACGTCCGCGAGTCGGACTACGAGCGGCATCAGATCCGCCAGACCGCCGCGGTGACCGAGGCCGTGCACCGGGTCTGCGACCTCGTGCTCTCCTGCTGGCAGAAACGGGACAAGCTCCGCGAGCAGGTGCTCGCCCGCGAAAACGCCTTCCGCCGCCGCCGCCGGATCTTCTACGACACCGACGGCTTCACCGAGACCCAGCTCGAGGAGGTGACCCCCTGCGAGCGCTGCGGCGGGGCCCTGCGCATCGACTCGACCACGGACCGCGGCGCCCACATCCTCGCCGTGCACATCCCGCACCGCGCCTGCCCGGCCTGCCGCGACCGGGGGCTCGCCTGGTTCGACGAGGCCTCCCCGAAGCGCTTCGACCGCATCGTACTCCAGGACGGGCCGGCCGACCGCTACACCGTCAAAGCCCGCGAAGCCGCGGGCGGATCGAAAGGGCCTTCGACCCATGGATGACCGGCAGCGCCTGACGCTGATCGAGCGGCTCCTCGAGGCCGCCGGCCTCGGAGCCGCCTTCGCCGACGAAGACGGGACCCTGCGCGGGGTCAGCCCGGCCTTTCATCGGATCCTGGGCGGGCGGCCGGGGGAGGCCCCCCCGCGGGATTTGGCCGGGTGCCTCGCCCCTGCGGAGCGGCCGGCCTTCGAGCGATTCCTGGCGGAGCTCCGGACCGCGGGGGAGGGGGCGGGCCTTCTGGAAACCGCCCTGCAGGCGGCCGGGGGCCCGCGGCCCGTGCTGCTGGCGGCGGCGGTCGTGCCGCCGGCAGGGGGGCTCCCCGGAGGCGCCGCCTTCCTCCTCAAGGACCGCTCCACGGAGGTTGAAGCCGAGGAGGAGCGCCGGCGGATCGCCGCCCACATGCAGCAGGCGCAGAAGATGGAGGCGATCGGGACCCTGGCCGGCGGGCTCGCCCACGACTTCAACAACCTGCTCATGGGCATGCAGGGGAACCTCTCGCTGTTGCGCCTCAACAAGGAGAAGGACCACCCCGACCTCCCCTACCTGCAGAAGATCGAGGCCGCCGTCGAGCGCGCCTCCGAGCTCACGCGCCAGATCCTCGGCTTCGCCCGGGGCGGCAAGTACGACGTGCGCGTGACCGATCTCAACCGGCTCGTCGCGCAGACGGTCGATCTCTTCGGCAAAACCCGCAAGGAGCTCGACATCCGCAAGCGGCTCGCCCCGGAGCTGCGGCCGATCGAGGCCGACCAAAGCCAGATCCAGCAGGTGCTGCTCAATCTCCTCGTCAACGCCTGGCAGGCCCTGGGCGCGGGCGGAACCCTCGAGGTGGGGACCGAAAACGTCGAGGTCGCCGCAAACGACCCGGAGCGGCCGCCGGACGCCCCGCCCGGCCCCTACGTCCGCCTGGAGGTCCGCGACAGCGGCGAGGGCATGGAGGAGACGGTCCGCAAACGCATCTTCGAGCCGTTTTTCTCGACGCGTTCCCGGGCCGAGGCGAAGGGGCTCGGCCTCTCCGCCGCCTGGGGCATCGTGCGCGGCCACAACGGGTTCATCACCGTCGAAAGCCGCAAGGGCGAAGGCTCGACCTTCCGCGTCTACCTCCCGGCCGCGGGGAAAGCCCCCCCGCCCCCGCGCGCCGTCGCCGCGGCCCCCTCCCCGCCGCGCACGGTCCTGCTCGTCGAGGACGAGGAGATCGTCTGCGACATCGGCGAAAAGATGCTCCGGCGGCTGGGCTACGCGGTCCTCACCGCGCGCAGCGGCGAGGAGGCGCTCACCCTCTTCGCCGCGGGCCACCGCGAGATCGACCTCGTGATCCTGGACCTGATCATGCCGGGCATCACCGGCGCCGAGGTCTTCGAGCGCCTCCGCGCCATCCGGCCCGATGTCCCCGTGTTGCTCTCGAGCGGCTTCAGCCTGGACGGGGAGGCGATGGACCTGCTGCGGCGCGGGTGCCGGGGCTTCATCCAGAAGCCCTTCAGCCTCGATCAGCTGCGCGCGAAAATCCAGGAAATCACCGCGGCCCGCTGAACGGCGGGCGGAAACGTCCGGTTCGTTCCGCATCGCCGCGCGCGAAACGGCGCATACGTCTGACGACGCGGCCGCCTCATCCAGGAGCCTCGATGAATTCACCTGAGTGCGGGAAAGAGGAATTGTTATTCGATTGCCGGCGCCTCTTGGACTCCGCCCACAACGGCATCGTGGTCATCGACCGTAAAGGGATAATCCGGTTTTACAACCGCGCCGCACGCAGCATTTTCAACGATGGCGACCGGCCGGTCATCGGGGAGCATTTCCGGGACGTCCGCCCGGAGGCTTGGCCGGAGTTCCGTCGCGTGCTGGAGACGGGTTTGCCGCAGATCGGGAAAAAAATCGAGCTGCCCCAAGCCACCATCATCGCCAACCGGGCGCCGATCCGCTGCCAAGGCAAGGTCATCGGGGTCATCTCGATCTTCCAGGACATTTCCGAATACGAAACGCTCATTTCGCAGCTGCAGGCCTATCGGCAGATCAAGGGGGAACTCGAGGCCATCTTCGAATCCTCTTACGACGGCCTCTACATCACCGACGGCCGAGCCAACACCCTGCGGGTCAACAAAGCCTACGAGCGGATCACCGGCCTTTCGGGTCGCTTGCTGATCGGCCGCAACATGCGGGATCTCGTCAAGGAGAAAGTCTTCGATTCCTCGGTGACCCTCGAAGTGCTGAAGAGAAAAGAACCGGTGACCCTGATCCAGCGGATCCAGGGCCGCAAGGAAGTCATGGTGACCGGGAGCCCCATCGTGGACGAAAAGGGGGAAATCGCCTTCGTGGTCACCAACGTGCGCGACATCACCGAATTGAATCGTTTGAAGGCGGATCTGGAGCGCGCCCGCCGGATCAGCTCGCGGATGGCGGAATACATGCGGGAACAGAAAGGACTGGAACGAGCGCTCGATAAAATCATCGTCAAAAGCCCGAAAATGATCCAGGTGCTGAAGACGGCGGTCCAGGTGGCCAAAACCGACACCTCCGTCCTCCTCTACGGTGAATCCGGCGTGGGCAAAAGCATGATGGCCGATTTGATCCACCGTCTGAGCCCCCGGAAGAACAAACCGCTGGTCCGGATTCACTGCGGGGCGATCCCCGACCCGTTGATCGAAAGCGAACTCTTCGGCTACGAGCGGGGGGCCTTCACCGGAGCGGCGTGGAGCGGAAAGGCCGGTCTGGTCGAAACGGCCCATGGGGGCACGCTGGTTCTGGATGAGGTGGCCGAGCTGAGTTTGTCCGCCCAAGTGAAGCTGCTGGAAGTGATCGAGAACAAAACGTTCACCCGCCTGGGGGCGACCGTCCCGACCCGCGTGGATGTGCGGGTCATCGCCGCCACCCACCAGGACCTGGAGAAACGGATCGGTCAGGGAAGCTTTCGACAGGATCTTTTCTACCGCCTGAACGGCGTGCCCATCGAAATTCCTCCGCTGCGCGAGCGGCCCGAAGACATTGCCCCGATCGCCCTCAGCTCGCTTGAAAAGCTCAATCGCGCCCACGGGTTCCAAAAACGCCTGAGCGCCGCGGCGCTGGATGCTTTGTGCAGGTACTCCTACCCCGGAAACATCCGCGAACTGATCCACATCGTTGAACGAATGTTCACGATGAGTGAGGGGGAAACCATAGACGCGGAAGATCTCCCCTGGGAAATCCGCAGCGGGGTGCCTGCGTCTTCTCGAGTCTGGCGCAAAGGCATGAGCTTGGCACGGGCGGTCGAACAGTTCGAGGAGGAGGTCATCCGTGAAGCGCTCCGACAGAGCGGCAGCGCCGAAGAGGCGGCACAGGTGCTGGGAATCCATTATACGACGCTCTGGCGCAAGGCAAAAAAATATGCCCTCTCATTGCAAAAATGATATCTATTGCAACAGTGCAATCTGATTATCATCCTGAATACAATCAGAATTTTTATTAACATCGAGCCCTATCTCGGTTTTATTTCCTTTTTGCAACCAGGCAACGCCTGGCCGTCCTCAAAACATCTCGATTTTGTTTGCAATTCATTTCCTGCAGGGCTGGCATTTTCCTTGCGTGTACGGTGAGAAGCAAAGATCCGGCAGCGTCGGTGGAGAAGTGTAATGATTCTGGATGGATTGGATTGTTGTGAACGCGGACCTGAGGACATCCTTTCAAGGTCAAGGAGGGCAAGAGGCGGGAGAAGAGCAGGCTAAGGGTCAAACGTCGTTTTTCGCTGTTTCATCTTTCACGAAGACAGAGGAGAGCCGAGATGAAAAGCCGCAAAATCGCCTTATGGATTGTTTTGATGCTCGTGGTATTCCTCCCCTCGCTGGGTTTTGCTCAGGAGAAGGTGATCCGCATCGGGGCGCTCTACCCCATGACGGGGCGGTCGGGACTCTACGGCATGGACTCCGTCGCCGCCGCCGAAATGGCGATCGATGAAATCAACGCCAAGGGCGGCGCCGCGGGATACAAGCTCGACATCATCTTCACCGACAGCAAATCCAAGCCTGCCTACGCCGTCCGGGTCGCCGAGCGCTACATTACGGAGGACAAGGTTCACTTCCTTTTCGGGGTGGTCAGTTCGGCGGTGGGATTGGCCGTGACGGAAATTTCCCGGCAAAACAAGGTCATCTTCATCGGAACCGATCACGCGGCCACCGAACTGACGCTCGACAACTTTCAGCCTTACTATTTCCGCGTCTCCAACAACACCTTCCAGTCCATGACTGCCGGCGCCCTCTACCTGAAGGAGCTCCAGAAAGAAAAGCCCTGGAAGACGATCTCCTATATCGGCCCCGATTACGCCTACGGCCACAGCCAGCTGGACGAGATTCAATACAACCTGAAACGATTCGGCGTCGATTTCCAGCTCGTCAGCAAATACCTGCCCAAGCTCTACGAACCCGACTACACGAGCTTCATCACCTCGCTGATCAAGGACAAGCCCGACGTGCTGGTTTCCGGGTTCTGGGGCGGGGATACGGTGGCTTTCATCAAACAGGCCAAAGCCTACGGGCTGTTTGAAAAAATGCTTTACTTCCACCCGGATGCGGGAGGGAATTACGAGGTCATGAGCGCCCTTGGAGCGGAGATGCCCGCCGGGCTCGTGCTCTCCGCCCGCCATCACAACAACTGGCCCGACACGGAACTCAACCGCCGCTACGTCGCCGAATTCAAACGCCGTACCGGCCGCTATCCCACCTATGCCGCCGAGGGGGCCTATGCCGGCATCTATGCCATCGCGCGGGCGGTCGAAAAGGTGGGCACCCCCGACAACACCGAGGCCCTCGTCAAGGCGTTGGAGGGGTTGCAAATCAAGCTGCCGGAAGACCCCGACGGGTTCACCTCCTACATCGATCCTCAGACCCATCAAATCGTCCAAGTACAGGCGATCGGCGTGAGTGTGCCGGACGACAACTTCCCTCCCGCCAAAATGATGCTCGGCAAATGGAAGGTGTACAAAGCCGAGGATCTTCTGCCGCCGAAGGAGCTGATCGAGAAACGGTTGAAGAAATGAGGGATCGCCGAGTCGCGCGCCCCCGGCGTCCGCCGGGGGCGCCCTGGCGCCCACCGGAGGGACCTCCATGGACTTCGCCTTCCTCGCCACCCAGATGGTGAGCGGTTTTTCCCTCGCGACCTTGCTGTTTCTGAATGCCAGCGGGTTGACGCTCATTTTCGGCGTCGGACGGATCTTCAACTTCGCCCACGGCTCGTTTTACATGCTGGGGGCCTACTTCGGATATCAGGTGTCCGCCGTCTGGGGCCTGCCGTTCTGGCCGGCGATCCTCGTCGCGGGCGCCGCCGCCGGCATCGTCGGCTCAGCCTCCGAATATCTTTTTCTCCGCCGCATCTACGGCAGACCGCACGAAGGCGGGTTCCAGATCCTCCTCACCTACTGCCTGATTCTCATCTTTGACGATCTGGTCAAAATGATCTGGGGAAGCGAGTACAAGTCGATCGCCAAGCCCCCCGGGTTTCTCGGCGCCGTTCAGGTCGGGGATGTGTTCATCCCCACTTACAACCTGGCCATTATCGCCGTCGGCCTGCTCGTGGTCCTGGCGGCGTGGTGGATCCTCTCGCGCACCCGCGCCGGCCGCATTGCGCGGGCCTCGGCCGTCGACCGGGAAATTCTAGGATGCCTGGGGGTCAACGTCCCCCTCACCCTGACGGTGGTTTTTGGCCTGGCGACCGCCCTGGGCGGCATGACCGGCGCCTTGGCCGCCCCCCTGCGGTCGGTGACCCCGGGCGCGGGTATCGAAATCATCATCGACTCGCTGATCGTGGTGGTGCTCGGCGGAATGGGCAATTTCTGGGGAGCCTGGTTCGGGGCCATCCTCCTCGGGGAAGTCAATGCGTTCGCCGTAGCCTTCGTTCCGGAGTGGTCTTCCTTATTCAGCTACATCGTGATGGTGCTGACGCTCATCTTTCGGCCGGAAGGGTTGTTCGCTCCGGCGCGGATACGAAAGGCGTGACCATGGATCTGCCGCGCCGCTACAAGTTCGGCCTGCTCTGGACCGCCGGGTTGCTTGTCTTCGCCCTCGTGCCGCTTCTCATGACCTCCCGCTACCAGATGAACCTGGCGGGGCACATTTTGGTCTGGGGGCTTTTTGCGGTCTCGTTCAACATGCTCTGGGGGGTCACCGGAATGCTCTCCTTCGGGCAAGCGCTCTACTACGGGATCGGAGCCTACAGCGTCGGCCTGCTGGTGACCCGGGTCGGCGCCGCATGGTTTTTTCCCGCTCTGGGGATCGGCTTGGCCACGGCCGCCCTCATCTCCCTGCTCGTCGGCTTGCTGGTCATCCGCATGACCGGCGTCTATTTCACCATGCTGACGCTCGCCTTCGCCCAGCTCGCCTATCAAGTGACGCTCAAATGGCGGGACCTGACCGGCGGCGACGACGGCATCCAGGGCATCATCCCTCCCGGCCTGCTGGCTGACAAAACCTTTTACTATTACGTCGTCCTGGCGGTCGTCTTTTTTTCCATCTGGGTCCTCAAACGGATGGCCTACTCCCCCTTCGGACTCGTCCTGCGCTGCATTCAACAAAACCCCGAAAGGGTGCGCTTCATCGGGCGCAGCGTCCGGATGAACCAGTTGCGCATCTATGTCATCTCCTCTCTGTTTGCGGCCGCGGCCGGGGCCCTGATGGCCGGAATGGACAGCTCCATTCATCCGGACATGCTTTACTGGACAACCTCGGGCGAGGTCATCCTGATGTCGGTGCTGGGCGGGATCAACCGGTTTTTCGGGCCGTTCATCGGGGCGATCGTTCTCATCCTCCTCGAAGACGTGATCGGCGCCAAAACGGAATTCTGGCCGATCGTCATCGGGAGCGTCATCCTGGTCATCGTGATTCTCTTTCCCCGCGGCGTGGTCGGCGAAGCGCAACATCTCTGGAGTCGCTTCCGGGGAGACAGCAGCCAGAGGAGTCCGGCATGAATGCCCTTCTTCGCGTCGAGCAGCTGCGCAAAGCATTCGGCGGTCTCAAGGTCACCGACGAGGTGAGCTTTTCCATTCGGCCTCAGGAAATCGCGGCCATCATCGGCCCCAACGGCGCCGGAAAGACCACGCTCTTCAACCAGATCACCGGGCAGCTTCCGCCGGACGGCGGGCGGATCCGTTTTGAAGAGGTCGATCTGGTCGGCCGCAGTCCCCAGGATATCGTGCGCCTTGGGATCGGCCGTTCCTTCCAGATCGCCTCGATTTTTCCCGACGAGAGCGTTCGGGACAACCTTCTCGCCGCATGCCTATCCCGGCTCAACCAGACCCGTCGCCTCTGGCGTCCCTACACTTCGCATTTGCAGGCCGGCGAGGAGGCGATGGCCATCCTCGCCAGCCTGGGGTTGGAATCCCAAGCGAACCGGCCGGCTTACGAACTCGCGCACGGCGACCAGAAGCTGCTGGACATCGGCATCGCCCTGGCGTTGCGCCCCAAGCTGCTCCTGATGGACGAGCCGACGGCCGGCATGTCGCCCGAGGAACGGCAACGGACAAGGACGCTCATCAAAAAGCTCTGGCAAGAGTACCGGTTGACCCTGGTGTTCATCGAACACGACATGGACATGGTCTTTGGCATCGCCGAAAGAATCTTCGTCCTCAACCACGGTCGGCTGATCGCCGAAGGGGCTCCGGAATCCATCCGCGCCAACCGGGACGTCATCACCGCCTACCTCGGGGAGGAAACCGGATGAAGCCGATTCTCCAGGTCTCCGGCATGCATACCTATTACGGCCGCAGCCACATCCTGTTCGATGTGGCGCTCTCGGTTTACGAGGGGGAAACCGTCTGCCTCATGGGACGCAACGGCGCGGGCAAAACCACAACGTTCAGGTCGCTTGCCGGTTTGACTCCTCCCCGGGCCGGGGAAGTGGTCTTCAAGGGAAAGCCCTGCACCCGCCTGCCCGCGTACCGCATGGCCCGGCTCGGCTTGGGGTTCGTGCCGGAAGACCGCCGAATTCTCGGCCCGCTGACCGTCAAGGAAAACCTCGAGCTCGGAAAGGTTCCCGGGCGCAAGGGCCCATGGACGATGAGCCGCGTCCTCGATCAATTTCCGGTTTTGAGGGACATGCCCCACCGGCTCGGCGGAACCCTCTCCGGCGGCGAGCAGCAGATGTTGACGATCGCTCGAGCGCTGATGGGCAATCCGGACCTCCTGCTGCTGGATGAACCGAGCGAAGGCCTGGCACCGGTCATCGTCGCCGAGCTTCGCCGCCTGCTGCTGCAACTCAAACAAATGGGCACCACCATTCTGCTTTCCGAGCAGAACATCCGCTTCGCCCTGGCCGTCACCGACCGCGTTTTCATCATCGACAAGGGGCACATCGTCTATTCCGGAGGAATCGACGACTTCCGCCGAAACACCGAACTGCAGCAAAAATATCTCTCGGTCTGATTCGGAAAGGAGAGCGCCATGAAAAAAACGAGCCTGTTTCAGACGACCCCGCGGATCCTGATGGGAGTGGGTTCTCTCGATCAGGCGCCCTCCGAGGTCGGCCGTTTGAAAGCCCGGAAGATTCTGGTGGTGACCGACCCGGGGCTCGTGGCGGCGGGAATCGTAGGGCGACTTGAGGAAATCCTCGCGCGAGCCGGTCTTTCATCGAACCGCTTCGATGCGGTCGAGCCGGACCCTAGCATTGAAACCGCGCTTCGAGCCGCCGAAAGCGCCCGGGGGGCCGGCGCCGATCTGATCATCGGCCTGGGAGGCGGCTCGGCCCTGGATGTCGCCAAGGTTGCCGCCGTGCTGGCCACGCAGAGCACCCCGATCGAAAAGATGTTCGGTATCGACCAGGTCCCCGAGGAGGGTCTGAACACCCTGCTCATCCCGACGACCGCCGGTACCGGCAGCGAGGTCACCCCCATCGCCATCCTGAGCGATCACCGCGACAAGCTGAAAAAAGGGATCGTCAGCCCCAGGCTTCTGCCCAAAGCCGCGATCCTTGACCCGGGGCTCACCGTCGGGTTGCCTCCGGCCGTCACCGCCGCCACCGGCATGGACGCCCTCATTCATGCCCTGGAAGCCTACACCTCACGAAACGCGACACCGCTGAGCGACCTTCTGGCAGAGCAGGCCATGCGGCGGATCTATGGCAGTCTGCGGAAGGCCTTTGCCGACGGCGACGACCTGGCGGCACGGGCCAACATGCTGGAAGGAAGTCTTCTGGCGGGCATGGCCTTCGCCAACGCCGGGGTGACCGCCGTGCATGCCTTCGCCTACCCGATCGGAGCCGAGTTCCACATCCCCCACGGGATCGCCAACAGCATCATGCTGCCGGCCGTCCTGGAGTTCAACCTGATGGGCAATCTCGAAAAATTCGGACACATCGCCGAGATCTTCGGTGAGCCCGTCGGCGACGCCAACGCGCGGGAGCGAGCCCGGCGGGCTCTCCGGGCCGTTCAGGAGCTGATGGAAGACCTCCAGGTCCCGCGGCGGCTGCGCGATTTCGGGGTCACCGAAGAACATCTCCCCGCCCTGGCCGCCGGGGTGATGAACGTGACGCGGCTGCTGGCCAACAACCCGCGGCGGATCACCCTCGCGGATGCCGAATCGATTTATCGCAAAGCCCTCTAGCCGGGATCCCCGGAGGCCTGTCATGCACGGCTTTTTCAACCTCGCGCTGAGGATCGATGCCACCCAGCACGCCTTTGAGATCGAGCCGATTCCGGATTCCGTCCTCCGGCATACGCTGGGCGGCAAGGGGCTGGGGACCCATTTGCTGCTCAAATACAACCCGCCCGGTGTGGACCCCCTCCATGCGGACAATCACCTGATCTTCGCCGTGGGTCCCCTTACCGGCTCCGCCGTATGGGGTTCGTGCCGCCACGGCGTTTTCACCAAGTCCCCGCTCACCGGCGGGTATGCCGAGAGCTACTCCGGGGGAAGCGCCGCCGAGGCCATTTCGGCGACAGGATTTGACGCCGTGATGATCCGCGGAGCTTCTGCGGAACCCGTTTGGCTGGAAATCGCCGAAAGCAGCGTCCAAGTCCACCCGGCGCACGATCTCTGGGGGTTGGATGCCCTGGCCGCCGAGGAGCGGATCCGCACCTGGCTGCGAGCGAATCGGTCGGAGGCGGGCCGGGTCGGTGTCTTGACCATCGGCCCGGCAGGGGAAAACGGCGTGGCCTTTGCGGTCATCGAAAACGACCGCTGGCGCAGTGCGGGACGGACGGGGACGGGAGCCGTCATGGGGTCCAAGCGCATCAAGGCCGTCGCGTTCTGGGGTCATCGCACCCGTTCGGCGGCCGACCCCGAGGAACAGAAGCGGTTTGCCGCGGAAACGGCGCGGGCCGCCAAGGAATCCCCGGTCGTGCGCGCCTACCGCACGATGGGCACGCCGATGCTGGTCGACGTCCTCAACCGGGCCGGGGGGTTTCCGACGCGATATTGGCAAAAAGGCCGTTTCGAGGGCTGGGAGCAGATCAACGCCGCAGCGCTTCACGCGCGTTGCGAGGTTCAACCGCACGCCTGCCTGCGCTGCCTGATGGCCTGCGGGCGGCTTTCCACCGTCCGCGAGGGGCGTCACCGGGGGCTTCGCGTCGAAGGGCCGGAATACGAGACCATCTATGCGTTCGGCGGGTTGTGCGAAATCGGGTCGATCGAAGAGATCCTCTACTTGAACGATCTCTGCGACCGCTGGGGCATCGATACCATTACCGCAGGAAACCTGGCGGCTTTCACGATCGAAGCCGTCCGCCGCCGGCGCATCGACTACCCGATCGACTACGGCGACCCGGACGCGGTAGCGCGTCTGCTCGAGGACATCGTCACCCGACGGGGAATCGGGGATCTTCTCGCCCAGGGCATCCGCAAGGCGTCGGCCGAATGGGGGCTGGAGGATCTGGCCGTCCACGTCAAAGGGCTCGAACCCGCAGGGTATGACCCCCGCATTTTGAAGGGCATGGGCCTCGCCTACGGCACCGCCGACCGCGGGGCCTGCCACCTGCGCTCCACGTTCTACAAGCCGGAACTCGCCGGCCTGGTGGATCCGGACCGGATCGCAGGCAAGGCCAAAATCTTCGCCGAATGGGAAGACCGCCTGACCTTGTTGGACAGCCTCATCCTTTGCCGCTTCTACCGCGACCTCTATCTTTGGGATCCTCTGGCCAGCATCCTGCGGAGCGCCACCGGGCTTGAGCTCGACCTCCCCGCAATGCGCGCGATCGCCGCCCGCATCCGCAACGACACCCGGCGCTTCAACCTGCAGGAAGGGTTCACGGCCCGGGACGACCGCCTGCCCGCCCGGTTTGCGTGCGAGCCGCTCCCCGAGTCGAACCGGACCCTCGCGGAATCCGAGATGGACATCCTGCTCAAAGAATACTACCAGGAAAGGGGCTGGGACGAAGAGGGCAGGCCCTGAATCCTTGGCTGCCCGGGACGCACTCACCCCGGGGCGAAATCTCATGTGCACCTTGAAGGAGGCAGCGTGAAAATCATCGTCGGCTACGACATGACGGATCCGGCCGAACGCGCCCTGGATACGGCGATCGACTATGCCGAACGGTTGAAGGCCGATCTCCAGGTGATCGCCTCCCTCGTGGGAGGGGGCAAGGAGTCGGTCGAAGAAATCCACGCATTCGAAAAAGGCCTAACATCGGCTCGGATCAAAGCCTCCCGCAAAGGAGTCTCTTGCGAGACGCATCTGCTGATGCGCGGCAAAACCCCGGGCGAAGACCTCGTGGCCTTCGCCGGGGAGCAATCCGCCGACCTGATCGTGATCGGTGTGAAAAAGCGTTCCAAGGTGGGGAAGCTCATGTTCGGCTCCACCGCCCAATATGTGATCCTGGAAGCCGGCTGCCCTGTCCTGGCCGCCAAATAGCATCAGCCCCGGCCGAGCGCCTCGAGCAGGTTCATCCGCGCCGCCCGCAGCGCGGGCAGCAGCCCCCCGGCCAGGCCCATGAGGAGGGCGAAGCCCAAGGCCTCGAGGGCGATCGGCCCGCTCAGCCGGAAGCGGAAGACGACCTCGGAGAACGTCTGGAAGTTCGTCGTCGACACGGTCAGGGCCTCGAGGCCCGCCGCCGCCAGCATTCCCGCCAGCCCGCCCGCCAGACCCAGAAAGACCGCCTCGGTGAGAAAGGCCGCGAGGATCACGCCCCGCGGGAAGCCGAGCGCCCGCAGGATGCCGATCTCGGCCGTGCGGTGGGCGACCGCGGCGTAGAGGGTGATCATCGCCCCGACCACGGCCCCCACGGAGAAGATCGCGGCCAGCGCGGTGCCCAGGATGCGCAGGAAGGTCGCCGTCGCCTCGGACTGCTCGCGGTAGTAGTCGATTTCGCGCTTGACCTCGAGGGAAAGCCGCGGGTCCCCCTCGAGGCGCCCCCGGAGCTCCTCCAGGCGCCCGGGCTCTGCGAGCCGCAGCAGGACCGAGGAGTAGGACCGGCGGCGGAAGGCCTGGAGCAGGAGGTCCGCGTCGGCCCAGATCTCGGAGTCGAAGGCGGTGTTCCCGGCGTCGAGCAGCCCCACGACCCGCCAGGTGCGGTTGGCGAAGGCGAGCTCCTCGTGGAGCCCGGCCCCGGCGAAGCGCTGCGCGGCGCCCTGCCCCACGACGACCTCGGGCAGCCCTGGCTGCGGCTCCCGGCCGGCGGCGAGCCGGACCTGCGGCCGCAAACGAAGCGAGCGCTCCGCGACCCCCCGCAGGGTCACGTTCGAGGTGCCCTCCCCGCCGCGCCGCGGAAGCTGGATGAGGACGACGAGCTCGCGCGCCACGAGCGGCCGGCCGTCGGCCCCGGCGGCGATCCCGGGCAGGCTCTCCACGATCGCGGCCTCGGCCACGGCCACGGGGCTTTGCACCTCGGAGTTCGAGCCCTTGCGCAGGACGACCGCGTTCTCCGGGGAGCCCGAATCGACGAGGGCGCGCTCGAGCCCCTCGGCGAGCATGAGGATCGCGGCGAAGACGAAGACGACCAGGGCCATCCCGCCTGCGGTCAGGGCGGCGGTCAGCCGCCGGGCGAGGAGGTTGCGCAGGCTGTAGGCGAGGATCAGCGCCACGGCCCCCTCACCCCACCCGCCCCAGGGCCGCGACGATCGGCGTGGCGAGAACGGCGCGGATCGGCACGGCGGCGGCGAGCGCCCCCACCCCCAGGCAGGCCAGCCCGCCCAGAAGCAGGGTCTCCGCGGGGGGTGCGACCGCCGGGAAATAGGCCCCGAACCCCCGCTCGAGGAGGGCGAGCGCGGGGTAGAGGGCCGCGGTCCCGAGCACCCCGCCGGCGGCGCAGAGTGCAAGCGACTCGCCCCCGATCAGCGCCGCCAGAAACCCCGGCCCGAAGCCGAGCGTCCGCAGCACGGCGTATTCGCGCATGCGCTCGCGCACCGACATGATCATCGTGTTCGACACCACCGCGAGCAGGATGACCACGATCACGAGCGACACCACGCGGATGGCCGAGAGGATCGCCGCGCTCATCGAGACGAAGCCCATCTGGAAGGCGCGCTCGGTCTCGGTCCGCGTCTCGGCGGGCGAGCTGCGAAAGAGCGCATCCACGGCGATCGCGGCCTCGGGGGCCTCCTCGGCGCGGTGGACCTCGATCACGAAGATCCCCACGCGGTTCGCGCGCGGGGGCATCCTTTCCTTCAGGCGCTCGTTCAGGAGGTCCCAGTGGAAGAAGAACTGCTTCTCGTCGGTCCCCCGGTCGCGGCCGCTGTAAATCCCGCGGACGGTGAAGGTCCACACCCCGGGGTAGATCGTCCCCTGGAGGGGCACGGCGTCCCCGATCCTCCAGCCGAAGCGCTCGGCCAGGCCGCGGCCGATCACGCAGCCCCGCCGGTCCCGCAGGAAGGCGAGGCGCTCCTCCTCGGAGAGCCGGTACTCGGGGTAGAGATCGAAGAAACTGTGGGCCTCGACGGCGAAGTTGGCGAAGAAGTTCTTCCGCTCGCGGAAGAACCCGCCGAACCAGCTCATGTGGGTGATCGCGCGCACGGCCTCGACGGTGCGGATGCGCTCGCGGTAGGCGATGGGGAGGGAAAAGGTGAGCGAGATCGCGTGGCGCACGACGAGGCGGTTGGCCGAGGCCGCGGAGACCCCCGCGTGCCAGGCCTCGACCAGGGTGCCGAGGAGCCCGAAGGCGAGGATCGCCACCCCGACCGCGACCAGGGTGAGCGCGGTCCGCAGCGGGTGCCTAGCGGCATTGCGGATCCAGAGCTTCCCGAGCATCGGTGAGAACGCCCTTGTCGAGGGCCCGCACGGTGTGGGCGCGCCGCGCCGCGCGGGGATCGTGGGTGACGAGAAGGATCGTCTTGCCCAGGTTCGTGCAGAGCCCCTCGAGCAGATCGAGGATCTCCCCCGCCGAGGAGCGGTCCAGGTCCCCGGTCGGCTCGTCGGCGACGACGAGCGGCGGATCGGTCACGATCGCGCGCGCGATCGCCACGCGCTGCTGCTGGCCCCCGGAGAGACGCGCGGGCGTGTGGCCCCGGCGGTCGGCCAGGCCGACCAGCTCGAGGGCGAGCTCGGCGTGGGCGCGCCGCCGGCGGCGGTCGAGCCCGGTCAGCAGCAGCGGGAGCTCCACGTTTTCGAGCGCGGTGAGGACGGGGATCAGGTGGTAGAACTGAAAGACGAAGCCGACGCGACGCGCCCGCCAGGCGGTGAGCTCGGCCTCGGAGAGGGCGGTGATCTCGACCCCGCCGACACGGATCGCCCCGGCGTCGGGCCGGTCAAGGCCGGCGATGAGGTGGAGGAGCGTGCTTTTCCCGGACCCCGAGGGGCCCATCAGGGCGAAGAACTCGCCGCGCCGCACGCGCAGCGAGAGGCCCTCGAGCACGGGGAGGGTTTCGCCGCCGCGGCGGAAGCTCTTGCGCACGCCCGCAAGCTCGACGAGGACCGGGGCTTCGGCGTCGGGGTTCATGGGGCGGGGACCGACACGCGGGAGCCGCCTGCGAGGCGCGCGGGCGGGGCGAGCACGACCGGGGTCCCGGGGGGCGGGCCCTCGAGGAGCTCGACCCAGTCGCCGAAGCGCCTGCCCGTCCGCACGGGGACCTCGTGCGCCCGGCCCTCGGCGACGCGGAAGAGGAGCTCCCGGCCCTCGCGCACGAGGAGGGCCGCCGCCGGCGCCGCCGGGATCGCCGTCTTCTCCTCCGCGGTCGGCTCCCGCGCCAGGAAGGCGACGCGGGCGCTCATCTCCGGCAGTACCCGCTCGTCGCGCTCGAGGAAGTCGACCTTCACCGTCACCGCGGCTTTGCTGCGGTCGGCCGTGGGCAGGATGCGGTGGACGCGGCCGGCGAAGCGCGTCTCGGGGTAGGCGTCGAGCCGGATCTCGCAGGCCTGGCCCTCCCGCACGCGGGCGATCTGCGACTCGGAGACGTCGGCCTCGACCCGGAGCGCGTCCAGGTCGGCGATCGTCACGACGGCCGCCTTGGCGTCGGCGGTCGCGGCGAGCGGGGTGAGGACGTCGCCCACCTCGGCGTTTTTGGTGAGGACGACGGCGTCGAAGGGGGCGCGGATGCGGGTGTCCTCGAGGGCGATCTCCGCCTCGCGCAGGGCGGCCCGGGCGGCCCCGATCGAGGCCGCCAGGGCCTCGGCGCCGGCGGAAAGGGCGCGGTAGCGCGCCTCGGCCGCATCGAGCGGGGCTTGGGCGATCGTCCCGCGGGCAAAGAGCTCCCGCTTGCGGCCGAAGTCGCGCTCGGCCTCGGCGAGCTCGGCCAGGGTCTGGTCGCGCCGGTGGCGCTCGGCCTCGAGCAGCCGGCGCGCCCGCTCGACCGCCGCCTCGGCCTCGCGGCTGTCGATCCGGGCGATCACCTCGCCGCGGCGCAGGCGGCTTCCCTCCTCGACGGAGAGCTCGACCAGCCGCCCCGTCAACCGGGAGGCGACGGCCGACTTGCGGTCGGCGACGACATAGCCGCTCGCGCTGAGCAGGGTGAGCGCCTGGGAGGGGACGATGTCCTGGACGACTCCCGTGCGCACCGTGACGGCGGGTCGGAGAAAGCCGAGAAGGTAGAGCCCCGCCGCGAGGACGCAAAGCAGCAGAATGCCCGCGAGGGCAAGCCCGCGCCGCCGCCGCGGGGGCGCCCCTTCCGGCGCCGGCGCCGGGATGCGCAGGGTCTCAAGCCTGGCCTCGGGCACGGGGTCGTTTCTCCTCCGCAAGGAAACGGCGATCGGGGCGCCGGGCCCCGATCCGGGTTTCTTAGCACGCTTTGCGGGCCGATTCCATGGCGGCCCTCGGTCGAAGTCGAGCTTGCGGAGCCTCACGAGCGCCGCCCCGAAGGCCGCGGCGCCGATCCCGAAGAGGGATCGGAAGGGCACGCGCGGGCGGGGCTGCCTTGGACCGCCCCCCATCCGCCTTCGGGGAACGGGGGCAGGCGATCGTCGCCTCGATCGTCCCCGAAAACAGCCCCCGCCGCAGGGGCGCGCCGCAGAAGGCCCGGGGCGGTGAGGACGGCGACGGCACGGGCGGCCGCCGGGGCGGCGGCCCGGAGGATCCGCTGGCGGGGCATGAGCCCCCTCCGGATGGGGTGCCCACTTGCCCCCGAACCCGGCCGCGCGCAAGGTGTGCGCTTGAGGGCGGGGGCGCCGATCTGCTACCCTGGGGCGTGCAACGTTCGGCCGGGAGGAGGCGGCGGCCCGCGGATGATCGCACGGAACCTGGCACGACGGGCGGAGATCCTGGAGGGCATCCGCGTCTTCTTCCGTCGCGAGGGCTTCCTCGAGGTCGAAACCCCGATCCGCATCCCGGTGCCCCTCCCCGAGGCGCACATCGACCCGGTCGGAAGCGAGGGCTGGTTCCTGCAGACCTCGCCCGAGGTGTGCATGAAGCCGCTCGTCGCTGCGGGGCTGCCGCGCATCTTCCAGATCTGCAAGGCCTTCCGCCGCGGGGAGCGGGGGGGGAGGCATCTGCCGGAGTTGACGCTGCTCGAGTGGTACGCCGCGGGCGAGACCTACCGCGAGGTGATGGAGCGCGCGGAGGCGCTGGTTCTCTTCCTGGCCCGCCGCCTCGGCGCGGGGGAGCGGCTGCACTACGGCGGCGTCGAGATCGACCTCACCCCCCCCTGGCCCCGGCTTGCCGTGGCCGAGGCCTTCCGGCGCCTGGCGGGGGTTTCCGCCGCGGAGGCGCTGGCGGCGGACCGCTTCGACGAAATCCTCGCCCTCGAGGTCGAACCGCGGCTGGAGGCGTCCCGCCCGGTCTTTCTGACCGATTACCCCGCGGCCTGCGGCGCGCTCGCCCGGCTCAACCCCGCCGACCCGGCCACGGCCGAGCGCTGCGAGCTCTACATCGGCGGGATCGAGCTCCTCAACGGCTTCAGCGAGCTCACCGACCCGGCGGAGCAGCGCCGCCGCTTCGAGCGCGACCGCGAGCTGCGGCGCCGGCGCGGCCAGGCCGACCCCGGGCTCCCGGAGCGTTTCCTCGAGGCGCTCGCCCGGCTCCCGGAGTGCGCGGGCGGCGCGCTCGGCGTGGACCGCCTCACGATGCTTTTCTGCAACGCGGCGACGATCGACGAGGTGGTCGCCTTTCCCCCGGAGGCGCTCTGAGGCCGGAGGCTCTCGACTGCGCAGGCCTCCGGGTTTACTCCGGCAACGACTTGTGGTAGCGAACACCCGAGGGTTTTTCCCGCGTTCCCCGCCACCCCCGCAACGCAGGACGTACGCTATGGAATTCTTCAAGATCCGCTTCGGTGACCGCTTCGACGATTTGACCTCGCGGTTTGAGAAGACCATCGAGGACATGCTCGGCACGATGGGGCCCTCCTTTCTCATCTCCCAGCGTTCCTGGCGGCCGCCGATGGACATGTTCGAGACCTCCGAGGAGATCGTCATCCTGGCCGAGATCGGCGGCGTCGCCAAGGAGGACCTCGAGGTCGAGATCAGCAGCAAGGCGGTGCGCATCCAGGGCAGCCGGCCGTCCCCGGCCTGCGCCCAGGACTGCACCTACCGCCTGGCCGAGATCCAGTACGGGCGGTTCGAGCGCATCCTGTTTCTCCCCAGCCCGATCGACCCCGAAAAGGTGACGGCCTCCTCGAAAAACGGCTTTCTCGAGATCCGGCTGACCAAGCGCCCGCTCGACCTGAGCTACAAGGTGCCCATCACCCAGGAATGACCGGCCGCCCGGTGCGGCCCCGGCCGACGCGAGGTTCCCGATGAGCGAAGAGACGCCCGAGACCCCTCCCGCACAGACGCCGCCGACGGTGCTCCCCATCCTGCCGGTGGTCGATTCGGTGCTCTTCCCCAAGATGGTGACCCCGCTGCTCGTCATGCAGCCCGACTCCGTGCAGCTGATCGACGAGGCGATGTCGCGCGACCGCATGATCGGCATGGTCTGGGCGCGGACGGAGCCCGGCCGGGAGGGCCCCCCGCGGCCCGAGAGCTACGCCGCCATCGGGACGAGCGCCCTCATCCTCAAGATGGCCAAGGCCCCCGAGAACCGCACCCAGCTGCTCGTGCAGGGTTTGGGCCGCTTCCGCATCCGCCGCCTGGTGCAGGCCGAGGGGAAAGCCTTCTTCCAGGCCGAGGTCGAGCACCTGGTCGAGGAGACCCCCCAGGGGACCGAGATCGAGGCCCTGATGACCAACCTGGTCAACCTCTTCGCCCGCGTCGTCCAGGCCTCGCCGACCCTGCCCGCCGAGGTCGTCTACATGGCGCAGTCGATCAAGGAGCCGGGGACGCTCGCCGACATGGTCGCCTCCGCGCTCAACACCTCGGCCGAGGAGAAGCAGAAGGTGCTCGAGACGCTCGCCGTCACCGAGCGCCTGCGCGAGGTGACCCGCATCGTGAACAAGCAGCTCGAGATCCTCGAGCTCGGCAAGAAGATCCAGGACCAGGTCAAGGAAGACCTCGACAAGAAGCAGCGCGAATACTACCTGCGCGAGCAGCTCAAGGCGATCAAGGCGGAGCTGGGCGAGACCGACGAGGCGACCGCGGAGGTCGAGGAATACCGCACCAAGGTGCGCGAGGCGAATCTCCCGCCCGAGGCCCTGAAGGAGGCCGAGCGCGAGCTCGAGCGCCTGGGCCGCATGCACCCCTCCTCGGCCGAGTACACCGTGGCGACCACCTTTCTCGACTGGCTGACCTCGCTTCCCTGGAACCGCGCCACCGAGGACAACCTCGACATCCGCAAGGCGCGCACCGTCCTCGACGACGACCACTACGCCCTCGAGAAGCCCAAGCGCCGCATCATCGAGTACCTCGCCGTGCGCAAGCTCAAGCCCGACTCGAAGGGGCCGATCCTCTGCTTCGTGGGCCCGCCCGGGACCGGCAAGACCTCGCTCGGCCAGTCGATCGCCCGGGCCCTCGCCCCGCGCTTCTACCGCCTGTCTCTCGGCGGC
>DYEU01000018.1 GCA_020725555.1 Desulfatibacillum sp.
CCAGCGAACTCGACGTCTCCTCAATCGAGGCCGCCTGCTCGCTCGAGCCCTCCGCCAACGACTGCGACGCCCCAGACACCTGCCCCGCCGCCGAGGCCACCTCCTCCGCACCCTCCGACAACCCCACAATCACCCGCCGCAACGCCCCCGTGATCGAACGGGTGAGCCACACCCCCAGGACGACGGCCAGCCCCAGGCCGGCCAGGCCGGCCGCCACGGCGGCGCGCCGCAGCCGGTTGGCCAACGCCTCGGCCTGGGCCCCGGCGGCCGCGGCGTTTTCGCGGATGTGCTTGAGCAGTGGGTCGAGCGCGGCGTTGGCGGCACGGCGCGTTTCGGTCACCGGGCCGAGGAGCCTCTGCCGGAGAACACCGTAGAGCCCTTCCGCCTTGAGCCGCACCTGGTCGATCGCCTCGTTCATCTGCAGCATGGCGAGCGTCGGCCCGCGGTCGACCCCGCGCACGAGGCGGTCGACCTTTTTCCCGGCCTCGGGATCCCCGGCGTCGAACTGCCGCAGGCCCTCGCGGTATTTCACCCCCGCCTCGGCGTGCTGGGCGAGGGTGCGGCGTACGGGGTCGGGGTCCAGGCCGAGATCGGCCATGAGCGCCGCGGCCTCCTCGAGGGTCCGCCGCACGGCCTGCTCCTCCTGCTCGAAGAGGGTCAGCCGGCGCCGGAACTGCTCGGGGTCGTTTCCGGAAATGAGGATGTTCTTCCACTCCTGGACCTGGGTCTTGAAGGAGACGGCGGCGAGGAGTGCGGCCTCCTTGAGGGCCCCCAACGCCTCGAGGTAGGGGGTCCTCCGGCTGCGGTCGCTCTTTTCGTAGGCCTCGACTTGCTCCTCGATCCGCTGCGCGGCCTCGAGGGCTTCTCCGACCTCGCCGTCCCAGGCACGCCAGGCGGCAAGGTACGCCTGCCAGAGCTCTTCCTCATCGGCCGTGCGGCGAAGCCCCTGGTAGGCGGAGATTGCCTCCTTCATCTGCGCCCGGGAGCGGTCCAGGTTGTCGACCTGCCGCCGTCGAAGTTCCGGGGGCAGTCCGGCGATGGCGAGCGTGCGCAGTGCCGCCTGGGCGAACTCGGCCTGCTCCTTGACGAGAAAGAGGTTCTCCAGGGCGGGCAGGCGCTGAAACGAGAGCTCCTCCACGGTGAGGTCGTTTCGCCAAGCGCCGTAGTAGGTGAATGCGCCGAGGGCGATGGGGATCAAGGCCGCGAGGGCGAAGCCCAGGCGGAGCCGCGAGCCGATCGAAAACGATGCCGCCATGATGCACGATCCTCCGAATCAGGGGGTTCGGCACCCGGTATCGGCCGCGGCGGGGGCGGACTTGAGGCGGTTCGGGGAAGGGGGCGCGGGGCCGGGGCGGGGGGATGGGGGCTCCCGGCCCGCCGCGCTTCGCGGCGGGCCGGCGGGCGGGGAGCTTCAACTCACCCGGAAGAAGGCCTTCTTCTTCGCCTTGCAGACCGGGCACTCCTCGGGGGCGTCCTTTTCGCAGGTGTAGCCGCACACCGAGCAGACCCAGTAATCGAACTCCTCCTGGGGTTTTCCGAGGCTCTCGATCGCCTTCTGGTAGAGCGCGGCGTGCACCTTTTCCACCTCGTTCGCGTAGGTGAAGGTGCGCACGGCGGCCTCGTTGCCCTCGGCCTTGGCCTCCTCGATCATGGGCGGGTACATCGATTGGAACTCGTAGGTCTCCCCGCCCAGCGCCTCCTTGAGGTTCTCGAGCGTGCTGCGCACCCCCTTGAGCGTGCGCAGGTGGGTGTGGGCGTGCACGGTCTCGGCCTCGGCCGCGGCCCGGAAAAGCCTGGCGACCTGGGGATAGCCCTCGGTCTGGGCCTTCTGGGCGAAGGCGAGGTACTTGCGGTTGGCCTGGGACTCACCGGCGAAGGCGTCTTTCAGGTTCTTTTCGGTCTTGCTCATCGTTTTCCTCCTTTGGGTGGGTACGGGAACCGGGAAAAGAACACCGCCCCACGGCGGTGTCCGGGGGTGAGAGTCAAGAACCGTGCCAGGGCCGGCGACCGGCCCGCAGATCGCATTTTTTCAATGAACCTCGGCCGTTTGCCGTCTTCCCTGGCCGGCGCGGCACGGCGGCCGCGGCGTCCCGGCGAGACAGCGGCGCCCGCCCTCCCCCCGCCTGCGGCCGGCGCCGCAGGGCCTCGTAGCGCTTGGCGCACGGCCGGCCGGCCGGGTCGTCCCCTCGTTTTTCGGGACGAAACCGTCTCGCGGTACGCGTGCCGGCCGGCGCTCGCAAGCGGGCGTGCGGCTCATGGGCGGCTGCGCTCGCGCAGCGCGGCGTGGGCCGCGGCCAGCCGGGCGATCGGCACGCGGAAGGGCGAGCAGGAGACGTAATCCAGCCCCAGCCGGTGGCAAAGAGCGATGGAGGCGGGGTCGCCGCCGTGCTCGCCGCAGATGCCGCAGACGAGGTCGGGCTTGACCTTGCGCCCCCGCTCCAGAGCGATGCGCATGAGCTCGCCCACGCCCTCGGCGTCGAGTGTGGCAAAGGGGTTTTCGGGGAGGATCCCGGCTGAGAGATAGGGGACCAGAAAGCTCGTCTCGGCGTCGTCGCGCGAGATGCCGAAGGTGGTCTGGGTGAGGTCGTTGGTGCCGAAGGAGAAAAACTCCGCGTGCCGGGCGATGCTCCCGGCGGTCAGCGCCGCCCGGGGGATTTCGATCATCGTGCCGAAGCGGTAGGGCACCGTGACCCGCTGCTCCTCCATCACCCGCCGCGCCTCGTCCTCGAGCTCCAGGCGCTGGCGCTTGAGCTCCTCGGCGTGGCTCGTCAGCGGGATCATGATTTCGGGGTGGACCTCGACCCCCTCGGCGGCGACCTGGCAGGCCGCCTCGAAGATCGCGCGCACCTGCATCCGGGTGAGCTCGGGGATCATGATCCCCAGGCGCACCCCGCGCAGCCCCAGCATGGGGTTGGACTCATGGAGCGCCCGGGCCCGCCGCAGCAGGTCCTCTTTCTGGCGGATCTCCTCAAGCAGGCGGTCGAGGTCGGCGAGGGTCGCCGCGTGGCGCAGCCGGATCTTGAGGTCGGTGAGCTCCTGCTGGAGCTCGTTGATGTCGGGCAGAAACTCGTGGAGCGGCGGGTCGATCAGGCGGATCACGACCGGCAGCCCCGGCATGGCCCGGAAGAGCCCCGCGAAGTCCTCCCGCTGGAAGGGCAGAAGGGCCTCGAGGGCCTCGCGGCGGTCGCTCGGGAGATCGGCCATGATCATCTTCTGGAAGAGCACCAGACGCTCGGGCTCGAAGAACATGTGCTCGGTGCGGCAGAGGCCGATCCCCTCCGCCCCGTAGTCGCGGGCCCGCCGGGCGTCGCGGGGGTAGTCGGCGTTGGCGCGCACGCCGAGCCGGCGCAGCTCGTCGGCCCAGGAGAGAAGCCGCAGCAGCCAGGGGTCGTGGATGTCGGGCACCATGGTGTCGAGTTTGCCGAGGTAGACCTCGCCCGCGGTGCCGTCGATCGAGATCCAGTCGCCCTCCTTGACCAGGGTCTCGCCGACCTTCATCTGCCGCTCGCCCAGGTCGATCTCGAGGGCGGCCACGCCGACCACGGCCGGCTTGCCGAACTGGCGTGCGACCAGGGCGGCGTGGCTGGTGCGGCCGCCGCGGCTGGTGAGGATCCCCTGGGCGGCGAGCATGCCGTGGACGTCGTCGGGCTTGGTCTCCGGCCGCACCATGATCACCGGCTTCTTGCCTTCCTTGCCCCAGGCTTCGGCCACGTCGGCGTCGAAGGCCGCGAGCCCGACGGCGGCCCCGGGGGAGACGTTCAGCCCGCGGGCGAGCAGCCGGCCGGAGTGGCGGGCCTCCTGTTTGGCCGTGGGCGAGAACTGGGGATGGAGAAAATAGTCGATCTGCTCGGGAGAGACCCGGAGCACGGCCTCCTCGCGGTCGATCAGCCCCTCGGCGACCATGTCCACGGCCACGCGCACGGCAGCCTGGGCGGTGCGCTTGGCGCTGCGGGTCTGGAGCATCCAGAGCCGGCCGCGCTCGATGGTGAACTCGAGGTCCTGCATGTCGCGGTAGTGCTCTTCGAGCCGCCGGGCGATCCGCTGCAGCTCGAGCCAGGCCTCGGGCATCTCGCGGGCGAGCTGGCGCAGGTCCCGGGTCATGCGGATGCCGGCCACCACGTCCTCGCCCTGGGCGTTGGGCAGGTAGTCTCCCTCGAGTTCCCTCTCGCCGGTCGTGCCGTTGCGGGTCATGGCGACCCCGGTGGCGCTGTCCTCGCCCAGGTTGCCGAAGACCATGGCGACCACCGTCACCGCGGTGCCGAGGTCGTGGGGGATGCCGGCCGCGTTGCGGTAATCGACGGCGCGCTTGCCGTTCCAGCTCTCGAACACGGCGGCCGTGGCCATGCGCAGCTGCTCGTAGGGTTCGGCGGGGAAATCCCGGTTGGCGAGCCGCCGGAAGATCCGCAGGAACTCGGCGATCACCCCCTCGAGGACCTCGGCGGAGAGCTCGGAGTCGTTGGCCACCCCCGCCTCCCGCCGGGCCTGCAGGAGCACCTCCTCGAAGGGCTCGTCGGGGATCTGCATGACGACGCTGCCGAACATCTGGATCAGGCGGCGGTAGGAATCGAGCACGAAGCGGGGGTTGCCGGTGAGCGCGATCATGCCGCGGCAGGTCGCCTCGTTGAGGCCGATGTTGAGCACCGTGTCCATCATGCCCGGCATGGAGTACTTCGCCCCGGAGCGGCAGGAGACGAGCAGCGGGTTCTTCTCGTCGCCGAAGACCTTCCCCGTCTTCTTCTCGACCGCCTCGAGCGCCTCGATCGCCTCGTCCCACATGCCCTCGGGGAAAAGACCGCCGTGGGCGAGGTAGTGGTTGCAGGCCTCGGTGGTGATCGTGAATCCCGGCGGGACGGGGATCCCGATGCGCACCATCTCGGCGAGGTTCGCCCCCTTGCCGCCGAGCAGCCCGAGGACGGCATCGCGGGAATCGCCGGCCCGTTTCCTCACCTCATCCAGCTCGTCGAAGAGATAGACCCAGCGTTTTTCCATGGCACGATCCTGTCCTGCCGACTCGAAGCCACCCGACGGCATAAGTCAACAAGTCTTCATTTTTACCCCGGCGGAGGGGCCGCGTCAAACCCCGGGGCCCGCGGCGGGTTCCCGTCGCCCGCGGCTTTTGAAATCGGCCGCCGGCCGTGGTACAAGGGCCCCTTGCCGCGGCAAGCCCGCGAACAACCCGCCCGGAGGGCATCATGAGCGCCAACGACACCTGGGAAAAGGCCCTGGCCTGCAGCACGGCCTGCACGCGCTGCGGCCGGGATTTCGGCCCGAAAGAGGAACGGATCCTCTCGGTCTTCGACGACGGCGTGATCTGCACCGCCTGCAAGCGGCAGGAAGAACAACGGCCCGATCACGCCGAGGCCTCGCGGCAGATGGTCGCCCGCTGCATCGGCGAGACCGGCCGTCCCTGGGGCGACCCGGCCGGGTTCTGCTTCCATCACTTCGTCCCCTTCCGCTGCCGCTGACCCGCGGCGCCGGGGGAATTCGGCAGGCGCTTTCCCTTAAGACGGGGAAAGAACACTCTTCCATCTCCACCGGAAAGGAGTCGCTCATGAAGGACGTCGTCATCGCCGCCGCATGCCGCACCGCCATCGGAGCCTTCGGGGGAAGCCTGCGCGACCTCCACGTGACCCGGATCGCCGCCGTCGCCATGAAAGGCGCCGTCGAACGCGCGGGAATCGATCCCGCCCTGATCGACGACGTCCGATTCGGCTGCTGCCTCGAGCCCGTCGACAGCATGAACATGACCCGCATCGGCGCCCTGCTCGCCGGGATCCCCGAGACGGTGACCGCGGCCACGATCAACCGCGTCTGCATCTCGGGCATGGAGGCCGTGGTCTCGGGCATGGCCATGATCCAGGCGGGCATGGCCGAGATCGTGCTCGCCGGGGGGGCCGAGCACATGTCCGGGGCGCCCTACTCGGTGTTCGGCGCCCGCTGGGGCTGCCGGCTCCAGGACCACGTCTTCGTGGACAACATCACCCGCGGCCTGCACTGCGGCTCGCACCTCATCCCCCACCCCGAAACCGGGCCGGTCGACGCCTCGCAGCCGCCGCTCAGCCTCTACAAGGGAAAGCCCTACATCATGGGGCTGACCGCCGAGTTCGTCGCCCAGCACTACGGCATCAGCCGCGAGGCCATGGACGAGATCGCGCTGCGGAGCCACAACAACGTCGAGCGCGCGACCCGCGAAGGCGATTTCCGCGAGGAAATCGTCCCCGTCGTGATTCCCCAGCGCAAGGGGGAGCCGGTCGTCTTCGAGCGCGACGAGCATTTCCGGCCGGGGATCACCTTGGATCAGCTGCGCCGCCTGCCGCCGGCCTTCGTCCCCGAGATCGGCAAGGTGACCGCGGGCAACTCAAGCGGCATCAACGACGGGGCGGCGGCGCTCGTGATCCTGTCGGCCGAAAAGGCCCAAGAGCTCGGCACCCGGCCGCTCGCCCGCATCCGGGCGGTCGGCCGCGGCGCCTGCCACCCCTCGGTGATGGGCCTGTCGCCCGTCCCGGCGGTGCGCAACCTGCTCTCCCGCAGCGGGCTTGCGCTCTCCGACTTCGAGCTGATCGAGGTGAACGAGGCCTTCGCCGCCCAGTACCTGGCGGTCGAGCGGGAACTGGGCCTCAACCGCGAGATCACCAACGTGAACGGCTCGGGCATCGGCCTCGGCCACCCCGTGGGCGCAACCGGCGCGCGCATCCTGGTCACGCTGATCCACGCCATGAAACAGCGCGGCAAGACGCTGGGGCTCGCGACCCTCTGCGGCGGGGGCGGCGTGTCCATGGCCTGCGCCGTGGAGATGCTCTGAGCGGTGGAGGCGGCCGCCGCCCTGGAAAGGCTCGGGGCCGGGGGGAGTCTTGAGCGGCGGGCCTTGGCGGCGGCCGGAAAACGAGCGGTTGACAAACGGCGCGCGCCGGGTGTAGGGGAGGCCCGGCTTTCGTTTGCCGCAAGTGAACCGACCCCGTCCCTCGAACGAGACCGATGAACGAGACCGACGCCAGCCATTCAGGCCCCAACGGACGTGAGCGGGGGAACCTTCCGCCCCCCGGCGCGACCGCCCGCCGCCTCCCCTCTGCGGGATAGACGCACGGTTCGCCTCCGGTCCCCCGCCGCGGCCCGCACCGGAGGTGAACCATGAGCGTCTCCCCGGCCGATCTGCGAAAGCCCGCCGCCGGGACATCCCCGTCGCCCCGAGGCAGCCGCCTCGTCCCGGAGGACAACGAACGCCGCCTGAAGGAACTCTGCGCACTCGCCGTTCCCGAGGCGCTCGGCCGTCTCGGAAGCGGCGAAAACGGGCTCTCCTCCGCCGAGGTCGAACGCCGCCTCGACGAATTCGGGCCCAACGAGCTCGCGCGCGAGGAGGAGCGGGGCGTCGTGGCCGATCTGCTCCATCGGCTGAGAAACCCCCTCAACATCCAGCTCCTGGTCATCGCCGCCGTCTCGGGGGCGATCGGCGAACTCAAATCCCTGGTCATCGTCGGGGCCATGGTCCTGCTGAGCGTGGGGCTTTCCTTCGTCCTCGACCGCCGCTCCGGCCGCGCCGTGGACGCCCTCGGCAAACGCGTGGAGTCCCGCAGCCTGGTCCTGCGGGACGGGTCCGCCACCGAGGTGGAGATCTCCCAGATCGCCCCCGGGGACGTCGTCCTGCTGCAGGCGGGCGCGGTGATCCCGGCCGATCTGCGCCTGATCGCCGCCAAGGATTTTTTCGTCAGCGAGTCCGCCCTGACGGGGGAGTCCATGGCCGTCGAAAAAACGGCGTCCGAATCCGGGACGGCCGGGGCGGCCTCCCTCCTCGAGCTCCCCAACGCCTGTTTTTTCGGCACCTACGTGACCAGCGGCACGGCGCGCGGCCTCGTGGTGAACACCGGGACGCGGACCGTGTTCGGGTCGATCTCGAAACAGCTCGCCGGGCGGCGGGAGGAAACGAGCTTCGACCGCGGGGTCCGCTCTTTCACCTGGCTCATGATCCGCTTCATGACGGTCATGGTGGCGACCGTGTTCCTGATCGTCGGGTTGACCAAGGGCGATTGGATCGAGGCCTTGCTTTTCGGGCTCTCGATCGCCGTCGGGCTGACCCCCGAGATGCTGCCCATGATCGTGACCGTGAACCTCGCCAAGGGGGCGCTCACGATGGCCGGCCGCAAGGTCATCGTCAAGCGGCTCCCCTCCATCCAGAACTTCGGCGCCATGGACGTCCTGTGCACCGACAAGACCGGCACCCTGACCCAGGACCGGGTCGCCCTCAAGCGCCACGTGGACATCACCGGCGCCGACAGCGAGGACGTCCTCGCCTACGCCTACCTGAACGCCTATTACCAGACCGGCCTGCGCAGCCTGATCGACCGCGCCGTCCTGGAGCACACCGACCTCGACGTCGAGGCGAACTGCCGGCGGGTCGACGAGCTGCCCTTCGATTTCCAGCGCCGACGGATGTCGGTCGTGGTCGATTACGAGGGCGCCCACGTGCTGATCTGCAAGGGGGCGGTCGAGGAGATCTACCAGTGCTGCGGCAGCTACCAGATCGGCGAGGACGTCTTCCCCCTCATCCCCCTGATCCGCAACGACCTCTTCGAGGAAGTCGGCCGCCTGAACGAAGAGGGCTTCCGCGTCCTGGGGGTCGCCTATCGCGAGTTCCCGCGCTCGAAAACCCAGTTTACCGTCGCCGACGAACGCGATCTCATCCTGCTCGGGTACATCGCCTTTCTGGACCCGCCGAAGCTCTCGGCCATCGAGGCGATCGAGGCCGCGGCCAAGCTCGGGGTCCAGGTCAAGATTCTCACCGGGGACAACGCCCTCGTGACCCGCAAGGTCTGCCGGGACGTCGGCCTTCCCGTGCGGCGTCTCCTCGGCGGGGCCGAGCTCGCGGCGCTGCCGCAGGAGGAACGGAACCGGCTGATCGAGGAAGGCAACGTCTTCGTCAAGCTCAGCCCGGGGCAGAAAGAGGAGATCGTCCGCAGCCTGCGTTCCCGGGGCCACGTCGTCGGCTTCCTGGGCGACGGCATCAACGACGCCCCGGCGATGCGGGCCGCCGACGTCGCCATCTCCGTCGATTCGGCTGTCGATGTCGCCAAGGAGTCGGCGGACATCGTGCTCCTCGAGAAAAGCCTGGGGGTGCTCGAGGAGGGCATCCGCGAGGGGCGCCGCGTCTTCGCCAACATCGTGAAATACATCCGCATGGGGGCGAGCTCGAACTTCGGCAACATGTTCAGCGTCCTGGGCGCCTCTTACCTGTTCCCCTTCCTGCCGATGAAGCCGGTGCAGATCCTGACGAACAACCTGCTCTACGACGTTTCGCAGACCGGCATCCCCGCCGACCGCGTGGACGAGGACCAGGTCGAGAAACCGCTCTCCTGGAACATCGACAACATCCGCCGCTTCATGATCTTCATCGGGCCGGTGAGCTCGCTCTTCGACTACGCGACCTTCGCCCTGATGTGGTTCGTCTTCCGCTGCAGCCGGGCCGCCGACCCCGCCCTCGGCGCCTTCGAACGCGAGGCGCTGATCAGCCTCTTTCAGACGGGGTGGTTCGTCGAGTCGCTGCTCACCCAAACCCTGATCGTCCACATCATCCGCACCCGCCGCGTGCCGTTTTTCGGCAGCCGGGCCTCGGCCCCGCTTCTGCTGACGACCCTCGCCGTCATGGCCGTCGGCGCCTGGCTGCCGTACTCGCCGCTTGCGGAGGCCTTCGGCATGGTGCCGCTCCCCCTCGCCTACTGGGCCTGGATCGCGGGGTTTCTCATCGCCTACGCAGCCCTCACGCACCGGGTGAAGGTCTGGTTTTTCAACCGCTACGGAGGGAATTGACCATGGACAGCCTGCTGGATGCGCTGCAGGAGGGCCGGCTGATCGAACTGCCGGAAAACACCAAGGAGGACGCCCTGCGCTTCCTCGCCCACATTCTCGAGGCCATCCCGTCGCTGCCCGCGGGCCTCGACGTCGTGGGCGCGGTGATGGAGCGGGAGCGCTCCGCCGAGACGGCCCTCGGCGGCGGCTGGGCCTGCCCCCACGCCCGCGTGCCCTTCGAGGAAGACCTGATCTGTGTCGTCGGCTGGAGCCCCCCGGGAATCGACTACGGCGCACCCGACGGAAAACCGGTGCACATCCTGACCATGTACCTCGTGCCGCAGAACCAGAGAAACCACTTCCTGCGCGAGGTCTCGCTGCTGGCCAAGGCGCTGCGGCTCTACCCGGGTCTCGACCGGCTGGCGGCGGCGCGCGAGCTGAACGAGGTGCGCGACCACCTCCTCGAGCTGATCGTCACGGCGCGCGAGAAGGTCGGCCCCGAGAGCCGCGCGCGCATGATCCAGCTCCAGGCGCGGGTCGGCGGGGCGCTCGAGCCGCTCGAGGACCTCTCGCGGCTGAAGATCGAGCCGGTCACGGTGATCGCGGGCCCCGGCATGAAGCCCGTCGTGCTCACCCAGAACGCCGAGCTGGCGAGCGCCCTGGAAGCGGCCGGCGGGTGGGTGGAGAAGATCGAATCCGACGGGGTCGTCCAGAACGGGGGCTGGCGGCTGCTCCGGCGCGGCACGACCGTCTACGCGAACGAACGCACGGTCTACGACTGCCTGGCGATCGCCTCGGCGGGGAAAAAGGCGAACTCCGCCCGCTGAGCGGCGGCGCATCCGGGGGACGCCGCAGGCTAGGAGGGTTCCGGCCCGGCCTCCTCCCCGGCGCCGCCTTTCCCCTGGGCGCCGCCCCGGCGGCGGGGCGTCCCCTGCAGGAGGACGGTTTCGCGAGCGGTCGCCGGGCGGCGGCCGGTTTCCTTCTGGCTGAGGCAGCGCACGGGACAGGCCTCCACGCAGACCCCGCAATAGATGCAGGCGAAGGGATCCCACCGCCAGACCCCGGCCGCGGGGTCGACCTCGAGGCAGCGCGACGGGCAGCGCCGCACACAAAGCCCGCAAAAGGTGCAGCGGCCGATCTCGTTTTCGAGCTCCCCGCGGGTCCGTGGGAAAGGCTCCCGCACCGTGTGCGGGTAGCGGCGCGTCGCCGGGCCGCGGAAGAGATTTCTCAGCAGGACGGCTGTGAGCTCGAACATGGGGGCGCGCGCCTCCTCCAGTCCCGTCAGCGCTCGGTGCAGCTGATGCACGGGTCGATCGAAAGGGTCACGACCGGCACATCGGACAGGCTCACCCCGGGGAGCATCGCCAGCAGCGCCGGCAGGTTGGCGAAGGTGGGGGTGCGGATGCGCACGCGGTCGAGGCGCTTTTCGCCGCTGCCCTTCAGGTAGTAGAGAAGCTCCCCCCGCGGCTGCTCGACGCGCACGACGATCTCCCCGCGCGGCGCCGGCGGCTCCCTCAGCTTCAGGCGTACCTCGCCTGCGGGCAGGATGCGGATCGCCCGCCGGACGAGATCGAGGCTCGCCAGGGTCTCGCGGAAGCGCACCCGAAGCCGCGCGTGGCTGTCGCCGTCGGTTTCCACCACGGGCTCGAAGTAGAGCCGGCCGTAGGCCGCGTAGTTCGTCTGCCGCATGTCCTCGGCGATCCCGCTCGCGCGCGCCGTGGGCCCGACGGCGCCGAGCTCCCAGGCCTGGTCGCGGGAGAGCACCCCCTTGCCGACCGTGCGCCGGCGGACGGTGGGGTCGTCGAGGACGGCGGGTTCCAGCCGGCGGAGCTCCTCCTCGATGCGGTCGATCTCCGCGGCGACCCAGGCGAGCTGGGCGGCGTCGGGGTCCCGGCGCACGCCCCCGATCACGTTCACCGAGACGATGACGCGGTTGCCGGTCGTCGCCTCGCCGAGGTCGAGAATCCGCTCGCGGATGCGCCAGAACTGCATGAAGAGGCTCTCGAAGCCCAGGCAGTCGGCGAAGAGCCCCAGCCACAGGAGATGGCTCTGCACCCGGTGCAGCTCGGACCAGAGAACCCGCAGGACCTGCGCGCGGGGGGGGGCCTCGATGCCCAGCAGCGCCTCCACCCCCATGCAAAAGCAGTGGGCGTGGATCATGGAGCAGATCCCGCAGACGCGCTCGACCACCTGGATCATCTGGGGGACGTCGCGGGCCTCGACGAGCCGCTCGAGGCCGCGGTGCACGAAGCCGAGCGCGGGCAGGGCCTCGACCACGCGCTCCTCGCGGATCGTGAGCTGGAGGTGGATCGGCTCGGGCAGCACGGGGTGCTGGGGCCCGAAGGGGATCACCGTGTGGCGCATCCCTCACCTCCCGGCGTTTGGCCCCCCCCCTCGGCCGGGGGCGTCTCCTGCGGCGGCCCTCCGCAGCGGCAAAAGGGCGCCGCGGGGCTCTCCGGCTCGCGGTAGAGACCGCCGCCGAAGTCAAGGAGCAGACCCGCGAAGCGCACGCCGAAGAGATCCTGGATCTCGTTTTCCACGAGTGCGGCGGAGAAGAAGACCGGCGAGATGCTCGGCGCGGCCTCCCGCTTCGCCACCGCGACCCGCAGGTGCTGCAAGCGGAGCTCGCGGTCGAAATGGTAGAGCAGATCGAGCCGCTCGGCGTCGAGCTCGCTGGCGGTCAGGGTGACGAGGCGCCAGCCCTCCGCCTTGAGGCGGGCGACCTCCGCGAGCAGCGCCTGCACCGGGACCGTGCGCGTCTCCTCCCGCATCCCTCACCTCCCCCCCCGGCCGCCTCCGGCGAGTTTCTGCAGGCCGAGGACGACGCCGTCGATGATCGCCTCGGGCCGCGGCGGGCAGCCCGGCACGTAGACGTCCACCGGAATCACGCGGTCGATGCCGCCCACGACGTTGTAGGCGTCGCGGAAGACGCCGCCGGACAACCCGCAGGCGCCGACGGCCACGACGACCTTCGGCGCGGGCATCTGGGCGTAGAGGTTCGCGAGCACCTTGCGGTTGCGCGGGTTGACGGTGCCGCTGGTCAGCAGGAGGTCGGCGTGGAGCGGGTTGCCCAGGTGGACGATCCCGAAGCGCTCGACGTCGTAGAGCGGGGTGAGGCAGGCCAGGATCTCGATGTCGCAGCCGTTGCAGCTGCCGCAGTCGAAATGCAGCAGCCACGGCGATTTCGCGCGCATCCGGTCGATGAAGCGCCTGAGGGCCCGCATGCCGCCCCCCTATCCCTGCCCGATCCAGACGAGGTTCACGATCGCCAGCCCGAGGCCCAGCCCCCAGGCCGTGCCGAGCATCCAGCGCCAGTTCGAGCGCGCGGTGGCGTTGTCCACGCCGATGACAAACGCCCAGACCGCGACGGGCAGCAGGAATCGTCCGACCCCCCAGCCGGGCCAGAAGAGCGTGAAGAACCCGAGCATGAGGGCCACCTCGAAGGCATGGGCGATCTCCGTGAGGGCCAGCAGCGGCCCGGAATAATCGGTCAGCACCCCGCGCACGAGCTCCTGGTGGGCGTGGTGACAGGCGGAGAGATCGAAGGGCGACTTGCGCATCTTGATCCCCAGAGCGAAGGCGAGCACGAGGAAGAGAAAGGGCATGCGCCAGAGCAGCGGCCGGGGCCAGGCGAACAGGACCTCGAGCCGGAAACTGCCGGTTTCGAGGTACATCCCGATGAAGACGAGGACCAACAGCGGCTCGTAGGCGAGCATCTGCAGCAGCTCGCGGTGCGCGCCGATGTGGCTGTAGGGGGAGCCCGAAGCGAGCGCCCCGACCACCAGGAAGACCGCCCCCACGGCCTGGACGAAGAAGACGAGCAGCAGATCGGATTGCAGGACGAAGAGAAGCCAGGCGAGAGCCGCCGTGAGGAGCGTGGTGCAGGCGCAGAAGGCCTGCCAGGCGTTCACGATCAGCGCTTCCTTGCCGAGGAGCTTGACCACGTCGTAGACGGGCTGCAGCAGGGGGGGCCCGATGCGCGACTGCAGGCGGGCGGTGAGGATGCGGTCGAGGCCCGCGGCCAGGAACCCGACCAGCAGCCCCCCGGCCAGGCCGCCGAGCCCGTGGAGCGCGCCGAAACTCACAATACGCCTCCTAGGATGAGGGTGAGCAGGATCGCCCCGCCGAGGTTGACCCAGGGGTTGAGGCGGTCCTCGCCGAAGATCCGATCGAGGTAATAGTTGCGCGCCGCGACGCGCACCGCCTGCTGCAACGGCCCGCGGAACGACGCCCCCTCGCCCGTCTGCAGCCCGCTCAGGTACGGCGGGACCCGGCGCGCCCGGAAGGCGCGGTGCAGGGCGAAGGCGGAGAGGGCCAGCCCGCAGGCGGCCGCCAGCGAAAGGGGCAGCACGGCGAAGGACCCGGTCGCGCTCTCCAGCCCCCCCGCCACGACCGCGTAGGCCGTGCCGTAGGCGGGGTGCCAGATGGGCGCCAGCCCCCGCTCCACGATCCACGGGGCGGCGACGCTCAGGGCCGCCCCGCCGAGGCCGAGGGAGCCGAGGGCGAGCCACGTCAACACGGGCTGGCGCTCGGCGTGAAACCGGCCCCCCAGCGGATCGCTCAGCAGGGTCCCGGCCCAGCGCGCCCAGTAGAGCACCGTGAGCGCGCTGCCCAGGGCGATCATCACCACGGCGGGCAGATGCCGCGCCACCGCCTCGATCGCCATCCACTTGCCGAGGAGCACCCCGAAGGGCGGGAAGATCATCATCACCACCCCGGCGAGGGTGATCAGGGCCGTCAGGGGCATCGCGGTGTAAAGCCCCCGCATGTCCTCGATGTCGCGGCTTTCGATGTGCTGCTCGATCGCCCCCACGCTCAGGAAGAGCATCGCCTTCAGGACGGCGTGGAAGGCGAGCAGCAGGGTCGCGGCCAGCAGCGCGCTTCCGGTGTTCACCCCGATGCAGGCGAACATGAGCCCCAGGTTGCTGATCGTCGAGTAGGCGAGCACCTTTTTGCCGTTGCTCTGCCCCACGGCGAGCCCCGCCGCGGCCAGGAAACCGAAGGAGCCCGCGAGCGCGAGCGCTTGGCCGAGGAAGCTGCCCGGGAAGCCCGGCGCCAGCCGCAACAGGAAGTAGACCCCGATCTTGACCATGGTGCTCGAGTGCAGCAGCGCCGACACCGGCGTGGGGGCCACCATCGCGCCGAGCAGCCAGCCCTGGAAGGGAAACTGCGCCGACTTGACCAGGCAGGCGATCCCGAGCAGGGCGAGGGCGACGAAGTAGGTCGCATCCCCCTCGAGCCGGGGCGCGGCGAGCGCCCCGGCGAGGTCGAGGGTTCCCGAGGAACGGAAGGCTTCGATCATGCCCAGGACGAAGGCGACCCCGCCCAGGCTGTTCATCCAGAGGGCGCGGAGCGCGTTGCGCACGGCGACGTGGGTGCGGTCGTGGCCGATCAGCAGAAACGAGCAGAGGGTCGTGAGCTCGAAAAAGGCATAGAGGAAGGAGAGGTCGTGGAAGAGGACGAAGCCGTTCATCGCCCCGAGAAAGAGCAGCATCACGCCGAAGAAGCGCGGCTGCCGCGAGGGCGAAACCCCGTAATGGCGCTCGTGGTTGTCCATGTAGGGGAGCGCCTGAAAGCAGATGAGCGCGCCCACGATCGAGACGACGAGGACCATGAGGCAGGCGAGGCCGTCGACGACGATGCCGCCGGAGGCGGCCGCGGAGCGGGTGAGAACACCCTTGAATACGACCAGCCCCGCTGCCTGCAGGAGCGTGAGCAGGAGAATCCCCGCGTGGCGGTACTTGGCGCCGTAATAGAGAAAGGCGGCGAGGAGCGCGGCGTCGGCCGCCGTCAGGCAGACCCCGAGCGGGGCCCGCAGGCCGGGGGGGATCTCCAGGCGGAAGGGGGCTTCGCCGAGAAGGGCGAGGGCGGCGGCGATCAGGAGCGCGCCGGTTGCGAGCACGACGGCGCGTCGCCCCGCCGGCGACCGACCCAGGAAAACGCAGGAGGCGGCCCCCGCAAACGGAGCCAGCATGAGGACGACGGTCCAGAGAACCCGCGGATCCATGGAGGCCCTCCCGGACGGCCGGGGCGGAGCGCGGTGCGTCTGCATGCCAAAGAAGCAATCGGCATGCCAAGCACCCATCGCGGATCCCGGAGCGGGCGTCCCGTCGTTGCAGGCGTTTTCGGCGGCTGGGCGCGGAGAGGGCGCCGGCGCCGCCGGCAGGCTGTCGGATCCCTTTACAGGCTGGAAACGTGGATGACGCTCAGCGCGTCGACCATTCCAAGAGATCGACCGCTTCGCGCTGCCGGGTCGGGCTCAGGGGATAGACCGGCTCGGGCGGCTCCTCGTCGAGCTCCTTCTGCAGGGCCTGGTTGGCCTCGCGGGCGAGCCCGGCGTGATAGACGGAGAGCTTCATGACCCCCGAGCCCTCGTAGTGCTTGAGCTTCACCCGGGTCTCCCCGCTTTTCCAGGAATAGACCGTGAGCCCGCCCCGCCCCTCCATGCTGATCTTCGGCAGCCCGAGGGTTTCCTGAAGCCGCCGGCGCACGGCGCCGAAGTCCTCCACCCCCTCGAGCCCGGCGTAGACGGCGAAGAGGCGATCGTCGAAGAACCCGTAGATCAGCTCGCGCGGCTGGACGCCGAGGACCCGGTAGGCGCCCCGGGGGTGCACGAAATAGGCGAGGCGCCCCCGGGGGTCGCCCACCGGGAGGAGCTCCCCGAATTCGGCGGCGGGCGTCCCCCAGGGTTTTCCGGCGATCTTCAGCTCCGCCGCCTGGCCGGCGGCGATGGCGAGGAGGGCGCCCCCGAAGGCGAGGGCGGCCGCAACCCGGAAGCGCATGATCTTCTCCTTTCCGGCCGCGGGGTCCTCCCGCGGCCGCCGGGCGTCACAACCGCAGGGTCTCCCCGTGCTTCCAGTCGAGAAAGCGCTCCGCCAGCCCCGCCCGCGCGGCCTCCTCGGCCACGCGCTGCGGGGGCTGGGCGACCGGCTCGTCGCCCAGCTGGAAGGTCCCCCAGTGGACGATCGCCAGCCGCCGGGCCCCGAGCTCGCGGAAGGCGCGCACGGTCTCGGCGGGGTCGATGTGGCTTTGGGCCATGAACCAGCGCGGTTCGTAGGCCCCGACGTTGAACACGGCGAGGTCGATCGGGAATTCCGCCCCGATCTGCTCGAAGCCGTCGAAGTAGGCGGTGTCCCCGGAGAGGTACACCGCGGGCCCGGCCGCCGTGCGCACGAGAAAGGAGCCCCACAACCCGCGGTTGGGCCCCTCGAGCGGGTTGCGCAGGCTCCAGTGGTTGGCGGGGAGAAAGACCACCTCGCGCCGCCCGTCCGTCCAGGAGTCGTACCAGTCGAGGACGACACGGCGGGAAAGCCCCGCCTCGTCGAGCACGGCGTCGTAGCCGGGCGGGCAGAGGACCGTCGTCTGGGGCGGCAGCCGCCGCAGCGAGGCGAGGTCGAGATGGTCGAAGTGGCCGTGGGAGAGGAGCACGAGGTCCGGGGGCGGCAATGCGGCCGGGTCGAAGGAAAGCGGCGTGTAATCGCGCAGAAACCAGAACGGCCGCCCGAACACGGGGTCGAGCAGGATGCGGCAGCCCTCGTCCTGGAGGATCACGCTCGCGTGCTTGAGGTAGGTGAGGGCGAGCCCCCGCTGCCCGGCGAAGGCCGCGGGGTCGAGCGCGAGCGGCCGTTCGGCCTGGCGGGCGACCTCCTCGGCGAAAGGGTTGCGGTGAAAGAGCTTCCAGGAGAGCACCTGCCACAGGCGCCCCGAGCGGTCGAACCCCAGGGGGTTCACGAAGCGGCCGGCCCCGTGGTGCTCCTTGCGCCGCGCGATCTCCCGGAGGCTCCGTCCGCCGAGGGGCCGGTAGGCGAGGCGCTGCCCCCGCCCGGGGGCCTGCTCCTCGAGGGCCGCCGCGCGGGCGGCGGGGGCGAGAAGCGAGAGGGCGAAGGCCGCCTTCCAGGAAGCGACGAGCGTGTCCAGGAATCGTCTTCGGGTCATGGGCAATCCGCGGCGGCAGGGGAAGCACCGGTTCCCCCTGTTTCCGTCCAGCGCTTAGGGATAAGCATCGCCGCGGAATCTGCCAACCGGCTGGCGGGGGGCGGACGAACGAAGCCCGCCTCACCACTCGGAGGAAAGCCGGCGGGCGACCCGGCTCCAGTTGGCGGCCAGCTGGCCCACGGCTTCCATCCCGATCTCCAGGTGGGTGTCCATGTAGCGGGCGTAGATCTCCTCGGCCAGCCGCTTGTCCTTGATGCCGCGCCGCTGGAGGGGCATGTCGGACACGAGCATGACGGAGCCGATCGGCACCTCGTAGCGGTAGGCCACGGTGAAGAGGGTCGCCAACTCCATCTCGATCGCGAGGATGCGCCGCCGCCGCAGGTAGTCGACGAACTCGGCGTCGAACTCCCAGAGCCGGCGGTCGGTCGTGTAGACGATGCCGCAGTGGGGGGCGAGCCCCTTCTTGCGCACGGCCCCGATGCAGTAGAGGTTGACCGAGGAGGCGGGGATGGCGGGGAACTCGGGCGGGAGGTAATGGCGGCTGGTGCCCTCGCCCCGGATCGCCGCCGAGGGGACGAGAAAGCGGCCGGTGTCGAGGGTGTCGTCGATCCCGCCGCACATGCCGAGCATGATCACGGCCTTCAGCCGGTCGAGGTAGGCGAGGCAGTTGATGACGAGCGCCGCCTGCGGGGAGCCGATCCCGAAGTCGATCATGGTGCAGTTGAGCTCCGGGGCGTTGACGAGCCGGAAGTTGCCCTCCGTGAAGCGGCCGCCCGTCTTTTCCTGGAAGCGCTGGGCGTAGCGCCGGAAATTCGTGATCAGGATGAACTCGCAGAATTCCTCGAGCGGGCAGTTCGTGTAGCGCTCGAGGGTCTGGCGGATGTATTCGTGCTCCTTGATCATGGCCTCGGCCTCACCTCCCGTATTTCCGCCCCAGCCGCTCGAGCTCGGCGAGGTAGCTTGCGGCGTGGGCGAGGCCGCGGTGGCTGCGGAGCTCCGCCGCGGTCGCGGCGATCAGGGGGCGGACGTCGATCCCGTGGCGGTTCATCTGCCGGTCGTTGGCGCGGTCGAAGACGAGGATGCAGTAGTACTGGAGGAGAATCCTCAGGCGCGGCTCGCGGCGCAGAAGGTAGCTGCGCCCGCCGAAGGTCTCCGTCAGGTAGCTGGCGTACTCGTAGAGGACCGCGAAATCGGGCCGGCCTCGCAACCGGTCCGACCCGTGCACGGCCCAGGCGAAGAACACCTGGAGGGCGGACTCGAGGACGTCGGCCTCGCGGCGCAGGATCTCCGAGGCGAGCTGGATGCGCTTCTTGCCCAGCACGCGGTAGAGGTAGGCCGTGTTCCGCAGCAGGTCGTAGAGGGAGTCGGTCTCGCGGGTGACCCGGGGAGGCTGGGCCGCGAGCGCCTCGAGCGCCCGCAGGTACTCGCCGTAGGTGCCTCCCTCGAGGCGGTAGGCCTGCACGTAATCGCGGCCGTCGAGATAGCGGAAGAAGGCCAGCACGCGCGCCTCGATCTCCTCCTCGCTCAGGCGGCGCCCGGCCGCGGCCGCGGGCCCCTCGCCGAAGACCTCCTCCATCCGCGACGGCGCGGGCGGCTCCTCGCGCGCCGCCCGCAGCTCCTGCTCGAGCTCCCCCAGGCGCCGCGTGAGGACCTCGGTCTGCTCATGCCACCGCCGGCTCTCCTGCTGCCGCGCCTCCTGCAGGCGGCGCTCCAGCCAGGGGCCGAGCAGGAGCCACAGAAACACCCCGAGCGCCGCGGCGACCAGCACCGCGAGCAGGGGCACAACCGAGCGCTCGCGCTTTTCGTTCATGGCCCTCCTCCTTCCGGGCGGCCGCAGGCGGCCGGTGCGACGCCGTCGGGCTGCGCCTCCTCGGGGGGTTCGAGGTGCACGGTGACGTCGACCACGTCCTCGATGTCGCGCACCAGGCGGTCCTCCACCTCCTGGGCGATGGCGTGGCCCTCGCGGATCGAGAGGCTCCCCTCCACGACGAGGTGCAGGTCGACCTGGAGGGCGGAGCCGATCGAGCGCGTGCGCACCCCGTGGACCTGCAGCACGCCGGGATGGGCGGCGGCGGCGAGGTCGCAGATTTTCTTCCGGACCTCGGGCGGCGCACCGGCATCGATCAGCTCCTTCAGCCGCGGCCAGGTGATGCGGAAGGCCGCGTGCAGGATGAAGACCGAGACCACGACCGCCCCGAGGTGGTCGAGCAGGGTCCAGGCGGGAAAGAGAATCGCCCCGGTCACGGCGAGCAGCACGGGAATCGAGCTCAGGGCATCGGAGCGGTAGTGCCAGGCGGCGGCGACCAGGGCCAGGCTGCGGATCCCCCGGCCGATGCCGAGCGTCCAGCGGCAGAGGGCCTCCTTGCCCACGATCGAGGCGAGGGCGGCGGCGGCCGCGATCCATCCCGGAGGCTCGCCGTGCGGCTCCTGCAGCGTGGCGATGGCCCGCCAGCCGATGCCGACCGCGGCGAGGACGAGCGAAAGGCCGATCCCGACGGCGAAGAGGGTTTCGATGCGTCCGTGGCCGTGGGGGTGGCAGTCGTCGGCGGGGCGGCTCCAGAGGCGCGCCCCGGCGTAAACGAGAGCCGCCGTGAAGACATCGAGCAGGGCCTCGATGCCGTCGGCGACCACGGCCTGGCTCTCCCCGGCGACGCCCGCGCCGAGTTTGAACACGGCGAGGGCCAAATTGACCGCGATCCCGATGCGGGTTGCGCGGCCGATGGCCCCGCCGGCGGAACGCGGCGCGGGGTTGAGCGGCGGGTTGGCGTTCATCGGCGGCCCTCGGCTGCCGCGACGGGCCTGCGGAAGCGGTGCTTCCGGGGCCGGGCGGCGGCGGGAGAAAACGGCTCTGGCCCCCCGCCGGTCGTCTTGCGCGGCGGGCGGGATCATACCCCGCGGTCTCCCGCTCTTCAACGCTTTTCCCGGCGCGCCGCCTTGACAGGGCCGGCACAGTGGGTTAGCACCGGGTCCAATTTGGCCGCGGCGCGGGGCGCCGCCTTTTCTCCCTTGCCACCGGGGGGCCATGCGGATCGCGCTCATCGCGGCCGTCGCCGAGGGCGGCGTCATCGGGCACCGGGGGACCATCCCCTGGAAGATCCCTGGGGAACAGGGGCTTTTCCGGCGCCTCACCTACGGCCACACCCTCGTCATGGGCCGGAAGACCCACGAGGACATCGGCCGCCCCCTGCCCGGACGGGTCAACATCGTGGTCAGCCGCAACCCGGACTACCGGCCCGCCGGCTGCCTGCGCGCGGCGAGCCTGGAGGAGGCGCTCAGCCTCGGGCCGCCGGGGGAGTCGGAGGTCTTCGTCATCGGCGGGGCAGGGCTCTTCCGCGAGGCGCTGCCGCGCGCCGCGCGGATCTACCTCACGGAGGTGCCGCTCCAGGTGCCGGGGGACGCCTTCTTTCCCGAGATCCCGGAGGGTTTTGCGCTCACCGAGATCCGCTCCTTCTCCGGCCCCTCTCCGTACACGCTCAAGATCTACGACCGCATCGGCCCGGCGGGGGCGCATCCGGCAGCCGCAAGCCCCGCCGGCGGAGGAACGAAAGGCGCGTGAGGCGATGATCTACATCGGGAAATTTCTCTACACCGTCCGCCAGGAGAAGAAAAAGGAAGCGGATCGCCGCCACGGCGAATTCCAGCTCCTGGTCGAGGCCCCAAGCCGCGAGGCCGCACTCGAGAAATTCGGCGCCTCCATCCGCGAGGCCCGGGAGCAGACCGATTTCTTCGAGGGCGAATGCCGCGTCTACCTCGTCCACCTGCTCGAGATGCGGGATCTGCCGCGGCAGCGGGCGCGGATGTTCGACTTTCAGTCGATCGCGGGCGACCCCGCCATGCCTCTCATCCACTGCCATGCCCCGTCGGAGGAAAGCGACGGCTGCCGCATCCTGGACTGGAACCGCAACCGCCCGGACATCGACGGCCGCACGACCGCGCCGTTTCTGGCCTTCGAGGCCTAGACGAAAGCGTGTTGCCATTTTCTTAACATCTTAACGAATTCTTAACAAAAATTGAACGCCCCCAAAGTTGCGGCGCGGCCGCGGCCTTCCCCCCAAGCGGCGCGAAGCGCAGCGAATTCGTCGGGATGTCGGGAGGATCCGATTCCCACCCGCGGAAAGGCCGTTTGCGTGTGGATTCGGCATCGGTTTTGCTTTCGAATCCGCCCGAGGGCCGGCTTCTCCTTTCCTGCCCGGCGGCCCTCCCCTGACCGGATGCCGACTCGTGGCTCTCGTTGGAGGATAACGATGCCTGTCCCCGCAAGGATGCTCTGGTTGCCGGCGGCCGCCCTTTTCGGGCTTGCCGGAATCGTCGCCGCTTCCGCCTCCGATCCCGGCCCCGGCGCCGCACCGACGGCCCCCGGCCGCGACATGGCCCAGCAGGCGACGCGCGGCCCGCAGCGCTGGATCACCTCCGATCACTCCAAGCACGAAATCCTCAAGCAACCGTTCGCCTCGGGCCCCGAGGTGACGCGCGCCTGCCTGAGCTGCCACACCGAGGCCGCCTCCCAGATCCACCGCACCATCCACTGGACCTGGGTCGACCCCGCCTCGCCCCCGGAGAAGCCGATGGGCAAGGGCGCCCTCACGGTGAACAACTACTGCGTGAGCATCCACAGCAACGAGCCGCGCTGCACCTCCTGCCACATCGGCTACGGCTGGAAGGACAAGACCTTCGACTTCAGCGACCCCGCCAAGGTGGATTGCCTCGTCTGCCACGAGCGCACCGGCACCTACAAGAAATTCCCCGCCGGCGCGGGCAACCCCGCGGCCAAGCCGACCGTCTTCCCGGGGGACGGGAAGACCTACGAGCCCCCCGACTGGAACCGCGTCGCCCAGAGCGTCGGCCGGCCCACGCGCGACAACTGCGGGGCCTGCCATTTCTACGGCGGCGGGGGCGACGCGGTGAAGCACGGGGACCTCGACTCCTCGATGCACAAGCCCAACCGCAGCCTCGACGTCCACATGGGGGTCGACGGCAAGAACTTCGACTGCACCCGCTGCCACACGACCCGGGCGCACCAGGTGGCCGGCCGCATCTATGCCACCCCGGCCGCCACCGAGCGCACCCCGCTCACGCGCGACGACCTGACGCCGCGGATCACCTGCGAATCCTGCCACACCGCCACCCCGCACCGGCCCGGCGTCAAGGCGAACGACCACACCGACAAGGTCGCCTGCCAGAGCTGCCACATCCCCGAGTTCGCCCGGGTGCTGCCCACGAAGATGCGCTGGGACTGGTCGACCGCGGGCCGCATGAAGGAGGGCAAGCCCTACAAGGAGAAAGGCCCCCTCGGGTTTCCGGTCTACGACACGCAGAAGGGGGACTTCATCTGGGAAAAGAACGTCCGGCCGGCCTACTTCTGGTACAACGGGACGATCGACGCCATCTCGCTCAAGGACCCGATCGACCCCACCCGGCGGGTGGCGATCAACTGGCCGGTCGGAAGCCCCGCGGACGTGAACTCGCGCATCGCCCCCTTCAAGGTGCACGAGGGCAAACAGCCCTACGACACGGTCCACAAGACGCTGCTCGTGCCGCACCTTTTCGGCCCCCCCGGCTCGGAGGCCTACTGGCAGAAGTACGACTGGCGGGCGGCGCTCGAGAGCGGCATGAAGCAGGCGGGGCTCCCGTTCAGCGGGGAGTTCGATTTCGTCGAGACCACCTATGTCTTCCCGACGACGCACATGGTCGCGCCCAAGGAGCGGTCGGTCGCCTGCAACGAGTGCCACACCCGCGAAAACGGCCGCATGGCGGGCATCGCGGGGGTCTATCTCCCCGGGCGGGACGGCAACCGCGTGATCGAGGTCCTCGGCTGGGCCACGGTGCTCGGCTCGCTCGCCGGGGTGCTGGTCCACGGCATCGGCCGGGCGGTGAGCCGACGGCGCAAGGAGGGCTGAGCGATGAACGCCGAAACCGCGAACGCCTGTCGCATGGTGAATGTCTACCTCTACACCCGCTACGAGCGCTTCTGGCACTGGCTGCAGAGCGGTCTGGTCGTTATTCTCCTGGTCACGGGCTTCGAGACCCACGGCCGCCTCGAGCTGCTCGGCTTCAAGCGCGCCTATGAAATCCACAACTATACGGGGCTCTTTTGGCTGATCGCCTTCGCCTTCTTCGTCTTCTGGGTCTTCACCACGGGCGAATGGCGCCAGTACGTGCCCACCACGCGCAAGCTCGTCGCCGTGGTCCGCTATTACCTCTTCGGCATCTTCCGCGGCGAGCCGCACCCCGTGCCCAAGCGCAAGGAAGCCAAGCACAACCCCCTGCAGCGCCTGGTCTACCTCGGGCTCGCGGCCGTTCTGCTGCCGATCCAGATGGCGAGCGGCTTTCTCTACTGGAGCTACAACTCCTGGCCCGCCTGGGGGCTCGGCTGGCTGTCGCTGCCCGTGGTCGCCGCGGTGCACCTGGCCGGGGCCTTCGCCATTCTCTCCTTCCTCGTCGTGCACCTCTACATGATCACGACCGGCCACAGCCTCACGGCCCACACCCGGGCGATGATCTGCGGTTGGGAAGAGATCGAGGAGCGCGAAGCCGTCGAGGACTGGGAGGTCAAGACGCGGCGCACGCCGGCCTGAGCCGGTCTTCCCGTTTTTCGCTCCCCCTCACCGCGCCGGCAGGGGGCACTCCCGCCGGAGCCGGGCCACCGCCTCCTGCCGGCCCAAGACCACCAGCCGGTCCTCGGCCGCGATCGGCTCCTCCGCGGCCGGGGCGACGATCCGGCGGCCCCCACGCCGGATCCCCACCACCGTCACCGCGTAACGCTGCCGGAAGCCGATCTCGGCGAGGTTGCGGCCGACCAGGTCGCTGTCGCAGGGGACGGCGATCTCCTCCACCACGAACCGTTCCTCCTCCAAGGCGACGGCCGCCTCCGGCCGGCCGAGCAGCTCCTCGGCCGCCTTGAGCCCGGCCGGCGGCCCCATGACGACCAGCCGGTCGCCGGGAAAGAGGCGAAACTCCGGGTCCGGGTCGTAGATCACGCGGCCGGCACGGCTGACCGCCAGGATCGAGCTGCCCGTCGCGGAGCGCAGCGGCACCTCCCGCACCGGGCGGCCGGCGAAGATCGAGCCCGGCCGCAGGCGGATCTCGCGGAAGCCGATCGGCCAGTCGATCCCCTCCGGGAAGACCTCCATCGCATGGGTGAGGGCGTCGGCCGCCTGCTCGGCGGCGTCGACGAAGGGCCGGAAGACGACGTGCGCCCCCGCCGCCTCGTAGCGCGCCGCCTCCTCGGGGCCGGTCGCCGTGAGGGCGATCTTGCCGCCGAAGCCGCGCCGGGTGAGAACAGAGGCGAGCGCGAGGTTGAGCTCCCGGTTGCGCACGGTGCTGACGACCCAGCGGGCCTGCCCCAGGGGGAGGCCCTCCAGGAGCTCCGGGTCGCCGAGATCGCCGTAGAGCACCGCGACCCCCTTTTCCCGCATGGCCGCGATCGCCTGGGGGTCGAAATCCACGACGAGCAGGCGGTTGCCGCGCGCGATCAGGTGCTCGGCCACGGCGCGCCCGTAGGTCCCGGCCCCGAAGAGGATCACGTCGACGCCGGGCGCCGCCGCCGCGCCGGGCTCCGCCGGGAGCTCGCGGTAGGGGCGTTGCCGCTCGAACACCCGCAACGGCCCTGAAAGCAGGCGGTAGAGCGCCTCGGAGTAGAGGATCATGTAGGTGGAGGCGAAAATCGTCACCACCCCCACGAGCGTGATCAGCCCCATCGTTTCCGGGGACAGGTGCCCGAGCTGCAGCCCCGCCGCGGCGACGATGAGCGAAAACTCGCTGATCTGGGCGACGGTCAGCCCGGCGAGAAGGCCCGTCCGGCGCCGGTAGCCCATCCAGCCCATGATCGCCAGCACGATCAGGGGGTTCCCCACGAGAACGAAGGCCGAGAAGATCAGGGCCTCCCCGATCTGCCGGCCGACCGTGCTCCAGTCCAGCCGGGCCCCGAGGTCGATGAAGAAAAAGAGGAGCAGAAAATCGCGCACCCCCGTCAGGCGCGCGCCGATCGCGTCCCGGTAGGGCGTGGAGGCGAGGGCCACGCCGGCGAGGAAGGCGCCGACCTCCTTGGCGAAGTGAAGCGCGTCGCTTGCGGCGCCGAGAAAGACCGCCCAGGCCACGGCGAAGACGCTCAGGAGCTCGGGCGAGGACGAAATCCGCCGCAGAAGCGGCGGCAGAAGCCAGCGCATCGCTACCGCCGTGAAGGCGAGCAGGCCCGCCCCGGCGGCGAGCACCCGGACGGCCGCCGCCGGGGGCGAAAGGTCGGCGGAGAGGGGGGAGCCGATCATCGTCAGCCCCACGAGGGCGAGGATCGCGGCGATGTCCTGCACGATCAGGAACCCCACGGCGATCCGGCCGTGGAGCGCGTCGATCTCCTTCTTGTCGGAGAGGAGCTTGACGATGATGATCGTGCTCGAGAAGGTGAGGGCGACGGCGACGTAGGCCGCAGGCAGGGGTGCCATGCCGAGGCCGAGGGCGATCGCCCAGCCGATGACCGAGGTGAAGACGATCTGGCCGAGGCCGGTGGCGAGCGCGACCGGCCCCGTGGTGCGGATGAGGTCGAGGTCGAGCCGGAGCCCGACGATGAAGAGCAGCAGCGCGATGCCGATGTGGGCGAGCAGCTCGATCTGCGGGTGGCTCGCCACGATCCCGAACCCGGCCGGTCCGGCCGCGATCCCCGCCGCGAGAAACATGATGACGAGCGGCTGGCGCAGCAGGAGCCCCAGGGCCCCGAACGCGGCGGCCAGGGCGAGGAGCGCGGCGATCTCGGCGTAGGTGCTGGGGAACATAGTCGATCCTCCCCGGCCGCCCGCGGCCCGGACGGTGGGGCCGGCGGCCGGGCTCAGGCGTAGCCGAGGGCCCGCCCGCCCTGGTAGACGGCAAACGACACGATCCAGGCGACCGCGGTGTTGTAAGCGATGCTGAAGAGCATCCAGCGGGTGGAGCCCGTTTCCCGGCGGATCGCGGTCGTGGTGGCGAGGCAGGGGAGATAGAGCAGCACGAAGACCATCATCGAGAGGGCCGCAAGGGGCGTCATGCCGGAGGAGGAGAGCGCCCGGCCGAGGGTGTCCCCCCCCTCCCCCTCCTCGCCCACGGCGTGGAGCACCCCGAGGGTGCTGACGACGATCTCCTTGGCGACGAACCCGGAGAGGAGCGCGACCGCCTCGCGCCACTCGATCCCCAGCGGCGCAAAGACCGGCGCGACGGCCCTGCCGAGGCGGCCGAGGTAGGACTCCCGGACCTGAAGCGCGCGCGACCCCTCGGTCCCCGGGGCCCCGCTCCAGGCCTCGACCCCGGCGTCCGGAGCCCCCCCGGGCGCGGTCGCCGGGACCTGCGGAAACGAGGAGAGCGCCCAGACGATCACCGAGCCGAGCAGGATGGTGCCCCCCATCTTGCGCAGGAAAACGCGGCTGCGGTCCCACATGTGGATGAGCAGGCTCTTCGCCATCGGCATGCGGTAGGGGGGCAGCTCCATGACGAAGGGGGCGTCCCCCCCGGCGAGCAGGGTCGAGCGCAGCAGGCGGCCGGTCAGGATGGAGAGGAGAATCCCGAGCAGGTAGAGCCCGAAGATCACGCTGCCCGCGCGCTCGCCGAAGAAGGCCCCCGCGAGCACGACGTAGACCGGAAGCTTCGCCGAGCAGGACATGAAGGGCGTGATCAGGATGGTGAGGATCCGGTCCCTGGGGCTCTCGAGCGTGCGGGCGGCCATCACCGCGGGGACGTTGCACCCGAAGCCCATGAGCATGGGGATGAAGGATTTCCCGTGCAGCCCGATCAGGTGCATGATCCGGTCCATCAGGAAGGCCGTGCGCGCCATGTAGCCCGTGTCCTCGAAGAGGGCGATGCAGAAGAAGAGAATCAGGATGTTCGGCAGAAACTTGAGGACGCTCCCCACCCCGGCGATGATGCCGTCGGCGACCAGCCCCCGCAGCGGGCCCTCCGGGAGAACGGCCTGCGCCGCCCGCGCCGCCGCCTCCACCGCGGCCTCGATCCAGCCGACGGGGGCCTCCCCCAGGGTGAAGGTCAGCTCGAACATGGCCCAGATGAAAAAGAGAAAGATCGGGAACCCGAGGAAGCGGTGCGTGAGGACGAGGTCGATGTTCCGCGAGACGTCGACGCGGCGGCGGGCGTCGGAGCGCTGCACCTCGCGCACGATGCCGGCGATGAACCCGTAGCGCTCGTCGGTGAGCACGATCTGGGGGTCCTCGTCGTAGCGCTCGGCAAGATGCCGGCGCAGCGCCGCCGCCGCCTGCAGCACCGCCCGCGCCTCATCGGGCGCGGCGGCGACGAGCCGCTGCTTGACGATCTCGTCGTCCTCGAGCAACTTGACCGCCGTCCAGCGCGGCAGCCAGGCGAGCCGGTCGCCGAGGCGCGCGGCGAGGAAGCCCGCCAGCCGCCCGATCGCCTCCTCGAGGTCGCGCGAGTACTTGACGCGGCGGGAGCGGTCCGGCGGGGTTTCGGACTCCGCCAGCCGGATCGCCTCCTCGAGCAGCGCCTCCATGCCCTCCCCGCGGTTGGCCACGGTGAAGACGACGGGCACGTCCAGGAGCTGGGCGAGCTTGCGGCCGTCGATGATCAGCCCGCGCGCCCGGGCCATGTCCGCCATGTTCAGGGCGAAGAGGACCTTGCAGTCGAGCTCGCGGATCTGGGTGGCGAGGTAGAGGCTGCGCTCGAGGTTGGTCGCGTCGATCACGGCGATCACGACGTCGGGCCGCTCGTCGAGCAGGTAGTTGCGGGCGATCACCTCTTCGAGGGAAAAGGGGGTCAGGCTGTAGGTGCCCGGGAGATCGACGACGGTGATCTCGCGGTCGCCGCGGCGGATGTGGCCCTCCTTCTTCTCCACCGTGACGCCGGGCCAGTTGCCCACCTTCTGGCGCGTGCCGGTGAGGTGGTTGAAGACCGAGGTCTTGCCCGCGTTCGGGTTGCCGGCAAGCGCGATCGTGAGGCGCCGGGGGGCCATGGCGGGGTCAGTCGACCTTTTCGACGCGGATGTGCTCGGCCTCCTCCACGCGCAGGGAGAGGTGGATTCCCCGGGCCACCAGTTCGAGGGGGTCCTTGAGCGGCGCGTACTTTTCCACGCGCACGCGGGTCCCCTTGACCAGGCCCATCTCCAGGATGCGGCGGCGCAGGCGAAGGTCACCCCCGACGTGCTCGATCGTGGCGCTCTCCCCTTCGCGCAGCTCGCTCAGGCGCATGGCATCGGCTCCCCGGCGGCGCTCCTGCGCCGCCGGCGGCGCAACGTAAGCCGCAGGGCGGCGAAAGTCAACCGCGCCGGGGCCGGCTTTTCGGGACCCGCGGGGCGGCGAGCAGCCGCGCGAGGAGCCCGTCGAGCCGCCGGGCGAAGGGCTCGGGCAGCGGCTGGGGCGCCGCGCGGCGGCAGAGCTCGACGGTGCGCTTGAGGGTTGCGGCACAGCAGGCGCAGGCCAGGCATGCGGCGAGGTGCTCCTCCACCGCGCGGCGCTCGGAGGCGTCGAGCTCGCCGTCGAGATAGGCGGAAATCCGGCGGGAGAGCTCGAGGCAGCGCCGGTGGTCATGCTCCCTGCAGGCCATGCTCCAGGACCCCCTTCAATCGTTCGCGCAGGAACAGACGGGCGCGGTGGAGCCGCACCTTGACGTTCACCGGGGTGAGCCGCAAGAGCCGCGCGGTCTCCTCGGTGCTGAACCCCTCGATGTCCCGCAGCAGAAGGACGACGCGGTACTTCTCGGGCAGCGACCCGATCGCCTCGCGCACCTGGGCGGAGAGCTCCTCGCTCAGCAGCCGCTCAAGCGGAAGCCGCGCCCAGAGCGGAACGGCCCCCGGCCGGGCGGCTTCGTCGGCCAGCCGCCGGTCGAGGTCCTCGAGCGCGAGCTCTTCCTCGGCCGCAAGCCGCGCGCGGCGGTGTTTCTTGCGGCAGGCGTTGACGGCGATGCGAAAGAGCCAGTTCTTGAACTTCGACTCGAAGCGGAACTCCGGCAGATGCCGGAAGGCGCTGAGCAGCGTCTCCTGGACGAGGTCCTCGGCGTCGGGCTCGTTGCGGCACATCCGGCGGCCGAAGGTGTAGAGCCGCGGCGCGTAGCGCTCGACGAGGACGCGGAAGAGCTCGCGCTCCCCGGCGAGAATGCGGCGCACCAGGGCGTCGTCGTCATCGACGGCCGCGGGCGCGGGGGGGGTGCGCTCGGTCTTCATCGGGCCGTGTCACCTGACAGGCGGAGCGCAGTCAGGTCGAGATGCCGAGCCGCGGGAGCAGCACGGCCTGAAGGAACACCCACACGCCGACGACGGCGAGCAGGATCAGGGCTTCGATCATCGGGTCCTCCGTTTCGCGTTGGGGATCGGTTGGAACCTAAGGACGCCGGGGTGCCGTGTCGAGGGGCGGTTTCTCGTCCTTCCAGCGGGAGAGCCGCAGGCTGTTGGCGACGACCGAGAGGCTGCTCAGGGACATGGCGCCCGCGGCGAGAATGGGGTGGAGCTCCCGCAGGAAGACGGGCAGTCCTGCGAAGGGGTGGAGCACCCCGGCCGCGACGGGCACGAGCAGCACGTTGTAGCCGAAGGCCCAGAGGAGGTTCTGCCGGATCGTGCGCCGGGTGCGCCGGCTCAGGAGGATCGCCCGCGGCACCCCCTGGAGGCTTCCCCCCGCCAAAATCACGCCCGCGCTTTCGATCGCCACGTCGGTCCCGGTGCCGATCGCAAAGCCCACGTCGGCCCGGGCGAGCGCGGGGGCGTCGTTGATGCCGTCGCCCACCATGCCGACCCGCCGGCCCTCGGCCTGCAGGCGCTCGAGCACGCGGGCCTTGCCCTCGGGGGGGATTTCGGCGAAGACCCGGGCGATCCCCACGCGCGCGGCGATCGCGTGCGCCGTGGCCTCCGTGTCCCCGGTCAAGAGCACCGTTTCCATGCCCATCGCCTGCAGCCGGGCGACGGCCGCCGCCGAGTCCTCTTTCGGCCGGTCCTCGAGCGCGATCAGCCCCGCCAGGCGCCGCCCGCGGGCGACGGCGACCACGGTTTTCCCTTCGGCCTGGAGGCGGGCGAGCGGCGCCGCGGCCTCCGCGAGATCGACCCCCTCCGCCGCCAGCCAGGCCGGCTTGCCCAGGCGGACGAGCTCGCCTGCGACCCGCGCCTCGGCCCCGCGGCCGCGCACGGCCCGGAACTCCGCCGGGACGCCGGGATCCGCCCCGCGCTCGCGGGCGGCGGCAAGCAGGGCGCGGCCGATCGGGTGCTCGGAGCCCTTTTCCACGGCGGCCGCGAGGCGGAGCAGCTCCTCCTCGGCCGACGGGGCCTCGGGCCCCAGGGGCACGAGATCGGCGACGGCGGGCTTGCCCGTGGTCACGGTGCCGGTCTTGTCGAGCACGACGGTCGTGAGCGAGCCTGCGGCCTCGAGGCTTTCGCTGCTGCGGAAGAGGATCCCCAGCTCGGCCCCTTTCCCGGTCCCGGCCATGATGGCGGTCGGGGTCGCGAGCCCCAAGGCGCAGGGGCAGGCGATCACGAGAACGGCGACCATGCGGATCATCGCCGCCACCGGGTCCCCCTCCAGCGCCCACCACAGGACGAAGGCGACGAGGGCGGCCGCGACGATCGCCGGCACGAAGACCGCGGAAACGCGGTCGACCAGGGCCTGGATGGGCGCCCGGCCCCCCTGCGCCTCCTGCACGAGGCGGATGATCTGGGCGAGCACGGTCGCCTGGCCGACGGCCGTGGCCTTGAGGGTGATCAACCCCTCGCCGTTCACGCTGCCGCCGACGACGCGGTCCCCGGGGCCCTTGTCGGCCGGGATCGGCTCGCCGGTCAGCATCGACTCGTCGACCGCGGAGTGGCCCTCGAGGATCACGCCGTCCACGGGGATGCGCTCCCCGGGCCGCACGAGCAGCCGGTCGCCCACGCGCACCGCGGCCAGGGGCACGGTCTGCTCCCGCCCCCGCTCGTCGAGCCGCACGGCCGTGCGCGGCCTCAGGCCGAGGAGCCGGCGGATCGCGCCGCCGGTCCGCCCCTTGGTGCGCGTCTCGAGAAGCTTGCCGAGCTTGATCAGGGTGAGGATCACGGCGGAGGTCTCGAAGTAGACGTGACCGCCCAGCCCGGGCAGCAGGACGACCGCGACCGAGTAGGCGTAGGCGGTCGTGGAGCCCAAGGCGACCAAGACGTCCATGTTCGCGCTGCGGTTCCTGAGGCTCACCCAGCCGCCGCGGTAGTAGCCGAGGCCGGTGTAGAACTGGACCGGCGTGGCGAGCGCCCAGAACAGGACGTTCACCCAGGGGGCGTGGCTCCAGGCGCCGGTCCACCCGAAGTCGCGCCCCATGCTGAGCAGAACGAGCGGCAGCGCGCAGGCCGCGCCGACCGCGAACTGGCGGAGCTGTTCGGCCGTCTCGCGGCGCTGCGCCGCGGCCTCGACGTCCTCGGCCCCCGGCTCCTCCGCGAAGAGCGGCTCCGCCCGGTAGCCCGCGGCCTCGACCGCCCGAAGCAGCTCGGCGGTCGAGGCGAGCCCGGGCACGTACTCGACGGTCGCCTGCTCGGCGGCGAAGTTGACCGCGGCGCGCACCACCCCCGGCACCCGGTGCAGGAGCGCCCGCTCGACGGCGGCCCGGCAGTTGGCGCAGCTCATCCCGGAGATGCGCAGCTCCGCCCGCGCCGTGGGCACGGCGTACCCGGCCTCGGCCACCTTCCCCACGATCCGCTCGAGGGGGGCGGTCGCGGGATCGTGGCGCAGCACGGCCTGCTCGGAGGCGAAATCGACACGCACCTCGCGCACTCCCGGCTCGCCGCGCAGGATCCGCTCGAGCGTCGCCGCGCAGTTGGCGCAGCTCATGCCGCGGACGGGGAGTCTGAGTTCCGGTTCGCTCACGGTGTTTCTCCGCCGCGGCAGCGGCCGTCAAGAACCTCCGGGCGGCCCGCGAGATGCCAGGGGTTGCGCAGGTCTTCCTTGTTGTAGGCGAGCGGGAGGCCCGTGTCCGCGCGCACGACCCGGCCGCCCGCGGCCTCGACGACCGCCTGCCCCGCGGCCGTGTCCCACTCCATCGTGGGCCCCAGGCGCGGGTAGAGGTCGGCGCTGCCCTCGGCGACGAGGCAGTACTTGAGCGCGCTGCCGGCCGAAACGAAGACCACCTCGCCTAAGGCGCGGCGCTTCTCGGCGACAAAGGCCTCGAGCTCGGGGGTGGCATGGGAGCGGCTGCCGACGATGACCAGGGCCGGGCCGCGGTCTCGCGGCAGGGGAAGCTTGCGGCCGTGCCGCTCGAGGATCGGGCCGAGGCTCCCGGGCTGTGCCAGCCGCGGGGCGAAGCCTGCGGCCGCGTCGAGCCGGAACGCCCCCTGCCCGGGCAGGCCGCCGTAAAGGCGGTCGGGGACGGGCACGTAGACGACCCCCAGCCGGGGGCGCCCTTGCTCCACGAGGGCCACGTTGACGGTGAACTCGCCGCGCCGGCCGATGAACTCCTTGGTGCCGTCGAGCGGGTCGACGATCCACAGCCGCGGCCACCGCCGGCGCTCGGCCCAAGAAATCTCGCGCCCCTCCTCGCTCAGCAGCGGAAGCCCCGTCGGCGCGAGCGCCTCCTCGAGGATCGCGTGGGCGCGGCGGTCGGCGAGCGTGAGCGGGGAGCGGTCGTCCTTGTAGATGACCTCGGCCCCCGCGGAGGCGTAGACCTCGAGGGCCGCGGCCCCCGCGGCGAGCGCCGCCCGCACCGCGGTTTCGAGAAGGGCATCCGGGGGCGCGGTCATGCCGGGGGGTAGCCGATCTCGCGCAGGCGGGCGCGGATCGCCTCCTCGTCGGCGGGGGGCTCCCACACGACGGTCACGGTCTTGCCGCCGGGGTCGCCCTCCGTGCGGCGCACGCCGGCGAGGGAGGCGAGCTCGCGCTCGATCGTGCGCACGCAGTGGCCGCAGGAGATCCCTGGGATGGAGAAGGTTGTTCGGTTCATGGCAGCGATCCTCCGCAGAAGTCGCGGCCGCCCGCTTACGTGCGGCCGCAGAAACGGCGGCTCCAGTCCGCGAATTCGCGCTCGCCGAAGAGGCGGGCGAAGCGCTCCCCGCCCCGGCTGCGGCGCTTGAAGAACTCGAGGGCCTCTTGGACGATCTCGATCACCCGGTCCTCCTCGAAGATGCCGGGCAGCTCGAAGCCGAGCCGCGGGTGGCGGCCGAGACGGCCGCCGAGCAGCACGCGGTAGCCGTTCCAGGCCTCGGCGAGCGTTCCGGTCGGGCAGCGGCCGACGCAGAGACCGCAGTTGAGGCAGCATCCGAGATCGATCACCGGCGGCCGCCCGTCGGCTTCCGCCAGCCGGACGGCGCCTTCGGGGCAGGCGTCGCGGCAGGCGCCGCAGCGCGAGCAGGGCTCGGCGGTGGTCTCGGGGACGCGGACGCCGATGATCCCCACGTCGCGGATCTGGGGCTGGGAGCAGGCGTTGGGGCAGTCGGCGACCGCCACCCGGAACTCATGGTGAAACCGGAGACCGCCCTGGACCTCGCGCCGGAGGAAGTCGTAGAGCTGGGCGGCCTGGAGGACGCGCTCGAGCCGCTCGACCAGCCGGTCGGTCATGAGCGCGCGGTGGGGGCAGCCGCCGGGCCCGAAGCAGGTTTCGAGCCGCCAGCCCCGGATCTCGGCCTCCTCGCCGGAAAGGAAGCGCGCCTGTGCGGCGCGGACCTCGGCGAGCGTCACGCGGCGCTTTCCTTCCGCGCGCGCCTCCTCCTCGACGCGGGCGCGGACCCGGCGCCGCACGAAAAAGGGCACCCGCTTGAGCGCCGCTTCCGCCTCAGCCGTCCATTCCATGGCCTTCCTCGTCCCGGCCTGCGGCCGGTGCCGCCGGCGCGGGGGCCGAAAGCGCCCCCACGGTCGTCTCGACCAGGCGTTCGCCGTCGAACCACAAAAGCCGCGCGCGGTCGGCCGCGAGCACCTCCAGACGCGCCCCGTAGCGCCGCGGGTCGATCCGCCGCGCCGCCCGCGCCGCGTGGCCCCGCAAAAGGGCGTCTTGCACTTCCAGAAAGGGCGCAAGATGCGGCCCCGCCGCGGCGGCGATCGCGGGCTGCGCGGCGGCGAGGCGGTCGAGCGCCCAGAGAACCCCCGCCTGGAGGCCGGGCGCCTCGAGCAGGCAGGCGGCCGGATCGAGAAAGGAGACGATCAGCCCCCCGTACTCGCGCGCAAGCCGGCCGCTGCGCGCCGCCGCTTCGCCCATCGCCTCGGGGCACCCCCAGCCGATGCCGCCGGACTCGTCGTTCAACTGCCAGAGGAGCCGGCGCATGAGGACGCGCGCCGACTCGGGGTCGTTCGCCGCCAGCTGCGCGGCCACCGCCCCGAGGGCGACGGCCGCCCGCCAGCGCACGAGCGCCGCACGGCTGCAGAACAGGCCGATCAGCGGGCTCGCCACCCGCCGGGGCGGAAGCGTAAGGATTCGCGCGAGGCCCTCGGCGAAAGGCTCCCCGCCGAGCAGGGCTTCCAGGGAGCTCCTCAGGGCGCGGCCGGAAAGCCGCGCGGCGGGTCGCGGCGCAGCGGAGGCCACGGCGCTCACTCCTCCTCCCAGCGGATGCAGCGCCCCGGGCAGTTCTTGATCGCCTCCTCAACCTCCTCCCGCGGGTATTCCGGGAGATCGGCCGCCTCCACGAACCCGGCCTGGTTCAGGCGGAAAACCGCCGGGCAAAGCGCGATGCAGCCCTCGCACCGCGTGCACTCGGCGAGATCGACGACCGGGCGTTTCATCGCCCCCCTGCCTCCCGGGGCCCCCGACTCAGGCGGGGACCGCGGTGCTCTCGACCACCGCGCGGCCGATCGCGCGGCCGAAGGCGCGGCAGGCCTCGAGCGTTTCCCCCTCGGGGACGAAGGGCACGCGCAGCCCCTCCTGGATGCGGGGGATCTTCATGCGTTCGAGCTCCTCCTCGATCAGCCGCACCGCCTCGCCGCTCCAGCCGTAGGAGCCGAAGGCGGCCCCGATCTTGTTCTGGGGCTTGAGCCCCTTCAGGTAGCAGAGAAAGTCGGCCACCGTGGGGAAGAGCCCGTTGTTCAGGGTCGGCGAGCCCACGACCACCGCCCGGGCGTCAAAGATCTCGGTGACGATTTCGCTGCGGTGAAAGGCGCGCAGGTGCATCGGCCGGCAGGAGACCCCTTCGGCCGCGATCCCCTCGTGGATCGCCGCGGCCATCTTCTCCGTGCTGTGCCACATGGTGTCGTAGACGATGACCGCGCGGCGGCCGGGTTCCTGACGGCACCAGGTGCGGTAGGCCTCGAGGATCCTGCCGGGGTCCTTGCGCCAGAGGACGCCGTGGTCGGGGCAGATCATGCGGATGTCGAGCCGGAGCGCCTCCACCTGCTGCAGGAGCTTCTCGATCAGCCCCGTGTAGGGCAGCAGGATGTTGGCGAAGTATTTCTTGGCGTGCGGCAGGATGCGCTCCCCCGTCTCGTCGTCGAAGGTCTCGGGGCCGGCGTAATGCTGGCCGAAGCCGTCGCTCGAGAAGAGGATGCCGTCCTCGACGACGTAGGTGAACATGCTGTCCGGCCAGTGGATCATGCGCGTCTCGAGAAAACGCAGCGTCCGCCGCCCGAGGCGCAGTTCCTCCCCCGTGCCCACGGCCCGGTAGTTCCACTTCCGGGGAAAGTGGCGCGCGAGGTTCTTCGCCCCCATCTTCGAGCAGTAAAGCGGCTTTTCCTCGCCGATGCGGTGCATCACCCGCGCGAGGCCCCCGGCGTGGTCGAGCTCGGTGTGGTTGCTGACGACGAGGTCGATCCGGCGCGGGTCGATGACCCGGGCGATGTGGGCGAGCAGCTCGTCGGCGAACTCCGCCTTCACGGAGTCGATCAGGGCGACCTGTTCGTCGACGATCAGAAACGCGTTGTAGGTCGTCCCGAGGTCGGTCGAGTAGCCGTGGAAGTCCCGGATGGTCCAGTCGCGAACCCCGACGGAGTAAATGCCGGGCGCGATCTGCAGCGGTTCCATGGAAGCCCTCCTTTCCGCATTCGGTTCCGTCCCTCGCGCAACCTAATCACCCCTGCGCGGGAAACAAGCCGCGAAAAGGAAATGCCCCCGTCCCCGGGGGCCGTCCCGGGGACGCGGGGCATCCCACAGCGCCCGCGCAAGGGCCGGGCCTCAGGCTTCGGGGGCGAAATCCGCCTTCGAGGCCCCGCAGACGGGGCATTCCCAGCTGTCGGGCAGTTTTTCGAAGGGGGTCCCGGCGGCGATGCCGTTGTCCGGATCGCCCTGGGCGGGGTCGTAGACGTAGCCGCAGACCTGACAGACATAGCGTTTCATCGTTTGCTCCTCCTCGATCTGAAGTTTCCGATTCGCATCAGGACTCCACGAAGCCCTCTTCGTCCTTGACCGAGCCGGGCCCGGTGAGGGGCCGGAACATGCGCTTTCCGGCCCCGCAGACGGGGCAGCACCAGGTCTCGGGAAGTTCCTCGAAGCGGGTGCCCTTGGCGACTTTGCCGCGGCGGTCGCCGCGGCTCGGGTCGTAGAGGCAGCCGCAGTTCACGGTCTGGCACTGGTAGATCTCATGCGGTTCCGACATGGGGCACCTCCCGGCGATCGTCACCCCCCGGCCTCGCGGCCGAGGAAATCCTCCACGCGCGGCCCCAGGGCGTCGCGCAGCCGGCCCGGCGGTTCCGCCTCCAAAGCGGGAACCTCCCAGGACTCGTGCTGCGCCCCCTCGAGACGTGCGGCCGCGGCCGCGGCGTCGAGGGCCACGACCACGTCGGGCGGGCCCTCGGCGAGGGCCTCTTCCAGGACCCGGGGCCGCTGAAAGCCGATGTCGATCCCCTGCTCGGCCATCGCCTCGGCGACCCCCGGCCGCAGGTTCGCCGCCGGCTCCAGACCGGCCGAGTGGACCTCCCAGGCGGCGGCCGCGCGGTGACCGGCCAGGGCCGCGGCCATGGGGCCGATACCGTCGTCCTGCCGCGCCAAAAAGAGCAGGCGCCGCCTGCGCCGCAAGGGGGCGAGGAGCTCCTCCACCGCGGCCTCCACCTCCCCGCGCACCGCGGGATGGCGGGCGAGATCGCCCGGCCCCTCGATCCCGCGGTAGAGCAGGCTGCCGGCGAGCGGGGCGTCGATCGCGTCCAGGAAATACCTCGCCGACAGCAGCAGCCCCTCGAAGAGGTTCTTCCCCCGCGTCGCCCCGACGCTCAGGACGAAGCCCCGGCGGGTCGCCCGGCGCGGGTCGGCGAGCCGCAGGCGGTACTTGCGCGCCCAGAACACCTGGCAGCGGTCGACGAGCGCCTTGATCTGGGCGGTCATGCCGTAGAAAAACACCGGCGAGGCGAGGACCACGACCTCCGCCTCGCGGATCAGGCCGTATCCCTCGCGGGCCAGGTCGTCACGGATGGGGCAGGTGCCGCGCTTCTCGCAGACGCCGAGTTCGCGGCAGGGCCGGATGTCGGCCTCGGGGACGGAGAGAAGCCGCGTGCGCGCCCCGCGCCGCGCCGCCGCCTCCAAAAAGGCGGCGAGCAGAAAGCGCGTGTTTCCGTTCCGTCGCGGGCTGCCTTGAAGTCCCAGGACCAGCATGCAGGGGGATCCGGCTCAGGGTTTGCGGTGGCAGGTCGTGCAGGCGGTCGGCCCCGCGGGCTTGCCCTCCTGCTTCCGCTCCCGGTGACAGCGCGTGCACTGCTCGTTCATGACCTGCCGCCGGACGAGGGTGCCGTTCGCCTTGAGCTCTTCGATCGCCCCGCGCCGCTGCGGAAAGACCGCGTGGCAAAGGAGGCAGTCGCCGAGCGCCTCCTGGTGCCGCGCGTGCGGGAAGGGAACCGGCCCGCTCGCCCCGCCGGCGAGTTCGAGGTGCTCCGCCCCGCGCTCGCCGGCGGCGAAGGCGAGCGCGGCAACCCCGGCGAGCAGCGCCGCCGCGAACCCTCGGCTCCCCCGGCCGGCCCCTCCGGTGGCCATCCCGCGCCCTTCCGCCTTGCCCGCCTGTTCCGCCGACCGAGCGGGAAGGTCAGCGCGGGCTGAGGCTTTTTCCCTCGCCGACGAGGGTGCAGGTCGTGAAATCGATCGCCGCCCCGCAGCTGCCGCAGCGGTGGGGCCGGTCGAACTCGTCGGAGAAGATCTCCTTCTCCGCGCCGCACTTCTGGCACTTGCAGACGAACGACTTCAGGGATTTGAAATTGGCATACCCCGGGCAATGCTGCGGAGTGGTCTCCTGTCCCGCCATGTGTCAGGTCCCTTCCTTTTGCTTTCTGGTTTCAGGATTTCAGCTTGCGGGCCAGCTGGCGGCCGTATTCCTGGGCCATCTGCAGCCCGCCCCCCAGGCGGCTCGACTTCAGGCGGAGGCAGTCGCCGAGCATGTCCATGCGGAAGATGTTCTTCATGGTCTGGAAAATGCGGTCGTTGGCCTCCCCGCTCCAGCCGAAGGCGCCGAAGGCGCCGGCCGGCCGGCCCTCGAGGTCCGCCTTCTCGGCGAGGAAGAGAAGCGTCTTCATCGCCGGCAGCATGTCCCCGTGGTAGGTGGCCGAGCCGAAGGCGTAGCCGTCGTAGCCGCGCAGGTCGGCCTCGGAGCGGAGGGTGCGGGCGTCCGCGACGTGCGCCTCGTGCCCCTCCAGGCGCACCCCCTCGGCGATGAGTTCGGCGATGTCCCGCGTTTCCCCGGTGCGCGTGGCGTAGACGATCAGCACCCGTCCCATGGGGCCTCCGGCCGGGCCCCGGGGCGAAAGCGCCCGCGGGGCCGGGTGGGGATCACTTGTCCTTGCGGGCGATGCGGGGGTCGATGCCCTCGGCCGCGCAATCCGGGGTGTAGCAGGTGTTGTCGACGAACTCGCACTTCTCCTTGCAGGACGGGCACTGGTTCGGGTAGTCGTCCGCCTGGAAGGTGTAGCCGCAGTGGGAGCATTTCCAGCTGGGCATGGGCTCCTCCGGGTTTCAGGCTTTCCACAAGCCGTGCAGGTTGCAGTACTCGCGGGCGCTCACCCGGGCGGCCTGGATGCAGAAGACGGCCTCGGGCGCCTGCCCCGGCTTGAGGTGCTGGCGGTAGACCTTGCCGTCGACGACGAGCTCGATCCACTCGATCCAGTGCTTCTCCTCCATCGGGTGGGCGACGCTGCCGACCTTGACTTTGTAGCCGTCGGCGGTCTTCTCGATCACGGGGACGTGCTTTTCCTTGGCCGCATCGACCGTGTTTTCCACGAAACGCTTCATCGGCTGGCCGCAGCAGACGAGCTCGCCGCCGCCGCCGTGAACGACCTCGACGATGTTGCCGCAGACGTCGCATTTGTAGATCTCAAGCAATTCCGGCATGTGACACTCCTTTCCCTTCGGGGTTGCTTTCCGGGCCCCGCGGGCGCCCGAGCGGCGGATGGCGCCCACCCCGGTCCGGTCCCGCAAGGCCCGCTCGCTCTCAACGCCCCGCGCCGCAGCGCAAGGCGGGATCTCACCAAGGCACCGCCGCCCCGCCGGGCGGTGGGGCAACCTCCCCTCCTCCGCAAACAAGAAGCGTGCCGGGAATCGGGGTGATGGCCCGTCCCTGACGATCGCAAGCGGTTTCGACGGGTTGGAGCTGGCGGCGGCATCCCCCGCGCAGCCCGTGTCTCGGTCGCCGGCCGAGACACCGCCAGCGGCGCGGTGGACCGCCCCGCGACCCATCTCCCCCGTATCACAGGCCGAAAGCGAATGCAAACGGCTCCCGGGGGAAATCGCGTGACAGGCTTGTCCCGCGGGACGGCGGCCTTCAGGACGCCGCGACGGCTCTTCGCTCGAGGATCTCGCCGCGCACGCCGATCACCACCTCCTCGGTGGGGATCCGGCTCCCGGAGCGCCGCAGGGCCTCGCGGACGATCTGCGGCAACCCGGCGCAGCAGGGGACCTCCATCACCACGCAGGTCACGCTGCGGATCCCCGCGTGGCGGAAGATCCGGGTGAACTTCTCGACATAGGCCTCGCGGTCGTCGAACTTCGGGCAGCCGATCAGGACCCGCCGGCCGCGCAGGAAGTCGCGGTGCAGCGAGGGGAAGGCGACCGGCACGCAGTCGGCCAGCACCAAAAGATCGGCCCCCCGCAGATAGGGGGCGTCCGCGGGAACGAGCCGGATCTGGACCGGCCAGTGGCTGAGGGCCGATTCCTCGCCGCCGGCGTCGAAGGCGCGGACGAAGCGGCGCGAGGGGCAGCCTTCGCCCGCAAGCGGAAAGACGCGGCGCTCCCCCCCCGGGGCGGCCTCGGCCGTCGGCCGCACGGCAAGCCGCTCTTCGACGGCGTGTTCGTCGAACTCCTCGGCTTCGCGCTCGACCAGGGCGAGCGCCCCCCGGGGGCACTCGCCCAGGCAGGCCCCGAGGCCGTCGCAGTAAATGTCCGCGACCACGCGGGCCTTGCCGTCCACGATTTCGAGCGCCCCCTCGGCGCACGCCGGGACGCAACCGCCGCAGCCGTCGCAGAGGTCTTCGTCGATCTGGATGATCTTGCGGATGACCTTCATGGATCGTCACCTCATGGGTGGGGGGGTTCGCTTTCCAGGGCCGCGCCGCGGCCGGCGGCCGTGAGCAGGGCGGCGCCTGCGGCCGGCGGCCCTCCGTCCCCGCCCGCCTCCCCCCGGCAGGAGAGGCGCCAGGCGTCGTGGAGCACACGCACCTCGGGCGGGTCGCCGGGGGCGGCATCCCGGAAGCGGGCGACGGCCGCGGCCGCCCGCCCGGCGAGCGCCGGGTCGGCGCCGAGCCCTTCCAGCAGGCGGCGGGCCTCGGCCGCCGGGTCGGGCCCCCCGATCTCGTGCAGCAGGGCGGCCGAGAGCACGACGGCCAGGTCGGCCCGCTCATCGCGGCCGAGGCGCTCGGCCAGACGCGCCACCCGCGCGGCGCGGCCGATGCGGCCGAAGTCCCTCCCGTAGCGCCGCTTCACGGCGGCGGCGACCCGTTCCTTGAAGAGCTCGCGGCGACGCTCGGCGAGCCCCTCCGGCAGGGTGCCCAGGCACTGGGCGGCGTGGGGGCACCAGGCGGCGCAGCCGAAGTCCAGCCGCGGGTTGACGAAGCGAAGGCCGCAGCCGACGCAGGTGCGCGCCGCGTCGTCCTGGAAGAACTCCACCGGCCGGCCGCAGCGCGGGCAGGCGACCTCGAAGATGGACCCCGGCTTCCAGTACTGCATGTCCTGTCCCGGGCAACGCATGGCGGGCCTCCTGGGGGAAGCGTTCGGTTCGGCCGGGATCCTAACGCCGGCCGGGCGGAAACGTCCTTGACCTAAATCAAGCGCTGGGGTTTAACGGCGGCAACACGGTTCGCGCGCGATCGGAGGCCCCCCGTGGAACACGCCCTCGCGGCCCTTTCCCGCATCCCGCTCTTCAGCGGCCTGAGCCGGGACCAGCTCCTCGAGTTTCGGGCGATCTCCCGGGAGAGGAGTTTCGGCCGCGGGGAGTGGGTCTTCAGCGACGGGGACGAGGGGGAGGGCTTCTTCGTGATCCTGAGCGGCGGGGTCAAGATCTTCAAGCTCTCCCCCTCCGGCAAGGAGCAGATCCTGCATCTCTTCGGGCCGGGGGACTCCTTCGGCGAGGTGGCCGTCTTCGAGGGGGGCCCGTTTCCGGCGAACGCCCAGGCCCTCCAGGAGACGCGGACCCTCTTCTTTCCCCGCGCGGCCTTCCGCGCCCTCCTGAAGGACCACCCGGAACTCGCCCTCAAGCTACTCGCCGACCTGTCGCGCAAGCTGCGCGAGTTCACGCGGCAGATCGAGGGCCTCGCCCTCAAGGAGATCCCCTCGCGGCTCGCCGTCTACCTCCTCTTCCTCTCCCGCGAACAGGGCGGCGGCCCGGAGGTCGCCCTGTCGATCTCGAAGGGGGAGCTCGCGAACCTCTTGGGGACGATCCCCGAGACGCTCTCGCGCATCTTCGCCCGGCTCTCCGCCCAGGGGCTGATCCGGGTCGCGGGCCGCCGCATCGCGCTGCTCGACCCCGGCGGGCTCGAGAAGCTCGCCCAGGCGGGAAAAGCCTCCTAAAGCCGCCACCCGGCCGCTCGGCCGGCCGCTACTCGGCCGCCGGGGAGCCCACGGCCAGCACCGGGCAGGGGGCGCGGCGCACGACGCGGTCGGTCGTCGAACCCAACAGCAGCGACTTGACCAACCCGTGGCCGCGGACGCCGAGCACGATCATGTCCATCTCGCGAGCCACGGCGTAGGCCACGAGCTCCTCGTAGGCCTGCCCCCGCAGCACGGTCGCCCGCGGCGTGCACCAGACGCGGGCCTCCGCCGGGACCAGGGCCTCGAGTCGTTCCTTCACCGCATCCACCTGGAGAAGGTCCTGCGTTTGCTCGGTCGGCGTGAGAAATTCCGGGTAGACCGGCGGCTCCATGACGTGCAGGATGTGCACCTCGGCCTCGAACTCCTGGGCGAGGCTCAGGCCGTAGCGCAGGGCGTTTTCGGCGTCGGCGGAGAAATCGATCCCCACGAGGATCTTCTGGAGGCGGATCCCGCCGCCTTCGGGGTCGATGAAGCCCTCGGGCGGGCTCTGCACGGCGAGCACCGGGCAGGGGAGCGTGCGGATCAGCCGCTGGGTCACCGAGCCGAGGATCAGCCGCTTCAGGCCCGAGTGGCCGCGGGTCGAAGCGATCACGAGGTCGAGCTGCTTCTCCTCGACCAAGCGCGCGATCTCCCCCGCCGGGTTGCCGAAGCGGATCACCGGCTCCCAGGCGACGTTCTCCAACCCCGGCGTCTTTTCCAGCAATTCCCGCGCCTGGCGCCGGATGCGCTCCTGCTGGCCCACGGGGTCGAGCTGGAACTCGCCGTAGATCGCCACCGCGGAGAGATCGACGACGTGGCAGACGTAGAGCCGGGCGTCGAATTCCCGGGCGATCGCGACCCCGTACGGGATGGTCCGGTTGGCGTGCTCGGAAAAATCGGTCGCGCACAGGACATGGCGGAAATGCACGCGCATGGAAGCACCTCCTTCGCCTGCCGCGGGGGGCCGGGGGCGGCCCCCCGCTCAGCCCTTGATCACCGCGAGCGGGACGAGCCGGGCCACGCGCCGCGCGATCCCGGCCCCGTGAACGATGTCGACGACGCGGTCGACGTCCTTGTACGCCGAGGGGGCCTCTTCCGCAAGCCCGGCGAGGCTCCCGGCGCGGACGCGGATGCCGCCCTCCTCCAGTTCGCGCCGCAACCCGGCCCCCTGCACGGCGCGCTTGGCCTGATGCCGGCTCAGCCGCCGGCCCGCGCCGTGGCAGCTCGAGCCGAACGTTTGCCGCATGGCCTCCGCGGTGCCGACGAGCACCCAGCTCGAGGTGCCCATGGAGCCGGGGACGAGGACCGGCTGGCCGACCTCCCGGAAGGCGCGGGGGATCTCCGGGTAGCCGGGGCCGAAGGCCCGGGTCGCGCCCTTGCGGTGCACGCAGAGGGTGCGCGCGCGCCCCTCGATCTCGTGGCGTTCCATCTTGGCGATGTTGTGGGCGATGTCGTAGAGCGGGAAGAGCTCCCGGGGGAGGCCCTCCGGGGCGAGGACGCGCTCGAAGCTGCCGCGGATGCGGTGCGCCAGCACCTGCCGGTTGGCGAAGGCGTAGTTCGCCGCCGCCTTCATCGCCGCGAGGTAGGCCCGGCCCTCGGGGCTCTCGAGCGGGGCGCAGACGAGCTCGCGGTCCGGGAGGCGGTAGCCCCAGTCGCGGGCGGCCTTCTGCAAGCGGTTCACGGAGTCGGTGCACACCTGGTGCCCGAGGCCCCGGGAGCCGCAATGGATCTGCACCACGACCTGGTCGGCGAAGAGGCCGAAGCGGCGGGCGACCGCCTCGTCCTCGATGCGCTCGACGCGGTCGATCTCGATGAAATGGTTGCCCGCCCCGAGGGTGCCCATCTGGTCCCGGCCCCGGGCGCGGGCCCGGTCGCTCACCGCGCCGGGATCCGCCCCCTCGAGGCAGCCGCCCTCCTCGGTGTGCTCGAGGTCTTCGGCCGTCCCGAACCCGCGCCGGACCGCCCAGCGGGCGCCCTCGACCATCGCCCGGTCGAGCTCGGCGGCGGAAAGCCGCACCTCCCCTCCCCGGCCGACCCCGCTCGGGCAAGCGGCGTAGAGGGCCGAGGCCAGGGCGTCGAGGTGGGGCAGGATCTCGCGCGCCGTCACCCGCCCGGTGAGCAGCCGCACGCCGCAGTTGATGTCGTAGCCCACCCCGCCGGGGGAGACCACGCCCTCGGGCGGCTCCGTGGCCACCACCCCGCCGATGGGGAAGCCGTAGCCCTGGTGCATGTCGGGCATCGCCAGGACGTGGCCGACGACACCCGGCAGCGTGGCCGTGTTGATCAGCTGCTCCAGGCTGCGGTCGGCCCGCGCCGCCGCCGCGAGCGCCTCGTCCGCGTAGAACCGCGCGGGAACGCGCATGCCGGGGCGGGCGCCCCGGGGGATCTCGTAGAGGAAGGGGGCGATCTGCCGGATCTCCATGGCGTCGTCTCCTTCTCCGGCCGGCGGGGTGCGGGGCTCACACGTCGAAGACGATTCTCGCCGTGTAGATCCCGCCCTCGCGGCGGATGGCGAGGTCGTGGTAGGTGACGGCCTTGATGAGCTTTTCCATCGCGGCCGCCTTCCGGCCGAAGGCCGTCGCCGCGAGCGCCGTCGGGGAGAAGCGCTCGAAGCCGAAGCGCTCGAAGCCGAGCGACTCGGTCTCCGCGAGAAAGGCCAGCTCGCTCAGCCAGGAGACGAGGAGGCCCTCCGCGTCCACGGCCTCGAGCGCGATCCGCCTCGCCTCGGGGGCGGCCCCGGGGTCGGGCCGGAAGCCGAGGATCGCGTTCATGCCGCGGGCGGCGTTCTCGAAGAGCTCTTGGAGGCTTGCGCCGCGGGCGACGATCGCCCGGTCGGCGGTGTGATCCACCTCCTCGAAGGCCGGCGGCCCCGGCGAGGCATCGGGCGGCATCTCCCCGCGTTCCTCCCCACGGACGCCTTGCGGCGCACGGTGAAAGCCGTGTACGATAAAGCGTAGGGTAAGATCGGCGATCGAGGTGTCAAGAAACGCGGTGCCCTCCGGCACCCCCGGCCGGGCCGGGAAGCCGGGAAGGAGGAGGCGATGAAAGCCGTCTACTTCGAGTCCCACGGGGAACGCGACGTCCTGCGCTTCGGCGAGGTGCCCGATCCGGAGGTCGGGCCGGGCGAGGTGCGGGTGCGCGTCCGCGCCTGCGCCCTCAACTACCTCGACATCTGGGTCCGCCGCGGCTGGCCGGGGCTCAGGCTGGAGATGCCCCACTGGTGCGGCGCGGACGTCGCCGGCGAGGTCGCCGAGACGGGCCCCGGGGTCCAAGGCTGGCGCGCGGGCGAGCGCGTGGTGGTCGACCCGGGGATCACCCTCGGCGAGGACGAGTACACCCGCCGCGGCGAGGACTCGGTCAGCCCGGGCTACCGCATCCTGGGCGAGCACCGCCGCGGGGGGGCGGCCGAATTCGTCGTCGTCCCGGCGGCCAACCTGCACCGGCTGCCCGCGGGGATCGGTTTTCCCGAAGCCGCCGCCCCGCTGCTCGTCGGGCTCACCGCCTGGCGCATGCTGATCCACCGCGCGGCGCTTAGGCCGGCCGAAACCGTCCTCGTCGTCGGCGCGGGCGGCGGGGTGAACAGCATGGCGATCCAGGTCGCGCGCCTCGCCGGGGCGCGCGTGTTCGCCGTCGCCGGCTCCGCCGAAAAGGCGGAAGCCGCCCGCCGGCTCGGGGCCGAGGAGGCCTTCGACCGCACCCGCGGCGACTGGGTGCGGGAGGTGCTCGCGCGGACGGAGAAGCGCGGCGTGGACGTGGTCGTCGACAACGTCGGCCGCGCCACCCTCGCCTCCAGCCTGAAGGCGGTCGCCCGCGGCGGGCGGATCGTGGTGGTCGGCAACACGAGCGGGCCGCTCACGGAGATCGACCTGCGCTTCCTCTTCGCCAAGCAGATCAGCCTGATCGGCAGCACCATGGGCAGCCACCAGGACTTCCGCGTGGTGACGGGGCTGCTTTGGAGCGGGGCGCTCCGGCCGGTGATCGACCGCACCTACCCCCTGGCGGAAGGGATCGAGGCCTACCGCCGCCTGGAAGAGGGCCGGCATTTCGGAAAGATCCTGTTGCTGCCCCCGTGAGCCGCCCCGGCCCGCCCCCTCAGGGCCCCTCGCGACGCTCCAGGGCCTCGCGGAAGATGATCCGCTTCTGGATGTCCTGGGTCCCCTCGCCGAGCGCCGCGGCCCAGGCGTCCAGGGGAAAGCGGTGGACCGGGTGCTGCGGGAGGACGGAGGCCGCGCCGAAAAGATCGGCCGCCCAGGCCGCGACCCGGCGCGCCGCCTCGACGGCGAGGTATTTCGCCGTCGCCGCCGCGGCCCGGGGCTCCCCGCCCCGGTCCGTTTCCCAGGCGGCCCGCCACACCATCGTCCGCGCCGCCTCCAGGCGCGCGTGAAGATCGGCCGCTTCGAAGGCCTTGGCCTGGAAGTCGAGGATCGGCCGGCCGAAGACCCTCCGCCGCCGCCCGTGGCGCAACGCGAGCGCGAAGGCGCCTTCGGCGGTGCCCACGGCGACGGCCGCGATCGTCACCCGCGAGGCGGTGAAGACGGAGAGCACCTGGCCGAGGCCGCGGCCGCGCTCCCCGAGCCGGTGGTCGCCCGGAACGGGCACGGCGTCGAACTCGAGCCGGGTGAGGTCCGCCGGCGCCCAGGCGGACTTCGCCAGCGGCCGGCGGCGGACCCCCGGGGCGCTCAGGTCGACGAGGAACATCGAGCTTCTGCGGTTGCGGGGGGCGTCGGGGTCCGTGACCGCGGTCACGACGGCGAAGTCGGCGAGCGCGCCGTTGGTCACATAGGCCTTGGCGCCGCTCACGCGGAAGCCGTCCCCGTCCGGTGACGCCGTGGTGCGGATCGCCGCGGCGTCGCTTCCGGCGTGCGCCTCGGTGTTCGCCAGGCAGAGGACGATCCGGCCGGCGGCCGCCTCCGGCCCGTAGCGCTCCTGGAGCGCGGGCGAGCCGAAACGCCACAGCCCCATCAACCCGAGCTCCGCGTGGGCGAGGGCGGCGATCGCCGCCCCCGCCGCCACCCGTGCAAACTCCTCGAAGAGAAGGACCTCGCGCAACGCCGACGTGCGCGAGAGCCTCCCGCCCTCCATCGCAAAGCCATAGAGGCCCGCCTCGCCGAGCGCGGTGAAAAAGGGGCGCTCGAGCGCCCCCCGCGCAAGCCAACGGGAGAGCGCCTCGGCGAAGGGCCCGGCGGTGAGCAAGCCGCGGAGACGGTCGCGCGCGGCGACGCAGGCTTCGGGGAAACGGAAATCCATGCGCTTCGTCCTCCTTCTCGGGCGTGGTGGGGGGGGCGCGGCGGCGGGCCGGGGGCCGGGGGCCGCCTCCCGGCCGATCCGCGGGCGCGAAACGCCATGGGTAGACGGGGCGTTCTGAAAAAGCAAGAAAAGATGAACGCCGTTCCGAAACTGGAGGCGTCTTGAATTCGGCCGCCTCCTTCGCTACAATGGGCCACATCGGCCCGTGCCGCCTGGGGTGAGGCCGGGGGAGAGACGACCCCGGTGCCGCCTGCACGGGACGGCGTCCGTCGGCCTGCGGAACGGAAGCGCGAACGGAAGGGGGAGACGCCATGAAGGAGCTGATCGAATACATCGCCAAGGCCCTGGTCGACCACCCGGAACAGGTGAGCGTGAACGTCCTCGAGGGCAGCCAGGCGACGGTCCTCGAGCTGAGCGTCGCCAAAGCCGACCTCGGCAAGGTCATCGGCAAGCAGGGAAGAACCGCCAAGGCGATCCGCACCATCCTCGGCGCGGCCGCGGCGAAGGAGAAGAAGCGCGCCGTGCTGGAGATCGTGGAGTGAGGGCCTCGCCCCGGCCGCATGGCGTCCGCCCGGGCCGCAAGGCTTGACGGGAAGGCAGGCGTCCTCATATTGAGCGGTCAAAACGGGAACCGCCGAAGGAGGGCGCATGCCGCGGACACCGATCGAGATCCCCGAGAGCATCGAGTACCTCTCCGTCCTGGACGAAACCGGCCGCCTCGACCGCGACCTCGAACCCCGGCTCGAGGAGGGGCTCCTTCTCCGCCTTCACCGGACGATGCTCCTTGCGCGCCGCTTCGACGAGCGGCTCCTCAGCCTCCAGCGCCAGGGGCGCATCGGGACCTTCCCGCCGAGCTCGGGCCAGGAGGCCGCGCACCTCGGGGCGGCGGCGGCGCTTTCGCCCGAGGACTGGATGGTGCCCGCCTTCCGCGAGCTCGCCGCCGAGATCTGGCGCGGCCGCACCCTCGAAAGCGTGCTCCTCTACAACGCCGGCTTCAACGAGGGGGGGCACATCCCGCCGGAGCGCAACGACCTGCCGATCGCCATCCCCGTGGGTTCGCAGATCCTGCACGCGGCCGGCATCGCCTGGGCGCTGCGCCACCGCCGCACGGACCGGGTCGCCATGGTCTTCTTCGGCGACGGGGCGACCTCTCAGGGCGACTTCCACGAGGGGCTCAATTTCGCGGGTGTTTTTTCGCTCCCGGCGATCTTCGTCTGCCAGAACAACCAGTGGGCGATCTCCGTGCCCCGGGCCCGCCAGACCCGCTCCCGCACCCTCGCCCAGAAGGCCCTGGCCTACGGCATCCACGGCATCCAGGTCGACGGCAACGACCTGCTCGCCGTCTACGCCGCGGCCGCGGAGGCCGTGGGCCGCGCCCGGGCCGGCGGGGGGCCCACGCTGATCGAGTGCGTGACCTACCGCCTCGCGGTCCACACCACCGCCGACGACCCCCGCCGCTACCGCACCGAGGAGGAGGTCGAGTCCTGGCGGCGGCGGGACCCGCTGCCGCGATTCCAGAAGTACCTGGCGGACAAGGGACTCCTCTCCGAGGAGGGCGTCCGCGCCGCGGAGGAGGAGGTCGCGCGCGAGATCCAGCAGGCCGTGGAGCGCGCCGAGGAGGCGATAAAGGCCCTGGGCGACCCGCTCGATCTCTTCGAGCATCTCTGGGCGGAGATGCCGCCTACCCTTCGCGAGCAGCGCGAGGAGCTGATCGCCGCGCTCGCGGCCCGCGGCGGGGAGGAGACGCATGGCTAAGCTGAACCTGGTCCAGGCATTGAACCTCGCCTTGCGGCAGGAAATGGAGCGGGACGACCGCGTCATCGTCCTCGGGGAGGACGTCGGCCGCGACGGCGGGGTCTTTCGCGTGACCGAGGGGTTGATCGAGCGCTTCGGCGAAGAGCGGGTGGTGGACACGCCGCTGGCCGAGTCGGCGATCGTCGGCACGGCGATCGGCATGGCCGTGGCCGGGCTGCGGCCGGTCTGCGAGATCCAGTTCGACGGCTTCACCTACTACGGCATGCACCAGATCGAGGCCCACGCCACCCGGCTGCGGTGGCGCTCCCGGGGGCGCTTCCACGTCCCCCTGGTCGTTCGCGCCCCCTACGGCGGCGGCGTGCGCGCCCTCGAGCACCACTCGGAGAGCCGGGAGGCGCTCTGGGCCCATCTCCCCGGCCTGAAGACGGTGATCCCCTCCGGGCCCCGCAACGCGCGGGCGCTCCTCCTGAGCGCGATCCGTGACCCGGACCCGGTCCTCTTCTTCGAGCCCAAGGCGCTCTACCGCGCCTTCCGCGAGGAGGTCCCCGAGGAGGAGGAGACCCTCCCCCTCGGCCGCTCCCGGATCGCCCGCGAGGGGGGGGACCTCACCCTCGTCGCCTACGGCGCGATGCTGCGCCCCACGCTCGAGGCTGCCGAGGAACTCAGCCGGCAGCGGGGTGCCGAGGCCGAGGTGATCGACCTGCTCACGATTTCGCCGCTCGACGACACGCTCCTCGTCGCCTCGGCCCGCAAGACGGGGCGCGTGGCCGTGGTGCACGAGGCGCCCCGCAGCTTCGGTCCGGGGGCGGAAATCGTGGCCCGCCTCGTGGAGAAGGCCTTCTACCACCTCGAGGCGCCCGTCGCCCGCGTGACGGGCTACGACGTGATCATCCCGCTCTTCCGCCGCGAGGCCTACTACCTGCCCGATGTCCCGCGCATCGTGCAGGCGGCGCGCCGGCTGCTCGAGGCGCCTTGAGAACGACAGCGAGGAGGAACCTGCCGCCATGATCCGCGAATTCAAGCTGCCCGACCTGGGCGAGGGCGTCCACGAGGGCGAGATCCTGGCCGTCCGGGTCGCCGTGGGGCAGGCCGTGCGCGAGGGGGAGATCATCCTCGAGGTCGAAACCGACAAGGCGGCGGTCGAGATCCCCTCGCCGTTCAACGGCACCGTGGCCGAAATCCGCGTCCGGCCGGGCCAGACGGTGCGCGTGGGCGAAGTGCTGATCACCTTTGCGACGGAAGAGAAACCGGCGGCGGAACGGGAACCGGCGGCCGCGGCCGCGGCCGAACCGGGCCTCGCGCCGGCCGCGGCGCCGCCGCCGCAGCCGGCGGGACCTCGCCGCGGCCCCGTTCCGGCCTCGCCGGCGACGCGGCGGCTGGCGCGCGAGCTCGGGGTCGACCTCGCGCAGGTCCCCGCGAGCGGGCCGGCGGGCCTGGTCACGGCGGAAGACGTGCGGGCCTTTGCGGCCCGGGGCGAAAGCCCCGAACCTCCCCCGCCCGCGGCACGGCCCGCAGCGGCCGCACCGCCCCCCGCCGCCCCCGAGGAGGACGAGGCGCTGCCCGATTTCTCCCGCTTCGGGCCCGTCGAACGCGTCCCCTTCCGCTCCCTCCGGCGGGCGACCGCGCGCCGCATGGTTCTCTCCTGGGCGCGCATCCCGCACGTGACGAGCGTCGAGAGGATCGACGTGACGCGCCTCGAGGCCTTCCGCCGCCGGCACAAGGCACAGATCGAGGCCCAGGGCGGGCGGCTCACGCTCACCGTGTTCGCGCTGAAGGCGGCCGCCAGCGTGCTCAAGGCCCACCCCCGGATCAACGCCTCGCTCGACGAGGCGGCCGGCGAGATCGTCCTCAAGAGGCACTACCACCTGGGGGTGGCCGTCAACACCGCGGAGGGGCTGATCGTCCCCGTGGTGCGCGACGTCGACAACAAGAGCCTCAAGGAGCTGGCCGTCGAGCTCAAGGGGCTCGTCGAGCGGGCCCACGCCCGCAAGCTCTCCCGCGAGGAGCTGCAGGGGGGGACCTTCACGATCACCAACGCCGGGGCCCTGGGCGGCTGGAGCTTCACGCCGATCATCCAGTACCCCCAGGCGGCGATCCTCGGGCTGGGGGAGGCGCGGCTCGAGCCCGTCATCGTCGGCGGCCGGGAGCGGCCGCGGCTCGCCGCCCGTCTCCGGATGCCCGCCGTCCTGAGCATCGACCACCGGCTGCTCGACGGCGCCGACGCCGTGGGGTTCCTCAAGGCCTTCCGGCAGGTTCTCGAGGACCCCGACGAGCTCTTGCTCTCGCTCGTGTAGGCGGGCGCGGGGGGATCGACCCCGGGGAGGAGCGCACCCATGGTCATGGGGGAGTTGACCCAGGACACCGAACTGCTGGTGATCGGCGCGGGCCCGGGGGGCTACGCCGCCGCCTTCCGCGCGGCCGATCTCGGCCTCGAGGTGACCCTCGTGGACACGGCCCCCCGGCCGGGGGGCGTCTGCCTCTACCGCGGATGCATCCCCTCCAAGACCTTCCTGCATTTCGCCGAGCTCGTCCTCGACGCCGCGGCCGCCTCCTCCCGGGGGGTGACCTTCGGCGCCCCGCGGATCGACCCCGGCGGGCTGCGGCGCTGGAAAGCCGAGGTCATCGAGAAGATGGCCTCCGGGCTCGCCGCCCTCGCCCGCCGCAGAAACGTGCAGCTCATCCGGGGCCGCGCGGAGTTCGAGTCCTCCGAAACCGTGATCCTCCACGAGGCCGAGATCCGGCGCATCCGCTTCCGCCACGCCGTGATCGCCGCCGGCTCCAAGCCGATCGCGCTGCCGGGGACCGAGTTCCGGCCCGGCGGCCGGATCATGAGCTCAACCGGCGCGCTCGCCCTCGAGGAGATCCCGGAAACGCTGCTCGTGATCGGCGGCGGCTACGTGGGGCTCGAGCTGGGGATGGTCTACGCGGCCTTCGGAAGCCGGGTGACGCTCGTGGAGCAGGGCGGGCGGATCCTCGGCGGGGTCGACCGCGATCTCGTCGCCCCCCTGCGCGAGCGCCTGGGGGGGCTCTTCGCCGCAATCCACGAGGAGACCCGGGTGATCGCGCTCCGCGAAGAGGAAGGCGCCGTGCTCGTGGAGCTCGCGGGAAGGGGCGGGACGGTCTCCGAGCGCTTTTCCCGCGTGCTCGTGGCCGTGGGGCGGCGTCCGGCGACCGACACGCTCGGGCTCGAGCGGACGCGGGTCGAGCGCGATGCGCGCGGCTTCATCCGGGTCGACGACCGCCTGCGCACCGCCGACCCGCGGATCTCGGCCGTGGGGGACGCGGTCGGCGGCCTGATGCTCGCGCACAAGGCGAGCGCCGAGGGCAAAACGGCCGCCGAGGCGATCGCCGGCAAGGCCGCGCGCTTCGACGCCCGCGCCGTGCCGGCCGTCGTCTACACCGACCCCCAGGTCGCCTGGTGCGGGCTGACCGAGGAGCAGGCGGAGCGCGAGGGCATCCCGGTGCGCGTGACCCGCTTTCCCTGGAAGTTCTCCGGCCGCGCCGTGACCCTGGGGGCGCCCGAGGGGCTCACCAAGCTGATCGCCGATCCCGGCACCGGGCGCATTCTGGGCATGGGCGTCTGCGGCCGCCACGCCGAGGGGCTGATCGCCGAGGGGGTGCTCGCCGTCGAGATGGGGGCGCTCGCCGAGGACCTGGCCGCCATCCTGCACCCGCATCCCACGCTCTCGGAGACCGAGGGCGAGGCGGCGGAGCTCTTCTTCGGCAACGCGATCCACCTCGTCGGCAAGGCGCCCCCCGCCTCCCGCTGAGCCGGCGACGCCTTCAGCGCCGCACGCGCGCGATCCACGCCTCGTTCACCTGCACCGCCGTCACCTCCCCGCGGGCACACTCCTCGCCCGCGGCGAGCAGGCGGATCGCGATCACCGCCTTGCGGCCCTCGATGGCCTTCACCCGGCCGCGCAGCTCGAGCTCGGCGTCGATCGGCGTGGGCCGCAGGTAGTCGACGTGCAGCGAGGCCGTGACGTAGCGCACGGCGGGCCCCGTTGCCGGCTCGCGGCCCTCCGCCTTCCACTTCGCCGCCGCGGCCGTGCCCGTGCCGTGGCAGTCGATCAGGGAGGCGATGAGGCCCCCGTAGACGAAACCCGGCAGCGCGGTGTGGAAGGGCTGCGGCCGGAAGCGGCAGACGCTCTCCTCGCCCTCCCAGAAGCTCCGGATCTTCAACCCGTGGGGGTTGAGGCGGCCGCAGCCGTAGCAGTGGCTGAACTCCTCGGGGTAGAAATCCTGAAACGCCCGCTTCTCCTCCTTCACGCGCGGCTCAGTCCTCCTTCTGGTACTTGAACGAGAGATTGACCCGGGCGCGGTAGGCCACCACCTTGCCCTTTTCGATCTTGAGGTCGAGCTTGGTGATCTCGGCGACCCGCAGGTCGCGGAGCGAGCGCGCGGCGGTTTCGACCGCCTCGCGGGCGGCGTCTTCCCAGGACTTGGTGCTCGTCCCGACGAGTTCGATGATCTTGTAGACGCTCTCGGCCATGGCATCCTCCTTTCCCGAGGGGCTCGGGGCCTGAGGGGGTGAGGGGCAAACCCCGGAGGCGGAGCTCACGCGTCCGGGGGTGAGGCCGACCGGGCCGACCGCCTGCGGCCGTGGAGGCCGAGGCGGCCGCCGCCCTGGGCGCGCCGGCGGGGGGGGAGGCGCGCTGCGGCCGGGGCGGTCCTGCGCAGCCTGTAGCGGAAAGCGCCCCCGCAAGTCAAGCCGCGGGGCTCAGGAGAGAAAGTAGGTGTGGGTCGGGCAGAGCAGGTGCGGCCGGGCGGCCGTGGGGCGATTGGTCGTGCAGCGGCTGCGCTTCATGTTGCGCAGGCGGTGGGAATCGAAGAAATAGATTTCCCGCTCGCTGATGGCATGGGAGACGGTCCAGTGGTCCCAGTGGCGTCCGCCCACCCCGATCAGGAGCGCCCGCTTCTCGCCGCCGTCGAGAAAGGCCATCGCCTCGGTCCAGAACTCCTCGAGCGAGGTCTCCGGCCGGTGCTTGAAGGGCATGTTGCGTTCGGGGATGCGGTCGCTGGCGACCTCGCGCAGGATGCTGCCGACCGTGTTCAACGTGATCCCCTCGGTCAGCACCCGCGCGAGGTCCTCGTTCTCGTCGAGCCAGCCGAGAATTTCGCGGAAGAGCCGCTTGGCCTCCTCCTCGTTGAGATCCGAGACGATGCGCGCCGCGTTGACGATGCTGTAGACCGCGCACAGGCCGTCCAAGGACCCCTGGGCATAGGGCTTGAGGGTCTTGCCGTTGAGGTAGAGCATCCCCTTGCGGCGGACGGAAAGGCCGGAAAGACGCGGTTTGGGGGTTGCGGACATGAACCACCACCTCCTGGAACGGGGGGCCGGCGCCGCTTGCGCATGCGGACCGACCGAAGCGCAAACGGGCCCCAAGCGGGCCCGCGGGCGAAACGCGGCAGATTTTGGCCCGCGCGGGGTGACCCCGGGCTCACGCCCCGGCCCCGACGCGGGAGGGCCCCCCTCGCGGGGATTGACCCGATGGGGTGATTATAGCACCGTCCCGCCGAAAGGCAATAGCATAAAAAAAGATTTAAATCAATTGGTTATTTGTTTTTTTCGGATCCGGCCGCCCCGGCGGCCGGATCCCTCGGGGGTGGGGATTGAGCTTTCGGGGGTTCCCCGCTATGAGATGCCCTTTGCGCGCCGGCAACGGAAGCACCCGGCGTTTGGCGGCAAGAAAGGAGGCCCATGGATCACCCCCCGCGTCAGGCGGCGGCCGAAGCCGGTTTCGATCTTCAAGGCCCCGCGGCGGCCATCGCCGCCGTGCAGCGCCCCGACGGCGAAATCCCCTGGGGCCCGGGGCTCAAGACCGACCCCTGGGACCTGGTGGAGGCGGCCATGGGTCTTGCCCTGTCCGGCCGCATCGAGCCGGCGCGCCGGGCCTACCGCTGGCTGGCGGGGCGCCAGCTCGCCGACGGCAGCTGGTACAGCGCCTACCAGGGGGGAAACCCGCTCGACCGCACGCGCGAGGCCCATTTCGCCGCCTACCTCGCCGTCGGGGTCTACCAGGATTTTCTGCTGACCGCCGACCGGGGGTTCCTGCAGGAGATGTGGCCCGCCCTGGCCGCGGGGATCGAATTCGCCCTGCGCCTGCAGGCGCCCACGGGGGAGATCTTCTGGGCGGTCAGCCCCGAGGGGGTCGTCGACCGCATGGCGCTCCTCACGGCCTCGAGCTCGGTCTGCATGAGCCTGCGCTGCGGCCTCGCCGCGGCCCGGGTTCTCGGCCGGCGCCCCGCCTCCTGGGCCGCCGCGCTGAGGCGGCTGGAGGAGGCGATCCGCTTCCGCCCCCGCCTGTTCAACGTCGCCAAGGCGCGCTACGCCATGGACTGGTTCTACCCCGTGCTCTCCGGCGTGTGCACGGGGGCCGAGGCGGAGCGCCGCATCGCCCGGGGCTGGCGCAAGTTCGTGGTGGAGGGGCTGGGGGTGCGCTGCGTCGCCGATCGGCCCTGGGTCACGATCGCCGAAACCGCGGAACTGGTGCTCGCGCTTGCCGCCATGGGCCGGTTCGACCGCGCGCGGATCCTGTTCGGGTGGATCGCCGAGCGCCGCTTCGCGGACGGCTCCTACTGGGCGGGGTTCACCTTCCCCGACATGACCCTCTGGCCCACGGAGGCCTACTCCTGGACCAATGCCGGCGTCCTGCTCGCCGCCGACGCCCTCTTCGGCATCACCCCCGCCGCGCGGCTCTTCAGCCACCGCGCCTGGGCGGAGGAGCGCCCGGGTTGATTTCGGGCGCCGCCCCCGGCGCCAGGGGCCGGCCGCCGCCCCGCCGCGGAAGGAGCCCGAAGAGCGCCCCCCCGGCGAGGGCGATCCCCGCACTGGCGGCGAAGATGCCGAAGGAGCCGATGCGGCCGAAGAGCGCCCCCTGCAGGAAAAAGCCCGCCATCAGCCCCAGCCCGTAGGTGACGGCGTTGTTGATCGCCTGGGCGAGGTTCTTTTCGCCCGGCGCGGCCAGCCGGTCCACGTAGAGGATGCTCGCCATGTGAAAGGTCCCGTAGGAAAAGGCGTGGAGCAGCTGAGAGGCGAACACGGCGAGCGGGGCGGGAAAAAGCGCGAGCATCCCCCAGCGCACGAGGGCCGCGGCGAAGGAGAAGCCCAGCACGGCCTCGAGCGAAAAGCGGCGAAAGAGGGCCGGGGAGGCGGTCATGGCGCAGATCTCGGCCGTCGAGGCGAGCGCCCAGGCGGCGCCGATCCAGGCGGGGGAATACCCCAGCTCCGCGAGATGGATCGAGAAGAAGCCGTAGTAGGCGCCGTGGCTGGCGAGCATGAGAAAGGCGCTCGCGAGAAAAACCGCCGTCTCCCGGCGCCGCAGCATGCGCACGGCGCCCGGGGCCGGTTCGGCCGGCCGGTGCGGCTCCGGGGGCATGGCGAAGGCGGCGAGCGCCATGGCGAGCGAGCCGGCGGCGACGGCCCAGACGACGATCCGCTCGGGGAACGCGTCCACGGCCACGCCGAAGAGCAGGACCACGGCGATGAAGCTGATCGACCCCCAGCGCCGGACCCTGCCGTAGGCGCTCTTCTCCCTCCCCAGGATCTCCATGCAGGCCGCCTCCAGAAACGAGATGATCGGCGCGTAAAACATGGCGTAGAAGACCATGAGCAGGGCCATGGCGGCGAAGCGCTCGGCGACCAGGAACCCCGCCCAGATCCCGGTGCTGGCGACATGGCAGAGGAGCACGATGGCGCGGCGGCGGCCCGTGCGGTCGGCGAGCGCGCCCCAGGCCATGGGGAAGAGCACCCAAGCGACCGAGCGCAGCGCCGAGAGAACGCCGACCTCGAAGCCGGAGAGGCCGAGGTGATAGCAATACAGGTTGAAATAGGGGAGATAGACCCCCATCACCCCGAAATAGAGGAAATACTGGAGAGCGAGGATCGCCCGCCGGCCGCCCGGGCGTGGAGGGGCGGGCGCCGGAAGCGGCCGTTTACAGGGAAAGGCGGGCATGGTATTTTTTACGATCTCCCAGCAAACCGCGGCAAGCGTTTTTCGCGACGTCAGGACATGCTCGCCATTCCCATGAACGCCCTGCCGGCGGGGGGCGGGATGCGGCGCGGTCTTCGGGCCCTCGTCCCGCTCGCCGTCCTGCTGGCGATCGCCGGCTGCGCCCGCCGCGCGCCCCTTCCGCCCCCGGCCGAGAGCACCGCCCCGCCGGCCGCGGTCGAGCGGCCGGCCCCGGGGCCCGAGGCCCCGCCCGGCATGCCCCGGCCCTACCGCGTCTTCGGCCGCTGGTATGTGCCGCTCGCCGACGCCCGGGGCTTCCGCCAGCGCGGCATCGCCTCCTGGTACGGCCCCGAGTTTCACGGCAAGCGGGCCTCGAGCGGCGAGGCCTACAACATGCACGAACTCACCGCGGCCCACAAGACGCTCCCCCTGGGCACGCTCGTGCGCGTCCGGCACCTCGAGAACCGGCGCACGGTCGAGGTGCGCATCAACGACCGCGGCCCCTTCGTGGGCGAACGCATCATCGACCTCTCCTACGAAGCGGCGCGCCGGTTGCAGATCATTGGGCCGGGGACGGCGCCGGTGGAAATCGAGGCCATCGCGGTCCCCGAGGGCGCCCCCGTCGACCTCTACTCCGGCGCCTTCACCTTCCAGGTGGGGGCGTTCACCCAGCGGGAGAACGCCGAGCGGCTGCGGGAGCGGCTGGAGACGCGCTACGGCAACGCGCACATCGTCGAAACCGAGGTGGGCGGCGTCCGCTTTTACCGCCTGCGCGTCGGCCGCTGCACCCACCTCGACGAGGCCGCGGCCTGGGAGGCCCGCCTCCGGGCCGAGGGGTTCCGCGACGCCTTCGTGGTCGCCGAGTGAGCCGGAGGGGGCCGCGATGCGCCGCGGGGTGGTCTTCCTGGACCGCGACGGGGTGATCAACCGGGATCTCCCCGAGGGGGTCACCCGCCTTGAGGACTTCACGTTCCTCCCCGGCAGCCGGGAGGCCCTGCGCCGCCTCGCGGAAGCCGGTTTCGCCTGCGTCGTCGTGACCAACCAGTCGGCCGTGGGGCGGGGGCGGCTCTCCCCGGAGACGCTCGCGGCGATTCACCGCCGCATGATCGCGGGCATCCGCGAGGCGGGGGGCTTCCTCCTGGACCTCTTCGTCTGCCCGCACGCACCCGAGGCCGGCTGCGACTGCCGCAAACCCGCAACGGGGATGCTGCGCGAGGCGGCCCGCCGGCACGGGATCGATCTCTCCGCGGCTGCGCTCGTGGGGGACCAGGCGGCGGACATTCTCTGCGCGCGGCGCGCCGGGCTGGCCCGCGCGCTTCTGGTGCTCACCGGCCAGGGGCCGCAGGCGATCCCGGTGCTCGCCGCATCCGGGGTCACACCCGATGCCGTGGTCGCCGATCTCGGGGCGGCGGCCGAGTGGATCCTTGCGCGCGGGGGGAGGTAGCGGGCCTCAGGCGTCGGTGTCGGGCGACGGCGGAAGCGGCACCTTGAGGAAGGGGACCCCCTCCTCCCGCAGCACCTGTTCTTCCTGCCGGGTGCTGACCCCGCGGATGTTCCGCGGCTCGGAAACCCCGTAGTGGATCTTCAGGGCCTCCTTGGCGAAATTGCTGCCCACGTTCTCGAAGTGGGTTTGGACATAGGCGGCGATGCGGCGCTGCAGGCGGGCGAGCAGGGCGCCGGGATCGGGGCCCTCGGGGCCGTCCTGCGGGCCCTGGGAGGCGCGGATCGCAAAGCGCGAGGGCCGCCGCTCGATCCCCGTGCTGCCGCACACCGGGCAAGCGATGAGCCCCCGGCGTTGCTGATCGAGAAAGGCCTCGGCGTCCTCGAACCACCCCTCGAAGCCGTGCCCCTGGTCGCAGGTGAGGTCGTAGGCGATCATCGCGCGTTGCTTCCCTGACCCTGGATTCCCGCAGGCGGTTGGGCTATGGAAAGAGTAGCCCATGCGGGCCGTTTTCGTCAAATCCGACCGTGGAGCAAGCGTCATGAGCTCTGGGATCCCCCGCGCTCTCGCGGCCCTCGCCTTGCTCGCCGCCACGGCCGGCGTCCTGGGCGCCGAGCCGACGGCCTACGTCACCGACACCATCCGCCTCGCGCTGCGTGCGGGGCCGGCGGCGGACCAGAAATCGCTCGGGGTCGTGGAAAGCGGCCAGGCGGTGGAAATCCTGCGGGCAGGCGAGGAGTGGACGCTCGTCCGCTCCGCGGCGGGTCTCGAGGGCTGGGTGCCCTCGCGCTACCTCACGGAGCAGCCGCCGCCGAAACTGCTCGCCGCGCGGCTGCAGGAAAAGAACCGCGAGCTGGATGCCCGCGCCGCCGCGCTGGGCGAGGAGAACGCCCGCTTGCGCGAGGAAAACCGCTCGCTGGCGGAGCAGCTCGCCTCCCTGCGGCAGGAATTCGAGGTGTTCCGGCGCGACGCCTCCGATGTGGAGGCGTTGCGCGCCCGCCTGGAGAGCGCCCGCGCGGAACTCGCCGCCAAGGAAGAGGCCCTGCGGCGCGGGATCGACCTGCCCGAGCTGTTGCTGCGCCGGGAGGTTCTCTACGCGTTCCTTGCCGGGGCCGGGGTCCTGCTGGCGGGGGTTGTGCTCGGCTGGTTCATGCGGCGGCGGCGGCGCTGGTCCTCCCTCGCCTAAGCCGCGCGCGGGGATCCTTTGCGGGCGGCGCCCGGGATCCCCGGCGCCGTGTCGCGCCGGGAACGGGGTGCCGCCCGCGAAGCCGCTTCGTCCGGCCTTGCCCTTACTTCACGGCGTCTTTCAGGGCTTTTCCGGCGACGAACTTGGGGGCCTTGGAGGCGCTGATCTTGATCTCGGCGCCGGTCTGAGGGTTGCGGCCTTTGCGGGCCTTGCGCTTGACCACCTTGAAGGTGCCGAAGCCGACCAGCGTGACCGGCTGGCCCTTCTTGAGGGACTTGGTGATCGACTCGAGGACGCAGTCGACCGCCGCCTGGGCTTCCTTCTTCGTGCTGACCACCTTGGCGACTTCCTGGATCAATTCCGCTTTGTTCATCTGTGGGCTCCTTTCTTCGCGTGGACGTGGAATGAAACGCCGCGGTCTCAGATGCTGTCCCGGCAACTCTGGCAGTACTTGCGGGGAATCCCCCGCCCGATCCAGTGAAAGTTCATGACGTGCTTCTTGCCGCACTTGGGGCAGAGGCACTCCACCTTGCTTTTGTCGTGGTCCAGCAGGGCCTCGCACTCGTCGGGCGAAATCTCCTTGGCGGGGCGCTTGGCGGCGCCGGCGGGTTCACGGCGTTTGGCGGACGGCATGGGTCAACACTCCTCGTGGCGACTCCGGCTCCCCCGAGGGGGCGGCCGCGTTGCGGGGACTTCAGGTGCCCGTCTGCTTCTCGCGGGCCTCCATCTGGGTCTTGCAGCGGATGCAGTGCCGCGTGACCGGACGGGCCTTGAGCCGTTCGATGGCGATTTCCTCACCGCAGGACTCGCAGATCCCGTACACCCCCTCCTCGAGGTCCTCGAGCGAGCGGCGGATCTTGTTGATGAGCATGTTCTCCCGGTCCCGGATGCGCAGCGTGAAATTGCGCTCGGAGTCGAAGACGGCGCGGTCGAGCGGGTCCGGCGGCGGCTCATCCGTCTCACGCAGCCCGAGGCGGGTTCGATCCGCGTGGGTGAGCAGCTCGTCGAGCCAGCGGGTGAGCAGTTGCTTGAAGTATTGGCGGTCTTTTTCTTTCATCTTCCCGGGGTTCGACGCGGCGCAGCGAGGGCGCCGGGCCTCGCCCGCCGGGCGGCTCCGGCGACGGCGGGCTCCCTTTATTCCCGAAGCCGTTGCTTTTTTCAAGAGCTTTTTTTGCGTGCGCCTCCCGCGCGGCGATTGACATCCCTCAAGCGCCCGCATAGAGTCTGCCTCGGACAGCAAGGAGTGCGTCATGGTCCCCCCGCCCGAAAAACGCCGCGAACGCCGCCGCCCCTGCAATGCCGAGGTGGAGTGGGCGTTCTTCAACCGCCTCGAGTTCCACCCCGCGCGGTTGCGCAACGTGAGCGCGGGCGGCGGCTACCTCGAGTGCGCGCAGCGCCTCGCCCAGGGGACGACCCTGCAGATCCGCCTCCGGGAATGCCTCGAGCCCGCGGAGGACAACGGCTGCCTGAGCGTGCGCACCAACGTCCTCTGCGAGGTGAAGTGGTGCCGGGAGCTCCCCGGCGGCGCCTTCCCCTTCGGGGTCGGCGTGCGCTACCATTTCCCCGTCTAAAGCCCAAGCCGCCCATGAAAGACCGCAAGAGCTTCCTCCGCCGGTTCGTCGAAAACGGGCTCCTGATCGGATCGGGCGCCGTGCTGTGCGCCTACGCGATCAACGCCATCCTCGTCCCCAGCCGCTTCCTCGCCGGCGGGGTCGGCGGCCTGAGCCTGTTTCTCCACTACCTCCTGCCCGCCCTGCCGGTCGGCGTCCTCTACTTCCTGCTGAACATCCCCATTTTCGCTGTGGGCTGGAAGTTCGTCGGCCGGCGCTTCTTCGGCTACAGCCTGCTCGGCATGGGGGTGCTCTCGGCCCTGCTCCTGGTCCCCTTCGCCCCCTGCCCCCTCCGCGACCCCCTGCTCCAGGCGATTGCCGCGGGCATTCTCTCGGGCGTGGGCAGCGGCCTGATGCTGCGCTCCTTTGGCTCCGGGGGCGGGCTCGACATCCTCTCGGTGATTCTCCTCAAGAAGGGATCCGTGCGCATCGGCACCACGGTCATGGGGTTCAACACGGCGCTGCTGCTCGTGGCGCTCTTCCGCTTCCCCCTGGAGACGGTGATCTACACGCTGATCTACTTCTTCGTCACCGCCCAGCTCATCAACCTCGTGGTGACGGGCCTCAACCAGCGCAAGGCGGTCATGGTCATCTCCCCCCGCTGGGAGGAGATCGCCCGCGAGATCATGGAGTCGATGCATCGCGGGGTGACCATCGTGAACGGCGAGGGGGGCTACACCGGCCGGCCGCTCAAGATCCTCTACTCGGTCGTCACCTTCCAGGAGCTCTCCCGGTTCAAGGAGATGGTGCGCTCCTACGACCCGCAGGCCTTCCTCGTCGTGAGCGAAACCCTGGAGGTGATGGGCAAGGGCATCGGCAATCAGCCGCACTGGTAGGCCCCGGGGTCACGCCCCCGGAGCGCATCGGCGAGAATCCGCTCGACGGCGCGCGCGAAGGGGATCCCCGAGGCGTCGAGGGCCGCAGCGAAGCCCGCCTCCGGGGCGAGGCAGGGATTGGCGTTGACCTCGAGGATCCAGGGCTCCCCTTCCCCGTCCACCCGGAAATCCACCCGCGCCCAGCCCCGCAGCCCAAAGCCCCGCCAGCAGGCGCGGGCCAGCTCCTGAAGACGCGCGAGCAAGGGCGCCTCCGCGGCGGGAAAGGCGAAGCGCCGGGGGGTGTGGCGGTACTCGAAGGATTCCGGAACCCACTTCGCGCGGTAGCCGACCACGGCGGGGGCGCCCGGGGGCAGCCCCGGAAAGAGGATCTCCGCCGGGGCAAGCACCTGCGGGCCCTCTGCGCCGGCGAGGACCGAAAGGTTGAATTCCCGGCCGGGGATGAAGCGCTCGGCGAAGCAGGCGCCCCCCAGGAGCGGGGCGCGCCGCGCGAGCTCTTCGCAGGCCTCGCCCGCGCGGCTGCAAAGCGGCAGGCGCCTTTCATCCAACCCGATCGAGGCATGCTCCCAGAGCGACTTGATGAGCCAGGGGCCTTCGGCCGACGCGGCGGGCGGCGCGGAGGGGGCAAGACGCGGAAGCCCCGCCGGCGCCGGGTCGATCCAGGGCGGGGTGGGCAGGCCGAGCAGGACGAGCCGCTCCTTGGCGAGCACCTTGTGGGAACTCGCGCGCACGGCCTCGGCGGGGGCGCCGGTGAAGGGGACGCCGAGAGCTTCGAGCAACTCCGGGACCCAGTGGATCAGGCATCCCCGGCCGTCCAGACCTTCCACCAGGTTGAAGACCGCATCCGGGGCGAGCTCCCCTATGCGGCGGCGGAAGCGGGCGAGGTCGAGATCGCAGGCGAGGCGGACCGCCTCGTGGCCGAGCTCCTGCAGGGCCCGCACGACGGCCTCGGCCTGATCGAGGACGTCGCGCTCCTCGGGCCCCGCGTTTTCGCGCAGGGCGTTATGGACGACCGCGACCCGCATCGCCGCCGCCGGCCGCGGGCGCACCGGTGCGCCGCGCGGCCGATTCGAGGATCCAGGCCATCAGCTGCTCGAAGGAGGCCCCCGCGAGGCGGCAGAGAATCGGCAGGTCGGAATGCTCGGGGTGCAGGCCGGCCAGGGGGTTGACCTCGAGAAAGCAGGGCCGCCCGCGGCGGTCGCAGCGCACGTCGAGGCGGCCGGCGTCGCGGCAGCCGAGGACCCGCCAGGCCGCGAGGGCGATCGCCTCCACCTCGGCGATCAGGGGATCCTCCGCGGGGGTGAGCCGGCGGTAGCGGACGCGCTCCTCGAAGTGCTCCTTGTTCGCAAAGGAATAGGCGTTCTCCTCGGCGGAGGCGAGCAGCCGGATCTCGATCGTGGCGATGACGCGCGCCTCGCGGCCGGTGCCGGCGAGGCCCACGGTGAATTCACGCCCCGGCAGGAAGGTCTCCACGAGGGCGGGCTGGCGGAACGCTTCGATCAGGCGGCGGCAGGCCGCGGCGAGTTCCCGGCGCTCGCGGACCACGGAGCGCGCCGTGATGCCCTTCCCGGTGCCCTCGGCCACGGGCTTGACGAAGTAGGGCCCGCCGAAGCGCACCCGCGCCGCGTCCTCCTCCGACTCCACGACCGCAAAGGGCGCGGTCGGGATGCGGGCGTCGCGCACCACCCGCTTGGCCATCGCCTTGTGCAGCGTCAGGCTGAGGACCAGGGGGTCGGAAAAGGTGTAGGGGATGCGGTAGGCGTCGAGGAGCGCCGGGACCTGGGCCTCGCGCCCGACGCCGTAGAGCCCCTCGGCGATGTTGAAGACGAGATCCCAGCGCCGGCCCGCGGCCAGGCGCTCGACCAGGCGCTGGACGTTCCCGATGCGCTCGGTCTCGTGGCCCAGCCGCGCAAGGGCCCGCTCGATCGCCTCGATCGTCTCCTCGCGGTCGAACTCCGCGATCTCCTCTTCCCCGAAGCCGAGCGCCCGGTACTCCGAGCGCAGATCGTAGGTGAGGCCGATCCGCACGGCGCGGCTCAGGCGCCCGCTTCCCCGAAGACGTCCGGGTAGCGGCAGGTGCGGCCGCGGAAGTTCCGCAGCAGGAGATCCCGCCCCTCGCGGCCCTCGATGGCCTCGGGCATCAGGGGAATCTTGCCCCCGCCGCCGGGGGCGTCGACGACGAAGGTGGGGACCGCGTACCCCGAGGTGTGGCCGCGCAGCCCCTCCAGGATCTCGAGCCCCGTGTGCACGGCGGTGCGGAAATGCGCCGAGCCGGTGATCGGGTCGCACTGGTAGAGGTAGTAGGGCCGCACGCGCATGCGCAGCAGCCGGTGGCAGAGCTCCTTCATCACGGGGACGCTGTCGTTGATGCCCTTGAGGAGCACGGTTTGGGAGCCGAGGGGGATCCCGGCGTTGGCCAGGCGCTCGCAGGCCCGTACGGCTTCGGGGGTGCACTCCGCGGGATGGGTGAAATGCAGGCTCATCCACAGCGGGTGGTAATGCCGCAGCATGCGCACCAGCGCCGGCGTGATGCGCTGCGGCAGGACGGCCGGGATCTTGGTCCCGATGCGGATGATCTCCACGTGGGCGATGGCGCGGAGCCGCGAGAGCAGCCAGGCCAGCCGCTCGTCGTTCAGCGTGAGCGGGTCGCCGCCGGAGATCAGGACGTCGCGCACGGTGGGGGTCCGGCGGATGTAGTCGATCGCCTGCTCGAGGCGCGCACGGCTGGGATAGATGGCCCCGTGGCCGACGATCCGCGAGCGCGTGCAGTAGCGGCAGTAGGTGGAACAGAAATCGAGAACGAGAAGCAGCACGCGGTCCGGGTAGCGGTGCACGAGGCCGCGCACCGGGCTCTGGGTCTCCTCGCCGAGGGGGTCGTCGTCCTCACCGGGCGAGCGCACGAATTCCTCCATCGTCGGGATCACCGTGCGGCGCAGCGGGTCGGCGGCGTCCTCGCGCGCGATGAGGCTCATGAAATAGGGCGTGATCCCCACGGGGAGGCGGGCCTGGGCCCGCTCGATGGCGCCGCGCTCGGAGTCGGAGAGCACGAGCATGCGCTCGAGCTGCTCGCGGGTGCGGATGCGGTGGCGGACCTGCCACTGCCAGTCGTTCCACTCTTTCTCGCTCACCGCGGGGAAGAAGGCGCGGCGAAAGGCGCTCACGCGCGGCGAACTCGGAATGCGCGGCCGCAGCAGGGGAACGACGTTCAGCTTGCGGGCGGGACGGGAAAGCGGGGCGGATGCGGGGACGGGTTCGGAGGCGGCGGGGGAACCCGGAGGCTCTTCGTCGTTTTCGGAGCCCGTCTCGTTCGGGGATCCGGGCAGCGATACGCCTGTGCGGCCAAGATTCACGGCATCGGGTTTCATGGAAATCGCGGTTCTCCTTTCCGGCTCACAGAGAGTTTAGGCCCAGGTTCCGCTACTCTGACGTTTTTGCTGCGCCTTGCGATTACACGGTGGACATTGTTTTTCGCGGCCGGGGGCCAGGGAAACGCAAACGGTGCACAATTGCAACCGGATTTCATTTCGGCCTTCGCCGCCACCCCCACGATCTTGTGCTTGTCCGCCGCCTTAATACAACAAATCGTGGTTGTCAACAGAAATTTGTGCCCTCTTCCGGTTCAAATTTCATTTTGTCCTGAAGAGTTACGAGCTCATTATACCCCGTTTGGGCCAAAAGGCAATGCCATTTTGGCCGTTATGAATTTTTTTTCTGCGAACTACCACAAAAATATGTATCAAATTCGATACATTTTGATGCCGCGATCGCCTGCCGCCCAAGCGTCGGGCACGGGGCCGCAACCGCGGCGGCCGCCTTTCGCCGTCTCAGGGCTTGCGGCCGGCGGCCAGGCGACGGCTGATGCGGCCGCAGACGGCCTCGAGTTCGCTCGCGCGATCAAGGACGAAATGGGCCCCGGCCGCCCGCAGCGCGCGTCTCGCCTGCCTCAGGGCCGCCCGTCGCCCGGCCGCCGGGAGGCGGGCTTCCTCCTCCTCGCTCCAGCCGACGAGGTTGCCGGTCGCGGCGACGCCGACCGACCAGCAGCCGGCGTTGCACCCTGCGGCCACGTCCGGAAGCGTGTCCCCCACGGCGGCCACGGCGGCGGGCGGCCAGACCGCAAGCCGCTCCATGCAGCGAAAAATCATCCAGGGCGCCGGCCGGCCCGCGGGGACGTCCTCGACGCAGACCGCCGCCTCGGGCGAAACGCCCTGGCGCCGCGCCTCCTCCAGGACGACCGCCATCATCGCGCGGTTGTAGCCGGTCGTCACCCCGATCCGGACCCCGGCCCGCCTGAGGCGCTCCAGGGTCTCCGGCACGCCGGGGATCAGCCGGCTCGCACGGGGCAGCAGCTCGAGCTGCAGCGGCACGAACTCGCGGTAGAGGGCCTCGAGGTCCTCCGGGCCCGGGGCCCGGCCGTGAACCGCGCGCCAGGCCGCGGCGGTCTCGGGCTGGGCAAGCAGCGCCGCGATGTGCTCCCGCTTGCCCAGCCCCATGGGCTCGCGGGCGCGCTCGAAGCTCATCGCGACCCCCCGGCGACGGAAAAGCTCGACGAAGGCTTCCACCGGCGCGCGGCTTCCGTAGTCGACGATCGTGCCGGCCAAATCGAGGATCACGGCCTGCAAGGCGATTTTCGATTGCATCCTTCCCCCTTTTCCCGTATTCGAGACGGCTGCGCCGCGAAGCGCCCCGGTATAGCGCCTCCGGCCGCGGCAGGCAACCGCGCGCTGGGACGGCGGGGCGTTTGCCCGCCGGCCGAACGCCGCAAACGCCCAGGCCGCCGGCCGCCCCCGGCCGGCGGGCCGGATCGACCCCATGCCCGAGCTGCACGTCCTTGAAAAACTCCAGGCGGCGAACCCGCAGGCGGAGATCTGGTGGGACTCGGCGCCCATGGTCTACACGGCTTGGGCCGAGCGCGTGGTCGCCGCCGCCCCGGCCGAAAAGCGCGAGCGCTGGCGCGCCCAGCTCGCCCGGCTTTTCAACCCCGCCGACCCGCAGCGCAACCTCTTCCGCGGCGTGACCACCAACCCCCCGCTCAGCCTCGCCGCGCTGCGGCAAGACCTCGACCGCTGGAGGGAGATCGTGCGCGGCTTCATCCGCGAGGACCCCGCGCAGGGCGTCGAGGCCGTCTTCTGGCGCACCTACCGCGAAATCATCCGCCAGGGCGCGCGGTTCATGCGGCCCCTCTGGGAGACGAGCGGCGGCCGCTACGGCGTGCTCTGCGCGCAGGTCGACCCGCGGGACTGTTTCGACGAGCAACGCATGCTCGCCCAGGCGCTCGATCTCGCCGGCCTCGCGCCGAACCTCTTGATCAAGGTCCCCGGGACCCGCGAAGGCTACCGCGTGATCGAGGAGCTCGCCGCCCGCGGGATCGGCGTGAACAACACGCTCTCCTTCACCCTGCCCCAGTTCGCGGCCTGCCTGGAGGCCCTCGACCGCGGGCTCGCGCGCGCCCGCGACGCCGGGATCGATCTCACGCGCTTCCGCGCCGTCATCACCCACATGTCCGGCCGCTACGGCCGCCTGGGCGACCTCGCGGCCCAGGCCGAGGCGCGCGGGATTTTGCTCGAGGAGGCCGACCTGCGCTGGGCCGAGCTCGCCATCTTCCGGCGCGCCTACCGCCTCGTCCGCGGCCGGGGCCTCCCGGTCAAGCTGCTGATCAGCAGCATGTGCATCGGGCCGTGCACCGCGGACGGCTCCCGGGCAAGCTGGCATGTCGAGAAAACCGCGGGCGCCGACGTCGTCTACGCCTGCCCGCCGCCCTTCATCGAGGCCCTCATGGCGATCGAGGACGACCTCGGCCCCTTCCGGCCGGATGCCGTGGAGGAGGACGTCCCGCGGGGGACGCTCGCCAAGCTGGAGCGCCTGCCCTACTTCACCGAAGCCTGCGAGCCCGACGGCCTCGCCCCCGAGCAGTTCAACCGCCACGCCGCCCTGATCGCCACGGCGGCCGAGTTTGCCCGCGCCACCCGCCTGACGGTGGACTTCGTCGCCCAGCAGTTCGAGGCCCTGCGCGCCGGCTGAGGCGGAAGCCCCCGGCGCGCGGCCCGCGGAAAAGGAGAAGACCATGCCCGGCGCCCGACCGCACCTCGACACGCTCTGCGTCAACACGATCCGCACGCTGGCCATGGACATGGTGGAAGCGGCCCGCTCCGGCCACCCCGGGGCGCCGATGGGGCTGGCGCCGGCGGGCTACGCCCTCTTCACCGGCCTGCTGCGCCACGACCCGCGCGATCCCGCCTGGCCCGACCGCGACCGGTTCATCCTCTCGAACGGCCATGCCTCGGCGCTGCTCTACAGCCTGCTCTTTCTCTGCGGCTACGCGGTGACGCTCGAGGACCTCCGGCAATTCCGCCAGTGGGGCAGCAAGACCCCGGGCCACCCGGAAGCCCGGCACACCCCCGGGGTCGAGACGACGACCGGGCCCCTGGGGCAGGGGATCGCCAACGCCGTGGGGCTGGCGATCGCCGAGCGCCACCTCGCCGCGCGCTTTAACCGCGGCCGGCTCAAGGTCGTCGACCACTGGACCTACGTCTTCTGCGGGGACGGTGACCTGATGGAAGGGGTGGCCGCGGAAGCCGCCTCGCTCGCCGGCCATCTCGGCCTGGGCCGGCTCATCTGCCTCTGGGACGACAACCGCGTCACGATCGACGGCCCCACGGCGCTCGCCTTCAGCGAGGACGTCGCCCGCCGCTTCCGCGCCTACGGCTGGCAGGTGCTGCGCGTGCGCGACGGCAACGACCCGGCGTCGATCCGGGAAGCCTTCCGGCGGGCGCGCGCGGAGGAGGAGCGGCCCTCGCTCATCGTCTGCCGCACGCGGATCGCCTGGGGCAGCCCGAACAAGGAGGGCTCCAGCGAGGCCCACGGCGCCCCGCTGGGGGCCGCGGAGGTGCGCCTGACCAAGGAGCGCCTGGGGTTCCCCCCCGACGCCGCCTTCTTCGTTCCGGAGCCCGCGCTGCGCCGATTCCGCCGCTGCCTGGAGCGCGGCGCCCGGTGGCACGCCGCCTGGAAGCGCCGCTTCGAGTCCTGGTCCCGCCGGCACCCGGAACTCGCCGCGGAGTGGCACCGGGCGCTCGCGGGAAGGCTTCCCGCGGGCTGGGACGCGGAGCTCCCGGACTTCGCGGGCTCGCCGCCGATCGCCACCCGCAGCGCGTTCGGCCGGGTGCTCGAGGCGACCGCGCCGCGCGTGCCCGAGCTGATCGGCGGCTCGGCCGACCTCACCCCCTCCAACAACACGCGCTTCCGCGGGGCGGTCGATTTCCAGCGCGCCACCCCCGGCGGCCGCTACCTGCGCTTCGGGGTGCGCGAGCACGCCATGGGCGGGATCCTCTCGGGGCTCGCCCTGCACGGGGGCCTGCGCCCCTACGGGGGGACCTTTCTCGTCTTCGCCGACTACCTGCGGCCGGCGATCCGCCTCGCCGCCCTGATGCGGCTTCCCGTCCTCTACGTGTTCACCCACGACAGCCTCGCCGTGGGCGAGGACGGCCCCACGCACCAGCCCGTCGAACACCTCGCCTCGCTGCGGATCCTCCCCGGCCTCGTCGTCCTCCGGCCGGCCGACGCGACCGAGACGGCCGAGGCCTGGCGCGTGGCGCTGGAGCGCACCGCGGGGCCGACGGCCCTGATCTTGAGCCGCCAGAACCTGCCCGTCCTCGACCGCACCCGCCTCGCCCCGGCGCAGGGCCTGCGCCAGGGGGCCTACGTGCTCTCGCACGAGCCGCGGGACCTCGAGGCCGTGATCCTCGCCAGCGGCTCCGAGGTGCACACGGCGCTTGCGGCCCAGGGGCTCCTCGCGCAAGGCGGCCGCTCCGTCCGCGTGGTCAGCGTGCCGAGCTGGGAGCTCTTCGCGGCCGCCCCGGCCGAGGTGCGCGCATCGGTCCTGCCGCCCGGGGTCACCGCGCGCGTCGCCGTGGAGGCGGGGGTCCCCTTCGGCTGGGAGCGCTTCGTGGGCCCGGCGGGGCGCGTGATCGGCGTCGATCGCTTCGGGGCCTCGGCCCCGGGGGCGGTCGTCCTCGAGCGCTACGGCTTCACCGCCGAGCGCGTGGCCGCGGCCGTCGAGGAGCTCCTCGGCCGCGCGGCGGGGTAGGCCCCCCCATGGCAGCGCCGCCTTCGGCCGGCCGGCAGGGGAGGCGGGCGGCGGGCGGGGTCCTCGCGGCGGGCGGGGCGTTCGCCCTCTGGGGCGCAAGCCCCCTCTACTGGAAGGCCCTCGAGGACGTCCCCGCCCTCGAGATCACCGCCCACCGCGTGCTCTGGTCCGCCCTGCTGCTCCTCGGCCTGTGCGCGCTCTCGGGCCGGCTGGGCGAGGCCGTCGGCGCCCTGCGCGACCGGAGGCTTCGTGCCACCTTCGCCCTCACGACCCTCCTGCTGAGCGGCAACTGGATCCTCTACATCTGGGCGGTGAACCACGGCTTCATCCTCCAGGGAAGCCTCGGCTATTACATCAACCCCCTGGTGAACGTGGTGCTCGGGATGCTCGTTCTCCGCGAGCGGCTGCGCCGGGCCCAGGCCCTGGCCGTGGGCCTCGCCTTCCTCGCCGTCCTCTGGCGCACCCTCTCCCTCGGCGAGCCGCCGTGGATCGCGCTCTTCCTCGGGGTCACCTTCGGGCTCTACGGGCTGCTGCGCAAGACCGCCGCCGCAGGCGCCCTGGTCGGCCTGACCGTGGAGACGCTGCTCCTCGCCCCCGTCTGCCTCGCCTATCTCGCGGCCCTCGCGGCCCAGGGGAAGGGGGCCTTTCTCCACGGCGGCCCCGCCCGGGATTTCCTTCTCGCCGGCACGGGAGTCTTCACCACGGTCCCGCTGCTGCTCTTCGTCGTCGGCGCCCGGCGGGTGACGCTGGCGACCCTCGGGCTGATGCAATACCTCGCGCCGAGCGGCATGTTCCTGCTCGCCGTGGGCCATTACGGTGAGCCCTTTTCCCCGGCCCAGGGCTTCGCCTTCGGCCTGATCTGGGCCGCCCTCGCCCTCTACAGCCTGGATGCCCTCCGGGCCCACCGGCAAGGGGCCCGTGGGCGTTGATTTTTGGCGCCGAAAGGCGATAATGGACCCCCCGGTGCAAGCCGCCCCCCTCCCCATCGACCGCACGGCCCCCGCGGCCGTCGGTGGGAGCGCACCATGGTCCACCCCGATCGGCAACGCGAACTCGAGCGCGAGCTCTGGAAACTCCAGCCCGGCGATCACCTCGGGGCCCTCTACGAAAGCCGAAGCGAGCATGACCTCGTGCGCGCGACCTTCGTCCGCCAGGGGGTGGAGCGGCACGAGGCCGTGCTCGCCATCACGGATGAAGAGGGAGCGGAGGCCCTTGAGCAGGGCCTGCGCGAGCAGGGCGTGGACCCGGCCCCCTTGCGCAAACGACGTCAGATCGCCGTCCTGCGTGTTTCGGAAATTCCCCCCGGAAGCGCGGGCGGCGGCGCCGAGGCGGCCCTCGGCGCCCTGCGCCGCCTCGCCGCCCGGCGGGTCGGGGAGGGCTACGGGGCGCTGCGCCTCTCCGCGGAGATCGGCCCCGCCCTCCTCGCCACGGTCACGCCGGCAAGCCTCCTGCGCTGGGGGGCGGCGATCCCGCCGCACCTCGGCGCGCTCCCGGCGCTCCTGCTCTGCCACTACGACCGCCGCCGCACGCCGGCCGCCTTCCTGCTCGACGCGCTCGCCGTCCACCCGCGGCTCCTGATCGGCACCGCACTTTACGACAATTTCTACTTTCTGCCCCCGGAGGAGACCTCCGGTCCGGATCCCGCCGCGGCCCGGCTCGCGCGCTTTATCGGGCACCTCGTGGAGCGCCAGCGAACCGAGACCCAGATCCGCTCCCTCACGCGCAAGCTGATGAAGACCCAGGAGGAGGAGCGGCGCGTGATCTCCCGCGAGCTCCACGACCGCCTGGGCCAGGACCTCAGCGGCATCAAGATCGCCCTGGAGACGCTCCCCGACCGGCACCCCGCCGTCCCCCCCGCGCTCGGGGAGGACGTGCGCCGGCTGGGGCAGCTCCTCGAGCGCGCCATCTTCACGGTGCGGGACCTCGCCTACGAACTTCGGCCGCCCGGCTTGGAGGAGATGGGGCTTGTCCAGGCGATCGCCATGTTCTGCCGGGAATTCGCGGAAAAGACCGGTCTCGCCGTGGACTTCCGGGCCGTCGGGGTGGAGCGGCTGCGGCTCGATTTCCAGGTCCAGATCCAGCTCTACCGCATGGTCCAGGAAGCGTTGAACAACGTCCACAAGCACGCCCGGGCCTCCCGCGCCGTCGTCAAGCTGGCGGCGGTCCGCCCGCACCTGCTGCTGCGCGTCGAGGACGACGGCCGGGGCTTCGACGTCGCCGAGCGGGCCCGGGCGATCGACGCCGAGAAGCGGATGGGCTTGCGCAGCCTCCAGGAGCGCGCCGAAGTGCTCGGCGGGGTGCTGCTCGTGACCTCCGCCCCCGGGCGGGGGACCAAGATCCTCGCCAAGCTGCCCTGCCCGGAGTGAGACGCCCCGTGGGCAAAAAGCAAACGATTCTGCTGGTGGACGACCACACCCTCTTCCGCGAGGGGCTCAAGGCCATCATCGGCCGCAACCCCGCCTACGAGGTGGTCGCCGAGGCCGGCCGCGGGGATGTGGCGCTGCGCCTGGCCCACGAGCACCGGCCCCGCCTGGCCCTGATCGACATCTCGCTTCCGGACCAGAGCGGGATCGAGGTCACCCTGCGGCTCAAGCGGGAGCTTCCCCGGACGGCGGTGCTGATCGTCACCATGCACTCCAAGATCGACTACATCGTGAGCGCCTTCCGGGCCGGCGCCTCGGGCTTCGTGACCAAGGACTCCGCCCCCGAACGGCTGCTGCAGGCGATCGACATCGTCCTCCAGGGGGAAACCTTCCTCGACTCCGCCGTGTCGCAGCAGGTGCTCGCGCGCCTGGCCGGGGTCGTCTCCATGCCCGGCGCGCGGCCGGATGCCGCCTACGAAACCCTCACCCCGCGCGAGCAGGAGATCTTCGCCCTCCTCGCCGAGGGGCACCCCCCGCGGCACATCGCCGAACGGCTCTTCATCAGCCCCAAGACGGTCGAAAACCACCGCTCCCGCATCCTCCAGAAGCTCGGCCTGCGGAGCAGCCTCGAGCTGATCCGCTACGCCGCCCGCGTGGGCATCATCGACCTGGATCTCTGGAAGGAATGACCGGCCGCCGGGGTTCCGGGCGGCCCGGGAAAATCTCCCGGGGCCGGGAGGTCGTCCCGGCGAAATGAGGCCCCGCCCCTATGGACAAAAGGCGGGCCAGGCGTCATTCATGAGCCATCCGGCCGGACCCGGGGGACCCGCTCCGGGTCCCCCCGCAGGGAGATCCGCCCGGCACCCCCCACAAGACGGCCCGGCAGGCGGAAGCCCGGCGTCTCTTCCCACACGCACGGCCCGCGAGGTGCTTTTCCCGGGCACGCCGGCGAAACGAAAGCGGGGCGCCTCTCCCGGGCCATTCCGGCGGCAACGCCGGGGAAGGAGGGCCCATGTTCCGCCACATCCTGCTCCCGACGGACGGCTCGGCGCTTTCCCAAACCGCGGTGAAGAACGGCATCCGGCTTGCCCGCAGCCTCGGGGCGCGGACGACCGGGCTCTTCGTGGTCCCCCAGACCTTCCGCCTCTACGACGGCGGCGATAGCCCCATGGAGTTCCGCGAGCGGCTCGAGGCCCACTGGCGGGGCCTCGCCGCAACGACCCTCGAGGCGCTGCAAGCGGCCGCGGCGGCGGAGGGGGTGGCCAGCGAGACCCTCGTCGCCGCGCACGATCAACCCTGGCGGGCCATCATCGACACGGCGGCGGGCCGGGGCTGCGATCTCATCCTCATGGCCTCGCACGGACGCCGCGGCGTGAGCGCGCTCTTGCTCGGCAGCGAAACCCAGAAGGTGCTGACCCATTCCACCATCCCCGTTCTGGTGTTCCGCTGAAGCGGAAGGCGTTTTGCTTTGCGCCCCCGGCGGCGCGGGTCCGCGCGACACCGCCGGGGGCTCTCCGGCCCACCCCCGGCGGAGGAGAGGAGCCCGGTCATGGAAAAGCGATCCTCCCTGAGACGCCGCATCACCACCGCGATCGTCTGTTCGCGGCTGCGATCCCATCCCCAGGGCGAAGACATCGAGGGCCGGCTCCGCGACTGCTGTGAACAGGGCTTTGCCGCCGAGCTGCGCGCGCCGGTCTCCCCCGGGACGATCCTCGTCGTCCGCGCCGTGGGCCCCGCGGGCTCGCCGGCGCCGTCGCGCAGCGTGGCCCTCGCGGAGGTCCGCTGGCTGAAGCCGGTGCCGCGGGGGGTCGAGCTCTGGTACACGGCGGGGTTGCGCTACCTGTCCTCCTACTGACCCTTCCCCCGCCCCGGCCCGCGTTTCCCCGCGGCGCCCTCAGCGCCCAGGGGCGTAGAGTTCGGGGCGGCGGCGGGGCAGGAAATAGCGCAGGGGGTGGCTGCGGACCGCGGCCAGGCGGCTTTCATCGAAGTCGAACAGGAGGAGTCCTTCCCCGCCGGCGTGTTCGGCGAGGATCCGGCCGTCGGGGCCGATGGCGAGGGCGAGGCCCGGGAAGCGCAGGCCGCCGCCGCTTTCGCCCGTGGGGTTGCAGGCCACCACGTACACCCCGTTGTCGAAGGCCCGCGCCGGGAGGTGCCGCAGCCAGGAGGCGCGTTTTTCCTCGGGGCTGCCGTGCGGCGAGGCGTGCGGCAGAAAGAGGACGTCGGCGCCGTCGAGCGCCATGCGGGTCGCCAGCTCCGGGAAGTGGGCGTCGTAGCAGAGCTGGACGCCGAAGCGCACCCCGGCCGCCGCAAAGCAGGGCACGGTGTTTCCGGCGCGAAACAGGGCCTCCTCCGGCGGCGCCAGATGCAGCTTGCGGTAGGAGCCGATCACGCCCCCCGGCCCGGCGACGAGGTGGGTGGCATAGAGGCCGCCGCCGGGCGCGCATTCCGCGAACCCCGCGAGCAGCACCGCCCCGTGCCGTGCGGCCGTCTCCGCGAGCCGGGCCGGGATCCCCGGCCCCAGGGCCTCGATCTCGGCGGCGAAGCCCGGGTCGACGCCGTAGCCGGTGACGTTCATCTCGGGGAAGCAGACGATGGCGGCCCCTTCGCGCCGCGCCGCCGCGACCCACCCCTCCATGCGCTCGAGCGTCTCGGCCGCCCGGCGGCGGGGGGCGGCCAGGACGACGGCGGCGATGCGGACCGTGGCCATGCGTCGGCGCTCAGACGTCGAACTGGGCCCGGATCTTGAAAACCCGGGTCGCGGGCAGGTTGAGGATCTCCGTCACCCCGGTTTCGGCGCGGAGGCGGTCGAGCTTCTCCTCGATTTCGGCCATCGAGGGGGCGATGAAGGTGAACCAGACGTTCCAGGCGTTTTCGCGCAGGTAGTTGTGGGTGACGCCGGGATGGCGGTTGACGGCCTCGATGAAGGCGGGGAGCCGCTCGGCGGGGACCCGCGCGGCGCACAGGGTGCTGACGTAGCCCAGGCGGTCGGGGACGAAGTTGCCGCCGATGCGCCGGATCCAGCCCCGGGCCTTGAGGCGGCGGATGCGCGCGAGCAGCTCCTCCTCGGCGAGGCCCAGCTCGGCGGCGAGGACGAGAAAGGGCCGCGGGGCCACCGGGAAGTCCGACTGGATCCGGTTGAGAATCCGCCGGTCGAGTTCGTCCCAGCCGTCTGGGCCGCCGGGGGTCGTCATCGCTCCCGCCGCCCCGCCTCGCCCGCGGCCGCAAGGATGCGCAGGAACACCCGGCGCTCCCGGGGGCCGTCGAACTCGCAGAGAAACACCCCCTGCCAGGTTCCGAGGGCGAGGCGGCCGTTTTCGATCGCCACGAGCTGGGAGCCTCCCGTCAGCATGGCCTTGACGTGGGCCGGCGCGTTGCCCTCCCGGTGGCGCCACGCCGCGCGCTCGGGGACGAGCCGCTCGAGCGCCGCCAGCAGGTCCTCGCGGACGTCGGGATCGGCGTTCTCGTTGATCGTCAGGCCCGCCGTGGTGTGGGGGACGAAGATCAGCCCGATCCCCTCGCGCAGGCCGCTTTCGGCGATCAGGCGGTCGAGCGCGGCGGTGATGTCCACGAGCTCGGCCTTGCGCCGCGTGCGAACGGTGAGCACCATGGCTTGTCGCGCCCCGTCGGGAAACGAAAGCCCCGCCGCGGGGGGCGCCGGCGGGGCTTTGTCGGATCGAACGGGTCCGCGGTCGGCAAAACGGGCCGCGCTTAGACGCACCCCGTCGGCTTGGGCAGGCCCGCCATCTTGCAGGCCCCCTTGCCCGGCCCGGAGGGGAAGAGCTCGTAGATCTGCTTCAGCTTGAAGCCGGTCACCTTGGAGAGGACCCGCACCATGGGCGCGATGCCGTTCTTCTCGTAGTAATCCCGCAGCACGGCGATGATCTTCTTGTGGTCCTCGGTCAACTCCTCGATGCCCTCCTGGCTCTTCACGTACTGGACCCACTCGGGGCACCAGTTGGCGTAGGAATCGATGAAACCGTCTTCATCCACGGTGAAGGTTTTTCCCATCCATTCGACTGTCGGCATGAATCCCATCCTCCTTTGCGCGATTTGGACGAAAAAAAGGCGGTCGGCCCTGTCACCCCTGCAATGAAACGCGATCGGCATTTTGTAGAAGAACGGCCCGCTCCTGTCAAGGGGCCGTTCGCACAGGCCACCGCCGGCGGGGCTCCGGCCCCCCGGGCGCGGCCGCCGGGATCAGTATTCGCGCGGCGTCCGGTTGAGCTGCTCCAGGGTGAAGACCGGGCCGTCCTTGCAGACGAACTCCTTGCCGATGTTGCAGCGGCCGCACATGCCGATGCCGCATTTCATGCGGTTCTCGAGGGACATGATGATGCGGTCGTTGGGGTAGCCCAGCTTTTCCAGCACCGGCAGGGTGAACTTGATCATGATCGGCGGGCCGCAGATGATGGCGAAGGTGTCCTCCCCGGCGGGCGGCGCCTTTTTCTCGGTGATCGCGGGGACGAAGCCGACGTGGTATTTCCATCCGGGGTCGTTGGTCGCATCCACGGTGATGTGCATGCGGATGTCGTCGCGCCGCTCCCAGGCGGCGAGCTCCTCGCGGTAGAGGAGCATCCCCGGCGTGCGCGCGCCGTAGATCACATGGATCTCCCCGAACCGGCCGCGGTTCTGCGGATCGAGCATGTAGACGATCGAGGAGCGCAGCGTCGTGAAGGCGAAGCCCCCGCCGATGATGACGACGTTTTTGCCCTCCATCCGCTCCCAGGGGTACCAGTTGCCGAGAGGCCCGCGGATGCCCATCACGTCGCCGGCCCGCATCGTGTGCAGGTGGGAGGAGACGAGCCCGACCTTGTTCACGGTGAACATGACGAAGCCCTTCTCGGTCGGCGAGGAGGCGATCCCGATGGGGATCTCGCCCTTGCCGGCGATCGAGAGCTCCGCGAACTGCCCGGCCCGGTAGGCGAAACGCTCCTCGTCCCCCGGGTCGAGGAAGGTGAAGCGGAAGGTCTTGAGGTTGCGGTCCTCGGTTTCGACCGTGACGGCGTCGATGCGCACCGGATAGGGTTGATAGGGGTTTCGCACGGCTGGCTCTCCTGGTGGCTCAGGGAATCGCGCAGGCTTCGCCGGACACCGCAAAGCCGTTCATCATGTTGCAGACGCGCCGGATGTCGATGTTCACCGGGCACAGCCGCACGCAGCGGCCGCAGCCCACGCACTGGATGCCGCGGTCGTATTTCTCGACGAAGTACTTGAGCTTGTGCATGAACCGCTGCCGCACCCGGTGCAGCTTGGTCCCCCGCGGGTTGTGCCCCGAGCCGTGCAGCGTGAAGAGGGGGTACATGCAGCTGTCCCAGAGCCTCAGGCGCACGCCGGACTTGCCGCGGGTCTCGTCCTGGATGTCGAAACACCAGCAGGTGGGGCACGAATAGGTGCACGTGCCGCAGTTGATGCAGGAAAAGGAGACCTCCTCCCAGAAGGGCGCGTTGTAGAGATCGTTCACCGGGATGGACTTCAGGTGATCGGTCTGGACGAAGGAGGTGATCCGGCCCTCGGCCGCCCGCGCGCGCTCCTGGAAGGCGCTCTGCGCCCCGGCCGGGGCCTCGGCCGTCCAGCCCGCCGTGCGGGCGAAGGCCTCGCCCTTGGGGGTGAGCACCTTGGCGGCGAAGGCTTCGCCGAGATCGGCGAGGAGCAGGTCGAGGCCCTCTTCGTGGAAGGGCCCGCAGCCCGCCGTCGTGCAGAAACAGCTGCTGCAGGGGGCGTTGCATCCCAGGCCGATGAAGGTCGTGGCCTCGTAGGCCCGCAGCCAGTAGGGGTCCTGGACATCCGGGGTGTCGAAGTTGAGCCGCACCAGGACGAAGGCCTTGGCGTCGCAGGGCCGGATGCCCACCACGGCCCGCGGGGGGATCTCCCGGCGGACCTCCTTCAGGAGGTGCCGATCCTCGCGGGCCTCATCCAGGGTGTAGGCGAACATCGGCTCGGTCTGCGGGTAGACGACGTGCTTGGGGGAGAGCCGGCTGTTCTGGAAGGCGAGATCGGGCATCTCCCCCGGCTTGAGCGGCCGGAAGCTGTGGAACTCCTTTTCCTTGACCGGCCCGATCAGGCCGTATTGCCCGGCGGCCCGTTTCAGCCCCTCCTGCCAGGCCCGGCGGTCGATCAGCAACATCCTCATGGTCCCTGTCCTCTGCGGCGCCGCGATCAGCGGATGAAATCGTTCGGGTCGTTGGGCCGGTAGTGATCGAGCGCCGGCCGCACCTCGAGGCTCAGCCCGGCTTCCCAGCCGAAGAGCTCGAGGCAGTCCTTTTCGAGTTTTTTTGTGAACAGGCGCATGTTGATCCCCACGGGGCAGGCGCGCTCGCAGGCGCCGCAGTCCGTGCAGCGGCCGGCGCAGTGGTAGGCCCGCAGGAAATGGAAGGTGCGCACGTCGACCGGGTCCTGGCCCTTGCCCACCCACTGCGGCCGCGACTCGTCCACGAAGCAGGTCGGGCAATAGCACAGGGGGCAGGCGTTGCGGCAGGCGTAGCAGCGGATGCACGGGGCGAGCAGGTCCTCGAAGTACTTCCAGCGCTGCTCGGGCGACATCGCCTCGACGGCGCGCACGTCGGCGTAGCGGTCCACGCCCTGCTGCTCCTCGACCGGCTCGCCCGCCAGCTCGTCGTGGATCACCGGGTTGCGGTGGGTGCAGAGGCTGCAGTTGTGCTGGAGCACGTCGGCCTTCTCGAAGGTCCGGGTGAAGCCCTCGCCCTCGGCGGTGATCGCGGTCTCGGTTTCGTGCACGCGCAGGATCTCGCCGGGGCATTTCATCGCGATCTTGCGCTTGTCCGCCATCCCGCGGCAGGGGACCCCGATCACCACGAGCTGCTCGCGGCGGATCTTGTTCTCCAGGATGTGCGTCACGAGGTTGCGCGAATCGCAGCCCTTGGCGACGATCCCGATCTTCTTTTCCTTGCGGTCGGTCACGTAGTTCGCCAGGTTGATGCCGCAGTGGCTGTCCCAGACGAGGAGCCCCGCCTCGGCGGGCTTGCGCACGAAGCAGGGCTCGTTCATCATCGGGATCGTTCCCTGGCGGAAGCCGATCACCATCTCCACCGCCCCGCTGGCAAGCAGCCGCGCGGCGGTCTCGCGGAGGATTTCGGTCGTGCTCGTCATGTCAGGCGACCTCGGCCAGTGGCTTGATGAAGCGCGTGTTCGGGCCGAGCGCGCGCACGGCCTCGGTGACCTGGGCGGCCACGGTGACGAACTTCGTCGACTCGGCCGAGGAGATCCAGGAGAACTGGAGGCGTCCGGGCTCGATCCCCATGTGCTCCATCAGGTTCTTGAACAGCGCGAATTTGCGACGGGCGTAGTAATTACCTTCCAGGTAATGGCATTCCCCGGGGTGTCACCCGGAGACCCAGACGCCGTCGGCCCCCTCCCGCAGGGCGGCGAGGAAAAAGTTGGGGCTCATGCGGCCGGTGCAGGGAATGCGGATCACGCGGATGTGGGGCGGGTACTCCATGCGGCCGACCCCGGCGAGGTCCGCGGCCCCGTAACTGCACCAGTTGCACAGGAACGCGACGATCTTGGGCTCCCAGTCCGACATCTCGCTGCCTCCTCTCATACCGCTTCGCGCAGGCTGAAGATCTGGGCGAAGATCTGGTCGTTGTCGAAGCCTTTCAGGTGGATGGCCCCCGAGCGGCAGGAGGCCACGCACAGGCCGCAGCCCTTGCACAGGACGGGGTTGATCTGCGCGCGCTCGGCGAAGGGCCCCTTCTCGATCCAGGAGGGGGCCGAGTAGGGGCAGATCGACACGCACACCCCGCAGCGGCTGCACATCCGCGGGTCCACCTCGGCGACCGTGCCGCTCGTGTAGAGCGTCTTGCGCGCCAGCAGGGTGACCGCGCGGGAGGCCGCCGCCTGGCCCTGGGCGATCGCCTCGTCGATCGGCTTGGGGTAATGGGCGAGCCCGCAGAGGAAGACCCCGTCGGTGGCGAACTCCGAGGGGCCGAGCTTGGCGTGCCGCTCGACGAAGAAGCCGTCGGCGTTCAGGGGGACCTTGAAGAACTGGGCGAGGGCCTCGTTCTCCTGCGGCAGGATCGCCGTCGCCAGGGTCAAGAGATCGGCTTCGAGCTCGAGCTCGCGGCCGAGGATGGGGTCGAAGACGCGGACGAGGAGCCGGCCGCCCTCGAGGCGCACCTCGGGTTTGCGCTCGCGGGAGAAGCGCACGAAGATCACCCCCAGCTCGCGCGCCTTTTTGTAGAGCAGCTCCCGCTCCCCGTAGGTGCGCAGGTCCCGGTAGAGAACGAAGACGTTCATCTCCGGGTTCATCTCCTTGAGGTGGATCGCGTTGTCCACGCTGTGGGTGCAGCAGACGCGCGAGCAGTAGGGGCGCTCGGGCTCCCGGGAGCCCACGCACTGGATGAAGACGGCGCTCGCGAGCCGGCCGAGCGCCGGGTCGCCCTCGAGGATCCTGCGGTCGAGCTCGAGGCTGGTCAGGATGCGCGGGTCGGTCCCGTACCCGTACTCGCTCGGCCGGTAGGGCCGGCCGCCGGTGGCGAGGATGGCGACCCCGTGCTCGATCACCTGGCTGCCGCCCGCCCCCTCGAGGGTCGTCTTGAAGTTGCCGACGAAGCCCTCCACCCGGCAGATCGAGGCCCCGCGGTGCACCTGGATCCGGGGGTCGGCCTCGACCTCGGCGATCATGGAGGAGAGCAGCTCCGGCACGGGCTCCCCGCGCGCCGTGCGGTAGAGGTTCCGGGCCTGCCCCCCGAGACGGTCTTCCTTCTCGACGAGATGGACCGCGTAGCCCTGCCGCGCCAGGCTGCGGGCCGCGGCCATGCCCGCCAGCCCGCCGCCGACGACGAGGGCGCTCTGGTGGATTTCGAGCTCCGCCTCGCGCAGCGGGGAGAGCAGCGCCGCCTTTTCGACCGCCATGCGCACGAGGTCCTTCGCCTTGCGCGTGGCCAGCTCGGGGGCGTTCTTGTGCACCCAGGAGTCCTGGTTGCGGATGTTCGCCATCTCGAAGAGGTACTTGTTCAACCCGGCGTTGACGAGCGTCTCCTGGAAGAGCGGCTCGTGGGTCTTCGGCGTGCAGGCCGCGACCACGACCCGGTTCAGGTTCTTCTCGCGGATGATCTTGGAGATGGTCTCCTGGGTGTCCTGGGAACAGGAATAGAGGTTGTCGGTGGCGAACTCGACGTAGGGCAGGCTCTTGGCGTACTCGGCGACCGCCGGGACGTCGACGACGCCGGCGATGTTGGTCCCGCAGCGGCAGACGAACACCCCGATCCGCGGCCGCTCGTTTGCCACGTTCACCTCGGGGACCTTCTCCTTCGTGCGGGTCCGGGTGCCCCGGGCGGGGGCGAGGACCTCGCCGGCGGCCATCGCCGCCGCGCTCGCGTCGATCACCGACTGGGGGATGTCCTTGGGGCCCTGGAAGGCGCCGCAGACGTAGATGCCCGCGCGCGAGGAGGCGACGGGGGTGAGGCTCGCGGTGCGGCAGAAGCGCCCCGGGGTGAGTTCGAGACCCAGGCGCCGCGCGAGATCGAGAACCCCCGGGGAGACCTCCATGCCGATCGAGAGCACCACGAGGTCGAAGACCTCGGTGTGGAGGCTTCCGTCCTCGGCGATGTAGCGCACCTCGAGGTCGTCGGTCGTCCCCACCGGGGTCACCGAGTGCACCCGGCTGCGGATGAAGCGCACGCCGTGGCGTTCGCGGGCGTCGTCGTAGAAGCGCTCGAATTCCTTGCCGTGGGTGCGCATGTCCATGAAGAAGACCGCGCAGTCGAGCCCCGGGCCCACGTGCTCCTTGGCGATCACGGCCTCCTTGACCGCGTACATGCAGCAGACCGCGGAGCAGTAAGCGTTGTCGCAGCGGTTGAGGTCGCGCGAGCCCACGCACTGGAACCAAGCGATCTTCTTCGGGTCCCGGCCGTCCTTGGAGAGCCGCTTCACGTGGCCCTGCGTGGGCCCCGAGGCGGAGAGCATGCGCTCGAACTCCATGGCGGTCATCACGTTGGGCAGCTTCGCGTACTGGTAGTTGTCATAGCGCGCCGGGTCGAAGGGCACGAACCCCGGGGCGAGCACCACCGCGCCCACGCGCACCGTGGAGGTGACCGGCTTCTGGTCGAAATCCACGGCCCCCGTCGGGCAGATCTTCTTGCAGGCGCCGCATTTGCCCTTCTGGAGGAAGATGCACTCCTCGGGGTCGATGGCGTACTTGAGCGGCACGGCCTGCGGGTACTCCACGTAGGCCGCCTTGCGCTTGGAGAGCCCCATGTTGTAGGTGTCGACGGTCTTCTTGGGGCATTTCTCGGCGCAGGCGCCGCAGCCGATGCACTTCTCGATGTCGATGTAGCGGGGGTGCTGCAGGAGCTCGACTTCGAAGTCCCCCGCCTCGCCCCGGATGTCCTGGACCTCGGTGAGCGTTTTCAGCTCGATGTTCAGATGCCGGCCGACCTCGACCAGTTTGGGCGAGATGATTCACATCGCGCAGTCGCAGGTGGGAAAGGTCTTGTCCAGCTGCGACATGACGCCCCCGATGGAGGGCCCTTTTTCCACGAGGTAGACGTAGTAGCCCGCATCGGCGAGATCCAGCGCGGCTTGCATGCCGGCGATCCCGCCGCCGACCACCATGGCCGAACCGATGAGTTCCTTTGGCATCGCTCTTGACTCTCCTTCGCAGAGGAACAGCGCTTTGGGTTTCGGGGCGGCCCCGGCGCCCCCCGGCCTTGTGCCGGGGCGGCGGAAACCGGCGCCCTCCGGCCCCCGGCGGCCCCGTCGGCGGCCGGCCCGGGGCAACGGCGCGCCAAGGGGCCATCTCTACGCGCAGCCGTCGGGATTGTCAATAGAGATCGGACCGTTCCGGGCGTTGAGCCGCGCCCGCTCCGTGTGCTATCAGGGCCCATCTCGGCCATGAGCGCACCCTGCCCCCCCCACCCCGCGCCGCGCGCCGGCGATCGCGCCGCCCCCCGCGTGATCGTCCTCTGCGGCCCGACCGCCGCGGGCAAGACCGCCGTCGGCATCGCGCTCGCCCGCGAGCTGGGCGGGGAGATCGTCGGCGCGGACGCGATGCAGGTCTACCGCCGCATGGACATCGGCACGGCCAAGCCGACCCCGGCCGAGCGCGCGCTCGTCCCCCATCACCTGATCGACGTCGTCGAGCCCGACGAGCCCTTCGACGCCGCGCGCTACGCCGCCCTCGCGCGGCGGGCCGTGGCCGACATCCGCCGCCGCGGGAAGGTCCCCCTTGTCGTGGGGGGGACCGGTCTCTACATCAAGGCCCTGCTCCACGGGATCTTCCCCGGCCCGGCGGGGGACCCGGCGGTGCGGCTGCGGCTTGCGGCCGAACTCGCCGCCCGGGGGGTGGAGGCGCTGCATGCGCGGCTGGCGCACGGCGACCCCGAAACCGCCCGGCGGCTCCACCCGCGCGACACCGCGCGCATCCTGCGCGCCCTCGAGGTCCTGGAGACGACCGGCCGGCCAATCTCCGCCTTCCAGCAGGACCACCGCTTCGCCGACTCCCCCTATGCCTCCCTGATCCTCGGCCTCGAAATCGAGCGGCCGCTTCTTTATGCGCGCATCGACCGGCGGGTGGAGGAGATGCTCGCGGCGGGGCTCGAAGAGGAGGTGCGCGGCCTTCTCGCCGCCGGCTTCTCCCCCCGCCTCAAGCCGATGCAGTCCCTCGGCTACCGCCACGTCGCCGCCTGGCTCGAGGGCCGGCTCTCCCGCGAGGAGGCCGTGCGCACGATGAAGCGCGACACGCGGCGCTACGCCAAGCGCCAGATGACCTGGTTCCGCGCGACGGCCGGCATCCGCTGGTTTGCCCCGGCGGAGTTCCCCGCGATCGCCGCCGCCTGCCGGGCCTTCCTCGAGCCCGCCCCGCGGACGGGGCCGCCCGCCGCGCGCTAATCGAGACGCAGCGTCCCCGCCGCGTCGAAGGAGAGCGGCCTCGCCTCCCCCACCTCGGCCTGCGGCAGGGCCGAGAGCTCGGGGGCGAGCGCGGCGCTCGCCCACCACTCGCCCAGATGCAGCGTGTCGCGCAGGATCACGGCGCGCACGGCCTCGGCCGGGGTGGGGCCCAGGGTGGTGAAGCAGGCTTGGATCGCCTTGCGGTCGTCGGGCATGCGGATGGGGATGAAGGCCTTGTGGAGGGAAAGGCTGGTGAGCGCGTTCATCACCGTCGCCTCGTAATCCATGGCGCGGAAGACGGCCTCGGTGATGAAGTCGGCGTTTCCCAGACCGATCGCGTTTCCGCCCGTCGCCGGCGACAGCCCCAGGACGGCGACCCGGGTGGCGCGCAGGATCTCCGAGAAATCGCTTTCCATCAGGTCGAAGGCCCGGCCGGTGACGTTCGGGTCCATGCCCGCCCCGCTCAGATCCTTGCCGATCCGGCCGATCACCAGGACGTCGAGCGTGCGGAAGGGCAGCCGCGGGATCAGCTCGTTGGCGAGCCGGTTCAGGCGGGATTCCTCCTCGAGCAGCCGCTCGGCGAAGACGGCCTCGATCCGCGCCGGCTCGTCGTGGGCGTCCTCGACGACGGCGACCCCGAAGCGGAAATTCGCCGCCCGGGCGAGCGCCGTCCCCATCTCGCGGAGCAGCGGGAAAAACCCGTATTTCATCGCGTAGCGGTGGAAGGCGAGCGCCCCCTCGTGCTTGCCCAGCCCCACGCAGAGCATCTTGAGGATCCCCGACTCGGCCGGGCCGCGGAACTTGGAGTGCGGCTTGATGCGGTTCAGCACGATCGCGTGGTCGAGGGCGAGGGCGTCCTCGGCGTAGAAGAGCGGGACCTCGCCCAGGACGGTGCCGACCCGCCGCACGGCGAGCGAGGAGACGACCGGCGCGCCGCAGGTCTCCTCGGTGACCCCCAAGCGCTGGAGCACCGCCGCCTGCCCCTCGGCCGTCGCCCCGCCGTGGCTGCCCATGGCGGGCAGGATCACGGGCCGCGCCCCCGCCTCCCGCAGCACGCGGCAGCTCTCGCGCACGAACTCGGCCAGGCGGCGGATCCCGCGGCTGCCGACGCCGAGGCCCACGCGGTCCCCGGGCCGCACGCCGGCGGCGGCGAGCGCCTCGCGCAGCACGCGGCGAAGCTCGCCCACGGGGTCGGCGAGCCCCCGGTGCGGGTAGCGCAGGCGCACGCGGTGAAAGGGCGGGAAGTCGAAGGCGTTCTCGATGAAGGGCGGATAGCGCATGGGCTCCCCCGGGGCGCCGCGCACCGGCAAGGGGCGGCCGCGGCGCCGGCGGCTCGTTTACGGTCGGGGCGGCGGCTCGGCGAGCAGCCGCAGGCCGGAGACGAAGCTCTCGAACTCGGGATCCCCGACCGGCTCCCAGGGCCGGCTCGGCAGAAACTGCAGAAAGGACGACGTCCCGGGGCTGAAGACCTTGCCCGACTGGATGCGCGGCGCCGGCAGCCGGTACTTGAACCCCTCGCCCAGGTCCAGCCAGAGGTCGAGCTCGTCTGCCTCCTCGAGCAGCTCAACGAGGAGCAGCGGCCGGAGGCGGCCGCGGCCGGAGAGGGTGCGCCGGCCCCCGCGGCCCTCGGCGACCTCGAGCACGGCCTCCTCGAGCGCAACCCCCACCGGCGCGGCGCGGCGCACGAGAAAGGCGCGCTCGATCCCGTAACGGCCCTCGGCAAAGGGGATCCAGTCCATCGGCCTCCTCCGCGGCGCATCGGGCGGACCCGGAAGCCCTTCCGGCCGCCTTTTTGTTGCTTGTACGCCGATTTCCGCCCGCGGATCAAGCCGGCGGCGCGCCCGCTTGAAACGCCCGGCGGTTCGCTGGTAGTGTTTCCCTTCCCGCGGAACGGGGATCCCCCCGGCGGGAGGAAACGCGATCGGGAGGTGCGTCATGTACGGCTGGTGCGGCAGGATCCTGCGGGTGGACCTCACCCGCGGGCGGATCACGACCGAGGCGCTCGACCCCGGGATCGCCCGGGACTGGATCGGCGGCCGGGGCTTCGGCATCCACTACCTCCGGCGGGAGGTCCCCCCCGCGTGCGACCCCTTAGGCCCCGAAAACAAGGTGGTGCTGGCCACGGGGCCGCTCACGGGGACGGCGGCGCCGACCGGCGCGCGCTACGTCGCGACGACCCGCTCCCCGCTCACGGGGGCGATCACCTGCTCCAACTCCGGCGGCTTTTTCCCCGCGGAGCTCAAGAAAAGCGGCTGGGACGCCGTGATCGTGGAGGGCAGCGCCCCCGCGCCGGTCTACCTCTGGATCGACGGGGAGCGGGCCGAGCTGCGGCCCGCCGGCCACTTCTGGGGGAAGACCACCCACGAGACCGACGACCTGCTGCGCGCGGAAACCCACGCCGAGGCCAAAACCGCGGTCATCGGGCCCGCGGGCGAGCGCCGCGTGCGCTTCGCCGCCCTGATGAACGACCGTGACCGCGCCGCCGGCCGCGCGGGGGTGGGCGCCGTCTTCGGGGCGAAGCACCTCAAGGGCATCGCCGTGCGCGGCGAGGGCGAAGTCGCCCTGGCGGACCCGGCGGCCTTCAAGGCCGCCAACGCCGCCTTCCGCGGCCGCTTCAAGGAAAAGACCCGCGACAACCCGCCCCCCCTCCGGCTGCACGGCACGGCGATCACCGTCGTCGGCACCCAGAGCCACGGGGTCTTCCCCACGCGCAACTTCCGCGAGGGCCAGTTCGAGGGCTGGGAGGCGATCTACGGCGAGACCCTGACCCGGAAGTACCTCGTGCGGCCCAAGGCCTGCTTCAGCTGCCCGATCGCCTGCGGCCGGGTGACCCGCATCCCGGAGGGGCCCTACCGGGGGGAGGGCGAGGGGCCGGAGTATGAGACGGTCTACGCCCTCGGCTCCAACTGCGGCGTGGACGACCTCGCCGCGCTCACCAAGGCGAACTACCTCTGCAACGAGCTCGGCCTGGACACGATCAGCATGGGCGGGGCGATCGCCTGCGCCATGGAGCTCTTCGAGCGCGGGCTGCTGACGGAGGCCGAGACGGGGATGGCCCTGCGCTGGGGCGACGGGGCCGCACTCGTCGAGCTGACCCGCCGCACCGGGTTGCGCGAGGGCTTCGGCGACCTTCTCGCCGAGGGCAGCCTGCGGCTCGCCGCCCGCTGCGGGGCCCCCGAGCTCGCCATGGTCGCCAAGGGGCTCGATTTCGCGGGCTATGACCCGCGCGGCGAGCAGGGCATGGGGCTCGCCTACGCCACCTCGCCGATCGGCGGCTCGCACATGCGCGGGGATCCCGCCTATTTCGAGCTCCTCGGGGTGCCGGTCGCGGCCGACCCGCACAGCTGGGAGGACAAGCCGCCGCTGATCGCCAAGTGGCAGGACGTCTTCTGCGTGATCGACGCGGCCGGGCTGTGCGTCTTCTTCAGCGTGCGCTACCTCGTCGAGCCGGACCTGATGATCCGCCCGGTCGGCATCACCGAGCTCCTCAACGGGGCGACCGGCGCCGGCTACACCCCCGAGGAGGTGGAGCGGATCGGCGAGCGCATCTTCAACGCCGAGCGCCTCTACATCCTCGCCGCCGGCTTCGGCCGCAAGGACGACACGCTGCCGCCGCGGATCCTCAAGGAACCCATGCCCTCGGGCCCGGCAAAGGGTCTCGTCTGCCGCCTGGAAGAGATGCTCGGGCCCTACTACCGGGTGCGCGGCTGGAGCGCGGAGGGGGTGCCGACGCGGGAGAAACTCGCCTCCCTGGGCCTTCTGTGAACCCCGCCGGCGGGAGGGGCGCGGCATGCGGGTCTCGGTCCAGGCCTTCGCCAACCTCAAGGCCTTCGCGCCCGGGGGCGACGGCGAGGTGTCCCTCCCCGAGGGGGCCACGGTGCGGGACCTGCTCGCCCGGCTCGCGATCCCGCCCGGGGTCGAGGCCGTGGTGCTCGTGAACGGCCGGCGCGCCGGCGGGGAGCAGCGGCTGTCCGCCGGCGACCGGCTGGTCCTTTTCCCGCCGATGGAGGGCGGCTGAGGGGCCCTCAGGCCGGGGGCTTGAGGGAGAGAATCCGCCGCGCCTCATCCGGGGTCGCGACCCCCCGCCCGAACTCGGCCGCCAGCCGCACCATGCGCTCCACGAAGCGCTCGTTCGGCGCGAGCTCCCCCTTGCGGAAATAGATGTTGTCCTCGAGGCCGACGCGCACGTGCCCGCCCGTGAGGAGGGCGTGCACGTTCATCGGCAGCTGGGCGGCGCCGATCCCGGCCGCGGTCCAGGTGGAGCCGGGGGGAAGGGCGTTCTTGAGGTGGACGAGGTTTTCGATCGTGGCCGGGATCGCCCCTTTCAGCCCTAAAACGAAGTCGAAGTGCAGGGGCGGGTCCGCAAGCCCCCGCTCGGCGAGCTCGACCGCGTTGCGCACCATGCTGACGTCGAAGATCTCCATCTCGGGCTTGATCCCGTAGGCCTTCATGTCGCGGGCGAGCCGCTCGATCAGCTCGGGGGAGTTCGCATAGACCGTGTCCGGGAAATTGACCGAGCCGGTGGTGAGGCTCGCCATCTCCGGGCGCAGCGCGAGCCGGTCGGAGCGCTGCTCGTAGGCCATCCCGGCGCGGCCGCCGGTGGAGATCTGGACGATGAGCCGCGTGCGCTCCCGCAGCCCCTGGCAGATCTCCTCGAAGAGGCGGAACTCGGTCGAGGGCGACTCGTCTTTCGGGTTGCGCGCGTGGACGTGGATCACGGCCGCCCCGGCCTGCTCGCAGCGCACCCCGGCCGCCACGATCTCCTCGGGGGTGATCGGGACGTAGGGGGTCTTCGTACGCGTGGGCAGCGATCCGGTGACGGCCACGGTGATGACGAGCTTCTCCATGAGGCCTCCCTGGCGTCGGGTTCGGCCCCGGGCCGCGGGGGCGCGGCCCGGGGCGAGGCGGCGACTATAGCCGGGGGCGGAGTCCCGCGTCAACCGCCGCCGGGAGAGCCGATTGACAAGCTTGGTGGAATCGGGCAAGGTACATCCTTTTCGCTTTCGGTCACCCCCACCGGCCCGGGGGATCGCGAGGGGGGCCGGGAAACCCGTTCACCCGAAAGGAGGGTCAGCATGAACAGGAAGCGCACAGGGATCGCCATCGGGCTCGTGCTCGCACTCGCGTTCTGCGGCGCCGCCGCCGCCCAGGACACGGTCAAGATCGGGGTCGTCGGCCCGCGCACGGGCCCCGCGGCCGCAACCGGCGCGGCCTTCGACGAGGGCATCAAGCTCGCCGTCGACTACGTGAACGGCAAGGGCGGCGTCCTCGGCAAGAAGCTCGAGGTGGCCTTCGAGGACACCGCCGGCGCCCCCGACAAGGCGGCCTCGGGCTTCGAGCGCCTGGTCACCCGCGACAAGGTCGTGATGGTCCTCGGGGAGAGCCACTCCTCCTCGGCGCTCGCCCAGATCGAGGTGGCCAACCGCCTGAAGGTCCCCTTCGTCGTCGTCGAGGCCTGGGCCGATGAGATCACGGCCAAGAACTACCGCTACGTCTTCCGCGCCGGCCCCTCGAACTCCGGGGTCGTCAACCAGACCATCGCCCAGTGGGTCAAGGCCGAAACCTTCAAGCGCGCCTACGTGATCGCCGAGAACACCGACTGGGGCATCGGCATCGGCAAGCTGACCGAGAACGCGCTCGCCAAGGCGGGCATCCCCTACGAGTCGATGATCACCGAGCGCAACAGCCAGGACCACTACGTCGAACTCACCAAGATCAAGGCCTTCAAGCCCGACGTGGTCCTGGCCTACATTTACGGCGTGGGCCTGCACTACTTCGTCGCCCAAGCCGGCGAAACCGGCGTGAGCCCCAAGGCGGTCGTCCTCGACGGCGCCGGCCCCCCCAGCCTGTGGCCCGACTACTGGAAGAACGTCGGCGACTACGGCGACCTCGAGTGCTTCGTCTCCTCGATGCACGAGAAGGTGGAGCTCACCCCGCTGGCCAAGTACTTCCGCGAGGCCTACACGAAGAAATTCGGCAAGGCGCCGACCGACTACAAGTCGCGCTCGATCTTCGACGGCATCCTGATCGCCGCCGACGCGATCAACCGCGCCAAGGCGACCGACGCCGAGAAGCTCGTGGAGGCGCTCGAGAAGACGAACCTCGAGACCACCCGCGGCACGGCCAAGTTCGGCCTGACCAAGGGCGGGCCCGAATACCACCAGTGGATGCCGCCGATGCTCGTCATCCAGTGGCAGAACAAGCAGCAGGTCGTGCTCTACCCGACGCAGGCGGCGACCGGAAAGCTCAAGCGGTAACCCCGCACCCGGACGGCCGGGCCGGGCCGGGGGGATCCCGGAACCGGGAGGCCCCGCCCCGCGACCCGGCCGCTCCCCGAGGAAGGAGTCCCGCACATGCTCGCCATCTCGGTCATGAACGGCCTGGTCATGGGCGTGATCTACGCGCTCGCGGCCCTCGGCGTCTCCCTCGTGGTCGGCATCATGAACGTCATCAACTTCGCCCACGGGGAGCTCTACATCCTGGCCGGCTACTTCAGCTTCCTCTTCGCCTCCGTCCTCGGGCTGCCCGTCGCGCCGGCGATGGCCCTCGCCGTGGCCCTGGTCTTTCTCTTCGGCCTCCTGATCGAGCGGCTCCTCATCCGGCCGACCTACGGCAACGACATGTACTCGCTGATCCTCACCTTCATCCTCTCGATCGTGCTCCAGAACGCGTTTCTCCTGATCTTCGGGCCCTACCCGAACAAGCCGCCGCTCTGGGTCCGCGGGGCGAGCGACATCTTCGGGCTCTTCTCCTACGGCAACCAGCGCCTGGCTGCGCTCCTGAGCGGCGCGGTGCTGATCGCCGCCGTCTTTCTCCTCATCCAGAAGACCTGGTTCGGCCGCATCGTGCGCGCGACGAGCCAGGACCGCGGCATGGCCGAGTGGAACGGGGTGAACACGACCCGCCTCAACATGCTGAGCTTCGGGCTGGGCTGCGCCCTCGCCGCCGCCGCCGGGGTGATCCTGAGCCCCGTCTTCCCCGTGACACCCACGGCCGGGGTGCCGATCGCGCTCACCGCCTTCGTCGTCGTCGTCCTCGGCGGCATGGGCTCCCTGTGGGGCTGCGTCGTGGGCGGGCTGCTCCTCGGGCTGGTCGAAAACCTGGGGGCGGCGTTCGTCTCCTCGGGCTACAAGAACGTTTTCGGCTTCATCATTCTCATCCTGGTGCTGCTCATCCGGCCCGCCGGCCTCTTCGGGCGGGCGAAGCTCTGATCGGGCCGCCCCCCGGCCGGCCGCGAAACGACACCGGAACAGGACGCCTCCATGATCTCCTCTTCGAAATGGATCGGACCCGCGGTGCTGGCGGGCATGTGTCTGTTGCCGCTGCCGCTGGGCATCTACCCGCAGCACGTCCTGATCGTGAGCCTCTTTTACGTCATGATGGCCGCGAGCTGGAACCTGCTTGCCGGGTACACCGGCCAGGTCTCCTTCGGGCATGCCGCGATGGCCGGCATCGGGGCCTACACCTCGGGCATTCTCGCGGCCAAGGCGGGGGTGAACCCCTGGGTCGGGGTCGCCGCCGGGACCCTCCTCGCCGCCCTCCTCGGGCTCGGCCTCGGGGCGCTCTGCCTCAAGATGGGGGGCATCTACCTTTCGCTCACGACGCTCGCCTTCTCGCAGATCCTGCACATCATCATCGTGAACGAGTACGAGGTGACCCGCGGCACGATGGGGCTGCAGGTCCCCGGACTCACGGCCGAATACTCCAAGCTGACCTACTACTACATCCTGCTCGCCGCCACCGTGCTCGTCCTCTTCATCCTCTACCGCATGATCCATTCCAACCTGGGGCTGAGTTTCCGCGCAGTGCAGAACGACGAGACGGCGGCGCGTGCGGTGGGCGTGCGCGTGCTGCACCTGCGGGTCCTCGCCTTCACCGTGGCGAGCGCCATGGCCGGGTTCGCCGGCGGGCTCTACGGGCACTACCTGCTCCTCATCACCCCGGAGATCCCCTCGCTCGACCTGCAGTTCTACGTGCTCGCCATGACGGTGATCGGCGGCATGGGCTCCTTTGTGGGCCCGATCGTCGGGGCCTTCGCCATCAACATCCTGGCGGAGAAGATCCGGGACTACGGGGAGTACCACGTGCTCGTCTTCGGGCTGATCGCGCTCGTCGTGGCGCGGTTCGCCCCCGAGGGGCTGACCGGCGTGTGGCGCTCGCTTGGCCGCAGGCGCACCCCCTGAGGGGCGGGCGCGCGAACCCGGCGGCAGGGGAGTCGGAGGGGGAGAAACGATGCTCCTGGAAGGACGGAAGATTTCCAAACGCTTCGGGGGGGTCCAGGCGTTGAGCGAGGTGGACTTCCACGTGGAGGCGGGATCGATCACCGCCCTCATCGGGCCGAACGGCGCGGGCAAGACCACCCTCTTCAACATCGTCGCCGGCGCGATCAAGCCCTCCTCGGGGCAGACCGTTTTCGAGGGCCGGGAGATCACCGGGCTGCCGGCGGACGAGATCTGCCGCCGCGGGATCGCCCGCACCTTCCAGATCGTCCGGCCCTTTGCGACGATGACCTGCCTCGAGAACGTGCTCGTCGCGGCCGTCAACCGCCATCCCCGGCGGCCGCGCGCCGCGCTCGAGCCCGGTGCACGCGATCTGCTCGCCCAGGTGGGGCTCGCCGATCTCGCCGGCCAGGAGGCGCGGCACCTCAACGTCGTCCAGAAAAAGCTCCTCGAGCTCGCGCGCGCGCTCGCCACCGAGCCGCGGCTGCTGCTCCTCGACGAGGTGCTCGGGGGGCTGAACACCCAGGAGATCCTGCAGGCGGTGGAGCAGATCCGCCGCCTGCGCGACCGCGCGGGGATCACGATCCTGTGGATCGAGCACGTCATGGGGGCCATCATGCAGGCGGCCGACCGCGTGATCGTGCTCGACCAGGGCCGGGTGCTGACCGCGGCCCCGCCGCGCGAGGTGGTGAGCGACCCGCGGGTCATCCGGGCCTACTTGGGGGAATGAAACCATGAGCGCCTGTCTCGAACTGGAGCATGTGGATGTGTTCCGCGGGGAAACCCGGATCCTCTGGGACATCAGCCTCGCCCTCGAAGCGGGCGAGCGGGTCGCGATCCTCGGGAGCAACGGTGCGGGCAAATCGACCCTCCTCGCCGCGGTCACCGGGGCGTTGCCGTTCGCCGCAGGGGACATCCGCTTCTTCGGCCGCAGCCTGCGCGGCCTGAAGGCCCACGAGGTGAGCGGGCTGGGCATCGCCATCGTCCCCGAAGGCCGCCGCGTCTACCGCGACATGACGGTGATCGAAAACCTGGAGATGGGCGCCTACCCGAAACCCGCGCGGGGCCGCCTGCGCCAAACCCTCGCGGAGGTCCTCGACCTCTTTCCCAAGCTCGCCGAGCGCCGCGATCAGCGGGCGGGAACCCTCTCGGGCGGCGAGCAGCAGATGCTGGCCATCGGCCGCGCCCTGATGGGCCGCCCCCGGCTGCTCCTCGTGGACGAGCTCTCGCTCGGGCTGGCCCCCTTGATCACGCGCTCGATCTACCAGAGCCTCGCCGCCCTGGACCGCGAGATCACCATCCTGCTCGTCGAGCAGAGCGTCGAGCAGGCGCTCCATTTCTCCGGCCGCGCCTACGTTCTCGAAAACGGAAGGATCGAGCGGCACGGCCCCGCGGCGGAGCTTCTCCAGGACCCCGAGATCCGCCGCGCCTACCTCGGCCTCTAAGCACAGCCGGCGGCGTTGCCTTCCGGGCCCTGCTTCGGATAGGATGCCTGCGGGCCCCCCGGGGGCCCGGGGAGGAGCCGTGGCCGAAAACGACCGCAGCGGGGATCTCCTTCTGTCGCGGGCGCTCCAGCAGGAGGCCGTCGCTCGGCTGGGCCAGAAGGCGCTTGGCCGGATGGGGCTGCCGGAGCTCTTTGCCGAGGCCGTCGCCGCCGTCGGCCGCATTCTGGCGGTCGAGTACTGCGAGGTGCTCGAGTTCCTGCCGGACCGGAACCGGCTCTGCATGCGCGCGGGCCTGCCCGGGGTGGAGGCCTGGATCGGAAAGCCCGTGATCGACGTCGGGGAAGGCTCCCAGGCGGGCTACACCCTGCGCTGCCGCGGGCCGGTCGTGATGCCCGACATCGACGCCGAGCGGCGCTTCACCCCGCATGCGCTCATGCGCGCCCACGGCATCGTGAGCGGCGTGAGCGTCGTGATCGAGGGCCGGCGGCGGCCCTTCGGGGTGCTCAACGCGAGCAGCGTCCGCCGCCGCGACTTCTCCGAACCCGAGATCCACTTCCTGACCGCGGTCGCCAACGTGCTGGCCTCGGCCGTCGAGCGCCGCGAGATCGAGGAGGCCCTGCGCCGCAGCCGGCGCGCCGCCCGCGGCGCCGCCTGCCGGCAGGCCGCCCTCGCCAAGATCGGCCGCATCGTCGGCTCGACACTCGCCATCGAGGACGTCTACGAGGGCTTCGCCCGCCAAGCCGCGCACATCCTGCCCTTCGACCGCATCACCCTGACGCGCATCCACCGCGACACGGCGACCGTGGAGATCCTCTTTTTCGCGGGGCCCTCCGTCCCGGACCGCCGGCTGCGGCAGACCTACCCCCTCGCGGGGACCCTCTCGGAGAGGCTGCTCGCGACCCGCCGCGGGGTCCGCTACTGCCCGTCCTCGGGGGCCGAGCTGTCGCGCCGTTACCCCTCCGTGCGCCCGATGTGGGATGCGGGCTTCCGTTCCTTTCTGCTCGCCCCGCTCGTCCACCGCGACGAGATCATCGGGGCACTCGTTCTCTCCAGCCGCACCCCCCAAGCCTACGGCCCGGGGGAGCTCCAGACGGCCGAGCACGTCGCCCTGCAGGTGAGCGGCGCGGTCGCCAACGCCCTGCTGCACGCCGAGCTTCAAAAAACGGCCCGCACGCTCGAGGAGCGCGAGGGGTCCCTGCAGACGCTCCTCAGCGCCGCCCCGGTCGGGATCGGCGTGGTCCGGGACCGCATCCTCGTGCAGGCGAACGCCTGGATCGCGGATCTCCTGGGCCTCCCCGCATCCGAGCTTCCCGGCAGCCCCTTCGGCCGCCTCTTCGCCGGCGACGAGGAATACGAACGCGTCGCCCGGGACATGTACTGGTCGATCCGCGAGCGGGGCGGCGGCGCGATCGAGACCCGCTGGCGTCACCGGGACGGGAGCGCCCGCGACGTGCGCCTGAGCTTCACGCCCCTCGACCCGGCCGATTGGGGGCGGGGGGTCATGTTCACGGCCCTCGACCGGACCGCCGAGCGGCGCGCGGAGGCCGAGCGGCTGCGGCTCGAGGGGCAGCTCCGGCAGGCCCAGAAGATGGAGGCGATCGGGACGCTCGCCGGCGGCATCGCCCACGACTTCAACAACATCCTGGCCGCGATCCTCGGCTTCTCCGAGCTCGCCCGCTTCGCCGCCGCCGGCGGCGAGGACCCCACCCCCCACCTTCTCGAGATCCTGAAGGCCTCCTACCGCGCGCGCGATCTCGTGCGCCAGATCCTGGCCTTCAGCCGGCGCACGGAGTCCGCCTTCGCCCCCGTGCCGCTCAGACCGCTCGTCAAGGAAGCCTTGAAGCTGCTCCGGGCCACGCTCCCGGCCACGATCCGCCTCCGCGAGCGGCTGGAGGGCGATGGCCGGGTCCTCGGGGACCCGACCCAGATTCACCAAGTGGTGATGAACCTGTGCACCAACGCCTACCAGGCGATGGAGGAGGAAGGCGGCGAGCTGGAGGTTTCCCTGGCGGAGCAGCGCCCGGCCGCGGCGCCGGAGGAGGTCTCGGGCGCCGGGCGCTTCCTGAGGCTGCGCGTGCGCGACAGCGGGCCGGGGATGGATCCGGCGATCCTGAACCGCATCTTCGACCCCTACTTCACGACCAAGGAACCCGGCAAGGGCACCGGCCTGGGGCTCGCCGTCGTCCACGGGATCGTCAAGCAGCACCGCGGCCGGGTGGAGGTCGCCAGCCGGCCCGGCGGGGGGGCGACGTTCGACGTCTATTTTCCCATTCTCGAGGAGCAGGAGGCCCCTTCGGCCGGCGGCCGGGGCGGCCCCGCGCCGGCCGGCAACGGCGAGCGCCTGCTCTTCATCGACGACGAGCCCGCCCTTGTCGCCCTGGCCGAGGCCGTGCTCACGGGCCTGAACTACCGTGTCATCGCCACCGCGGACGCCCGCGCCGGCCTCGAGCTCTTTTGCTCCGACCCCCACGGCTTCGATCTCGTCATCACGGACATGACCATGCCGCAAATGACGGGCGACCGGCTCGCCCGGGAACTCCTCCGGCTGCGGCCCGGCCTGCCGGTTCTGATCTGCACGGGCTACAGCGAGCGCCTCACCGAGGAGGGGGCCCGCCGCCTCGGCGCGGCCGGGCTGCTCTGGAAGCCCTATCTGCGCGAAGAGCTCGCCGCCGCCGTGCGCCGGGCCCTGGACCCGGCGCAGGAGGCGGCGGGGCACCTTGACAGCCGGTCGGCGCCAAGACTATGACTTCATGAAACGGGCGGCCGCGCCGCCCCGCCGGGCACCGCGATCCTCCCTCTCCCCGCATTGAAGAAAGGATGATCCGATGGCCATGCAAAAGATCCTCCTGCCCTACAATTTCACCCCCCTCGACGGGCGCGCCCTGAAATTCGTAAGCGAAACCTTCGGCCCCCCCCGGGACGCGGAGGTGACCCTCCTCCACCTCTACACCCCCCCGCCGCGGGTGGAGACGATGGACAGCCTGGTCACGGGCAAGCTGAAGGGAAGCCTCGCCCAGATTTCGCAGGAGGTCGCCCAGCTCGAAGCGCGGCTCGAGGACGTGCGGGGCCTGCTCGCGGAGCGCGGGTTCGCCCCCGGGCGGGTGAAGGCCGTCTTCGCCCCGCGCCGCAAAGACATCGCCGAGGAGATCATCGAGCAGGTCGCCCGAGGCCAATTCGACGTGGTGGTGCTCAACCGCCGGGCGGGGCGGGTCACCCGCTTTTTCTCCGGCAGCGTCTCCCAGAAAGTCCTGGCCGCGCTGAGCGACACGACCGTGTGCGTGGTGTGCTGACCCGGGCGCTTTGCCCGCAGGAGGAGGTCTTCGCGATGGAACTCCAGAGAAAAATCGACTTCGGCGTCTTCAAGCTCGTCTTCCGCGCCATGGCGGAATCGGACGACCTGGAGATCATGGCCAACCATTTCGCCCAGCTGCTGGCGGCTTCGCTGGCGATCAAGGGCTGTGTCATTTTCGTTCTGAACCCCCAGACCGGCGAGCTCGAGCACCTGGCGAGCTTCGGGCTCAGCATGAACTACCTCCACAAGGGGCCCGTCAAGCGCGACCGCAGCCTGGCCGAGAGCATCCTCGGCAAACCCACGGTCATCCGCGACACCCAGCACACGGACCGCCTGCAGTACCCCGAGGACGCGAAAAAGGAAGGCATCCGCGCCATCGTCTCCATCCCCATCCTCTTCTCCGGCAAGGTGATCGGGGCCCTGCGGCTCTACCACCGCGAGGTCTGGGACATCCCCGAGGAGGACGTCGACTCCCTGATGGTCCTCGCCGAGGGGCTCGGGCTCGCCATGACCTACACGCGGACCGTGAGCGCCCTCAAGAGCATCCGCCAGACCGTCCTCGACCTCCACGGCGTCTGGACGATGGAGCCGCAGTGAGCCCGCCGCCCGGCGAGCCCGCCGACCGCGGCCGGCGATTGACACGCCAAGGCGAAGTGCATTAGAAAGAACTCTTTTTTAAGCCGCCTTCGGCGACGCCGGCCGCGGCACCTTCGCTAGCGAGGATGTTCGCCCATGGGATCTGCCAGAATGCGCGGCGGAGTCTCGCTGCCGCTCGCCTTCGAGGGCTTCTCCCGCCCCTTTGAGGCCCTGCCCCTGCCTTCCCGGCTGACCCTGCCCCTGATCCAGGACGAGGGAGGGGTCCTCGAGCCGCGGGTCAAGAAAAACGAGACGGTCCGGGCCGGGCAGATCATCGCCGAGAACCCCCGCCCGCACATGGCCGCGCTCCACGCCCCGGCCGCGGGGAAAGTGGTGGAGATCGTCTCCTCTTTCCGCGATCTTCGTGGCCGCGCCGTCCCGGCGGTCGTGATCGAACCCGACGGTACCCCGGCGCAGGCCGAGGCGCCGGCGGCCGATGCCGACCCGGTTTCCTCCGCGGCGGCGCGCGGCCTCGTCGATTTCGACCGCCGGACCCCGCCGCTCGCCGGCAAGCTGAACGACGCCCTGGGCCGGGGGATCGAGACCCTGATCGTGAACGCCCTCGACCAGGAGCCTTTCCTCTTCAGCCGCGGCCGGCTGCTCCAGGAGGAAGGGGAAGCCGTCCGGCGGGGAATCAAATCCCTGCGCGCACTGCTCTCCCCCGGCAAGACGGTCCTCGTCGTCGAATCGCGCGTTGCGGCCGTGCGGGATGCGGCGAAGGCGGCGGCCGGGGAGGCGGCCTACGTTTTTCCGCTGGCAAACCGCTACCCGCAGGCCGCTCCGCGCATGATCGCCCGCGCCGTGCTCGGGGCCGAGATCCCCTACACCGCGGGCGTCACCGTGGCCGATTTCGGCGGCCTGATCGTGGACGTGGAGGCGGCCGCCGCCCTGGGGCGGGAGGGACCGCTCACGGAGCGTTTCCTCACCGTGAGCGACGGCCGGGGGCGGCGGCACAACGTCCGCGTCGCGCTCGGCACCCCGATCGGCGAGATCCTCGAGCACGTGGGGATCATCACCCCCGCGGCCGGCGGAAAAATCATCGCCGGCGGCCCGATGAGCGGCCTTGCCGCGGCCGATCCCGGGCTCCCGGTGACCAAGGAGACGGCGGGCGTCTTCGTCCAGGGGCCCTCCGAGGTCATCCGGCCGGCCGATGCGGTTTGCATCAAGTGCGGCCTGTGCGTCGAGAAGTGCCCCATGCGCCTGATGCCGTTTCTGATCGCCGGCTTCTCCGAAAAATGCCGCTTCGACGACGCCGAGCGCCACGATCTCTTCGCCTGCATCGAGTGCGGCTGCTGTGCCTACCTCTGCCCGGTGGGCATCCCGCTCCTGCAGTTCATCCGCTTCGGCAAGCAGCAGATCCTCGCCCGGAGAAACGCCGCATGAACGATCCCGCTTTCGTCGTCTCCGCCCCGCCGCACATCCACAGCGGGTATACCGTGCGGCGTCTGATGCTCGCCTCGATCGCCGCCATGCTCCCGCCCCTCGCCGCCGGGTTCTGGGCCTTCGGGCCCGATGCGCTGCGCGTGGCCGCAATCGCCGTGGCCTCGGCCGCGGCGTGGGATCTCCTGCTGCAGCGGATCTTCGGCAGGCCGCTTTCGATCGCCGACGGCAGCGCCGCGGCCTACGGGCTCCTGTTCGCCCTGCTCCTTCCCGCAAGCGCCCCCTGGTGGCTCGTCTGCGTGGGCACGCTCGTCCTTCTGCTTCTCGGGAAGCACGTCTACGGGGGACTCGGGTGCAACCCGTTCAACGGCGTCCTCATCGCCTACGCCGCCCTGATGCTCTCCTACCCCGGGCTGATGCAGGATGTCCCCCCGCCGACCGCGGAGGACATCATGACCGAGTCGGCGCCGCTCGTCGAGCTCAAGGACAAGGGGCCCGAGGACGCCGAGGCGGCCTTCCCCCTCGCCGAGCTCTGGGTCGGCTCGCGCAAGGTCACGGGGGCGATCGGGGAAATCTCCCCGCTCGCGGTTCTGGCCGGCGGCATCTTCCTGATCGCGACGCGGACGATCCCCTGGATCATCCCGGCCGCGTTCCTCGCCGGCCTGGCCGCCCTCTCCGGGTTGTTCCGGCTCCTCGATCCCGAAACCTACGCCTCCCCGCTCTTTCATCTCCTGGCGGGGGGGGCGTTTCTCTCCGCGTTCCTGATCGCGCCGGACTGGCCGACCTCGCCCGTAACGCGGGCGGGGCGGCTCGTCTACGGCCTGCTCGCGGGGGCGCTCGCCTTCGCCATCCGCGCCTGGTCGCAGTGGCCGGAAGGGGCCTATTTCGCGGTCTTTCTCGCCAGCCTCCTCACCCCGCTCCTCGACCGCCTGCGGCCGGCCGTCTTCGGCGCGCGCTTCACCCGCAGGCGGCCGGTTCGCCACCGGCCCGCGGGGCTCTGAGGGCGCAAGAACGGGATCGGCCGAGACCGCGGGCATGCTTCCGCGACACCGTATGCCGAAGGGAGAGTCGCCGTGACGCTGCGCGAGATGATCCGCATGATCGTGGTGTTGACCTGCGTGACGGTGGTCTGCGCCGGCAGCCTGGCCGCCGTCCGCCTGGCCACCCGCGAGCAGATCGACTACCAGCAGATCAAGTTCATCAAGGAGCCGGCGCTCAAGAAGATCCTCGCCGACTACGAAAACGACCCCGTGGCCGACCGCATCCAGGTCCCGACCGGCAAGGACGCCCGCGGCCGCCCCGTGCACACGACGCTGTTCCCGGCGAAAAAAGGCGGGGAGGTGGTCACGGTGGTGCTCGAGGCGAGCGGGCCGGGCTACAAGGGCCCGATCGGGGTCATGGTGGCGATCGACCCCAAGAACGACCGGCTGCAGGGGATCGCCGTCACGACGCATTCGGAGACGCCGGGCATCGGGACCAAGATCATCGACGAGCCCTCCTTCGGCGCCCAGTTCGCCGGCAAATCGCTGAGCGCCAATTTCCAGCTCGCCTCGGCCGGCGGCGAGATCCAGGCCATCTCCGGGGCCACGATCTCGAGCGGCGGCGTGAGCCAGGCGGTCGCCCGCGCCGTGGGCATCTACCAGGCCGTCAAGCCGGAGCTGAAATTCTAACGTCGATCCGGAGGGGTCATGGCCGCACGCATCGTGCAGGAATTCACCAAGGGGCTCTGGAAGGAGATCGCGCCCCTGCGCTTCGCCCTGGGCATCTGCTCCGCGCTGGCCGTTTCCACCCGCGTGGACAACGCGCTCGGGCTGGGGATCGCCGTCGTCTTCGTGACCTGCATGAGCAACGTCCTCATCTCGCTCGTCCGGAACCTCGTCCCCGACAAGGTCCGCATCGCCGTGTTCATCAGCATCATCGCCACCGCGGTCGTGATCGTGGAGCTCGTGATGCAGGCCTATTTCTACCCGCTCTTCCTCGTGCTGGGCATCTGGATCCCGCTCATCGTGGTGAACTGCATCGTGCTCGGCCGCGCCGAGGCCTTCGCCCGCAAAAACCCGGTCGCGCTCTCCCTGGCGGACGGGCTGGGCATGGGCCTGGGGTTCACGCTCTCGCTGCTCGTCATCGCGAGCATCCGCGAGGTGCTCGGGAGCGGGAGCTGGCTGGGAATCGCGGTCCTCCCCGACGGCTACCCGGGGTTCGGGTTCCTGCTGCGGCCGCCGGGGGCGTTTGTGATCTTCGGGGTCCTTCTGGCCGCCATGAACGTCGTCTCCAAACGTCTCGAGAAACGGTAACCCGGGAGAAACCGCCGTGCAGGACTACCTTCTGCTGATCATCGCGGCGATGTTCGTCAACAACATCGTCCTGATCCTCTTTCTGGGGAACTGCCCGCTCGTCGGGGTCACGAGCTCCATGGAGAGCGCCTTCGGCATGGGGGCCGCCGTCGTCTTCGTGACCACGCTCGCGGGGACCGCCTGCTGGATCGTGCAGCGCTTCGCCCTCGAGCCGCTCGCGCTCGAGTACCTCCAGACCCTCGTCTTCATCCTGATCATCGCGAGCCTCGTGCAGTTCGTGGAGATCGTCCTCCAGAAGGTGGCGCCCCCGCTCTACCGGACGCTCGGGATCTTCCTGCCCCTGATCACCACCAACTGCATGGTCTTCGGGGCGGCCATCCTGAGCATCAAGCGCGACTACACCTTTTTGCAGACCCTCGTGTTCTGCCTCGCCGCCGCCGTGGGCTTCGCGCTCGTCCTGGTCTTCATGGCCGGGCTCCGCGAGCGCATGGAGGTTTCGGGGAGGATCCCCGCCGCGCTGCAGGGGGTCCCCATCACCATGATCACGGCCGGCATGATGGGGCTGAGTTTCGCCGGCCTGCTCGGTATGGCCCACTAACGCTCAAGGAGCGTCGCATGGAATCCGTCCTCACCGCCGTGCTCACCCTGGGTGCACTGGCCTTCGCCGCCGGCCTGCTGCTCAGCGTGGCCGCCAAGGTGTTCTACGTCCCGGTCGACCCGCGGGTGGGGCAGATCGGCGACCTCCTGCCCGGGGCGAACTGCGGCGGCTGCGGCTTCGCGGGCTGCCTGGACCTCGCCGGCGCGATCGTCAGCGGCCAGACCCCCCCCAACGCCTGCCGCTGCGCCTCGGAGGAAGCCAACCGCCGGATCGCCGCGTTGATCGGCGCGGTGCTCAAGGAGCGGGAGCGCGAGGTCGCCTGCATCTTCTGCAAGGGGGATGCCGCCCACGCCCGCCTGCGGTTCCGCTACCTCGGCATCGCGGACTGCCGCGCCGCCGAGCTCGTCGCGGGGGGCGACAAGGCCTGCGCCTACGGGTGCTTGGGCTTGGGCACGTGCGTCAACGCCTGCATCTTCGGCGCCCTGCGGATGGGCGAGGACGGCCTCCCCGTGGTCAACCCCGACCGCTGCACGGCCTGCGGGGCCTGCGTGCGCATCTGCCCGCGGCGGATCCCGCGCCTGGTGCCCGTTTCCCAAAAAGCGATCGCCTTCTGCTCCTCCCACGACCCGGGCAAGGTGGTCAAGGAGGTCTGCACGGTGGGCTGCATCGCCTGCGGCCTGTGCAAGAAGGTCTGCCCCGAAAACGCGATCGAGATCGTCTCGCTGCTCGCCGTCGTGGACCCGGCGAAATGCACCGGCTGCGGGAAGTGCTTTGAGAAATGCCCGACCGGGATCATCCGGCCGGCCTCGGGCGAGGCCCCCGCCCGCCGTCAGGCCGCCGCCTGACGGCCTGAGCCGGGGCAGACCGCGATGGAGCCCCCCGTTTCCTCCCACCCCGCCGACGAAGAGCGCAAGGCCGGGGAGGTGCTCGCCCTCGAGGGGTCGCGGGCGCGCGTCAAGCTGCGCCGCGGGGAGGGATGCGCCGCCTGCTCCTGCGCCGCCTTCTGCAGCCCGTTCGGCAAAGACTGGATGGTCGTGAGCGCCGCAAACCCCCTGCGCGCCGGGGTCGGCGACGAGGTCGAAGTCGTCTACCGGGCGGCCGGCAGGACGCGGGCCGTCGTTCTGCTCTATCTGCTGCCGCTCGCCGCCCTGCTCGCCGGCGCCGTCCTCGGCCAGGCGAGTGCCTTCCTGGGGGACCCCGACCTCTCGGCCGCGGCGGGCGGCCTTGCGGCAACGGCGGCCTGCTTTCTCCTCCTGCGCCGCTATTCCCGGCGCCGGCTGGAGCGCGACCCGGCCTTCTTCCCCGTGATCGTGGCGATCCTGAAACCCGCCGCCGGCTGACCCCGCGGTTTCCCCCGGCCCCGCCTTGCGCTCAGAGGAACTTCGCCAGCCCCGCGTAATCGGGGGTGAGCGCCCCGCGGTGGGCGATGACGGCGCGCCTGAGCTCGGGCGGAAGGCGCCAGGCGGCGAAGTCCCCGCGGGGGTCGCTTTGCGCGAGGGCGGGCAGAAGACCGCTCAGGACACGGCTGAAATCGGTCGAGGATTCGCGCGGGATTTCCGCGGGCAGGATGTCCACGGCCATGACCACCGGGCCCCGGCCCCGCACCCCCTCGCGCACGGCCCCGGTCTCGGGCTCGTAGACGTAGAGAGGATCCCCGGGGTCGGTCGCCCGCAGCGTGCACTCCACCGCGCCCCTCACGTCGCAGCTGATGTCCCCGATCACGCGCAGCCGGGGCCCGGGCCCCGGCCCCCAGAGCCGGCGGCAGCCCTCGAGAGTGAGCAGCCGGGGATAGCGGGCATCCCAGTAGACGCCGTTCACCCAGACGACGAGCTGCGGGAGGAAGGACTCGAAGACGCTCCGGTAGCCCTCGGCCCCGCGGCGGTAGTAGTCGGCGAGGTCGAAGGGCTCCCCGGACGTCTTCGGCACGAAGAGGTCCTCCTCGGCGAAGACCGCCTTGTAGATCCGGCGCGGGTCCGCAAAACGGGAGGGGTCGCCCGCCAGCAACTCCTCCGGCCGGATCTCGTCCACGGGGAACCGATCGAGGATCTCCTGCGCCCCGCGGGAGACGTTCCCCGTCCCGGTGAAGCCCACGACCAGCGGGTGCACCTCGGGGGGGACCCCGCGCGCGGCGACGGCCCGGGCCGCTTTCCGCAGATCCTCGTCCGCCGCGTCGAGATCCGCGTAGGTGCGGGCCTGCCGCAGCGCGGCGAAGGGCGAGGGGATCTGCTCCTCCGCCAGCCGCAACCCGAGCGCCCACAGGGAGTTGATCATCCCCGCCAGGCCGGCGTGCCGGCCGAAGAAAATCAGGCGTCGGTTGTGTTCGTCCACGATGCGCTCGTAGTCGACGAGCGTCGCCCCCTGCTCCAGGATGCGCCGCAGCATGGGCATGTTGGCGGCCTGGCCCTTGATGACGTGCGGGAAGAAGAGGTAGGTCTTCCCCGGCTCGATCTTCTCCGGGGGGATCTCCTTGATCCCGACGATCACCTCGCAGTCGGCGAGCGACTCCTGGACGGGAACCCCCGCCGCGCGATACTCCGCGTCGGCAAACGCCCTGCGGGCGCTCGACTGCACGACGACCTCGAGCCCCGCCGCCCGGAGACGGGCGGCGTCGGCGGGAACGAGAGGGGTTCTTCGCTCCCACGGTCCCTTGTCTTCGCTGCGGATTCCGATCTTCATCCCTCGAGACTCCCCGTTCCGCCGCCCTCCGCATCGGGAGGCGCGGACAGCAGTTCCGCGAGCGCGGCCGCCCCCTCCCGGGGGACGGCGCCCACCGCGGCCAGCACCGCCTCCTGCCTCGCGGCCGAAAAGCAGCCGCGGCTCAAGTGGCGGAATTTCGCGATCAAGGCCGCGCGGTCCATCGGCCGCGCGGGGTCCCCCGCGGGATGGCGGCAGAGGCGGGCATGGGATCGGCCGCCGGCGCGCACGAGAACCCGTGCCGCGGTCTCCGCCGGGAAACCCCGGTCGAGCTCGGGGTCGACCCGCAGCGAAACGCGGGAGGCGAGGGCGACCGCCCCCGGGTGGTGGAGGCTTCCCTCGCGGATCGGCAGCAGGGCCTCCCGCCCCTCCGCCGCGAGCAGCCCGAGGCCGAAGGGTAGGCTGTACTGGGCCGCCTCGACGGTGACGGGATCGATCTCGTTGGTCAGCCGCAGGGCGCGCTCGAAGGTGTGGACCTCGACCGATTCGAGGTCCTCGGCCGCGAGGCCCTCCTCGCGCATCACCGTCTCCAGGGCCTCGAGCGCCGCGTGGGCCCAGCGGCAGCAGCCGTAGGGCTTGAAATAGACGCCCTCGACGGCGAAGCCCCGGCCCAGCCCCGCGCGGATGCGGCGGGCGTCGAAGTGGTCCGGGTGATCCAGGATGTCGAGGGGGCCGGTGAACCCGGAGGCGGCGAGCTCCGTCGCCCACAAGCCGGTCAGCACCGACCAGGGGATGCCTTCCTTGGCATGGTTGCCCATGAACCGGCTGTAGCCCGCGGCGGAGAGCCCGGGGGAGAGAACCCCGGCCACGGACAGGGCCTCGGCCGTCCGCCGGCGGTCGAGCCCCCGCAGGCGGCAGGCGGCCGCAGCCGCGCCGTAGGCGCCCCAGCGGCCCGTCGATAGGGTGTCGAGCCGGGCGAAATCCCGCGCCGCAGCGACGCGCACGCCGACCTCGTAGCCTGCGGCGATCGCCGCGAGGGTGTCCGGCGCCGGCGAGGCGCTCTCCTGGGCGACGGCGATCACGGCGGGCAGCACGGCCGCCCCGGGGTGCCCGCCGGCGGCGCGGTGGCCGTCGTCGAGGTCGAGGGCGCTCGCCGCGGCGCTGTTGGCGAAGGCGGCGGCGGCGGCTTCGCGGCGGCCGCCCCCGAACCAGAGCCCGGCCGCACCCGGTGCCCCGAGCCGCGCCGCGGTGCGGCGGGCGATTTCGGCCGCGGCCGTCGCCCGGCCCGCGGCCGCGGCGCCGGCCAGGTCGATCAGGCAGTCGCCGATCTTCTCCCGCACCGGCGCCGGGATCTCCTCCCCCCGCAGCGAAAGGGCGTAGTCGGCGAGAACCTCCGTCGTCCAGCCGCCCCGTTCCGTCGCGCCGCGGGCCGCGGCTTCGGGAGCGGTCATGCAATCCACCGTTCGAAGCGCATGCCGCGGGCCTCCAGCTCCCGCAGCACCTCGCGGGCGGGGACGTCGCGCACCGGGTTCAAGACACCCGCACCCGCGATCCGTCCCTCCAGGATCATCCGCGCGGCAATCGCCGTCGTGAACCCCACGGTGCGGTTCATGGCGAAGAGGCCCGTCTCGAGGTCCCGGGTGTCGATCAGCTGGTGGACCACGCGCCGCGGCCGGCCGTCCTTCGTCCCCCAGGCCTCCACGCGCAGGATGACGAGGTCACGCTCGTCGTCGCGGAACTGCAGGCGCGGGGTCAGGTGCTCGACGACGAAACGCCGCGGGGAGATCGCCGCCCCGGCGATCGTTTCCGGCGTCTCGTCCAGGAAGCCGAGCTCGGCCATGACCCACCAGAAGTCGTTGTGCCCCGGCCAGCGCATGGCGAAGCGGCCCATCTCGCGCAGCTCCGGGCCCAGCCCGAAGAGCCCGATGTAGCGCAACGCATCGCCGTTGTAGTAGGCGTCGAGCTCGCCCACACCCTCGACGACCAGGCGGTGGCGGTGTTCCGGCCGCAGCACGTGGCCCGCGGGGATCGCGCCCTCGATCCCGTCGCGCAAAAACCTCGCGGGGCGCATGTAGGCCTTGAGAACGCCCTCGAAGGTCCAGCTGATCTTGTAGCCGATGGGGTTGTCGCGGGCGCAGCCGGGCTCGGGGAGGCCCGCCCCGTAGGAGCGCATGCCGTGGACGCCATCGAGTTCCTCGAGCGCCAGCCGGCCGAGCAGCAGGTCGATCCCCGGGTCCATGCCCATCTCCGGGAGGAGAGGGACCCCGCGCCGGCGCGCCTCCTCGTCCAGCTCCGCAACCGCCCCCGTGTAGCTCGAGCTCGTATAGGGGGTCCCCTCCTCCAGCGCGGCGGCGGCGACCGCGGGCTGGAAATCGGGCGGCAGCATGTTGACCACGACCCCCGGCCGGACCTCCCGGATCAGCCGCCGCAAGGCCTCCCCGTCCGCGGCGTCCAGGGGGACCACCCGGGTGCGGCGGAACCCCCGCCGCGCGGCGTGGGCGGCCGCCCTCTCCCAGGCGGCCTCGGCGACGACGATGCGCACGGGGGCGCTCCAGCGTTCGAGGTCCTCGACGACGGCCTTGCCCTGAAGGCCCATTCCCAAGACGAGCACGGTGTGCTCCATGGCGTTTTGCCCCTCCTGATCCTCAGCGGGGGATGTTCCGCAGGCGTGGGTCGAGGGCGTCCCGCAGCCCGTCCCCCAGCAGGTTGATCGCGAGGATGGTCAGCATGATCGCCAGCCCCGGCAGCGTGACCAGCCACCAGGCGTCGGTGATGTAGACCCGCCCCTCGGCGAGCATGCGGCCCCAGGTCGGCATCGGGGGCGGGACCCCCATGCCGAGAAAGGAAAGCCCGCTCTCCCAGATGATGATGTTCGCAACCCGCACCGTCCCCAACACGAGGACGGGCGAGAGCACGTTGGGGAAGATGTGGCGCCTGAGGATCACGCGGTTGGGGGTCCCGACGCTGCGCGCGGCGGTGACGAACTCCTTCTCCTTGATGCTGAGCACGCTCCCCCGCACCGTGCGGGCGTAGGTGACCCAGTCGGAGAGCCCCAGGACCAGGATCAGGTTGAGGATCGAGTTGCCGAGGACGGCGATCACGGAGATCGTGAGCAGCATGAAGGGGTAGGCCATGAAGACGTCGGCCACGCGCATGATCAGGCTGTCGAGGCGCCCGCCGTAATAGCCCGAAAGCAGCCCGAGCAGGATCCCCGAACCGCAGGCGACCAGCACCGCGGCGAAGCCGACGAAGAGGCTCACGCGGCTGCCGTGGAGGATGCGCACGAGGACGTCGCGGCCGAGGTTGTCGGTCCCCAGGGGGTGGGCGAGGCTGCCGCCCTCCTGCCAGCAGGGGGGGGTCAGCCGCGCGAGCAGGTCCTGGGCCAGCGGGTCGGCGGCGGTGAACCAGGGAAACAGGAGGCTGGTCGCGAGGATGGCGAGCAGCAGCCCGCCGCCGATCACGGCCCCGGGCGAACGGCCGAGCGCCCGGAGGGTTTCCCCCCACAGGCGCAGGCTCTCGGCCCCCTCGAGCATCCGGCCTGCCGCGGCGCTCACGATCCGCCCCCGTAGCTGATCTGCGGGTCGAGGAGCACGTAGAGCAGGTCGACCAGCAGGTTGATCAGGACGAAGAGCACGGCGAGCACGAGGACCGCGGCCTGGACGAGGGGGTAATCCCGGCTGAAGATGGCCTGCACGACGAGCCGCCCCACCCCCGGCCAGGCGAAGACGGTCTCGATGATCACCGTCCCGCCGATCAGGAACCCGAACTGCATCCCGGCCACGGTGACGAGGGGGATGAGGGCGTTTTTGAGCGCGTGCTTGCCGATGACGAGGCGCTCGCGCAGGCCCTTGGCGCGCGCCGTGCGGACGTAATCCTGCCCGAGCACCTCGAGCATGACCGAGCGCGTGAGCCGCGCGAACATCGCCAGCAGGCTCAGCCCCAGGGCGAGCGCGGGAAGCACGAGCTGGGCGAAGCTTCCGCGGCCGGAGGTGGGAAACCACCCCAGGTGCACGGAAAAGAGGAGCACCAGCATGATCCCCAGCCAGAAGTGGGGCATGGAAAGCCCGAAGAGCGCGGCCAGCATGGAGCCGAGATCGAGAAGCGAGCCGCGCCGCACGGCGGCCAGGATGCCGAGGGGGACGGCGACCGCGAGCGCAAAGAGCATCGCCGCCCCGGCGAGCTCGAGGCTGGCGGGCAGCCGCTCGAAAATGAGGTCCAGGGCGGGCACGCGGTGCACGAGGGAGACCCCGAGGTCCCCCCGCAGGGCGTGACCGGCGAAACGCAGGTACTGGACGGCGAGCGGGTCGTTGAAGCCGAGCTGTTCGCGCAGCGTCTCGACCTCCTCCTTCGAGGCGTCCGGCGGCAGCATGAGCAGGACCGGGTCCCCGGAGAGGTGGATGAAGAAGAAGCTGATGAGGGAAATGCCGACGGCCACGTAGACCGTGTGCCAGAGGCGTTTGAGAATGTACCGTGCCATGCGGTGCGTTTCCGCTGCGACGATCCCGTCCCCGGGGCGGGGTTCGCGCCGCCCCGGGGACGATCGGCGTTACTTGCGCGGCCTGGCCGTGCTCATGATGAGGTAGCCGTCCCGCAGGCCCTTGTACTCCACCGCGTTCGAAACCGCGTAGACCTCGGGGATGACGTAGAGGTAGACCCAGGGCGCGTCCTCATAGAGGAAGCGGTCGATCTGATGGTATACCTTGGCGCGCTCGGCGGGGTCGAGGGTCGTGCGGCCCTTTTCGAGCAGCCGGTCGACCGTTTCGTTCTTGTAGTAGTAGTCGCGGCTCTTCGAGTGGAAGAGCGAGTACATGTAGCGGTCGGGCTCGGGGGCGTCGTCCCAGAAGTAGATGAACATCTGGTGCTGGCGGTTCTTGTAGCGCTCCCACATCACCGCCCGCTCGTAAGGCTCGAGCTTCACGCGGATCCCGATCTTCCCCAGATCGGCGGCGATGGCCTCGGCCTGCTCCTGGATCTGGGGCATGTAGGTGCCGTAGGCGAGCCGCGCCTCGAACCCGTTCGGATAGCCCGCCTCGGCGAGGAGCTTCTTCGCCTTTTCGGGGTCGTAGGGGTAGGGCTTGAGCGTGGGGTCGGCGCCGAAGGTGCGCGGGCTGATCGGGCCGCGGCAAAGGATGGCCTTGCCCTGGAAGAGCGCCTGGTTGATCAGTTCGCGGTTCACGCCGTGGTTGACGGCCTGCCGCACGCGCACGTCGTTGAAGGGCTTCTCGTAGGTGTTCAGCCCGAGGTAATTCATGGAGCCCATCTGGTCGGTGAGATAGGCTTTGCCCGAGGCGAGGATCTTCGGCCGCTGGTGCATGGGGATCCCGCTCACGACGTCGGCTTCGCCCGTGAGCAGGGCGGCGATGCGCGAGGCCTCCTCGGGCACGCCGCGGAAGATGAGCCGCTTGTAGGCGGGCTTCGGGCCGTAGTACTTCTCGTAGGCGGTCATGACGACCTCCTGGCCCTTGACCCATCGCTCGAGCCGGTAGGGCCCGCAGCCCACGGGTTTCAGGTTGTACTCGGCGTCCCCCACCTGCTGGACGTACTTCGGCGGCACGATGAAGAGATACTGCGCGAGCATGTAGAGCCCGGGGGCGTAGGGCTCGGAGGTGGACATCGTGAAGGTCCGCTCGTCGATCACCTCGACCCCCTTGAAGAGGTTCAGCTTGCCGCGGTGCGGGCTCTTGAGCGCATCGCCCATCAGCCGCTCAAAGGAAAACTTGACCGCCGCGGCGTCGATCGGCTCGCCGTTGTGGAAGGTCGCCCCCTTCACCAGGGTGAATTTCCAGGTGAGGTCGTTCAGCTTCTCCCATTTCTCGACCAGACCCGGCTTGACGGTCGCGTCCTCCTGGGGTTTGAGGATCGTGTCGTGGAGGTTGTAGCCGACGCTCATCGTGGTCTGGATGGAACTCTGCATGATGTCCAGGCCGACGGGCTCGGCCTCCTGCACGACGACGAGCGTGTCCGGGTCCTTGGCCGCCGCGGGCTGAACCGCAAGGGCCGCGGCCCAGAGAACCGCCAGAATGATTGCCGTCTTGCGCATCAGGTCCTCCTCTCTTCAGGGGTTGGGGGTGAGGCGCCCGGCTCGGGCGCCGGGGAAACGGTCTCTCCCGGCGGGGAGCCGCCGTAGAGGTGGCAGCAGACGATCCGGCCGTCGGCCGGTCGGCGCGGCCGGGGGTCCTCCTCGCGGCAGACGGCCAACGCCTCGGGGCAGCGCGGGTGGAAGCGGCAGCCCGGAGGGGGGTCGATCGGCGAGGGGACGTCCCCCGGCAGCAGGATCCGTGTTCGCCTGCGGCGCGGGTCGGGAACGGGCACGGCCGAGAGCAGGGCGCGCGTGTAAGGGTGGAGGGGGTTCTCGTAGAGCTCCCGCACCGGCGCCGTTTCCACGATCCGGCCGAGGTACATGACCCCCACGCGGTGGCTCACGTAGCGGACGACCGCGAGGTCGTGCGAGATGAAGAGCAGCGAGATCCCGAAGCGCCGCTGGAGCTTGACGATGAGGTTGAGGATCTGGGCGCGCACGGAGACATCGAGCGCCGAGACCGGCTCGTCGCCGACCACCAGCCGCGGCCGCAGCATGAGCGCCCGCGCGATGCCGATCCGCTGGCGCTGCCCGCCCGAGAACTCGTGGGGGAAGCGGCGCCGGTGCTCCGGGTGCAGCCCCACCACCTCGAGCATCTCCGCGACCCGCTCGCGCCGCTCGGCGGCGGAGAGCCGTTCGTGGTTGAGCAGCGGCTCCTCCAGGGTGCGCTCGACCGTGAGCCGCGGGTTCAGGGAGCCGAAGGGGTCCTGGAAGACGATCTGCATCTCGCGCCGCATCCGGCGCAGCCCCTCGGGGTCGAGGGCGAGAACGTTTCGACCGCGGAACCACACGCGGCCCGCGGTGGGCTCGATCAGCCGCAGAACGGCGAAGCCCGTGGTCGACTTGCCGCACCCCGACTCGCCGACGAGGGCGTAGGTCTCGTTCGGCGCGATCGCGAAGCTCACCCCGTCGACGGCGTGCACGCGGGCCCCCCGGCCGCCCCACCCCCGGCGCACCCGGTAGTGCTTGACGAGCCCCTCCACGCGCAAGAGCTCATCCATCCACCGGCCTCCAGCAGGCGACGCGGTGCCCCGGGAGGAGCTCCTCCAGGCGAGGGGCCTCGCGGCGGCAGATCTCCGCCGCCCGCGGGCAGCGCGGCGCGAAGTGGCACCCCGGGGGCAGGGCGAAGGCGCTCGGCACGACGCCCGGGATCTCGTTCAAGCTCTCGGTTTGAAACGAGGCGTCCGCGCGCGGGATCGAGGCGAGAAGCCCCCGGGTGTAAGGGTGCAGGGGGGTTTCAAAGAGCGCCGCCGTGGGGGCCTCCTCCACGAGGCGGCCGGTGTACATCACGGCGACCCTCCGGGTGACCTCGGCCACGACGGCGAGATCGTGGGTGATCAGCAGAATCGCCGTGTGCAGCTCGGCGTTCAGGGAGAGCATCAGATCGAGGATCTGGGCCTGGATGCTCACGTCGAGGGCGGTCGTCGGCTCGTCGGCGAGCAGGAGCGCCGGCCGACAGGCGAGCGCGATCGCGATCATCACCCGCTGGCGCATGCCGCCGGAGAGCTGGAAAGGGTATTCGCGCACCCGCCGCTCGGGGGCGGGCACCCCCACGCGGCCGAGCATCCGGGCGGCGCTCGCGAGGGCCTGGGAACGGCTCTGCCCGCGGTGGACGCGGTAGACCTCGGCCAGCTGGTCGCCGATCGTGAAGACGGGGTTGAGCGCGGTCATCGGCTCCTGGAAGATCATGCTGATCCGGTTGCCGCGCAGGGCGAGGATGTCGCGCGGATCGGCCCGGAGCAGGTCGCGGCCCTCGAAGCGGATCTCGCCGCCCGCGAAGAGGGCCGGCGGGACGGGAAGGAGCCGCAGGATGGAGAGGGCGAGCACGCTCTTGCCGCAGCCCGATTCGCCGACCAGCCCCACGACCTCGCCCGCGGCGACGTCGAGGCTGACCCCGTCCACGGCCACGCCCGTCCCCTGCGGCGTGCGGAAGTGGATCTTGAGCCCGCGGATCGAAAGAAGAGGCATCCTCGGATCGGAAGGCGTCACGGCGGCGTTCACGGTTCGGGCCCCGCATCCATCGTGGATCGAACTGTCTAACCGAGCCGCGGCGGATTGTCAAAGAAACGGGGAGGAGCCGCAGGCAGGACGCCCCTCAGGACCCCCGCCGGCTGGGCGAGAAGGCGAGGCGGAAGCCCAGCCCGGCGCCGTAGTAGTCCTCGGGGAAGCCGAAGCGGCGGCTGCAGCGGGCGCTCCAGTCGTCGAGGCTCCAGGAGCCGCCGCGGATCACGCGCTCGGTCACCCCGCGCCGCGGGCTGCGCGCCTGCGGCGCAACGGCGACCGCGCCCGGGACGTAGACGTCCGCGCACCACTCCCAGACGTTGCCGCTCATGTCGTGGAGGCCCAGGCCGTTGGGCGCCTTGCGGCCGACCGGCTGCGTGGTCCCGCCGCTGTTTTCGGCGTACCAGGCGACGCGGTCGATCTCGTCCCCGCCGGCGTAGAGTTCCCGTTTCCCGCCGGAGCGGGCGGCGTACTCCCACTCGGCCTCGGTCGGGAGCCGGAACTCGCCGGGCCCGGGCGAGCGCTCGCGCAGCCGGCGGATGAACTCCTGGACGTCCGCCCAGCTCACCTGTTCCACGGGGTACTCCTCACCGAGGCGGAAATGGGAGGGGTTCTCGGCCATGACCTTCACCCACTGCCCCTGGGTCACGGGGGTCTTGGCGAGGTAGAAATCCTCGATGACCACCTCGCGCAGCGGGGTCTCGTTGTCCCAGCCGACCTCGAAGAGATCGCCCATGGCATAGGCGCCGCCCTTGACAAAGACGAACTCCATGCCGGTCACCGGCTCGACGTAGCGGTCCCCCGTCTCGCCGGGGCCGCCGGCCGGCCGGCAGTGCGGGCATTCGGAAGCGGCGGGCGGGAGGAGGCGTCCGCAGGCGGCGCAGGCCAAGCGCCGGCCGCAGCCGGGGCAGCGCTTCCAGTGGGGCTTGATGTCGCGGCCGCAGCCGGGGCAGCGCGACTCCGCGAGCGGCCGCTCGCAGGCGGGGCAGAACGTCCACTCCGGCGCGACGGGTTCGCCGCAACCCGGGCAGCGCAGCGGCTCGGTCATCGGGGTTCTCCTTCGGCAGGGGCGCCCCCGCGGGGCGTGTTCCGGGGAAATGTACGCAAAACGGCCGGTGAATTCAAACCCGGGGGGCGGCTCAGGCGGCGGCGTTCAGGGCCTGAAGCAAGGCGCCGGGAAGCTCGGCGGGGCCCTTGCCGATGATCGTGAGAAAGCGCTCGGGGACATCGGCCCGCGGCAGCGCGGCGATCTCGTAGCGGCCGCAGACGTATTGCAGGGCAAAGACGCCGGGTGCGTCTCGAAAGGAGATCAGGCCCTTCGCCCGGAAGATGCGGTCGGGGAGCCCTGCGAGCGCCGCAAGGAGGGCCTCGCGCTCGCAGGGGGCGGTGAGGTGCAGGGTGCGGCTCCAGAGGCCGGATGCGGCGTGGGTCAGGCCCGCGGCGGGCGCCCTTGCGCCGGATGGCCGCCCCGCCGGCTCGGCGTCGAGGATCCAGGCGGGGTTCAGGTCCCCCTGGACGGCCGTGAAGCGCGGCGCCGAAGGGTTGATCCCCGCGAGGAGCCGCTCGAGGGCCTCGAGGCCCGCATCGTCCACGAGATCGCGCTTGTTCACGACGAGGATGTCGGCCGCCCGCACCTGGTCGACCGCGAGCGGCTCCTCGGCGAGCAGCCGCGCCGCGTGCACCGCGTCCACGAGGGTCACGGTGCAGTCGTAGCGCACGAGCGCGCCCCAGTCGGGCTCCTCCTCGAGCAGGTGGAGCGGGTTGGCGAGCCCCGAGGTCTCGAGGATCACGCAATCGGGGGAGAAGCGGGCGAGGATCCCGTGCAGCGCGCGCTTGAGGTTCCCCGAGAGCGTGCAGCAGACGCAGCCCTCGTCGATCTCGGTCACCTCGTAGTCGAGGAGCTTGCCGTCGAGGCCGACCTCGCCGATCTCGTTTTGGATGACGGCGACGAAGCGGTGCCGCTGGCTCTGGTATTCGAGGAAATGCCGCAGGAAGCTCGTCTTGCCCGCCCCGAGAAAGCCCGTGAGGATGATGAAGGGCGGCCGCTCGTCCACGCCGAGGAGCCGCTTTTCCAGGCTGCGCCCCGGCGTGAGGCCGTGCGCGCGCCACCACAGGCGCTCCCGGTATTCGGCCGGGGCCCCCTCCTGTCCCCCCGCCTCGAGCGCGGCCCACACCGGCCCCGGTTCGACCAGCGCCGGCTTCTCGAAGGGAACCGCCCCCCCGGGATCGCCGAACGTGAGGCGGAGCAGGCGGGTCCGGAGGTCGGGGGCAGGGCGGCGAGACGCTTCCCCTTCCCCGGAGGCGACGATTTCGCAGGCCGGGTGGCGCGATTCCCGCAGCCGTGCCGGGGGGCGGCCGAGTTGGAAGGCGAGCGAGGCGGCCAGGGCCTCGAACAACGGCAGGGCCGTCTCCCAGGCCGGGAAATCCGCGTCCACCCCGCCCGGGGCGACGAGCCAGCGGACCTCCCCCCCGGCTTCGACGCCGACGCCCGCGGCGGCGATCGCGCGCAGGCGCTCCGGGGCCTCGAGGGCCAGCGTCGCCGCCGCCCGGTCGCAGCGCAGCGCCAGGCGGATCACGGCGATTCCGAAGAGATCGGCGAACCCCGCCTCCGTGGTGAACCGGCGCACCCGATCGCGGTAGCCCTCGCGCTGGGTTTCGGCCGCGGCCCGGACGGCGAGCGCCTCCACCCGCTCTTCCTCGGGGTCCGGGAAGTAGCACAGGCCGAAACGCCCGGCGGTCCACCCCGCGGGGGCCTCCTCCGTCTCCTGGAAAAAAACGCCGAAGACGCCGGGGGCGGCGGCGATCTTGGCCGTCCAGGCTTCCGCAGCCCCCGGGGTGAGGCTCAGCCCGCGCCAGCCCAGCGCGTGCCGCACGGCGGGAACGAAGTGGGCGCGCATGAGAATCGCCCGCAGGAACCCGGGCAGGGCGACCCCGGGATCGGAGGCCGGGTCGAGGTGGGCGATCTCCTCGAGCGGGAGCGCCGCGGGCATGGGAACAGCCTCTCGCCCAGGCTTCAGTATTCCACCTTCCCGCCCTTGGGCCCGCCCCAGGCGAAGCTCTTGATCCTGCCGTCCTTCCAGCCGAGGGAGAAGATCCGCACCGTGCCCTTGGCCGCCGGCGAGTCCTTGCACTCCTCCACGCGGGACTCCACGGTGTAGACGGTCAGGCCGCCCTTTTCTTCGGTCTTCTGGAGGACGGGTTTCGCCATCTCGCACTTGGTGAGCTCAGGGGGCACCACGCCGGGGTCGGCGTATTTCTCCAGCACCGCGGCCCGCTTGGCGCGGTCGGCGAAGGCGTCGATCACTTCCTGCATCTGCGGGATGGGCTTCTTCCCCACCACCGCGACCAGAAAGGGAAGCAGGGCGAACACGAGCAGAAAACGCGCCCACGAACGGTTTCGTTTCATGGAGTCCTCCCCGCGGTGGGGCGGAAGGGGACCCTTCCGCCCCACCGCCTGTTGCGATGTCTTCACGAGAGCCCGGCCCGGTTCAGACGTCGATCCCGTAGCCGATCTTGTCCCCGTTTCCGAGATAGGCCGTGTCCTTCGACCGGTGGCGGGCCGTGCCCTTGATCACGGGGTAGCCCGCCTCGATGAACTTCTTGGCGCAAAGAATCCCCGTGCAGTGGTTGCAGCCGATCTTCTTGAAGCCGTATTTGCCGAGCGAAAGGACCAGGTCGTCGTACTTGGGGTCCCAGTCCTCGAAGGGCGAGATGTGGAGACCCCCGTAGATCCCGTAAAGCTGGTCCTTCTCGTACTTGATCTCGCGGAAGGCCGTTTCCGAGAACTGGATGATCCCGAAGTGGCAGCAGCCGGTGATGCTGACCAGGCCGTGATCCTTCACGTTCACGTAGATCGACTGCTCGCCGTAGACGCGGCAGATGATCGGGACCGGGAAATTGTAGGTGGCGAGGCCGGGGATGATGCGGTTCAATTCCCCGGATTTCACCTCGACCAGCTTCCCCTTGTGGCCGGCGTCCTTCAGGTACTGCAGCCCCTCGGGGTAGAATCCCTGGGGATAGTAGGTGGTGATGTTCGGGTTGTACTTGAAGACGACCGGGATCCCCCAGAAGTGGTCGAAATGCTCGTGGGAGATGATGAAGGCCTCGATCTCGTTGTCCCGGAGCATCCGGTCGATGCCCTCGCGCTTGAAGCACTCGTCCATCCACTTGTAGGACCAGCCGGAGTCGAGCAGGAACTTTCTCTTGCGGCCGTCCAGCTCCTCGATCTCGATCAGGGCCGCAAAGCCGCCGGCGTTCTCGGGGCTGACCGAGAGCTTTTCGGTCAGCGCCCAGGCCTCCTCCAGGTTGTTCGGCAGCAGATGCTTGATCTTGGCGATCCCCTTTTCGTAGCTCCCCTTGCCGAGACCCGTCCCGTCGCCGAAGGGCGGCCAGTTGTAGCTGTACTGGTTGACGAGCAGGCCGCCCGCCTCCTTGATGTCCTTCATGAGGACGGCGTTCTCGAACCAGCTCGTCTCCGAGATGTTCGTCACCTTGACGGATTTGCAGACGCCGATGTCGGCGAGCTTGCGTTTCACCTCCGGGAAGTAGGATTTCCTCCAGGGGGAATACGAGAACAGCCCCATCCCCAGGACCGTCCCCCCCATCACGCCCATCGCGGCGCCCTTGAGGAAGCCGCGGCGGCTGATCGTGGTCTTCTCTTCGGACATGGCTCCTCCTTGTCGGGGCACGGTCACTTGATGACCGTGATGTTCTTGTAGGCCCAGGGCAGCACGCTCAGGGTGATGAAATAGACCGCCACCCCGCACACCGCCCCCACGCCGAGGCCCCAGCCGAGCGCCGGGTTCCAGCGGACCTCGGAGAGCCGCGCCTGCTCCGCGGCATGCTCGGCCGCGATCTCCTCGGCGGTCTTGGGCACCATCTTCCAGGCCGGCCAGTTGTCCATGAACCAGTGGTGGACCAGCCAGATGTTGATCAGCCAGATGGTCGGGATCATGGGGAACTGCTGCTCGTGCATGAAGCCCTTCTGGGTCCCGAGGTAGTCATGGGAGGTCTTGTAGTAGAAGATGTAAAGCGCGATCGCCGCGGCGAGCGTGATCACCGTGCGCAAAAAGACGTTCACCGGCAGGCTGAAGCGCCGCGGCCAGTTGTTGCAGTAAAAGGTCAGGAAAAGCGCCGGGACCAGGAAGAAGACCGCCATCTCGCCCACGTGCAGCCAGCGCCAGTCGGGCGCGTTGATGAGGCGGGTGCCCCGGATCGCCGGGCCCCAGGTCAGCTCCTGGGCGAAGTAGAGGAAGAAGTGCATCGCCCAGGCGATGGCGATGATCCCGAAGAAGGCGACGGTGCGGCGCAGCCAGTTCGTCCGGATCAGCTTGAAGGGGAAGCGCTCCCAGATCGTCTCGACCAGCCAGACCGTGACCGTGCAGCACATGATCCAGGCGACGTGGAAGTTCCCCGACACCGTGTTCGCGAATTTCTCCCAGTAGGGCGGGGCGATCGCGGTGAAGTACTGCCAGGGGTAGTAGAGAATGCCCATGTGCGAGTGCATGGTCATGAAGTAGATGAGCGTGCTCAGGAAAAAGGTGAAGACGAGGATGCTGATCCCTTTGGCCGGCTGGCTCAGGTTCTGCCAGGGCACCTCCTCGCAGGCGACCACCCAGGCGGGGCTCAGCCACGAGGCGATGGCCGCGAACATCAGGCAGGCGAGCGAGGCGTACTCGAGGGCGAAGAACTCGGTCATGCGCGGCAGCTTCATCAACCGCTCGGGGTTGAAGTAGGCGATCCCGAAGTTGCCGAGGACCGACTCGAAGAAGCCCTTGATCAGCACCCACAGAATCACCACCGAGATCGCCGTCAGCACCGCCCCCTTGACCAGCGGGTGCGTGTTCTCAAGCCAGCTCCGCTTGAAGGGCCAGTAGTTGAAGATGTAGACCATCCAGATCAGCATGATCAGCCACCAGCGGGTGTACATGTAGCCCACGTAAGGCGTGTACATCCGCAGCCATCCCCGCGGGTCCTGGAAGACCCACCAGCTCGCGTAGAACACGGCGAGCGTCAGCACCAGGGCCACGATCGCCGCGATCGGCTGCGGCCAGCGCGGGATGAGCTTTCGTTCCTCCAGATAGCCGGTGCCGTATCGTTCCATGAATATCCCCCTTTCCTCTCGGGTGGGTTGGACAAAACCGCCGAACGCCTCGGCGGCGACTTTACCCCTCCGGATCTTCAGCCCCGCAAGACGGGCACCCCTCCCCGCCTCCCTGCGGCATGGAGGGCGGCGTGCGCCTCGCAAGCTCTCGGTAAATCGCCCGCCTGAGCGCCGCGGGGTCCTTCAACCCCGGCTCGAGGCCGCGGCATTCGGCTTCGATTGCGAGCAGCGCCGGGCTGAGCTCGGTTTCCGCCGCGCCGCAGAACGGGTCACGGGACGAATCCGACGAGGGGGGGGCTGCCGCGGCGGCAAGATCCCCCGCCGCCCGGATGCCCCGGCCGAGGAGATCCCTGAAGAACTCTTTGCGGGAAAGCATACCCTCCTTCACAGCAATTGCGATGCCACGGCGCAAGAACCCCTTTTTAAGTGCCAACCGCTCGAATCGACATGTTTTTCTTGAATCGCGGCTCCCGAGCGGACAAGGGTTCCCGGGGAAAAAGGGAACAGAACGCACTCACTTGAATTTCTTACGGGTGCAGATTGCCCCCGGGCGAGGGGCTTTCCCGGAAACCGGGCATGCGGAATTTCTCATCCCCCAACCGGCCGCTGCGGTAGGCGGCGAACACTTCACGGGCCTCGCCGCTCACCCCGCTGATCACGTCGATCCCCTCGGCTTCAAGGAAGCTGGAGAGGGTCTCGCTCACCGCGCCGCAGATCACCGTCCGCACCCCGAGACGCTTGATCTCGCCGGCGCGCTGGGAAAGGGAGGCGCCGGCGAAAGAAACCGTGCGCGCCTCGGCCTCGCCGCCCCCGCGCGGGTCCATCAGGGTGAGGCAGGTGCAGGTGTCGAGGACGGGGGAGACGCGGCCCCGGAACACGGGCACCGCAACCAGGGACTGCGGCCGGGGAGGGGGGGATGGCGAAGGGGGCTGCGGGAACGCGGGGATCCCAGGTCGTTTCCGGGCGTTTTCGCAGAAGATGCAGGGACGCCTGGCCATCGGACTTCTCCCCCCTTGCCGGAACGGGTCGCCCGCAACCGGTCTCGAGATAAGCAACAACCGTTCCCGGAAGCCGGGGCCCCCCCGCCGCAACGGGACGGACTGAAGAACGGACCCGTATAACCCAAAGGATCCGCGCACCCAGGCGTTCGGGGAGTACCGGAGTTAGGCTTCCGGCCGGGGTTGACAGGGAAAGCGAGAGGGAACAACATGCACCCGACGGTGGGCGAAAATCGCGGGTCGCCCCTGGGGGATTCCATGGAGCCGGTTTGCGAAGAGAACGAGCGGCGCCACCACGAGCTCATCCTCGACAGCATCGAGGAAGGGGTCTTCACGGTCGACCTCACCTGGCGCATCACCTCCTTCAACCGCGCCGCGGAGAAGATCACCGGCGTCCCGCGGGCCGAGGCCGTCGGCCGCCCCTGCTTCGAGGTCTTCCGCGCCGACGTCTGCGAAACCGGCTGCATGCTGCGCCGCACGCTCGAGAGCGAAACGCCGGTCGCCAACGTCCTGGTCCACATTTTCCGCGCCGACAAGAAGCGCATCCCCATCCGCATCAGCACCGCCCTGCTCAGGGACCCCGCGGGCCGGCTGGTCGGGGGGGTCGAGACGTTTCAGGACGTGAGCGCCCTCCAGGAACTGCGGCGGGCCCTGCAGCGGCAGCACCGCTTCGAGGACATCGTGAGCAAGAACCCGCGCATGCTCAAGATCTTCGCCATGCTCCCGCAGGTGGCCGAAAGCGGGAGCACGGTGCTGATCGAGGGGGCGAGCGGGACCGGCAAGGAGCTCGTGGCGCGGGCGATCCACCACCACAGCCCGCAGCGCGAGGGCCCCTTCGTCGCCGTGAACTGCGGGGCGCTCCCCGACACGCTGATCGAGGCCGAGCTCTTCGGCTACAAGGCCGGGGCCTTCACCGACGCACGGCGGGACCGGGCCGGCCGCTTCGCCCTGGCCCAGAACGGCACGATCTTTCTCGACGAGATCGGCGACATCTCCCCCGCGCTCCAGGTGCGGCTGCTGCGGGTGCTCCAGGAGCGGGTCTACGAGCCCCTCGGCGCGGGAAAGCCCGTCCCGACGAACGCCCGGGTGATCGCCGCCACGCACCGCGACCTGAGCCGTCTTGTCCGCGAGGAGAAATTCCGCGAGGACCTCTACTTCCGGGTCAACGTCTTCAAGATCGCGCTGCCGCCGCTCGCCGAGCGCCGCGAGGACATCCCGCTGCTCGTCGAGCACTTCATCGACCGCTTCAACCACCGCAGGGGCCGAAACGTCGCCGGGGTCGCCCGCGAGGCGATGGAAGCGCTCCTGCACCACGACTGGCCGGGAAACGTGCGCGAGCTCGAAAACGCGATCGAGCACGCCTTCGTCCTCTGCCGCGACGACACGATCCGGCTGGAGGATCTGCCCGAGCCTCTCCAGGCGGCCGCCGCATCGGGCCGACCGGCCGCCGCGACCACGCTGCGGGACATCGAGCGGGCGGCGATCCTTGCCGCCCTCGAGCGCCACGGCGGCCGCAAGCTCGCCGCCGCCCGCGAGCTCGGGGTCGACAAGAACACGCTGCGCCGCAAGATGATCCGCCTCGGCCTGCGGCCGCCCCCCGCCGCCCGGGGCGTCCGGCCTGACCGGGGCGGGCAACCGGCCCCTCATAGGGACCGGCCGGCGGCCGCCTCGCGGCGCTTCTCCAAAAAGTAGAGAATGGGAACGGTCATGCGCGAGAAGAAGAGCGAGGCGACCTCGCCGGCCATGAGGGAGATCGCCAGCCCCTGGAAGATGGGGTCGAAGAGGATGACCGCGGCGCCCACGACCACCGCCGCGGCGGTGAGCATCATGGGCCGGAAGCGCACGGCGCCGGCGTCGATCACCGCCTGCGCGAGCGGCATCCCCTGGCTGCGGCGCAGCTCGATGAAATCGACGAGAATGATCGAGTTGCGGACGACGATGCCGGCTCCGGCGATGAAGCCGATCATCGAGGTCGCCGTGAAGAAGGCCCCGAGCGCCCCGTGGGCGGGGAGGATCCCGATCAGCGAGAAGGGGATCGCCGCCATGATGGTGAGCGGGGTCGTGAAGGACTGAAACCAGCCCACGACGAGGACGAAAATCAGGACGAGGACGGCGGCGAAGGCGATCCCCAGGTCGCGGAAGACCTCGTAGGTGATGTGCCACTCGCCGTCCCACTTGACGGCGAAGTCCCGGTCGCTCTCGGGCAACGCCGCCGTGTGCTGGGCGATCGGCCTCCCCCTGCCCGGCGGGTCGAGCGCGGCGACCTTCCGCCAGAGATCCAGGATGGCGTAGACCGGGCTTTCCTTCTCGCCGGCGACGTCGCCGATCACGTAGACCACGGGCATCAGGTTCTTGTGATAGATGCTCCTCTCGGCCGGGCCGGAGGAGACGCTCACGAGCTCCGCGAGCGCGACCGTCCCGCCGCCTGCGGCGGGCACCGGCACGGCGAGCAGCCGCTCGAGGCCCGCCCGGGACGCAAGCGGCACCCGCAGCACGATCGGCACATCCTCCTTGTCGGCCGGGGTGCGCAGCAGGCCGGCCGGGGCCCCGGCCATCACCCGCCGCAGGGCCTCGGCCGCGTCGGCGGCGCGGATGCCGTGCCGCGCGGCCTTCTCCCCGTCCACGGCGAGAAGATGGCGCACCTGGCCCTCCTCCATGAACCAGTCCACGTCCACGACCCCCTCGGCCGCTTCGAAGAGGCCCCGGATCGCGGCCGCGAGCTCCCGCTGCCGCTCGTAGTCCGGCCCGTAGACCTCGGCGACGAGGGTGGAGAGCACGGGCGGCCCGGGCGGCACCTCGGCGAGCTTGAGCCGCGCGTTGTGGCGGCGCGCGATCGCCTGGAGCGCGGGGCGCAGCCGCTTCACGATCGCGTGGCTCTGCGCGCTCCGCCGGCCCTTGGGGGCGAGGTTCACCTGGAGATCGGCCACGTTCGGCCCGCGGCGCAGGTCGTAATGGCGCACGAGGCCGTTGAAGTTGAAGGGGGCGGCGCAGCCCACGTAAATCTGGAGGTCGCTCACCTCGTTCACCGTCTTGAGGTAGGCGGCGAGCTCGAGCGCGGCCGCGGCCGTGTCTTCCAGGGTCGCGCTCTCCGGCAGGTCGAGGATCGCCTGGAACTCGCTCTTGTTGTCGAAGGGGAGCATCTTGACCTTGACCCAGCCGACGGCGACGAGCGCGAGCGCGGCGCAAAGCAGGGCGGCCACGGCGGCGAGAAAAAAGGCCCGCCGGCCGGGCCGGGTGATGAGCCCCTCCATGACGCGGCGGTAGAGCCGGGTCGCGCGGTCCTCGGCCTCGCCCTCCCCGCCGTGCCCGCCGGCCGGGGCGCGGCCGAGCAGCCGCAGGGCGGCCCAGGGGGTCACGACGAAGGCGACGACGAGCGAGAAGAGCATCGCCGCCGAGGCGCCGACCGGGATGGGGCGCATGTAGGGCCCCATCAGGCCGCCCACGAAGGCCATGGGCAAAATGGCGGCGATCACGGTCAGGGTCGCGAGGATGGTGGGGTTGCCGACCTCGGCCACGGCCTCCACGGCGACGGCGGCGGCGGGCCGGCCGCGGTTTTCGGGCAGGCGGAAATGGCGCACCAGGTTCTCCACGACGACGATCGCGTCGTCGACGAGGATGCCGATCGAGAAGATCAGGGCGAAGAGCGTGATGCGGTTGAGGGTGTAGCCGGTGAGGGTGAAAACGGTGAGCGTGAGGGCGAGCGTCACCGGGATCGCCAGGGCGACGACCCCGGATTCCCGCCACCCCAGGACGAAGCCGACGAGCAGGCTGACCGAGGCCACGGCGATGGCCATGTGCCAGAGCAGCTCGTCGGATTTCTCTTTGGCGGTCTCGCCGTAATCGCGGGTCACCGTGACCTGGACCTCGCGCGGGAAGACCCGCCCGCGGGCGTCCTCCACGCGGGCGAGCACGCGGCGGGTGAGCGCGGTGGCGTTCGCCCCCTTGCGCTTGGCGACGGTGAGGGTGACCGCCTCCTCGACGCCGAAGGGCGAGCGCACCTCGGGGATGCCGCGTTCGGCCCCCGCCGGGCCGCGGGCGAAAAAGACGTAATGATCCGGCTCGGCCGCCCCGTCCACCACCTCGGCCACGTCGCGCACGCGGACCGGCCTGCCCTCGTGCACCGCGAGCACCACGGCACCGACCTCCGCGGCGTCGCGCAGCCAGCCGCCGGTCTGCACCAGGACCTGCCCCTGCCGGGAGGGAAAACCCGAAAGGGGCATGGCCTGGTTCGCCTGGAAGAGGGCCGCGGCCGCGCGGCCGGGGTCGACCCCGTGGGCCGCGAGCCGCAGCGGGTCGAAGCGCACCTCCACCCGGCGCGGCTCGCCGCCGATCCGCTGGGTCAGGGAGACGTCGGGTTCGCGCTTGACGAGGTCTTCGACCTCGGTCGCCACGCGGCGCAGCGCGACGGCGTCCAGCCCCCCGCCCCAGAAGGTGAGCGCGAGCACGGGGACGTCGTCGATGGAGCGCGGCTTGATGAGCGGCGGGGTGACGCAGCAGGGGATGCGGTCCATGTTCGCCGCCAGCTTGGACTGCAGGCGCACGATCGCCTCTTCCTCGTCCTCGCCCACGAAGAAGCGCACCACGGCCAGGCTGCTGCCCGGCGAGGAGGTCGAGTAGACGTACTCGACGCCGGGGATCTCCCAGAGGAGCTTTTCCATCGGCCGGGTCACGCGCTGCTCCACCTCCTCGGGGGAGGCGCCGGGCATCTGGACGAAGATGTCGATCATCGGGACGATGATCTGGGGCTCCTCCTCGCGCGGCAGGACGGCCACCGCCCCGATGCCGGCCAGGATGGAGGCCAGGATCAACAGCGGGGTGAGCTTGGCGTCGAGAAACGCCCGGGCGATGCGCCCGGCGGGGCCGGGACCGGAGGGGCTCATGAGGGGCTCTCCACGCGCATCCCGTCGGCCAGGGCGGACGGCGGCTCGACCACGTAACGTTCGCCCTCGGAAAGCCCTGCGAGCACGGCCGCCCGGTCCCCCCCGAGAGGCGCGGTGCGCACGAGCCGGAAGCGGGCGATCCCGCTGTCGTCGAGCACGAAGAGGCCGGTCAGCTGCCCGCGGCGCAACAGGGCGGTGAGCGGAACGGCGATCTGCGGCGCCGCGCCCAGGGGGACGGCGACCCGCACGTAGGCGCCGGGGCGAAGCGCCGCCTCCCGCGGCAGCCGGATCTTGAGCAGCACCGTGCGGCTTGCCGGGTCGGCGGCGGGGGAGGCACGCTCGATCACGCCGCGATGGCTCGCCTCCCCCGCCTCCACGCGCACGGCCGCGCCGGGCACGGCGGCGTAGGCGGCCGCCTCGGGGAGGTGCACCGCGACGAGAAGGCCGCCTTCCATCTCCAGCCGCAACAGCGGCCTTCCGGGCGCGGCGAGCTCCCCGGGCTCGACGAGCCGCGCGGCGACGAGGCCGTCGTAGGGGGCCGTGAGGCGCGCGTCGGCCGAGGCGGCGCGGGCCAGCGCGAGCGCCGCCTCGGCCCTCCGGACGCCGTCCGCCGCGGCCGCGGCGACCTCATCGGCCCGGCGCCGCTCGGCCTCGGCCTGGAGCCGGCGGGCCTCGACCTCTTCGTATTCCTGGCGGCTCGTCGCCTCCTTGGCCCACAGGTCCCGGTAGCGCCTCCAGGTCGCCTCGGCGAGGGCGGCCGCGCTGGCCGCGGCGTCCCGGCCGGCGCGGGCCGCGGCCTCGGCCCGGCGGACCTCGGCCAGCGCCGCCTCGGCCTCGCGCGCGCGGGCGTCGGCCTGGCGCGGGTCGACGAGCACGAGGAGATCGCCCCGCCGCACGCGGTCCCCCTCGCGCACCCGGACCTCGGTCACGGTGCCGAGCGTTTTCGCCGCGATCAGGCCGGAGACCTCGGACTGCACGGTCCCGGCCGCCTCGAATTCCACCGGCTCCGGCGCGGCCCGGGCCGTTTCGACCGCGGCGCGGATCACCGCCGCCTGCCCCTCGACCCGGCCGGGCTCGATGCGCTCGCCGCAGCCGGCGAGCCAAAGCGCAGCACCGATGAACGCCCAGAGCATGCTCATCGCCCCTCCCCGGGGGGGGACGTCCCGCCCCCCTCGCCTTCTTCCGCCGCGGCCGAAAGCACCCCCGCCGCCCGCTCGAGCTCGGCGCGGCCGAGCACGAGGTCGTGGCGCGCCTGCAGGAGCAGCCGCCGGGCCTCCTGGAGCGCCGCCCCGGCCGAGAGGAGATCGGCCATGGTCACGAGACCGGCGGCGTAGCGCTCGGAGACGATCCGCAGCGCCTCCTCGGCCTCCGCGACCGCCGCCGCGGCGACCCCCTCGCGCCGCGCGGCGCTGCCGAAGGCGTTGTGGGCGCGGCGGACCTCGAGCGCCGCCCGGTCCTCGACCCGCCGTCTCTCGGCCTGGGCCTGCCGCAGGCGGGCCAGGGCCTCGCCCACGGCGGAAGAGACGGCCAGCCCGGCGAAGAGCGGCAGGCGCACGACGGCGCCCACGGCGTAATGCTCGCCGGCGCTCTCGAAGTCCTCCGAATGGAGCTGCACGTCGCCCACGAGGTCAAGCCGCGGCAGATGCCCCGCGCGGGCGCGCTCCGTCCGCTCCCGCGCCATCTCCTCCGCAAGCGCCGCCTCCTGGAGATCCGGCCGCTGCGCGGCGGCGCGGGCGAGCCAGGCGTCGACGGGGTCCGCGTCCCGGATACCGGGCGCGGCGGAGAGCTGCGCCAGGGAATCGGCCGGTTCCCGCGGGATCTCCCGCCGCCGGCCCATGGCCGTGGCGAGGGCCGCGCGCGCGGTTTCGAGCCGGCTTGCGGCGTCGAGCCGCTGCTGCTCGAGCTCGGCTACCCGGACGCGCGCGCGCAGGAGGTCCGACTTGACGGAAAGGCCGGCCGCGTGGCGCTCCTCGGCCAGGCGCGCGTGGGCGCGCGCCGCGGAGAGCGCGGCCTCGACGACGCCGAGATGGTCGCGGGCGAGGAGCCAGCCGGCGTAGGCGGCGGTCACCTCGGCGATCACCGCCTGGCGCGTGCGCTCGAGGGCGAGATCGGCCGCCCGGCGGCCGAGACGCGCCTCCTGCCAGCCGTGCCACGTCCGGCCGCCGTCGTAGAGCGTCCAGGCGGCGCTCAGGGAGGCCCCGAAATCGGAACGTGCGTTCGGCCGGTTGAGGCGGTCGATGTCGAAGTCCTCGGCCGAGAAGCGCTCCTGGTCGAGCTTGCTCGCGAAGACCTCGGGGGGGTGGGTGGTGCGGCGGAAGGATCCGCTCGCATCCAGCCGCGGGAGAAACCCGGCACGCTCGCGCACGACCCCCTCCGCGGCGGCCTCGGCCCCCGCCTGCGAGGCCGCGAGCGCCGGGTGCTCGCGCAGGGCGATCGCGACCGCGCGGGAAAGCGAAAGCGGCGTCATCCCGCCCGCCTCCGCCGGAACGTCGAACCAATGAAGGCAGACCGCGAAAAGCCATACGATCAGCAAGACGTTGTTCCTCTCCATGGCGCATCCTCTGGCGGAGCGTCGGCCCATCCCATACCCGATCGTCTGGCCGCAATCAATCCGCCGGAACGGCGACGCCGCCCCCTCACCCGGCGTTTGCCAATTCGGCGGCAATCGCCTATGGAAAGGCTCACCGGCCGCCGGGGGTCGTCCCCCGGCTGTGCGGAAGAGTTCCTGGATCCGGGGGTGAGGTTCTCATGGAAAAACCGCCGTTCGATTTCTTCCGGGATCATGCGGACGTGTTTCTGGAGATGGCCTTCCGCGCCGATCGGCTGGAGCCCCTGGAACACCCCGACGCGGAGGGCCAAAACCGCGGACGCTGCGGCGACACGGCGACGGTCTGGCTCAAGACCGAGGGGGAGCGGATCGTTCAGGTCGCGCTGCGCGTGGAGGGCTGCCTGCACACGGTCGCCTGCGCCAACGCCGTGGCCGAGCTCGTGGAGGGGAAACCGGTCGCCGAGGCCTGGGAGCTCACCCCCGAGCGGGTGATCGCCTTTCTCGAGACCCTCCCGCCCGACCATCACCACTGCGCGGAGCTCGCCGTGGGGGCGCTGCACCGTGCGCTCGCCGATCTCCAGGCCCGCCGGCGGGAGCCCTGGAAAACCCCCTACCGCAAGACCGGATGAGGCCGCGGCGCCTCCCGCGTCAATCGGGAAGCGAGGCGGCGTAGAGTTCGACGGGGTGGCGGACGGCGATCGCGTCGCCCGCCTGCGAGAGCATGTCGGAAATCTGGAGCATGCAGGCCGGGCAGCCGGTCGCCACCACCTCGCAGCCGGTCGCGGCGATGCGCGCGCGCTTGAGCCGGCCGATCGCCTTCGACAGCTCGTAGTGCGCGAGGTTGAAGCTTCCGCCCATGCCACAGCAGTCGTCGGACCCCTCCATCTCCCTCAAGGCCCAACCGCCCGCGGCACGGATCAGCTCCCGCGGCTCGGCGAAGACGCCCAGCGATTTCTTGAGGTGGCAGGGATCGTGCACGGTGACGACCCGGCCTTCCCGGCCTGCACCGGGCGCCCCCGCGACCCCCAGGCGCCGCACGAGAAACTGCGAGATGTCCATCGTCTTCTCCGCGAGCGCGCGGGCGCGCGCGGCGACGGGCCCCTCGCAAAGCGCGGGCCAGAGTTTTTTCAGCGTCGCGGTGCAGGTCGCGCAACAGGTGACCAGCACATCGAAGCGGCCGGGGTCGAACAGATCCAGGTGCCACGCGACCAACCGCCGGAAGGTCGCGAGATCCCCGCCGGAGAGGGCCGGGATGCCGCAGCACCCCTGCCCCGGGGGGACGAAAACGCCCGCGCCGCGGTGGTCGAGCACGCGCAGGGCGGCTTCGGCCACGGAAGGGAAGATCTTGTCGATCAGGCAGCCGGTGAACAGGGCGACCCGCGGCCCCCCCTCGCGCGGGGGCGTCTCCCGCGAGGGGCAGCGGCGGTGAAAGGGCTCGGCGGCGAGCGGCCGGAAGTGTCTTCCTGCGAGAACCGGCGCCGGGATGCGGCCGCAGGAGGTGCCCACCGTCTCGTTCACCGGCCGGGCGAGGAGTCTCTGGAAGACGGCCGCAAACGCGACGGCGCGGTCCAGGACCCGGGGATGCGCGAGCAGGCGGCGGAAGATCGCCTTTTTGGCGGGCGAAAGCCCGAGGTAACCCGCGAGAATCGCCCGGGCTTTCAAAAAGATGCCGAGCGCGTTCACCCCGCTCGGGCATTGGGCGGCGCAGCTGCCGCAGAGGAGACAGCGCTCCAGCCTGGCGCGCACGCCCTCGGGGTCCTCGAGCATCGCCTGGAGAAGGCCGTCGAGCAAGGCGAGCTTGCCGCGGGCGACGTCGGCCTCGCGGCCGGTCTGGCCGAAGACGGGGCAGACGGCCTGGCACATGCCGCAGCGCATGCAGACCACGAGTTCCTCTTCCAGCCCCCGCAACAGGCCGCGCAGCGTCGCCAGGTCCGCCATGGTCTCGGGTTCCTCCCGCTCGAGGGGCCGGCCGCGCTCAGGCCGGGGCCGGGATGATCTTTCCCGGGTTGAGGATGTTTCCGGGGTCGAGCGCCTTCTTGATGCGCTGCGAATAGAGAATCGTGGCCGCGGTTGTCTCGCGGTCGAGGAAGCAGGCCTTGGCGATCCCCGTGCCGTGCTCCCCGGAGAGGGTCCCCCCCAGGGCCAGCGCGCGGTCGAAGATCGCGGCGATCGCCCGCTCCACGCGCGCCCACTCTTCCCGGTCGCGCTTGTCCGTCAGGATGGTGGGGTGGAGGTTCCCGTCGCCCGCATGGCCGAAGGTGCCGATCGCGAGGCGGAATTCCCGCGCGATCTCGTCGATCGCCCGCACCATGTCGGGGATGCGGCTGCGGGGGACGGTTGCGTCCTCGAGGACCAGGGTCGGTTTCAGCTTGGCGAGCGCGGAGAGCGCGCTGCGGCGGGCTTCCCAGACCTTGTTGCGCTCGGCGGCGCCGCGCGCGACGCGCAGGGATGCGGCTCCGTGCCGGCGGCAGAGTTCCTCCACGCGCGAGGCGTCCTCGGCCACCTGGGCGGGGTGACCGTCCACCTCGATCAGCAGCAGGGCCGCCGCCTCGACCGGGAGGCCCGCGCGGCTGTACTCCTCGACGGCGCGGATCGTGAATTGGTCCATGAACTCGAGGGTCGCCGGGACGATGCGCGCGGCGATGATCGCGGCGACCGTCTCCGAGGCGGCCTCCGGCCGGTCGAAGACCGCCATCATCGCCTGCTGCGCGGCCGGCAACGGGATCAGCTTGAGGGTGATGCGGTGGAAGACCCCCAGGGTGCCCTCCGAGCCCACCAGCAGGCCGGCCAGGTTGTAGCCGGTCGCGCATTTCACGGTGCGCGAGCCGGTCTTGATCGTCTCGCCGCGGGCGTCGAAGAATTCGAGCCCCATGACGTAGTCGCGCGTGACCCCGTACTTCAGCCCTCGGAGGCCGCCCGCGTTCTCGGCGACGTTGCCGCCGAGCGTGGACACGGCCTGGCTGCCCGGGTCCGGCGGGTAAAAGAGGCCGCGCGCCTGGACGGCGGCGGCGAATTTCGCCGTGACCACGCCGGGCTCGACCACGGCGTAGAGGTCTTCCTCGTTCAGCTCGAGGATGCGGTTGAGGCCGTTGGTCACGACCACCACCCCGCCGGGCAGGGGAACGGTGCCGCCGCTCAGGTTGGTCCCCGCCCCCCGCACCGTGAGGGGAATCCCGTTTTCGCCGCACAGGCGCACCGCGGCGGCGAGCGCCTCCCCCGAGGTCGGCCGCACCACGAGGCCGGGCATCACCTGCTCGAGGGGGGCGGCGTCGTAGGCGTAGGTCAGCCGGTCGGCCTCGGCGGCAAAGACGGCGTCTTTTCCGAACACGGCTTCGAATTCACGGATCAGGGCTCCGCGGATCATCGTTGCGGTCCTTTCCCCCCTGCGGCCGCCGGCCGCACCGCCGGCCGCAGGCATCCCCTCAGAGGGGATGGTCGAAGGTGACATGCACGCTCTCGGCACCCGCGAGCGTGGCGAGCGCCTGCACCTTCTCCACGAGTTTCGGCTTCTCCAGAAGCAGGGTGTGGAGGGAGAAGCCGGTGATGAGGTGCACGCGGGCCGCGCCCCGCTCCACCGTGACCGTGAAGCGCGGAAACTCCTCGATCAGGTAGGATTCCACCTGGGCTTCGAGAACGCGGTCGTTCAGCAGCCGCTTGGCCTCGGGCGTCATCCGAAAGGACGGCAAGGCGGCCGCCTCGGCGAGAAGCCGCGCGGCGTCCTCGACCGTCAGGGTCCCGATGTGCAAGAGCACATCGTACAGCCCGGGGTCGGCCGGGTCCATCCCGTAGAGGCTGAGCGCCCAGCGGCGCCGCTCCTCGTCGTCGCGGAGCACCCGCTCGCGGGCTTTTTCCGCGGTCGACCCCGATTGTTCCATTTCCTCGCGGATGCGCTCCTCGAGGTCGGCGAAGACCCGGGCCTTCAGGACAGCCGGGATGCCGCGCAGGAAAAAATGGCCGGCGTAGCCGTGGTAGACCACGTTGTCCTTCTGCACCTCGCGCAGGAGCGCGGTGCGGATGAAGGCGATGTACTTGCGGCGATCCCGGCCGAGCCGCTCGAGCAGCGAGGGCGCCTCCTCGATCGCCCGCGTCAGGCGCAGCTCCGGGATGTCGAAGATCTTCGAGGCCTCGAGCAGCACCTCGCGCGAAATGCAGGCGCAGCCCAGCCGGGCCGCCGCCCGCTCGGCCACCTCGCTGCCGCGCCGGTAGCAGCCGCGGGACACGATGACGATGGCCATCTCGCCTCCTTCCCGGCGGAGGAGCGCCGCCGGCGGCGCCCCGTTCCCCCTCGCTTCGGATTCCCCTTTGCTTATATTCGGAAGCGCGGCGTTTGGGAAGCCCCGGGGTTCGATCGGGGCTTTAGCCGCGGCACGGGGAAGCGTTGTAACCTCGCGCCCCACTCCGGGATCATCAGCAGCCGGGTGTACGGTCCGATCCGGGCCCGAGGGAGGTCCCCATGCCGATCTACGAGTACGAGTGCCGCCGTTGCGGCGGTGATTTCGAAAAGCTCCTCTTCCCCTCGGAGAGCGAAGAGGAGGTGGCCTGCCCCTGCTGCGGCGCAAAAGACGTCCGCCGGCGCATCAGTTGCGCAAGCACCCTCACGGGCGGCGGCAAAAGCCTCTGCGGCGGCTCCGGAGCCACGCGCTTTTCCTGAGCCCGCTGAATCCTCCCCGGCGGTCGGCCGGGGGCGAATCGTTGCCAACACCGCGGGGCGCACCGCCCCCGAAGCAGCGCACGGGGCAACGGGCCTGGGGTTCCCCCCTCCACGCCGCACCCCGACCCGACGGTGCAAGGCCGGGCCGTGACACCCCGGGTGTGCGGTTCCTGCAACCGTGGCCGAAGCGGCACACCGCCCCCGGGGTGCGGCCGTTTCAGGCCGCGTTGAGAGGGGGAAGGGGTGCGCCCGATCGATCGCCCGACCGGCCCGGCGCGTCGGGCCCGGATCCGGGGGACCCGGTGCGCGCTGCACCCCCGGGGAAAGCCGCCCTCGGCCCCCTCCCCCCGTGACGACAGGAGGCTTATTCCATGTGGCCGCTGCTGCTGACGCTAAACAAGAATCTCTTCACCGCCATCCCCGCCATGCTGCTGTTGGGGTTCGGCTGCGGGGTCCTCTGCGACCCCGGCCCGCTCAGGCAGGCGATCGTGCCGCTTACGTTCCTGATGGTCTACCCGATGATGGTGACCCTGAAGGTGCGCAAGCTGTTCCAGCGCGGCGGCGGCAAGGCCCAGTGGCTCGCGCAGGCCGTCAACTTCGGGTTCATTCCGTTCGCCGCACTGGGGATCGGGCGGCTTTTCTTCCCGGAGGAGCCCTACCTGGCCCTCGGCCTTTTGCTGGCGGGCCTGGTGCCCACCAGCGGCATGACGATTTCCTGGACCGGTTTCGCCCGCGGCGACGTGGAAGCCGCGGTCAAGATGACGGTCATCGGCCTGATCCTCGGCTCGCTGGCGACGCCCGTGTACCTCAAGCTCCTGATGGGCGCCGACATCGACATGGACCTGCGGCTGGTGGTTCGCCAGATTCTGCTGATCGTTTTCGTGCCCATGGCCGCCGGTCATCTGACCCAGAGCCTGCTGCTGCGCCGGTACGGCCGGGAGGCCTTTCAACAACGGCTGGCGCCGCGCTTTCCGGCGCTGTCGACGCTGGGGGTGCTGGGCATCGTCTTCGTCGCCATGGCCCTGAAGGCCCGCTCCATCCTGCAATCACCGGAAATCCTGCTCTCCCTGTTTGCGCCGCTTCTGGTCCTCTATGCGCTGAATTTCGCGCTCAGCACCTGGATCGGGAAACGCCTGCTGCCGCGCGGGGAGGCCATCGCCCTCGTCTACGGGACCGTGATGCGCAACCTGTCGATCGCCCTGGCGCTGGCCATCAACGCCTTTGGCCCGCAGGGCGCAGCCGCCGCGCTGGTCGTGGCGCTCGCGTATGTCGTGCAGGTGCAGGCGGCGGCCTGGTACGTGAGGTACACCGACCGCATCTTCGGCACGGCGGAGACCTTCCCGGCCGGGTCCGCGTTGCCGGCCGCGGTCGAAACGGCGGTTGCCGGGGCCGCCGAGGAGGGGAAGGCCCCCTGAGGCCCGAATTCTTTTGGCCCGGTTTCGGCCCTTTCGGCCGGCCTGCAAAGGAGGGACGACCGCGACATGGGCGCTTGCACCCGTCACCCCGATCGAGAAACGCGCTTCCAATGCCTGAAGCACGGCATCTGGATGTGCGAGGAATGCCTGGCCTGCCGCGACCCCGAACTGTACTGCAAGCACCGCTCCGCCTGCCCGATCTGGTTCATGGCAAAACGCCGCCGGCGCCAGGAGCAGGAGGAACAGGCCGCTTCCGCCGCCCGGCGCGTACACGTCAGGTTCGAACCGGAAGGCAAGACCGCCGAGGTGCCGGCCGGCGCCACCCTCCTGGAAGCCGCGGCGGCAGGAGGCGTCCACGTGAACGCCTCCTGCAGCGGCAAAGGCCTGTGCGGCAAGTGCAAGCGGGTGGTGGAATCGGGAGAGCTCGACAGGGAACCGACGGCGCTTCTCCGCGATGCGGAAACGCAAAAGCGCTGCGTGCCGGCCTGCCAGAGCCGGCTGCGGGGCGACGCCGTGGTCCGCATCCCGCCGGAGGCGATCGAGCGCAAGCTGAAGGTGGCCGGGATGGGCCGGGAAGCCACCTCGCGCCTGAAGGGGCGGGTCTGCCGGATCGATCCCCTGCTGCGGGAAATCCCGCTCGAACTCCCGCCGCCGACGATCGAAGACGCCGTCAGCGACCTGGACCGTATCAACCGCGCGCTCAAGCAGCACGGCGGTGACAGCGAGAAGCTTCACGTGGGGCTCACGGTGATGCGGCAACTCGCCGAGGCTGTGCGGGAAGGGCACTGGAAAGTGACCGCGTCGGTTGTCCGGCACGGCGGCTTCGACGAACTGCGGGAGGTTCGTCCCGGCGACGGCAACGAACCCTGCCTGGGGCTGGCCATCGACGTGGGGACCACGACGATCGTGGTCTATCTCGTGGACATGGCCGACGGCCGGATTCTTGCGGCCACCTCGGGCCACAACCGTCAGGCGGCCTGCGGCGACGACGTCATCAACCGCATCGTGTGCGCCGAAACGGAGGGGTGCGCAAGTTGAGCGAGATGGCGCTCGCCACCATCAACGGCCTGATCGGCGAGGCACTCGACAGCGCCGGGGCGCACGTGCGCCGGGTCAAGAACATCGTCGTGGCCGGCAACACGGTCATGACCCACCTGCTCCTGCAGATCGAACCCCGCTACATCCGCCGCACCCCCTACATCCCCACGGTCGCGGAGTTTCCGATCCTCGAGGCCGGAACCATCGGACTCAAGGCCCATCCGGCCGCCGCCGTGTTCGTGATGCCCGGACCGGCCAGCTACGTGGGCGGCGACATCGTCGCCGGCGTCCTCTCCTCCGGCCTGCACCGCGAAGCCCCGCTCACGCTGTTCATTGACGTGGGGACCAACGGAGAAATCGTCCTCGGCAACCATGAGTGGATGCTGACCGCCGCCTGCAGCGCCGGACCGGCCTTCGAGGGCGGCGGCATCCGCTGGGGCATGCGCGCCGAAGCGGGGGCGATCGAGGCCGTGCGCATCCATCCCGAGACCGGGGAGCCGCAGATCCGTACCGTCGGCGGGGAGCCGCCGCGGGGGATCTGCGGCACGGGGATGATCGAGCTGATCGCGGAAATGCTCGCCGCCGGGATCATCGACCGCAGCGGGGCCTTCTCCGCGGACCGCGCCCACCCCCGGGTCCGCCGGATCCAGGACGAGTGGGCCTACATTCTGGTCCCCGCCGACCGCTCGCCGGTGGAAGAGGACATCGCCTTCAGCGCCTCCGACCTCCGCAACCTTCTCTACAGCAAGGCCGCCGTCTATGCCGGCCTGCGGACGCTGCTGCGCGAAGCCGGGCTGGAACCAGCCGCGGTGGAGCGCATCTGGATCGCCGGGGGCTTCGGACAATCCCTGGACGTCGACAAGGCGGTCCGCGTCGGGCTGCTCCCCGACCTGGAGCGCGGCCGCTTCCGCTATCTCGGAAACAGCACGATCGCCGGGGCCTACCTGTCGCTGCTGCCCGAGGCGTCCCGGCGGCAAGCGCGGGAGATCTGCCGTGCCATGACCTACCTCGATCTCTCCAGCCATCCCGGCTCTATGGAGGAGTTCACGTCGGCCCTGTTTCTGCCGCACACCCACCTGGAGGCGTTTCCCAGCGCGACCCGCGCGGGCGCCTGACGATTCACCCGGCCGTTGTCGTGGCCCGGGGGAGAAACACCCGGGCACCCCTCGTCCGCTTCTTGGATCTTCTCCCGCCCGCGCGCCGGGCGGACCGGATTGCCGGAAAACGAGGCCGACCCCGGGATCCCGTCGGGGAAGAACCCCTCATCCGCCGAAGCGACGTTCGAGGGTGGACCCGCAGCCGGGACACCGCAACTTGAAGCACGGAAGGCCCTGATCCTCCTCGCTGCGGTAGCCGCAGCGCTCGCAGAAGCACCAGCCTGCGGGGTTGGGGCGGGAGGGGGGGGAGAGGGCCGGGGAAGCAGCAACCTTCTCGGCCGCCGGGGCGGCGTGGGCGGGAAAGGCGGGGAGGTGGTCCCGAATGGCCCCGCGCCGGCCTTCTTCGATCGCGATGCCGACCGCTTCAAGGACGGCCTTGGCGTTCGGGCCGGCGCTTCCGGTGATCACCCGCTCCACCCCCGCTGCGACCAGTGCCTCCGCGGCGCGGACGCCGGCACCGCCCGAGGCCTTCGCGCCCGGGTTGGGCTCGACGCGAAACGCCCCGCTTGCGAGATCCACGATCAAAAAATTCCGGCAGCGTCCGAGCGCGGGCTCGATCGGATCCTCGAGCGAACTTCCCTGGGTGGAAAAGGCGATTTTCACGCGCGTCTCCTTGGGGCCGGGATGCAACGAACCGCGCCCGGCCCGGGCGCGAGCCCGCCTGGGCAAGGAGCCGGCCGGCGCTCCGCAGGGTGCGCTTCCGCAACCGGCCGGCCGCCGCGCGTCATTTGGCGGACTCCGGGTGAAACACCGCCACCTCCCTCAGGTCGTCTCCCAGGTAAGCCCGCTCGTTGGGGCCGAGGATCCCCAGCGCCAGGCAAAGGAGCGTCCAGAGGTGAATCACGTGGTAGCCCCCGCCGTAATGTTCGCTCAGTTCATGGATCTGGGCATGGCAGTTGTGGCAACCGGCGATGCAGTACTGCGCGCCGGTCGCCCGGATCTGCTCGTCCTTGAGTCGGCCGAACTCGAGGCGCTGGGCCTTGAACCCCGATTGGAGAAACCCCCCGCCGCCGCCGCAGCAATAGTTGTTGGAGCGGTTGGGCTGCATGTCGATGAAGTTTTCCTCCCCCACCGCCGTCTTGACCACGAAGCGCAGGTCCTCGGCGATCGGATCGCCGTAACTCTTGCGGACGATCTGGCAGGGGTCCTGGACCGTGAACTTGATCTTCAGGTCCCGGTTCCAATCGGCGTTGACCTTGAGCCGGCCCTCCCGGATCCACCGGGCGTAGTATTCGTAGATGTTTTTGACCGTGAACGTGTGCTCGATCTTGAATTTTTTCAGTCCTTCCAGGACCGAAAAGGTGACGTGCCCTCACTCGGTGTTGAGAAAGACCTTGCACCCCAACTCTTCGGCCTGCCGGGCCGCCGTCGCCGTGATGTGCTTCCAGGCCGCGTCGTCGCCCAGGAACATGCAGTAATTCTCGCCACCCCAGCCCTTGGAGCCGTAGGTCCAGTCCGCACCGGCCAGATGCAGCAGCTTCCACAGGGGCACCATTTCGTCGGGTTCGGTCACCGGCTCGCGCGAGTTCTGGTTGAGGAAGAATTCGGCCCCCGCCTTGTCAATGGGCGCCTCCATGGCGGCGAATTCCGGCTGCGCCTCGCGGTACTCCGCCAAGACGTCTTCGACCACGAAGCGGAAGTCCTCGGGCGAGGCGCCCATGGCGCTGCAGCTGTCGTTGCGCAAGGCCATGTCGCACGAACCGCGGATCCCTTTCGGGCGCTTTTCCCGGGGCCAGGCGGCACGCACGTTGTAGACCAGCCGTGGAATGTCGATTTTCATCGGGCAGACGTAGATGCATCGCTGGCATTGCGTGCACATCCAGACCCAGTCCGTGGCGAGGATCTCCTCGTCCAGGCCAAGGGCGGCCATGCGCAGAAACTTGCGCGGGTCCAGGCCCTCCAGCCCCGTCGCCGGGCAACCCGAGGAGCAGGCGCCGCAGGTGAGGCACAGGTTGAGATGGCCGCCTTCCGGGAGAATCTCCCGGACCTTTTCCATGAATGTCGTGCGTCGTTTTCCCCCCAAGCGAATGACGGTCTCCTCCATCGGCGCTCCTCCTCGTGGTGGCGGGTGGCGGGGTTCACCCCGGGATTTCCGACCCGGACAAAGGCAAGTTTCCCCGGCCTGCGCCCGGGGCCTTGGAAGAGAAGCAAGCAAGACACATGCCATCCCGCCTCCAAGCGGGGCCGGGGCCGGCGATCGGCGCGGGGGGCGGGGCATTCGCCGCGGCACCTCGCGGCGGGAGGGGGCACCGCACCGGCGAGGCGGATTCGGCAACCTTGCAACATGCAATTCTAGAGCCTTCGCCCGCGGCCGTCCGTTTCGGGAAGGGCGATGCCCAGGGCGTGGATCTTGCGGTACAGGGTGCTCGGATCGATGCCCAGCGCGCGGGCGGTCTCGCGGCGGCGGCCTCCAAAGCGGCGCAGGGTGTCGGCGATCAGCAGCTTCTCGAACTCGCGCAGGTTCACGGAGGGGAGCGCCTCCATGGAGGCGGGGGCGCCGGAACGCAGTTCGGGGGGCAAATGGTGCAGGTCGATGAACTCCCCCCGGCAGAGGACGAAGGCCTGCTCGATGATGTTTTCGAGCTCGCGCACGTTCCCTGGAAAGTCGTGCTCCATCAAACGCGCCATGGCCTCGAGCGTGAGCCCCCCGATGTCCTTTCCCTGAATGCGGTTGAACTTGGCGACGATGTGCTCGACGAGAAGCGGGATGTCCTCGCGCCGTTCTCGAAGAGGGGGGATGCGCAGGTGAACGACGCGCAGCCGGTAATAGAGGTCCTCGCGAAAGGCTCCCGAGCGGACCAGCCGGGCGAGATCCCGGTGCGTGGCCGCCACCACGCGGACGTCCACCGCGACCGGCTCCACCCCCCCGAGCGGTTCCACCCGCCGGTCCTGCAGGACCCGGAGCAGGCGGACCTGCATCGCGGGGGAGACATCGCCGATCTCGTCGAGAAAGATCGTCCCGCCGTCGGCCAGCTGGAACCGTCCGGGCTTGTCGCGCCGTGCGTCGGTGAAGGCGCCCGCCTTGTAGCCGAAGAGCTCGCTTTCGAGCAGCGCATCGGGAAGCGCCCCGCAGTTCACGGCCACGAAGGGCTTGCGGCTGCGCGGGGAGAGGTTGTGGATCGCGCGCGCGAAGAGTTCTTTCCCCGTGCCGCTCGGGCCCTCCACCAGGACGCTGCTGCGGCTGGCGGCGACCTGGGGCAGGACGTCGAAAAGCCGCTGCATGGCCGGGCTGGCACCCACGATGTCCTCGAACGTGTAGCGGCCGCGAAGTTCCTTCTGGAGCTGTTCGACCTGGCTGAGGTCGCGGAAGGTTTCGACCCCGCCGATCACGCGGCCCCGGGCGTCCTTGAGCAGGGCGGTGGAGAGCCGGATCGGAATCCGCCGCCCCTTGCGGTTGATGATGTGGGCGGTGGCGTTCACCACCGGTTTGCCGGTTTCCAGGGTCCGGCGCAGGGCGCAGTTCTGCTCGCAAAGGGTGGCGTGAAAGACATCGCAGCAGGCACGGCCGAGCGCCTGGCGGCGCGGAACCCCCGTGATGCGCTCGGCGGCGCGGTTGAAGGAGGTGATGCGCCAGGCGGTGTCCACCGTGAAGACCCCCTCGTTGATCGAATCGAGGATGACGTTTTCCCGGCTCCCCTCGGCATCCGCACCCATGAAGCCTCCTCCGGCCGGCGGGCCATGGCCAAAGACCGTGCATCGTGCATTATAGGAAATGCTTTATTCTTGCATAACGCAAGATGGAAATCCATCCCCGGCGCGGGGTGTGGGCCGCTTCCTGCTGCCCTCGGCCGCGCGGCCCCGTTTTTTCCGTATGGCACCGCCTTTGCAGGGATACTCGGCATGCGGATTGCTGTCGCCCACTGGCAAGGCCGGATTTCTCCGGTCTTCGATGAAGCGCAGGATCTCTGGGTGGTGACGGTCGACGGCGGCCGGGAGATCGGGCGCGACCGCCTGCGGCTCAGGACGCGCAACCTCTTGGATCGGGTGCGAATCCTCTGCGAGCAGGAAATCGAGGTCCTGCTCTGCGGGGCGATCTCCTTTTCCCTGGAGCACGCTCTGGAAGCCGCGGGCATCCGGGTCGTGGGTTTCCTCGCCGGGGAGTGCGAACCGATTCTCGTCTCGTTTCTCAACGCCCGCGGCCACGCCGCCGGCCCGGTGCGTTTCGCGACGCGACGGCGATTCCCCCGGCCGGAGCCCCGGCAGGGCAAGGCCCGCCCGCCGACATCCGGCCGCGGGCGATGACCCGCGAAACCTCTACCTGGGAGATGAACGCCATGAAAGTCGCCATCAGCGCCAGCGCACCTTCCCTCGAGGCCCCGCTGGATCCCCGATTCGGCCGTGCCCCGTGGTTCCTGATCGTCGATCCCGAAACCCTCGCCGTCGAGGAAATCGCCAATCCGGCCGCCTCCGGTGCCGGCGGCGCCGGCATTGAGGCGGCCCGGGCCATCGCCGCACGGGCGGTAACGAACGTGCTCACCGGCCGCTGCGGCCCGAATGCCGCAGCGGCGTTGTCCGCCGCGAACATCGTGTTCGTCGAGGGCTGTTCCGGAACGGCGCGCGAAGCCCTCGAGCGCTTTCTCGCCGCAGCCCCTCCGGCCGCGGAGGCCGGGCCGGCGGCGGGCCGTCCCGCCGCGGACCGCCTGCCGCAACCACCCGGCCCTGGACCCGGCGGCGCACCCCCCATGCGCGGCGGCGGGGGTCGCGGGGGATGCGGGCGGATGCGCGGCGGCGGCGGAGGACGCGGAGGGGGAGGCGGCGGGAGGGCGGGAAGTTTCGGTCCTCCCCGAACCCCCGTAGGCTCAACCCTCGAGGAAGAGGCCGAGCGGCTGCGCCGGCGGCTTGCGGAAATCGAAGAGCGTCGCGGAACGCGCATCCCGCCCTCCCGCCGGTGAGCGGCAGGGTCATGGCCGCTCGCCCGCCGCGTCCCCCGGAAGGGGGGTTCCTCTACGGCCCGGTCCCCTCGCGGCGCCTCGGGCGCTCGCTCGGCGTGGATCTCGTCCCGTTCAAGACCTGCAGCTACGATTGCGTCTACTGCCAGCTCGGGCGCACGACCTGCCGGACGCTCGAGCGCTCGGAGTACGTGCCGACGACGCAGGTCCTCGATGCGATCGCGGCATTTCGGCGAAGCGGCGCGGCCGCCGATTTCATCGGCATCGCCGGCTCCGGCGAGCCGACGCTGCACGCCGGGATCGGGGACATCATCGCCGGCATCCGCCAACGGACGCGCCTCCCGGTCGCCGTGCTCACCAACGGCTCCTTGCTCTGGGACGCGGAGGTGCGGCGGGAGCTCTCCCGGGCGCACGTGGTGATTCCTTCGCTGGACGCCGGCGGGCCGCGAACCTTCCGTCGCGTCAACCGCCCCCACCCCGGGCTCGCATTCGAAACGGTGGTGGAGGGGCTGGCCGCGTTCGCCGCCGGGTTCCGGGGAGAGATCTGGCTCGAAGTCATGTTCGTCGCCGGGATCAACACCGACCTGCGCGAGGTCCGCCGCATCGCCCGCCTGGCCGACCGCATCGGCCCGCGGCGCATCCAGCTCAACACCGTCGTCCGGCCGCCCGCCGAGCGCTTTGCACGCCCCGTCCCGCGGGAAGATCTCGCGCGGCTGGCCCGCTGCCTGGGCGGGAGGGCGGAATGCATCGCCGACTTCCGACCGGACGCAGAGACCGCGACACCCCGCAGCCGGGCGGGTGAGCGAGCGATTCTGGAATTGCTCGCCCGCCGCCCCTGTACGGTATCGGGGATCGCCGACGGGCTCGCCATCCATCCTCAGGAAGCCGTGAAGCGCCTGGACGATCTCCTGCGCCGGGGGCTCGTCGCGGTGAACGAGCGGGACGGCGAGCGCTACTTCGGCCTCAAGCGGATCCGCACGCCGCGGGTCCGCAGCGGCCTTCCGGAAAGGAGCCTTCCATGACCCGCACCCCCTCCTCCCCCTCTTCCTCCTGCGGCACCTGCGACCGGCCCGACTGCTCGGCCAAGGCCCCCCGGCCGGGGGAGGGCGAGGCCGAATTCGTCGAGCGCCGGGAACTCGAGGCACGCCTGTGCCGCATCCGACACCGCATCGTCGTCCTCTCGGGCAAGGGCGGCGTCGGGAAAAGCACGGTGGCCGTCAACCTGGCCGCGGGGCTGCTGCAGGAAGGCCACACCGTCGGCCTGCTCGACGTGGACCTTCACGGCCCCAGCATCCCCACGATGCTCGGGCTGGAGCGGCAGCGTCTCGGCGGCAACGACCGGGAAATCCACCCCGCGGACGTGGGCGGGCTCAAGGTCGTCTCCATCGGCTTCTTTCTGTCCTCGCCGGACGACGCCGTCATCTGGCGCGGGCCGCTCAAAATGGGGGCCATCAAGCAGTTTTTAAAGGACGTGGCCTGGGGTGATCTCGATTTCCTGGTGATCGACTCCCCGCCCGGGACCGGGGACGAACCGCTTTCGGTTTGCCAACTGATCGGGCGCCTGGACGGTGCGGTGATCGTGACCACCCCCCAGCGGGTGGCGGCGGTCGACGTGCGCAAGTCGATCACGTTCTGCCGCCACCTTCAGGTCCCGGTCCTGGGGGTCGTGGAGAACATGAGCGGTTTTGCCTGCCCGAAGTGCGGGGAGGTGACCCAGATCTTCCGGACCGGCGGCGGGCGCAGGATCGCCGAGGACATGGGGATCGCCTTCCTCGGGTCGATTCCGCTGGACCCGGCGCTCGCCGACTCCGGCGACGGCGGCGAGCCCTTCCTCCGCCGCCACGCCGACTCGCCGACGGCGGAGCGGCTGCGACGCTTAATCCGGCCCATCGCCGCGCTCGCCGCCGCAGAGCAGCGGCCGGCCTGAGGCAGAGGGCGCGGGACGGCCCCCTCAGGCCGCAGGCACCGCCGGCGTGCCGCCTTCCTCCACCACCGGCAGGCTGACGACGAAGAGACTCCCGCGCCCCGGCGCGGAGGAGACGTGGATTTCGCCGCCGTGCTGTTCCACGATCTGGCGGGTGATGAACAGCCCAAGCCCCGTCCCCCGATCCCCCTTGGAAGAAAAAAAGGGCGTGAACAGCTTGCCCTGGGTTTCCTCGTCCATGCCGGCCCCGTTGTCGAGAACGGTGAATTCGATCCGGTTCTTCTTGGGCCGCAGCCCGAAGACGATGCGGGCCGGCCTGCGGGCGCCGGGGTCCCGGCAGGCATCGAGGGCGTTTTCGAGGAGGTGGGTCAGGGCGGCCTGCAGATAGGCGGGGGACGCCTGGATCCGGCCGGCCCGCGGGTCGAATTCGGTGCTGAACCGGACCCCCGCCGCCGCCATCTTCTCCCTCACGGCGGCGGCGGTCTCTTCGGCCAGGCCGAGCGCGTCGACCCGTTCAAGCTTGAGCTCGCGCTTTTTCGAGTAATAGAGAATGTCCAGAACGACGCGGCGGATCCGCTCCAGCCGCTGCTTGACGACCTCCCAGCCCTCGACGATCTCCTCCCGGCGATCCCGCGCCAGCCCCTGGTCCACGAGGTACACGCCCGCGTCCAACCCGGTGAGCAACCCCTTGAGCGCATGCGAGATCGAGCCGAGCATCAGGCCGAGTGTGGACAGGTGGCTTTGCAGCTCGCTCTTCTCCGCGACCAGCCGCTCCAGGCGCTGCAGGTACTCCCGGAGCTTTTCCCGGATCTGGATCCGTTCGACGGCGCGCCGCAGCGCGATCTCCAACGCCTCGACGTGGATGGGCTTGGTGATGAAGTCGGTCGCCTCGTGCTTCAGGCTGCGGATCGCGAGGTCCAGGTCGCCGTGGCCGGTGATCATGATCACCTCGGTCTCCGGAGAGCGGTTCTTGATGCGGCGCAGCAGCTCAATCCCGTCGAGGCCCGGCATCTTGATGTCCGTCAGCACGATCGGGGGCTGGAGGGCGGCGAAGCGCTCGAGGGCCTCCTCGCCGTTTTCGGCCTCGACGACTTCGAAGCCCAGCTCGCCGAGCGGCAGGCGCAGCACCTCCCGGATGTCCCTCTCGTCGTCGACCAGCAGGACCCGGTTATCCATGGCCGTTCTCCGGCAGAGGGAATTCGATCACGAAACAGGCGCCGCCCTCCGGGGCGGGCTTGACGCGGATTGTGCCGCGGCAGTCCTTGACGATGCCGTAGCTGATCGACAGGCCCAGGCCGGTCCCCTGCCCGGCCTGCTTGGTCGTGAAAAACGGCTCGAAGATCCGCTCGGCGAGGTGCGGCGGTACCCCCACCCCCGTGTCGCGGATCTCGCAGACCACGTTCCGCCCGCTGCGGTAGGTGGCGATGTGAATGCGTTTCTCGCCCCCCCCCGCTTCCCGGCCGGCCCAGCGCTCCTCGATCGCGTCCCGCGCGTTGATGAGCAAATTGATGAACACCTGCTCCAGCCGGCCCGGGTCGGCGTCGATTTTCGGCAACTCCGGGTCGGTCTCCCAGACCACCTCGATGCACCGCAGCTTGAGCTGCTGGCTGAAGACATCGAAGGCCCCGTGCAGGACGTCATTCACCTGGACCCGCTCGAGCTTGAGTTCGGACTTGCGGGCGAACTGCCGCAGGTGGTTGATGATGCGCGTGGCCCGGTCGATGTTCCCGTCGATCTTGCGCAGCATGGCCTCGAGGGTCGCCGGGTCGAGCGGCCGGCCGTCGTCGAGCTTGCGGATGAAAAAGCTGCTCGCGGTCTTGATGACCGAGAGGGGCTGGTTGAGCTCGTGGGCGATGCCCGTCGCCATTTCCCCCAGGGTGGCCATCTTGCTCGCGTGAATCAGCTGCTGCTCGGTTTCGAGTCGCTTGGTGATGTCGCTGGTCGTCACGAGCAGCACCTCCCGTCCGGGGTACTCGCCCGGGGAGATGCGGATGTTGACGAAGATCCGCTTGCCGTCGGCCCGAAGGTGCTTGATCTGGTTGAGCTCGGAAACCCGGGGCAACAGCTCCCGGTAGGATTCCCGTTCCTCCGGGAAAAAATAATCCAGAAACGAGCGTTGCAGGGCCTCCTCCCGTGTGTGGCCGTAAACCGTCGTCACGCTGCGGTTGCAGTCGACCACGTCGAGCGTGCGGGCATCCACGACGAAGACCGGGTTGGGGATGTGGTTGAAGATCTCGTGATACTTCTTCTCGGAGCGCGCCAGCTGCTCCTCGAGCAGTTTGCGCTCGGTGATGTCCAGGCTCATCTCGAGCGCGGCGACCACCTCCCCCTGCCGGTTGTGGATGGGGGTCGTCCGAAAAATCCAGTGGGCGACGCTGCCGTCCTTGTTCAACCCGCTCTCCTCGCCCTGGTGCGGCTGCCCGTCCTCGAACGTCAGGGCCACCGGGCAGCGGGGGCAAGGCTCCTCCCGGCCCTTGTAGGCCCGGTAGCAGGTGTCGTTCTCGCGGGGCGCGAACCGCTCGGCGAATTCGCGGTTGAAGCGGAGCAGCCGGAAGTTCCGGTCCTGCAGGGTGATCAGGCAGGGGACGTTTTCGAAGAGGGTCTGGTATTCCTCGCGCTGAGCGTTCAGCTCCCCTTGTTTTTGCGCAATCTCGAGGCTCATCGTCTGGATCGCGCGGGCGAGCTGGCCCATTTCGTCTCGGCGTGCGACCGGGATGGGGTCGGGCGGCAACCCGCGGGCGATCCGCCGCGTTCCCGCAATCAGGTTCTGGACGGGCCGGTTGACAAACACGACGAGCAGGACGGCGAGCAGGCCCGAGGTGAGCAGAAAGACCGCCGCGGCCAGCCCGACCACGGCGCGCTTGCCCACGGCCAGCTCCCGGTCGGTGTCGGCGAGCGAGACCACGACGTCCAGGGCGCCGAGAATTTTCTTGTCTTCGGGGTGGATGTGGCAGGCGCCCGAGGAGCACCCCGGTTCGTTGTAGATCGGGCTGAGGATGCCGATCCGGCGCGGCTCGCCGGGGACGGCCAGGATGCGCGTGCGGGAGGGAAGATCCAGATCGACGAGCGGCGGCTCCGTGCGGTGGCAGATGTCGCAGGCCTCGGCCTTGATGTTGGTTCTCGTGTCCACCTCGGCCGGTCGGTTGGAGAACTTGATCTCCCCCTCCTTGTTGTAGATGCGGATGTTGCGGATCTCGGGCTGGGTGCCGATGTTGGCGATGATCTGCGTGATGTCGTCGCGGGAATTGAGCATCATCGCGTAGTGCGTGCCCAGGCGGATCGTGTTGGTGAGGCGGTCGGTCGAGACGACGACGCTTTCCATGAGCTTGCGCTCCTGGTAGCTCGTGTTGAAATAGGCCCACGTCGCGATGGAAACGAACAGCGTCACCCCGACGGCGGAGATCAACCGCACCACGAGACGGTGCGGCAGCGCCGGAAGCCCCCCACCGCCCTCCCTCGCCTCCAGGCCGGTCTTCATCGGCGAACCTCCTCCCCGTCCCTGCGGTCCGCCGCCCCGTCGGGGCTTCGGCCCCGCACCGCGGCCCGCCCCGGAGGCGTCGGGAGGGGAAGGCCGCCTTCCCCCCTGCAGCCGAGCGCCTCCTGCGGCAACCCCAGAGCGAGGCCGATGAGCTGGGGCAGGTAGAGCACGGTGCGGGCAAGATCGCGGCGCAATCGACGGCTTGCGGGCCCCTGAAAGGCCACGAGGTTCATCTGGCACATGGGGCAGACCGTGGCCACGGCGTCCGCGCCCCGGGCGTCGTCCAGGATCGCCGCGATGCGCGACAGCCCGGCCTCCCGTTGGGTGCTGGCCAGCGAGGCCCCGCAGCACGCCCCGCCCGATCGCCAGCGAAACACCTCGGCCCCCAGCGCCCGGATCAGCGGTTCCATCGATGTCGGCCGCTCGGGGTCGTCGAAGTCGGCATACGGCCGCAGGCACTGGCATCCGTAGTAGGGCGCGATGCGGATTCCCCGAAGGGGCCGGATGACCCGTGCGGCGACCCGGTCGGCCCCCACGTCGCAGGCGAGCACGTCGAGGAGGTGCCGCACGCGCGTCCGCCCCTCCGGGCGGAGTTCCTCCACCGACAGCACCTCCCGGATGGCGGCCGCCTCGCGCGGATTCGCGCGCATCGCCTGCGCCGCGTGCCGCAGGTTGAGGTAGCAGGCGCTGCAGGGGGCCAGGACGTCCCGCTTCGCCTCCCGGCGTTCGGCGAGCGCCAGGTTGCGCGCCGGCAGGACCCGGGCGAGCAGCGCGCCGGCGGCCCCGGCCGCGGAGGCGCCGCAGCAGGTCCAGTCGGGGATCTCGAGCAACTCCACCCCCAGGGCGGCCAGAACCGCCCGGGTCGAGCGATCGTAGTCGCGCGCGGTGCCTTCCAGCGAACAGCCGGGGTAGTAGTGATACCTCATGGCGCGTTCTCCACCTCGGCCGCCCGGCGGAAGAGGGCCTCCAGGGAGCGGGACGGCCTGCGGCCGAGCGGCAGGGACCCGCGCGCGGCCAGTTGCAGCCCGAGCGCCGCGTGCCGCAACAGAAGCAGCGGGTTTTTGACCGCGGCGATGTAGTGCATCATGAAGGCCATCTCGTTCACCCTCCCGTTGCGCCGCACGCTTTCGAGAAACTGGTGATGGAAGGCCGTGACCGCGCGGTAGCGCCTCATCCGCCCGCGGTGTGCGGCTCGCTGGAGGGCGTGCATCGCCTCGGTCAGCGGCAAGCCGCGCGGGCAGCGCAGGGTGCAGCGGTAGCAGGCCGAGCATAGGGTGAAGGTCCGGCTGCGGAAGATCTCCTCCCCCCGGTCCAGCAGGACCAGCCGCCAGAGGCGGCGGGGGGTGAGATCCATGGCGGCGGCGTTCGGGCAGGATCCCGAGCAGGTGCCGCATTGCATGCAGGCCTGGACCATCCGGCGCACGCGCTCAAGCTCGGCGCCGGCCGGCGGGAGCGAGGAATCCATCACCGGGGGCACGTTCATGAACCGTCTCCTTGCCCTGCCGCCCGCGGCCTTCGCCCCGGGGGGGTCGCGGCCGCGTGAAGCGGGCCTGCGGCCCGACCCGCCCTCAGCCGAGAGCCGCCTCGATGACGCCGAACATCTGGCGGGCGGAAAACCCTTCCAAGGTCGCGGCGTCGTTCGGGCAGACCGCGGCGCAGGCGCCGCATCCTTGGCACATGACCGGGTTGACGACCACCTGCCGGCGCTCGGGGTCCAGCCGGCGCGCCCCGTAGGGGCAGGCCTCGATGCACTGTTCGCAAAGGCTGCAGAGGCTGCGGCGGATGCGGGCCACGATCCGTCCGGAGGGCAGACGCTCCCGGCCCAGGATGGCGAGCGCCCGCACGGCGGCGGCTTGCGCCGTGGCGACGGCCTCCGGGATGGTGCGCGGCGAAAGCGCCAGACCGCAGGCAAAGACCCCCTCCTTCAGACCGTCCACCGGCCGCCACTTCGGGTCGGCTTCCTCGAAGAAGCCGTCGCGGTCCAGCCGGGCGCCGTATGCCTCGGCCAGCTCGCGGGGAAGGGTCGGCACGACACCGGCCGCCAGGACCACGAGCTGGGCCTCGATTTCGAGGGGCCGCCCGAGGATCGGCTCCTCCACCGTGACGACCGCCGCCCGGCCGGCCGGCCGGACCTCGGGGGGACGCTCCGGACGGTAGGGGATGAACAGCACGCCCTCTTGGCGCGCCCGGGTGAAGGCCGTCTCGGCGAAGCCGGGGGTCATCAGGTCGCGGTAAAGCACGGCAGCGCGGAGGCCGGGGCGTCGCTCCCGGAGGGCCGCGATCTGCCTCAGGGCGGTGGGGCAGCAGACCCGGCTGCAGTAGTTGCGGGGCTCCCGCCGCGATCCGGCGCACTGGATCATCACGACCGCTTCCAGCGCGGCCGCCTCGAGCGTGCCCGCGGACAGGCTGCGCTCCAGCTCGGCCTGAGTCATCACGGCCGGGCTTTCGCCCCGACCGAAGCCGTGAACGGGCGCCTCCCGGCCGCCGGTCGCCAGAATGACGACCCCGTGTTCGATGCGCCGCACATCGCCCTGCGGACCCTCGAGGAGGGTGACGAACGAGCCCACCTCGCCCTCGGCCTGGACGACCCGCGATCGCGTGTGGAGCCGGATGCGGGGATGCCTCTTGACCCGGGCTTCCAGGTCCTCCCGCAGGGACGGCACCGGGTGTCCCTCCAGGGTGCGCGTGAGCCAGGCGAGATTCCCGCCCAGCCGGTCGGCCGCCTCCACCAGATCCACCGCGACGCCGTGGTCGGCGACGGCCAGCGCCGCGGTCATGCCGGCGACACCGCCGCCCACCACCAGCGCTGCCCGCGTGATGGGGATGGCCTCCGTCTCGCGGGCTTCGGCGTTCTTCAAACGGACCAGGCCGCTTTGCAGGGCGAAGCGGGCGTCATGCGCGTCGGGGCGCGTTTCCCCGGCCCAGAGCGCCAAGTCGGCCGTCTCGATCCACCCGGCGGGCAGCCCGCTCGCCTCTTCGATCTCCCGGAGCGGGGACGGATGCCGCAGGAGCCGGCAGGCTCCGAGGAGCAGCCGGTTGGCGCCCGCGCGAGAGAGAAGCGCGGCCAGGCCGAGCCTTCCTTCCGCGGTGCACAACGGGGCGACGGGCTCCACCGCGGCCACCTCCGGGTCGCGCCGCAGCGCATGGAGGACCGGATCCGGGAGCGCCGGGGCATCGGCCGAGCGCTCGCAGCGACAGAACACGGCGAGGATGCGGGGCGGCTCGCCCGCCGGGTGCTCGGAGAGCGCTGCGGGCGGCTTCTCCTCTTCGGCCGCCCCCCCTCCCGCGGCATGGAGGCGGAGCGAGGCCTCCGCGGCGGCGGCGGAAGCCTGGATCACCGTCTCGGCGATGTCCGCCATGCCGCCGCAGGTCCCCCCGATCAGGATGCCGGGATGCGCCGTGCGGCAGAGGGAAAAGGGCTCCGGGACGAGGAATCCCCAGGGGTTGAGGGCCAGCCCGAGCCGTTCCGCCGCTTCCGCGACGACCGGGGCCGGACGCCGGCCCACGGCCAGAACCACAAGATCGAAGGACTCCTCCCGGCATCCTCCGCCGGCCTCGACCCAGCGGATCCGCAGCCCTTTTCCTTCGGGCCCGCGGGTCACCGAGTGCGGCCGGGCCCGGACGAAGCGCACGCCGTGGAGTTCCTCGGCCCGCTCGCGATAGCGCTGGAACGATTTTCCCGGCGTGCGCACGTCCATGGAAAAGATCGTCGCCTCGAGCTCTGCTCCGGCGACCGCCTTCGCCCGCAGCGCCTCCTTGATGGAGGCCATGCAGCAGATGCTCGCGCAGAAGTCGGCCCCCTCCTGGAGGTCGCGCGAGCCCACGCACTGGATCCAGGCGATCCGGCCGACCGGTTGCCGGTCCCGGGGGCGCAGCAGGCGGCCCCCCGTGGGCCCGGTGCCGCTCAGCAGGCGCTCGAATTCGAGCTGCGTCAGCACGCCGGCAAGCGCGCCGTAGCCGAAGGGGTTCTTCCCCGAAAGCGGGTCGTAGCCCTCCGAGCCGCCGCAGAGCACCACCGCGGCGGCCGTCAGGGGCAGGTCCTCCGCGGCGGCGAAGCGCTCGAAGCGCTCCGCCACCTTCGGGATGAGGGAGGCGACATCGAACGGCTTGATGAGGTAGTCGAGAGCCCCGATCTTCATCGCCTCCACCGCGGTCTCCACCGTGGCGTAGGCGGTCATCATCACGACATCCAGCGCCGGGCGCATCCGCTTCGCACGCTCGAGCACCTCGACCCCTTCCATGCCGGGCATCTTGATGTCGAGCAGCATGAGATGAAACGACTCCGCCTCGAGAGCGGCGAGCGCCTCGGGGCCCGAGGCGGCCATGGCCGCGGAAAACCCCTCGGCCTCGAGCCACTCCTTGAGCGAATCGCGCACCGAGAGCTCGTCGTCGACCACGAGAATCCGAAAGGAGCGGCGCTCGGCGCCCGGCAGACGGATGGCCCCCGTCGGGCAGGCCTCGAGGCAGGCGCCGCAGCGGGTGCAGGCCTCGGGGTCCAAGGCGTAGGCGTCCGGGAAGGCGTGCGGTGAAGGCCGGTCGATGGCCTTGCGCAGCGTGAGGCCGGCATTGAACGCGTCGGGCGTTTCCACGGGGCACACCGCGGCGCAGCGGCCGCAGCCGACGCAGCGTTCCGGGTCGACCCCCCCCGAGACCCGGCGGAGCGTCACCCGCAGACGACCGGCCTCGCCCTCGATGGCCGCCACCTCGGTGTTCAGCCGCAGGTCGATCCGCTCGTGGAAGAAGCCGCGGCGCAGGCAATGCGCGGAGGCTGCGTCGCGCTCGATGCGGGGAAGCATGCGGCACAGGCCGCATCGATCCGTGGGGAACTGGGAGTCGAGCCGACCGAGGAGGCCGGTCGGGTGAGGCGCCCGGTCCACCAGGGTGACGCCGTAGCCGACCTCGGCCAGATCCAAGGCGGCGCGGATGCCGGCGATTCCGGCCCCGACCACCACGGCCCTTCCGACGCGGCGCTTCATCCCCGTCCTCCTTCGCTCCCGGGCGTGCGGCCAGGACCTCCGCCGCCGGCCGGGGCGGCCGGAATCCCGACGGCCTCCGTGAACTCCTCTTCGCGGAAGACCGCGAGCGGAGGGGGATCTTCCAGGCTCCGGCCGGCCTCGTAGCCGAAGGCCTGCTGGGTGCGGCGGGCGACGGTGCGGAAGACCTCCATGACCGCGATCCCCTGCGGGCAGGCGTTCGAGCATTGCCCGCACCCGACACAGGCCGTGCTCATGTGGGCGAGGCGGGTCAGATGGAAAAAGAGCGTGTCGCTCGGCAGCTTGAGCAGCCCCCCTCGTTCCGCCAAGCGCAGCACGTGGAAGGGGTCGTGCTCGAAGACGTCGGTCGCGAAGACGCATTCCCGGCAGGTGCATACCGGGCAGGCCACCCGGCAGTTGGTGCAGAGGAGGCAATCGGCGAAATAGGCCGCGGCCCCCTCGATGGTGGCGACGGCCGCCTCGGTGCGGGCGAAGAGCTCGTCGCGCGCGGCCGCCCGGCGGGCGATGAGGGCGCCGAGCGCCGCCTCCCGGGAAGGCAGGGGCTCGGCGGGCGGCAGCGCCGCGGCCGCGATCAGGGCTTCGCCGGCGGCCGTGCGGCCCTCGATCTGGAGGAACGTCCCGGCCTCCCCCCCCAGCAGCCCGATGTGCACGTCGGTGAACGGCGGCACCGGGTGCTCGCAGGCCCGGCAGGCGGGGGACAATCCCGGGTCGGGGGCCTCCCCCGAGAAGGCCTGCCGCAAAAACCGCTCCGTGTCCCCCGCGGTCTCCGCGCCCCCGGTCCGGAGAAACTCCCGCGTGGGGTAGGCACCGGGGCAGTCGAAGCTGATCAGCACCGCCTCGTCGGTTCCCGCCTGCTTGAGCTTCACCATCTCGATGAACGCCCGGACTTCGCAGGGGCGCATCACCGCGGCCCAGCGCACCCCCATCGGCTTCCGGCTCAGGCGCGCGGCCAACCGCGCGCCGTTGACCGCGAAGCAAGGCGAGAAGGGGTCGGCGCCCTCGAGCCGCTCCGGGTCGGTCACCAGGGTCGGCATCCGCAGGCGCTTGCGCGGCAGCGGCTGCGCCACCAGGACGGCCCCCACCGCCTGGGAATCCAGCAGCCGCCGCAGGAACCCGCGGACCGCGGCCGTGCGATCCCCCTGCCCCATCTCCAGGCGCGCCGTGACTCCCATAGCCTCCCCCTTTCCGGCGAATGTCCGCTCAGTAGACCGCCGTCACCGCGGCGGCCCGGTTGGGTCCGATCTCCCGAAGGCGGGCCACGAGCTCGTGCAGGACCTCCGCGAACCGGATGCCGTCGCTCGCCCCGATCCACGTTAGCCGCAGGCGCTCGGATTCGATCCCGAAGCACGGCAGGATCTCCTGCAGGAGCTTGATGCGACGGCGGGCCTTGAAGTTCCCGTTCAGGTAATGGCAATCCCCGGGATGGCAGCCGCTCACGAGCACCCCGTCGGCGCCGTGGAGCAGCGCCTTCAGAATGTACTGCGGGTCCACCATCCCGGTGCACATCACCCGGATCAGGCGCACGTTCTTGGGAACGCGGAGCCGGGACGTCCCGGCCAGGTCCGCCGCGGTGTAGGTGCACCAGTTGCAGACGAAGGCGATGAGGATGGGCTCGAAGTCCGTCATCGTTCCTCCCGCGCCGTCCACCCCCCCCGGCGCTCCGCCGCGGCAGGGCTCAGAGGCCGACCGCGTGCAGGGCGTCGAGGAGGCCGTCGCATTCGGCGAAGATCTGCTCTTTGCGGAAATGGCTCACCCGCGCGGCACCGCTCGGGCAGCCGGCGGCGCAGCTGCCGCAGCCCTTGCACAGCGCCTCGTTGACCACGGAAACGCGCCGCCGCGCGTCGAAGGCGATGGCCGAATAGGGGCACAGCCCGATGCACGTCTGGCAGCCCGCGCACAGATCCGGGTCGATCGAAGAGACGGTCGACGGAATCACGACCGAGCCCCGGCCCGCCAGGGCGAGCGCCTTCGCCGCCGCCCCCGAGGCCTGGGCGACGGTGTCGGGAATGTCCTTGGGCCCCTGGCAGGCGCCCGCCAGGAAAACCCCGTCGGTCGCCGTGTTGAGCGGGCCCAGCTTGGGGTGTTCCTCGAGAAAGAATCCGTCCGCCCCGCGGTTGACCCCGAAGATCCGCCCCACCTCGGAGGCGTCCCGGCGTGCCTCCATCGCCGGGCACAGAATCACCAGATCCACCGGGACCCGCAGCAGAATCCCGGAGAGCGTGTCCTCGGCGACCGCCACGAGCCCCCCCTCCTCGGGGGGCTCGGCGGCCCCCTCGGTGATCTCCGCCACCCGGCCGCGGATGAAAACGGTCCCCTCTTCCTGGCAGCGCCGATAGAACTCCTCGTAGCCTTTCCCGTAGCAGCGCTGGTCGATGTAGAAATCGTACACCGGGGTCGCCGGCCCCACCTTTTCGTGGATCAGGTGACCGTACTTGAGGGCGGCCATGCAGCAAACGCGCGAGCAGTAGGCATGCGCGTTCACGTCCCGGCTGCCGACGCAGTGGACAATGGCCGCGCTGCGCGGGGGCCGCGTGAACCTCCCGGCCCCGTCGCGCAGCAGAATCCGCCCCCCCGTCGGCCCGGTCGCGTTCGAGAGCCGCTCGAATTCGAGACTCGTGATGACGTTCGGGTAGCGGCCGTAGCCGAAGGCTTTCAGGGGGGTGGGGTCCATCAGGTCGAAGCCGGTGGCGAGCAGGATGCTGCCGACCTGGACGGAAATCTCCTCCGCGGCCATGCGGTGATCGATCGCCTTCGCCTCGCAGACCCGCACGCACTCCAGGCACTCGCAGCAGGCACCGCAGTTGAGGCAGCGCCCGGCCTCGGCGCGTGCCTCCTCCTCGGAAAGGTTGAGATCCACCTCCCCGAAATCTTGCCGGCGCAGGGAGAGCTCCGCTCTCCGGGGGCGAACCCGCATGCGGCGTGCGACGGACGGGGGGATCGCGGCCCAGTCGCCTGCGGACGCGGGCCGCTCCTCCGGTCCGGCTCCGACCGCCGCAGGGTCCTGTCCCTGCAGGAAGCGGTCGATCGCCGCCGCCGCCCGGTGGCCGGCGGCCACGGCCTCGATGACCGTGGCCGGTCCGCTGACCGCATCGCCGCCGGCAAACACCCCGGGGACCGCCGTCTGCAGCGAGGCGGGCTCGACGGCGATCGTGCCGCGTGGGGTCGTCGGCAACCCCTCCAGCCCCTCCGGGTCGACCCCCTGGCCCACGGCCGCCATGACCGCGTCGCATTCGATCACGAATTCCGAGCCCGCGACGGGCACGGGCCGTCGCCGCCCCCGTTCATCGGGGGGCCCGGGCTCGGTGCGCAGGCATTCCAGGCCGACCGTGCGGCCGTCGCGGCGGAGAACGCGGACGGGGGCCGTCAGAAAACGGATCGCCACCCCCTCGGCCAGCGCATCCTCGATTTCCTCGGCGTAGGCGGGCATCTCCCGCCGGGTCCGTCGGTAGACGATCACCACGCTCCGGCTTCCTACACGGAGCAGCGCCCGCGCCGCATCCACGGCCACGTTGCCGCCCCCGATGACCGCCACCCGATCTCCCAGCCGGGGGCGCTCCCCGAGGTTGACGCGCCGCAGCCATTCGACGGCGTTCACGACCCCGCCCTCGGCTTCGCCGCCGATCCCCGCGTTCAGCCCGCGGTGGGCGCCGATCGCCACGAACACCGCGGCGTAGCCCGCGGCCGGGAGATCCTCCAGGCGGAAATCCCGCCCGAGGCGCACTCCGGTCCGGACCTCGATGCCCGTCCGCAGGATGTAGGCGATTTCCCGGTCGAGCACGTCCGGCGGCAAGCGGTAGTCGGGAATCCCGACCCGCAGCATGCCTCCCAGCCGGTCGAGGGCCTCGAAGATCGTCACCGCATAACCGCGCCGGCGCAAATCGAAGGCCGCCGTGAGGCCCGCCGGCCCGGAGCCGACGACGGCCACCCGCTGGGGCCGCTCGACGATCGGCGGCGGGGGAAGCTCGTTCCAATCGACCCGGTCCGCCGCGAAGCGCTTGAGGTCTCGGATGGCCAGGGCCTCGTCGACATCGGCCCGGCGGCAGCGGCTCTCGCAGGGGTGGGGGCACACCCGGCCCAGGACCCCCGGGAGCGGCAGCCGTTCCAGGATCACCTGCACCGCCTCGCGCACCTTTCCCTGCCGGATGAGCTGCACATACCCCTGCACGTTGATTCCCGCGGGGCAGGCGGCCTGGCAGGGGGCCCGGTCCTTCTTGACGATGTCAAAGGCGATCGGGATCGCCTGGGGAAAGGCCCGGCCGATGGCGCGCCGTGTCCCGAGCCCCGCGTCCCAATCGCTGGGGAGTTCCACCGGGCAGACCTTGGCGCACTCGCCGCAGCCGGTGCAGACCCCCTCCTTCACGTAGCGCGGATTCCGGCGGATGGTGACGGTGTAGTTGCCGATGAAGCCGCTCACCTCGCGGACCTCGCTGCCGGTAAGGAGGGTGATGTTCGGATGCTGCGCCACCTCGACCATCTTGGGGGTTCCGATGCACGCGGCGCAGTCGAGCGTGGGGAAGGTCTTGTCGAACTGCAGCATGCGGCCGCCGATCGTGGTCTGCTTTTCGACGAGAACGACCCGGCGGCCGCCGTTGGCGATGTCGAGCGCGGCCTGCATGCCGGCGATCCCGCCCCCGACGACCAGGACATCCGGATGGACGCTCACTTCCCGGGTTTCCAGGGCGTAATGCCGCCTCACGCGCTCGACGGCCGCCGCCACCAGCGTCTTCGCCTTGCGGGTGGCGGCGTCCTCCTCTTCGGTCACCCAGGAAACCTGCTCGCGCACCGAGGCCATCTGGAAGAAGTACGGGTTGAGCCCGGCCCGTCGGCAGGCGGCCTGAAAGGTTTTCTCGTGCAGCCGGGGCGAGCAGGAGGCGACCACGACGCGGTCCAGGGCCAGGGTGCGGATGTCGCTTTCGATCAAGTCCTGGCCCGGGTCCGAGCACATGAACTTGTAGTCGCGCGCCACGACCACCTGCGGCAGCCGCCGCGCAAACTCCGCCACCTCTTCCACCCGAACCCGGTAGGCGATGTTGATCCCGCAGTGGCAGATGTAGACGCCGATGCGCATCGTCACCCCCCTCTGCGCGGCCGCGGGTGCGCGGGGTTCTTGCCGCGGGGTGCGGTGAGCGCCCGCACCTGACGGAGGAGCTCGTCGGCGGCGAGCGGCCGTTTCAGGAAGACCAGCGCGGCGCAAGGCCCCTCCGGCGCCCTCGGCTCCCTGAGTTTCGCAGGGAACACCCCCCGCGGATCGACGCTGGCCACGCAAATCACGGGAACCTTGCGCAAACGCAAGTCCCGGCAAAGATCCTGCAGCAGCCCCAGGCTGGCGACATCCGGCACGGGCAGCGCCATGACGATCAGGTCGGGTCGTTCGTGGCGGGCCAGCTGCATCGCGTCCCGCGCGCTGCCGGCGGCGAGCGGCCGGCAGCCGCCCGCCGCCAGCAGATTGCAAATCAAGGTGCGCCCGTCGGCCTCCTCGTGGATCACCACCACCTTGACGGGCTTCTCCATGCGTGACCCCGATGCGGCTTCCGGCGGCCGGTGCCCCTGCCTGCACCTTGCGCCTAACACGAAGCGTGCCGCCGCGGGCTTCGTAAATGCCTCAATAGATTTCCATGGGTTATGAGGAAGACGCGCAGCGGGAAGCGGCGGGAAGAAAAAAAGTGTTGCACAGTATGCAACATAAAAAGCGTTGCATCTAACTGAAAATATTGTCTTTAACAGACTATCGCCCCAGAAATGCAACTTGATGCAACATGCGTCAGGGAAGGAGGTCGAACCGCTTGAGCTTTCTCCAGAGCGTGGTGCGGTCCATGCCGAGCAGGCGCGCCGCCCGGGCCTTGTTCCCGCCGCAGCGCCGCAGGGCAGCGGCGATCCGCCGGCGCTCGGCGTTTTCGGCCGCCCCCCCCGCGGCGGTTTGCGGCGGCCGAGACGGCTTCATCGCCTGCAGGTATTCGGGGAGGTGGCGGCGGCGCAGCACCCCTTCGGGGCACAGAATGAGGGCGTGTTCGAGAATGTTTTCCAGCTCGCGGATATTTCCCGGATAGCCGTAGTTGAGCAATTGCCGGAGGGCGTTCTCGGAGACTTCCGGAACGGGGATGCCCCGGGATGCGCACAGGCGGCGCAGGATATGGCGGATGAGCAGGGGCAGGTCTTCGGGGCGTTCCCGGAGCGGCGGAAGCTCGATCCGGAAGACGTTCAGCCGATAATAGAGATCCTCGCGGAATTTCCGCCGCGCCACGAGCCGTGCAAGGCTCTGGTTGGAGGCGGCGAGGATGCGCACGTCCACGCGGGTCGTCCGCGGGGACCCCAGGCGGAAAAACGTCTTCTCCTCGATCACCCGCAGCAGCTTGGCCTGCAGCGCAAGCGGGAGATCCCCGATCTCGTCCAGGAAGAGGGTGCCCCCATCGGCCGCCTGAAATCGCCCCGGCCGGTCCTCGACCGCGCCGGTGAAGGCCCCCTTGACATAGCCGAACATCTCGGACTCGAGCAGCGTCTCCGGGATGGCCGCGCAGTTGACTTTGACGAAGGGGCGGGTCCGGCGGGGGCTCATCTCGTGGATCACCCGCGCCAGCGCGTCCTTGCCGGTCCCGGTCGCCCCCTCGATCAGCACCGTGGCCTCGGTCCGGGAGACGACACGCACGTTCTCGAAGATGCGCTGCATGGCGGGCGACTTTCCGACCAGGTCGTGGAAGCGGGCCCGGCCCTGGAGCGCCTCGTCGAGCCGCCGCTCCAGGGTGAGGTCGCTGAAGGTCGCCAGCCCGCCCACGACGGCCCCCTTCTCGTCGCGCAGCGGCAGGTGGCGCATGCGGATCGGCACCCGGACCCCGCTGGCGGTGATCAGGCAGCCCTCGCCCTCCGCGCGCGTTTCCCCCCGGGTGATGGTCTCCCGGAGCAGCTCCCCGATGCGGGAGGCCTCCCCCCGAAAGAGGTCGCCGCAGGGCCGCCCGAGAACGTCCTCGCGGTTGAATTCCGAAATCTTCTCCGCGGCCGTGTTGAAAAAGGTGACGATCCCCGCCCGATCGACCGTCAGGATGCCGACCTCGAGGCTGTCCAGGATGTGTTTGAGGCTTCGTTCTTCGTGGTGGATCCGCTGGACCAGGCCGGCGATCGGCCGCAGATCCTGCAGCACGGTCAGGCAGCCGGCGGGCCGGCGGCGAGCGTCGAAGACCGGCACGGCGACCCGCGTCACCAGGAAGGCGCTCTCCCCTCCGGCGCCGCGCGCCTCGACCCCGCGTGGGCCTTCGGCGGGGCCTCCGGCCGCGGCGAAGGGGCAGGCCGCCAGGCAGGGAACGCCGAGGAAGACGTCCCGGCAATCCCGGCCCAGCACGTCCTCGGCGCCCGCCTCGATGATCGCCTGCGCCGTGGCGTTGATCGCCTCGATCCGGCGCTGGGGATCGACCAGGAAGGCCCCGATCCCCAGCTCGTCGAGGATCTCGAGCCAGGCGGCGCAGGCGATCGTTTTGCCGCGTCCTGTCGGCGCCGGGCTCATGAGCAGGCTTCCCTTTCCGCCGCTCAAGCGGCGGCGATCGGCAGGGTGATCGTGAAGGCGGCCCCACCCCGGGGCCGGTTTTCCACCTCGATGGTCCCCCCGTGGCGCTCGACGATGCCGTACACCGTGGCCAGACCGAGCCCCAGGCCGTATCCCTCTTTCTTGGTGGTGAAAAACGGCTCGAACAGGTGCGGCAGGTGTTCCGCGGGGATCCCCGCTCCCGTATCGGCGACCCCGACCCGAACCGCGCGGCCCACCGGGTCGGCCGCCAGCCCGATCTCGAGGACTCCGCCGCCGGGCATGGCATCGATGGCGTTGAAGATGAGGTTGATCAGGCATTGCTGCAGCTGGTTGAAATCGCCGCGGACGCAGGGGAGCCCGGGCGGCACCGTGCATTCCACCCGGATCCCGCTCAGTTCGAGCTTGTGGCGGCTGAGCAGCAGGCAGCGCCGTACCACCTCGCCGAGGTCGACCGGGGCGAGCGTTTCCTCGGAACGGCGCGAAAACCCGAGCAGGCCGGCCACGATCTGGGAGCAGCGGGCCGTTTCGCTCTCGGCGATCTCGAGGTAGCGTTTGAATTTCTCGAGACGCGCGCCGCCGGGGGCCCCATCCTGAAGCATCCGCAGCATCAGCTGGAGGTAGTTGCGGATCCCGGAAAGGGGGTTGTTGATTTCGTGGACGACGCTTGCGGCCAGGCGGCCGAGCGACATCATTTTGTCCTGGTGGAGAATCCGCGCCTGGTCGGCCAGATCGCGCTCCAGCCGGCGGACCTGGCGCAGGTCGCGGAAGAAGCCCACCAGGCCGTCCGCGTCGCCCTCGACCACGACGGCGGAGGCCGACACCTGCACGGGGATGTTCCCCTCGCGGGCATGCCGCAGGAGGGTTTCGAAAAGGAAGAGGCGGTTTCTCCCCCCGTAGTGCTCGCTGCGGAAGGCCTCGAGAAAGCGTTCGAATTCGCCGGGGGCGAAGACTTCCGCGAAGAGCATCCGGTGCAGGGCCTCCTCGCGGCGTACGCCGGTCAGTTGCTCCATGCTGCGGTTGATGACCATGATCCGCATCCGGCCGTCCGCGCCGAGGATGCCGTCCATGGAGTGCTCGATGAGGCTGCGCTGAAACGACAGCGAGGCGAGGAGCTGCTGGCTGGTCTCGGCCTTTTCCCGCTCGAGCAGCTGCAGGTAATCCTTCAGGCGCCTGCGGGAGGTGTAGCGCTCTTGCGCGCGCAGGAGCGCCATCCGCAGGGCCTCGTCGCCGATCGGCTTGGTGATGAAGTCCGAGGCGTCGAGCTGGAGGGCGCGCACGGCGAGGTCGATTTCGCCGTAGGCGGTGGCGACGATGACCTCGGTGTCGGGCAGGCGGCGCTTGATCTGCTCGAGGAGCTGCAGCCCGTCCATGCCGGGCATGCGGATGTCGGTGATCACGATCTGCGGCGGCGCCTCGAGGCAAAGGCGCAGCCCGCTTTCTCCGTCGGCTGCGGTGCGCACGGCGCAGCCCGCGTCGGCGAGAGCGAGGGCGGTCACCTCGCGGATGTCCTCCTCGTCGTCGATGAGGACGATGTCCCAGCGCTCGGACACGGGGAAAGGTCCTCCCCTCCGCGGCAGGCGGGCCAAGGAAAAGACCGAAGCACAGGCGAAGAGGCGCAAGACGGAGGAAACCCGGAACGAAGCCAGTCTACCACGGTTCTTCGAAAAGAAAAACCCGGGAAGCCCAGGCGAAGGTTATTTTGAAAATATGTTCAAAAAAAACTTGACAGCAAAAATTTCGGCATATACTGTTATGAACAAAAGTTCATAAAGGAGCCCGTTGTGCCTCGCCCTCGCAGATGCCGCTGGATCCGCCACCAGCCTCCGGTGCAGGCCTTCTTCCCGCAGCAAGCCCTCCCGGGTCCGCTGCGCGGGGTCACGCTGCCCCTCGAAGGGCTCGAAGCCCTGCGCCTGGTCGATGCCGAGGGATTGGACCAGGATGCGGCGGCGCGCTTCATGGGGGTCTCGCGGCCTACGCTTTCGCGGATTCTGGCCGAGGCCCGGGAGCTCGTCGCCCGCGCGCTGACGAACGGCTGGGCGATCCGTATCGAGGGGGGCAATGCGCGCTTCACGGAGGAGCCGCCGCCGGCCATCGGCCCCGGCTGGCGGCGCCGCCGCAGAGGCGGCCTCTGAGGGCCGCGGAGCTTCTCTCGCGGCGGAAAAAGGAAAACCCACACAAAGAAGAGGAGGTTCCATCATGCCTGGATTCGATCGCACGGGACCCTGGGGAGAGGGCCCACGGACCGGTTGGGGAATGGGTCGCTGCGCGCCGTCGCCGGCGGAGGCCGACCCGCGGGCCATCCGGCGCGGGCTGCAGCGCGGTTTTCGCCGGGGCTTCTGTTTCTTCGGGCGCGGCCGCGGCGGAGCCGGATTCGGAGGCGGGTCCCGGTGGGTGCGTCCCGGCCGGGAAATCGATCCGCCGGAGGGCGACGTAAGATCGCTCCTTGTCGCGCTCAGCGAACGCCTGGAGCGCATCGAAGCGCGTCTCTCCGCCGCGGCGGGAGAACCCTCCGCGGCGCGTGGGGAGGATCGATGATGTGAGCAAATGATGAAAAATAAAACTTGACAGGGGGACCTTGGCGACATAGCGTAACAATCAAAAGCTCATTTGGAGGTCCTTTGCCCCGACCGCGCAAATGCCGCTTCGTGGAGGGGGTGCCTGCGGTTCGGCTCTTCAAGCCGCAGGGCATCCCCGCCCGCCAGCTGCCGGAGATTTACCTCTTGCTCGAGGGGTTCGAGGCCCTGAGGCTTTCCGACCTCGAGGGGCTGCGTCAGGAAGAGGCCGCCGCGCGCATGCGGGTTTCCCGGCAAACCTTCGGCCGCTTGCTGGCCGAGGCCCGGCGGGCGGTCGCCGAAGCCCTGGTGAAAGGGCACTGCCTGCGGATCGAGGGCGGCCGGGTGCGGACCGCCGCCGGGGCGGGGGACCTTCCGGAAACGGCTCCCTCCGCGGAATCCGGCTGCGAGGGAAGCCCGCCAGGAGGCGCCATGAAGGAACGGATCGCAGTCAGCAGCGAGGGGCGCGACCTCGACAGCCGGGTCGACCCCCGGTTCGGCCGGGCGGCCGGTTTTTTGGTGATCGACCCCGAGACGCTTTCCTTCGAACATTTGGACAACCGCGGCGCCCGGAGCATGGGCCAGGGTGCCGGCATCCAGGCCGCGGAGCTCCTTGCGCGGCACGGGGTGACGGTCGTCCTCACGGGCTACGTCGGCCCGAAAGCCTACCAGGCCCTGGCCGCCGCCGGAATCCGCATCGGCCAGGACCTTGAGGAGTGTACCGTGCGCGAGGCGGTCGAGCGCTACCGGGAAGGCCGCGTCCGGCTGGCCGAGGGACCCCATCGCCCGCCGGCCGGGGGCCGCCCGTGATCGTCGCCGTCGCCAGCGGCAAGGGCGGGACCGGCAAGACCACGGTCGCCTCCTGCCTCGCCTGGGTCTGGAAGGGGCCCGTGCTCGCCGTCGACCTCGACGTCGAGGAGCCCAACCTGCATCTTTTCCTCAAGCCCCGCCTCGACGGCCGGCGGCCGGCGGCGCTCGAGGTGCCGATCGCCGACGAGGCCCGCTGCACCTTCTGCGGGGCCTGCGCCGATCTCTGCCAGTTCAAGGCGATCACCGTGCTCGGCTCGGTGCTGCTGGCCTTCCCGGAGATGTGCCACGGCTGCGGCGGCTGCATCGCCGTCTGCCCGCAGGGAGCCCTCGCACCCGGCAGCCGTGAGTTGGGCGAGGTGCTCTGGGGACACGCGGGCGGCGGCCGCATCGGGTTCTGCATGGGGCGCCTGCGCGTGGGCGAAGCGCTCAGCCCGCCGCTCATGCGCGCGGTCATCGCGCAGGCCCGGGAGCTCGCCCTCCCCGCCGGGGCCGACGTCGTGATCGACGCCCCGCCGGGAACGAGCTGCCCGGCCATCCAGGCGGTGTCCCCCGCCGATCTTATCGTGCTCGTCACCGAGCCCACGCCCTTCGGGTTTCACGATTTCCGTCTCGCCCACGAGGCCTTTCTCCCGCTGGGCAAACCGATGGCCGTCGTGGTGAACCGGGCCGGCCTCGGCGGGGAGGACCTGCACGGCTACTGCCGGCGGGAAAACCTGCCGATCCTCGCCGAGATCCCGCTCGACCGCCGGATTGCCCGCGCCTACGCGAAAGGGGACGTGGTCGCCGCCGCGCTCACCGACCTGCACGCCCTCTTCGAGCGGCTGGCGGACCGCATCGGCGGCGTGGCGGATGCCCCGCGCCCCGTGCCGGAGGCCGCCCCCCATGCCTGAGCTCCTCGTCATCAGCGGCAAGGGCGGAACGGGCAAGACCTCGCTCACGGCGGCCTTTGCGCATCTGGCCCGCGAAGCCGTTCTCTGCGACCTCGACGTGGACGCACCCGACCTGCACATCCTGCTGGCACCGGAGATCGAAACCCGCGAGGACTTCATCTCCGGCCACGAGGCGGTGATCGACCCCGCCGCCTGCACGGGGTGCGGGCAATGCGCCGAACGCTGCCGTTTCGGTGCGGTCGTCGCCGAGGGCGCCGGCTGCCGCATCGACCCGTTGAAGTGCGAGGGCTGCAAGGTCTGCGTCCATTTCTGCCCCGCGGGGGCGATCGCGTTTCCGGCGCGCCGTTGCGGGGAGTGGTACCGCTCCCGCACCCGCTTCGGGCCCCTGGTCCACGCCCGGCTGTTGCCCGGGGCGGAAAACTCCGGACGCCTCGTCGCCCTGTTGCGCGAAAAAGCCCGCGAGCTCGCCCGCAGCGCGGGGTACCGGCTCATCCTCGCCGACGGCGCCCCGGGCATCGGCTGCCCGGTCATCAGCTCGCTCTCCGGGGTCGATGCCGCCGTGGTGGTCACCGAGCCCACGCCGTCGGGGATCCACGATCTCGAGCGCGTGATCGGCCTGTGCCGCCACTTCCGCGTCCCGGCGGGCGTGATCGTCAACAAGGCCGACCTGGCGCCGGAAAACACCGCGTCGCTCAAATCCTGGGGCGCCGCGAACGGGATCGCCTGCCTCGGCGAGCTCGGCTACGACGACCGCTTCACCGCGGCGATGATCCGGCGGCAGGCGGTCACCGAATGTGGCGACGACGGCCCGGCGGCCGAACTGCGCCGAATCTGGGATCGCATCCAGGAATGGATCACCCGGCAGGCCCGCGCGGCCTGAATCATGGAATCGCTGTCGGAAAGGAGAACCTCACCCATGAACACGGTCATCGCCGTACCCTCGGAAGCCCCCGGCGGCCTGGACGCCGCGATCGGGGTCCACTTCGGCCACTGCGAGCTCTACACCCTGGTGACGCTGGACGAGGGGCGCATCCGCGCCGTCGAAATCCTCCCCAACGTGCCGCACGAGCAGGGCGGGTGCATGGCGCCCGTGAGTCACCTGGCGCAGAACCGCGTGCGCGTGCTGCTGGCCGGCGGCATGGGCATGCGGCCCCTCATGGGGTTCCAGCAGATGGGCATCCAGGTCTTTCACTGCGGGGAGGCACGCACCGTGGGCGAGGCCGTGGCCGCGTTCAGCGAGGGAAAGCTCCAGGAATTCGCAAGCCGCCACACCTGCGGCGGCGGGGGGGGCAGATAGAAAGGGGTTCCCCGTGCCGATCTACGAAATCCGTTGCCCGGATTGCGGCTTCGAGGGGGAGACGGTCGTCCGCGCCGTCGGCTCGCCGTTGTCCTGCCCCCGCTGCGGCGGAAACCGCCCGCAAAAGCTCATCTCGGCCTCGAGCCCGCTGAGCGGCGCAAGCCGCCGGCCGCTTCCCGGCCCCCGCGATCACGGCTGCTGCGGCAGCCGGCCGGCCGATGCCGGTTGCGCAGGCCCCGGCTCCTGCTGCGGGAAAGCCGCCCCGCGGGGCTGAACCCCAAGGAGGGGTCGTGAACCGCAAGGCCTGCATCCTGGTCGTCTCCGCCGCAGAGGGCGAGCTCGACGAGTTCTGCCGCGTTCTCGCGGAGGAATCCGGCTGCGAGATCCTCCGCGTCCCGGACGGGAAAACCGCGCTCGGCGAGGCCCGGAGAAAGACGCCCCGGGCCGTGATCCTCGCCGAGGAGCTGCTCGACATGCCCGGACTCGAGCTGGTGCGGGCGCTTTTGCCGATCCATGCCTTCATCCACACGGCCGTCATGAGCGACCTGCCCGCCGCGGCGTTTCACGAGGCGGCGGAAGGCCTGGGGGTCATGGCCCAGCTCCCCGCCGCCCCCCGCGCCGCCGATGCGCGCCGTTTTCTGGAGCGCCTGCAACGGCTGAGTGCCGGCGGCTGAGCGGCACATGCGGCAAGCCAAGCTCTGCGAAGCGGGAAGAACGCATGGGGTGGTGCGCCATTTCGTCAAGTGACACTTGACAAATTGAGACAGACGGCCTATCCCCCTTGCCGCACCCCGCTTCCCCTCGCCGCCGGAGAGCGCATGGCCGCCAAGGATCTTCGATCACGGGAAAAGGGGCCCCGCACCGCGGGCCGTATGAGGATGCGCGAGCTGGTGCGCGCGGCCGGGGTCCCGAAATCGACGATTTTGTTCTACCTTGCCGCGGGCCTTCTCCCCCCGCCCCTGCGCACGGGGCCGAACAGCGCCTGGTACGACCCGGGGTGCGTCACGCGCATCGCGCTCATCCGGCGGCTGCAACGCCGGGAGCGCCTCTCCCTCGCCGAGATCGCCGCGCGCCTGCAGGGGGAGAAGAAACGCCGGCTGCCGGGCGTCCCGCCCCGGCCCCCCGGGGAGGCGGAAGCCCCCGCGGCCGCGGCCCCCCGGGAGCGGGCCTGCGACGCGGCGGCCTTTTCCCGCGCCACGGGGATCTCCCCCGGGCTGCTCGACCGGCTGGTGCGGCGCGGGCTTCTGGTCCCCGGCCGCGACGGGCGCTTCGCCGCGGCGGACATCGCGGCCGGGTGCGCGCTCGGGGCGCTCCTGGAGGAGGGGTGCGACTGGGAGGATCTCGGGGAATACGCGGATGCGGCGCAGCGGCTCGCCTTGCTCGAGCAACGGCTGCTCGGAGCCGTGCCGGGGGGGACGGAGGAGGCGCGGCGCTCGGCTTCCGCCCGCCTCACCGCGCTGCGCCGCCACCTCTTCGTGGACCGGCTGGGAGATCGCCTTTCCCGGCGGCACGAGGCGGCGGCCGGCCGGGACCGCGCTCGCGATGCCGAGCCGTGGCTCGATTGAGCCCCTGCGCCGCGCCCCGCGGCGGGCAAATCAGGCCGCGCCGCTCGCGCAGCAGCGCGGGTAGGGGTTGAGCAACGCCTCGTAGCAGCCGCTGCAGAGGCAGAAACCGCGGCCGCCGATGGCGGCGTGCTCGGGGTCCTTCAGCACCAGGCCGCAGGAGGCGCAGACCGCCGCGCTCTCCGCGGGCTTCGGCTTCGATGGCCGCTTCGCGTCAGGGGCTTCGCTCATGGGGGGACACCGTCCTTTTCTTCCGGCTTCCGCGACGGATGCGCATCGCGGGGCCCGCGCCGTCCGGGGCGACGCGGCCGCTTAGAGAAAGATCAAAAACCGTGCCTCGCCGCCGGGCGGCGGCCCATTGGAAAGCATTTGCATTGCTTCCAATAGGTTGCCTTTCAGGACGGAAAAACCTGCATCGCCGCCCGGGAGAGGCGATCAATGCAAATCTGTCATTTCAACGCGAAATTTAACACAAAAATGTCATTCCCTTTTGACCGGCGGGCCGGAATGCGGTAGCGTGGCCGGCATGCGCCGGGCAGCCGCACGGCCCGGAGACGACACCGCCTGCCCGAAGGAGGAAAGCCATGAGCGTCAAGGCCACCTGGCTCAGCCATGCGTGCTTTCTGATCGAAAGCCCCAAGGCCCGTATCCTGATCGACCCCTTTCTCACCGGCAACCCGCTGGCGCCCGTGAAGGCCGAGGCGGTCGCCGCGGACTACATCCTCGTCTCCCACGGCCACGGCGACCATGTCGGCGACACGGTGGCCATCGCCCAGCGGACCGGCGCGACCGTGGTCTCGAATTTCGAGATCCACAACTGGCTGGCCGCCCAGGGCGTGAAACACCTCCACCCCCAGCACATCGGCGGCGGCTTCGACTACCCCTGGGGGCGGCTCAAGCTCACCCTCGCCCTCCACGGCTCGGCCCTCCCCGACGGCTCCTACGGCGGGAACCCCTGCGGTTTCCTGCTCACGCTGGAGGGGTGCACGATCTACCATGCCTGCGACACGGGGCTCTTCGGCGACATGGCGCTGATCGGCGAGGAGGGGATCGACCTCGCCATTCTCCCGATCGGCGACAACTTCACCATGGGCCCCGACGACGCCCTGCGGGCCGTGAAGCTCATCCGGCCCAAGCGCGCCGTCCCGATCCACTACGACACCTTCGAGGTGATCCGGCAGGACCCGGGGGCGTGGGCGAAACGGGTGGAGCAGGAGACCGCGACGCGCGTGACGGTGATGAAGCCCGGCGAGACGATCGCGCTCTGAGGGTTCAGGGCCCTCCCTCGCCGCCTTCCCCCGAAGCGCCCCGCACCCAGGCGAGGGCCTGCGCCGCGTACTCCCCGGCGTGCGTGCACAGCAGCCAGCGGCGCTGGAGCAGGACGTCGGCGAAGCCCAGCTCCGGCAGCTCGTCGGCGCGGCCGGCCAGCCGGTCCTGGAACCGCTCGAGGCTCGCGGCCGGAAGCGCCGGGTCGACGAGGAGGCCGTCCACGCCCTCGGCCGCGAGAAGATCGCGCTCCCCCGGCAGACCCGGCCCCCGCCACCAGAGGACCTGGCGCTCCGTTTCGCCCCGGTAGCGCGGTGCGGGGTCGGCCGTGACGAGCGTGAACCACACGGCCCGGTTGCCGGGCGCCGGGAACTGAAAGCGCAGCTCGCCGTCCAGGAAATGGGGCCGCCGGAGCCGGAGCGCGGACAACAGCTGCCGCGTGGGCGGGATCTCCCCGGGTTCGAAAAAGACGACCTCCAGGGGGACGAAGGGGTTGGCCGCGGTCGTGACCGCGAGCGCCCGGTGCACTTCGGCGAGCGGCGTGCCCGGGGGCACGAGCACCTGGTAGGGATGGGTCAGCCGTGCGGCGAGGCGGCGGATCTCCCCCAGCGGCCGTCCGCGGCGAAGGACGAGCTTGGCGAGAAAGGAGCCGGCCTCGTAGCGGACCCAGAGATCCCCCGCCTCTTCCGGCCCCCGCGGGGAGTCCCCGATCCGCCAGGCGGGGTCGAGCTCGGGCGGCGGGAAAAAACAGGCCTGCAGCCGCTGCTCGGCGTAATCCCAGGCGGCGAGCAGCTCCTCGGGCCCGAACCCCGCCGTCCGCGTGACGGTGTAGGGCGGGTGGGGCTCGTAGGAGAGGCCGAGCTCGCGGCTGCGGGCGCGGAAGGCCGTCCCGGGGAGCACGGAGAGGGGAAAGACCTGGACGTCGTCGTTCAACCCGTGATCGGCGACGAAGTCCACGCTGCGGCGGAACCCCCGGAGATCGTCTCCCGGCAGGCCGGCGATGAGATCGATGCTGGGGGTGATGCCGCGGGCTTTCAGCCGCCGCACCCCCGCCAGAAAGCCTCTCAGCCGCGTCGGGCGGCCGATCCGGCGCAGCGCGGCCGGGTTCGTGCTCTGCAGGCCGATTTCAAACCAGCCGAAGCCGGCCGCGGCCAGGAGATCGGCAAGCTCGTCGTCCACCGCCTCGGCGCGGATTTCGCTGAAGAGCGAGACGCGCCGGCCGGCGTTCAGGCGGGCGATCGCCTGGAGCATCCCGCGCAGGCCGGGGCGGCAGTTGAGCGAGGGATCGAGCACGTAGATCTCCGGGACCCCCCTTTCGATCGCCCAGGAGACGGCCGCGAGCACCTTCTCCTCCGCGGCGAAGACCAGATCCTTGCGCGACTTGTTGTAGAAGCAGAACCCGCAGCGGTAGGGGCAGCCGCGCTGGGTTTCGAGGAGCATCAGGTTTTCGCCCCCCGGGTCGAGCAGCCCGTCCAGATACGGGCTCCCGGCGCGGCGGAAGATCTCGGAGGCGGGCTCGGCCCCCCGCCCCGCGGCCCAGGCCGCGGGGTCGGCCAGGAGGCGGCGGAACAGCGCCTCGCCCTCCCCGAAGACCAGGAAGTCGGCGCGGCCTTCGTAGAACGCCGCCGTGTCGGGGGTGATCTCCGGCCCGCCGAGCACGATCTTCGCCCCGGTCCGGCGCCGCACCTCGCCGGCGAGGTACACCGCGCGGTCCCGGCTCCAGCAGTGGACCGTGAAGCCGAGAATCCCGGGCGCCATCCCCGAGAGCAGCGCGACCAGGGCCGCATCCCCGAGATGCGAGGCGAGCCGTTCGGGGAGGATCTCCACGGCGCCGCCGCAGCGGCCTTCGGCCGCGGCCTGCTTCAGGCAGGCCGCGGCGAGCGGGATGTTCCCGCTGCGGCGGCCGAGGTTGCGCCGCGGGATGGGGAGTTGAACGAGGACGGCCTGGGGCATCGGCGGGGGCTGGCGACGGGCCGGCGGCTCTACCCGCCGGGGGTCGCGTGCGCATGGAGGCGCACAAGGAGCACGACCTCCCAGGCGATCACCGCCGCGAAAGCGACGAGGGCCGCGGGCAGGAAGTGCCCCGCCCGGATCCCCAGGCCCGGCAGGATCGCCGGCGAGACGACCACGAAGATCGCGACCGCAATCCCGGTGAAGAGCACCTTGGCGACGACGAAGGCCAGCGGCCCCCGTGCCAGGAAATGGGCCATGACCGGGTTCATCTCCCAGGCGCCGTGACCGATGAGGTAGAGCGTGAGCACGGCGTCGATCAGGCTGAGGGCAAGGACCCCCAGCGCCCGGGCCGCGATCCGGGCGTCGTAGCGGTCGAGCAGGGTGACGCGCCGGCGGTCCTCTTCGCGCCGCAGAAAGCGGCGCCGGCCGCCCTGGAGGCCGCGGAGGAGGGCGGGCAAACCGCCCTTGCGGCGGTCCCGTCCGGAGCGCCTCTCGCGGCGGGCCTCGCCCGCCCGGCTCGGCTCCGGGGGGGGCGGATCCCCATCGGCGGCAGGGAAAGCGGGGTTCGGGGTCAACGCCTACCGGTCGCCGCGCGGGGGCGGCGATGGGTCGTTCGTTTTCGCGGGGCGCATCGGGCCGCGGCGGCGCTTCTTCAGTGTTGACAAGGCTCCGCCCTTCGGTTAGTGGCCGCGTCATGGAGCCCGACCCGGTCGTCCTCGAAAAGACGGAAGCGCTCGCCGAAACGGCCTTTTTGCGCCTGCTCCGACTCTTTTACCACATCCCCGGCCAAAACGCACGCTCCTGGGTCATGGCCACGCGCCGCAGGCGGCCGCTCTGCCTCGGCGGCCCCCCCGGAGCGCCCGATGCCGTGGTGATCGCACCCTTCCACACCGGCCTCCGCCGCCTCGTCCTCACCCGCGAGTACCGCCTCCCGCTCGGCGGGTTCGAAATCGGCTTCCCGGCCGGCCTGGTCGAACCCGCCGAGACGCTCGAGGAGGCGGCCCGCCGCGAGCTGCGCGAGGAAACCGGTCTGGACGTGCTGCGCTTCACGGCGAAGAGCCCGCTGCTCTTCTCCTCGGCCGGCATGACCGACGAATCGGTCGTCGTGGTCGCCGTGGAGTGCGCGGGCGAGCCGTGCCGCCGGGGGGGGCTTGCGGCCGATGCCGAGCTGATCGAGGTGCTCCTCGTTTCGCCCGCCGAAGCCGGGGCCCTCTGCGAAGACGCCTCGCTCTATTTCGACGCCAAGGCCTGGCTCATCGCCAGGCGCTTCGCCGCAACCGGCAGGCTCGAACTCTGAGACGGCCGCCGCGGCAAGCCTGCGTGCGGCCTTCCCGTATCCTCCGGATGAGACTGGGAGGGGAAGAGGGGGGGCAGCCGACCCCCCTCTTCATGGAGGAGAGAGGTTGGAGTAAGGATCGGTTCAAAAGGACCGGGCCGGCCCAAAGGAGGTCGAAAAGACCGACCCTGCAGATCGCGCTGACCTGCATTCCTTTCGAACCGCCTGTATAGACCCCCGAGACGAAAAAAGGTTACACCCCGGTGCGCGAACCCCCCGCGGCAGACGATCGCCTGCGCTCGCTTTTGCCGAAGTCCGTGCGGCGCGGACACGGGGAGCTCGTGCTCACCGCCTGCGCGTTTCTCGAGCACCGCTTCCCCGCCTCTCTGGAGGCGCTGCCCGAGCAGGCCGCCCGGACCGCCTTCCACGAATGCTGGCCGCTCGCCGACCGCCTGCGGTTCGTGCAACGGCCGCTTCCCGCCGTCGCCTTCCTCACGCGCATCGCGGGCCTCCACAAAACCCGCGACGCCGCAGGCCTGGGCCTCCTCGCGCACGCCCTCGCCCGCGGCGAGGCCGTGACCGCGCCGGGCGGGGAGGAGGAGCGGGATCTCCGCCGCGTGGCCGAGGCCCTGGACGCCCCGGAGGCCTTTGTCGCCTGGCTCGTCTCCCGCGGCCTGGACCCGCAGCCCGCCCTGCGGGCCGCCGGGGGCCGTCGCGGCCCGCTCCTCAGGCTGCGGCCCCACGACCGGGCGGTGGCCTTCGCCGGGCTCTACCTGCTCGCCCGGCGGCCGCAGACGCCCCCGCCCGAGCCCGCCCCGCCGCCGGAGGAGCCCTTCCCGTTCTGGACCGTGTTCGACCGGCACACGGCGGCCGGCCAGCAGGCCCTCCGGGACGTGGCCCGCGACCTGAAGATCCCCCCGGCGCAGCTCGAGTGGTGTTACGCCCTCTTCGAGGGGCTCCGGCTCCATGCCGAGACCCCCTCCCCGTGGTGGCGCCACTACTGCCGCGACCGCTTCGCGCGCATCGGCTTGCCCCTCGAGGAGGCTCCCCTGCTCTGGGAGCCGGCCAAGGCCCAGCTGCACGAGGCGCTCGCCGAGGAAGGAAGAAGGCTCCAGGCCGAGCTCTACCGCTGGAAGCTGGAGCACGGCGAACGGGTCGAGCGCCTGCGGCGCACGGTCGCGGAGTACTGGGCCCGGCTGGAGGAAACCCCCAAGAAACAGCCCCCCCTCTTCGACTAGGGGGAAGGCCCGCAAAACCCCACACGACCCCGGGAGGCCCCATGCCGCCGATCATCGCCGACGCCGAGGAGCATTTCCGGCAACTCACCCCGCCGGCCGACCCCCTGCTCAAGGAGCTCGAGGCCGAAGCCGCCCGCGAGGGCATCCCCATCGTGGGGCCGGTCGTGGGGCGGCTGCTCGAGATCCTCGCGGCCGGGGCGGAACGCCTTCTCGAGCTGGGGACGGCCACGGGCTACGCCACCCTGCATCTCGCCCGCGGCGGCCGCGGCCGGGTCACCACCGTCGAACGGGACGCCTCCCTGGCCGCCCGCGCCCGGGAAAACCTCGCACAGGCCGGGCTGGCGGAGCGCGTGGAGGTCGTCTGCGCCGAGGCCCTCGCCTGGCTGGCCGGCCAAGAGGGCCCTTTCGATTTTGTCTTTTTCGACATCGAGAAGGACGACTACGCCGCCGCCCTGGCGGCGTGCCGCCGCCTGGTGCCGCCCGGGGGGCTGCTCGTCGCCGACAACACCGCCTTTCCCGATGCCATGCCCTTCCAGCGCGCCCTGCACGGGGACCCGGGCTGGAGGGCGGTCTCGCTGCTGGCCTTCCTTCCCGGCCATCGGCCGGAAAAAGACGGCCTGACCCTCGCGCGGCGGCGATAGCGTCCGGGGGGCCGGCTCAACGCCCGGGGGCGGCGGGGTCTTCCGCGGCGGGCGGCCGCGTGGCACGCGGAGCCTTGGGCGGCGGCTTGAGCACCTCGTCGGCCGCACCCTTGCGGGGGGCTTTTCCGGTGGGCGTGGCGGCGGTTTCTGGGGGTCGCGGCAGTAGATGCTGTTGTTTTCGCGGTACCAGTCGCGGCACTCGTCGGGACGGGGTGTCCGGCCGTGGATGACGATCCGCCGGGCGGGGACGGAGTAATAGACGAACCCCTCGCAGGTCCCGTGGCGCAGGAACCATTCCCGGTCGCAGTCCTCCGGCGGGCGGCGGGCCTGTTCCTCGAGCCGCCGCGCCTCCTCGAGACGGCGCTCGGCCTCCTCGAGACGGCGGCGCGCCTGCCGTTCCCGCTCCTCGGCCCGCGCCTTCTGCTCTTCGAGCTCCCGGCGCTCGAACTCGCGCAGCGCCTCGCGTTCCGCCTCCCGCCGTTCGCGGTCCGCGGCCGGGTCGTGGGGGGTCTCCGCGACCCGCTCGAGGATCCGCACCCCCGGGGGCGGGGGCTGGTTGCTGAAGTGCATCACCCCCTGGGCGTCGATCCAGCGGTAGATCTCGCCACCCGCCCAGACGCCATGCGGGAAGCCGAAGAACAGGAAAACCAGGACGAAAGGCGCGGCACGCGGGATGCGGCGTTTCATGGGGTCGAAGAGCCCTCCTTCCGGATCGGCCGGTTCCGCCGCGGCGGGCCCGAAGCGGGCCGGGTTGCACCGCGGCGTCGTTCTCTTTTCTTGGACGTCCGCGGGGCCGGCCGGGGTTACCGGCCGGGGCCGTTTCCCCGGCGTTCGTCGTTTGCCCGGCGGATGATCTCCCAGGCTTCCTCCGCCGTTTCGACGAAGGTCATCAGGTCGAGGTCGGCGGGGGCGATCATGCCCTCGGCGACCAGCAGATCGAAATCGACAAGCCGTCGCCAGAATTCGCGCCCGAAGAGCAGGACCGGGATGCGGCGCACCTTGCCCGTCTGGATGAGGGTGAGGGTCTCGAAGAGCTCGTCGAGCGTGCCGAACCCGCCGGGAAAGACGGCCAGGGCGCGGGCGCGCATGAGGAGATGCATCTTGCGGATCGCGAAATAATGGAACTGGAAATTGAGCTCGGGCTGGATGTAGGGGTTGGGCAGCTGCTCGTGGGGCAGGACGATGTTCATGCCGACGCTTCCCCCGCCCGCCTCCCGCGCCCCGCGGTTCGCCGCCTCCATGATCCCGGGGCCGCCGCCGGTCATGACCACCAGGTGGGGGGGTCCCGCGCCGTCCGCCACCAGCCGCCCCAGGCGCCGGGCCTCCTCGTAGTAGCGACTGAGCGCGACCCGGCGCCGGCAGACCTGCAGGGCCTGCTCCCGGGCGCGGTCACCGGGCGCTCGCCGCGCTTCTTCCTCCGCCCGCTTCAAGGCCTCCTCGGCCTCGGCCGGCTCGGGGATGCGCGCGCTGCCGAAAACGACGACCGCGGCGTCGATGCCGTGCTCCTGGAGGGTGAGCTCGGGTTTCAGCAGCTCGAGCTGCAACCGGACCGGCCGCAGCTCGTCGCGCAGGAGAAAATCGGGATCCTGGAAGGCCAGCCGATAGGAGGGCGACTGGCAGTGGGGGGCCCGGGGCGGGCGGGAGGCCACCTCGGCCGAGACGTGGGCCGAGGGGAAAATCCTCTTGCGGGGATGGTTCGGATTCACGGGACACCTCCGGCGGCGGGAATCTCCGCTCCAGTGTAGCAGAATCCCTGCCCTTGCGCCAAAGGCCGCCGCATCGCCCGCAAGGGAAGCTTCCGGCGATGCCGTCGTTCCCGGACGGCGCCGTCCTTCCGGTGGTGTCGCGGCGAGGGCCCGTCGCAGAGGATGCACGCGCATCGGAGAAGCCGCAAGCGAAGAGAAGCAAAAGAGATGCCGTTTCCGCCGACGCCGGGGCTTGGGGTGCGTCAATTCCGGCGACGGTTGCATGCCCAGGGCAGCGATGGTAGAGGGCGCCCCGTGGACTTCGAATTCGCAACCGCCGGCCGCATCCTCTTCGGGTTCGGGACGGCCGCGCGCATCGCGCCGGAGGCCGCCGCCCTCGGAGACCGGCTCTTCGTCGTGACCGGCACGACCCCCGGCCGGGCGGCCTTCCTGGTGGAAGCGCTCGCGTTGCAAGGGTGCGCCGTGAACGCCTTCGCGGTCCGCGGCGAGCCCACCCTCGAAACGGTCGGGAGCGCCCTGGAAGAAGCCCGGGCGTGGGGGGCCGAGGCGCTGGTCGCGATCGGCGGCGGGGCGGTGATCGACACCGCCAAGGCCGTTTCCGGATGGTTCACGAACCCCGGCGACCCGCTCGATTTCCTGGAGGGGATCGGCAAGGGGAAGCCGCTCGAGCGCCCCGGCCTGCCCTGGGTCGCCGTGCCCACGACCGCCGGCAGCGGGGCCGAGGCGACGCGCAACGCCGTGATCCGCGTCCCTGCCCGGCGCGCGAAGGTGAGCCTGCGCAGCCCGCACCTCCTGCCGCGGCTTGCCGTGGTCGATCCGGGGCTGACCCTCGAGCTTCCGCCCGCCGTCACGGCCGCAACCGGCATGGACGCCCTCGCGCAGCTGCTCGAGGCCTTCGTCAGCCGCAGGGCGAACCCCCTGACCGACGCCCTCTGCCGCGAGGGGATCCCCCGTGCCGCCCGGGCGCTGCCGGTTGCGGTGGCCGACGGAGCCGACCGCCGCGCCCGCGAGGCCATGGCCCTCGCGAGCCTCTTCGGGGGGATCGCGCTCGCCAACGCGGGGCTGGGCGCCGTCCACGGGCTGGCCGGCCCTTTCGGCGGCATGGCCGCCGCGCCCCACGGCGCGGTCTGCGGGAGGCTGCTGCCCGCGGTGACGGCGGCCAACGTGGCCGCGCTGCGCGCCCGGGATCCCAAGAGCCGCGCGCTCGAGCGCTATGGGGAGCTCGCGCGGATGCTCACGGGCAGGCCGGAGGCCGCCCCGGAGGACGCCGCTTGCTGGCTCGCGGAGCGCGTGCGGGAGTTCGGCCTGCCTCGACTTTCGGCCTACGGCGCCTCCCCGGACCAGGTGCCGGAGCTCATCACCGCGGCGCGCCGAGCCAGCAGCATGCGCGGCAACCCGGTCGAGCTCACCCCGGAGGAGTTGTCGGCGATCGTGCACCAAAGCCTCTGACCGATCCGGCAGGAGGGGCGCCATGAAGCCGCCTGAAGAATGGCGCGAGCTTCCCCGCAGCGGGAACCACAACTGTTTCGGCTGCAGCCCGGTCAACCCGGCGGGGCTGCGCATGCGCTTTTTCAGCGACGGGCAGAGCGTTCTCTCCCGGCTGGTCGTCCCCGACCACCTCTGCGGCTGGAGCCGCATCGTCCACGGCGGCGTGCTGGGCACGATCCTCGACGAGGTCATGAGCTGGGCGGCGATCCATCTGCTCCAGCGCATCGCGCTCACCCGCGCCCTGACCGTCGAATACCTGAAACCGGCGGCGGTCGGGGCCGCGATCGAGGCCCGCGCCTGGGTGCGCGAGGCCGGCGGCAACGACGCCGCCACCGAGGGCGAAATCCGCGATGCGCAGGGCGATCTCTGCGCCCGCGCCAACGCCCGCTTCAAGGTCTTTTCCCCGGCCGTCGCCCGCCGCTTGCAGATCGCCGACGAAGCCTCGATCGCCTGGTTCGAGCGGCTTTTCGCCGCGCCCCGGGAGCCGTAACCCTTGTGTCGGAAAATTGACATCCGGCCGCGCGGTTCCTCCCCGCGGTGCTCCCCCCGCCCCGTTTTCGCCGCGATTTCAAGCCGCGCCCCGTTTGTTTCCCGGCATGCGTTTTGCTTAATCCCGGCAAGCGATTTGTTTAGACGGTGTGCCCGGGGCATCACCGCGGCGGCCCGCCGCCGCCCGGAACAGCCCACCATCAACCGCACCAGGACTTGTCGGCCGCCGACCCGGAAAGGAGGCGCAGAGGAACAGGGCCGCCGCGCCACCCAGTCCCGGGCAGTGAACAACCCAAAACACGGTAACGAACGAAACAGGAGGGTGGAATGCGTCGTGTTCTTTTTTGGATGATGCTCTTGGGCTGCGCCTTCGGCGTCACGGCCTGCGAGACGATCCCGATCGGCAATCTTACCGGCGTGTTCAAGGCCGAGCAGGACCCGAACTCGGCACGCCTCTCGGAGATCAACGCCGAGCTGGCCGCCGCGGAAGCCAAGATGCAGCAGCTTCAAAGCGATCGGGCGGTTGCGGAAGCCCAGCGCAACGAATCCTTCATCGAACTCGCCAAAGCGACGGGAACCGGACCCAAGCCGCCGGGCGGCATGGGGGACTTTATGTCCGAAACGCTGACCAGCGATCCCGGCATGATGATCGTCATGCACAACAACAACGTGACGGCGGCACGCGAAAAGATGAAGGAGATCGACGCCGAAATGGCCGCGCTGAACGAAAAGGCATCGAAGCTCAAAGCCGAGCGCGCCCGGCTGGAGCAGGCGATCGCCCAGAGCGCGAAGTCCTCCTTCGACCCCGGGGGCGCCTGTTTCACCCCCGACACGCGGATCCTGCTGCCCGGCGGGACGAAGAGCATCGCCGCCGCGGCCGCCGGCGAGGAGCTCGTCGCCTACGACGAAACAAGCGGCGCCCTGACCCAACGGCCGATCCTGCAGACCTTTCGCGGCCGCGAGGACCACTACTTCCTGCTCAACGGCGAGGTGCGGGCGACCGCCATGCACCGCTTCCTGACCGACCGCGGCTGGGTGCGGGTGAAGGACCTCGAGATCGGCATGCTGCTCCGCACCACCGAGGGCTGGACCCCGCTTGCGAGCAAGAAGCTGATCGAGGCCGAGGTCGAGGTCTTCAACATGGAGGTGGCCGCCGAGCAGGATTTCTTCGTCGTGGGCGAAAACCACGCCTACCTGGTCCACAACACCGGGGGCGGCGGCGGCGGGAAATGACCGCCGCCGGTCCACGTGGCCGTCACCCGCAACCCAACTCGACAGGAGAGGGAAACTCCCATGAAACGATACGCCAAGCTGACCGTTGGGGTCCTTTTGCTGATCCTGATCACCGCCGGCGGCGCCCCGGCCGCCTCCGACCCGGGCGGGGTCCAGGGCCTTGCCTGGGCCAAGCCCGCCGATGCCTGCATTCAGGCCGGGCTGTGCGCGAACAAGACCCTGCCCCTGGAAAACGCGCTCGCCGGGAAGGAACAATTTTTGGCCGGCCGGATGAAAGAATTTCACGGCCTCCCCGTCCGGGATGCGTCCTTCGGCTTTCACGAAAACCGCTTCTACACGGCAAACGTCTTCTTTCAGCCCGCCCAGGCGCCCTTCGAGCGCATCCGCGAGGCGCTCACCCGAGAGCACGGCACGCCCAAGTCCGCAGACGCCCGCGGCGCCTTCTGGCAACTGGGCAACACCAAGATCCTGCTCTACAAGGGCGAGCATTTCCATGGGCTGACCTACGCCCACGCCCCCGAGATGGCCAAAGTCGCCAAGGCCAAGGGCTACCCCCAGCCCCCGGCCCCCGCACCGGCCGCCGCACCGGCGAAAAAGAAAAAGTAAGCTCCCAAACCGCGCGGTGCGCCCGAGGAAACGGGCGCACCGCCCCCCACCCATCGGGCATCCTCCCCCCGCGGCCGCACGGCATCAGCCCGCCGTCTCTTTCCCCGCGTCCTTGCGCACCGGGGGCGTGGACGACCGGGCCCTCCATGCCTAATCTTCCACCCGAATCCTCCGCCTTCGTCCCGGCGATGGGCGGCGCACGGCGGGCCGGACATGGAATGGAGACTCGACCACGGTGCATGCCTCGCCCTCTGGGCCCTCTGGTGCGTGCTGCACAGCGCGTTCGCAGGGCCCGCGACGGCGGCCGGGCGGCCTCTCGGCGGCGGCCGCGGCGACGGCTACCGCCTGGCCTACAATCTCGTGTCGCTGCTGACGCTCCTGCCCCTCGCCGCCTGGACCCTCGCCATCGACACGGAGCCGCTCTTCCGCTGGGCGGGGCCCCTGCGCGCCGCGCAGGCCGTCCTGGTCGCAACCGGGGGGGCCCTGTTCGCGGCCGGCGCCCGGCAATACCCCCTCGGGGCCTTCCTGGGGATCGCCCGGGGAGACCGCAACGAGAAAAACGGGCGGCCGTTCGTCACCGGCGGGGTTCTGGGCGCGATCCGGCATCCCTGGTACGCGGGGGGGATCCTTTTTCTCTGGGCGCGCGAGGCGAGCGCCTTCGGCCTGGCCCTCAACCTGCTCCTCAGCGCCTACTTCGTCGCCGGCGCCTTCCACGAGGAGCAAAGGCTCCTTCGCCGTTACGGGGAGGCCTACCGCCGCTACCGGGAGGAGGTCTCCATGTTTTTCCCCTGGAAATGGCTTAGGCGGCGCCTGCGCGGCCGGGGGAACCCCGGGGGGGCAAACGGCGCCTGACCCTGCTCGGTCCGGTTCCGCTGCGGCGCCGCTCAGCGCCGCCTAAGCGGCGACCGCCGGCGCAGGAACTTCTCCGCGCCCACGACCAGGCTCACCATGAGGCTTCCCCCGAGGACGAGAAGCCAGTCGAAAGGCTCCATGGGCCGGCTGCCGAAGAGCCGGTTGAAGCCCGGGACGTAGGTGAAGGCGAGCTGGAGGACGGCCATGAGCAGCACCCCGCCCCAGAACCAGGGGTTCGAAAACCAGCCGAGCTCGCGCACCGGCCGGGTGAGCGAGCGGCAGTTGAAGAGATAGGCCGTCTCGCCGAAGACGATCAGGTTCACGGCGAGCGTGCGCGCGAGCTCCACCTCGCCCCCGCGGAGCGTGACGAGCTCAAACAGCCCGAAGGTCCCGGCCATCAGCAGAAGGCTCACGATCGCGATGCGCGTGAGAAGCACCGGCCCGAGGATCGGCTCGTTCGCCTCCCGCGGAGGCCGCTGCATGATCCCGGGCTCCTTGGGCTCGAAGGCGAGCGTCAGCCCCAAAAGCACCGCCGTCGTCATGTTGATCCAGAGGATCTGCAGCGGGAGCACCGGCAGATCGAGGCCGAGGAAGACGGCCAGCATGAGCGCCAGCGACTCCCCGCCGTTCGTGGGGAGCGTCCAGGTGATGAACTTGGTGAGGTTGTCGAAGACGCCGCGGCCCTCCTCGACCGCGGCCTCGATCGTCGCGAAGTTGTCGTCGGTGAGGATCATGTCGGCCGCCTCCTTGGAGACCTCCGTGCCGTTGATCCCCATGGCGATCCCGATGTCGGCTTTCTTGAGCGCCGGGGCGTCGTTCACGCCGTCGCCGGTCATGGCGACCACGTGGCGCCGGCGCTGGAGCGCCTCGACGAGCCGGAGCTTCTGCTCGGGGGAGACGCGCGCAAAGACCGCGCTCTGCTCGGCCGCCTCCTCGAGCTCCGGGCCGGAGAGCCGGGCCAGCTCCCTTCCCGTCAGCACCTCCCGGTCCTGCAGCGGGCAGGTCGCGCCGCACAGGCCGAGCTGCCGGGCGATCGCCGCCGCGGTGCCGGCGTGATCCCCGGTGATCATCTTGACCCGGATCCCCGCCTCCAGGCACTGCCGCACGGCGCGTTCGGCCTCCGGCCGCGGCGGGTCGATCATGCCGAAAAGCCCCAGGAAGACGAGCCCCTCCCGGAGATCCTCGGGCCGGAGGCGCTCGGCATCCGGCGGCATCTCGCGGCGGGCGCAGGCGAGCACCCGCAGGCCGGAGGCCGCCAGGCGCTCGGCCGCCGCGTGCAGCCCGGCCGGGTCGGCGACCTCGGGGGACCCGTCTTGGCCGAGGCGGGTGCCGCAGTCGAGGCAGAGGCTTTCGACCGAACCCTTCACGTAGACGACGCGCGGCCGGCCGGGGCCGGCGTCGTGCAGCGTGGCCATGTACTGGCGGGCGGACTCGAAGGGGATGGCGTCGATGCGCGGCAGCTCCCGGGCGAGCGTTTCGGGATCGAGCCCCGCCTTGCGCGCCGCGACGAGGAGCGCGGCCTCCGTGGGGTCGCCCTCGATCTGGAAGCCCTCGGGCGTTTCCCGCACATGGGCGTCGTTGCAGAGGACACCCGCCGTGAGGAGCTCCGCGAGGGCCCGGTTCGCCTCCGGCGCCGGCGCGCCGTCGGCCGCCCGGATCGCGCCCTGCGGCGCCCAGCCGACCCCCGTCACCTCGTAGGCCGAGCCCGCGGCGTGGAGGGCGGTGACGGTCATCTGGTTCTGGGTGAGGGTCCCGGTCTTGTCGGAGCAGATGACGGTCGTGCTGCCCAGGGTTTCGACGGCGGGCAGCTTGCGGATGATCGCGTTGCGCCGCGCCATGCGGCCGACCCCGATCGCGAGCGTGATCGTGAGCGCGGCGGGCAGCCCCTCGGGGATCGCGCTCACGGCGAGTGCCACGGCGGCCATGAACATGTCCACCCAGTAATGGCCGTGGAGGGTGCCCGCGGCGAAGGTGGCCGCGGAGAGCCCGAGGATCACGAAGAGCAGCTGGCGGCTGAAGTGCTCGATCTTGCGGGTGAGCGGGGTGGCCATGACTTCGGCGGTGGCGATCAGGCGGTTGATCCGGCCGATCTCGGAGCGGTCTCCCGTGGCGACCACCAGGCCCTTCGCCCTGCCGTGAATGACGAGCGTCGAGGAATAGGCCATGGAGCGGCGGTCGCCGAGCAGGGCATCCCCGGCTGTGGGCTCGTCGTCTTTGGTGACGGGAAGGCTCTCCCCGGTCAGGGCGCTCTCGTCGACCCGGAACTCCCGGCACTCGAAGAGCCGCACGTCGGCCGGCACCTTGTCGCCCGACTGCAGCAGAACCACGTCCCCGGGGACGAGCTCCTCGGCCGGGATGCGCCGCTTTTCCCCGGAGCGCACAACGAGCGCCGTCGCCGTCATGGCGCGCTGCAGCGCCTCGATCGCCCGCAGGGCCTTCGCTTCCTGGGCGAACCCGATCGCCGCGTTCACCACGACGACGGCGAGGATGACGCCGGCGTCGACCCCCTCGCCCAAGGCCGCCGTGACCGCGGCGGCCGCAACCAGGATGAGAACGAGCGGCTGGTAGAACTGCAGCAGGAAGCGCATCAGCGGCCCGTGGGTCTGGATGGGGCTCAGGCGGTTTGCGCCGCAACGCGCCCGGCGCGCCGCAGCCTCCTCCGAAGTGAGCCCCCGCTCCCGGTCGCTTTCGAGTTCGGCGGCCGCCTCTTCGATGGGCATGCCGTGCCAGGGTGTTTCCGCGTTCATCGGCCACCTCGCCGCCGCGCCCCCGGGACTCGCCCCCGGAGGCGGGATGATTATCCTTTCCTCGTACCAGATCCGGCGTGCCGGGCAAAGACCGAACCGGGTCAACGGAAGGAGGACCCCATGCGCCTTGCGGGAAAGGAGATCGCGTTTCTCGTCGCCGAGGGGGTCGAGGACCTCGAGTACTACGTGCCGCTTATGCGGCTGCAGGAAGAAGGCGCCCAGACGGTCACCGCCGCCCTGCAGCCCGAGCCCGTGCGCGGCAAAAACGGGCTGGTCGTGAGGCCCGAGATGGCGATCGCCGCCCTCGACCCCGGCCGCCTCGACGGCCTCGTCGTCCCCGGGGGCTGGGCGCCGGACCGGCTGCGCCGCCACCCGGAGGTGACGCGCCTGGTGCGCGAGCTGGACGCCCGCGGCCGGACGATCGCCTTCATCTGCCACGGCGGCCAAGTCGCCATCTCGGCGGGGATCCTGCGCGGCCGGAGAGCCGGCGGCACGCTCGCCATCCGCGACGACCTCGTGAACGCCGGGGCGATCTGGGTCGATCGGCCCGCCTTCCGCGACGGCAACCGCGTCTGGGGGCGGGTCGTGGCCGACATCCCCGATTTCTGCCGCGAGCTCGTCGCCGCCCTGGCGGGGGAGGAGGCGGCCGGCCCGGCCGGGTAAAGTTTTTCCCGGGGAAGGCCGAAAAGGCTTCTGCCGCGTCTTGCATCCGCGGCGTATTCCATCCCTTCGGGAAAGGCGTTCCGGGAGAACTCATGAGCGCGGCGACAACCTGCGAACACTGCAAGTTCTGGGTGGAGACGGGCGGCACCGACGAGGGGCTGGTCGGGGAATGCCGTCACCATGCCCCGCACCCGGCGTGGGGCGAAGGCGGGGGGGCCTTGCGGCTTGCGGTCTGGCCGGTCACGCGCGACCGGGACTGGTGCGGCCGATTCGAGGAACGGGGGCTCGCCAACCACGAGATCCTGGAGCGCGTCGCCCTGATCGAGAAGATGGAGGCCGAGCGCAAGGCGCGCGGCCGCTAACGCCCTTGCGGGGGGGGTCCCGCAGGCGCCCCGGGAAGCCGGAGCACCTCCTCGATCTCGACCGGCAGGGGGTGATCCGTCAGGCGGGCGAGGTGCCGCGCGGCCGCGCCGGAAAAGCGCGCCCGCGCGCGCCGCAGCAGCCTCTGGGGGTTTCCCGCCGGCCGCAGCGCGATCTGCAGCACGGTGAAGCTGAGCAGGCCGACGAGGAGTGTCGCCCAGAAGCCGTGGGTGAAATAGTCCCCCGGCAAAATGCGGCCCCGGAAAAACGAGACCACCGCCTCGACCCCGATCCAGCCGAGCATCCCCACGACCGGCGCGTTGAAGAGCGCCTGCACCGGCCAGGCGGCAAACCGCCGCGCGGTCGCCCCGAGGGTCTCCTCGACCCACCCCGGAAAGCGTGAGAGCAGCGGGGCGGCCACGCGCTCCGCGAGTTCCTCCGCCACCCGGGGGTCCCGCACGGCGGGGTCGAAGCCCCCGGCGACGAGGCGCTCGGCCGCCTCCGGCCAGGCCGCGAGCAGATGGAGGCGCCAGGCGCGCACCGCCTCCCCCACGGCGGCCGGGGTGTCGCCGAAGGGGAAACGCGCGGCGCGGCGCCTTCTGGCGGCGGACCTCCAGGGCGCAAGGCGGCCGAAGATCCCGTCCCCCGGGCCGGAGAGCCGGTACCAGAGGAGCAGGAGCCACCCAAGCGGCCCCGACCAGGCGGCGGCGACCTGGCGCTGCAGGAGGGCGGCCGCCTCGCCGGCGGCGAACCCCTCCCCGCGCTCGAGCACCGCGAGCGCCTGCTCCAGGGCCCCGGCCTGGGCCCGCGCGAGAAGGGCGCGCGCAGCCTCCAGCGCCGGCCGGCGGACCGTAAGGGCCGCCTCCACCTCCGCGTACAGGAGCTCCCTCAAGCGCAGGGCGTTTTCCAACCGCCGCTCGGCGCGGCCGGCCGCGGCGGCCGCAGCGAGGCGCTCGCGCAGCTCCGCGAACCGGTCGCCGCCGTGGCGCGGCTCGGCCCCCGGGTCCCACGCCGGCTCGCGCAGGTGCCGCCGGGCGCTGACGGCGAGCGGCGGCTCCAAGGCGACCCCCCAGGCGGCGGCGAGGTGGCCGCGGAAGTCGTCGAGGACCGCCCCGCGGCTGTCGGCCTCGTCCAGCCGGTCGCATTTGTTCACCACGATCAGGACCGAGCGGCCGTCGAAGCGCCGAACCAGCGGCTCCAGGCGATCGACGGCGTCGCGGCGCTTGGGGTTTTCGGCGTCGAAGACGCACAGGAGGAGGTCGGCCTCCTCGACGGCGCGGTCGACGGCCGCCCGATGGCGCTCGGCGCCGATCGAATCCGTATCCGGCGTGTCGACGAGGACCATCCCGGCGGGCACCCCCGCGGCCGGAACCGCCGCCGCCTCCCCGCCCAGCAGGGCGGCGACGGCCTCCGCCTCGCCGGCGGAGGAGGCGAACACCGCCACCCGCTCCGTGGTCGGCCGCCTGCGGCCCGCGGCGGCGATCTCCTCCCCGCCCGCGAGCGCGTTCACGAGGGTCGATTTGCCCGCCCCCGAGGGGCCGACCAGCACCGCGACGAGCGGGCGCTCCCGGCGCGCGGCGATCGCGCGCACGGCCCGCAGGGTACCCGCGCAGAGCGCGCGGAGCGCGGCCGCGGGCCGCCAGAGGCTGAGCTTCCCCAAGCGCGCCTCGAGTGCGGCCAGGTCGGCCGCGATCGCCTCCAGGCGGGCCGCGTCCTCCGGGACGGCCGCCCCGAGCGCCTCACCCCGCATCGCGCCCGCCCCCCGTCCCGGCGCCCGCGGAGAGCGCGGCCTCGATCTCGGCCGCCCGGCTTCGGCCCTCCGCGAGGATCTCCTCGAGCCGCCGCAGCAGAGGCCCGGTCAGGTGCTCTTCGAGCAGGGCCTGGAGGCGGGCGGAGGACTCCTCCAGCCACGCGGCGGCGATCGGCCCGAGCATTGCCTCGAGCTGGCGGCGGTCCGCCTCCCTCAAGCCGTGGGTCACGGGGATGGCGACCAGGGCATAGAGGTCTTTCGCCCCGAAGAGCCCGGCGAGTTTCACCTTGAGCGTGGTCCCGCCCACGGCGTCGCCGGTTGCGAGCACGTAGGTCACGGCCGCGGCGGCCGGCAGGACGTTCAGCGAGGCCCAGAAGGTCTGCAGCGTCTTCTCCCGCAGCCCCATGCGGCGGCGGAAGCGGCGGGCGAGCCGCCCGAGCTTCGCCTCCGTCGCCGGCCCCACGGCGCCGATCTCTTCGCGCCGCGCGAGCACCGCGGCGAGCATCTCCCGGAAGGGCCGGCGCGAGAACTCCTCGAGGGCCGGCCGCATCGCCTCCGGCACGGCGACGGCTCCCCCCGGCGCCGGTCCCGCCTCCGCCCCGGCCGCAAGAGCCGGCTGGAGGAGTTCCTGGTGGAGGCCGGTCACGGCCGCGACCAGGTCCTCCTCGAGCCGCCGGGCGTAGGTCCGTTCCGCATCCGCCGGCGGCGCTTGGCCCCCGCCGCGGCGCAGGAGCCCGATCGCGGCGCGGAAGGGAAACTCGATCACGGCGCCCGCACGCCGCATGAACCTCACCGCCGGCGGATCGCCGGCGGCCCAGACCGCGGCGAAACGCCGCACGACGGCCTCCATCGGAACGTGGGCGAGCGCCCGCCGGATCGCCCGTCCCTGGGCCTGGAGCAGGGCCCCGCGGTAGCCCTCCAGCCGCGCCAGCCCGGCCCGGGCCCGGAGGAGGAAACCGGCCGCCTGTTCGTGCACGTCGGCCAGGGTCGCGGCATGGATCTCGCGGCGCAGGCGGCCGGGATCGATCGCGGCGAGCGTCTCCGCGAGACCCGGCGCGCCGGGCTCGAGGGGCGACACCCGGGGCGCGCCCCGCCCCGCGGCGACGCGGTTGTCCTCATCGAGGCGAAAGCGGCCGACGACCCAGGAAGCGGCGTCCTCCCCGTAGAGGTTGCGGGCCACGGTGCGGGAGTGCTCGGCGACCTCCGCCGCCGGGTAGCCCGCGTAGCAGCGGTAGACGAGCAGGCAGCGGCGGCGGCCGATCCCGGTCAGGAGGCCCGCGATGAAGTCGGTGTTGTCGCGGTTGGCGTAGGTGGCGTTGGTGAAGAGGTAGATGAGCAGATCGGCGGCCTCGAGGGCCGCCTGCGCGGCCGGCCGGTTCACGTAGGCGCCCCGGCCGCCGGTGTCGAAGTCGGGGGTGTCGAGCAGGATGACCGGCGGCGCGCCGGGCCCGGAGACCACAAAGCGCGGCTCGCCCGGCTCGAGGAGCTCTTCCGGCCGGGAAAGCGCCCGCGGGGTCGCACCGAAGGGCCGGCCCAGGGCGTCGAGAAACCCGGGGGTCCCGGCGAAGGCCGAAGGCACGGCGAAGAGCACGCGGCGGTTCATGCCGGCCCGGCCGCCGACGGGCGAGAAGCGGCCGCCGGCGAGGGCGTTGAAGAGGGTCGATTTGCCGGCCGAACCCCCGCCGCAGACGGCGGCGACGAGGGGGAAGCGGGGGTCGAAGCGGTGGAGCAGCCGCCGGTCGATCGCCCGGCTCCAGGGCGCAAGCAGGGCGGCGAGCTCCGGGTCGAGAAGACCGGCAAGACGCGGCAGCCCCTCCCGCAGCCGGAGGAGGCGGCGGTGGAAGGCTTCCCCGTCCCAGGGGTCGGCGGGGGGCGAAGCGGGCAGGGTCACGGTGCACCTCGTGGTGCGATCCTACTCCAGACCGGCCGGCGATTCCACCCCGGGCCGCGGGTCGACCGCCGCCCGCGCCGTTTGCGGGATCCGCGGCAACCGTGGTAAGAGGGGTGCTCCGTCGGCAGGGCGATGTTCTCGTCGCCGCGCTCGTCGGCCGGCGGCGGGTTCCGGCCCGCGAAGACGGCCGGGGCCGCGGGAAAGGCCCGGGAGATGGAACCCTTCGACTTCCGACCGCTCGTGAAACCGCGCCGCATCGCCGTCGCCGGGGTCTCCCTCACCAACGACCGCCACCCGGCGAACGTGATCTACAACAAGATCCGGCTGCGCTACCCCGTCCCGGTGCATGCCGTGAACCCCCGCGGGGGCCGTTTCCTGCGCGACCCCCTCTACGCAAGCATCGCCGAGATCCCCGAGACCCCGGACCTCGTGGTGATCGCCGTCCGCGCCGAGGCCGTGGCCGCGGTCCTGGCGCAGTGCATCGAGCGCGGCGTGGGCGCGGCGGTCATCGTCTCCGGCGGCTTCGCCGAAAGCGGCCGACCCGACCTCCAGGAGCGCATCGCGGCCATGGCGCGGGAGGCGCACTTCCCCTTCATCGGGCCGAACTGCCTTGGCGTCTACGCCCCGGGCCGCTTCGACACCTTCTTTCTCCCCGGCGAGCGCCTGGTCCGCCCCGACCCCGGCGGGGTCGGCTTCGTCAGCCAGAGCGGGGGCGTGCTCGTCGACCAGATGGTCAAGTTCAGCGCCCAGGGGCTCGGCCTTTCGCTCGCCGTGAGCATCGGCAACAAGGCCGTCGTGCGCGAGATCGATCTGCTGCGCCACTTCGCCGCCGACCCCGCAACGCGCGTAATCGCCTTCTACGTGGAGGGCTTCGGCCGCAACGAGGGCCGGGCCTTCCTCGAGGCGGCCCAGGCGGCGGGCAAGCCCGTGGTCGTGCTCAAGGCCGGGAAGACCGACGCCGGCCGGCGGGCGGTCGGAAGCCACACGGCCTCGCTCGCCGGCGACTACCGCGTCTTCTCCGATGCGCTCGCCCAGTTCGGCATCGTCGAGGCGCACGACGAGTTCGAGCTCACCTGCTTCTGCGAGTCCCTGAGCCACTACCCGCGGGCCATCGAGGGGCGCGTCGGGGTGGTCACGGTGAGCGGGGGCCACGGCGCGCTCGCCACCGACATCCTGAGCGGCCTCGGGCTCGAGGTGCCCGCTCTCTCCGCGGCGCTCCAGGCCGAGATCCGCGAGGGCCTCTCCGCGAACGTCCGCCCCATCGCCGCCCTCGGCAACCCCGTCGATCTCACGGGCAGCTCGACCGACGAGGATTTCCTCGCCGCCGTGGCCGCCCTGGGCGCCTCCCCGGAGGTGGATTGCATCCTGCTTCTGCTTCTGCCCTACTCGCCGGGGATCAGCGCCGATCTCGGCGCCCGGTTGAGCGAGGTCCATCGCCGCAGCGGAAAGCCCCTGGTCGCCTACGTGCCGCACGTCGAAAAATACCGCATCCTCATCGAGGGCTTCGAGCTCAACGACGTTCCGGTCGCCCCCTCGGTGGACGGCGCGGCCTTCATGGTGGAAGCGATGCGGAGGTGCAGGCCGTGTTGAAGGAAGCGCCGCCGGGGATCTGGGAAGCCGCGCGCCCGCACGGCTGGGTGCTCGAGCCGGACGCCCTGCGGCTCCTGGAGGCGGCCGGCGTGCCCGTCGCGCGGCACGCGTTCGCCGCCGGCCTCGAGGAGGCGCTCGCCGCCGCCGCGCGCATCGGCTACCCCGTGGTCGCCAAGGTCGTCTCGCCGGCGATCCTGCACAAGAGCGACGTGGGCGGGGTCGAGACCTCGATCCCCGACCCGGCGGGGCTGGCCGCGGCGTGGGCCCGGCTTGCGCGGCTCGAGGGGTTCCGGGGCGCGCTCGTCGCCGAGCGGCTCTCCGGCCTCGAGCTCATCGTCGGGGCGAAGATCGACGAGCAGTTCGGCCCCGTGATCCTCCTCGGCCTGGGGGGGACGGCGGTCGAGATCTACCGCGACGTCGTGACCCGGCTCGCCCCGCTGCGCGAGCGCGATGTCGCCTCGATGGTCTGCTGCCTGCGGGGCGCACGGCTGCTCACGGGGTACCGGGGCTGCGCGGCGGTCAGCCTGCCGAAGCTCACCGCCGCGCTGCTCGCCTTCTCGGAGCTCGTGACGGCGATCGCCGAGCGCATCGAGTCGATCGACCTGAACCCGGTCTTCTGCACCCCCGAGCGCTGCGCGGTCGCCGACGCGCGGATCGTGCTCGCCCCGGCCCCATGAGCCCCCCCGCGGCCCTCCGCCCCGCCGGGCTTGCGCCCTACGCCGTCCTCGCCGTCGCCCCGCTCTGCTGGGCCGGCAACATCGTGCTCGCCCGGGGGGTGGCCGACCTCATCCCGCCGGTCGCTTTCGCCTTCTTCCGCTGGACGCTCGCCTCGCTGCTCCTGTTGCCGTTCGCCCTGCGCCAGGCGGCCCGCGACCGGCGCGAGATCCGCCGCGGCTGGAAACGGCTCGCCGTCCTGGCGCTTCTGGGGATCTCGGGGTTCAACACCCTCCTCTACGCCGCGGTGCACACCACGACGGCGATCAACGGCGCGCTTCTCCAGACGAGCATGCCGGCCGTGATCGTCCTCCTCAGCCTGCTCCTGCACCGCGAACGCGTCTCCCGAGCCCAGCTCGCGGGGGTGCTTCTCTGCATCGCGGGCGCGGCCGGAATCGTGCTGCGCGGCGACCCGCGGCGGCTGGCGCAGTTCGATCTCGTGCCCGGGGACCTCCTGATGGCGGCGGCGGTCGTCCTCTACGCGCTCTATTCCGTCCTGCTGCGCCGGCGGCCGCCGCTCCACCCTCTGAGCCTGCTCGCCGCCACCTTCGCCTTCGGGGCGGCGGCCCTCTTCCCCGCCTTCCTCGCGGAGTGCGCCCTGTACGGCGCCCCCGCGCTCGACGGCCGGGTTGCCGCCAGCGTCCTCTACGTCGCCCTCTTTCCCTCGATCGTCGCCTATTTCTGCTGGAACCGCGGCATCGACCGGCTGGGCCCCAACCGTGCCGGCCTCTTCATCAACCTCATCCCCGTCTTCGCCGCGCTGCTCTCGGTGGCGCTGCTCGGCGAGCGCGTCCAGGGCTTTCACCTCGCGGGCCTGGCGCTGATCGCCGGCGGGATGATCCTGTTCTATCGCCGCGGCGGTCCGGAACGCCGCACCCGGCGGGAGCCCGCCGCCACCGGACCGCCCGCCCGGGAGTGACCGCATGGAAACGAAACGCCCCCCCTTCGCCCGCCTCCCCGGCCGCCGGCCCCTCGTGGCGGCGGCGCTCGTGCTCGGCCTGCTCGGCCTTGGCGCCGCGACCGGCTTCGCCTCCTCCGCCGGGCCCGCGCCCGCCGCCGAGGAGAAGCCCGCGGAGGCGCCCGTGATTTCCATCGCCCCGGACATGGACGACGCCCTGCGCAAGGAGGCCGCCCAGGTCGGCGCCGAGCTGCGCAAGCAGGCGCTCGTGCTCTCGCGCTGGACGCCTCTCGGCTGGGACCTCGACACCCTGCACCACCTCTCGCGCTGGTTCCTCGAGCTGCCCCTGCGCCTGCCGGAGTTCGCTGAACGGGCGCGGGCCGAGGGCCGCACCCTGGGGATCGCCGGCTCGCTGCTCGTGCTCCTCTTTCTCGCCGCCCTGTTCTACAGCGTCTTCGGGCGCCAGCGCGTCATGCGCGCCATCGAGAACGTCCTGGGGCCGGTGCGGGCGCGCATCCCCGAGGCGCTCTACCCCTTCTTCCTCGCCGCCCTGCGGGTCCTGACCGCCGCGGCCATCCCCCTGGTCCTGCTCGGGCTCTACCGGGCGATCACCGCGGTGGTCATCTACCGCGCCGCCTGGTTCACCCTCACCGGGGAGCTGCTCCTGCTCTGGTCGGCGGCCTCGCTCGTCATCGCGCTCCTGCGGGAGCTCTTGACCGCGGGGATCTTTCCCACGACGGCCGCCCACGGCCGGCGGGTCTTCCGCACCGCCCGCCCGCTGCTCCTCGGCCTGTTCCTCGCGATCGCCTTCACCTGGGCCGCCGAGGCCTTCCGCTTCCGCGCCGACGTGATCGCCTTCATCCGGTTCGCCGTCTCCGTGGCCTTCGTCTGCCTCTTTCTCCTGCTGATGCTGCAGAAGCGGGCGCTGCTTTCCTTCCTGCCGGACCTGCCCTACCCGAGCTATCGCACCTACCTCCGGCTCCTCGACCGCTTCTTCTACCCCCTGGTCGGGGTCTCCTTCCTGCTTGCGCTCCTGTGGTGCTTCGGCTTCCGGGAGGCCGGCCGGGTGCTCCTCGTCAAGATCTGGTTCACCGTCGCCGCCCTCGCCGTCCTCACCGGCGTCTACCACGGGCTGCGCCTCGGGCTGCAGCGCTGGGCGGAGCGGGTCCCCGCGGAGGACGAGGGCGCGCAGGCGCTGGTCCGGTCGCTGCGGGCGCTGCTCCTCTACGCCGCGGGGATCGCCACGGTCGGCATCGGCTTGAACCTCCTCGGCCTGCTCGACCTCGTCGCGCGCATCTTCTCCTTCCCCGTCGTCGTGATCGGGGGGGCGCCGATCTCCGTCTGGGTCGTCGTTAAGGCGGCGCTGATCGTCTGCTTCTTCGTCCTGGGGGCGCGGCTCCTTCAGGCGGTTCTCGACTACAAGGCCTACCCCGCCTTCGGCGTGCACCCGGGAACGGGCTTCGCGCTGAACACCCTGGTGCGCTACGCGACGATCGGCGCCGGCACCCTGATCGCCCTCGACAGCGTGGGGGTCGACCTGCGGCTGATCCTCGTCTTCGCCGGCGCGATCGGCATCGGCGTGGGGCTCGGGCTCCAGAACCTCGCCGCCAACCTGATCGCGGGCTTCATCGTCCTCTTCGGGGGCAAGGTGCGGCGCGGGGACTGGATCGAGGTCGGGGGCCACCTCGGCGAGGTGATCGACATCTCGCTGCTCGCCACCCGCATCCGCACCCGCCAGAACGTGGAATACCTCGCGCCCAACTCGAGCCTGATCGCCAACACGATCGTCAACTACTCGCTCTCCTCGCCGATGGTCTGGGTCGGCCTGAACGTGGGGGTCGCCTACGGTTCCGACCCGCGCGCGGTCGAGCGCATCCTGCTCGAGGTGGCCCGGCGCGAGCCCCTGGTCTCGCCGGCCCAGCCGCCGCGCGTGCTCTTCACGGAGTTCGCCGACAGCGCCCTGGTCTTCCGGCTGCTCGTCTGGATCGATGTCCGCCGCGTCGCCGAGGGGGTGTTGAAGAGCGCGCTCTACTTCGCGATCTTCGAGGAATTCCGCAAGGCGGGCATCGAAATCCCCTTCCCGCAGCGGGACCTCCACATCCGGAGCCTCCCGCCGCAGGCCGCCGCCCCGCCGGTCATGGCCGGAAGCGCCGCAGAAAGCCCCGGTCCAGGCGGTCCTTGAGCCGGAAGCCCGCACGGCCGTCGAACACCCACCCGCGCCAGTGGACGAGCGCGCGGCCGTCGCCCAGGTTGAAGGCGAGGAGAAAGCGCCGCTGCGGCCGGAAGGGGACCGGCGAGCCGCCGAAGAAGAACGCCCGAAGGTTGGCGTAGAGCACGGGGTTCTGCCGCACCGCGTAGACGCCGACCTTGGGAAGCGGGCGGGGGTCGAAGTGGATGCAGTCGCCCCCGCCGTAGATCTCGGGGTGGGCAACCGACTGCAGGTAGCCGTTGACCCGGAGAGCCCCCTCGGCGTCGGTCGGCAGCCCCGAATCCGCAAAGAGCGGCGGGGGCCGCACCCCGACGGCGAGGAGCAGCACCGCGCAGGCCAGCCGCGTACCCGAGGAGAGCAGGGCCTCCCCGGCCTCCGCCGCGACCACCCGCTCCCCCTCCCGCAGCCGAACGCCCCGCTCGCGAAGCGCCGCGGCCGCGCGGCGCCGGAGCCGGGGCGAAAACCCCGCGAGCAGCCCCTCCCCGGCGACGAGAGTGACCTCCGCCTGCGGCGAGAGGGCGCGCGCGGCGCAGGCCACCTCGAGGCCGGCCGGCCCGCCGCCCGCGACCGCGACCGCCGTCCGCCCCGCCGCCAGACACGCGCTCAAGGCCTGTCGCGCCGCGAGCAGGTTCTCGATCGGCTTCACGGGGAAGAGCGCGGCGTGGGGGGCGAGCCGCGGGTCGACGGGAACGAGGCTGCCGACGTTGAAGGAAGCGGCGTCGTAGGGGAGAGCGCCGCCGGAGGCCAGCACGATCCTGCGCGCGGCGGGGTCGACGGCCACGGCGCGGTCTTCGCGGAACTCCGCCCCGCGGGCGAGGGCCAGGGCCCGCACCGCGACACGCGCCTCCTCGGGGCGGTAGGCGCCGGCGAGCAGGCCCGGCCCCATGCCGGAGTAGTAGTGCACGGCCGCCGGGCCGACGACCGTGACCCGCACCCCGCGGGAGGTGAACTCCTCGAGCCGCCGGAGCACGGTGAGGTGGGCGTGCCCGGCGCCCACGAGCACGAGCCGGCCGCGCACGGCTTGCCCCCCGTCACCTGCGGGCGCCCTCAGGCGCCCGGCCCGGCGGCCATCAGGGCCTCGATCTCCTCGACCTCCCGCGGGATCCCCGCGGTGAGATCGACCGGCCCCTCCGGGGTGATCCAGATGTCGTTTTCGATCCGCACGCCGATCGTTTCCTCCCGCAGGTAGAGCCCCGGCTCGCAGGTGAGGACCATGCCGGCCTGAAAGGGGTCCTCGGGGTCGACGGCGTCGTGGACGTCGAGGCCGAGCCCGTGCGAGATGCCGTGGGGAAACCAGGTCTTGTAGAGGGGGCGCTCGGCGGGCTGATCGCGCAGCTCCGCGCGCGAGATGACCCCCAGCCCGACGAGCTCCTCCTCCACGAGACGGCGGACCTCCTCGTGGTAGGCGGCCCAGGGGGTGCCCGGCCGCATCAGGGCGATCGCCGCCTTCTGCACCCGCAGCACGGCCTCGTAGACTTGGCGCTGCCGCGGGCTGAAGCGGCCGCTCACGGGCACCGTGCGCGAGAGGTCGCCCGCGTAGTGCGCGTACTCGGCGCCGAAGTCGAGCAGCACGAGCTCCCCCGCGCGGCAGCAGCGGTCGTTGTGCACGTAATGGAGGACGCAGGCGTTCTCGCCCGAGGCGACGATCGGCTCGAAGGCGGGGCCCCGCGAGCGCCGGCGCAGGAACTCGTGGACGATCTCGGCCTCGATCTCGAACTCCCAGACGCCGGGGCGGATGAAGCCGAGCAGCCGGCGGAAGGCGGCGCCGGTGATCTCCGCCGCCTGCCGGATGAGCTCGATTTCGATCGGGGATTTCACCGCCCGCAGGCGCCTGAGCAGCGGGGCGAGCCGCTCGTAGCGGTGCAGCGGAAACCGGCCAAGGCAGCGGCGGGCAAAGCGCGCATCGCGCGTTTCGACCTCGCTTGCGGCGCGGGGGTGCTCGTTGGCGTTCAGGTAGATCCGCTCGGCCTCGAGCGCCAGGCGGCGGAAGGCGGCCTCGAACTCGAGGACCGAGCGCACCGTCGCCACGCCGGAGCGCCGGCGCGCCTCCTCGAAGGCGAGCGGGGCCCCCTCCCAGAGGGCCAGGCGCTCGTCGGCGGGCCGCACGAAGAGGATTTCGCGGTCCCCCGCCTCGCGCGCCTGGGGGAAGAGCAGCAGCACCGTCTCTTCCTGGTCGATGCCGCAGAGGTAGAAGAGATCGCTCTGCTGCCGGAAGGGGTGGACGCCGTCGCCGCTCGTGGGCATGCGGTCGTTGCCGTGCAGCACGGCGAGGGAGCGGGGCTCAAGCAGGGCGGCCAGCCGGTTTCGGTTGGCGGCGAAGAACGCGGGGTCGATGGGCGGGGTGCGCATCAGCAGGCTCCGTCCGGGGGCTGCGCCGCGGGGACCCGTTTGCCAACCGTTTCCGCGCGGCTTATGTTTGCCTTCGCCATGACCACCGAGGCCATCGTCATCCGGGGCGCCCGGCAGCACAACCTCAAGAACCTCGATCTCGATCTTCCCCTGCACCGGCTGATCGCCGTCACCGGGGTGAGCGGTTCGGGCAAGTCCTCTTTCGCCTTCGACACCCTCTACGCCGAGGGCCAGCGGCGCTACGTGGAGACCTTTTCGCCCTACGCACGGCAGTTCCTGGACCGCATGGACCGGCCCCAGGCGGACCGCATCGAGGGGATCCCGCCCGCGATCGCCATCGACCAGAAGGAGCCGGTGCGCACCTCCCGCTCCACCGTGGGGACGATGACGGAAATCACCGACTCCGTCAAGCTCCTCTTCGCGCGGCGCGGAAGGCTGCACTGCCGCAGCTGCGGCCGCCCGGTCGAGCCCGAAACCCCCGAGCACCTCTGGCGCCGCCTGCGGGAGCTGCCCGCGGGGACGCCCGTGCTGCTCTCCTTTCCCTTCCCGAGCCACGGGGCGGGGGCGGCGGAGCTGCGCGAGGCGCTCGCCCCGAACGGCTTCGACCGCATCGTCCGCGAGGGCCGCGTCCTTCCGCTCGAGGAGCTGGGGCCGGGGGGGGGCGAAGCCGAAATCGACGTCCTCGCCGACCGCTTCGCCTTCCGGCCCGAGGAGCAAGCGCGCATCCTCGACTCGATCGACCTCGCCTTCCGCTTCGGCTCCGGCCGCCTCTCCCTGTGGCTCCCCGGCCGCCCCCCGGAGGCCTACAGCAACCGCCTGGAGTGCGCCGCCTGCGGCATCGCCTATCCCCCGCCCCAGCCCAACCTCTTTTCCTTCAACAGCCCGCTCGGCGCCTGCCCGACCTGCCGCGGCTTCGGCCGGACGATCGGGATCGATCTCGACCTCATCGTGCCCGACCCGCAGCGCTCGCTCGCGCAGGGGGCGATCCGGCCCTTCGGCGGCCGGCGCGAGGGGAAACCCGAGTACGCCGACCTCGAGCGCTTCTGCCGGCGCGAGGGGATCCCCCTCGAGGCGCCCTTCTCCTCCCTGAGCCCGGCCCACCGCCGCGCCATCGTGGAGGGCACGCCCGACTACTACGGCATCCGCGGCTACTTCCAGTGGCTGGAGAGCCGCGCCTACAAGATGCACGTCCGGGTGCTGCTTTCGCGCTACCGCGCCTACGATCTCTGCCCGGATTGCGGCGGCGCCCGCTTCCGCGGGGAAAGCCTGCTCTACCGCCTGGGCGGCCGGACGATCGCCGAGATCTACGGCCTGACGATCGACGAGGCCGCCTCCTTCTTCGGGGGACTCGAGGTCCCCGCCGCCGACGAGGCCGCCCGCCGCATCCTCGCCGAGATCGAGCGGCGCCTGCACTACCTGCGCGAGGTGGGCCTCGGCTACCTGACCCTCGATCGCCCCTCGCGCACGCTCTCGGGCGGCGAGGTCCAGCGGGTCGCCCTCACCGCGGCCCTGGGGTCCTCGCTCGTCAACACGCTCTACGTGCTCGACGAGCCGAGCGTCGGGCTCCACCCGCGCGACGTCGGCCGCCTGGTCCGCATCCTGAAACGGCTGCGCGACCTGCCGAACACGGTGGTCGTCGTCGAGCACGACCCGCAGATCATCCGCGAAAGCGACTGGATCCTCGACCTCGGCCCGCGCGCCGGATCGCAGGGGGGGGAGATCCAGTATTTCGGGCCCGCCGCCGGGATTCCCGACACCCTCACCGGGGAATACCTGAAGGGCAAGCGCCGCCTCCCGCTCCCGGCCGCGCGGCGCCCCCCGGCCTCCCGCTGGATCGTCGTGCGCGGGGCGGCCGAGCACAACCTGAAGGAGATCGACGTCCGCATCCCCGTCGGCCGGTTCACCTGCCTCACGGGGGTCTCGGGGTCCGGGAAATCGACGCTCGTCGAAGCCGTGCTCCACCCCGCCGTGCAGCGCGCCCTCGGCGAGCCGGCCGAACGGCCGGGCCGGCACCGCGGCCTCGAGGGGGTCGAGGCGATCGAGGCGGTACGCCTGGTCGACCAGCGCCCCATCGGCCGCACCCCCCGCGCCAACGCCCTCACCTACACCCGCGCCTTCGACGGCGTGCGGCGCCTGCTCGCCGCGACCGAGGACGCCCGGCGCGCCGGGTTCGGGCCGGGCCACTTCTCCTTCAACGTGCCGGGCGGCCGCTGCGAGACCTGCCGCGGCGAAGGCTACGAAACGGTGGAGATGCAGTTCCTCTCCGATGTCCGCCTGCCCTGCCCGGACTGCGGCGGCCGGCGCTTCCGTCCCGAGGTGCTCGCCGTGCGCTTCCAGGGCCGCACGGTGGGCGAGATCCTCGAGATGACGGTCGATGAGACCCTCGCGTTCTTCGCCGCCGAGCCCGCCGTCCGGGGCCCGCTCGCCCCCCTGGCCGCCGTCGGCTTGGGCTACCTGCGCCTCGGGCAGCCCCTGAGCACGCTCTCCGGCGGCGAGGCCCAGCGCCTCAAGCTCGCCCGCCACCTCCCGGGGGAGGGCGAAGAGGCCCGGCCGACCCTCTTTCTCTTCGACGAGCCGACCACCGGCCTTCACGCCGAGGACGTCCGCCTGCTGCTGCTCTGCCTGCAGCGGCTGGTCGACGCGGGGCACACCGTGCTCGTCGTCGAGCACCACCTGGGCGTCATCCGCGCCGCCGACTGGGTGATCGACCTCGGCCCCGAGGGCGGCGAGGCCGGCGGCCGCATCGTGGCCGAGGGGCCGCCCGAGGCGATCGCCGCCGCGCCGGAGTCCCGCACGGGGGCCTTCCTGCGCGGGGAGGACGCCCCCCCCGCGGCCGCGGCCGTCGCCGAGGGGGCCGCCCCCTGGGGCCGCACGCCCGGGCCGCCGGCGATCGAGCTCCGCGGGGTCCGCGAGCACAACCTGAAGAACCTGAACCTCGCGCTGCCCCACCGCCGCCTGATCGTCCTCACCGGGGTTTCGGGATCGGGCAAATCGACGCTCGCCTTCGACGTCCTCTTCGCCGAGGGGCAGCGGCGCTACCTCGAAAGCCTCACCCCCTATGTCCGCCAGTTCATGAAGATCCTGGAGCGGCCCGACCTCGACCTCGCCGAGGGGCTGTCGCCGACGGTGGCGATCGAGCAGCGGATCAGCCATTCCGGCCGGCGCTCCACGGTGGCGACCCTGACCGAGATCTACCATTTCCTGCGCCTGCTCTACGCCCGGCTGGGCACCCCCCATTGCCCGCAGTGCGGCCGCCCCCTGGAACCCCGGACGGTGGAGTCGATCGTGGCCCGCATCCGGCGCCGCTTCGGGCGCCGGCCGGCCCGGCTCCTCGCCCTCAAGGTGGCCGGCCGCAAGGGGTTCCACCGCGAGCTCCTCGAGCGCGCCCGGCGCCGCGGCTTCGCGGAGGCCCGGATCGACGGCCGCTGGACGCCCCTTGCGCCGGGCCTGGCGCTCGACCGCTACCGGGAGCACACGATCGAGCTCCTGGCCGCGCGGCTGCCCGCGCCCAACCTGCCGGCCGCCGTGCGGCGCGCCCTCGAGGAAGGCTCCGGCCACATCGCCGTGGTGGACGAGGCCGGCGCGGAGGAATCCTTCAGCCTCCACGGCGTCTGCCCGCGCTGCGGCATCGCCGTCGAACCCCCCGACCCGCGGCTGTTTTCCTTCAACAGCCCCCGCGGGGCCTGCCCCGCCTGCCAGGGGCTCGGCGTGATCGCCCCGGAGGAGGGGGGCGGGGAGGCGGCGGCCGCCCCCTGCCCGGCCTGCGGCGGAAGCCGCCTCAAACCGCAGGCGCTCGCCGTGCGCCTCGGGGGGCGCTCGATCGGGGACTGGGTGCGGATGCCGGCCGCGGCGATGCGGCGCGCGCTCGGCGGGCTCGCCTTCCCGGCCCGCAGCCGGCCGCTCGCCGCCCCCCTGCTCGCCGAGATCGACGGCCGCCTCGAACTGCTCGAACGCCTGGGGTTGGGCTACCTCGCCCTCGGACGCAGCGGCGAGACGCTCTCGGGCGGGGAGGCCCAGCGCGTGCGGCTCGCCGCCCAGCTCGGCTCCAATCTCGCGGGGGTGACCTACATCCTCGACGAGCCGACGATCGGGCTGCACCCGCGCGACGGCGCGCGCCTCGTCGGCGCCCTGCGCGCCCTCCGCGACCGCGGCAACACGGTCATCGTGGTCGAGCACGACGAGGAGACCATCCGCGCCGCCGACCTGATCGTGGACTTGGGGCCCGGGGCCGGCGCCGCGGGCGGGCGGGTCGTCGCCCGGGGGGGGCTCGAGGAGCTGCGCCGCTGCCCCGAATCGCAAACCGGAGCGTGGGTCGCCTCCGGCGGCCGCCGGATCACCTCGCGGCTGCGCCCCTGGCGGGACCGCCCGGCGGTGCGCGTCCTGGGCGCCGCGGCGAACAACCTCCGGGGCATCGACGCCGCCTTCCCCCTGGGGACGCTGATCGCGGTCACCGGCGTGTCCGGGTCGGGGAAGTCCTCGCTTCTCAAGGAGACCCTCTTCCGGGGGCTGCGCAACCGGCTGCTGCGCCGCCGCGACCCGTCCGTCCCCTGCCGCGGCATCGAGGGCGGGGAGACGCTGCGCCGCGTGCTCGAGGTGGACCACAGCCCGATCGGCCGCACCCCGCGTTCCGTCCCCGCGACCTACATCGGCGTCTTGGACGACATCCGCCGCCTCTTCGCCGCCACACCCGCGGCCCGCGCCCGCGGCTGGCGCGCCGCCCGCTTCTCCTTCAACGTCGCCGGCGGCCGCTGCGAGGCCTGCCAGGGCCAGGGCCGGCCGCGGGTCGAGATGAGCTTCCTGCCCGATGTCTACGTCCCCTGCGAGGTCTGCGGCGGAAGCCGCTTCCGCGCCGAGACCCTGGAAGTCCGCTACCGGGGCAAGACGATCGCCGAGGTGCTGGAGATGACCTTCGCCGAGGCCCTGGCGCTCTTCGAGGCCGTTCCCGCCGTCTCCCGGCCGCTCCGCTTCGTCTGCGACGTGGGGCTCGATTACCTGCGCCTCGGCCAGCCCAGCCCCACCCTCTCCGGCGGGGAGGCGCAGCGGATCAAGCTCGCCGAGCAGCTCGCGCGGCCGCCCGACGGGCCCTGTTTCTACATCCTCGATGAGCCCACGACGGGCCTGCACCTCGCCGACGTGCGCCGCCTGCTCGACGTGCTCCAGGCGCTCGTCGAGCTCGGCCACACGGTCGCGGTGATCGAGCACCACCTCGCCGTCGTCGCCGAGGCCGACCTGGTGATCGACCTCGGGCCCGAAGGCGGCGAGGCCGGCGGCCGGATCGTCGCCGTCGGCTCGCCCCGCGAGCTGCTCGCGAAGGCCGCGGTCTCGCACACCGCCCGCAGCCTGAAGCGCTGGCTCGCGGGGGAGGACCCCGGCGCCGCCGCGCGCGCCGGCGGGGTTGCCCGGGCCGGGGGATTCGGGTAGACTCCACCGCGGCGGGTTTCGCCCGGATCCCCGCCCGCCCGGAAGGCCGCGTTCCATGCCCCGACGTCTCGAGCTCAAGCCCGCCGAGCTGCGCCGCGTCTGCCCGCCCGCCCGGTTTTCCTTCGAGGACACCGCCGAGCTCCCCTCCCTCGACCGCGTCATCGGCCAGGAGCGGGCCGTGCAGGCGATCGAGTTCGGCCTCACGGTCCGCGGCGAGGGCTACCACGTCTTCGTCAGCGGCCCGGAGGGCACGGGCCGCCACACGATCGTGCGCGACCTCGTGCAGCGCTTCGCGCGCACCCGGCCCGCGCCCGACGACTGGTGCCTGGTCCACAACTTCGAGGACGAGTTCCGGCCGCACGCCGTGGCGCTGCCGGCGGGCCGCGGCCCGGCCTTCGCCAAGACCATCCACCGCCTGGTCGAGGACCTGCAGCGGGAGATCCCCGCCGCCTTCGAGGCCGAGGACCACCGCAAGCGCATCGAGGCCCTCAAGGCCCGGCACGCGGCCCGCCGGCAGGCGGTCTTCCAGAAAATCGAGCGCCGCGCCGCCGAATGGGAGCTGCGCATCGACTCGGAGAACCGCGAGTTCCCGATCGTCCCGCTGCTCGAGGGCCGGCCGCTTTCCCCGGAGGAGATCCCGGGGCTGCCGGAGGAGACCCGCGCGGAGATCGACGGCCGCGTGCGGCGCATGCAGGCCGAGATGGAAAAGGCCGGCCGCCTGCTGGAGGCCTCGAACCGCCGGCTGCGGGCGGGGATCGAGCGGCTGATGAACCAGGCGGTCTCCCAGCTCCTGCGCCGGCGGCTCGCCCCGCTGCGCCGGCAGTACGCCGGCCGCAAGGCCGTCCTCGACCACCTGGCGGCGCTCCAGGCGGACATCGTCGAAAACTTCCACCGCTTCGTCCCCGCCGAGCGCAAGGAGGAGGATGCCGAGGAGCCCTCCGCCGCGGGCCGCACGCCGCTGCTCCCCTACCGGGTGAACGTGCTCGTTCACCGCCCCGCCTTGCGGGGCGCGCCCGTCGTCTACGAGGGCCACCCGACCTACGTCAACCTCTTCGGCCGGATCGAAAAGCGCCTGAGCGCGGCCGGGCCGAGCGCGGATTTCACCCGCGTGCTCGCCGGCTCGCTGTTGCGGGCGAACGGCGGCTACCTGATCGTCGAGATCGAGCCGCTTCTCGCCGCGCCGGGGGCCTGGGAGGCGCTCAAGCGCGCCCTCCTGGAACGCAAGGCCGACATCGAGGACCCCTCCGAGGACTCCTCGCCCGCGGTCACCCCGCTGCGGCCCGCGCCGATCCCCCTGGAGGTCAAGGTCATCCTGCTCGGCACCTACGAGACCTTCGCCTTCCTGCAGAACTTCGACCCGCGCTTCAACAAAATCTTCCGCGTCCGCGCCGACTTCGACGAGGAGGTCGAGCGCACCGCCGAGACGGAGCAGCTCTACGCCCGGTTCATCGCGCGCGTCTGCCGCGAGGAGAAGCTTTTGCCCTTCGACCGGCGGGCGGCGGCGGCCGTGGTCGAGTTCGGCCAGAAGCTCGCCGAGCACCAGCACAAGCTCTCGCTCCGCTTCGGCGTGCTGCTCGGGGTGCTCCAGGAGGCCGACCACTGGGCCCGCGCCCAGCGCGCCCGCCGTGTCTCCGACCGCCACGTCTTCCGCGCCTTCCGCGAGCACCGCTTCCGCTACAGCCTCTACGAGCAGAAGGTCCTCGAGTCGTTCCGCGACGGGGTGATCCGCATCGAGGTGAGCGGCGAGCGGGTGGGCCAGATCAACGGCCTGGCCGTCTACCAGATCGGCGAATACGCCTTCGGCCGGCCGGTGCGCATCACGGCGGAGGCCTTCCTGGGCAAGGCCGGGGTGATCAACATCGAGCGCGAGGTGGAGCTGAGCGGCCGCACCCACGACAAGGGGGTGCTCATCCTCTCGGGCTTCCTGGGCGGCCGCTTCGCCCGCAGCCACCCCCTCAACCTCTCGATCAGCCTCACCTTCGAGCAGCACTACAGCGAAGTCGACGGCGACAGCGCCTCCGCGGCCGAGCTCTTCGCGATCCTTTCCTGCCTCGCGGGCGTCCCCCTGCGGCAGGGGATCGCCGTCACCGGCTCGGTGGACCAGAAGGGCGAGATCCAGGCGATCGGCGGCGTGAACCAGAAAATCGAGGGGTTCTTCGACGTCTGCCGCGACAAGGGCCTGGACGGCGGCCAGGGGGTGATCCTGCCCGCGGCGAACGTGCGCCACCTGATGCTCCGGCGCGACGTCGTCGAGGCCGTGCGCCGCAAGCGCTTCCACGTTTGGGCGATCCGCACCGTGGAGGAGGGGATCGAGCTGCTGACCGGCGTGCGGGCGGGGCGGGCGGACCGGCGCGGGCGCTATCCCGCGGGGAGCCTCTTCGCGGAGATCGAGCGCCGCCTCAAGCGCTTCGCCGAGCGCGGCCGCCGCTTCGCCGCCGGGGAGGGCGGGGAGGAGGCCTGAGGCGCTAGCGGCCCGCGCCGCGGCCCAGGGCGTTGTTCACGGCGATCCCGGCCTGGTCGGCGACGGCGAGGGCGAACTGGATGTCGTGCTCCGAGAAGTAGCGCACCTCGGCCGAGAGCAGCCGGAGGATGCCCAGCGTCTCCTCGCCCGCGGCGATCGGGACGGCGAGAATGCCGCGGATCCCCTCCCGGGCGGCCTCCTCGTGGTAGCGCGTGTGCACGTCGGCCGTCGCGTCCGGGATGACGACGGGCTCCCCCTGGAGCAGGTAGTGGGTGGCCGGCTCGTCGTCGAGGCCGCCGCGTTCCAGGTAGGCCCGGCTCAGGCCGTGGGCCGCCTTCAGGTCGAGGCGGCCCTCGCGCGGGTCGAAGAGGCGGATCGTGCAGGCCTTGAGCCCCATCACCTCGGGCAGCCGGCGGACGATCCGCTGGACGATCTCCTCGAGCCGCTCCGCGGAGTGGATCGCGCGGGCGATCTCGCCGACGGCCTTGAAGTAGCCGAGCTGCCGCTCGAGCTCGGTGAAGGCGCGGGCGTTCTCGATGGCGACCCCGCATTGCCCGGCGAGCCCGCCGGCGAACTCGAGCTCCTCGTCCGTGAAGCGGCGCGGGGTGCGGCTGAGGAGCCGCAGCACCCCGGCGGCCTTCCCGCGGATGGGGATCGGGGCCGCAATCAGGCTGCGGACGCCCTCGGCCCGGGCCGCCTCGTGGTAGGCGATGCGCGGGTCGGAGGTCGCGTCCTCGACCGCGATGGGCCGCCCCTCGAGCGCCTCCAGCACGCTCGGCTCGCGGTCGACCGGCCCGCGGCGCAGGTATTCCTCGCTCAGCCCGTGGGCGGCGCGCAGGACGAGACGGCCGCTTCCGGGGTCGATCAGCCGCAGGGTCGCGGCGTCGACCCCGAAGACGGCCGGGACGCGCTCCACGATGAGCCGGAAGAGGCGGTCGAGGTCGAGGGTGGAGGTGAGGGCCTGCGTCACATCCAGGAGAAGACGAAGGTAGGAGTCACCGCGTTCCATCGAAGGCCTCCGCAATCGAAGTCGCCTCGCCCGGCCGGGGCGGCGGGGCTTTCCCGGCCGGGGCGGGGCTTCCCCGACGATACCGAAGTGCAGGCGAAATGCCAAACGGTTCTTCCGCCCTGGCTGCAGCCGACCCCTCAAGGCCTGTTCTGTGCGCCCGCGGCGTGCTTCATCGACCCCCGGCGGCCGGTCGCCCGGGCGGTGGTGACCCACGCCCACGCCGACCACGCGCGCCCCGGCTGCGGCTCCTACCTCGCCAACCCGGAGACGGCCCGGCTCCTTCGCCTGCGGCTGGGCGCGGCCATCGCCGTGCAGGAGCTTCCCTACGGCGAGATCCTGGACCTCGGCGGGGTGCGCCTGTCGCTTCACCCCTCGGGCCACATCCGCGGCGCAGCCCAGGTGCGCTTGGAGCACCGGGGCGAGGTCTGGGTGGTCACCGGGGACGTGAAGACCGCCCCCGACCCCACCTGCCTTCCCTACGAGCCCGTGCGCGGCCACGGCCTCGTCCTCGAGTCGACCTTCGGCCTGCCCGTCTTCCGCTGGCCCGAGCCCGCGGCGGTGGTCGCCGAACTCCTCGACTGGTGGCGGGGGAACGCGGCCGAGGGGCGGACGAGCCTGCTCTTCGCCTACGCCCTGGGCAAGGCCCAGCGGATCCTCGCCGCACTCCCCGCGGGGGCGGGGCCCATCTTCCTCCACCCCGCCCTCGAGGCCCCGACGGCGGCCTACCGCGCGGAGGGCGTGCGCCTGGCCCCGGCCCGGCGCCTCGCCGCGGCCGGCGCGCGGGGCGACCTCGCGGCCGCCCTGGTCCTCGCCCCCCCGTCCGCGGCCGCCGCCCCCGGGCCGGGGCGGAGCCCGGCCGCGCGGGCCTTCGCCTCGGGGTGGATGCAGCTGCGCGGGTTGCGCCGGCGCCGGGCGCTCGACCGGGGCTTTGTGCTCTCGGACCACGCCGACTGGCCCGGGCTGCTCGCGGTGGTCCGGCAAAGCGGCGCGGAGCGCGTGCTCCTCGTCCACGGCAGCGCCCCGGAGCTTGCGCGCTTCCTGAAGGAGCAGGGCCTGCGGGCCGAAGCCGCGCCGCAGGAGGCGGCGGGCGAAGAGGACGAGGCGCCGCCGTGAAGCGCTTCGCCCGCCTCGTCGCCGCGCTCGACCGCTGCCGGCGCACCCGCGAGCAGGTCGCGGCGCTCGCGGACTACTTCCGCGACGCCCCGCCGGAGGATGCGGCCTGGGCGGCGTGCCTGCTTTTGGGGCGCAGGCCGCGGCCGGCCGTGCCGACCGCCCGCCTGCGGCGCTTCGCCGCCGCCGCGGCCGGGATCCCGGAGTGGCTTTTTGCGGCCTGCTACGAGCGGGTGGGGGATCTCGCCGAGACGATCACCCTGCTGTTGCCCGAGGGCCGGGGCCTCGAGGGGGTGCCCCTGCACGCCTGGCTCGAAGAGCGCCTGCCCGCGCTGCGCGGGCTTGAGGAGGAGGCCCAGCGCGGATGCGTCCTCGAGGCCTGGCGCGGCCTCGACCGCACGGCGCGGCTAGTGTGGATCAAGTTCGTGACCGGCGGGTTCCGGGTCGGGGTCGCGCAGGGCAAGCTGGTCCGGGCCCTCGCCCGGGTTTCGGGGCTGGAGGAGGCCCGGCTCGCCTCCCGCCTGGCGGGCGGCCTCCACCCCACGGCTGCCGCCTGGCGGCGGCTTTTGCAGCCGGCGGGGGCCGAGGACGACGACCCCGGCCGGCCCCTGCCCTTCTGCCTCGCACACCCCCTGGATCGCCCCCTCGAGGCCCTGGGCGACCCGGACCGGTGGCGGGTCGAGTGGAAATGGGACGGGGTCCGCGCCCAGATCGTCCGCCGCGGGGCGGAGGCCCTCCTCTGGTCGCGCGGCGGGGAGGTCCTCAACGCCTCCTTCCCGGAGATCGCCGCGGCGGCGATGCGGCTCCCCGGGGGCACCGTGCTCGACGGCGAACTCCTCGCCTTCCGCGCGGGCCGGCCGCTCGGCTTCGAGCGGCTGCAGCGCCGCCTGGGACGCCGCGACCCCGGCCCGCGGCTGCTGGCCGAGATCCCCGCCGTCTGGATGGGCTACGACCTCCTCGCGCGCGACGGCACGGACCTCCGGGACCACCCGCTTGATGCGCGCCGTGCGGGGCTCGAGGAGCTGCTTAAGACGGCGGGCGACCCCCGCCTCGCCCTCTCCCCGCTCCTCGCCGTCGCCGGCTGGGGCGAGTTGCGCCGTCTGCGCGACGAAGCCCGCCGCCGCGGCGCCGAGGGGCTGCTGCTCAAGCGCCGGGATGCCCCCTACGCCATGGGCAGGCGCCGCGGAATCTGGTACAAGTGGAAGGCGGACCCCTTCCGGGTCGACGCCGTCCTCACCTACGCCCGGCGGGGGCACGGCCGGCGCGCCGGGTTGTTCACGGACTACACCTTCTCGGTGTGGGACGGGGGAGAGCTCGTCCCCTTCGCCCGCGCCTACTCGGGCCTCGACGCGGCGGAGATCCGCGCCGTGGACCGCTTCGTCCGCCGCAATGCGCGCGAGCGCTTCGGGCCGGTGCGCGCGGTGCGCCCGGAGCTCGTCTGCGAGATCGCCTTCGAGGACATCCGGCGCTCGGCGCGCCACAAGTCCGGGGTGGCGGTGCGCTTTCCGCGCATCGTGCGCCTGCGGCCCGACAAGAAAGCCGCGGAGGCCGACACCGTCGCCGCCCTGCGGGCCCTGCTTAAGGAGAAAGAGACCGCGCCATGGAACGAACCGCCGTCCGCGACCTCCTGAACCGCGAAGCGCCGCTCGATGCCGTGCGCGCCTGCGGCTGGGTGCGCACCCGCCGCGACGCCAAGGGGCTCTCCTTTCTCGAAGTGAACGACGGCTCCTGCCTGCGGAACCTGCAGGTGATCCTCGAGGGGCCGCTCGCCGCGGAGCCCCTCCTCAGGCGCCTGACGACCGGCAGCGCCGTCGCCGTCGAGGGCGCCCTCGTCGCCTCGCCGGCCGCCGGGCAGCGCTGGGAGCTGCGCGCCCGCCGCCTCGAGCTCCTCGGCGAGGCCGACCCCGAAACCTACCCCCTGCAGAAGAAGCGCCACAGCGACGAGTTCCTGCGCGGGATCGCCCACCTGCGGCCGCGCACCAACAAGTACGGCGCCCTCTTCCGCATCCGCTCCGAGGCCGCCTTCGCCGTGCACCGGTTTTTCCGCGAGCGCGGCTTCGTCCACCTGCACAGCCCCATCCTCACCGGCTCGGACTGCGAGGGGGCGGGCGAGCTCTTCCGCGTCACCACGCTCCGCGAGCCGCCCCCGGCCGGAGGCGGCGGCGAAAACCCGTTCGCGGCGGATTTCTTCGGGCGCGAGGCCCACCTCACCGTCTCCGGCCAGCTCGAGGCCGAGCTCTTCGCCTGCGCCCTGGGCCGGGTCTACACCTTCGGGCCGACCTTCCGCGCCGAAAACTCGAACACCCCGCGCCATGCCGCGGAGTTCTGGATGATCGAGCCCGAGATGGCCTTCGCCGATCTCGAGGAGGACATGGCGCTCGCCGAGGCGCTCGTGAAGGAGCTCGTGCGCCACCTGCGCGCGCACTGCGCGGAGGACCTCGAGCTCTTCGCCCGCTGGGTGGACCCGGAGCTCCCGGCCCGGCTCGATCTCCTCGTCGAGCGGCCCTACGAGCGCATCCCCTACGCCGAGGCCGTACGCATCCTGCAGGCCTCCGGCGAGCGCTTCGAATACCCGGTGCGGGAGGGGGGCGACCTCCAGACCGAGCACGAACGCTATCTCTGCGAGCGGCACGTGGGCCGCCCGGTCTTCGTCACCGACTACCCCAAGGAGATCAAGGCCTTCTACATGCGCGTGAACGACGACGGCCGCACCGTGGCGGCGATGGATCTTCTGGTGCCGCGGGTGGGCGAGCTCGTGGGCGGCAGCCAGCGCGAGGAGCGCCTCGAGGTCCTCGAGCGGCGCATGGAGGAGGCGGGGCTGCCGCGCGACCGCTACTGGTGGTACCTCGACATCCGCCGCTTCGGGACCGTCCCGCACGCCGGCTTCGGGCTCGGCTTCGAGCGCTTCCTCATGCTGGCGACGGGCGTGGCGAACATCCGCGACGTCATCCCCTTTCCGCGCACCCCGCACAACCTGGAGTTCTGATGGGCGACCGCGAGGCGGCGACCGGGGCCGGCCCGGGCGGGGAGGAACGCGGCGACCGGCTGGTAAGCTTTCTTTTGGCGGGCGGGAGCGTGCGCGGCGCCGTGGTGCACGGCTCGCGCCTGATCGCGGAGATGCGCCGCCGGCACGAACTCGGGATCCTCGAAACCGTGGTCCTGGGCCGCGCCTTCCTCGGCATCGCGCTCATGTCCTCCGGCCTCAAGGGGGAGGACCGCCTGGCGCTGCAGATCGCCTGCAGCGGCCCGATCGCGGGGTTGAGCGTCGAGGCCAATGCGGCGGGCGAGATCCGCGGCTTTCTCGAGCGCGTGCCGATCCCGCTCGACGGGCCGGTCGAGGACCTCGACCTGCGTCGCTTCTTCGGTGCGGGACTGCTCTCGGTCACGCGCGTGATCGAGGGGGCACGGCGGCCCTTCACCGGCCGGGTCGACCTGCGCTTCGGCAACCTCGCGCTGGACCTCGCCCACTATTTCCTCGTCTCCGAGCAGATCCCCACGGCCTTCAACCTCAGCCTCCCCCTGGACCGCGGCGGGGAGGTGACCGGGGCGGGCGGCCTCATGCTGCAGGCGATGCCCGAGGCCGAGGAGCGCACCCTGGCCGAGCTGGAGGGGATCGTCGCGGCGCTCCCCTCGCTCGGGGAGCGCTTCGCGCGGGGGGAGACGCCCGAGGCGGTCGTCGCGGAGACCTTCGCCGCGTGGTCCCCCGCCCTGCTCGCCTCACGGCCGGTCGCCTTCCGCTGCCCCTGCCACCGGGCGCGCATCGCCTCGCTGCTGCACCTGCTGCCGATCCAGGATCTCAAGGAGATGCGCGACGGCGGGCCGTTTCCGATCGAGATCCGCTGCCGGAACTGCGGCGCGCGCTACCCCTTCTCCCGGGAGGAGATCGCCCGCATCTACGGCAGCCGCCACCCCGACAATTGAAGGCGGCCGGCCCCGCGCAGGGCCGGCCGGGAGGTCAGCCGGAAGGCTTCGCGGAGGATTTCTGCTTGAGCCCCTGCACCATGCGGTCGACCGTCATCCCGCCCGGCACCGCGGCGAGGGGGTTGATGGCGAGCAGCTCTTCCCAGGCGCGGATCGCCCCGGCCTCGTCGCGGAGATCGTGCAGGAGCACGATCCCCTTGTTGAGCCGCGAGATCTCGTGCCGCGGATCGATCGCCATCGCCCGATCGAAGCAGCGCACGGCCTCCTCGGGGTTTCCGTCCTTGCGGTACATGACCCCGAGGTCGGTCCAGACGTCGGCGTTGTCCGGGTTGAGCGCAAGCGCCCGGCGGTAGGCTTCGATCGCCTTGCGCGGCTGGTCGGTGTCGAAGTAGAGGTTGCCGAGCTCGACCCAGGCCGCAACGTCGGAAGGGGTCTGCGCCGTTTGCGCCTCCAGCTCCCGGATCCGCTCGGCCATGGCCGGGGCCGAGGGGACGCCGGCCGGGGGCCGGGGGACGCCGCCCTCGTCCCCGGAGCGCCAGACCCCGAAGAACACGCCGCCGAAGAAACCCACGGCGAGGGCGACAAGCGCGGTCAAGAGCAGCGTCTCCCGCCGCACGAGCTTCGCATCCCCCGAGGCCGGGCCGCGGCCCTGCGGGGCGGGGGAGGTCGGATCGGTTTTTTTCTTGCCCATGGTCTTCTCCGTCGCAGGGGTCAGCGCGCCGCGGTGCGGGCCTCGATTCCCTGCGCGGCAAGCTCCCGCCGCTGGGTTTCGGCCCCAGCCGGGTCGGAGAACGCCCCGACGAAAAGGCGCACGACGGGGCCTTCCTCCTCAAGGAGGTAAGGATCCCACCCGCGGGATGCAAGGCGCTCCCGCAGGGCGACGGCCTCCTCGCGCGAGGAGAACTCGCCCACGAGGTTCCCAAACGGCGTTTTCATGGGGACCGCCCCGTCGATGCCCAGCTCGCGGCGCGCCGCGAGCGCCTCGGGCAGGCTGCGGTAGGCGCCGACGAGAAGCCGCCACCAGGTTCCCCTCTCCCCCAGGTCGACCCGGACGAGGTACGGCTCGAGGCCCCGGCTCCGCAAGGCGCGCCGGGCGGCGAGGGCATTCTCCCGCGACCGCAGGCTTTCGACCAGGAGCGAAAAGGGGCGCGGCGCGGGCGGCGGACGCAGCCGTCCGGGGCCGGCCTCCACGACCGGCGGGGGGGCGGACGCTTGCCCCGCCGCGGCGGCGACCGGCGCCGCCTCGGGTGCGGGCGGGGGCGAGGCGGGGGGGGCGGCCGGGGCCTGCGGCGGCGGGACGGCGACGGGGCGGTTTTCCGCCGCTTCGGCCGCGGCGGGCGGCGCCGGGGCCGAGGCGGCGGGGGCCTCGGGCATCCGGCCGCGCACCACCGCATCCGTTTCCCGTTCCGGGGCGGCGGGCGGCGCCGCGGCGGGAAGGGGCGGCAGCGGCTTGGTCACCACCGCGCCCTTCCCGGCGGAGGCGGCGAGTGCGGCGCGCGGCCCGCCTCCGCCGGGTGCGGGATCCGGCAGCCCGGCCCAGGTGAGAAGGCTGGCGATGAGCAACCCGGCGGCGAAGAGGATCCGGCGGCGGCGAACAGGTGTCATGGCGGATGCTCCCCCGGTTTGGAAGGCGCCCCCGCGGCGGCGGTGGGGGCGGTCGGATGCCGCCTCCCTCATAGCCGATCGCGCGCCGCAGGTAAAGCGGGCGGGCCGCGGGAAAGGTCTGTCTTTGACTTCCGGGATGTGATACGTAGTTTTTTTGCGAGGATGAGCATGCGCCCTCTGGTTCTCTTCTCCGTAGCGGCCGGGATGGCCGCCGCCCTTGTCTTCGCCGCGCCGGCGGCGGCGTCGATGGAGGTCGAGCATCGCCTCGAGATCGAGCTTGTGCCCGCACGCCGGCTGTTGATCGGACGGGACGAGCTGACCGTGCACACCGACGGCCGCGAACGGCTCCTCTTCTTTCTCTCCGAGCGGGCCGTCGACCTGCAGGTGGAGGTCCGCGGCCGGCCCCGGGACGTCTCCTTCCGCGCCTCCTTCCTGGAGGTGCCGCTTGAGGCCGGGGAGCGGGGCGAACCCGTCGCCATCCGCATCGCCTGGGCCGCCCGCTTCGACGATCCCGTGCCGCTCGCCCCCGTCAACACCGACAACCCGGGCTTCGGCGTCTCGGCCTCGATCACCGAGGCCGGGGCGTTTCTCCTCCCCGGATCCGGCTGGTACCCGGACCTGATCGAGGCCCGGGACCGATTCCCGCGCATCCGCGTCCAGGCGCCGCCGGGGATCCTCGCCGTGACCTCGGGGCGCTCGCTCGGCCACCGCGAGGAGGGCGGGTTCAGCATCTCCTCCTGGTCGGCGGGCCCGGCCCCGCGCGGCCTCGCCCTGGCGGCGGGCCGCTGGCTGGTGCGCGAAAAAGCGGTCGGCGAGACCGTCGCCGCCGTCTACTTCACCGCGGACCACCTGGATCTCGCCCCCGCCTACCTCGAGGCCGTCGCGGCCTATCTCGAGCTCTACACGGAGCTCTTCGGCCCCTACCCGTTCGAGAAGTTCGCCGTCGTGGAGAATTTCTTCCCCACGGGGTACGGCTTCCCCTCCTTCACGCTGCTCGGCGGCGCCATCCTGCGGCTGCCCTTCATCCTCGAACGAAGCCTCGCCCACGAGATCGCCCACTGCTGGTGGGGAAACGGCGTCCTCGTCGACTACGAGCGGGGCAACTGGTCCGAGGGGCTCACCACCTACGTCTCCGATTACCTGCTGCAGGCCCGACGCTCGGAGGAAGCGGCCCGCGAGGCCCGGCTGCAGAGCCTGCGCAACTACGCGACGCTCGTTCCGCCGGAGAAGGACTTCCCGCTTGCGCGCTTCACCCACCGCAGCGACCCGGTCTCCCGGGCCGTCGGCTACGACAAGGCGATGATGGTCTTCCACATGCTCCGCCGCCGCCTCGGCGAGGAAGCCTTCTGGGGCGCGCTGCGCGACCTCTACGCGGCGCGCCGCTTCGAGGTGACCGGCTGGGACCATCTGCAGCGGGCGTTTGAAACCCGCTCCGGCGAGGACCTCTCCGAGTTCTTCGACCAGTGGGTGAACCGCCGCGGGGCGCCCGAGATCGAGCTCCAGGGGGTCTTGCGCACCCGGGCCGGCGAGGGCGACTGGGTGGTGACGGGGAAGCTGGCCCAGGGCTCGCCGCCCTTCGCCGCGCCCTTCGAGATCGCGCTGGAAACGGCGCAGGGGACGAGCCGCGAGCGCCTCGAGCTGCGCGGCCGGGAGGCGGCCTTCGCCGTGCGCCTCGCCGCGGAGCCGCGGCAGGTGACGGTCGACCCCGACGCCCACACCCTGAGAAGGCTCTCCCCGCAGGAGATCCCCCCCACGGTCAACTCCCTGCGGGGCGGCGGCTCCGGCGCGGTCGTCTTCTGCGGGCCCGCGCACTTCGCCGACCTCGCCGCCACGCTCGCGGAGGCGCTCGGGCTGCGCGACTGGCGCCAAGCCGCGGCGTGCCCCGGCGATCCCGCCGCCTGGCCGGAGCAGTCGGTGATCTTCCTCGGGCCCCCCGCCGAGCCGCGCTGGCTCGCCCGCGCGCCCGCCGCGGCCGGACTCGCCGGCCGCCCGGCGGCGGCGGAGCCCGAGGGGGAGATCGTGTTCGCGGTGTTCGCCCACCCGGCCGCGGACCACCGCGCGGTGGCGGTCTTCTCCGACCCCGCCTCGCCGTGGGCCCGCCGGGCGGCCGCCCTGATTCCGCACTACGGCCGCTACAGCCGCATCGTCTTCCGCGACGGCCGCGTCCGGGAGCGCGAAACCTGGGAGGCCGGAACCTCCAAGGGGGTCTACCGATGGATGTCTTCGGCGTCCGGACGGTCCGACTCCTGAGCGCCCTTGCGCTCCTGCTCGCTGCCGCCCCCTGCGGGGCGGAGGACCCGGCGGTCTACGACGTGCAGGCCGGGCGCACCATCGGCCTTGCCGACATGGCCCGGCGCCTGCGGGAGACGCCGCTCGTGCTGGCGGGCGAGCTGCACGCGCAGCCGCCGATCCAGCGCGGCCAGCTCCGCGTCCTCGAGGCCCTGCACGCGGCGGGGGCCCGGCTCGCGGTCGGCCTCGAAATGTTCCGCCGCGACGGCCGCGAGGCCCTCGACCGATGGGTCGCGGGGGAGCTTGCGGAGCGGGAGTTCCGGGCGGTCTTCGCCGACCATTGGGGCACGGGCTGGGACGCCTACCGCCCCATCGTTCTCTGGGCGCGCGAGCACCGTGTGCCGCTCGTCGGGCTGAATGTGCCGCGGGAGATCACCCGCAAGGTGGCCCGGAGCGGCTTTGCGTCCCTGAGCGAGGAGGAGCGCGGCCTGCTCGCCGGCGTCACCTGCGATCTCGACCCGGATTACCTGGACTACGTGCGCCGCGCCCACGGGGCCCACGGCCACGGCGGAGGCGACTTCCTCTTCTTCTGCGAGGCGCAGATGGTCTGGGACGCGGCGATGGCCGTGCACGCCCTCGATTTCCTCGCCGCGCAGCCCGGAAGGACGATGGTCATCCTGACCGGCGTGGCCCACGCCCGCAAGGGGGCCGTGCCGCGCCAGATCGCGCGTCGAAGCCCGCTGCCCGCCGCGGTGATCCTCCCCGAAATCCCCGGGAGCCTCGACCCCGCCACGGTGCGCTTCGAGGACGCGGACTTCCTGCTGGTGGGCTTGAAATGAAATTCTGCAGCGCCTGCGGCCATCCCGTGCAACTCGCCGTCCCGCCGGGCGACGACCGCCCGCGGCACTTCTGCCCGGCCTGCGGGGCGGTGCACTACGAAAACCCGCGGGTCGTCGTGGGGGCGATCGCCGAGCGGGAAGACCGCATCCTGCTCTGCCGCCGCGCCATCGAACCCCGGCTGGGCCTCTGGACGCTCCCCGCGGGGTACCTGGAAAGCGGCGAGACGCTCGCCGCCGGGGCGGTGCGGGAGACCTGGGAAGAAGCCGGCGCGCGGATCGCCGAGCTCACCCCCTACCTCATGTTCAACATCGCCCACATCGGCCAGATCTACCTCCTCTTCCGCGCCCGCCTGCTGGAGGAGGATTTCGCCCCGGGCCGGGAGAGCCTCGAGGTGCGGCTGCTCAGCGAGGAGGAGATCCCCTGGGGGCGGATCGCCTTTCCGGTGATCGGCGAAACCCTGAAAACCTATTTCCGCGACCGCCGCCGGGGAGCGTTTCCGTTCGCCATCGGCGACATCCTGCCGGCGGCCGCCTGGGAGGCCGGCTGATGGGTTCGCCTCCCGGCCATCCCCCCCTCCCGCGGGGGCGGCGACGCCTCCTCCTCGGGCTGCTCGCCTGCCTTTGCCTGTGGGCCGCCTGCGACGGCGGGCCGCAGGCGCCCCCCGCCCCGCCCCCCGCGCCGGCCGAGGGCATCTCCTTTTTCGGCATCGGCCGCGAGTCGCGCTACACCGAGGCCGTGCGCCGGGAGCTTTCCCGTACCCTCGGCCGCGAGGCGATCGAACGCCGCAGCCTGCTCGACCTCGAGATCTCCTTCCGCGGCTTCCTGAGAGACCACCTGCCGGAACTCGACCGCCTCCACCGGCGCCTGAACGACCCGCCCGACGAGCGCGTCGAGCACGAGGTGACACGCCTCATGTACCGCTACGCGCGGCAGGCCGGGGCCCCCTTCGACGTGGTGGACCTGATCTTCGACGGCCCGACGGGCAAGCCGCTCCTCTTCCGCATGCGCTTCCGCCGCGACGAGGCCGGGACCGTCGCCGCGCTGCGGGAGCGCTACGGGCCGCCCGAGGTCCTGCCGTGGAAGACGGAAGGGGGGGAGTCCTGGCTGTGGCGCCGGGAGGGGGACCTGCTGGTCCTCTCCTTCGTCCCGGACCAGTTCGGCCAGCCGTCGCACCGGATCGACCTCTACTTCACCGCCAACCTCGAGGAAGCCGCGGCGCGGCGCGAGCGCACGCGGCGCGGCGGCGCGCCCTCCCCGCCGCCGTCGCTGTTTTGACCGAGGAGGAGCCGACCCATGTCCGCCGCAGCGCCCTCCGCATCCGGCCGCAGCCGACCGAGGCCCTTCGCCCGCCTGGCGGAGTGGCTTCTCGCCCTGCTCGAGCGCTTCGCCTTCTGGAAGCGCTATTCCGCGCGGCGCCTGGCCCGCATCCTCGCCGCCCACGAGCTCTGGTACGGCTCGCGCCAGCGGGAGGGGCGCCGCGCGATCCTGAGCGGCGCCCACCTGAAGGGGGCGATGCTCGAGGAGGCCGACCTGCGGCGCTCCGATCTCAGCCGGGCCCGCCTGCGCCAGGCGCGCCTCAACCTCGCCGACCTGCGCGAGGCCGACCTGACCGGGGCGCTCCTGCAGCGCGCCGAGCTGCGCGACGCCGACCTGCGCGAGGCGAACCTGAGCGAGGCCGACCTGAGCGAGGCCGACCTCACCCGCGCCAACCTCATCATGGCGAACCTCAGCCGCGCGACTCTCGCCCACGCGGTGGCGCGGGACGCCAACCTCTTCCGCACCTATTTCAAAGGGGCCGACCTCGCCGGCGGCGACCTGCGCGGGGCGGACCTGCGCGAGGCGAACCTCAGCCAGGCCGACCTGAGCCACGCCGACCTGAGCCACGCGAACCTCATCATGGCGAACCTCAGCCACGCCCGGCTGCAGACCGTGGACCTGAAACACGCGCACCTCTTCCGCGCCTACCTGCGGGGGGCCGATCTCCGCCGCGCCGATCTGCGCGGGGCCGATCTCGCCGGCGCCAACCTGCGCGAGGCGAACCTGAAAGACGCGCTCCTCACCCGCGAACAGCTGCAATCCGCCGTTCTGGACGAGCACACGGTGCTCCCGGACGGAACCCGCCCCACGGGGGGCTGACCCCCCGCCGGGCGCATGGTCCCATGACCCCAACCGCCTGAAAGGAGACGACATGAACCCGATCCCCCGCCGGGCCGCGGCCCTCGCCGCCGCCCTTCTCCTCCTCGCCTGCGCCGGGGAGAGCCCCGCGCCGCGCCCCCCGGAGCTTTCCCGCTTCGAGCAGAAGATCAGCTACCTCTTCGGCCGCGAAATCGGCCAGGGGCTGCGGGAGTCGCCCGTGCCCGTGGACCTCGAGGCCTTTCAGCAGGGACTGCGCGACGCCATGAGCCAGAGCGCCTCGCGCCTCAACGCCGAGGAGGAGCAGCAGGTGCGGGTCGCCTTCTCGGCGAAGATGCAGGAAGAGCAGTCCCGGCGCCTCACGGCCCTCGCCGAGAAGAACGCCAGGGAGGAAGCCGAGTTCCTCGAGCGGAACCGCTCCGCGCCGGGGGTCGTCACCACCGAAAGCGGCCTGCAGATCCAGGTCCTGCGGGAGGGCAGCGGCAACGAGCCCAAGGCGGGCGACCGGGTGCGCGTCCACTACCGCGGAAGCCTCCTCGACGGGACCGAGTTCGACAGCTCCTACGCGCGCGAGGAACCGGCGGTCTTCGAGCTCGCCGGCGTCATCCCCGGCTGGTCCGAGGGGCTGCAGCGGATGAAGCCCGGAGGCAAGTACCGGCTGTGGATCCCCTCCCGGCTCGCCTACGGCGCGGAGGGGGCGGGCCGGGCGATCGGCCCGAACGCGCTGCTCGTCTTCGAGGTCGAGCCGATCGAGGTGCTGCACTAGCCGGGCCGGGCGCGGCGCTTGCCAAAGCCGGCAACAACGACTACTTTTCTGCACCTCGTCAAGGAAGGCCACAGGACCGCGCGACCGAAAGGAGGCCCCATGAAGGAGAAACGCAACCTGCACCTGAAGGTCCAGGAGCTCTGCGACTGCTACGCCACGGCCGATCCGCTGCGCGAGATGTCGGCGATCGACCGCGAGCCGGACCGCGAGGAAGCCGCGCTCAAGTGGCTGGCGTTGGCCGCCCTCCACGGCGTGAACCACAACGCCGAGTCGATCACCCTGCGCAAGACCCGGGACGGCGCCTTCCGCGTCTTCGCCGAATACCGCGTGAGCGAGCTGCCCGCCCCGGGCCGCGAGGTCGGGGAAAAGATCCTCGCCGCGGTGCGCGAGATCACCCACATCGAGGGCAAGAAGGGCAAAACCCCGCTCGCCCTGGGGATCCGCAACGACAGCCTCGAGCTGAAAATCCGGATCGAATCCAAGGACGGCGCGGAAAAGGTGAAGATCCATTTTCCCGGGTGAGCCCGCCGGGCCCCGGCACCCCCGCCGGGGCCCCCGGTCCCCCGGAGCGAACGGACCCCCCCATGGCCGAACCGGCGAATAAGATCATCTACTCGATGATCCGGGTGAGCAAGTACTACGACAAGCGCCCGGTCCTCGAGGACATCTCCCTCTCCTATTTCTACGGCGCCAAGATCGGGGTGCTGGGCCTCAACGGCGCGGGCAAGAGCTCGCTGCTGCGCATCCTCGCCGGCGTGGACAAGGATTTCGTCGGCCAGACGGTGATCTCCCCCGGCCTGACCGTGGGTTTCCTGGAACAGGAGCCCCGGCTCGACGACACCAAGACGGTGCGCGAGGTCGTCGAGGAGGCCGTCCGGGACACCGTCGCCCTGCTCGCCGAGTTCGAGCGCGTCAACGAGACGCTCGCCCAGCCCCTCTCCGACGAGGAGATGGAGAAGACGCTCGCCCGCCAGAGCGCCATCCAGGAACGGCTCGACGCCCTCGACGCCTGGGACCTCGACGCCCGGCTGGAGATGGCCATGGATGCCCTGCGCTGCCCGCCGCCGGAGACGCCCGTGCGGCTCATCTCGGGCGGCGAGCGCCGCCGGGTCGCCCTGTGCCGGCTGTTGCTGCAGAAGCCCGACATCCTGCTCCTCGACGAACCCACCAACCACCTCGACGCCGAGACCGTGGCCTGGCTCGAGCAGCACCTGCGGCAGTACCCGGGGACGGTGATCGCGGTCACCCACGACCGCTATTTCCTCGACAACGTCGCCGGCTGGATCCTGGAGCTCGACCGCGGCCGCGGCATCCCCTGGAAGGGCAACTACTCCTCGTGGCTCGAGCAGAAGCAGGCCCGCCTGGAGCTCGAGGAGAAGGCCGAAAGCAAGCGCCGCAAGACGCTCGAGCGCGAGCTCGAGTGGATCCGCATGGCGCCCAAGGCGCGGCACGCCAAGTCCAAGGCGCGCATCACCGCCTACGAGCACCTGCTCTCCGAGGAGCCGGGCCGGCGCGCGGAGGATCTCGAGATCTACATCCCGCCGGGCCCCCGGCTGGGCAACCTCGTCGTCGAGGCGCGCGACGTGAGCAAGGCCTTCGGCGACCGCCTGCTCATGGAGGGGGTGAACTTCAGCCTGCCGCCGGGCGGCATCGTCGGCGTGATCGGCCCCAACGGCGCGGGCAAAACGACCCTCTTCCGCATGATCACCGGCCAGGAGACGCCCGACCGCGGCGAGATCCGCATCGGCGACACGGTGAAGCTCGCCTACGTGGACCAGAGCCGCGAGAGCCTCGACCCGGAAAAGACGGTCTGGGAGGCGATCGCCGACGGCCTGGACGTGATCGAGCTCGGCAAGGTCCAGGTCAAGTCCCGCGCCTACGCCGCGCGCTTCAACTTTTCCGGCTCCGACCAGCAGAAGAAGGTGGGGCAGCTCTCGGGGGGCGAGAGAAACCGCGTGCACCTGGCGCGCATGCTCAAGTCCGGGGCGAACGTCCTGCTGCTCGACGAGCCGACCAACGACCTCGACGTGAACACCCTGCGCGCCCTCGAGGAGGCGCTCGAGGCCTTCGCCGGCTGCGCCGTGGTGATCAGCCACGACCGCTGGTTCCTCGACCGCATCGCCACCCACATCCTCGCCTTCGAGGGGGAGAGCCGGGTCGTCTGGTTCGAGGGCAACTACTCGGAGTACGAGGCGGACCGCAAACGCAGGCTCGGCGCCGCGGCGGACCAGCCCCACCGCATCAAGTACCGGCAGCTCACCCGGTAGGGAGCCCCAGGCCGTAGGGCATGGCGGAGGCGATCTCGCCGAGCGTCCAGGGCGGGGACTGCGGGGTCACGAGCCCCGGCCAGGGCCAGCCGACGGGCGGGGGCAGCCGGAAGCGCAGGGACTCGCCGCGCGTGGGATGGAGGAGTTCGAGCTCCTGGGCGAAGAGGGCGATCGCCCCCGGCGGCGGCGAAGGCCGCGCCCCGTAGCGCACGTCGCCCACCACGGGGCACCCCAGGCGCGCGAGCTGCATGCGGATCTGGTGCTTGCGGCCCGTCTCGAGGGCCACGACGATCAGGCTTCGGCCGCCGCGCGAGGCGAGCACGCGGTAGGCGAGCCGGGCCTCCCGGGAAGGCTGCCCCTCCCCCCCGCCGGCGGCGCGGCGGCCGGCGGCGGACGGGAGCGCGTCGACGAGCCGGCCGGAGGTGCGCTGCGGCCGGCCCTCGACCACGGCGAGATAGCTTTTTTTCAGGCTGCGGTTGCGGATCTGCTCGCTTACGCGCGCGGCCGCTTTCGAGGTGCGGGCGAAAATCATCACCCCGGCAACCGGCCGGTCGAGGCGGTGGACGAGGCCGAGAAAGGCGCGGCCCGGCTTCCCGTAGCGCTCCCGCACCCAGCCTTTGGCGAGATCGAGCAGGCTGGTTTCCCCGCCGCCGTCCCCCTGGGAGAGCAGCCCCGCCGGCTTGTAGAGCGCAAGCAGGTGGTTGTCCAGGTGCAGGACGGGCCAGCGGGGGTGATAGAACGAATCCATGACGAAACCCGGCGGTCCGGAACCCCTTTCCCCCCCCCGCCTCCTGGACGGCCGCGACCCGGGCCGCAGCGAGATGGAGGAGATCCTGCGCGGCTGCGGCCTCGCCCTCGCCGCCCCGGCGCTCGATCTGCTTTGGGCCTACCACAGGCTGCTCCGGGAACACAACCCCGAACTGAACCTCACCCGGGTCCGCAACTTCCGCCGCATGGTCCTCAAGCTCTACGCCGACGCCCTCCTGCCGGCGGACCGGCTGGAGCTCCCCTCGCCGCTGCTCGACCTGGGGACCGGCGCGGGCATGCCCGGGATCCCGCTCAAGATCTACCGCCCGCGCCTCGAGGTGCTGCTCGCCGAGTCGCGCGGCCGGCGCGTCGCCTTCCTCGAGACGGCGATCGCGCGCCTCGGCCTGGAGGGCGTGCGCGTGGTCCCGGGCCGCCTGACCGCGGCCTTCGAAACGCCGGTCGCGGCGGTGATCACCCGCGCCGTGGAGCCCATCGCCGAGACCCTCGGCCGGGTCGCGGGCTGCCTGGTGCGCGGCGGGCTCGCCGTCTTCATGAAGGGCCCGCGCTGCGAGGCCGAGGTCGACACCGCCCGCCGGCGCTGCGCGGCGGAGTACGCCCTCGAGGCCGATCACGCCTACACGATCCCCGGCACCCCCTACGCGCGACGGCTCGTCGTCTTCCGGCGGCTGACCGCGCCCCTGCCGGAGCGCCGGGCGCGGGCGCTCTCCCGCAACCCCGCCCCCCCGATCGTGAGCCCCCAAAACCCCACGTTCAAGGACCTGAAGCGGCTGCTCACCGCCCGCGGCATCCGCAAGAGCGGCCGTGCGCTGGTCGCCGGCGAAAAGGCGGTCCGCGACGTGCTCGCCCGGCACCGCGCGGTCTGCCGCGCCTGGGTGGCAACGCCCGAGGAGGTTCCGCCCGCGGCCGCAGCCGAGCTGGACTGGATCCGGCTCGATCCCGCCTTGTTCGCCGAGCTCGACCGCTTCGGGACGCACCGGCCGCTCCTGCTGATCGAGGTCCCGCCGATCGCCCCCTGGAGCCCCGCGGAGGGCTTCCCGCCGGGGGCGACGGTGCTGCTTCCTTTCCAGGACCCCGAGAACGTCGGGGCTGCGGTGCGCTCGGCCGCGGCCTTCGGCGCCGCCCAGGTCGTCCTGCTGCGGGAGAGCGCCCACCCCTTCCACCCCAAGGCCCTGCGCGCCTCGGGGGGCGCGGTGCTCGAGATTCCGCTCCGCGCCGGCCCCGCCCTCGCCGAGCTCCCGGACGATCTGCCGCTGATCGCCCTCTCGGCCGAAGGCGAACCCCTGGAGCGGGCCTCCTTTCCCGAGGCCTTCGGCCTGCTGGCCGGCCTCGAGGGGCCGGGGCTTCCCGCGGCGTGGCGCCGCCGCGCGGTGCGCATCCCCATGCGGCCCGGCGTGGATTCGCTGAACGCCGCCGCCGCGGTCGCGGTCGCCCTCTATGCGTGGCGCCGCGGCCGGGAGTGAAGGGAGGATGGTCGGGGAACGCCTCTTGCCGGCCGCCGGGCCCGCCGCGCCCGGCGGGGTCACCCTCTGCCGCGTGGGGGAGCGCCTCTCCTGCGGCGCCTGCTGCGGCCTCTACAACCGCACGGGGGTTTCGCGGGCGGGGCTGGAGGAGCTGCTCGGGCGGCGCACCGCGCGCTTTCGCGGGGTGCCGCGGACGGCCGAGGCGATCGACGCCTACGCCCGCGAGGAGGAGCGCCGCGAACCCGGGCGGCCGCGATTCGCCGAGGTCTATCGCTGCCCCTTTCTCGGCTTCACCGGAAAAGGCGGCGACATCCCGGGATGCCTTCTCCACCCGCAGTCGGAGGGGAACGGCGGGGTCGACTACCGGGGCCTCTCCTTTTACGGCGGCCTCGCCTGCCGCGACTACTTCTGCCCCGCCCACCGCACGCTGAAAGCGCCCTGGAAACGGATCCTGCGCGCGGCCGCGGCCGACTGGTACGCCTACGGGGTGCTCGTCACCGAGCACCGGCTGCTCGGACTCTTCTTCGCCGAGGGGGAAGCCCGGCTGGGCCGCGCCCTCGAGGAAGAAGACGAGGAGGCCGCCCTGCCCGCCTTCCGCGCCTTCGCCGCCCTCGCGCTCGACTGGCCCTGGCGCGACCCCGGGCATCCGGGGCCGGGCCGCGACCCCTTCGACGACGGAACCCGCCGCCCGCCCGGCGACGCCCCCGGCCCTGCCGGGTTCTGCCGTTCGCCCTTCGCGCCTTTCTTCCGCGAGCTCGGTTCGCGCTTTGCGTCGCCCGGGGATCGCGACGCCGCAGAGAGGTGTCTCGACGAGTCCCTCTCCCGCCTCGCCGCGGCGGTCCGCCGCGCCCTTGACGCACCGTGAGCCTTCCCGAAGGGCGGTTGCCCGGCACAGAGGGACTGTGGTATAGGAAAGCGAAATTCCCCGCTTGCAGCGAGTCCAGGAGGAGAAGCCCATGGGCAAGGGAGACCGCCGCACGCGCCGCGGCAAGATCTGGCGCGGAACCAACGGGAACACCCGCCCCAAGAAGAAGAAAAAGGCCCTGAAGGACGCCGGGCAGTCCTGAGGGGGGCCGGCGGCGCATACCCGCCGGCCGCCCGTCCGGAGACGCCGTGACGCCATGAATGGCAAGCCCGCCAACCCCCGTGCCGCCGACTGGGACATCGACAGCCAGTTTCTTGACCGCTGGTCCCCGCGGGCTTTTTCCGAGGAGCCGCTGAGCGAGCGCGAGATCCACACCCTCTTCGAAGCCGCCCGCTGGGCCCCGTCGTGCTACAACGAGCAGCCCTGGCTCTTCGTCTACGCGGCGGACGAGGCGAGCCGCAGGCGCCTGTGCGCCTGCCTGGTGCCCAAGAACCAGGCCTGGGCCTGCCGCGCGCCCCTGCTTTGCTTCGTGCTCAGCCGCAGGCGTTTCCGCGCCGGCGGCCGTGAAAACCGCCACGCCGCCTTCGACGCCGGGGCCGCCTGGATGGCGCTGGCGCTCCAGGCGCGGCGGCTCGGGCTCTATGCCCACGCCATGGCGGGCTTCCGCCTCGAGGAGGCCTACCGGACGCTCGGGGTGTCGCCGGAGGAGTGGCACGTCCTCGCCGCCGTGGCCGTGGGCCGCCGGGCGGACCCCTCCCTGCTTCCCGAGGACCTCAAGGCCATCGAGGCGCCGAATGCGCGCAAGCCCCACGTCGAGGTCGCCGTTGCGCTCGAGCGCTGGACGGCCCCAACGGACCGCGAGGGGCCCGCGGCGGCTCCCTGAACGCCCCGCCCCCCTCCGCAGCGATGGGCCATGGATCCCCCGCTTCCGCCGCTGGTCGACACCCACGCCCACCTCGCCTCCCCCGAATTCGACGCCGACCGCGAGGCGGTTCTCGCCCGGGCGGCGGCGGCCGGGGTCGGGGCGGTGATCTCCGTCGGCGAGACCCTCGCCGATGCCGAAAAAACCCTGGCCCTCGCCCGCGTCTCGCCCCTCGTCCGCCCCGCGGCGGGGCTCCACCCCACGCACCTCGACTTCGCCCAGGCCGAGGCCCTCTGCGCCTTCATCCGGAAGCACCGGCCCCTCCTCCGGGCCGTGGGCGAGGTGGGGCTCGACCACTGGAAGGTGCGGGACGAGGGGGGCCGCGCCCGGCAGCGGGAGATCTTCACGGCCTTCATCCGGCTGGCGATCGAGCTCGATCTCCCCCTGAACGTCCACTCCCGTTCGGCGGGCCGGGAGGCGATCGCCCGTCTCCTCGCCTGCGGTGCGCGGCGCGTCCAGCTGCACGCCTTCGACGGCCGGGCGCAAAGCGCGCTCGCCGCCGTCGAGGCGGGCTATTTCTTTTCCATCCCGCCCTCGGCCGCCCGCTCCCCGCAGAAACAGAAACTCATCCGCCGCCTGCCGCTCGCGTGCCTGCTCCTGGAGACCGACAGCCCGGTCCTCGGGCCCGACCCGGGGGCGCGCAACGAACCGGCGAACCTCCGCCACGCGCTGAGGGCCGTCGCCCAAGCGAAGGGGGTCCCCGAGGAGGAGGCCGCCCGGGCGATCGCCGCCAACACCGCCCGCCTCTATGGCCCAGTCTGATCCCATGCGGGCCGGGCTTCCGACGCTGCCGGGGGTCTACGCCCTGATCCTCTTCTGCCCGCGGGAGCGCCGGATCGCCGTCGGCGCGCTCGGGGTCCGGCGGTTCCCCGCCGGCTGGTACGTCTACGTCGGCAGCGCCTGCGGCCCCGGCGGGCTGCGCGGCCGGGCAGGGCGCCACCTCGGGGGGGGCCGCGGGTCTCCCCGCTGGCACATCGATTTCCTGCGCCGGGCCGCCGCCGCGCGCGAGCTCTGGTGCCTGCCGGGGGCCCCGGCCCGGGCCGAGCACCGCCTAGCAACCCTCTTCGCCTGCTCCCCGGAGGCCTCCGTCCCGGTCCCCCGCTTCGGGGCGAGCGACTGCCGCTGCCGTGCGCACCTCTTCGCCTTCGCCGCAAAACCCCGGCCCGAGCCCCTCGCGGCGCACCTTGCGGGCCTCGCCGGCCCGGGCGGGGGCCCCCTCCGGGTTTTTTCTTTGCCGCTGCGGACCGCGGATCTCGCCAAGGCCCCGGAAATGGTCTATAGTCCGCGCAAACGCCTTGGAAGGAGAACCGGCAAGCGATGATCGCCTACTTCGTGCACGACGAGAGGAAGGGCTGCGACACGATCTACATCCCCGACATCGGCTGCTTCATCCCGGTCGACGCCGCCGCGATGGAGCGCTTCATCGCCGTCAAGCCCGATTTCGCGAGCTGGACGGGGACGGCCTGTGCTGCGGTCGCGCCGGAGGAGTTCGGCACGGTGATCGCCACCCGCGAGGACCCGGGCGACGTCTGCGTCGTCAAGCCCGAGCTGTGGCGCGCGCGCATGTTCGCCAACCTGGGCAACCCCGCCTGCCCAAGGAGCTGAGCGGCATGGCGGGGGCCGGACTCCAGGAGTACCTCGACTTTGCCGTGCAGACCGCCTGGGAAGCGGGCCGCCTGACGCTCGGCTACTTCCGCACGGCGATCGAAACCGAGACCAAGGCCGATGCCACCCCGGTCACGATCGCCGACCGCCGCGCCGAGGAGTGCATCCGGCGCCGGATCGAGGCGCGCTACCCCGGCCACCGCATCGTGGGCGAGGAGTACGGCGAGCGCGCGGCCGGGGCCGGCGCGCCCTGCTGGTGGGTCGATCCCATCGACGGCACGCGCTCCTTCATCCGCGGGGTGCCCCTCTACGGCGTCCTCATCGGCCTCGAGCTCGAGGGCCGCATCGCCGTCGGGGCGGCCTACTTCCCGGCCCTGGACGAAATGCTCTGCGCCGCCGAGAACCTGGGCTGCTTTCTGAACGGCAGGCGCTGCCGCGTCAGCCAGGCCGCGGCGCTCGGTGCGGCCACCGTCTGCTACACGAACGCCGCCTCCTTCGCCGGCGCAGGCCGGGAGGAGGCCTTCCGGCGCATCCTGGCGCGCGCCGCCTACAGCGCGGGCTGGTCGGATGCCTACGGTCACGCGCTCGTCGCCACCGGCCGCGCCGAGCTCATGCTCGACCCCGTGATGAAGCCCTACGACTGCGGGCCGTTTCCCGTGATCCTGCGCGAGGCGGGCGGCTTCTTCGGGGACTGGGCAGGGCGGGAAACCATCCACGGCGGGGAGGCGCTGAGCACGAGCCGGGCGCTGCTCCCCGAGGTGCTGGCCGTGCTGCGCGGCGGACCGCAACCGAAAGGAGAGCCCTCATGAACGGGACACCCCTGGACCCGGCGAAAACGGCCCTCTCGCTCCTTGAGGAGTTCAAGAAATTCGCCTTCAAGGGCAACGTGGTCGACCTCGCCGTCGGCGTGATCATCGGCGCCGCCTTCGGCAAGATCATCGACTCCCTCGTCAAGCACCTCCTGATGCCGCTCATCAGCCTGCTCGTCCCCGGCGAAAAGGGCTATCTCGGCTGGAAGGCCGTGGTGAACGGGGTGGAGATCCCCTACGGGCTCTTCATCGGGGAAGTGGTGAATTTCCTGATCGTCGCCCTGGCGCTGTTCCTCTTCATCGTGAAGTTCCTCGGCTGGCTCACGAAATCGAAGCAGGAGGAGCGGAAGCTCCCCCCGCCGCCGACCCGCGAGCAGGAACTGCTGGCCGAGATCCGCGACCTGCTGAAAAAGGCCTGAGGCCGCGCACGGGAGGGGCGGCGCCGCGCGCCGCCGGCCCCCCCCTCCCCCGCCCCGAAGAGCCGGCCGCTTCCGCCGGAGATGACGACCCCCGTCTGGATCTTCATCGCCGCCTACCTCGGCATCGCCTTGGGCCACGTCCCCGGCCTGACGCTCGACCGGACGGGGATCGCCCTGCTCGGGGCGATGGCCATGATCGTCGCCGGCGCGATCACCCTGCCCGAGGCCGTGGCGGCGGTCGACGTCCCCACCCTGGTGCTGCTCTACGCCCTGATGATCGTCTCCGCCCAGCTCCGCCTGGGCGGGTTCTACACGCGCACGGCGCTCGCCGTGGCCTCCGTGCTCGTTCACCCGCGCTTCTTTCTTTTCGCCGTCATGGTGACGAGCGCCGTGCTCTCGGCGGTCCTGGCCAACGACATCGTCTGCCTCGCCTTCACCCCGGTCCTGACCCTGGCCTTGCTCTCCGCCCGCCGCAACCCCATCCCCTACCTTCTCGGGCTGGCCCTTGCGAGCAACATCGGCTCGGCCGCGACCCTGATCGGCAACCCGCAGAACATGCTGATCGGCCAGGTGGGCCGCCTCGCTTTCGACCGCTTCTTCCTCTGGTGCGGGCCGCCCGCGGCGGCCTCGCTCCTGGCGGCCTACCTGCTGCTCTGCCTTGCCTTCCGCCGCGACTTTCACCGCCGCATCGAAGCCCCCGAGGCCGCGCACCTTCTGGAGCGGCTGCCGCACTTCGACCGCTGGCAGAGCCTGAAGGGCCTCGTCGTGGTCGTCGCCCTGCTGGCCCTCTTTTTCACCGCCGTCCCCCGGGAGCTGAGCGCGCTCGGCGCGGCGGGCCTTCTGCTGTGCAGCCGCAAGATGAGCTCGCGCGCCGTGCTGCAGCTCGTCGACTGGCACCTGCTCACGCTCTTCGGCGCGCTCTTCATCCTCGTCCACGCCCTCGAGCTGACCGGGGTCCCCGCGGCACTCCTCGCCGGGTTGCGCCGCGCGGGCTTCGACCTCCACCGGCTCGAGCTTCTGGCGGCGGTCGCGGTCGTGCTGAGCAACCTCGTGAGCAACGTGCCCGCGGTCATGCTCCTGGTGCGCTTTCTCGACCCGGCCCAGCCCGCGCCCTGGTACACCCTCGCCGTCGCCAGCACCTTCGCCGGAAACCTCCTCCCCATCGGCAGCATCGCCAACCTGATCGTCATCGAGCAGGCGGCCGCGGCCGGCGTGACGATCTCCTTCCGCAGCTACGTGCGCGTGGGCCTCCCCGTGACGCTCCTTTCGCTGGCCCTGCTCGCGCTCTGGATCCGGCTCGGCCCGGGCTGAGGCCCGCGCGCCCTTCGTTGACAAGCCTCCGGCGGGGGTTACCTTCGGGCAACGGGGCAAGCCCATCGGCCCCGATCCCGAAACGCATCGAGGAGGGTCCCATGGCCCATCACGAAACGGAGCGACTGGCGTTCTTCTTCCCGCGGGCGCGGGTCTTGAGCGAAGCCGAGGTCGCCGCCCTGCCCGAAGACAAGCGGCGCGCCGCGGCCCGCGGGGGCACCCCGGGGGTGTGGCTCGAGGTCCACTGCCCCGGCGGGGCCTGTGTGGGGGCGGACGGCAAGGTCGTCCTCGAGGCCGCGGGCGTCGAGCCCGCCAAGGCCAAGGGCATCTGGCTGAACGTCTTCTGCCCGGAGGAGAGCTGCCTCTGGAAAAGCGGGGCCGAAACGGTCTAGACGGCCGCGGTCCCCGATCCCTCACCCGTTTCCCGTCCCGGCCCCGGCCGGGACGGTCATTTCCGGTAGACCTCGGCGCGGATCCCGTAGCGCCGCAGGATCTGCTGCAGCGCCTGGCGCTCCAGCCCGCAGCGGCGCGCGGCCTGCGACACGTTCCCGCCGCTTTCCGCAAGCAGCCGGCCGAGAAAGTCGCGGTTGAAGCGCTCGAGGGCCTGCTGCTTGGCGCGGCGGTAGTCCCCGGCCGCCTCCGGGGGCGAGGCGGGGCGCTCCGCTTCGGCGGGCGCTTCCTCGGTTTCCTCCCAGCCCACGTCGGCCGGTCCGATGTCGTCGCCGGCGGCGAAGGAGATCCCGCGCATGATCACGTTTTCGAGCTCGCGCACGTTGCCGCGCCAGTCGTGCCGCAGAAAGCGGCCCATCAGCTCGGGGGAGATCCGCTTGCGGGGGCGGCCGAGGAGCGTGCAGTGCTTCTGCAGCAGGTGGTCGGCGATGAGCGGGATGTCCTCGCGGTGCTCGCGGAGGCTCGGCTGCCGGATGGGGAGCACGTTGAGGCGGTAGAAGAAGTCCTCGCGGAACTCGCCGGCCGCGATCTTCGCCGCGAGGTCCCGGTTCGTGGAGGCGATGATGCGGACGTCGACCACGACCGAGCGCGTCTCCCCGAGCGGCTTGATCTCCTTTTCCTGGAGCACGCGCAGGAGCTTGGTCTGGATCGAGGGGCTGATGTCGCCGATCTCGTCGAGGAAGATCGTCCCGCCGTGGGCCTCCTGAAAGAGGCCGGGGCGGTTTTCGGTCGCGTGGGTGAAGGCGCCTTTGCGGTAGCCGAAGAGCTCGCTTTCGAGGATGTTCTCGGGGACGGTGGGGCAGTTCACGGCGACGAAGGGGCCGCCGCGGCGCGGGCTGAGCGCATGGAGGGCGCGGGCGGTCAGGTCCTTGCCCGTGCCGGACTCGCCCGTGATCAGGACCGTGAGGTCGGTCTTGGCCGCCATCTGGATTGTCTCGTAGAGCCGCTGCATCACCGCGCTCTTGCCGACGAGGTCCTGGAAGGCGGCCAGCGGCGAACAGACAAGCTGCAGCCGCCGGTTCTCCTGGATGAGGCGGCTGCGCTCGAGGGCCTTCTCCAGGCGCACGACGAGGGCCTCGTGCTCGAAGGGCTTGGTGATGAAGTCATAGGCCCCGCCGCGCATGGCCCGCACGGCGGTGTCGATCTCGCCGAAGGCGGTCATCATCACGACCGTCTGCTCGGGGCTCTCGCGCTTGATGATCTCGAGGAGCTCCAGCCCGTCCATGCCGGGCATTTTGATGTCGGCGAGCACGAGATCGAAGCGCCCGGCGGAGATCTTGCGCAGGGCCTCCTCGCCCGAGGCCGCCGTCTCAACCCGGCAGCGGAGCTCGGGCTCGAGAGCCCGCCGCAACAGCTCGAGGAGGTCCCGCTCGTCGTCCACGATGAGGATCGCCCGCTTCATGTCTCCTCCTCGGGCGGCGCCCCGGCGGCGGGCAGCACCACGGTGAAGACCGAGCCCTTGCCGGGCCGGCTTTCCACGCGGATCTCGCCGCCGTGGCGGCGCACGATGCCGTAGCTCACCGAAAGGCCGAGACCGGTCCCCTCGCCGGTCGGCTTGGTCGTGAAGAAGGGATCGAAGATGTGAGGCAGGTCCTTGTCCTCGATCCCGCAGCCGTCGTCCTCCACGGCGACGGCAAGCTTGCCCTCCTCCTCGAGCCAGCGGGTGACGACCCGGATCGTCCCTTCCCCGCCCACGGCGTGCCGCGCGTTCATGAGCAGGTTGAGGAGCACCTGCTTGATCTTCTTTTCGTCCACCACGACCTCGGGGATGCGGCGGTCGAAATCGGACTCCAGACGGATCCGGCCGCCGGCCGCGTTCTGCCCGAAGAAGTGGAGCACCTCCTCGATCGTGCGGTGGATGTCCACTTTCTCCTGCTTCGGCTCGGAGCGGCGGGCGAACTTGAGGAGGTCCTCGACGATCGCTTTGCAGTGGCGCACGTGCTTTTCGATCGTCTTCAGGTCCCGGTGGCGCTCGGAGCCGGGGGCCTCGCCGCGCAGGAGAAGCTGCGTGTAGCCGAGAATGACGCCCAGCGGGTTGTTGATCTCGTGGGCGACGCCGGCGGAGAGCTGGCCGATCGAGGCCAGCCGGTCGGCCTGGGCCATCTGCTCCTGGAGCCGGCGGCGCTCCTCGATGTCGCGGGCGATCAGGTGGACGGCTGCGCCCTCCCCCCCGCTTTCGCGGTCGCGGACCGCGCTCGCAAGGACGGGGAGCAGGACGCCGTCGGCGCGCCGGAGCTCGAGCTCGACGTTCTGGACGAAGCCGCGGCGCTCGATCGCCGCACCGATCTCCCGCCAGGCCCCGGGCCGGGCGAGGAAGCGCACCAGCGGCGCCCCCCGCAGGCGGTCGGCGGCCTCCTCGCCGCCCCCGAGCAGCTTCGCCCCGGCGGGGTTGATCTCGCGGATCGTTCCCTCCGGGTCGAGGACCAGGATCGGGTCGCGCGCGACCTCGAAGATGCGCCGGTATTGCCGCTCCGAAAAGGCGAGCGCGCGCGCCCTGTCGCCTGCGAGGCGCTCGAGCTCGCGGTTCACCTCGAGGAGCTCGGCCCGGGCGCGGCGCAGGGCCAGCCGGTCGCGGGCGATCCGCTCGGTGGCTTTCCAGACGCGCTCGAAAAACAGGGTGACCGCGGCGAGGGCGACGAACAGCAGGGTGTTGACCGCGCTGCTGTAAGGCCGCAGGGCGGCCCAGAGGTCCTCGCGCCCCGCGAGCAGAAGCCCCTGGCGGGCGATGTGCCCCGCCGCGCGCGAGAGGGAAAACCCGGCCAGCCCCACGCAGACCCAGAAGAGGTAGATCCGCAGCAGGCTTTCGGGATCCGCGCGCCTCAGGTGCGTCGCCGTCCCCAGGCAGAGAAACGAGAGGGCGATCATGGCGAGCGAGCCGCCCACGTCCACGGCGAAGAGCGGCCAGAAGGGCACGGTCATGGCTCCTCCTCGCCGGGGAAGGCCGCCTCCGGCCGGCGGCGCAGATCCCGCAACCCCGCGTAGAGAAAGGCCATCGCCGGGACGCAAAGCAGGTGATCGAGCCGGGCGAGATAGTAGAGCGGGGCGAGGATCTCCCCGAAGGCGCCGGCCTCGATCCGCACCCAGGCCGGTGCGAGGCGGACCGTGGCGACGATCCCCCACTGCTCATCCAGCAGGTGGGCGAAGAAGGCGGCCGCGTTCCAGAGAACGAAGAACAGGGCCGCAAGCTGGATCTTCCGCCACCCGGGGTGCCGCACAAGCCCCCGCTGCCGCAGGCGCAGGACGAGGAGCCCCATCGCGGCGAGAAACAAGAGGTGCGCCCCCTGGTGGAGAACGAGGCTGTCGGTCGGGCCGTGCTCCTGCAGGGCGTGAAGCGGCGAGGCGGAAAGGAAGAAGAGGAAGGCGGCGAGCGCCGCCGGGGGGGGAGAGACGGTTCTGCCGCGTCGGAGGGGAAGCATGCTGCGTTCTCTCAGGCGGCGGGCCCGGTTGCCTTGCGCCCGCGGAAGCCCTCAGCCCGGTGCGGAGAGGCGGGCGGCCCGCAGCCGCGCGATCAGCCGGGGGGCGAACCGCCGCAACCGCCCGGTGACCAGCCGCGCCAGGAGATAGGCGACCAGAAACACGAGAACGTAGTTCACCCCCTCCGGCCAGCCGGGAACGGGCACGCCGCGGGGGGAAAAACGGAATTGCAGCCAGTCCAGGGCGAAGAAACAGGGCCAGAGCGCGGCTGCGGAGAGCCCGAACTTGTTGAAAAAGACGTGGCCGAAGGCGCTGTTCGCCTGGCGGTTCAGGGCCTTGTAGCTTGCGGCGTCGCCGCGGGAGGCCGCTTCCCGCGAGAGCTCGTGGTATTTCCGCAGCTCGGCCTCCAGGCGGGCGAGATGGCTGCGGTTGACCCGGGCGACGACCCGCAGCGTGCCCTCACCGACGAACACGGCGAGCAGCGCCAGCAGGACGGTGCCGAGCGCGCCGTTTGCCGGCGCCGAGGCCGTCAGGGCAAACATGGGGGCAAGCCACGGATCCAGCACATGCGCCATGGCGGCGCTCCTTCCGCCGCGCCTTCCCCCCGCCGCGGCCGTTGGGGTGCGGGGAGGGGAAGCCCGGGCCGGCTTGGCCGCCGGCCCGGGCGTGGCCGTGTTCGGCTCCGTACCGCGGGTGCGATCACATCGGCACCCAGGCCCTCCCGAAGAAGCCCTTGCTCAGGTAGCCGATCCCCACGTAGAGGGCGAGCACGATGAAGATGAGCTTCAACCACTTGTCGGGGATGTACTTGGCGGTCCGCGGGCCGATCATGGAGCCGATGAAGATCCCGATCAACTGGATGCCGACGAGCGTCCAGTCCATCCCGGCGCCGGCCACCTGGATGTAGGTCGTGATGCCCGTGATCATGCTGAGCAGCACGGCGAGCGCCGAGGTGCCGGCAACGACGAACATGGGCAGCCCCACGATGCTCGTGAGGTAGGGGACGTAGAGGAAGCCCCCGCCCACCCCGATGAAGGCCGAGATGGCGGCGATGACCACCCCGCCGAAAAAGGCGGCGATGGGGTTGAAGGTGAAGTCGGTCCCGAAGAAGGCCATGGTGGACTTGGTGAGCCCGAAGGATTTCAGGGTGACGCCCGCGGCGGCGATGTCCTTTTTCTCGCGCACGGTCTTCTCGAAGGCCTGGGCCGCGGCCTTGGCGGCCTTCTTGCTCTCCTGGCCCTTGGGCGTGAGCTCGTAGATGAGGACGAAGCCCACGACCAGGACGAAGACCCCGAACCAGCCCTGGTACTGGCTGAAACTCACGCGTCCGCCGCTGATCGAGGCCGAGAGATAGGCGCCGACGATCGAGCCGATGCCGAGGGCGAGCCCGAGCGGCCAGGACATGCGCCGGGACTTGAAGTAGTTGATGACGCTGAGAATGGCCGAGAGCCCGACCAGGAACTGGTTCGAGGTGCGGATGCTGTCGGTCAGCGTCTTGTTCAGGCCGGGTGCGGTTTCGCGGAAGGTGCGCACCCAGTCGCCCAGCCCGTAGACGGTCATGTGCCCGACCCCGGCCATGATGCCGCCGAAGGCGCCGACGGTCGAAAAGATCCAGCCCACCCAGGTGGCCCAGACGAGCGCGAGAATCCAATTGACCTGCGGTGCTCCGGGCACGCCGAAGGCCCCGCGCGGGGCCGTGGGGTCGATCTGCCCCTTGCCCTTGCCCTCCGGGGCCTTGGCGATCTCCTGGCCGAGCTTGGCGGGAAGCCCGAGATCGCTGCCCACGGTCTTGGGCTTGGGCGCCTCGGCCGCCGGCTGGCCCTGGGCGGCGGGCTGCTGGGCCCAAAGGGCGCCGGCGCCCAACACGAAGAACGCCGCCGCCAGCGCGAACACGGCGATCCCTTTTGCCAAAAATCCTTTCCTCTTCATCCTTCCTCCTTTCCCGATGCACCGGCCGGCGGCCGGGTATTGGATGACGGCAAACCCCCGCCTCGCAAAGCAAGCCGCATGCCATGCGGGGCGGACCCCCGGCACCCCCGGGCGGCCGGCGGCGGATGGGGAACGCCGCCGGGGAGAAAGGATGGCTGTAAGGGCAATAACCAATCGAAATTCATGGTGATTGTTTCAAGATCGCCGCGGTCGGCGAACCCTCCCCGGGCGCTGGTGCGCGGCTTCTGGGGAGCCTCCGCGGGGAATGCCGCCGTCGCCTCGGCCTTCGGTATCGCAAAAAAAATTATGCACTGCAACAATAATTTTGCGTTTAACCCTCCCCCGGCCATGGCGCCGGAAACGGCGGGGGAAACGAACTCACGCCCCAACCCTTCGGAACGAATTGAGTTTCTCCTCCCCGAAGGCGGCTGCGGCCGTTTCGGGGTGCTGCGCAGCGCCTGGTATGCTTATTGCTGCCTTCCCGGGGTTCGAATGCCGCGAAGATTCAGACCACACCTTACTCGTAGGGGGAGGTTTTCGGCCGATGGAAAAAACCGTTTACAGCCTGTGCTTCATGTGCTCGGTGCGCTGCCCGATCCAGGTCACGGTCAAGGACGGGCAGGTGACCTTCATCCAGGGCAACCCCAAGGTCCCCGGCATCGAGGGCAGCCTCTGCCCGCGCGGCGCGGCGGGGATCGCGCTCCTCTACGACGCCCAGCGGCTGCAGTCGCCGATGATCCGCACCGGCGAGCGCGGCTCGGGCTCCTGGCGCAAGGCGAGCTGGGATGAGGCCCTCGACTACATCGCCGAGAAGCTCCGGGCGATCCTCAAGAAGCACGGCGGCCAAAGCGTCGCCCTGATCGAGCGCGCCAACCTCGCCACCCACGTGAGCAAGGCCTTTCTCAAGGCGATCGGCTCCCCCAACTATTTTTCCCACGACGCCCTCTGCAAGGGCTCGGTCAACACCGCCTGCCGCTCGCTCTTCGGCTACACCGACGCCCAGATGGGGATCGACTACAAGAACACGCGCCACATCGTGCTCTACGGCCGCAACCTCTTCGAGGCGATCGCCGTCAAGGAGGTGAACCAGATGATCGAGGCCCTGGGGGCGGGGGCCAAGATGACCTGCATCGACCCGCGCGTCTCGATCACCGCGACCAAGGCCCATCGCTACTGGATGATCCGGCCGGGGACCGACCTCGCCCTCAACTACGCCCTCATCCACGTGATCCTCAAGGAGCGGCTCTACGACGCGGCCTACGTCGAGCGCTGGGTGCTCGGGTTGAACGAGCTGCAGGATTTCGTCCAGCCCTACACGCCGGAGTGGGCCGAACAGGAGACCGGGATCCCCGCCGCCGAGATCGTGACGCTCGCCCGCGAGGTGAGCCGGGAGAAGCCCGCGGTGATCTTCCACTACGGCTACCGCGGGGCGCACCACACAAACGAGATCTACCTGCGCCGCTCGATCCTGATCCTGAACGTCCTCATGGGCAGCGTCGAGGCCAAGGGCGGCCTGTTCTTCAAAAAGGGCCCGGGCGAGGTCGGCCGCAAGCCGGCGCGCAAGCTGACCGACCAGAAGTTCCCCGCGGTCAAGGCGCCGCGCATCGACAAGGTCGGCACCCCGGACTTCCCGCTGCCCGACCCGGAGCACGGCGTGCCGCAGGTGCTGCCGCAGGCCATCCTGAGCGAGGACCCTTACCCCCTCAAGGCCCTCTTCGCCTTCCGCATGGACCCGCTCATGTCCATGCCGGACACGAACCTCACCAAGAAGGCGCTCCAAAAGCTCGATCTCGTGGTCGCCTGCGACATCAACTGGAGCGACATCGCCTGGTGGTCCGACGTCGTGCTGCCCGAGTCGGTCTTCCTCGAGAGAACCGACTGCGTCCAGCAGGCCAACGGGCAGAAGCCCCAGATGTTCCTGCGCCGCCGCGCCGTGCCCCCGCGCTACGACACGCGCGACTGGGCGGTGATCGTCAAGCAGCTCGCCGAGCGCATCGGCGCGGGCGATTTCTTCCCCTACCAGGACACCGAGGAGCTCGTCCGCTGGCAGCTCGAGGGAACCGGCTTCACCCTCGAGGATTTCGACAAGACGGGCTTCGTCGCCTACACCGACAAGCAGATCCTCTGGGACCGCCTGGGGGGGCTCAAGCTCAAGACCCCCTCGCAGAAGATCGAGTTCACGTCCTCGCTCCTCGAAAACGCGGGCTTCCCCTCGTTTCCGCCCTACGAGCCGGTGCCGGCCTACGAGGGCAACCGCTTCCGGCTGATCACCGGCCGGGCGGCCCTGCACACCCACGTCTCCACCCAGAACAACCCTTACCTGCACGAGCTCCTGCCCGAAAACGAGCTGTGGATCCATGCCCGGCGCGCCGCCGCCCTCGGGGTGAAAGACGGGGCCCTCGTCACCGTCGCCTCCCGGGTCGGCTCGGGCCAGATCCGCGCCCGGGTGACCGAGCACATCCACCCCGACTGCGTCTTTCTCCTCCACGGCTTCGGCCACGAGGCGGCCTTCGCCGCGCGCGCCTGCGGCCGCGGGGTTTCGGATGCGCTGCTCGAGGAGAACCTCACCGACCGCGTCGGCGGGAGTCCCGCCCTGCACGACACGACCGTGACCGTCCAGCCGGTTTGAGGCGAACGCCAAGGAGGGAAACCGCCCATGAGCCAGTATTACCTCTTCCAGGACACCAAGAACTGCATCGGCTGCCACTCCTGCGAGATCGTCTGCAAGAGCAACAAGGGCCTGCCGATCGGCCCCAAGCCCTGCCAGGTGATCCACGTCGCCCCCCGCCTGGTGAACGGCCAGCCGCGCGCCTCCTACGTCTTCATGCCCTGCTTCCACTGCCAGAACCCCTGGTGCGTCGCCGCCTGCCCGACCGGGGCGATGCGCAAGCGGCCCCAAGACGGGATCGTCTACGTCGAGCCCGAGCTCTGCGTGGGCTGCAAGACCTGCATCACCGCCTGCCCCTGGGGCGCCCCGCAGTGGAACCCCGAGACCGGCAAGGCGGTGAAATGCGACTACTGCAAGGACCGGCTCGACGCCGGGCTCAAGCCCGCCTGCGTGACCGTGTGCACGACGCATTGCCTGCACTTCGGCCGTGTCGAGGAGATGACCCGCATCCGCCGCGAGCGCCACGCGCGCACGATCGCCAGCCTGGAGAACCAGATCGGATGAGCCCCCGCGGCCGTCCGCCGGAGCCGAGCCGATGAGCGCGCCCGCCCCCTGCCCGGTCCACGAGACGATCCTGCGCGTGCGCGGGGAGATCGAGTCCGGAAGGCTGGCCCACCCCCGCAGCCGCCGGATCGCCGAGGAGATCCTCGATCTGCTGAACGACGTCGCCTGGGGCCGCGCGGGCCAGGACCATCCGGGGGCGATCGCCTCGCTCGCCGACGAGCTCGCCGCGGACACGGAGCACCCGGCCGCACCCGGCCTCGCCCGGTTCCTGCTCGACGCCCTGAGCCGGCAGCGGGAGGTCTTCCAGAGCCACATCGAGACCCACAACTGCGCGAGCGGGGACTGCGTGCGCCTCGTCCCCGCCCCCTGCCAGATGGCCTGCCCCGCGGGGATCGATGTCCCCACCTACGTGAACCTGATCGCCCTCGGCCGGGACGCCGAGGCGATCGAGGTCATCCGCCGCGACAACCCCTTTCCCTGGGTCTGCGGCCTCGTCTGCACCCGGCCCTGCGAATTCATGTGCGTGCGCGGCCGCCTGGACAAGCCGATCTCGATCAAGTTCCTCAAGGCCTTCGCCGCCGAGCGCGCCCTCTCCGAGCGCAGCTACCGCAACCCGCCGCGCGAGGCGGACAAGGGCCGGCGCGTCGCGGTGATCGGGGCCGGCCCGGGGGGCCTGACCGCGGCCTACTACCTCGCCCTCAAGGGCTACGGGGTCACGGTCTTCGAGGAGCTCCCCATGGCGGGCGGCATGATGATGATCGGCATCCCCCGCTACCGCCTGCCGCGCGAGGTGATCGACCGCGAGGTGGCCATGCTCGAGGACCTGGGCGTCCGCTTCCGCTTCGGCACGCGCTTCGGCCGCGACGTCGATCTCGAAACCCTCAAATCCCGTGGCTACGACGCGGTCTTCCTCGCCATCGGCGCCCACGCCTCCTTCAAGCTGAACATCCCCGGCGAGGCCGACTTCCCCCAGGTGATCGAGGCGATCGCGCTGTTGCGCCGGGTGGCGCTCGGCGACCACCGCGCCCCGGGCAAACGGGTCGTGGTCGTGGGCGGGGGCAACGTCGCCATCGACGCCGCGCGCACCTGCCTGCGCCTGGGCTGCGAGGAGGTGACGATCGCCTACCGCCGCAGCCGGGCGGACATGCCGGCCGACGTGGAGGAGGTGGAGCAGGCCGAGGAGGAGGGGGTGCGCTTCTCCTTCCTCACCATCCCCAAGGCCGTGCACGGGGCCGCGAGCGCCGTGCGCGGGCTGGAGTGCGTGCGGGCGAAGATGGTCAAAAAGGACGACGGCCCGCGGCTCTTCCCCGTCCCGGTCGAGGGCAGCGAGTTCACGATCGAGGCCGACACGGTCGTCTCGGCCATCGGGCAGCGCATCGAGCTCGAGTGCCTGCGCGATCTGCAGGGCCTCTCCTGGAGCCGGCGGCAGACGATCCAGGCGAGCGCCGTGACCCAGGAGACCTCGCTCCCCGGCGTCTTCGCCGGCGGGGACGCCGTCACCGGCCCGGCGACCGTGGTCGAGGCGATCGGCGCCGGAAAACGCGCGGCCGAGGCGATCGACCGCTGGCTCTCGGGGATCCCGCAGCCGACGATGCCGCCCGTCCCCGTGCGCCGCCGCCGCGTCGACTGGATCGAGGTCCCGGCCAGCACGAAGATGACGCTTAGGCGGCCGGAGATGCCGCTGCTCAACCTCGAGCGGCGCCGCACGACCTTCCAGCAGGTCGAGCTCGGCTACCCCGAAAACGCCGTGCGCGAGGAGGCCCGGCGCTGCCTGCGCTGCGACGTCTGCCTGCGCTGCGGCCAGTGCGTCGCGGTCTGCCGCGACCGCATGGGGATCGACGCCCTGCAGTTCGGCTTTCTCTCCTTCGACCGGCCCGGGCCGACCGATCTGCGGGTCACGGCCGAGCGCTGCATCCTCTGCGGGGCCTGCGCGGCGAACTGCCCCAACGACGCCATCCGCGTCGTTGACCGCGGCGGCGAGCGCCTGCTATCCTGGTGCGGAACGATCCTGAACCGCGAGCGGCTCGAGCGCTGCGAGGGGTGCGGGGCCGTGCTCGGCCCGCGGCGCTACCTCGAGTACCTCCAGAAACGCACCGCGCCGGTCGGCCCGCTCCTGACCGGGAGGCTCCTCTGCCAGGCGTGCGCCCGCCGCGAAAGCGCGCGCATGCACACGGACATCGCCCCCGTGTAGCCTCGGGGAAGGGGCGGGGGCGGGGAAAGGAGGCCCGGCATGGCCTTTCACAAGGGACAGAAGGTGGAAATCTACCGGCGCTCCGCAGACGAGAGCTGGGGGCCGCACATGGACGAGTACATCGGCCGCCACGGCGTGATCACCGACCCGGACACGACGAAAAACGACCCCGACGCCCTGATCGAGGTCTCGATCGACGGCAAGGGGACCCATCGCTTTCCCCAGGACTGCCTGCGGCTGATCGACGCATGACCGGCGAAGGATCGATCCCCGTCCGCGTGAACGACCGGGTCCTCGATCTCCCCGAGGGCCGATCCCTCCTCGAAGGGCTGCTCGAGGCCGGCGTGCCGATCCCCCACCTCTGCCACCACCCCGCCCTGAAGAAGGCCACGGGGGTGTGTCGGCTGTGCACGGTCGAGGTGAGCGTGGGGGACGGCGGCCCGCAGACCCGGCGCGCCTGCCTGCTCAAGCCGCTGCCCGGCATGGCGGTCCGGACCGAGAGCGCGGCCGTCCAGGCCGCGCGCGAGAAGGCCATGCGCGCGCTTTTGCGCCAGGCCCCGCAGGCCGAGCGGCTGCTCCAGATCGCCGCGCAGTTCGCCATCCGCGTCGACCCCGCCCCCGACGGCTGCATCCGCTGTCTCCTCTGCGAGCGCATCTGCCGCGAGGTGGTGGGCGCGGCGGCCCTGCGGCTGGGAAAGCGCGGGGGGGTCCGCCTGATCGAGCCGGTCGAAGGCCGCTGCATCGGCTGCGGCACCTGCGCCAACGTCTGCCCGACCCGCGTGATCCACGTGCACGACGAGGAGGCCGTGCGCGTGATCTCGATCCGCGGCGAGACGATCGGCCGCCACCCGCTCGCCGTCTGCGAGGGCTGCGGCAAGCGCTTTGCGACCCCGAAGTTCCTGGATGCGGCCCACCACCGGGCGGTCGACCACCACCCCGACGTGAAAGAACACCACCGCTTCTGCCCGGAGTGCGCCAAGCGCCTCTCCGGCCGCGTCTCCGCCCTGACCACCCGCCGCTATTGAGCCCCCGCGCCGGGGCGGCCCGTTTTCGTCTCGACCCCCTCCGGCGTGACGAGCACATCGAGGCCCGTCCGCCGCCAGGTGGCGCGCGCCTGGGCGACGGTGTCCACGAGCGGCTCCTGGCAGTTGAAGGAGGTGTTGAGAAGGAGCGCGCAGCCCGTCCTTTCCCTCCAGAGGCGAAGCAGCCGGAGAAGGAAGGGGTCGTCGCCCTCTTCCAGGATCTGGGGCCGGGTGGTGCCGTCGACGTGGGTCACGGCCGGGACCCCGTGCGCGGCGACGGGGACGATGTAGGACATGTACTTTCCGGGGACACCCCAGTCGCCCCCCAGCACCATGGGCGCGTAGGGCCGGTACCACTCGCGGTGCTTCACCTCGCGGTTGAGCCGCTCCTTGCCGTCGGGGATGCGGGGGTCGAGGAGGATGCTCCGGTGGCCGAGGGCGCGCGGGCCGGACTCGGCCCGGCCGTAGCAGAGCCCCACGCTCAGGCCTTGTTCGAGGAAGCCCACGATCTCCTCGGCCCGCTCCTCGGGGAGGGGGCCGGCGTCGGTGCCCAGATAGGGCGTGAGCGGCCGGGGGGTCCGCGGCCGGCCGAGCACGTGGTGCCAGGCGAAGAGCGCCTGGCCCAGGCTCAGGCCGCCGTCGTGGGGCTGGGCGGGGACCCAGGTGCCGGCGAAGAGGGAGCTGCGGTGCACGGCGGTGTTGGCGATGCAGTTCATCGCGCAGCCGCCGGTCAGGACGGCACAGGCGACCGGCCAGCGCGATTTCAGGCGGCGGGCGGCCTCGAGGAAGAGCTCGGTCGTGAGCTGCTGCAGCGAGGCGCAGACGTCCTGGGCGAAGGGGTCCTCGGGCTCGAGGGCGAGCTCGTCGCCGCGGCCGAAGCGGAAGGTCTGAAACGGCGCGTAGGGGTAGTAGAGCATCTGCTCGCGCAGGACGGCCACGATCTCCTCCCGCGGGGTGCCGTAGCTGGCGAGCCCCATGAGCTTGCCGGCGCCCTCGAGCCGCTTCATCCCGAAATTGTATTCCCCGAGCGAGGCCCAGACGGCCCCGATGTTGAGCTGCATCTTCTTCTTTTCGTAGCCCCAGCCGTACTCGATCTCGTGGATGCGGTTTCCCGCGCCCCAGGCCATGGCGCAGGCGCGCAGATCGCCGCTGCCGTCGGCGGAGAGGATGCCCGCCTCGGCGAACGGCGAGGTGAAGAGCGCGCCCGCGGCGTGGGCGAGGTGATGGTCCACGGCCAGCGCTTCGAAGCGGCGGCCGAAGAGCCGGATGCGGTGGCGGCTCATGCGCCCCTCGGGCGGCCCGCACCAGCCGTCCTGCTTGTAGTCGGGCCGCTCGTCGTAGCGCTCGCCCTCGATCTCCAGGGCGAAGCGCCGGCCGTCCCGCCCGGGGCGGAGGTAGGGGTTGAAGACCACGAGGTCGACGGACTCGGGCGTCCAGCCGTAGTCTTCCAGGATCGCCGCGAGGTCCATCGGGCCCGCGTCGTGCTTGACGCGCGTCAGGCGCTCCTTTTCAAGGACGCAGACCACCTCCCCCTCGTCGAGGAGGGTGACGTTCGCGTCATGCCCGAAATAAAAGGACAAGATCCGCATGCTTCCGGGTTCTCCCTCGGCCGGTGATGAGGCAGGGGATGCTACGGCCCGGCCCGGCGGCTGTCAAGGCGCGGGGCCGGGTTTGAGCCCGCGGCCCGGATGTGCTACCCATCCCCCGTCACCGCGACGACGGGGAGGGGGTGCCGCCCCTCCCCGGTGAGCCCCCGAGAAAGGAGATGCCCATGGCACCGAAATCCCGCGAGGAACGCAGGCAGAAGGTCATCGAGGTGTTGAACAAGGCGCGCGCGATGGAGCTCCACGCCATCCACCAGTACATGAACCAGCACTACCACCTGGACGACAAGGACTACGGCGAGCTCGCGGCCAAGATCAAGCTGATCGCGATCGACGAGATGCGCCACGCCGAGATGTTCGCCGAGCGCATCAAGGAACTGGGCGGCGAGCCCGTGACCGAACACGGCCACAAGGTGCAGAAGGGCCAGAAGGTCGAGCAGCTCTTCGCCTTCGACGCCCGCCTCGAGGACAACACGATCGACGTCTACAACGGGTTTGCCGGGGTCTGCCGCGAAAACGGCGACAGCCTCACCATGAAGCTCTTCGAGGCGATCATCGCCGAGGAGCAGATCCACTACAACTACTTCGACAACGTCGACGAGCACATCCAGACGCTCGGCGACACCTTCCTCGCCAAGATCGCCGGCACCCCCTCGTCCGCGGGCCTGACCCCCAAGGGCTTCGCCGTGGGCACGGGCGGCGAGGCGGCCTGACCCCCCTTCTTCACGACCCGCGCCGGGAGGCCTGCTCCAGGGCCTCCCGGTGCAGCCGGGCGAGGTCCCCGGCGAGCCGGCGGTTGTCGAAGGCCGCAAGGACGCGCGCGCGCGCGGCGGGGAGGATCTGCCGCCTGAGCCCGGGATCACAAAGCAGCCGGTGCATGGCGCGGGCGAGGCCGGCCGCATCCCCCGGCGGGACGAGAAGGCCCGTTTTGCCGTCCTCGACCAGCTCGGGGATCGCCGAGACCCGGGTCGCCGCCACGGGGACCCCCATGCACATCGCCTCGACGAGGACGTTGGGGATCCCGTCGCGGTCGCCGTCGGCGGCGATCTCGCTGCCGAGTACGAAGAGGTCGGCGCGGCGGTACTCCTCGCGCACGGCCTCGTGGGCGAGTGTGCCGGCGAGCCGGCAGACCCCCTCGAGGCCCAGCTTGCGGACCAACCCCGCGACCCGCTCCCGCTCCGGCCCCTCGCCGACCAGCGTGTAGGCGAAGGACAGGCCCTCCCCCTTGAGTCGCGCCAGGCCGTCGAGGATCGTGGGGATCCCCTTTTTCGCGATCAGCCGCGCCACGGTGAGGATGCGGAAGGGCGGGCGGGCCTCGAAGCGCAGGGCCCCGCCGGGGTCGAAAAAGCGCGTGTCGATGCCGTGGTAGAGGCGGTGGATGGGGGTTGCCAGCCCGGCGGCGACCCGGCCGAGGTGCTGCGCGTTGTACCCCGTGCAGGTGACGACGAAGCGGGCGCGGGCGATCTTTTCCCGGAGCTGCGCGGGATCCGTGGTGTAGATGTCCTTGGCGTGCGCCGTGAAGCTGAAGGGAAGCCCCGCGAGGACCGAGGCGTAGAGCGCGACCGAGGCCGGCGAGTGCGCGAAATGGGCGTGGAGGTGGGCGATCCCGCTTGCCGGCAACACGCGCTCGACGAGCCAGCCCGCCTGCAGAAAATGCCTCAGGCTCGCCGGGTTCCCGCCCCGCGCCAATCGCCGCAGGGCAAGGTGCAACCCCGCCGCCCAGCGGCCCGGGCGGCGCAGGGCGAGGCGGAGGTTGCGGAAAAGGAGGCGGTGGGCGTTCTTCAGAAAGGTCTCGGGGAGGTAGTCCACCCGCGCCCGGATCGCGGCCACGACGGGGTGGGTGATCGCCTCCCGCCCCGGCCGCATGGAGAGGATGCGGATCGCGAGGCCCGCCTCCTCGAGCAGGCGGATCTCGTTGGCGATGAAGGTCTCGGAGATCCGGGGATAGCCCTTGAGCAGCATCCCCAGGACCGGCGGCCGCGGCGCCGGATCGGGATCGCGGGGCATCTCAGCCGGCCTGCCCGCGGAACTCCCGCAGGCGCTCCTTCATGACCTCGATCCCCGTCATGGGGAAACGGGCGATCGCCTCGCGGACCGGGGCCGGCTCCTCGAGGAGGCGGCCGATCCGCTCCCGCAGGCGGCCGGGGGAGAGCTCCTCCCAGGGGATGAGCTCGATCAAGCCGCGCTGCCGGAACGCCTGCGCGCGCAGCGCCTGTTCGCGGCGCGGGCTCTCGCGGGGCACGACCAGCGCGGGGGTCCCCACGCTCAGGATCTCGCAGAGGGTGTTGTAGCCCCCCATGCAGACCACGACGTCGGCCGCGGCGAAGAGCGTCTCCATGCGCCGGAAGAAATGGTACATGCGCGCCCCCACCTTGCGCGCGCGCCGCGCGATCCCCTTGCGCTCGGCCCGCGGCATGAAGGGCCCGGTGATCAGGATGCTCCGGAAGGGCGCCGCCCCGGCCTCGGATTCGAGCATCGCGAGAAAGGCGTCCATCACCGGGAAGCCGTCGCCGCCCCCGCCGGTCGTCACCACGACCAGGCGCTCCCCCTCGCCGATCCCGTGCTCGCGCCGCAGCCCCTGCACGGCCTCGGCCGAGGGGACCTTGCGCGGGATGTAGCCCGTGAAGCGGAAGCGCAAGGCGAGTTCCTCGGGGATCGCATACTCGCTGACCGGGTCGTAGAGCCCGCGCTCGCCGTAGACCCAGATCTCGCTGTAGAGCTCCTCGAGCGCCCCGTAGGCCCCTTTCTCCCGCCACTCGCGGCGGGTCGTCTCGGCGTCGTCCATGATGTCGCGCAGGCCGAGCACCGTGCGCGTGGCCGGCCGCGAGCGCTTGAGCCACTGCAGCGCGGGGAGCACCTCGCGCTTCAAGCCCAGGGGCTCCTTGTCCACGATGAAGAGCTGGGGCTGGAAGCTCTTCACCGTGGCGGTGATGATGCTCTTGCGGATGTCGAGCGCGTGGCGCGGGTTGATCTTGATCGAAAGCGGCAGGTACTCTTCGTTGGTGCGCTTGATCATGCCGGGGATGCGCACGAAGTCGATCTGCTCGGGGAAGCTGAAGCGGCCGGCGATGGGCGAGCCGGTGAGGATGAGGATGTTCAGCCGCGGGGCGAGCAGGTGGGCGGCGATGGCGAGGCTCCTGCGGATGTGGCCCAGCCCGTAGGTGTCGTGCGAGTACATGAGGATGTTGTAGGTCGCGTTGCGGGCCATGGGGCCTCCGGGCGCGAAGGCGTCGTTCGCCGCCGGGAAAATGCGATTTTATAGTGAAATTCGGGGGATCTTGTCAATTCGCAGGCTTCCCCGAAGCCTGCGACTTTGGTATAGAGAGGCTTTGCCGCACGCTTCCCCCGCGGCCGCGCGCCGCGATGCGGTTCTTCCGTTTGCGAGGTTGAGGCATGGCCCGTTCCGAAGTCCACCCCGTGCACCGCTTCGAGCCCTGGCAGGTCTGGCCGGGCTCCTACGACAACCCGCCCGCCGACGGCGACTTCCCCCGGCCGCCCGATCTCGGCCTGGCGATCACGCGCCGGACGAAAATCGCCTCCATGGGGAGCTGCTTTGCCCGCGAGATCAAGCGCCGCCTCCTGCAGCGCGGGTTTTGCTACATCCAGGAGGAGGCCCACCACCCCGCCGCGGTGCACGCGAGCGCGGCCTGGGAGCGGGTCTACAACACCTTCTGCATGCGCCAGATCGTGGAGTACAGCTTCGGCGACTTCCGGCCGGCCCTGCGCTGGTGGCGGACCCCGGTCTCGGGCCGCATCCAGGACCCCTTCCGCCGCGCCGTGCTCTACGACACGGCGGAGGAGGCCGAGGCCGATTTCGCGCGCCACCGCGAGCACTCCCGCCGCGCCCTCGCCGCGGCCGAGCTGCTGATCCTCACCCTGGGGCTGACCGAGATCTGGCGCGACCGCGAGGACGGCTCCGTGATCAGCCTCCCGGGCGGGCCCTACGTGAACGAGGGCGGGGACCTCTCGCGCTACGCCTTCACGGTGAGCCGGGTCGCGGAAAACCTCGAAAACCTCGAGCGCATCCACACCCTCGTCACCGCCCACAACCCGGGCTGCCGCATCCTCGTCACCGTCTCCCCGGTCCACCTCTGGGCGACCTTCCGGCGCGACGCCGATGTCCTGAGCGCAAGCTGCAACTCGAAGAGCACGCTCCGCGCCGCGGCCGACGAGTTCGTCTCCCGCCACGAGAACGTCTTCTACTTCCCGGCCTTCGAGATGGCGACCCTCTACCGCCCGATCCTGGGCCGGAGCTGGTTCGCCCCCGGCCGCGAGAACTTTCACGTCGACAAGGCGACGGTCAAGTTCATCATGAACCATTTCTTCCGCTGGTACGCGCCCGGCGAACCCTGCGCGCCCTTCGCCCTCGAGGAGGAGGAGGGGCTCCCTTGACTTCCGGCCCCGCCCTCCGCGACAATGGCGCGCCGGTTTTGACCCCGCCGGCAAGGAGTGGCCATGGAATTTGAGCCCGTGATCGGGCTGGAGGTGCACGCCCAGCTCAAGACGAGGACGAAGATCTTCTGCTCCTGCGCGACCGCCTTCGGCGCCCCGCCGAACACCCAGGTCTGCCCGGTCTGCCTCGGGCTGCCGGGGGTGTTGCCGGTGCTCAACCGCGCGGTCGTCGAGTGCGCGCTTGGCATGGCCCTGGCGGTCTCCTGCACCATCGCCCGCGAGAGCCGCTTTGCGCGCAAGAACTACTTCTACCCCGACCTTCCCAAGGGCTACCAGATCTCGCAGTACGAGCTTCCGCTCGCCGAAAACGGCCGGCTTGAGGTCGAAACCGACGCCGGCCCCCGGGTCGTGCGCATCCGGCGCATCCACATGGAGGAGGACGCCGGCAAGCTCGTCCACGACCCCCGCCTGGGCAGAAGCCGCGTGGATTTCAACCGCGCCGGCGTCCCGCTGATCGAGATCGTGAGCGAGCCCGACCTCGACTCCGCGGCCGCGGCCGGGGCCTATCTCCGCGCGCTGCGCGGCCTGGTCCGCTGGCTGGGGATCTGCGACGGGAACCTCGAGGAGGGAAGCTTCCGCTGCGACGCGAACGTCTCCGTGAAGCCCCGGGGGAGCCCCGTTCTGGGCACGCGGACCGAGCTCAAGAACCTGAACTCCTTCCGCTTCGTCGAGCGCGCGATCGAGCGCGAGATCGAGCGCCAGCGCGAGCTCCTGGCCGAGGGCGGGGCGGTCGTCCAGGAAACCCGCCTCTACGACCCCGAGCGCGACCGCACCGTCCCCATGCGCGGCAAAGAAGAGGCGCACGACTACCGCTATTTCCCCGACCCGGATCTCCCGCCGCTCACGATCGACGAGGCCTGGATCGAGGCCGTGCGGCAACGCCTGCCCGAGCTCCCCGAGGCGCGCCGTAGGCGCTTCGTCGCGCGCCTCGGCCTCTCGGCCTACGACGCGGGGGTGCTCACCTCCGAGCGCGGCCTCGCGGACTACTTCGAGGAGGCGCTCGCCCGCTTTCCCCAGCCGAAGACGGTCGCCAACTGGGTGATGGGGCCGGTGCTCGCGCTCTTGAACGAGCGCGGCGTGGAGCCCCAGGCCGCCCCCGTCGCGCCGGCCGCCCTCGCCGGGCTGCTCGCGCTGGTCGAGCGGGGGACGATCAGCGCGAAGACGGCCAAGGAGGTCTTTGCCGAGATGGCCCACAGCGGCGCCGCCGCCGAGGCGATCGTCGCCGCCAAGGGACTCTCCCAGATCAGCGGCGAATCCGAGCTCGAGGCGATCGCCCGCGGCGTTCTCGCGCGGCACCCGGAGGAGGTCGCCTCCTTCCGCGCCGGAAAGAAGAAGCTCATGGGCTTCTTCGTCGGCGAGGTGATGAAGGCGACCCGCGGCCGGGCGAACCCGAAAACGGTGAACGCCCTGCTCGCCCGGCTCTTGAACGCGTAACCCCCAGGGCGCCGGGCCCCCGCCCGGCGCAAACGACCCGAGGAGTCCTTTTCATGAGAACGATCCGTTTCGCCCTTACCGCGGCCTTGCTCTTCGCCCTCTTCCCGGCCGCCCTCGGCGCCAAGACGCTCGCCATCATCCCCTTCAAGGTCCACGCCGACCGCGACGTGGCCTTCATGGCGGACGGGATCTACGACATGCTGAGCGCGCGGTTAAACCGCCCAGGCGAGCTCGAGGTGAAGCCGCGGGCGGCCGTCGAGCGCGGGATCGCCGCCGTCCCCGGCGGCTTTGCCGAGGCGCGCGCCCCCGAGATCGCCCGCGCCCTGGGGGTCGACTTCCTGCTCTTCGGGAGTCTGACCGTGCTGGGCGAGGGAGTGAGCCTCGACGCCAAGGCGATCGAGGCGGCGGGCGGCCGACCGCCCCTTTCCTTTTCCGAGCAGAGCGCAGAGTTAGGCGGGATCATCTCCCGCGTGAACCGCATGGCGGGCGAGATCCAGGCCGCGCTTCTGGGAAAACCGGCCGCAGCGAAGGCCGGCGGCGCCCCCTCGCCCGCCGCCGCCCCGCAACCCGCCCCCCCCGCCGACACCCAGGCCCACCCCGAGAAGCTCTTCCGCCGCCAGGGCGGGCTTGCCCCCGAGGACCGGCCCTCGCCCTTCGTCTCCGAGGAGGGCGGCGGCGGGATCGAGCTCTCGCCCCGCTTCTGGCGAAGCGCCGCCTTCAAGCAGCTCTTCAACGGCCTCGCCCTGGCCGATGTGGACGGGGACGGCAAGACCGAAACCGTGATCGCGACCCCGGAGGGGGTCCTCGTGTATCGCATGGAGCAGGGCCGCTTCCACCAGGTGCACGACCTGAGAAAGGAAAACCAGGGCCTCCCCGCGGCCCTCGATGTCGCCGACGTGAACGGCAACGGCCGGCCCGAGATCTTCGTCACCGCCCTCAGCGCAACCCGGCGCGCGGTCTCCTCCTATGTCCTCGAGCACGACGGGCAGGGCTTCCGCCGCGTCGCCGCAAACCTCCCCCACTATTTCCGCGTCTGCCGCACCCCGGAGCGCGGCGCGGTCCTTCTCGGCCAGGAACACCGGCCGGGGAGCCCGCATTCGAACCGCATCCACGAGCTCATCTGGAAAAACGGCCGCTACGAACCCGAGGTCGCCGTTTCCGTGCCGATCGCCCTGAACGTCCTGGGGATGGCCTTCGCCGACCTGCGGGGGGAGCACAAGGAGGAGACGATCGCCTTCGACCGCGACGATTTCATCCGCATCTTCGCCCCCGGAGGGGCGGAGGAGTGGAAAAGCACCGAGAAATACGGCGGGAGCACCCTCTACTTCGCCGCCGGCCGTGCCGACCAGGGCGACGTCGAAAACCCGGTCTACCTCCCCATGCGCCTTCTCCCCTGGGGCCCGGGGGCCGACGGCAAGGGCCGGCTGCTCGTGGTGCGCAACCACGACTGGTCGGGCCGCCGACTCGAGCGCATGCGGAGCTACCAGGAAAGCCAGATCTTCTCCTTCTTCTGGGACGGCCTGGGGCTCGCCCCGGAGTGGCGGACCCGCAAGATCACGGGCGCGATCCGCGACTTCGCCGTGGGCGATTTCACAAACGACGGCAAGAAATCCTTCGTCGCCGCGGTCGTCCTCGAGGAAGGCCACGTCATCGGCACCGACCCCAAGAGTGTGGTGATCGCCCTCGAGTTCAAATAGCCCCTCCCCGGACACGGCCCTGGGCAAGGGGGCCGGGGCGAGTGGGATCCCCGCCGCACGCGACAGGCGGGGGCGGCACCCCCGGTCTCCCTCGGCCTTCGCGGGGAGGGGTCCCGCCTCTTTTTCGGCGGGGCGGGCCGCGGGGGTGGGTGCGCCGCGGCAAGCGTGGGGCGCGGTCGCTTCCTTCCCGGAAGGGGCGGAAGGGGGGGCAGCGGGAAATGAAAAGGCCCGGGGCCGAAGCCCCGGGCCTTTTCGTGCAGGAAGGCCGGAAGAAGCGGCGGGATCAGAAATCGATCTGCCACTTCGCGCCGGCGTACCAGCGGTAGCCGACGTTGTCGTCCGTCACCGGGTCGTCGCCGAAATCGATGTAGCCGATTTCGGGGATCAGGTAGACGCCCTTGGCGAGGGTGATCACGGCCTGGATGTAGGCTTCCCAGGCCACGGCGTCGTCCACGCCGGAGACGTCGGCGTCGTCGTTGCGGTAGCCGACGCCCGCCTCGAACTTCAGGGTGTCGGTGAACTTGAGGCCGGCGACGAGCATCGCGGACAGGCTCTTTGCGTCGTTGGTGTCGTCGGTGCCCTTAAGCGTGGCCCGGGCGTAGGTCGCGCCCCAGCGGCCGTTCGCCCAGCCGGCGTTCGCCCAGTTCTGGCCGTAGGCGACCTGCGGGCCGATCCAGAAGGCGCCGATGTTGATCATGCTGTCGATGCCGATGACGTAGGAATAGACGTCGAGGTCGTCGGTCAGGGTGCTGTCACCCCGATCGACCTTGAAGTACTGGAGACCGCCGAAGGGGCGCAGATCGAAGGCCCCGAACTTCATGAGGTAGGAGGCCTCGAGCTTGGGCAGGTTCCAGTCGGGGTCGCTGTCGACCGGGGCGATCCCCGTGGTGACCAGGGCGTTGGTCAGCAGGGCGATGTCGAAGTTGCCCAGGGTGAGCCCGAGCATCGCCGGGCGGCGGCCGTAGAAGTTGCCGTTCCCGAGAAGGCCGTTGTCGGCGTCGAAGACCTGGCCGGAGATGAAACGCGTGACCGGCGAGTAGTCTTTCCCGACCTTCAGGATGGCGTTGTCGGAGAACTTCCAGGTGCCGTAGGCGCGCCGGGTGTTGACGGAATCGTCGCCACCGTCGCCGCCGCCGGTTGCGCGCATGGCGAGCTCAATGTGCCCGCCCACGTTGCCCTCTTTCACGCGCGCGCCGAGCCGCGAGTTGCCCTGGAAATCCCAGCGCAGCCCCCAGTCGGAGTCGTTACCCGCGACCTTGCTGTCGCCGAAGTCGTCGGCGATGTAGAAGGTCGCCATGCGCTGGCTGCCGTAGAAGGACCAGTCGGCGGCCAGGGCCGGTGCCGCAAGCAAAAGCACCGCGAAAACCGCAATCAGTTTCTTCATCGTCTCCATCCTCCTTGAACGAGCTGTGGGAAAACCGGTTGCCAAAACCCGACCCTTCCTGCACCTCCTTTTCCCCGGAGCGGGCGGCCTTGGGGCGTGTCACGGGGGGAAGCCTGAAAAACCCCCCGTCGGCCCTCCGGCCGAAAATCGGGGCGGATCATAGGGCGAGGCCCGGACCCTTGTCAAGCGCTTTCTCTTTTTTCATCAAATTCGAAAATTTACCCCCGCTTGAAGGCCCGCTCGATCATCCGCCGCCCCCAGAGGAGAAAGGTCGGCCGGCCGTGGGGGCAGGTCCCGGGGTTGCGGCAGGAATCGAGCGCCGCAAGCAAGGCCTGCATCTCGGCCAAGCCAAGCGCCTGCCCCGCGCGCACGGCCCCGTGGCAGGCGGAGAGCCGCCGCAGCCGCTCTTGCGCCGCAAAGGCGCCCCCCGCCCCTTCGGTCTCCGCGAGGGCCGCGGCGAACTCGGCGATCAGGGGGGCGGCCGCGCCCCCGGAAAGGACGCGGGGGACCTCCGCGACCTTGAGCGTCCCCTCGCCGAAGGGCTCGACCATGAATCCCGCCTCCCGGAGCGTTCCCAGATGGGGGAGCAGCGCGGCCAGCGCCCGGGGGCCGATCTCGACCGTCTCGGGGAGAAGAAGCGCCTGCCGCTCCCCGCCTGCGGCGGAGGAAAACTGCTCGTAGAGGATGCGCTCGTGGGCCGCGTGCTGGTCGACGAGGACGAGGCCCTCCTCGCCCTCGCAGACGATGTAAGCGGCCGCGAGCTGCCCGAGCACGCGCAGCCGGGAAAAGCCCCTTTTTTCGACGACCTCGATCTCCGGGACGACCGGGGCGGAGGCCCCCCCCGTCCGGGGCGCAACAAAGGGGGGGGCGGGGGGGTCGGCCGCGAAAAGGGCCGGGAGGGGCGGCTTCGCCAAAGGGGCGGCGAAAGGCGCCCTCGGCTCGCGCACCGCCTCCGGGGGCCTGGGCCCCGCCCTCTCCCCCCAGGCGGCGAGGCCCGCCTCGTAGAGCGCCTGGGCCGCGGCGCGGCGGACGAGCTCGTGGACGACGTGCGGCCTGGCGAAGCGCACCTCGCTCTTTGCCGGGTGCACGTTCACGTCCACCCCGGCCTCGGGGGCTTCGAGAACGAGAACCGCCACCGGGAACTCGCCTCTTCCGAGGCGCTCGGCATAGGCCTGGAGGAGCGCGTGCTTCAGCATGCGGTCGTTGACCGCGCGGCGGCCGACGAGCACGAAGATCCCCTCCGCCGAGCGCCTGACCAGGCCGGGTCGCGACACCCAGCCCGTTACCCGGAACCCCTCGGTTGCGGCCTGAAGCGGGAGGAGGTCGGAGGGGTGTTTTAGCCCCAGGACGGCAAGGGCCCGCTCGAGCGGGTCGGAGGCGGCCGGGTAGCGCCTGAGCGTCCTTTCGTGGTGGGCGAGCTCGAAGCGGACCTGCGGGTGGCCGAGCGCCAGGCCGGCGACCGCCTCCGCCGCGCGCGAAGCCTCGGCGGCCGCGGATTTCATGAACTTGCGGCGGGCCGGAGTGTTGAAGAAGAGATCGCGCACCTCGACCAGGGTCCCCGGCGCAGCCGCCGCCGCGGCGATCCCCGTCACCCGGCCGCCCTCGGCGCGGATCTCGGTCCCCTCGGCGGCACCCCCCGCGCAGGTGACGATGCGCAGGCGCGAGACCGCGGCGATGCTGGGGAGCGCCTCGCCGCGGAAGCCGAGCGTGCGCAGGCGGAAGAGATCCTCGGCGGAGGCGATCTTGCTCGTCGCGTGGCGCTCGAGGGCGAGCCGGGCGTCCTCGCGGCCCATGCCGCAGCCGTCGTCGGCGACGCGGATGAGGGCGAGCCCCCCCTCCTCGAGCTCGATGGCGACCCGGCTTGCGCCCGCATCGAGGGCGTTTTCGACGAGCTCCTTCACCGCCGCGGCCGGCCGCTCGATCGCCTCGCCGGCCGCGATGCGGGCGGCCACCTCGGGGGGAAGGACGCGGATGCGGCCCGCCATCCTCAGGCCTTTTGCTCCTTGAAGAACTGGAACAGGAACTCGCCCTCGGCGGGCGAGAGGTTGAAGCGCAGGCTCGCCTCCTCGACCAGCTTGGCAAGCGGCTTGGCGGGTTCGCTCTGCCGCTCCTCGGAGATCCATTTCACGGCCTTGCGGATGCTTTCGCCCGGCGGGAGAATCGGGGCCATGGCCTCCCCTCCTTTCGTTTCGCGGTGCACACTGAAAAAGCGGCCGCCCCCGGCAAGGCTCAGCACGGGCGGCGGCGGAACAGGCCCCGTTCCCCCTCGAGCGCGTGGGCAAGCCTCAGGATCGTCTCCTCGTCGAAGGCTTTGCCCAGGAGCTGGAGCCCGATCGGGAGCCCCGCCGCGGAGAAGGCGCAGGGGACCGACACCGCCGGGATCCCGGCGAGGTTCGCCGGGATGGTGAAGATGTCGGCCAAATAGAGGGTGAGCGGGTCGCCCGCCTTCTCCCCGATCCGGAAGGCGGGGGTGGGCGCGGTCGGGCAGGCGATCGCGTCGCAGTGCCGGAAGGCCTCCTCGAAATCGCGCACGATGAGCGAGCGCACCTGGGAGGCCTTGCCGTAGTAAGCGTCGTAGTAGCCCGCCGAGAGGCAGTAGGTGCCGATCACGATGCGCCGCCGCACCTCGGGGCCGAAGCCGCGGCCGCGCGTCCTTTTGTACATGGCGAGGAGCTCCCCCCCGCCCGGCTCGCGCAAGCCGTATTTCACGCCGTCGTAGCGCGCGAGGTTCGAGCTCGCCTCGGCCGGGGCGATGACGTAGTAGACGGCGACCGCGTAGCGCGTGTGCGGCAGCGAGACCGGGACGGCCGTCGCGCCCAGCCGCTCGAGGGTGGCGACGGCCTCCTCGACCGCCCGGCCCACCTCGGGGTCGAGACCCTCGGCCGCACGGTACTCGGCGGGGATCCCGATCCGCAGCCCCCGGACCCCGCGGCCCAGGGCGGCGGCAAAGTCGGGGACGGGCGCATCGGCCGAGGTGGAATCGGCCGGGTCGCGGCCCGCGATCGCCGCAAGCTGCAGGGCCGCGTCCTCGACCGTCCGGCCGAAGGGGCCCACCTGGTCGAGCGAGGAGGCGAAGGCGACGAGGCCGTAGCGGGAGACCCGGCCGTAGGTCGGCTTCACGCCCACCACCCCGCAGTGCGAGGCCGGCTGCCGGATCGAGCCGCCGGTGTCCGAGCCGAGCGCCCCGAGGCAGAGGCGCGCGGCGACCGCCGCGGCCGAGCCCCCGCTCGAGCCGCCCGGGGTGCGGCTCGGGTCCCAGGGGTTGCGCGTCACCTGGAAGGCGGAGTTCTCGGTCGAGGAGCCCATGGCGAACTCGTCCAGGTTGAGCTTGCCCAGGATCACGGCCCCGGCCTGCCTCAGGCGCCGGACCGCGGTCGCGTCGTAGGGGGGGACGAAGTGTTCGAGGATGCGCGAGCCGCAGGTCGTGCGCACCCCGCGCGTGCAGAGGACGTCCTTCACCGCGAGCGGGATGCCGGTGAGCGGCCCGGCGTCGCCGGCGGCGATCCGCCGGTCGGCCGCCGCCGCGGCGGCGAGGGCCTCCTCGGCCGTCACCGTGAGAAAGGCCCCGATCCCGGGGTCCAGGGCCTCGATCCGGCCGAGATGCGCCCGCGCAAGCTCGACGGCGGAGATCTCCCTCCTCCGGAGCAGCCGGCCGGCCGCGGCGATCGTGAGCTCGTGCAGTTCCAAGACGCCTTTTCCTTTCCGCCAGGAGGCGCCGGCGGACGCGCGGCCGCCGGGTCCCCCCTTAGATGACCCGCGGCACAAGGAAGCTTTCCTCGTCGGCCTCGGGCGCGTTGGCGAGCGCTTCCCCGCGCGGCAGATGCCCCCCCTCCTCGTCCTCGCGGAAGGCGTTTCTGAAAAAGCCGGCGTGGGCCGTGGCCGGAACGCCCGCCGTGTCGACCTCGCGCAGCCGGTCGATGTAGCCCAGGATCTCGGCGACCTGCGCGGCGAAGGCGTCGATCTCGGCCTCCGCGATCTCCAGCCGCGCCAGTTCGACGACATGGAGGATCTCTTCGCGGGTGATGCTCATGGGGTTCTCCTGCGCTTCACTTGGCGACCGCCTCGGCCGGGAAGCCGTCGCGGCGCAGCCGCTCGACGAGGCCGCGCGCGAAATCCCGCGTGGGGTACTCGCCCATGCGCACGCGGAAGATCTTCCCGCCGGCGGCCGAAGAGATGGGCTCGACATAGGCGGCATAGCCGCGCTGCCGCAGCCTCGCCGCAAGGCCGCGCGCCTCCTCCTCCGAGGCGAGCGCCGCCACCTGGACGGTGAAGGTGCGACCCGCCGTCGACGGGGCCGGGGCCGGGCCCGGGGCCGGCGACACGGCCGGGGGCGAAGGGGCGGCCGCGGCCGGCTTTCTCTCCGGCGGCGGGGGGGCGGGGGGCTCCTTCGCGCGGGGCTCGGCTTCTTTGGTCTTTTCGGCCCTGGGCGCCTGGGGCAGGGCCGGCTTCTCCTCCGGGCCGCGCACCAGCGAGTCGTAAAACCCGAGATCGGTCTTGCGCTTCATCTCCGGCTGCGCTGCGGCCTGGGGCTTTTCCGCGGAGGCGGCGCGGCCCGCGGCCTCGACGGCGCGCTTGAGGCGGTCGATGTCGAACTCGATCGGCGCCGTGCCGCGGCCGACCATCACCCCCAGGACGAACATGCCGGCCGAGATCGCAAACACCCCCGCGACCCAGCCCCAGAGCGCCGCCCGGCTCATGGTCAGAAACGGCCTCGTTTCGCTTTCCCCCGCCGCTTGCGCCATCCCGGTTTCCTTAGAGAGTTTCCCTATCCAAGTCAAGCCGCGCCATGCCCCGCTTGACAGGGAAAAGCCCCTGGAGTAGAGGTGCGGCGACTGCGGGCCGAAGCCCGCCCTTGCCTTTCCGTTTTCGTTTTCGTCAAGGCCGTTTCCTGAAAGGCCGTGCGAACTGGGCGCCTGAAGGCGCCTTGTGCGCGCGGCCTTTTTTTGTCCGCAACCGCCGCCGGAAAGGAGGTCTTCCATGAAACGGTGCTCCGTGCTCGTGGCCTTGGTTCTCTCCCTTTCTCTCCCCGCGTGGGCCCATTTCGGGATGCTCATCCCCTCGAGACCCGTGATTGCGCAGGCCGACCCCAAGACGGTCGAGCTTTCGCTCTCCTTCTCGCACCCCATGGAAGGGGTCGGCATGGACATGGCGAAACCGAAAGCCTGCGGCGTGCTCGCCGGGTCGGCGAGGGAGGACCTGACGCCCGGCCTCAGGCCCGCCTCCGTCATGGGCAAGGCGGCCTGGAGCGCGGCCTACACGGTCAAGCGTCCCGGGGTCTACATCTTCCACTTCGAGCCCGAGCCCTACTGGGAGCCGGCCGAGGACTCCTTCATCGTGCACTACACCAAGGTCGTCGTCCCCGCCTTCGGCGAGGAGGAGGGCTGGGACCGCGAGGTGGGCCACCCGATCGAGATCGTCCCCCTCACGCGGCCTTTCGGGCTCTATGCCGGAAACGTCTTCCAGGGGATCGTCAAGCAGAACGGCAAACCCGCGCCTTACGCCGAGGTCGAAATCGAGTTCTACAACCGCGAGGGCAAGGCCGTCCCGCCGACCGCGTACCAGGTGACCCAGGTCGTCAAGGCCGACAGAAACGGCGTCTTCACCTACGCCGTGCCGCGGGCCGGCTGGTGGAGCTTCGCCGCGCTCGCCCCGGCCGACTTCAAGCTCAAGAAGGACGGCAAGGACAAGGCGGTCGAGATCGGGGGTGTGATCTGGGTCTATTTCCACGCGTGGCAGGAAAAATGACCGCCGTGCCGCAAGGGTCTTGCGGCCCTTGCGGCGGGCGAAGACCGATGGAGGTGGGGCATGAGACGATGGCTGGGGTTCGCCTTGGCGGGGCTGTGGCTCGGGATCCTCCCGGTCGGCGGGGCGCTCGCCGACACCGCATCCGTGCTGAAGGAGATTCAGGCGCTCAAAGAGCGGATCGCCGAACTCGAGCAGCGCCTGGAGGAGCAGGAGCAGCTCGCCAAGCGCCGGGAGCTCAAGGCCGAAAAGGTGCGCGACGAGAAGATTGCGGAGGCGCTGGAGGAGCGGTTTTAGACGCTGGAGATTCAGGGCGGGCGATTCTTTACTATGGCCGGTATGCGGGCTAAGACCATTCCAGGCTCGACGCCGAGCGCAATTTTCTCGCCGGCGAACGGGGCAAGGGCTGGGGTCTGGGGGTTTCCGCCGACCAGAGGCTCACCGCGGCGCTCGGGCTCTTTGCCCGCCTCGGCTGGAACAACGAAGAGGTTTACGTGGTCAAGCGGGAGGTCTCGGGGGGGCTGAACGTGAAGGGGCTGACCCCGGGCCGCACGGAGGACGAGATCGGCATCGGTTTGGCGGCCCTGGTGCCCGACCGCCGCTTCCGGGCCGATGCCCCCGAGTACCACCTGGAGGCCTACTACCGCCTCGCGGTGACCGAGAACCTCGCCTTCACGCCCGATGTCCAGTACGTCCGGAACCCCGGCGGGGACGCCGACAACGACCCCGTCTTCGCCGCCACCCTGCGCGCCGCGTTCGGGTTCTGAGGCGGCTTTCTCTTTGCGGTCGATTCGGGTAGAGGAGGAACCATGCACCTTTCCGAGGGGGTCCTCTCCGGTCCGGTCCTGGTCGCCGGGGCGGCGCTTGCCGCCGCGGGGACGGCCGTGGGCCTGAAACGGCTCGACCCGGACCGGATCGCCCGCACGGCGATGCTCGCCGGGGCCTTCTTCGTCGCCTCGCTCGTCCATGTGCCGCTCGGGCCGGCGAGCGTGCATCTCGTCCTGAACGGGCTGGTGGGGCTGCTCCTCGGCTGGCCGGCCTTCCCCGCCATCGTGGTGGGGCTTGTCCTGCAGGCGGTCTTCTTCCAGTTCGGGGGCCTGACGACCCTCGGGGTGAACACGCTCATCATGGCGCTCCCCGCGGTGATCGGCTACGGCCTCTTTTCCCGTTTCCTCCAGGCGGGGCGTGCGGCGGCGCTCGCCGCCGCCTTCGCCTGCGGCTTCCTTGCCGTGCTGCTCGGCGGGGTCCTCGTGGGCCTTGCGCTCACCTTCACCGAGGAGCATTTTTTCAACGTGGCCGTCGCCGTGATCCTCGCCCACCTGCCGGTGGCGGTCGTCGAAGGGGTGGTCACGGCCCTGTGCGTGGGCTTCCTGCGCCGGGTCCAGCCCGGCTTGCTCCCCGGCCGGCCGCCTGCGGAGGTGCCATGAAGCCTGTATCGTTCCTTTGCGGCCTGATCGCGGCCGCAGCCTTCCTCGTTTTCCCCGCGGGGGCCTTCGCCCACCGCGTCACCCTCTTCGCCTGGGTGGAGGGCGACACCGTGCACACCGAGTCCAAATACCCCGACGGCACGCGGGTGAGGGAGGGCCTGATCCGGGTGCTCGACCGCGAGGGCCGCGAGCTGCTTCAGGGAAAGACAAACGAGCGCGGCGAGTTTTCGTTCCCGATCCCCCGCCGCGAGGACCTGCGGATCGTGCTGGAGGCCGGGATGGGCCACCGCGCGGACTGGCCCCTTACGCGCGAGGAGCTCGGCGGCGCGGAGCCGCCCCCCCCTTCGCCCGCCCCGGCGCAGGCTCCGGCGACGGCCCCGGCCGCCTTTTCCACGGCCGAGCTCGAGCAGGCCCTGGAAAAAGCTCTGGACAGGAAGCTCGCCCCCGTGGTGAAACTGCTCTCCGAGCTCCATGAGCCGCGCCTCCGGCTAGCCGACATCGTCGGCGGGCTCGGCTGGATCCTGGGGCTCGCCGGGCTCGCCGCCTGGATGAAGCAGCGGCGCTGACCGCGGGAGGTCGGGTCACTTGAAACGCATCTGCGTCATCGACGGCCAGGGGGGCGGCATCGGGGCGGCGATCCTGCGCGCGCTGAAAGACGCCTACGGCGAGACGATCGAGCTGATCGCCCTCGGCACCAACGCCATCGCCGCGGCCCAGATGCTCAAGGCCGGGGCGAACCGCGCCGCGAGCGGCGAAAACGCGATCGTCCAGACGGCCCCCCGGGTGGACGTGATCGTGGGCGCGGTCTCGATCGGCTGGGCGCACGCCATGCTGGGCGAGGTCACCCCGCGGATGGCCGAGGCGATCATGGCCAGCCCCGCGCCCAAGCTCTTCCTCCCCCTCACCCAGGAGGCGGTCCACCTGGTGGGGCTCTCCGCCGAGCCCCTGCCGCACCTGGTCCAGGCGCTCGTGCACAAGAAACTGAAGGAGGTGCTGCCCGATGTGTGAAGCGCACGCCTACGTGGAACGGGACGGCCGCGAGGAGCTGCTCCTCGAGTCGGTCGACCGGGTCGAGCCCCAGGAGGACGGGAGCTTTCTCCTGGTCAACATCTTCGGCCAGCAGAAGACCGTGAAGGCGCCCCTGAAACGGATGCACCTGGTCGAGCACCGCATCGTCTTCGGCACCTGAAGGGGGACGCACGCCCGCCTTGATCCCCGCCCCCCCCGTCGAAGGCGGCGATGCGCCCGGAGGGATCGACCCCCGGGTGCGCCTCGCCGCGGCGATCGGCTTCAGCGCGGCGACCGCCGCGTGGCAGCGGCCCGCCGGCATCCTCGCCGCGCTCGGCTTCGCGCTGGGTCTGGCGGCCTTCTTCCGCCTTTCCCCGCGGCCCCTCCTGCGCCGTCTCCTCGCCGCAAACGGCTTCGTGCTGCTTCTCTGGGCGATCGTCCCCTTCAGCCTGCCCGGCGAGGCGCTCGTGCGGCTGGGGCCGCTGGCGGCGAGCCGCGAGGGGCTCGCGCTCGCGCTGGCCATCACGCTCAAGTCGAACGCGCTCGTTCTTGCGCTTCTGGCGCTCGTCGCCCCCCTGCCCTTCCCGGCCGCCGGCCACGCCCTCCACCGCCTGGGGGTCCCGGGAAAGCTCGTCCAGCTTCTCCTGCTCACCTGGCGCTACCTCGCCCTCCTCGAGCAGGAATTCCACAGGCTTCGCCGTGCGGCCGCGCTGCGCGGCTTCCGTCCGCGGACCGACCTCCACACCTACCGCACCTTCGCCTGGCTGCTCGGCATGCTGCTCGTGCGCTCCGTCGACCGCGCCGAGCGCGTGCGCCGGGCGATGCTCTGCCGCGGCTTCCGGGGAGTCTTTCTCAGCCTGCACGAGTTTCGGCTGACGCGCCGGTCGCTCGCCTTCGCCGCGGCCGCGGCCGCGGCCGTCGTCGCCTCGGCTTGGCTGGAACTCGCCGGCTGAGGGGGAGGAGGGCGCCGTGGCCGCGGAGGAACCGCTCGTCGCCCTGCGGGGCATCCGCTTCGGCTACCCCGGCGCGGCGCCCATCCTCGAGGGGCTCGACTTCGCGCTCGGAGGCGGGGAGCGGGTGGGGATCCTCGCCCCCAACGGCAGCGGCAAGACGACCCTGTTGTTGCTGATCATGGGGCTCCTCAGGCCCCAGGCCGGCGAAATCCGCATCTTCGGCGAACCCCGCCGCGCCGAGGCCGACTTCCTCGAGGTCCGCCGCCGCATCGGGCTCGTCTTCCAGGACCCCGAGGACCAGCTCTTCTGCCCCACGGTGCTCGAGGACGTCGCCTTCGGGCCCCTCAACCTCGGCAAGAGCCGGGCCGAGGCGGCGGCCGTGGCGCGGCGCACGCTCGCGGCCTTAGGGCTCGAGGGGTTCGAGGGCCGCATCGGCTTCAAGCTCTCCGGCGGGGAAAAGCGGCTGGTCGCGCTCGCGGCGGTGCTCGCCATGGAACCCGAGGCGCTGCTCCTCGACGAGCCCGAGAACGGCCTCGACGCCCGCACCCGCCTGCGGCTGGTCGAGGTGCTGGAGAGGCTGCCGATCCCGCAGGCGATCGTCTCCCACGACATCGACCTCCTCACCGCCCTCTGCGACCGGCTGCTCACCCTCGAAGCAGGCACGATCCGCGACGTGGACGGCGAGGCGCTCCACCGCCATCTCCACGTCCACCGGCTGGGCGACCGCCCCCACCGCCACGGCCTCCCCGGGTGAAGGCCGGCCTTGCAATCCCGGGGCGGCCCGGATAGAACGCGGGCATGCTGCTCGCCGTCAACGTGAACAACACGAACACCTCCTTCGGGGTGCACGGCGGGGCCGAGGGGTGGATGGCGCACTGGCGGGCGGCCACCGACCGCGCGCGGCTGGCCGACGAGTACGCCATGCTGCTGCGGAGCTTCTTCGACTTCCGCGGGCTTTCCTGGTCGCAGCTCACCGGGGTGGCGCTTTCAAGCGTCGTGCCGCCGGTCACGCCGGTCTTCGTCGAGCTCAGCCGCCGCTACCTGGGGCTCGAGCCGCTCGTCGTCTCCCACCGGCTGCGCACGGGGGTGGAGATCCGCATCGACTACCCCGCCGAACTCGGCGCCGACCGCATCCTGAACGCCGTGGCCGCCAAGCGGCTCTACGGTTGCCCCTGCATCGTGGTCGATTTCGGCACCGCGACCACCTTCGACGCCCTCTCCCGCGAGGGGGACTACGTCGGCGGCGCGATCGCGCCGGGGCTCGGGATCGCCGCCGAGGCCCTGTTCGCCCGCACGGCCAAGCTGCCGCGCATCGAGCTCACGGCCCCGCCGGCGGCGATCGGCCGCAACACCGTGCACGCCATGCAATCGGGGCTGGTGCTGGGCTACGTGGGCCTGATCGACGGCCTGGTCGGCCGCCTGCGCGCCGAGCTGGGCGGGTCGGCCCGCGTCGTCGCCACCGGCGGCATGGCGGCGATCCTCGCCGAGCACGCCGCCGTGATCGAGAAGGTCGACCCGATGCTCACCCTCGAGGGGCTGCGCATGATCTACGAGATGAACCGCTGAACCGCCCGGCCGGAGGGTTCTTTATGGAGAATAAAATCCCGGTGCTCGACCGGCGCCCGGTCGTCCTCGGCGTGACGGGCGGGATCGCCGCCTACAAGGCGGCCGATCTCGCCAGCCGCCTCGTCCAGGCCGGGGCCGCCCTCGAGGTCGTGATGACGCCCGCCGCGGCCGAGTTCGTGCGGCCGCTCACCTTCCAGGCCCTCACCCACCGGCCGGTGGCGATCGAGATGTTCTCCCTGCTCCAGGACCGCGAGATCGGCCACGTCGCCCTCGGGCAGCGCGCCGCGCTGATGATCGTCGCCCCCGCCACGGCGAACACGCTCGCCCGGCTCGCCTGCGGGCTCGCCGACAACCTGCTCGTCACCACCGCGCTCGCCTGCCGCGGCCCGCTGCTTGTCGCCCCGGCCATGGAATCGGGCATGTGGCACCACCCGGCGACGCGCGCGAACCTCGAAACCCTCACCCGCCGCGGCGCCTTCGTCGTGGGGCCGGAGAAGGGGCGGCTCGCCTCGGGCGCAAGCGGCGAGGGCCGCATGGCCGAGCCCGAGACCATCCTGGACGCGGCCTGCTGGGTGCTCGGCCGCAGCGGCCCGCTTGCCGGGAAGAAGGTCGTCGTGACCGCGGGCGGGACGCGCGAGCCGATCGACCCCGTGCGCTTCATCGGCAACCCGAGCAGCGGCAAGATGGGCTTCGCCCTTGCCCGCGCGGCGCGCGACCGCGGCGCCGAGGTGACCCTGATCCACGGGCCGGTCGCCCTGCGGCCGCCCTACGGGGTTGCCTGCCACGCGGTCGCCACCGCGGCGCAGATGCAGGAAGCGGTGCTCGCGGCCGCCGCCGAGGCCGATGTCCTGCTCATGGCCGCGGCCGTCGCCGACTACCGGCCGCGGGCGGCGGCGGCGCAGAAAATCAAGAAGGAGGCCGAGGCCGCGCGCCTCGAGCTCGTGCGCACCGAGGACATTCTCGCGTGCGTCGCCGCGCGGCGCCGCAGCGGCGAAGCCGGCCCGGCCGTCGTCGTCGGCTTCGCCGCCGAGACCGAGGAGCTCCTGCGCCACGCGCGCGAGAAGCTCGAGAAAAAAGGGCTGGACCTGATCGTCGCCAACGACGTGAGCGCCGCGGAAAGCGGCTTCGAGGCGGAGACGAACCGCGTGGTGATCCTCGACCCCCGCGGCGGGGTGGAGAGCCTGCCGCTTCTCCCCAAGCGCGAGGTGGCCGAGGCCGTCCTCGACCGCATCCTCCCCCTGCTCGCCGCGCGCTGAAACCACGCCCGGCCGCCCCCGGGCGGCGCCGGCCGGGTCCCGCCCGGGTTGACGAACGCCGCCGGACGTGTTACCCCTTGATGTAAACAAACGATCACCAAAACCGCCTCGATGGAGGAAACCCTGACCCGATGAAACGAAGCGCTCTCCTCTCCGTGTTGGGTGCCGCGGCGATCGCCTTCTTCCTCATGTTCCTGCTCGCGGAGGCCGCCCATGCCGCCCGCTTGGGCGGGGGCAAATCCTTCGGCAGCCGGCCGAGCTACCAGCGCAGCGCCCCGCTGCCCTCGCCCTCCCCGGGCGCCCCGCAACCCGGGGGCCAGCCGGCGGCCGTCGCCCCGCGGCCCGCCTTCGGGGGCTTCGGCGGCATGCTGGGGGGGATGCTCATGGGCGGCCTGATCGGCTCGCTGCTCTTCGGCGGCGGCCACGCCTGGGGCGGCCCGGGGCTGCTCGACCTCCTCGTCCTCGGGGGCGGGATCTTTCTCCTCTTCCGGCTGCTCCGGGCGCGCCGGCCCGCGCCGGCCGCGGCCGGCCTCTCCGGGTCGCCGGGACTGGCCCGCGGGGAGCTGGACCCCTGGGGAATCGCCGCCTCGCGCACGGCCGAGGCCCCCTCCCCGCCGGCCGCCTACCCGGAGGGCTTCGACCCCGAGGAGTTCCTCCAGGGCGCGCGCCTCATCTACAACCGCCTGCAGGCCTCCTGGGACCGGCGCGACCTCGAGGACATCCGCGCCTTCACGACCCCCGAGGTCTTCGAAGAGATCCGGCGCCAGGCCGAGGAGGATCCCCGGCCCGGGAAGACCGACATCCTGCTCGTCCACCCCGCGATCCAGGAAGTGCGCGAGATCGAGGGCAAGATCGTGGTCTCGGTCCTCTACGACGCCATGCTGCGGGAGGAGGCCTCCGAGGCGGCCCGTCCGGTGCGCGAGCTGTGGCACTTCAGCCGCGACGCGCAGGGCGGGGACTCCTTCTGGAAGCTCGAGGGGATTCAGCAGGCGGAAGGCTGAACGCGCCTCACGCGGCCGAAAGGGTGCGGATCCCCTGTTGCCGCAGCGCCTCCTCCGCCAGCGCGTTGTCGGAGAAGCGGAAGACCATGACCGCCGTCCCGGGGCGAGAGCTCACCGCGGTGTAGGTGTAGGACACGGCGACGGGGACCGCCGCGAGCGCATCCAGGATGCGGCCCAGGGCGCCGGGGCGGTCCTCGACTTCGATCACCACAACCTCGTTCAAGACCGCCGTGAGCTTGCCGGCCGCGAGGGCCGCGGCCGCCCGCTCGGGCTCGGCGACGATCAGCCGCAACTTGGCGTGGATCTCGCCGTTGTCCACGAGGCAGTGGGCGCGCACGTCGATCCCGGCCTCGCCCAGAAGCGAGAAGACCCGCCCCACGTCGCGGGCGGCGTTGCCCGTCAAGACCGTCAGCTGTTGTCGGTACATCCTCCCATCCCTCCGGCGCCGTGAGGGGTCGACCCCCGATGCGCCCTGCATGATCCCGACTTACGTAACAAAGCCCCTGCGCGGATGCAACCTCGGCCGCCAAGGGGTTGTAACCTTTTTCCCGGTCGCGGCTCCTCAGAGGCGACGCAACACCCCGCTTCCCCGGAGGGCGAAATGGCGATTTCCCGGCGCACCTTTCTCAAGGGCTCGCTTGCCGCCGCGGCGCTTGCCGCGGCACCTGCACCGCCGGCCGCCGCCGCGGCCGAGGAATCGGTTGCGACCTTGATCGACATCCGCAAGTGCATCGGCTGCGGCTCCTGCGTGGCGGCCTGCCGCGAGGCGAACGCCGACCGTTTCCCCGAGCCGCAAAAGCCCTTCCCGCGGATGTTCCCCGCCCGGGTCAAGGTCTCGGACTGGTCCGAGCGCCGCGAGGTGGACGACCGGCTCACCCCCTACAATTGGCTCTTCATCCAGCAGGCGCGGGTCGTGCACGACGGCCGGGAGATCGAGCTCACGCTCCCGCGGCGCTGCATGCACTGCGTCAATCCCCCCTGCGTCAAGCTCTGCCCCTGGGGGGCCGCCCGGCAGACGCCGGAGGGCATCGCGCTCATCGACCCCGAGATCTGTCTCGGCGGCTCGAAATGCAAGAGCGTCTGCCCCTGGGACATCCCCCAGCGGCAGACCGGGGTGGGGCTCTACCTGAAGCTCGCCCCTTCCTTCGCCGGAAACGGGGTCATGTACAAGTGCGACCGCTGCCGGCAGCGCCTCGCCGCGGGCGGTCTTCCCGCCTGCATCGAGGCCTGCCCCGAAGAGGTGCAGACGATCGGGCCGCGGCCGGAGATCCTCGCCCGCGCCCACGCGATCGCCGAAGAGATCGGGGGGTTCACTTACGGCGAGCACGAAAACGGCGGGACGAACACGATCTACGTCTCCCCCGTCCCCTTTGAGATACTGAACCGCGGGATCGAGACCGGCGAGGGGCGGCCGCACCTCGCGCCCGTCCCGGACACGATGGACGAGGCAAACCGCCTGACGGCGGCCCTGGCGATCGCCCCCCTGGCCGGGGTCGCGGGCGCGGCCCTGCGGCTTGTCTCCCGCGCACGGGGCAACACCCCGTCGGAGGAGAGCGATGAGCGCTGACGCGCAAGTCCCCGCGCGGCCGACCGCCCCGGGCCGGGCCGCGCGATGGGCCTTCCGGGGGCTCGTCTTCGTGCTTGCCCTGACGGGCTTCGGGCAACTGCCGATCTACAACCGCTATTACCTGAGCGATCTCCCCGGCTGCGGCTGGCTGGCCGACTACTGGGCGACGCGCCTCGTCCACTACCTGGCGGCGGCCCTCTTTCTCGCCCTCCTCGCCCACGCGGCGACCCTCTACCTCGCCGCACGCCGCCCGCGGCGCCTGCGCCTGTCCCGCTCCGGGGCGCTGCGCGCGGGGCTGCTCGCCGCGCTCGTCGCCTCCGGCGGCCTGATCGTGGTCAAGAATTTTCCGGGGGTTTTCTTTTCCGACGCCCTCGTGATCGCCGTCGATCTCGCCCATCTCGGCGCGGCGGCGGCCTTTCTCCTGGCCCAGCTCATCGCGCTCATCGGCCGCCGCCCCTGGGTCGAGCAGGCAGCCTGAGGGAGGCCCCGGCCGGGGCGACCCGAGGAAGACGAGCCCCGCAAGGAAGCCGGCACCGCCCGGCCCCTCCCCCACCCTACCGCCCAAGCCGCAAGAGCCCGACGCCCAAAAGCGTGCACAGGGTGGCGAAGAGCTTGAGGAGATCGAGCCGCTCCTTGAGCACCACGACCCCCAGCAGCAGGGCGAAAACGATGCTCGTCTCGCGCAGCGCCGTGACCAGGGGGATCGGGGCCCGGGTGAAGGCCCAGGTCACCAGCGCATAGGCCAGAAAGGAGGCCCCGCCCCCGCTCAGGGCGAGCCGCGGCTCATGGAAAACCGCCCGGCGCACGGACTGCGGATGGACGAGGCCCATCCCCAGCGCAAAGAGGGCGGCGTTCGCCACCGAGAGCCAGCCGTAGTAGCCGAGCGCCGTGCCGGCGGTGCGGGCCCCCATCCCGTCGACCAGGGAATAGGCGGCGATGAACCCGCCGGTGACGAGCGCGAGGGCTGCGGCGCGGCCGTTGCGGAGTCCTTCGCTGCGGCGGACGAGGGCGAGGCTCATGATGCCGGTGCCGATCAGGGCGACGGCCGCCAGCTCCACCCGCGAAAGGTTGACCCCCAGCAGCGTGAGGGAAACGCCGGCGACGATGAGCGGGGCCGAACCCCGGGCCAGGGGATAGACCTGGCTCAGGTCGCCGGCCCGGTAGGAGGCGAGCAGAACGAGCTGGTAGCCCGTGTGCAGCACCGCACCGCCCAGGATGAAAGGCAGGGCCTTCGCGTCGGGCGCGGGGGCGACCCCGAGGGCCGCCAGGGCGAACGGCGTGTGCCCCAGAACGACGGCGGTCATGCCGAGATACGGGTCCCTGTTGCGCTTGACCAGGAAATTCCAGGAGGCGTGCAGAAACGCGGCGGCCAGCACGAGGGCCATCACCGGGAGGGTCATGGATGCCCACCGCCTTTCGGGGGTTCGGTCCGCCGTCCCACCGCCCGGCCGCGGGGTTCCCCGGCCGGTCCCCCCCGGCCCCGGAGGCCGAAGGGTTTCCGCTCCGGCCCCGCGGTCGTTCCCCCGGCGTTCACTCGATGAACTGCGCGATCACGCTGTGCCTGCGCTTGATCTCGAACATGAGGCGATCGCAGTGGCGCATGCGCGCGAGCGAACGGACGATGAGCATGACGCCGAACACGGCGAGGGCCAGGGAGAAAACCCCCAGGGGAATGAGCACAGGCAGCACGTGCTCGATGAGGTAGTATTTCGAGGTCGCGATCAAGACGCTCGCCACCGACAGGGGCAGGGCGAGAACCGCGATCCCCGTCCGCATCACGGCCAACGAGGTCCGCTTTTCGGCAAGGAGCAGCTGCACTTCGCCGATCACGACCGACACGGGAGGAAGAGCGTCCCCCTCGCCGCCGGCTCGGTCTTCCCCCCCGCGGGCGCTCGACCCTGCGGGGGGAGGCGCCGCGCGGGCCTCGGGGGCCTCTCCCGGCCGGCCGGCCTCGGGGGAGGTCCCATGGGGGATGCGTTTCATGCCGTCTCCTCCGGCCGCGTGTCCGGGGTTCCCCCCCCGGGGGCGCGGGTGCGGCCCCGCCGGGGCCCGCGACCAGGACAAAAAGGGGCTGCGGTGTTTTTCCCCCGCAACCCCCCGTTTCTCGTGGTAGGCACGACGAGATTTGAACTCGTGACCCCTACCGTGTCAGGGTAGTGCTCTCCCCCTGAGCTACGTGCCTGAAATCGGGAAACTTCTTAGCATCCGGCCCTCAGCCTGTCAAGCAGGCGCGCGCTCCCGCCCGCCTCAGTCGCGGCGGGTCTCCTCTTTCCGGGCGGCGTTGGCAAACCCGGCCTGCAGCAGTTGGAGCCCGGTCCAGGTGTAGTGCAGCCCCGAAAGGACGGTCATCACGACCGCGATCCAGCAGAGCGGGTAAACCGCCGGGTCGAGGGCGGGGAGCCTGAGGGCGAGGAGGGCGGCGGCGACCAGCACCACCTGGCAGACGGTCGTCCACTTGCTGAGGATCGAGGGCCGGATCTCGAAGGCGATCTTCGCGAAAGCGAGCACGGCAACGCCGATCACGATCAGCACGTCGCGGCTGATGACGACGACCGCCACCCAGGGGGGGATCCCCTGGATGAGGGCGAGGCAGATGAAGGCCGCCGTGAGGAGGAGCTTGTCGGCGATCGGGTCGAGCACGGCGCCGAGCGCGCTGCGCCGGTCGAGCAGGCGCGCGAGCAGACCGTCCAGGCCGTCGCTCACCCCGGCCGCGAGGAAGACGGCGAGCGCCCAGCCGGTGTCCCCGCGGATGAGGAGGATGACGAAAAGCGGGGTGAGAAAGATCCGCAGGACGGTGATCAGGTTGGGGAGGCTGATCGTGTGCCGCATGCCCTTCTTGCACCCGCCTCTTCCGGCGGGCGGGGCGCCGCCGCGTACGGCCCGGGGTTCTTCAGCGGGGCGCGAGAACGACCCGCAGGCCGCCTTCTTCCGCCGCTTGGGCGACCGAAACGGTGAAGGCCTCGAAGGCCATCGCCGCGAGCCTCCGGGCCAAGTCCTCCACCCCGCCCCGGAAGGACACCTCGAGCGCGGTTTCGACGCCGCGAATCTCCCGGACCTGGAGACCCTCGACCCCGGGAAGCTCAAGGAGCGCCCGGCGGAAGCGGACGAAATGGGCGAGCGCCGCGCCGGCCTCCACCTGGAGGAGAATCGGACGCGGCGCCGCGGGCGCAGCCCCCTCGGCCGCGGCCAGGCCCGCGGCGAGCAGCCGCTCGCGCAGGAGTCGCTCGTTCAGCGTGACCTGGAGCAGGACCCGGTGCTCGCGGCCGGCGGGGGCCTCGGCAAGCAGGCGGTAATCCTGGACGAAGTCGCCGGGCCGGGAGAGCACCTCGTCGTTCGCCCGGCGAAAGCCCTCGGCGAGCCGCTCCGCCGGCAAGCGCTCGATCGCCGCCGCAGCCACGACGCGGAGCATCGCATCGGCGATCGCGGCCTCACGGGCCGCGGCGGGCCCGGCCCCCGCCGCCGGCCCCACGCCGAGGGCGACCACGGTGCGCAGGTCCTCGGCTTTCTGCGCCCCGGCGGGGGCGGCGACCGCGAGCAGCGTCGCCAGGAGCAGCACCCAGGCCCTCTCGGGCATCCCAAAAACCGGCGGCATGCGCTTCGTTCCTCCCGGCTTCACAGGCTCAGAGATTCCGTTCCAGGCAATAGTCGGCCAGGTCCATGAGCGTCCGCCGCGTGGGCGAGTCGGGGAAGCGGCGGAGGTGTCCCTTCGCCGCGGCGATCCACGTCTCGGCCGCGCGGCGGGCGTAGGCGATCGCCCCGCTTTGCGCGAGAAACCCGCGCAGCCAGGCGAAATCTTCGGCGGGAACGTCGGGGTTGCCGATCAGGGCGAGGATCCGCCGCCGCTCGGCCGCGCCGGCCAGGGCGAGACCCCGGATCAGCGGCAGCGTCATCTTCCCCTCGCGCAGGTCGCTGCCCACGTCCTTTCCGATCCGCTCGGCCTGGGCCGTGTAGTCGAGCAGATCGTCGGCGATCTGAAAGGCGTGGCCGAGGGCGAGCCCGTAGGCGGCGAGGGCCTCCTCGCTCGAGGCCGGGGCCTCGGCGAGCAGCGCGCTCACGCGGCAGGCCGTCTCGAAGAGCACGGCCGTCTTGCGGCGGATGACCTCGCCGTATTCCTCCTCGCTGAGGCCGGGGTCGCCCTTGCGCTGGAGCTGGTGGACCTCGCCCTGGGACATCTCCTCGGTCAGGCGCGAGAGCACGGCGACGATCCGGGGGTTGCCGGTGGCGGCGGTGAGGGAAAGGGCGCGCGCAAGCAGGAAATCGCCCACGAGCACGGCGATCGCGTTTCCCCAGAGCCGGTGGGCGGCCGGCTTGCCGCGCCGCGTCTCGGCCCCGTCGACCAGGTCGTCGTGCAGGAGGGTCGCCGCGTGCAGGTACTCGAGCGCGGTCGAGAAGGCCGTGTCGTAGCTGCCGCGGTAGCCGCAGAGCCGCGCACCCAGCACCAACAGCAGCGGCCGCATCCGCTTTCCGCCGTTGAAGAGGATGTGGCCCGCGACCTCGCGCACGAGCTCAAGGTGCGGGGTCAGGTTCGCGACGAGCGCCTCCTCGATCGCCCGGAGATCGGCCTCCACCGCCCCGAGAATCCGTGCCTTCAGGCCGCTCACGGGGCCTCCGCCAGCAGGTCGTATTCCATCACGTCCCGGATGTGCGCCGCCACGAAGCCCCCCAGGGGCAGCCGGACCCCGGCCCTTGCCTGCACGTAGGTGACCCCGTCCACCTCCGGGGCCTGAAGCGCCGTGCGCCCGGAGAACATGCCGTTTCCCAGGTCCTCCTCGATCAGGACGGTCATCCGCCGGCCGATGTGCCGCTGGTTCTTCTCCGCGGCGATGTCGAGCTGCAGGGAGAGCAGCCGGTCGTAGCGCTCCTGCGCCGTCTCCCGCGGCACCGCATTGGGGAGCCGGTGCGAGGGCAGGTCCTCGGCGTCAGAATAGACGAAGGCGCCGAGATGGTCAAAGCGGATCTCCTCGGCGAAGTCGAGGACCTGCTGGAAATCGTGCTCGGTCTCTCCGGGAAAGCCGGTGATCACCGTGGTGCGCAGGCAGGCGTCGGGGACGATCTCGCGGATGCGCCGGAAGAGGCGGCGCAGCCCCTGGCGGGTGTAGTTGCGCCCCATGCGCCGGAGCACGCGGTCGCTCGCATGCTGGATGGGGAGATCGAAATAGGGGCAGACCGCCGGCAGCGCGGCGACCGCGCGGATGAAGGCCTCGTCGATGCTCTCGGGGTGGCCGTAGAGCACGCGGATCCAGAGGCCCTCGCGGCGCGCACCGCCGCAGGCCCCGGCGAGGTGGTGGAGCAGCGCGGCGAGCGGGACCGGCGGATCGAGGTCCCGGCCGTAGTGGGTCGTGTCCTGGGCGACGAGGTTCAACTCCTTCACCCCCCGATCGACCAGGTCGCGCCCCTCGGCGAGGATGTCTTCCGGGGGCCGGCTTTTCTGGCGGCCCCGCAGGCGCGGAATGATGCAGAAGGTGCATCCCCGGTCGCAGCCCTCGGCGATCTTGAGGTAGGCCGTGTGCGGGGAGGTCAGCACGCGCTCGGCGTTGAGGGAGCCCACGGCGAGGGTGTCGGGGTCCGGCAGAATGGCCTTCGGCGCCCCGGTGCGGTCCCCCACGGCCTCGACGATGCGGTCGAGGGCCCCGGTCCCGAGGAAGAGGTCCACCTCGGGGAGTTCGGGGACGATCTTCTCGCGGTAGCGCTCGGGCAGGCAGCCGGTGACGACGAGCCGGCGGCAGCAGCCGCTCTTCTTGTAGCGGGCGAGCTCGAGAATGGTCTCGAGCGACTCCTGGGCCGCATCCTCGATGAAGCTGCAGGTGTTGACGACGATGACCTGGGCCTCCTCGGGCCGCTCGGTCAGCACCCAACCCGCCTGGCGCAGCCGGCCCAGCATGAGCTCGCTGTCCACCTGGTTCTTGGCGCACCCCAGGCTGACCAGGCAGAGCGTGCCCGGCGGACGGCGGCGGCGCGGCGTGGCGGCGGGGGGCGTCATCATCCCGATGGGGTTGCGGATTCGGAAAACGAACGGGTTTATCCCAGAGTAAGAAGGGCCCCGGAATCTGTCAACGCGGCCGGGGCTTGGCCGGCGGCGGGAACCCGGAGGTCGCCCGCTCGAGGAGCCCGCCCTCGGCCGTCTCCACGAGGATCAGGCCCTCGACGTTCTCCAGGCGCTCGAGCAGCGCGATCCCCTCCTCGGCGCCGAGCACCATGACGGCCGTCGCCAGGGCATCGGCGGTCATGCAGTCGGGGGCGAGGACCGAGGCGCTCACGACCCCGCGGGCGACCGGCCGGCCGCTCTGCGGGTCGACGACGTGGCTGTAGCGCCGGCCTTCGTGCACGAAGAACTGCCGGTAGTCGCCGCTGGTCGCGAGCGCCGCGTCGGAGAGGGCGACCACGCGGTAGACCTCGTCGGGCCGGGCGCGGCTGTCGGGCCGGGCGATGCCGATGTGCCAGGGGGCCCCGTCCCGCCGCCGGCCCGCGGCGAAGACCTCGCCGCCGATCTCGACCAGGAAATCGCGCCAGCCGGCCTCCCGCAGGAGGCGGGCCACCTCGTCGACCCCGTAGCCCTTGGCGACGGCCGAAAAGTCGAGGCTGACCCGCGGGTCCTCCTTCACCAGCCCCGCCTCGCCGCGAAGCGAGACCCGCGAGAGCCCGACTGCGGCGCGCGCGCGGGCGATCTCCTCCTCCGAGGGCGGCTCGGCGCGCGGTTTGCCCCGGCCGAAGCCCCAGAGATCGACGAGCGGCCCCACGGTGGGGTCGAACGCCCCGCCCGACCAGCCGTGGACCCGCTGCGCGGCCTCGAAGACGCGCCGGAAATCGGCGGAGACGGCGAAGGCCTCGCCCGCGGCGGCGAAGCGGTTGAAGCGGCTGATCTCGCTTTCGGGCAGGAAGGGCGAAAGGCTGCGGTTGAGCTCCGCAAGCCGCCGGTCGATCTTTTTCTGCAGCGCCTCCGTCCCGCTCCAGGGCCGGCCGACCAGCTTCACGCTGTAGGTCGTCCCCATCGTGCGCCCCGAAAGGACGTGCTCGGCGCGCGGGTCACAGCCGGCCGCCCCCGCGGCGAGGAGCAGGAGCGCGCTCAGGGCCCGAAACGGAAGGCTGCGGGAAGAGCGCATGGCGGGCGGCTCAGCAGATGCGCGGGAACTGCTCCCCGGAGAGCATGTCGACGATCCTGCGGCCGCCGATGCGGGTCTGCATGACGACCCGGCCGGCGGGCGCGGCGAGCGCCTCGCCGATCCAGGCCGCATCCCTTCCGGCGGGGTCGGCGCGCACGGCGGCGAGCACGGCCTCGGCCGCCTCCGGGTGCACGAAGGCGACGAGCTTGCCCTCGTTGGCGAGGTAGAGCGGGTCGAAGCCCAGCAGTTCGCACAAGCCCGCGACCTCGGGCTTGAGGGGGATCGTCTCCTCGTGGATCAGGACCCCCACACCGGAGCTCTCGGCGATCTCGTTCAGGGCGGTCCCCAGACCGCCGCGGGTCGGGTCGCGCAGCACGTGCACGGCCTCGCCGCCGGCGGCGAGCATCGCGGCCACCATCCGGTGCAGGGGGGCGGTGTCGCTTTGCACGGTCGTCTGGAAGGCGAGCCCCTCGCGGCCGGCGAGCACGCTCACGCCGTGGTCGGCGAGGCTCCCGCTCAGCAGGATGCGGTCGCCCGGCCGCGCCCGGTGGCTCGCCACCCGGACCCCCGGCGGGATGAGGCCGATGCCGGAGGTGTTGATGAAGACGCGGTCCGCCGCCCCGCGGGGGACGACCTTGGTGTCGCCGGTGACGATCGCGACCCCGGCCTCCCGGGCGGCCCGCGCCATGGTGCCGAGGATGCGCCGGAAGTCCTCGAGCGGGAACCCCTCCTCGAGGATGAAGGCCGCGCTCAGGGCGAGCGGCCGCGCCCCGCACATCGCCAGGTCGTTCACCGTGCCGTTCACGGCGAGATCGCCGATGTCCCCGCCGGGGAAGAAGATCGGGTCCACCGTGTAGGAATCGGTCGAGAAGGCCAGCCGCGACCCTTCCACCTCGAGGATCGCGCCGTCGTTCAGCTCGGCGAGCGCCGGGTTGTCGAAGGCGGGCAGCAGGAGATCGCGCAGCAGACGGTGGGCGATACGCCCGCCGCTGCCGTGGTCGAGCAGGATCTTGTCCGCGGGGTCCATGCCGTCACCCTCCGGCGGAGGCGTCGTGGTAGCGGAAGTAGGCCGCGCAGGTCCCCTCGCTCGAAACCATGCAGGGGCCCACGGGGTCCGAGGGCGTGCAGCGGATCCCGTAGAGCGGGCATTCGGGCGGGGTCTTGCGCGCGGTGAGGATCTCCCCGCACGAGCAGCCCCGGGGCTCGGGGGCCGGCGCCAGCTCGAGGGGGAAGCGCCGGGAGGCGTCGAACGCCGCGTAAGCCTCCCGGATCTCAAGCCCGCTCGCGGGGATGACGCCGATCCCCCGCCAGCGCGCGTCGGCCGGCTCGAAGACCGCCGCGAGCACCCGCTGCGCGGCGGGGTTGCCCTCCTCGGCGACCGCGCGGCGGTAGACGTTCTCCACCTGCGGGCGTTCGGTCTCGGCCTGGGCGACGAGGGCGGCCACCGCCTGCAGGATGTCGACCGGCTCGAAGCCGGCGATCGCGCAGGGAAGCCGGGTGCGCTCGAAGAACGGGAGGTAGGCCCTGCGGCCGATCACGACCGAGACGTGGCCCGGCAGCAGAAAGGCGTCGATCCTCAGGTCGCCGGCCGCGGTGAGCGCGGCGAGCGCCGGCGGGACCGTCTTGTGCAGGCAGAGCACGCTGAAGTTGCCGAGCCCCGCCTGCCGCGCGGCAAGCACGGCCGCGGCCACGGTGGGGGCCGTCGTCTCGAAGCCGATGCCGAGAAAGACGACCTCCCGGCCGGGGGTCTGCCGCGCGAGCGCGACGGCATCAAGCGCGGAGTAGACGATCCTCACCTCGCACCCCGCGGCCCGCTCGCGCTCGAGCGAGGAGCGGCTTCCCGGGACGCGCAGCAGGTCGCCGAAGGTGGCGATGACGACCCCGGGCCGCCGGGCGAGCTCGATCGCGGCGTCGATCTCGGCCGTGTCGGTCACGCAGACCGGGCAGCCCGGGCCGGAGAGCAGCGTGATCGTCTCCGGCAGCAGGCTGCGGATCCCGTGGCGGAAGATCGACACCGTGTGCGTGCCGCAGACCTCCATGATGCGCAGCGGCCGGCGGCTCAGGCGGCGGATCCTCGAGGAAAGCTCCTGGACCAGGTGTCGGTCGCGGTATTCGGCGCTGTGGCGGGTGGCCATGGGGGGCTCCTTCCTCCGGGCGGCTCCGGCGCCTCGTCAATTCCGGGACGCCGCGACCAGCGCCTGGCCGAGGGCGATGCCGCCGTCGTTCGCCGGGACCTGCTCGTGGCTGTACACCGCGAAGCCCGCGGCGGCAAGCCCGCGGAGGAGGCCCTCGAGGAGGCGCGCGTTCTGGAACACCCCCCCGCTCAGGACGACGCGCGCAAGCCCGCGCTCCTCGCGGATGCGGCGGCACAGGCGCACGAAGAGCCGCACCAGGCCGTTGTGGAAGCGGGCGCTGATCTCGGCGGCGGGGCGGCCCCGCAGGAGGTCCTCCACCACCGCGCGGACGAGCGGCGCAGGCAGGATGCGCCGCGGCTCCCCCTCCTCCCATTCCGTGTCGTAGGCCTCCTCCACGCCCTCGGCCGCTTCCATCTCGAGCTCCATCGCCGCCTGCCCCTCGAAGGCCACGCGGCGGCGCAGCCCCAGGATCGCGGCGACGGCGTCGAAGAGCCGCCCCAGGCTCGAGGTGAGCGGGGCGTTGACGCCGCCCGCGGCCATGGCCGCCGCGACGCGCACCCGCTCCTCCCCCGTCTCCGAGAGAACGGGCAGATCGAGCCGCGAAAACCCGCTCCCGTAAGCCGCCTGCAGGTGGCTGACCGCCATGCGCCAGGGCTCGCGGATCGCGGCCGCCCCGCCCGGCATGGGAACACAGGCGAAGTGCGCCAGGCGCTCGAAGCGGGCGGCGTCGGCGGCGAGCACCTCCCCGCCCCAGACCGTCCCGTCGGGGCCGTAGCCCGTGCCGTCGCAGGCGATGCCGATCACCGGGCCCGTAAGCCCGTGCTCGGCCATGCAGGCGGCGACGTGGGCGTGGTGGTGCTGCACGCGCCGGAGGAGGAGCCCCCGCTGCTCCTCGGCCCAGCGGGTGCTCAGGTAGTCGGGGTGGAGGTCGCAGGCGAGGATCTCGGGGCGGATGTCGAGGATGCGTTCGAGGTGCGCGATCGTCTCGCAGAAGGCCTCGTAGGTGGCGAGGTTCTCGAGGTCCCCGATGTGCGGGCTGAGGAAGGCGCGATCGCCCTTCACGAGGCAGACCGTGTTCTTGAGCTCGGCGCCCACGGCGAGAAGCGGCGGCAGCCGGCGGGCGAGGAAAACCGGCCGCGGCACGTATCCCCGCGCCCGGCGCACAACACGCGTCTTGCCGGCGACCCGCCGCACGACCGAGTCGTCGCAGCGGCGCACGATGCCGCGGTCGTGGAGGAGAAAGGCGTCGGCGATCCCGGAGAGCCGCGCGAGCGCCTCCTCGTTGCCCGCGGCGATCGGCTCCTCGCTGAGGTTGCCGCTCGTCATGACGAGGGCGGGGAAGCCCTCGGCGAGGAGCAGGTGATGGAGCGGCGTGTAGGGGAGCAGCACCCCGACCCAGCGGTTGCGCGGGGCGACCCCGGCGGCGAGCGGGCCGGCGGGCCGCTTGCGCAGGAGCACGATCGGCCGCTCCGGGGCGGAAAGCAGTCGGGCTTCCTCCTCCGTGACGAAGGCGTAGGTGCGGACCGCCGCGAGATCGGGCGACATGACCGCCAGCGGTTTCTCCTCGCGGCGCTTGCGCGCGCGCAGCCGCGCGACCGCCTCGGGGTCGAAGGCGTCGACCGCGAGGTGGAAACCCCCCAGCCCCTTCACGGCGAGGATGGCCCCTTCCCGCAGCAGGGCGGCGGCGGCGGCGACGGGGTCGGCGGCGGCGACGGGGTCGCCCGCGGCGTTGTGCAGCGCAAGCCGCGGCCCGCAGGCCGGGCAGGCGTTCGGCTGGGCGTGGAAGCGGCGGTCGGCGGGGTGTTCGTACTCGGCGCGGCAGGCCGGGCACATCGCGAAATCGCGCATCGAGGTCTTCGGCCGGTCGTAGGGGATGTCCTCGATGATCGTGTAGCGGGGCCCGCAGTTGGTGCAGTTGATGAAGGGGTAGCGGAAGCGGCGGTCGCGCGGGTCGAAGAGCTCGGCCAGGCAGTCCTCGCAGACGGCGACATCGGGCGGAATGAGCGTCTCCATCGAGGCGCCGCGGCGGCTCTCCACGATGCGGAAGCCTGCGGCGCCGCGCGGCTCCCGCTCGGTCGCGCGCACCTCGGTGATCCGGGCGAGCGGCGGGGTGCGCGAGACGAGCTCGGCCTCGAAGGCGTCCAGACGTTCGGGGGCGCCCTCGATGTCGATCAGCACCCCCTCGGAGGTGTTGGCGACCTCGCCCTTCAGGCCGTGGCGCAGCGCGAGCTGGTAGACGAAGGGCCGGAAACCCACCCCCTGGACGATGCCGTTCACCAGCAGCCGGCGCGCCGCAAGCCGCGCGTCCATGGCCTCATTCCCCGGCGGGGGGCTCCCCGCCGGGGGCGCCGCCCGCAAGGGCCGCCGCCTCCCGCAGCAGGGAGAGCGTTTCGCGGGCGGCCTCCTCGTCGATGCGCGAGATGGCGAATCCCGCGTGCACGATGACCCAGTCGCCGACGGCGGCGTCCTCGAGGAGAAGCAGGCTGCACTCGCGCCGCACGCCGTCCACGTCGATCACGGCCATGCGGTCCTTGATCTCAACGATGCGCGAAGGGATCGCCAGACACATCTGCGGAAGAATCCTTGCGGCTCCAACGGACGCCCAGCCGTTCGAGCTCGGCCAGGACAAGCCGGATCACGGGTTCGACCTGCGCGGCCACGGGAGGCGAAAGCGCAAGCCCGAGCGTTTCGACATCCAGCGGCTCCACCCCCAAGATCACCGTCCGCGGCACGTTGTCAAGGGCCTGGCAGAGGGTCAGGGCCTCGAGGAAATCGACCTGGTGGAGCGAGTTCTTGGCGCGGATGCGCGCCGGGATCTCCTCGTGGTCGATGCGGTGCAGGTCCCCGGGCTTTCCCCGGTTGCGCACGGCGTCGACCACGATCAGGTGCCGCGGCTTGGAGATCACCCCCAGGAGGTTGACCCCCAGCACCCCGCCGTCGACCACGTGCACGCGGTCCGGGAAGGTGTACTCGGCCTCCAGGCGCCGCACCACGTGAATCCCGAAGCCGTCGTCGGAGAAGAGCAGCGAGCCGATCCCCAGGACGAGGATCTCGGGGGCGTTTGCGGCGTCGAAGGGGTTTTCGGAGGCGTCCGCCATGGCCCATGAAAAAAGCCTCCGGCCGCCCGGGGATCCCGGGCGGCGCGGAGGCCGGTCGGGATCCGCCTCAGGCGACGCGGACCTTGTAGACCTCGTTGGAGTCCGGATCGATCACGTGCACGGCGCAGGCGATGCAGGGATCGTAGGAATGCACCGTGCGCAGGATCTCCAGCGGCCGCTTGGGATCGGCGATCGGAGTCCCGATGAGGGCCTCCTCCACCGGGCTCATCTTGCCGGCCGCGCAGCGGGGAGCCAGGTTCCACGTCGAGGGCACGACGTACTGGTAGTTCTTGATCTTCTTGTTCTCGATCACGATCCAGTGGCCGAGGGCGCCGCGGGGGACGTCGTTTAAGCCCACGCCCTGGGCCTTGTCGGGCATTTCGTAGGGCTCGTAGGTCTTCGTGTCGCCCTTCTTGATGTTCTCCACGAGCTCCATCACCCAGCCCTGCATGGCCTCGCCGATGACGAGGGTTTCGATCCCCCGCGCCGCGGTGCGGCCGAGGGTCGAGAAGAGCGCCTCGGCGGGGATGTTCAGGGTCTTCAGGACGTGATCGACGGGCTGTTTCCACTCCTTCTGACCGTACGCGTAGCCCACGAGCACGTGGGAGAGCGGTCCGACCTCGCAAGGCTCGCCCTCGTAGCGCGGGGCCTTGAGCCAGGAGTAGCGGCCGTCCTTCGAGTCGGTGTCGTACTTCGGGTCGCCCTGGATCGGCTTGGTCTCGCCCTGGTAGGGGTGCCGCGCCTGGGCGCCTTCGTACCAGGAGCGCGCGACGTGCTCGGTCACCTTCCCCGGGTCGGCCATGACCGGCTTCTCGAGGTTGCGTTTGAAGATCACGCCGCGCGGCATGAAGAGGCTCTCGGGCTCCTTGTCGCTTGCCGGGAAATCGCCCCAGGCGAGGAAGTTCGTCGTGCGGCCGATCCCGCCCCAGTCCTTGTAGAAAGAGGCGACCGCGAGCAGGTCGGGGATATAGACGTTTTTGACGAACTCGTGGGTTTCCTTGGTGATGTAGAGGAACTCGGCGATGCGCTCGGCCGTCAGGTCCGCCGCGCAGGTGACCCCGCCCACGACGAGCGACTGGGGATGCGGGTTCTTGCCGCCGAAGATGGCGTGCATGCGGGCGGCCTTCGCCTGCAGGCGCAGGGCCTCGATGTAGTGCGCCGCGGCGAGCAGGTTCGCCTCCGGCGGCAGCTTGTAGGCCGGGTGGCCCCAGTAGGCGTTGGCGAAGGGGCCGAGTTGCCCGCTTTCGACGAAGGTCTTGAGCCGCTGCTGGACGTTCTTGAAATAGTTCGTCCCGCCCCAGGGCGCGTTGCTCACGTTGTCGGAAAGCGCGGCCGTCTTGGCCGGGTCGGCCTTGAGGGCGCTCACCACGTCCACCCAATCGAGCGCGTGGAGGTGGTAGAAATGGACGATGTGGTCGTGCTGGTACTGGGCGCCGAGGAGCAGGTTGCGGATCAGGCGGGCATTTTTGGGGATCTTCACCTTGACGGCATCGTCCACCGCGCGCACGGAGGCGATGGAATGCACGTAGGTGCAGACGCCGCAGGAGCGCTGGACGAAATGGTGGGCGTCGCGGGGGTCCCGCCCCTGCAGGATGACCTCAATCCCGCGGAACATCTGGCCCGAGCTCCAGGCGTTCACCACCTTGCCGCCGGACACTTCGACCTCGATGCGCAGATGCCCCTCAATCCGGGTGATCGGATCGACGATGATGCGTTCGGCCATGTCATCTCCTCCTTGAAGATATTGGAATCGCCGTCCGGCGGATCAGAGTTCCTGGTAAAAGGGGGTGAACTTGTCCCAGAATTCCGGCTGGCTGCACCCGATGCAGGGCGCCCCGGCCTGGACCGGCCAGCTGCAGCCGCTGTTGAACTTCACGATGCCGCAGTTGTTGTAGGTCTCCGGGCCCCGGCAGCCGACCTTGTAGAGGCAGTAGCCCAGCGCCGCTTCCTTGGAGCCGAATTCCTCGACGAACTCGCCGTTTTCGAAGTGCCCCCGCCGCGGGCAGTTGTCGTGGATCGTCTGGCCGTAGGCGAAGAGCGGCCGGCCCAGGTCGTCCAATGCGGGCAGCTTGCCGAGGAGGAGGTAGTTGACCACCGTGCCCACGAAGTTGATGGGGTTGGGCGGGCAGCCGGCGATGTTCACGGTCTTGATGCCGAGCGCCTCGCCGACCCCCTTGTAGCCGCCGGGGTTGGGTTTCGCCGCCGGGATGTTCCCGAAGGCCGAGCAGCTGCCGATGCAGATCACGCCGGCCGCCTTGGGGCAGACCTCCTTGGCGATCTGGAGAAAGCTCTTGCCGCCGACCTTGCCGTAGCCGCCGTTGTACTTGGTCGCGATCGCCCCCTCGACCACGCAGATGAACTGCCCCTTGTTCTTCTCGACCGCCTCGTGCAGGGCCTCCTCGGCCTGGTGTCCGGCCGCGGCCATGATCGTCTCGTGGTAGGCGACGTCCAGGACCTCGAGGACCAGCTCGTCGATCCAGGGGTACATGCTGCGCAGCAGGGCCTCCGAGCAGCCCGTGCACTCGCCGAAGTGCAGCCACACGACCGTCGGCCGCTTGGCCGGAGCCGCGAAGACCTCGGCGACCTTGGGCACGAAGGAGGAGGAAAGCCCCATCGTCGCCGTGAGAAAGGTGCAAAACTTCATGAAATCCCGCCGGGTGACGCCCTTCTGTGCCAGCCTTTCGTAGAACGCCTTCTCCTGGTTGACCATTTGCACCTCCTTGATGCGCTTGTGGATCGTACCCCGGGCCCGGCTTCGGCCGGATCGTTGTCGCCTCCCGACGGAAACCCTCCGGCGGGAGGGGCAGAGACTCCCACGACCTCCGCGGCGTACCCCGCTGCGCGCTGTCGGCCCGCTGCGGGGGCCTCAAAGCACGACGCCCGGCCGTCGGCCGGGCGTCGCTGCGCGGTCAACTCTCGTCGTCGATGTCGACGAACTCGTCGTCTTCGATCTTGAGCGAGGAGTCGATCTTGCTCACCTCTTCGCCCTCCTCGAACTTCTCCTCCTCGAGACCGGCGTCGAGCAGCTCGTCGATCTCGGGGACCTCGGCCTCGTAGACGACGGCCGCGGCCGCGGTGTCGGGCGCACGGGAGAGAAATTCCAGGTCGTCGAACACGAGCTCGGCGGTTTCCGGGCCGCGGCTCCCGAGCATCTGGGCCACCTGGTCCGCGATCCGGCCGGCGTAGAGGGAGGGGGGATAGAGGTTCTTGGTGCGCAGGGCGCGGATCAGCGCCTCGCGGCCGGCCGCTTGGGCCGCCTTGAGGGTTTTGCGCTCGTAGCTTTCCTCGCAAAGAAGCGACATCACGTCCTTGTCGAGCTCGGCGTATTCGCGGATGAGGATGCGCCGCCCGTCGTCGTCCTTCAATATCTCGTACTTCTGCTTCATGAGGGTTCTGTCCTTGACGAAGTGCCTGTGAAATCGGGAGATCGGAGGAATGCAAGCGCCTTCTATACCGTTCTCCCGCCCCTGTCAACCGGGGGAGCCATTGAACGGCTCGGGGGGTAAAAGAGGCCCGGGATGCCGGGAGCGCTCGCGGCCCGAGGGGCCCCGCGCGATCGGGCCCGTCGCCTTGACCTTGCCGCCCCGGGGATGATAGAAGAGAAAATTCAGCCGGAGGGATGGCTGAGCGGTCGATAGCGGCGGTCTTGAAAACCGCTTCCCGGAAACGGGACGCAGGTTCGAATCCTGCTCCCTCCGCCAGAGAATGCGCCCACGGAGAGATGGCCGAGTAGGTCGAAGGCGCTCGCCTGCTAAGCGAGTATACTCCGAAAGGGGTATCCCGGGTTCGAATCCCGGTCTCTCCGCCACCCCTCTCTTGTTGCCGCGGCCCTCCCCGCCTCGTTAGAGCTTCATCCGCAGCGCATGGACGCGTCCGCTCGCCGCCTCGCGGATCTGCAGCCGCAGGGTGTCCGCCGAGGCCGCCTCGCCGGGGAAGAACAGAAACCCGAAGGAGAGCCCCTGGGGGTCGACCGCGCGGTTTTCGAGCGATTTGCGGTTGAGATCCTGGATGATCTTGCGGCGGGCCTCGTCCGAGGTGTAGCCCTTCGCCCCGCCTAAGGTCGCCCCTGCGGCGCCGCCCACGGCGGCACCCTTTCCCGTCGCGACGGCGACGTTCTCGCCGGTGACGATGCCCACGGCCGCCCCGATGATCGCGCCGGCGGCCGCCCCCAGAACGCCGTGGTAGGCCCCCTCGCTGACGATCTCCTTGGTCTGCGCGTAACGCGTGGCCCGCTCGTAGGCCGTGTCGCGGTCAAGCAGCGGCCAGATGTTCCCCTGCCCGTCCTCGAGGAAGGTCTGGCCGGAGACGATCTCGAGCGGCTGGGTCCCGCGGTGGTCGAAGATCACCTGCACCGGGAGCATGCCCGCCTCGCGGATGTCGAACCCGAAGGCCTCCCGCGCCAGGGCGGGGTCGGCGAAGGACTCGGCCGCCACCGTGGCCCCGGCAACCTCGACGGCGTTCGGGTAGGCGGCGGGCGACCGGAAGGGCATCGGCTTGGCGACGTAGGCGGTGGAACACCCGGACACCGCCCAGGCGAGGACCAAGGCGGCGACGGCCGGCACTCTGAACGAAGCGTTCATGGGGGGGCTCCTTGGGCGGCGGCGGGGTTGCGGTCCGCCGCACGGCATGGCTGATTGTTTCCACGGCGGAAGGCTTTGTCAACCTCCCGGTGTCCCGGGAAACGGCGGAGGCCGCGGGGGGCCGGGGCGGGAACGGCAAGGGCCGCCCCGGGGGGCGGCCCTGCCTCGATGGTTGCGGCCCGGGCCGCGCGGTGTCAGTAGTTCTTGAGGAAATCGTCCATGATGTCGATCGACTGCTTCTGGACGACGAGGTCGAAGATCTTGTCCTTCACCTGGCGCGGCAAAAGCTCGATGCTCTTGGTCGTCGCGCTGTCGAACTTGGCGGTCGGGAAGACCTTGAGGATCTTGTCCTTCTGGGCGTCGTTGCAGTACACCTGGATGCACTTCAGCCCGGCCAGCATCTCCTGGCACATCGCGGCCAGGCCCGCCTTCTGCAGTTTCTCGTAGCGCTCCTCGTTCACCCACAGATTGATCGGATATTTCTCGGACATATCGGTCACCTCCCTAGGCCAACGGCGGCATCACGAACACCGGGGTGCGTTTCTTCAGGTACTCCTCCTCGACGAAGGGCGAGCCGAACCCGTACTTCTCGGCGCATTCCAGCACCAGGTCGAAGACCTCGGGCCGGAAGATCAGCCGCGGCGGTTTGACCCCGTCCTGCACGATGCTGCGGATGAGGGTTCCCGAAAACTTCTGCCACTCCTTCTTGTGGTTGCAGAGGCTCTCCGAGGTGATCTCGCCGCAGTGCGGGCAGTAGAGCCAGTTCTCGGAATAGACGGGGACGATGTTGATCTCGCCCTTCAGGCTCTCGAGCAGGCGATGGGCGTCGTAGGCGCCGTAGTAGGTGCCGACCCCCGCGTGGTCGCGGCCGAACATGTGGTGGGTGAGGCCGAGGTTCGTGCGCAGGGCCGCGTGGAAGACGGCCTCGCGCGGGCCCGCATAGCGCATGTCCCAGAAGGTGAGCGAGGTGAGGTGGTTGTGGTCGCCGAAGTAGCCCGACTTGCGCAGCTCGTCCTGGGTGAGGATGATCGCCTCGTCGATGTAGTCGCCCTTGCGCTTCTCGCCGATGATCGCGTTGACGAGCACCCCGACGTAGGGCTTGTCCATCGGCAGCTCGCCGTAGGTCTGGAACCAGGCGCCCTTCATGAGCCACTCGTGCCCGGTGTGCGGGACGTTGCGCGTCTGGTGGGCGACGATGCGCTTCCAGCCCTTTTCCTTGAAGATCCTGCGCAGCTCAAGCGGGGGCAGGAAGTAGGGGGTGAAGGGCTCGTTGATCTTGGGCCGGTTGACGAGCGTGATCTTGCCGCCGACGAACTTGTCCTTGTAGGCGTAGGTGCGGGCGCAGCCGGGGTGCTTCGCCTCGTCGGTGCCGTAGACGTCCTTGGCGAGCGACTTCTTGTCGTACTCGTAGACCTCCTCGATCTCGAAGATCGCCATGGGGTTCCCGGTGTAGGTGAGCAGAAGGGAGGCCCCGGGCTTGACCCCGTACTCGGCGATCTCCTCCTTGGACATGTCGAAGACGATGGGGATGCTCCAGACGGTTTTCCCGTCCTTGAGGCGCATCTTCTTGCAGACCGACTCCACGTCCGCCTTGCCCATGAAGCCCTCGAGCGGGCTGAAGAAGCCGTAGGCGATGTCGATCACCTCGTTGGCGAGCTGGCTGCGGATCGGGTACTGCTTCAGGCCCTGGATGCGCTTCTTGGCCTCCGCCGGTTCGAGGATCCTCTCCTTGATCTCCTTGCCGCCATGTCCGATTTCGGCCATACCGTGCGTTCCTCCTTTCTCAGGGTGTCGGATGCGAATTCGCGTGCCCGGGGGCACGGGGCTGCTCGTTCGGGGGGAAGGGACTTTCTACCCCGGCGGCCGGGAAAAGGCAAGCCTATCCGCCGCTTGCCCTCCAGGTCCTGCAGGGTCATCGCCTTTCCGCGTACTCCGCGTAGGCCATGGCGACCGTGCGGTAGACGAGGTGGGCGAGCTTCGAAAAGGGGAGATAGGCGAAGGTGAACCACACGAGCATCAGGTGGATGAAATAGACGGCGTAGGAAACCCCCGCCCAGCCGGCGAGCCGCGTGAGCTGCGCCCCCATGCCCGTCACCCCCAGGCCGAGGACCAGCCCGAGCAGGAGCCAGTCCTTGTAGACCGATTTCTGGTCGGGCTTGGCGAGCCGCTGCCGGATGAGGAGGATGCTGCCGACGATGAGCGCGACCCCGCTCACGTTGGCGAGCCACTTCACGGGGTTGAGCTGCGAGTAGGGCCCGTGCTGCTGGAAGACGTAGATCGCGACGAAGAAGATCGAGGTCACGATGAATAGCCCGATGAAGGAGAGCAGCACCAGCATGTGCGAGACCGCCCGCGCGCGGTTTTCGGTGCACTCGTTGAACTTGGCGTGCCGGAGGATCACGGGGATCGTGCGCAGGAGCGCCTGGAGGAACCCGGCGGAGTCGATCGCTTCCTTGGCGGTTTTCCCCTCGGCGAGCGCGTTGCGGTGGATGTCGCCGAGAAAGCGGCTCACCCCGCGGGCGAACACGGCGACGGCGAAGGCCGCGGCCGAGAGCATCACCACGTCGACGAGCCAGGTGGACACCATCTTCGCGTGGACGATCGCCCCCTCGGGGCTGAAATTGAGGAAACGCGCGCCGAAGATCTTCTCCATCAGGAAGCCCATGACGACGAGGTAGACGGCGGGGACGAGAAGCAGCACGGGGAGCATCGCCGGCGTGTTCATGGCCCGGGCGAGCGCCCGGGGCGCGGCGTATTCCTCGACCGCCCGCGCGCGGATCGCGGCGAGCACGTCCCCCGGCTTGGCCTGCCGCGGGCAACGGGTGTTGCAGTCGCCGCAGTTGTGGCAGAGCCAGGGGTCGGCGCTCTGCACCAGACGCTCTTTCAGGCCCCAGGAGGCGGCGATCATCTCCTTGCGCGGAAAGGGCTTGTTCTGGGGCGAAATCGGGCAGACCACCGAGCAGGTGGCGCACTGGTAGCACTTCTTGAGGTCCTCGCCGCCGAGGATCCCCACCTCCCGGATGAAGTCGAGATCGGGTTCCACCACGAGTCGTTCGGTCATCTCCTGAACCTCCTTGATCGCATCGGCCCCCCGGGGCGCTCGCGCGCGCCCCCGGGGGCCGGTCCGCCGGCGGCGGGGTCAGAAGCCCTTGAAGGGGTTCGGCCCCAGCCCCTCGATCGTGCCGACGAAATCCTGGATCATCTGCGGAATCTTGTCGTACTCGTCGATCGCCACCTGGAACTGGGCGACGCGCTCGACCTCGAGGGCGAGGCTCGCCAGGGCCTCGCCGATCTTCTTGACGCGGATCTCGGCGAGCTCGCTGCCCTTGACGAAATGGCACTGGTAGTCGTCGCCGTGCTTGCAGCCCATCAGGAAGACGCCGTCCATGCCCTGGGAGAGCGCGTCCTTGATCCAGATCACGTTCACCGACCCCAGGCAGCGGACCGGGATGAAGCGCACGTCCGCGTTCCAGGAGAGCCGGTTGAGCGCCGCGATGTCGAGGGCGGGGTAGGCGTCGTTCTCGCAGACCAGCCCCAGGATGCGCAGCGGCGGCTCGTCGAAGTCGTCGGTCGAGGGCACCTTGATCGCCTTGACCATCGAGCTGACGCTGTCGATGCTGTAGTTGGCGAAGTTGATGATGCGCTCGGGGCAGGCCCCCATGCAGGTGCCGCAGCGGCGGCAGCGGGTGGGGTTGGGCTTGGGGGTGCCGCGCTCGTCGTCGTCGAGCGCCCCGAAGGGGCACTCCTGGGTGCAGCGCTTGCACTGGGTGCAGCGCTGGAAGAAGAAGTCGGGGAAACTCATGTCCCCGGAACGCGGGTGGACCGAAACGCCGCGGCGGACCGACTCCAGGCACTGGATGGCCTTGAGCGCCGCCCCGGTCGCATCCTCCATCGCCTCCTCGGCGGTCATGCTGCGCCGCACCCCGCCCGCGGCGTAGATGCCCGTGCGCTGGGTCTCGTAGGGGAAGCAGATGTAGTTCGAGTCGGCGTAGTCGTCGAAGAGGGCGTTGTCGCGGAACCCGGGCCCCTGGCGGTAGGCCAGGTTGATCACGGGGTCGTCCTTGGTCGCCGGGACCATGCCGGTGGCCAGCACCACGAGGTCCGCGGGGATCTGGACGGGCTGCCCGAGGAGCGTGTCCTCGGCCTCGACCACGAGGCCCTTGCCGTTGCCGGCGACGCGGGTGACGCGGGCCTTGGTGAGGAAAACGCCGGGGTCCTGCTGCACCGCCTTGTAGAAGTTCTCGGTCAGCCCCGGGGTCCGCATGTGCTGGTAGAGGATGTAGGCCTTGCCGTCCGCGTAGTCCTCGCGCACGTAGGTCGCCTGCTTCAAGGCGACGAGGCTGGTGACGGAGGCGGCGTAGGGGAAATCCCGGTCGCCCTCGGGGCCCGGGCTCTGGACGAAGACCACGGATTTCGCCTCCCGGCCGTCGCTCGGGCGCGTGATCTTCCCGCGGGCGGCGAGCTCCTCGAACTGCTCGTTGGTGACCACGTCGGGGAGGGTCCCGAAGCCGAGATGCGCGAACTCCCCTTCCGCCGGCCGGTAGGGCCGCCAGCCCGCGGCGAGCACCACGGCCCCGAATTTCTCGCCGTGGGGGTCGAAGGTGAGGATGTCCACCTTGCCCTTGTTGTACTCCTTGTAGCGCTCGAGGAGCTGGTCGGCCTCGAGCTCCTTGCCGTTCTCGTCGACCCGCAGCTCCGGGGGCAGCGGGTAGGGCACGTCGAACTCGATCTGCTCGCCGGGTTTCTTGAAGGTCACGGTGAAATCCCCGGGCTGGCCGGCGATGCGCGCGACCACGGTGTTCGTGCGCACCGTGATCCGCGGCTCGGCCTCGAGCTCGCGCAGCTTCTCCGCCAGCACCGGAGCGGCCGGCTTGTCGTAGGGGTACCCCAGGGGGAGCTGCTTGCGCCAGCTGCGCGCGTGCCCGCCGAGGGCGGCCTCCTTTTCGACCACGACCACCTCGTAGCCGGCGCGCGCCGCCTCGAGGGCGGCCGTGATCCCCGTCAGCCCCCCGCCGATCACCAGGATGCGGCGGCTGAGGGTCTCGAGCCGGTAGGGCTCGGGGAGCTGGATCTTCTCGACCTTGGCGAGGCCCATCTTCAGGTAATCGGAGGCCATCATCTGGACGTGGTCGATGAAGCTCGCGTCGTCTTTCTGTTCCTCCGTCGGCGCCGGCCACACCGAGCGCGGGTGGGACCAGACCACGTGCTCGCGGAGGTTCACCCGCTCGACGATGCAGCCGTCGAAGCGGAAGGTGTCGTGGAGCACGCGGGGCGAGCAGGCCGCGATCACGAGCGTGTTCACGCCGGAGGCGACCTCCGCCTTAAGCATCGCCACCCCCTCGCGGCCGCAGAGGACGGGCGAGGTCTTGACGGCGTAGCCCTCGTCGGAGGCGACGGCGCTCAGCTTTTCGATGTCGAGGGCCTCGGCGATGCCGCAGCCCTGGCAGATGTACACACCGATCTTCTTGTTCATGATCGACCTCCTACCGTCTCACCACGGTCTGAATCGCTTTGAGGGCCATGCCGGTCGCGTTCTGGTTCGAGGAGACGACGTCGGCCGGTTTCGCGGCACAGCCCGCCGCGAAGAGGCCGGCCTCGGGCGCGTTCAGGATGAACCCCTCGGGGGTCGTCCTGACCGCGGCCGGCGGCTTGTGCACGGAGGCGGTCGGCTGCATGCCGGTCGCGAGCACGACGAGCCCGACCGTCTGCTCGATCTTCTCGCCGGTCACGGCGTTCTCCGCGACCACGGTGAGGTCGCCCGTCTTCGGGTCCTCGGAGACCTTGGCCACCTTGCCCTTGATGAAATGGACGCGCGGGTCCTGCTTGATCCGGTCGTAGAAGCGCTCGTAGCGGTAGCCCGGCGCGCGCAGGTCGATGTAGAAGATGTAGATTTCGGCCTCGGGGCATTTTTCGCGCACGTAGGTCGCCTGCTTGAGGCTCGCCATGCAGCAGATGTAGGAGCAGTAGGCGAGGTGGTTCTCGTCGCGGGAGCCGGCGCACTGGACGAAGGCGACGCTCGCCGGCGGCTTGCCGTCCGAGGGCCGCACGATCGCGCCCGCCGTCGGGCCGTTGAGGGCGGCCAGGCGCTCCATCATCATGTTGGTGAGGATGTTCTTGTGCCGGCCGAAGCCGAGGTTGTCGATCTTTTTGGCGTCGTAAGGCACCCAGCCCGTGGCCCAGACCACGGCCCCCACGTTCAGCCGCAGGCTCTTCGGCTGCATCTCGAGGTCGACGGCGTCGTAGCGGCAGGCCTCCTTCACCCGGGCGGCGTCCTCGGTGCCGAGAATCCGCGGGTCGATCACGTAGCGCGCGGGGAAGGCCATGGCGAAGGGCAGGTAGGCCGCCTTGACCGTCTTCATGCCGAAGTCGAATTCGCTGGGGATCTCGGTGCGGCAGGCCTCGGCGCAGGCCCCGCAGCAGGTGCAGTTCTCGTTCACGTAGCGGGGGTGGACCTTCACCGCGACGGTGTAGTCCCCGGGCTTTCCCTCCACGCGCTCCACCTCGGCCATCGTCAGGACCTGGATCTTCGGGTTGTCCTTGATGCGCCGGAAGTTGATCTCCAGCCCGCAGGTCGGCGGGCAGAGCTTGGGGAAATACTGGTTCAGCTGGGCGACGCGGCCGCCCAGGTAGGGGTTCTTCTCGACCAGGAAGACCTCGTAGCCGACCTCGGCGGCCTCGAGCGCGGTGGTGAGCCCGCTGATGCCGCCGCCGACGACCAGGATGGTGCCGCTTGCCGGGGCTGCTTTTTCCTCACTCATGCCGTTCCTCCGTCCAGAGCCGGGGGACCCCCCCGGGGATGTGGGTTCGACCGGGCGACGGCCGCCCGGAGTTCGTCCGGATCCGCAAGGGCGCCGCGGCGGGCGGCGCCCTTGCGCAACCGGAGGGATCTCCCCTCGGCGGCCCGCGAAAAAAACCTCCAGGTGCCCTCGGGCACCTGGAGGTTTTTTCTCAGGTTCAGCTTCCGCGGATCGGACTCACCGGCAGATCCTTACGGGATGAGCTTGATGTAGTCCTTCTTGAAGATGTCCCACTTGCCCGCCTTGGGATCGTACTTCGAGTTCACGAAGCAGAACCAGTTCGCGTCGTCCTGGCCGGGGTAATCCATCTGGTAGTAGAAGCCCGGGTAGCGGGTCTCCTTGCGGAACTGGATGTGGCGCAGGTGCGACTCGACGGTCCAGATGCGGTGGATGATCTCCCAGGCGCGCATCAGCTCGTGGAGGTCGCCGGCGGCGAGTTTCTCGCAGTCCTCGCGCATCATCTGGAGCATCTCCATGACGATCTCGAGGTTCTTGTTGTTGGTGGTGTAGAAGGTGGCCGTGCCGGCGCCGTACTCGTGGGTCGCCTTCATCATGCGGTACATCATGCCGTTCGGCTTGATGTAGTTGGGGTTGATGTCGTCGGCCGTGGTGTAGGCGGCGTACTGCAGGTAGGTGCGCACCGGCTTGTAGACCAGGTCGACGATCTGCTCCTTGGTCATCGGCAGCTCGGGCTTGAAGTCCGCGTGGTCCTTCGCGTAGCGCACGAGCTGCTTGGCCGCGATGCGCCCCTCGGCGTGCGAGCCGGAGGAGAACTTGTGGCCGGAGCAGCCGACACCGTCGCCCGCCGTGAAGAGGCCGAAGACGGTCGTCATGCGGTTGTAGACCTTGCCGTTGTCGGCCTTGATCTTGTAGGACTCGGGCACCCAGTCGAAGTCCGGGCCCGAGACCCAGAACCCGCAGCAGCCGGAGTGCGACCCGAGGAGGTAGGGCTCGGTCGGCATGATCTCGGAGTTCTTCTTTTCGGGCTCGGTGTTGGTCGCGCACCAGAGGTTCGCCTGGCCGCAGGTCATGTCGAGGAAGTCCTCCCACGCCTCGGACTCGAGGTGCTTGAGGTCCTTCTTGTCCATGGTCTTGGCCAGCTCGGCGAGCGCCGTCACCGTGTCCATGAGGATCGGCCCGCGGCCTTCCTTCATCTCAAAGAGCATGAGGTGGTTGCGCAGGCAGGTCGGGGTGATGGCCGCGGTGCCGTAGGGGGCGTACTTCTGGAGCTCCTTCTTCGCCGCCTCGGAGGCCGCGTAGTTCTCGCCCAGGCCGTTCAGCGATTTCGCCTTGAAGAGCAGGTACCAGGCGCCGACCGGGCCGTAGCCGTCCTTGAAGCGCGCCGGCGTGAAGCGGTTTTCCATCATGGAGAGCTCGGCGCCGACCTTCATGCCGAGGTAGTAGGTGGAGCCCGAGTTCCACACCGGGTACCATGCGCGGCCCTTGCCCTCGCCGACCGAACGCGGCTGGTAGATGTTCACCGCGCCGCCGCAGGCGATCAGGCAGCTCTTGCACTTGAGAATGTAGACCTTGTTTTCGCGCACCGAGAACCCGGCCGCGCCGGCGATCTGGTTGGGCCGGTTCTTGTCCAGGAAGAGCTCGACCACGAAGACGCGCTCGAGGATGTTGGTGTCCCCGATCGCCTTCTTGGCGGCCTCGGCGACGATCCGCTTGTAGGACTCGCCGTTGATCATGATCTGCCACTTGCCGGTGCGCACCGGCTTGCCCCCCTGCTTCAGGGTGCCCATTTTGAGGCCTTTTTTGCCGTCGAGGGTCTTGCCGGCCTCGTCCTTCTTCCAGATGGGCAGACCCCACTCCTCGAAGAGCCACACGGAGTCGTCGACGTGGCAGCCCAGGTCGAAGATGAGGTCTTCGCGCACGATGCCCATGAGGTCGTTGCGGACCATGCGCACGTAATCGTCGGGGGTGTTCTCGCCGATGTAGGTGTTGATCGCCGAGAGGCCCTGCGCCACCGCGCCGGAGCGCTCCAGGGCGGCCTTGTCCACCAGGAGCACCGTCTGGTTGGGCTCCATCCACTTGCGCACCTCGAAGGCCGCGCCGCATGCGGCCATGCCGCCGCCGATGATGAGGATGTCGACTTCCTTCTCGACCACTTCGGGGTCCTTGACGGCCTTCAGCTCGCCCTTGGGTTTGTTCGGCAATGCCATATGTCGTCCTCCTTGATCGGAATGGTTGGCTGGGTTTCGCTTCGCGGATCCTCCGGGGCCGGAACCCGGCTTACTTCACGAGCTCTTTGGGCCGCGGGATGGCGCGGTTTTCCGCCTCTTCGGTCGCCAGGAGCGGGCTCTCCAGGTCCTTGCCCTTCAAGGATTCGTAGGCATTGGCCGCCCCCTCGGGAGTGGTCCGGATGGGGAACTTGAAGCGCTTGATCAGCCCGTTGCGGAACTTGCAGGTCCACATGATGTCCTCGGTGCCGAGCATCGGCATGATGCTGCTCCCCAGGGGAACGAAATCGGCGTACCCGCGGACCTCGATCGCCTGCGTGGGGCAGATCTTCACGCAGGAGAAGCACTCCCAGCACTGATCGGGCTCCTGGTTGTAGGCCTTCATCGCCACCGGGTCGAGGACCATGAGGTCGTTGGGGCAGATGTACATGCAGGCGGTCTTCTCGCCGCCCTTGCAGCCGTCACACTTTTCCTGAATGACGAAACTCGGCATGTGGGTACCTCCTTCGGAGAGTTGGAAAATCGGAAGATACGACGGTTCCCGGGGTCAGAGTGGCTTCGGTCTCGACGCACGCACCTCCCTTCGTCGTGGATATGAAACACGCCGCAGCGGAACGTCCATCCCATGCCGGTCCATACCCCCGCACCACCGGGCGGAAGCCGCCCCGGCACAGTCTGTCATGGCACACGATTCGAGAAGTCAAGAGAGGATCCAACGGTTGAGGAAGTTCCCCTCTATCAAAGGGGCTCGCGGCTTGTCAATAACTTTCGCCCCCGCGGCGCGCGCCGGCCGCCCGCCGGCTCCGCGCGGTTGACAGCGGGGAACAAATCGCGCACCCTCGAGGGGACACGGCCCATCCGGCCGCTTTCCCGGCACCGCCCCGCGCCCCGGCTCAGGGCCGGAAAAGGGCCCGATCACCGCCCGAGGCAGGTGTTTCTTTTTATGGAAGCCGAGCTGATCGCGCTTGCGCCCGAGACGCGTTTCTCCTTCACCTGCTCGCCCGAGGTCCCCTGTTTCACCCGCTGCTGCCGCGAGCTCGTCCAGGCGCTCACCCCCTACGACGCGCTGCGCCTGGCCGCCGGCCTGGGCCTGAGCGCGCGGGAGTTCCGGGAGCGCTACACCCGGCTTCACCCCGGCCCGGAGACCGGGCTCCCCATCCTCACCCTCGCCCCCGTGGGCGGGGCCTGCCCCTTCGTCACCGCGCAGGGCTGCCGGGTCTACGCCGACCGGCCCTCCTCCTGCCGCGCCTACCCCCTCCTGCGCGCGGCCGGCCTGCCGGGGCAGGGACCGCCGGCCAGCGAGGCGTGGTTTCTGCTGCGCGAGCCCCATTGCCGGGGCTTCGACGGGCCGCCGCGCTGGACGGCCGCCGCCTGGGCCGAGGCCCAGGGGCTGGAGGCCTACAACCGGGAAAACGACCGCTTGCTCCCGCTGCTGCGGGCCAAGCGGCGCCTCCACCCGGCCCCGCTCGCGGGCGGGCTCGCCGCGCGGGTGGCCGCCGCCCTCTACGACCCCGAGGCCCTGCGCGAGGAGTTCGCGGCCGGCCGCATCCCCGGCGGGGAGCGGATTCTCGAGCGCCACCCCGGGGCGACGGCGGGGGAGGGGCTCGCCCTGCTCCACGCCGGTCTGGAGGCCGCGGAGGCGCTCTTGCGGGAGGCGAGCCGATGAGGCTGGAGGGCAAGGCGGCGCTGGTTCTCGGCGCGGGCCGCGGAATCGGCCGGGCGATCGCGCTCGCCCTCGCCGGGCAGAAGGCCTCCGTCGCGGCCTGCCTGTTCGACGGCGACGAAGGCGAGGCCTCGCGCCTGGAGGCCGATCTGCGCCGGGCGGCGAGCCCCTTTCTCCTCCACCGCGCCGATCTGCGCCGGGTCGAGGAGGCGCCGCGGCTCGTCGCCGCGGCGCTCGCGGCCTTCGGCCGGCTCGACGTCCTCGTCAACAACATCGAGCGGGGGGGGTGGCCCGTGGTCCACGGGCCCTACGTCCAGACCCAGTGGGACCTGGAGCTGGAAACCACCCTGCGCGCCAAGCGCTGGGTCTTCGCCGCCGCGCTGCCCCACCTCAAGGCGGGGGGGGCGGGCGCGGTGATCAACCTCTCCTCCATCGCCGGGCTCGTGGGCCGCTCCGGGCCGGCGGCGCCGGTCTTCAACGACGGCTACGCCGCCGCCAGTCGCGCCGTTTCCCTGCTCACGGAGACCTGGGCCCGCGAGGCCGCCCCCGAGGTGCGGGTGAACGAGATCGTCCTCGGGTTCATCGAAACCCGCCACGGGCCGGGAACCCGCGGCTGGGGCCTGCTGAGCGAGGCCGAGCGCCGGGCCATCCTCGATCACACGCTCCTCGGCCGCCTCGGGACCCCCGACGACGTGGTGCGGGCCGTCCTTTTCCTCCTGCGCGACGCCCCGTTCATGACCGGCGCGGTCCTGCGCCTCGACGGCGGCTACGTGCTGGGGGGCGAGCGGGTCCCGCCGATGCCGAAGGGGGTGCTCGAGGCCGGCGCCTGAGGGCCAGCACTCAGCGCCGCGGCGCCGCGAACAGCTCGGCCGCCCGCTCCCCCCAGAGGAACAGCTCGATCCAGGCGAAACCGAAGGCGAGCAGGGCCTCGTCGTCGGTGCGGATCGCTTCCCGCACCCCCGGCCGCAGGCGGAAGCGCTCGAGGAAACTGCTCTCGAAGACGAAGGCGCGGAAGCGGTCCAAATTATAGGCGGCCATGAAGGCCATGCGGCCGCGGCGCCCCGCGGGGCCCTCCTCGCCCCAGGGGTTTTCCTGGAAGCGGCGCCACAGCCGCGCCCAGCGCACCGTCATGCGATGGTAGGTCTCGGCCTGCTGGTCGGCCCGCCAAGCCTCGACCGTCCACGCGGCGGATTCGTGCCGGCCCTCGCAGAAGGCGGGGGGGCGGTAGAAGAAGACCTCCTCGTCGGTCCCCGTCGCCGCATCGTAGAGCAGCCCCTGCTCCAGGGGGAAGCTGCGGCAGGTGTCGGGCCGGTCCGGGTAGACCCGGCAGCCCGCCTCGCCGAGGAAGGGGCAGGTGCGCTCGTCGTTTTCCGCCATGCGCAGCAGCACGTCGGGGAATACGCCCCCCGGGGAGAGCGCCACCCGGGCATGGCGCTCGAGGAACTCCTCGGAGGAGACCCCCAGGGCGCGCTTCAAGCGCAGGACGTCGTACGGGTAGAGAAGCAGCCGGAGGTTCCGGCAGCAGCGGTTGAAGCAGCCGATCCCCGGGTGGCAGCGGAAGCGGAAACGCTCCCCGGGCCGGAGGCGGATTCCCGGCAGACGGCCGGCGTCCTCGGGTGCGCAGAGCTTCATCTCAGACCGCCTCCGCGGCCAGCATGGCGGCGATGCTCCGCCGCAGCCCCTGCGGGATGCCGAGCCTGCGGCGGCACTCGGCCTCGAGCCGGGCGAGGGCGGTGTAGTGGGGGGTCCGGTCAAGGCGTTCGCCGCACGGGCCGGGGACCCGGCGGTGGAACGCGGCGCAGCCCGGCCCCTCTCGCGGCGTCCCGTCCGGCAGGGTGAAGCGGTGGGGCACGCCGTGGAGCCGGCAGATCATGGGCCGGGCGGCGTAGAGGAGGCAGCGGTCGGCCTCCAGGAGGGGGCAGGCCGGGGAGGCCGCCGCGTCCCGGCGGCGGGCGGCGAGCACCTCCCGGGCCCGCGCCCGGAGCGCGTCGCGGCGATCCCCGGGCAGCCCCGCGAGGGCCTGCCGCAGGTAGAGGAACTCGATCCAGGTGCGGTGCTCGAAGCGCGAGCGGCAGCAGGTCTCCTCGCATCCCCGGCAGGCGAAGCCGCAGGCGGAGGCGACGGCGGCGTAGTCCGCGTCCATGGCGGCGTAGAGCCTCTCCAGGGCGGCAGCGAGATCCGGCGGCAGCGGGGCGGGCATCAGAGGCTCTTGCGGGCGAAGGGGGAGGGAAAGAAGAGTTGCGCGTAGAGGTCGAGCGCGTAGCGGTCGGTCATGCTGGCGATGAAGTCGCAGACCCGCCGCTCGCGGGGCTCGCCCTCCCAGGCCGCCCCGTCCATCTGCAGGTCGGCGAGGCCGCGCTCGAGGAGAGGGCCGTCGTCGAGGAGGCGGTGGTAGAGCTCGGCGAGGATCTTCTTCGATTTCTCGAAGTCCTGCTCGAGGCGGGGGGAGCGGTAGACGCGCTCGAAAAGAAAGAGCCGCAGCTCGGCCATCGCCTCGCGGACCTCCGGGCCGGGCGAGAGCCGGAGCCTGCCGTCCTCGGCCCGTGTCGCGGCGATCAGGTCGCGGATCATCGTCGTCGCGCGCTCCGCGTGGGTCTCGCCCAGGACGCGCAGGCAGGCGCGGGGGACGTCGCCGGCGCGGATGATGCCGCTGCGGATCGCGTCCTCGAGGTCGTGGTTCAGGTAGGCCATGAAGTCGGCGATGCGCACGACGCGGCCCTCGTAGGTCGCGGCGAGCTCCTCGGGGTCGTCGGGCAGCACGCGGCCGTAGCCCTTGGAGTGCTTGAGGATCCCGTCCAGCACCTCCGGGGTCAGGTTGAGCCCCCGGCCGCGGTTCTCCAACCGCGTCACCACGCGCAGGCTCTGCTCGCTGTGGGAGAAGTCCGCCGCGTAGATCTCGCGCAGCACGGCCTCCCCGCTGTGCCCGAAGGGGGTGTGGCCGAGGTCGTGGCCGAGGGCGATCGCCTCGGTCAGGTCCTCGTTGAGCCGCAACGCGCGGGCGATCGCCCGGGCCATCTGCGACACCTCGAGGGTGTGGGTGAGGCGGGTCCGCGTGTCGTCGATCAGGGGGGAGAGAAAGACCTGGGTCTTGTGCTTGAGCCGGCGGAAGGCGTTGCTGTAGACGATGCGGTCGCGGTCGACCTGGAAGGCCGTGCGCACGGGGCAGGGGCCCTCGGGTTCGGCCCGGCCCCCCGAGCGCGCGCTCGGGCAGGCGAAGGGCGAGAGGAAGGATCGCTCGCGCCGCTCGAATTCTTCCCGGATGGACAAGGCCGCCCTCGGCTCCTCTCCCGCCCGCGCCGCCGCGGGCCATCGGTGTATCTTAGCGGGTGCCCCCCGGCCTTGTAAAGCGGGCCCGGGCGCCCCATTTGCCCGCAGGGGCCCTGCTGGGGTAGAATGCTTCCATGTCCGGACACCACCTCATCCTCGGGACACTCACCGACCGCATCACCGGCGAGACCCTCGACGACACCCTCGATGAGCGCTACCGGCAGCGGATCGCGACCCTGCTGATCGACCGGCTGGGCTTTCGGCCCGAGGAGATCCGACCCCGGGTGGAGGTGCTCCTTGCCGCCGGCGAGCGGCGCGCCGTCGTGCGCCTCGACTTCCTGGTCGTGCTGGCGGGCCGGCCCGCCATGGTCATCCGCTTCGGGCCGGGTTCGATCGTCTCCCGCGAGCGGCCGGCGCTCTCCTTCTCGCGGCTCGTCGCCCCGGTCCAGGTGCCGGTCGCCGTGGCGACCAACGGCGAGGACGCCGCCATCCTGGAGGGCGGCAGCGGAAAACTCCTCGCCCGCGGCCTGGAGGCGATCCCTTCGCGGGCGGCCCTCGCCCGGATCCTCGAGGCCGCCCCCCCGCAGCCGATCCCCCCGGAGCGGGCGGAGCGGGAGGCGCGGATCGCCTACTGCTACGAGGTGGACGGCGCCTGTCCCTGCGACGACACGATCTGCCGCCTGGACCCCGCCCCGGCCGCTGAGGGCGGCCCGCCCGCAGGGGGTGCGCGGTGACGGCCGAGGAGCGCTTCATGGACGAGGCGTTGCGGCAGGCCGCGGCGGCGCTCGCGCAGGGGGAGTTCCCGGTGGGCTGCGTGCTCGTCCGCGGCGAGCGCATCGTCGCCGCCGGCGCGCGCCGGGGAAGCCGCGCCGCCGCGGGTCGGGAGCTCGGCCACGCCGAGATGGTCGCCTTGGAGGCCCTCTCCGGCGGGGCAGAGGACCCCGCGCCGCTTCGCGCCTTCGTCACCCTGGAGCCCTGCCTGATGTGTTTCGCCGCCCTGCTGCTCCACGGGACCTCCGAGATCGTCTTCGCCTTCGAGGACGTCATGGGCGGGGCGGCCTCGATGGACCGCACGGCGCTCGCGCCCCTCTACCGGGAGGCCCCGCTCCGCGTGCGGGGGGGGCTGCGGCGTCGCGAAAGCCTGCGGCTGCTAAAGGCCTTCTACCGCGACCCGCGCAACGACTACTGGCGGGAAAGCCTGCTCGCGCGGCACATCCTCTCCCAGCCCGCCTGAGGGCGCCCGCGCGGGCCCTTTCATTTTCTACTTGCATTTCTGCGCGTTGTCGGTTACAAGACCGATCCGGATTGGGGAGCCGGCCGGAAAAGCGGGCCGCCGCGCACGCGGCGCGGGCCGTCTTTCCGGCCCCTTCGTTCAACGGACAGACCACAGGAGGTGCCGGCATAGCGCTCATCCATCGATCCATGCGGCCGACCCGGCCGGCGGACCGGACGAACATCAACCAGGAGATCCGGGCGCGCCAGGTGCGGACCATCGATCCCGAGGGCCGTCAGCTCGGCATTCTGCCCATCGAGCAGGCGCTCGCCGCGGCGGCCGAATTCGGCCTCGACCTGGTCGAAGTCTCGCCCAACGCGGACCCCCCGGTCTGCAAGATCATGGACTACGGCCGGTACCGCTACGAGCAGACGAAGAAGAAGCAGGAAGCCAAGAAAAAGCAAGCGTCCTTCCGTGTGAAGGAAATCAAGGTGCGGCCCAAGACCGGCCCCCACGACCTCGAGGTGAAGACGGGCCGCATCCGCGAGTTCCTCGCTAAGAAGGACAAGGTGAAGGTCACGGTGATGTTCCGCGGCCGCGAGATTTCCCTCACCCAGATGGGGATGGACCTGCTGCAGAAGATCGCCGCCTCCCTCGAGGACGTGGCCGCGGTCGAGCAGGCGCCGAAATTCGACAACCGCACCCTGTTCATGGTGCTCACCCCCAAGTGAGGACCCCCGGCGTCCCGGGCCTTCTCCGAGGAAACCGCGGCTTGTAGGCCGCAGCCAACCCCCGATTTCTGGGAAACGCCCGGATGGCGTGGGCCGATCGCGTCGCCCGCGCCATCTGTTTTGCGACGGCCGGCCCGCCGCCGGCGAGCCTGCCCGAAGAAAGGAAGGACAGCAGGCCATGGCCAAGCTCAAGATCAAGACCAACCGCTCCGCCGCCAAGCGGTTCAAGCGCACGGGAACGGGAAAGTACCGCTACCACAAATCGTTCGGCAGCCACATCCTGAGCACCAAGTCCCGCAAGCGCAAACGCGCCCTGCGCAAGAACCCGCTCGTGCACCGCAGCAACCTGAGGATGCTCCGGCTCCTGTTGCCCAACGGCTGAGCCGTGTGCGGCCCCGCGGCGGGCCCGAGAACTTCCGGAAAGGAACCGTGCCATGCGTGTGAAACGCGGATTCAAGGCCAGACACCGGCGCCGCAAGGTGCTCCAGCTCGCCAAGGGCTACCGCGGCGCCCGCAGCAAACTCTTCCGCACGGCGGCGGGGACCGTCGACCGCGCCCTGCGCTACGCCTACCGGGACCGCAAGGTGCGCAAGCGCGACCTGCGCTCCCTGTGGATCGTCCGCCTCAACGCGGCCGTGCGGATGCACGATCTCTCCTACAGCCGCTTCATCCACGGGTTGAAGCAGGCCGGGGTCGCCCTCGACCGCAAGGTGCTCGCCGAGCTCGCGGTGTCGGATCCCGCGGGCTTCGCGCGCCTGGTTCAGCTCGCCAGGCCGTCGGCCTGACCCCCCGCGGCCGGGACCGGGACGGAGGCTCCCCCGGAGGAGACGAGCGCGTGGACGCCGAGTTGCGACAGATCGAGGCCGAGACCCTGGGGGAGATCGAGGCCGCCCGCGGGGACCGCGAGGCCCTGCAGGCGCTTCAGGTGCGCGTGCTGGGGAGAAAGGGGCTCCTCACCCAGCGGCTGCGGGCGATCGCCTTGCTGCCGCCGGAGAAGCGCCCCGAAGCCGGCCGCGAGGCGAACCGGGTCAAGGAGCGCCTGCTCGCGGCCTTCGCCGCGGCGCTGCGCGCCTGCGAGGAGGCCGCACCGGCCTCCGGGCGCCTCGACGTCACCCTGCCGGGCCGCATGGAGCCCCGCGGCCGGCTGCACCCCATCACCCGCGTGACCGAGGAGATCTGTGCGATCTTCTCGCGCATGGGCTTCGAGCGCGTCGAGGGCCCCGAGGTCGAAACCGACTACTACAACTTCGAGGCCCTCAACATCCCCAAGAACCACCCCGCGCGCGACATGCAGGACACCTTTTTCGTGTCCGCCGACGTCGTGCTGCGCACCCACACCTCGCCCCTCCAGGTGCGCACCATGGAGCGCCGCCGCCCGCCGGTGCGCGTGATCGCCCCGGGCCGGGTCTTCCGGCGCGACTCCGACCAGACCCACACCCCCATGTTCCACCAGGTCGAGGGGCTGTGGGTGGACGAAGGCGTCTCTTTCGGCGACCTCAAGGGAACCCTCACCGCCTTCGTGCAGCGCATGTTCGACGAGGAGACCCGGCTGCGCTTCCGGCCGAGCTTCTTCCCCTTCACCGAGCCGAGCGCCGAGGTGGACATCCTGTGCGTGATCTGCCGCGGCGCGGGCTGCCGGGTCTGCAAGGGGACGGGGTGGCTGGAAATCCTGGGCTCGGGCATGGTGCACCCGGCCGTCTTCGAGAACGTGGGCTACGACCCCGCCCGCGTCTCCGGCTTCGCCTTCGGTTTGGGGGTCGAGCGGGTGGCGATGCTCAAGTACGGGATCGACGACCTGCGCCGCTTCTTCGAAAACGACCTGCGCTTTCTTTCCCAGTTCTGACGGTGGAGGCGGTCGGCGCGCCATGAAGATCAGCCTGAGCTGGCTTTCCGAATACACCCCGATCCGACGCTCCCCGCAGGAGATCGCCGAGGGGCTCACCCGCGCGGGGATCGCCGTCGACGCCGTCACCGACCGCTTCCAGGCCCTGGAGCGCGTGCGCGTGGGCCGGGTCGTCGATTTCGCCCCGCACCCGGCCTCCGCACGGTTGCGGGTCTGCCGCGTTGCGGCCGGGGGCGAGGGGCTGCGCACGATCGTCTGCGGCGCCCCCAACCTGCGGGCCGGCATGCTCGCCCCGCTGGCCCTTCCGGGTGCGGTCCTCTCCGACGGCACGGTCGTCGCGGAGGCCTCCGTGCGCGGGGTGCCCTCCGCGGGCATGCTCTGCAGCGCCGCCGAACTGGGGCTCGGCACCGACCGCGGCGGCCTGCTCGAGCTGGCGGACGGCCTGCCCGAGGGCGAGCCCCTGAACCGGGCGCTCGGCCTGTCGGACCCCGTCCTCGAGCTCGACCTCACCCCCAACCGCGGCGACTGCCTGAGCCTGATCGGGGTCGCGCGCGAGGTGGCGGCCTTCCAGGGGACGCGCCTGCGCCTGCCCCGGGTGCGCCTCGCCGAAAGCGACCCCCCGGCGGCGGAGCGCGCCGCGGTGACGATCGAGGCGCCGGAGGCCTGCCCGCGCTACGCGGCGCGCGTGGTCGAGGGGGTGGCCGTGGGGCCCTCGCCCTTCTGGCTCCAGGAGCGGCTGCTTTCGGTGGGGATGCGGCCGATCAACAACATCGTCGATGTCACCAACTTCGTCATGCTCGAATGCGGGCAGCCGCTGCACGCCTTCGACCTCGACCGCCTCGAGGAGCAGCGCATCGTCGTGCGCCCGGCGCGCGCCGGCGAGCGCTTCGTCACGCTGGACGGCAAGGAACGCACGCTCGAGGAGGGGATGCTCCTCATCTGCGACGGCCGCAAGCCGGTGGCCGTCGCCGGGGTCATGGGCGGGATCAACTCGGAGATCGGGGAGGCGACCCGCCGGGTGCTGATCGAGAGCGCCTGCTTCGAGGCCTCGGGCATCCGGCGCACCTCGAAGCGGCTGGGGCTTCCGACCGAGGCCTCGCGGCGCTTCGAGAAGGGGGTCGACCCGACGGGCACGGTGCGCGCGGCCGACCGGGCCGCCCAGCTCATGGTGCAGGTGGCCGGCGGCCGGGTCGCCCGCGGGGTGATCGACGTCCGTCCCCGCCCCTGGCGGCCGCGGCCGATCCGGCTCGATCTCGAACGGACGGCCCGCTTCCTCGGCGCGGGGTTCCCCCGGGCGAAGGTCCGGCGGCTGCTGAAATCCATCGCCTTCGAGGTCGCCCCCGGCCCCTCGCGCCGCGAGCTCGAGGTGACCCCTCCCCCCTTCCGCCCCGACGTCGCCCGGCCCGAGGACCTGGCCGAAGAAATCGCCCGGCTGGCCGGCTACGACACGATCCCGGTCACCTTCCCCACGCTCCCCGCGGCGGGGGTCCGGCCGCTTGCGCGCGAGGAGACGCGCCGCCGGGTGCGCGGCGTCCTGAACGGGCTGGGGTTCTCGGAGGTGATCACCTACAGCTTCATCGACGCCGGCGACGGCGAGCGGATGCGGTTTGCCGCCGAGGACCCGCGCCGCCGGGGCCTGACCCTCCTCAACCCGATCGCCGAGGACCAGGCCGTGCTGCGGACGAGCCTGTGGCCGGGGCTGCTCCACACCCTGCGCTTCAACCTCGACCAGCAGAACCGGAGGGTCAAGATCTTCGAGGTGGGCAAGGTCTTCCTGCCCCGGGCGGGGCAGGAGCTGCCCGAGGAGCCCGAGCGCCTGGCCGGCCTCTGGAGCGGGCCGCGCGGGATCCTCTCCTGGCACGAGCGGGAAACCCCCTGCGACTTCTACGACCTCAAGGGCGCGCTCGAGGCCCTGGCCGACGCCCTCCACGTGGAGGAGCTCCGCTTCGAGGCGCTGCCGGATGCGGCCTGCACGGCGACGCGCCCCGGCCGCTCGGCGCGGGTCCTGGCCGGTGAGCGGCTTCTCGGCGTCGCCGGCGAGCTCCACCCCCGGGTGCAGGCGGCCTTTGACCTGAAAGCGGAGGCCTTCGTCTTCGAGTTCGACCTGGAGGCGCTGGAGGAGGCCGTCGTCGGCCCGCGGCACCGGTTGCGGGTGCTGCGCTTCCCGGCCGCCGTGCGCGACCTGACGGTGATCCTCGACGCCGCCGTCGAGGCGCGCGAGGTGCTCGCCGCGCTGCGGGACTCCGGCCCGCCCTGGATGGAGGGCGCCTTCCTGATCGACGTCTTCGCCGGGCCGCCGATCCCGCCGGGGCAGCGCAGCCTCACCTTCCGCATCAGCTACCGCTCGGAGGAGCGCACCCTGGAGGATGCCGCGGTCAACGCCGCCCATGCGGAGATGACCGCCCGGGTGCTGCAGCGCTTCGGGGGCCGACTGCCCGGCTGAGGCGGGCCCCGGGGGCCGCGCGGGGGGGTGCCGCATGAGAAGACGTCCGCCGCGGGCGCCGGAGGCGGAGATCCCCGAGAAGCTCTATTTCGGGATCGGCGAGGCGAGCCGCATCGCCCGGGTCCCGCCCCACGTCCTCAGGTTCTGGGAAAGCGCCATCCCGCAAATCGCCCCGCAACGCACCCCCTCCGGCCGCCGCCGCTACACCCGGCGGGACCTCGAGCGCATCCTGCTCCTCAAGGAGCTGCTCTACCGGAAGCGCTACACCCTCGAGGGGGCGCGCCGGGCGCTGCGCGAAGGCCCCGCGGAGGCCGACCCCGAGCGGCGGGAGGCGACCGGGCTGCTCGAGGAGATCCGCGCCGAGCTGCTCGCCCTGCGCCGCCTGCTCGAGGACGGCCCGCCGGCCGAAGAGGCGCCCCGCCCCGGGGGCGAGACCCCCCCCGCAAAATTCTGTTGACAAAGGGAGGCGCTTGACGTAGAAAATCCGGCCGGATGAGCGGGCATAGCTCAGCTGGTAGAGTACAAGCTTCCCAAGCTTGGTGTCGCGAGTTCGAATCTCGTTGCCCGCTCCATCCTTTCCACCGTTTGCTCGAACGGTTTGGGTAGGGGCGTTGTTCGACGCGGATGCCAGGGAATCGACATGACTCCATGACCGGATAACTTTCCGATCCACCGCAGGCGTTCCACCCAAACGGGAGAAAACGGGCTTCTTGCCCGTTTTTTATTTCAACGAGAAAGGGACAGCCGGGCACCATGCGCAAAGAGGCCTCCACGGACCGGGCTCCCCGCCGGCCCGAACGCGCGGAGGGGGCCGGCCCCCTCGCCTGGGGGGACCCCCTCGCCGAGCGGGTGCGCGCGCTCGCCGAGCCGCTCTGCGAGGCCCAGGGCGTCGAGCTGGTCCACGCCGAGTGCCTGCGCGGCCCGGGGGGAAGGCTCCTGCGGATCACGCTCGACCGGCCCGGGGGGATCACCCTCGACGATTGCACCGCCGTCAGCCGCGAGCTGGGCGACCTGCTCGACGTCTACCTCCCCGGCCTGCCCGCCTACCGCCTGGAGGTTTCCTCCCCCGGGCCGCAGCGCCGCCTGAGCCGGCCCGGCGACTTCGAACGCTTCCGCGGCCGGCGCGCCCGCATCCATCTCCGCCGGCCGCTCGAGGGCCGCAAGACCTTCAGCGGCATCCTCGCCGGGCTCGCCCCGGGGGGGGCGGTCTGCCTGGAGGCGGAGGGGCAGGTGCGGAGGTTCTCCTTCGAGGCCATCGCCAAAGCTCATCTCGTCGATTCGGAGCCCGCGGCCCCCGGCGGGGGCGCGCTCCGCACTCACCGAGGAGACGCTCCATGCTGATGTCGGAAATCAAACGGGTCATCGACCAGGTCAGCCGCGACAAGGGCATCGACCGCAAGGTGCTGATCGAGGCGCTCGAAGAGGCGCTCAAGTCCGCCGCGCGCAAGAAATACGGGCCGCAGATCGACATCGAGGTCCGCTACAACGAGGAATCCGGGGAGCTCGAAGTCTTCCAGTTCAAGGAAGTCGCCGAGACCGTCGAAGACCCGATGCTGCAGATCAGCCTGGAGGAAGGACGCCTGCTCGACGAGGAATGCGAGATCGGCGACAGCCTGGGGACGAAGATGGACACCGCGACCTTCGGCCGCATCGCCGCCCAGTCGGCCAAGCAGGTGATCATCCAGAAGCTCAAGGACGCGGAGAAGGAGGCGGTCTACCGGAACTTCATCGGCCGCAAGGGCGAAATCATCAACGGCATCGTCCAGCGCATCGACCGCGGGGACATCATCGTCAACCTCGGGCAGACCGAGGGGGTCCTGCCCGTGCGCGAGCAGGTGCCGCGGGAGAACTACCGCCGCGGGGACCGCATCCGGGCCCTGATCCTCGAGGTGCTGCCCGACGCGCGCGGCCCCCAGGTGGTGCTCTCGCGGACCCATCCCCAGTTCCTCACGGTGCTCTTCCGCACCGAGGTCCCCGAGATCAGCGAAGGCATCGTCACCATCATGGGCGCGGCCCGCGAGCCGGGCGTGCGGGCCAAGATCGCCGTCGCCTCGAACAACTCCGACATCGACCCCGTGGGCGCCTGCGTCGGCATGAAGGGCAGCCGCGTCCAGAACGTGGTCCAGGAGCTGCGCGGGGAAAAGATCGACATCATCCCCTGGCACATCGACCCCGCCAAGTTCGTCTGCAACGCCCTCTCGCCGGCGGAGATCTCGCGGGTCATCATCGACGAGGAAAACAAGTCGATGGAGGTCATCGTCCCCGACGAGTACCTCTCCATCGCCATCGGCAAGAAGGGCCAAAACGTGAGGCTCGCCTCCAAGCTGACCGGCTGGCACCTCGACGTGAAGAGCGAGAGCGCCTACAACCAGGCCATGCAGGCCGGCTACAACTCCCTCATGGCGCTGCCGGGGGTGACGATCAGTTTGGCCGATGCGCTCTACGAAAAGGGCTTTTACTCCGCGGGCGAAATCGCCAAGGCCTCCGTCGAGGACCTGCTGCAGATCCGGGGCATGGAGGAGGAGACGGCCCGCGGCCTGATCGAGGCCGCCCGGCTGCAGCTCGAGCAGGCCGCTGCCGAAGCCGCCGCGGCCGCCGCGGAGGAGCAGGCGGCGGAAGCGGAGGAGGAGCCCGGCACCGCCCCCGCGGCCGAAGCCGGGGAAGCCGCGGCGGAGGAGCCGGCGGCGGGGCAGGACGAGGCCGGCGCCGCCCCCGCGGAGGAGCCCGGCCCCCCGCCGGAACCGCCCGCGGCGGCCGGCTCCGGGGAGCCCTCGCCGGCGGAGGCCTGAGGCGCGCGGCGGGGGATCGACGGTCGGGAAAGACGAGAGGGAACCATGGCGAAAATCCGGGTCTACGAACTGGCGCGTGAGCTCAGCCTGACCAACAAGTCGCTGATGGACAAGCTGGAGCACCTGGGCATCCGCGTCGGAAGCCACATGAGCTCGCTCGACGACGAGGCCGTCGCGCGGGTGAAGGCCTTGCTGTTCGCGAAAAAGGGCGCGGCGGTTCAAGACACCCGCGTGAAACCGACGGTGATCCGCCGGCGCCGCCGCGTCGAAGCGCCCGCGGAAGCGCCGGCCGAGGCCCCCGCCCCGGCCGAGGTTGCGCCCGCCGAGGCCGCCGAAGCCGCACCCCAGACGCCCGCCGCGGCGAGGCCCGAACCCGCCGCCCCGGCCGAGGCCGCCCCCGCCGAGGCGCCGGCCGAGGCCCCCGCCCCGGCCGAGGCCGCCCCCGCCGCGGCCGCGGCGGAGGCGAAGCCCGCACGCAAGGTCCGGCGCGAGGAGCCCGCGCGCATCATCAAGCTGCCGACCGGGCCCACGGCCGGCCTCCTGCGGCGCCGCCCCGAGCCCGCCTCCCCGGCCGCCGTGCGGCCGGCCCCCAAGCCGGCCCCGGCGCCCATGACCGCCGAGGAGATCGAGCGCGAGGCCAAGCGCAAGAAGAAGAAGACCAAGGCCGAGGAGGCCGAGACCGAAAAGAAATTCATCAAGAAGAAGATCACCTTCCGCAAGAAGGCGGTGATCGAGGCCGAGGAGCTCTACGACGACCTGCGCGCCCGCAAGGCCCGCAAGGGGACCCGGGGCAAGCGGGACGCCGCGCTCGCGGCGGCGACGGCCGCCCCCACCAAAGCCATCAAGCGACGCATCAAAATGGACGAAACCATCCAGCTCTCCGATCTGGCCAAGCGCATGGGCGTGAAGGCGGGCGAACTGATCCAGGCCCTCATGGGCATGGGCGTCATGGCGACCGTCAACCAGGCCCTCGACTTCGAAACCGCAGCCCTCCTCGCCCAGGAATTCCACTACGAGGTGGAACGGGCCGCCTTCGAGGAAGAGACCTTTCTCAAGACGGCCGCGGAAGAGGATCCCGAAGCGCGGGTTCCCCGGCCTCCCGTCGTCACCATCATGGGCCATGTCGATCACGGGAAGACCTCGCTGCTCGACAGCATCCGCAACAGCCGGATCGCCGCCAGCGAGGCGGGCGGCATCACCCAGCACATCGGCGCCTACCACGTCCGCACCCCCCGCGGGGCGGTCGCCTTCCTGGACACGCCCGGCCACGAGGCCTTCACCGCCATGCGCGCCCGCGGCGCCAAGGTGACCGACCTCGTGGTGCTCGTGGTCGCGGCCGACGACGGGGTCATGCCGCAGACGGTGGAGGCCATCCACCACGCGCGGGCGGCCAACGTGCCGATCCTCGTCGCCGTGAACAAGATCGACAAGCCCGGGGCCGACCCGGACCGCGTGCGGCGGGCGCTCGTCGAACACGGGCTCACCCCGGAGGAGTGGGGCGGGGAGACGATTTTCGTGAACGTCTCGGCCAAGCAGAACGTGGGCATCGACCAGCTGCTCGAGATGATCCTGCTCCAGGCCGAGCTCATGGAGCTGCGGGCCAACCCGAACCAGCCGGCCCGCGGCCACGTGGTCGAAGCGAAGATCGACTCCGGGCGCGGCCCGGTGGCGACCGTGCTCGTGCGCGAGGGCACGCTCCGGACCGGGGACCCCGTCGTCTGCGGCGTCCACTTCGGCAAGGTCCGGGCCATGCTGGACGACCGCGGCCAGCCCGTGGAAGAGGCCGGCCCCTCGATCCCGGTCGAGATCCTGGGGCTCTCGGGGGTCCCCGAGGCCGGCGACGAGCTGGCGGTCGTGGCCGACGAGAAAACGGCCAAGCAGATCAGCCTGCACCGCATGCAGAAACAGCGCGCGCGCGACCTGCAGCAGGCCGCCCGGCCCAGCCTGGAGAGCCTCTTCGAGCGCATGAAGCAGGGAGCGGCCAAGGAGCTCAACCTCATCCTCAAGGCCGACGTGCAAGGCTCGATCGAGGCCCTCTCCGAGGCGCTGACGCGCCTCTCCAACGAGGAGGTGCGCGTCAACATCGTGCACGCCGCGCCGGGGACGATCAGCGAGTCCGACATCTCGCTCGCCGCCGTCTCCCAGGCGATCGTCATCGGCTTCAACGTCCGGCCGGCCCCCAAGGTCCAGGCGCTCGCCGCCGAGGAGCGGATCGACCTGCGCTACTACAACGTCATCTACGACGTGATCCAGGACATCCAGGCCGCCCTGACGGGCATGATGGCCTCGCGGTTCGAGGAGCGCGTCCTCGGCTCGGCGGAGGTGCGCGAGGTCTTCATGATCCCCAAGGTGGGGGCGGTGGCGGGCTGCTACGTCACCGACGGCCGCGTGGAACGCGGCCGCAACGTGCGGCTCATCCGCGACGGAGTGGTGGTGTTCGAGGGCCGCAACGCCTCGTTGCGCCGTTTCAAGGAGGACGTCAAGGACGTCCAGGCGGGCTACGAGTGCGGCATCGGCATCGAGAACTTCAACGACATCAAGGTGGGCGACCGGATCGAGTTTTACACCCTGGAGGAGATCAAGCCCGGGGCCGCCTGAGTCCGCCCGCCCGGAGGCCGCATCCCATGGTCGTCGGTGTCGGCCGCGTCACCCTGCGGTTGCACGCGTGCCATTCGCTCAAGGACAAGCGGCGCGTGGTCAAGGCCGTCATCGCGCGCATGCGCAACCATTTCAACGCCTCCGTGGCCGAGGTCGACGACAACGACCTGACCCAGCGCGCGGCCGTGGGGTTTTCGCTCGTGGGCAACGACCGCAGCCTGATCAACTCGAAGATCGACAAGCTCTTCAACTTCGTCGAGGAGCTGGGCCTGGCCGAGGTGATCGACTCGGAAATGGAGATCCTCACGCTGTGAAGCGCCCCTCCCCGCGCGCCGAGCGGGTCGGCGTCCTCATCCAGGAGGTGCTGGCCGAGCTGCTCGTGCGGGAAATTCACGACCCGCGCCTCCGGCGGGCGACCGTCACGCGGGTGCGGATGACGCGCGACCTGCGGCTGGCCCGCGTCTATTTCACCGGCGCCGCGGACGATGCCGCCGCCCTCGAGGCGGTTGCCGGCTTCCGCAGCGCCGCGGGCTTCATCAAGCGCCGCCTGGGCCCCGTGCTTGGGTTGCGCTACATGCCCGATCTCGAGTTCCGGCTGGACGAGGCCTACGATGCGGAGGCGCGCATCGACCGGCTGCTCCACGGACGCGACGACGCCCGGGGCCATGGAGAAGATCCTGCGCACGATTGAGTCGGCCCGGCGCCTGCTGGTGACCGCGCATGCCGAGCCCGACGGCGACGCCGTGGGCTCGATGCTCGCGCTGGGGCTGGCGCTCGAGCGGACGGGCCGTGAGGTGGTGTTCTACAACGAAAGCCCGATCCCGGCGGTCTACCGGTTTCTGCCGGGGGTCGAGCGGATTGAGCGGCGCCTGCCGGAGGGGGCGGCGCCGGAGACGGCGGTGATCCTCGATTGCGCCGGCTTCGAGCGCGTGGGCCAAGCGGCGGCGGCGATCGCCCGCATCCCCTGCGTGATCAACATCGACCACCACGCCTCGAACCCCGGGTTCGGCACCCTCTGCCTGATCGACGAGACCGCCTGCGCCACGGCGGAGATCGTCTTCCGGCTCATCGGCGCCCTGGGCATCGCACCGGACCGGCGGATCGCGACCTGCCTGTACACGGGCATCCTGACGGACACGGGCTCCTTTCGCTTTTCGAACACCAACGAGGCCGCCTTCGCCGTCAGCCTCACGCTGGTCCGCTGCGGGGTCAACCCCTCCGAGGTCGCCCAGCACGTCTACGGCTCCTACTCGCTCGGCCGCATCAAGCTGCTCAACCTCGCGCTCGACTCGATCGAGATCTCCCCCAACGGGAAGCTCTCGATGATGACCGTCACCCGGGCCATGCTTGCCGAGACCCGCACCCAGCCGGAGGACGCCGACGGGCTGATCAACTACGCCCGCCGGATCAAGGATGTCCGGGTGGCGGCGCTGATCCAGGAGCAGCCGCCGAACGGCACCGAGGGCGAGCGGCCGCGGCTGCACGTGAGCCTGCGCTCCGACGGCAGCGTGGATGTGGCCGAGTACGCGGCGGCCTTCGGCGGCGGCGGCCACCGCCGCGCCGCCGGCTTCCAGATCGACGCCGGGCTCGCGGAGGTCAAGGCCCGCCTGCTCGGCTGGGCCGAGCGCATGGGATGAGCCGTCCCGGGGATCCCGCGGCCTTCCCCGTGGAGGGCCTGGTCGTGCTGGACAAGCCGGAGGGCCTCTCCTCGGCGCAGGCGACGGCGCGGGTGCGCCGCCTGTTCGGCGCCCGCAAGGCCGGCCACACCGGAACGCTCGACCCCGCCGCCCGCGGGGTTCTCGTCTGCTGCCTGGGGCGGGCCACGCGGCTGGCGTCGGCTCTGCTCGCGCGGCCGAAGACCTACGAGGCGGTGCTCACCCTCGGCGTCGAGACCGACACCCAGGACGCCGCGGGGCGGGTGGTCGCCGAGCGGCCCGTGCCGGAGCTCAGCCCCGAGGCCCTGGAGGAGGTCTTTCGCCGCTTCACCGGCGAAATCCTCCAGGCGCCGCCGGCCTACTCGGCGCTCAAGCACGAGGGGCTGCCGCTGTATGCGCACGCGCGGCGCGGGCGGATGATCCGCAAACCGCCCCGGCCGGTGGTCGTCTACGCACTCGCGCTGCGCGGGATCGAGCCGCCGCGGGTGCGTTTCGCGGTGCGCTGCTCGGCCGGGACCTACGTCCGCACGCTCGCCGCGGACATCGGCGCCGCCCTGGGGTGCGGCGGCCACTTAAGCGGCCTGGTGCGCACCGAGTGCGCCGGCTTCCGCCTGGAGGAGGCCTGCGGCCTCGCCGACCTCGAGAACCGCTTCCGGCAGGGGGAGGACCTCCGGCCGCGGCTGATCCCCCTCGAGCGGGCCTTGCGAGGGGTCCCCGGCACCGCCGTCGCCGACGATCTGGCGGAGCGGATCCGCCAGGGCAGGCCGCTTGCGCGCTCCGAGCTCGGCCCCGCCGCGCCGCAGGGGGCCGGGCTGCTCCAGATCCTCGACCGCCGGGGAACGCTCCTCGCCCTGGTCGAGGCCAGCCCCGGGTCGGCGCGGCTGATCTATCGCGCCGTTTTCGCCGGGCCGGGGCCCGCGCCATGACGATTTTTATTGCACTGCAGGCCGGCTTGCTTTAGGCTTGTAAGTTACGGTTACTACAAAGAACGGGACGTTGGCACGAGGCAAGGAGGATCGGGCAAGGTGACGCTCTCAGCGCAGGAAAAGAAAGAATTGATCTCGCGGTACAAACTCCACGACACCGACACGGGTTCCCCGGAGGTCCAGGTGGGGCTGCTCACGCGGCGCATCGACTCGCTGACCGAGCACCTGAAGACGCACAAAAAGGACCATCATTCCCGGCGCGGGCTGCTGATGCTCGTCGGCCGTCGCCGGAGACTGCTCAATTACATGAAATACAAGGACATCGCCCGCTACCGGGCCATCCTCGAGTCCCTCGGGCTGAAAAAATAAGGCGCGCGGCGCCGCGGGCGCTTTTCCGCCGTGCGGCCGCGGGGAGCGGCTTCCTTTCGCGGCGTCCGACGAGGGGACGTCCCGCCCCGCCCGCCGTGTTGCGCCACGCGCGCCAAGGAGCGTTCTCATGGAAATTCTCTTGAAAGAAGACATCGGCGGCAAGACCTGGAGCATCCAGACCGGCAAGGTCGCCAAGCAGGCCTCCGGCGCCGCGGTCGTCCGCTACGGGGACACGATGGTCCTCGTGACGGTCGTTTCCTCCCGCGAGGAGCGGGCGGCGGACTTTCTGCCGCTGCAGGTCGAGTACCAGGAAAAGATCTACGCCGCAGGCCGCATTCCCGGCAACTACTTCCGCCGCGAGATCGGCCGCCCCAGCGAGAAGGAAACCCTCACCTCGCGCCTGATCGACCGCCCCCTGCGGCCCCTGTTCCCCAAAGGGTACCGCTGCGAGACGCAGGTGATCGCGACCGTGCTCTCGATGGACCAGGAAAACGACCCCGACGTCCTCGCCATGGTCGGGGCCTCCGCCGCGCTGCACCTCTCCGACGTGCCCTTCGCCGGGCCCATCGCGGCGGTGCGCGTCGGGCGGTTAAACGGCCAGTTCAAGGTGAACCCCCCCATCCAGGATTGGGAGCGCTGCGACATCAACATCATCGTCGCCGGCTCGAAGACGGGGGTCGTCATGGTCGAAGGCGGCGCCGGCATCGTCCCCGAGGCGGACATGCTGGAGGCGATCTACTTCGGCCACCGCGCCATGCAGCCGCTGATCGACATGCAGGTCAAGCTGCGGGAGTTGGTGGGGGTGCCGAAGCGGCCCTTCACCCCGCGGGAGCCGGACCCCGAGCTGCGCGCCCGGGTGGCCGAGGCGGCGGGCGGCCGCCTGCGCGAAGCCCTGCTGCACGCCGGCAAGACGGTCCGCCAGCAGGCCGTGCGGGAACTCCGCGCCGACATCCTGGAGCGCCTGGGCCCCGAGGCCGAGGGCCGCCGCGAGGAGGTCCTCGAGATCCTCGACGAGCTCAAGCGGCGCGAGCTGCGCCGGCTCATCCTGGAAGAAGGCCGCCGCGTCGACGGCCGCGGGCCCGAGGACATCCGGCCGATCAGCTGCGAGGTGGCGGTGCTGCCCCGCACGCACGGCAGCGCCCTCTTCACCCGCGGGGAGACCCAGGTGCTGGGCGTGCTCACCCTGGGCTCGGCCCAGGACGAGCAGCGGGTCGAAACCCTCTACGGCGAGGAAATGCGGCCCTTCATGCTGCACTACAACTTCCCCCCCTTCTCGGTGGGCGAGGTCAAGCGCATCGCCGGTCCCACGCGGCGCGACATCGGCCACGGCGGCCTTTCGACCCGCGCCCTGGAAAAGATCCTGCCGCCCAAGGAAACTTTCGACTACACGATCCGCCTCGTCTCCGAGGTCCTCGAATCGAACGGCTCCTCCTCCATGGGCACGGTCTGCTCCTGCTGCCTCGCCCTGATGGACGGCGGGGTGCCGATCAAGGCGCCGGTGGCGGGGATCGCCATGGGGCTGATCAGCGAGGGCGACCGCACCGTCGTGCTCTCGGACATCCTGGGCGACGAGGACCATTGCGGGGACATGGACTTCAAGGTGGCCGGCACCCGCGAGGGCGTGACCGCCCTGCAGATGGACATCAAGATCCACGAGCTCTCGCGCGAGGTGCTCGGGCGCGCCCTCGAGCAGGCGCGGCGCGGGCGGCTTTTCATCCTGGACAAGATGCTCGAGGCGCTCGCCGCCCCGCGCAAGCAGATCTCGCCCTACGCGCCCACGATCACCACGATCACCATCCCGCCGGAGAAGATCCGCGAGGTGATCGGCCCGGGCGGCAAGGTCATCCGCGCGATCCAGAGCGAAACCAACACCTCGATCGAAATCGAGGACTCCGGGGCCGTCAAGATCGCGGCTTTTTCCAAGCAGGAGGCCGAGAAGGCCGTCTCCCTCATCCAGCAGATCATCGCCGACCCCGAGGTCGGCGCGGTCTACGAGGGGACCGTGGTCAAGATCACCGACTTCGGCGCCTTCGTGAACATCCTGCCGGGGACCGACGGCCTGGTGCACATCTCCCAGCTTGCCAACCGCCGCGTCACCAAGGTTTCCGACATCGTCAAGGAAGGCGACCGGATCAAGGTCAAGGTGCTCGAAGTCGGCCGCGACGGCAAGATCCGCCTGAGCCACAAGGCCGCCCTCGAAGAGGACCATGGACGTCCCGGTCGGTAAAACCGTGCTCGCCAACGGCGTGCGCATCCTCACCCAACCGATGCCGCACGCCCGCTCGGTTTCCCTCGGGGTGTGGGTGGACGTCGGCGCGCGCGACGAATCCGACGCCGAAAGCGGCATCTCCCACTTCATCGAGCACATGATCTTCAAGGGGACCGAGCGCCGCAGCGCCTACCAGATCGCGCGCGAATTCGACGCCGTCGGCGGTCAGACCAACGCCTTCACCTCCATGGAGCACACCTGCTACCATGCCCGCGTGCTCGACGAGCGGCTGGAGACGATGGTCGACATCCTGACGGACATCTTTCTGCACTCCGTGTTCGACCCGCAGGAGGTGGAGCGCGAGCGGCCCGTCATCCTCCAGGAGATCGGCATGGTCGAGGACCTGCCGGAGGAGCACGTGCATGTCCTGGCCGGCCGGACCTTCTGGGACGGCCACCCGCTGGGCCGCTCGATCCTGGGCACGCGCGAAACCGTCTCCGCCCTGGACTCGGCCTCGATCCGCCGTTTCTTTCGCCGGCGCTACCAGCCCGGGCGCATCGTGATCGCCGCGGCGGGCCGCTTCGAGCCCGGCCGGCTTCTGGACCTCCTGGGCCCGGCCTTCGCCTCGCTCCCGCCGGGCGACGGCTTCCCCGCCCGCACCCCGCCCCGCTCCCGGCCGCGGGTCGCCGTCCACCCGCGCGGGCTGGAGCAGGCGCACCTGCTGCTCCTCACGGAGGGGCTCCCGGTCGGGGACCCGCGGCGGTACGGGATGGCCCTGCTGAACACGATCCTCGGCGGCAACATGAGCTCGCGGCTCTTCCAGGAGATCCGCGAAAAGCGCGGCCTCGCCTACACCGTCTACTCCTTCGTCACCTCCCACGCCGACGCCGGGATGTTCGGCGTCTACCTCGCCGTCGCCCCCGAACACGTCTCCGAGGCCGTCTCCCGCGTCGTCGCCGAGATGGCCCGCATGGCGCGCGAGCCGGTTTCGGCCTCCGAGCTCGCCGGCGCGGTCGAGTACCTGCGCGGCGGGCTGCTGCTCGCGGCCGAGAGCACCGACGCGCAGATGGTGCGCATCGCCCAAAACGAGCTGCATTTCGGCGAGGAGCAACCCGTCGCGCGCGTCCTCGAGCGGGTCGCGGCCGTCACCCCCGCGGAGCTTTGCGGGCTCGCCGCCGGCCTCTTCCGCAGACCCCACGCCGCCCTCACCCTGCTCGGCCCGGTCGACGAGCCGCCCGAGCGCCTGGAGCGGCTGCTCGACCCCCTCGACGCCTGAGCCCATGGAGGTCCTCGTCCGCATCCGCCGCCTGCGGCCGGAAGAAGACGCCGACCTGCCGCTGCCCCGCTACCTCACCCCCGCCGCCGCGGGCCTGGACCTCTGCGCCGCGGTCCCGGGCGACACCCGCATCGAGCGCGGGGCGATCGCCGTGGTGCCGACCGGGTTCGCGATCGAGCTGCCCTGCGGCTACGAGGCGCAGATCCGGCCGCGCAGCGGCCTGGCCGCCCGCCACGGGATCGGCCTCATCAACTCCCCCGGGACGATCGACGCCGACTACCGCGGCGAGGTCCGCGTCGCCCTGATCAACCTGGGCAGCGGGCCCTACGTGATCCGGCGCGGGGACCGCATCGCCCAGATGGTCGTCCAGCCGGTCTGCCGCGTGCGGCTGGAGGAAGTCCCGGCGCTCTCCCGCACCGAACGCGAAGACGGCGGCTTCGGCCACACCGGGCGCTGAAGGGCGGGACACGGAACTCCATGGGGCGGGAACAACCACCGGGGGCGGCGGCGGGCGGCGGGAAGGCGCTCTGCGTCTGCGTGCTGGGCAGCGGCAGCCGGGGAAACGCCCTCTTCGTCTCCGACGGCGCAACCTCGCTTCTCGTGGATGCCGGCCTCTCGGCCCGGGACACCGCACGCCGCCTCGCGTCGCGGGGGCTGGCCCTCGAGGGAATCCAGGCGCTGCTCCTCACCCACGAGCACAGCGACCACACGCGGGGGGTGGAGCGCCTGGTGCGCCGCCGCCGCATGCCGGTCTACCTGACCGCGGGCACCTGGAAGGCCGCCCCCGAGCTGCGCGATCTCCCGGAGGTCTTCCCGATCGCCTGCGGCCGACCGCTCCGGATCGGCACCCTGACGGTGGAGCCCTTCGCCGTCTCCCACGACGCGCGCGAACCCGCGGGGTTCGCGATCACCGCGGCGGCGGGGCGGGTCGGGATCGCCACCGACCTCGGGTGCGCGACCGATGAGGTGCGGGAGCACCTTCGCGGCTGCCGGCTGCTCGTGCTCGAGGCGAACCACGACCCCGAGATGCTGCGGGCGGGACCCTACCCGCCGTTCCTCAAGCAGCGCATCGCCGGCGGACGGGGCCACCTCGCCAACGGCGAAACGGGGCGGCTGCTCGCCGCCCTGATCCACGGCGGGCTCGAGCAGGTGATCCTCGCCCACCTCAGCCGGACGAACAACACCCCCGAGCGGGCCCTCGCCGGGGTCGCCCCCTTCCTGGAGGGCCTTCCCGTGCGGCTCGCGGCGGCGGGCCAGGATGAGCCCTCGCCCCTCTTCCGGCTGCCCGCCTGAAACCGGGGGTGCCGGGCCCGAGGCCCGGCCCCCCCGGAGGCCCTCCCCGCGCGGCAGGCGCTGTCCCCCGGCTTCAGCGGTCGGGGCAGACGTCGTCGATCCAGAACTCCTGCCCGCCGACGCTGAACCCCTGGATCGGGCCCTGCAGGACCATCTCGCCGCGGATGCTGCTCACGTCCTGCACGGCCGTGACCTGGACCAGGACGCCGCCGACGGTTGTGTTGTGCAGGCCGAGGAAGTTGGCGACGTTGCGGAAGTCGTTGTTGATCTTGAGGTTCTCGTTTCCCCCGAAATCGGCGAATTTGAAGGAGAGCCGCTGCAGGGGGTAGTTCAACTGGAAGTTGAGGTTGGCGTTGTTCGTGCGCAGCTCAGGGGCCGTGCCGCCCGCCAGCTGCGAGCCGTCCACCCGGGCGTAGCCGTTGTTTGTCCAGGTGCCGTTCGACCACTGGAAGGGCTCGACCCGGACGGTCTTCCGGTCGGTCGTGAACACCGCGCCCACCGGGACCTGGGTGCCCGGGGCGAGATCGTTGAACTTGAGGCAGCAGCCGGTCAGCACGACCGCTGCGGCGACCGCCGCGATGCGTTGCAGGACGGGTGTCATGGGGACCTCCTCGGGCTCGAGCCGGAGGGTCTCGGGAAGCCGCCGCATGAGACCCTCTGCAAAGGGATGGAGGCGGGGCGGGGGCGCCCCGCTGCGGCGCCTGCGCGGCAACGTAAGGCGGCCCGGCGCGATGCGCAAGACCGCCCGCTCAGCTCGCCTCGATCCCCGCCGCGCGGATGCCGCGCACGTAGTAGGCCGGGTCGTGGAGAAAGCTCAGGAAGATCACCAGGAAAGCGATGCAGCCCTCGACCATAAGCGGCTTGTTGGCATAGAGCAGATCGAGTTGCTGCCGGAGCCGGTCGCCGTCGGCCGGGGCGAAGTAGATCGTGAACAGGCCGTCCAGCATGCGCCTGCCGTCGGGCCGGGTGACGAGGTCGCTGCGGCCGCTGTGGCAGTATTCCATGGCGTCCAGGACGAGCGCGCGTTGCCGCCCCAGGTCCTTCAGGTGGTAGCCGAGCAGGTGCATGAGCGAGCGCTGGGCCTCACGCAGGCTGGCCTGGGCGAGGGCGTCGAAGAGCGCCCCCCGCCCCGCGCTCTCCGGGAGGGCCGGCGCCTGGCGGATCAGCGAGAGCAGGACCGCGTTCTTGAAGAGCTGGTGGAGGCGGCGGGCGCCGTTCATCACCGTCGCCGGCGCGTGCTCCGACCGCGGGCGGTAGCCGGGGTAGTGCGGGACGAAGAGCAGCTCGAAGAGGTGCTGGAAGCAGTCGATGCCCGCAAGCGGGTCCTCGAGGTCGATGCGCATGTCGAGGGTGTTGTCCAGCCGGTCGGCGAGCTTCACCTCGACGAGATCGGGGCACCCGCCGGCGGCGTTCTCGAGCAGCCGGCCGATGTAGGCCGTGTAGGGCTCGCCGGCGATCCTCGTGAGCCCCTGCAGGCGTCTGACGAGCCCGGCCTCGTCCCCCGGCGGCAGCCGGTCGAGCATCTCGTAGAGCGTCTCCTCCAGCTCGCGCCATTCGCGGGGCTCGAAATCCACGGGCTTCACGTCCTCCTGGATGTCGTGGAAGAGCACCGCGAGCAGGCTCTCGACGCGGGGGGTCTCCTGGGCCCGGGCCATCAGGGCGCAGGCCCGCAGGGGGTGCAGGACGGCCATCGGCCCCAGGCGCCGGCGCTTGTGGCTGTAAGCCCGGTAGAGGTAGCCCAGGGCCTCCATCAGCAGGGCCCGCCGGGCGCGGTCGCCCTCCTCGGCCGCATCGAGCCGCTTGCCCGCGAGAATGTAGGCGACCACGTTGGAGCGGTTGAGCGCAGCCGCGCTGAGGTTGTAGTGGAGCACCGCGGAAAGCTGGAAAAACTCGTTCAGGTCGAAGAGCGCCATGGGGCACCTCACGGCCGCGGGGGGTCCAGGCCGTCCAGGTCGCCTCCCACCGCCGCAGCGAGCGCGCGCAGCTCGGCGGACGCGAGCCCGAGGAATTCCCGCGCGCCCGGCTCGAAGGGGTCCTCCCCCGGGGCGATCCCGGGGCAGCCCGCGAGGCAGGCCACGCCGTGGCCGGCGTGCACCAGGAAGGCGAGCGCGCTTCGCTCCGAGCGCGAAGGCGCGTGGTGGTGCTGGATCGCCTTGACCAGGGATTCGGGATAGCGCCAGAAGCGGCAGGCGAGCGCCATGACCTCGGCGTGGTCCAGGCCGAGCCGCTCGCGCTCGAAGGCCGGGGTCACGGCCCCGGCCGCGGCCGGCCCCGGGCCGGCCTCGCCGAGGAAGGGGTCGAGGATCACCTTGCCGGCATCGTGCAGCAGGGCGGCCACGAAGGCCTCCTCCTCGGCCCCCGGGAAGCGGGCGCGCGCCAGCCGCCGGGCGGCCAGGGCGCTGGCGAGCGCGTGGCGCCAGAGGTCGCGGGGGGCGATGCGGTAGCTTTCGAGCTCGCGCTCCATCCAGACCGAGGCCGCCGAGAGCGTGAGCAGGTCGGACAGGGTGCGGAAGCCGAGCAGGAGCGCGGCGTGGGTGACGGAGGCCACCTGGCCGCCGACCCCGAAATAGGCGGAATTGGCGAGGGCGAGCGTCTTGGCGACGAGCGCGGGGTCCTGTTCGATGACGCGGACGAGGTCCCGGCTCCCGGCGTCGGGGTCGGCGAGAAGTTCCCGCGCCTTGAGGATCGCCTGCGGCATGGGCGGGAGTCGGACGAGGCGGCGGAGGATTTCGCTTTTCAGGTTCCCCGGCCTGGGGTGTTCCACGCTGCCCCTCCCGCCCGGCCGCTCCCGCGGGGGAACCGGCGCCCGGGCCTTTCCCCGGGATCTCGATTAAGCCAGGGGAAGGCGGAAGTCAACGACGCCCACGGTGGCGTTTGGGCCCGGCCGCTTGACGGCCGGGCCGCAGGCGTCGCATAGTGCGCCGGCGCGTCGTTCGGCCGAAGCCCGCAAGCAAGGAGACCCCCATGACGGACCCCGGCAACGTTCTCCGGATCTTCGAGGAAATCAGCCGCATCCCCCGCTGCTCGGGAAACGAGGAGCAGGCCGCGCGCTGGTTCGAGCGTCGGGCCGCCGCCCGCGGCTGGGCGAGCCGGCGGGACGCCGCCGGCAACCTCCTCATCCGCGTGCCCGCCTCGGCCGGCCGGGAGCGCGCGCCGGCGGTCGTGCTCCAGGCCCACCTGGACATGGTCTGCGAAAAGACGCCCGACTCGCCCCACGACTTCACCCGCGACCCGCTGCGGCTCGTGCGCGAGGGGGACTGGCTGCGGGCCGAAGGCACGACCCTCGGCGCGGACAACGGCGCCGGCCTCGCCCTCGCCGCCGCGCTTGCCGAGCGCGAGGCGCTCGACCACCCGCCGCTCGAGCTCCTCTTCACGGTGGACGAGGAAACCGGCCTGAGCGGGGCCAAGCGCCTGGAGCCGGGCTTCCTCACGGGGCGGCTCCTCGTGAACCTGGACTCGGAAACCGAGGGTGTCTTCACCGTCGGCTGCGCGGGAGGGGTGGAGAGCCGGATCGGGCTTCCCCTGGAGCGGCAGGCGGAGCCCGCGGGCGGGGTGTGCCGCGCCCTCGTCGTCGGCGGGCTGCGCGGCGGCCATTCGGGCATCGACATCCACCGCCCGCGGGCCAACGCGATCCGCATCCTCGCCCGGCTGCTCGACGAGGTCGCCGACCTGCCGGGGGCGGCCGTGTTCGCGCTCGCGGGCGGAAGCCGCCGCAACGCCATCGCGCGGGACGCCCGGGCCGAGATCGCCTGCCGCCCCGAGGACGAGGGGCCCCTCGCGCAGCGGCTGGCCGAGGCGGAAAAGCGCCTGCGCGGCCTCTACGCCGAGGAGAGCGGGATCTTCTGCAGGCTGGGTCCCCCGGCGGCTCCGCCGCCGGGGGAGCGGCCGCTCGCCCGGCCCTTTCTGCGCCGGGCGCTCGACCTGCTCCTCGCCCTGCCGCACGGGGCGCTCCTGCCGGAGGCCGGCTTCGAGGGCCTCGTGCACAGCTCCGCCAACCTCGCCGTGGTCGAAACCGCCGCCGCGGGCCTCACCGTGGTCACCAGCCAGCGCAGCCTCTCCCGCGAAGGGCTCGCGGAGGCCTCGAGCCGCGTGCGGGCGGCCGCCGCGCTCGCCGGGGCCCGGGTCTCCTTCGAAGCCGAATACCCGCCGTGGACGCCCGACCCCGACTCCGCGCTGCTCGCCCGCTGCCGCCGGGTCTATTCCCGCTGCTTCGGCTCCGAGGCGCGCGTGCGCGCGATCCATGCCGGCCTCGAATGCGCCTGGATCGGCGCGATCTACCCCGGCATGGACATGGTCTCCGTCGGGCCGACGACCGAGAACGCCCATTCGCCGAGCGAGCGGCTTCACCTGCCCTCGCTCACCCGGCTCGAGGCGTTCCTCGCGGCGCTGCTTGCCGATCTCGCCTCCGCCTAGCCCGCCGCCGCGCCCCGCCGCGCCAGGGTCTCCAGGTCCCGGCGGATCCGCTCGGCCATGCGCGCCTCGAGCGCCTCGCGGTCGATGCCCATGAGGATGTGGTAGGCGTTGTATTTCGTCTTGCAGAAGAAGACGTCGAAGGGCAGGCTTCTCCCCGCGCCGCGGTAGATGCGGATCCCCGGCACGTCCCCGCGGCGGATGAACTCGGCCTCGGCGTTCACCAGAAGCGGCTCCACGTCGTGCTTGTTCAGCCAGGGCACGCAGGCCCCCTCCATGCCGAGATCGGGGTCGAGGATGGAGCGGATCTTCTCGGCCACCCCGCCCACGGCGAGGATGATCTCCCCGGTCAGCGAACCCGTGACCCCGTAGCGGGGGTTCACCGGCTGGCGGATGAAATCCGACACGAGCGCGATGTCCATCGCCACCGAGGCGGAATCCCCCTCCACGCCGTCGTGGGCCTGGATGTATTCGACGTGCATCTCGTAGCCCACGCCGGCCGCGCCGAGGGCGTCGAGCACGCGCTTGATCGAGGCGCGCACGTTCTGCGCCGCCGCCTTGGCGATCTCCCCCATCCTGCCCGGGGCGGTCACGCGGTCGGCGCCGCCCGCGGTCACCTGGCCGTGGATGGGCAGCGGCTGGCCGAACATCTGCCCGCTCGCCGTGCTGTGGATGACGGCCAGCCCCACGACGTAGCCGATCGAATCGCTCAGGGCGGCGATGTATTTCTTGAGGTACTTGCGATGCTCGATCAGCTCGCGCGCCAGCCCGCCCTCCAGGCTGAGGTGCTCGCCGAGGGCGCGCCGGATGTGGGCGGGCTCGACGCGCGGGGCGTTTTCGAAAATGGCGGCGAACTCGGCGGCGAGGAGGACGCCGTTGATCGGCCGCAGGATCGCGCTCAGCTTGCCGTCCGAGGCGCGGCAGCGCAGCTCGCGGACGATCTCCATGACCGCGGCGCGCGAGAGCGGGCGGGCCTCCATGCGGAACTCCCCCGGCAGCGGCCGGCCGAAGATGTGCTCGCAGCGGCGGCGCACGCCCTCGTGCCCCTCGGCGGCGAGCACCTCCCCCCAGCAGCGCCGGAACTCCCCCTCCAGGCGGCGGACCTCCTGGGCGGCGTACTGCGCCACGGCGCGCACCGCCTGCGGGGTCTCGGGGACCGCGCTCTCCATGTGCACGATCTCCCCCTTGTCCTCGATGCGCGAGAGAAACGCCCCGTCCCCCTCCTGCTGCAGGGCGGCCAGGGTGTCGTGGTTGCAGCAGGCGATGAGGATGTTCTCGGCCCGCAGGGGGTTCTCCGAGCGGTCGGCCGCGCCGCTGCCGGAGTTTCGCCCGCCCTCGAGGTAGTACTTGCGGTTCTGCATCACCTCGAGCAGCTCGGCCAGGTACCCCACGCGCACGAGGGTCTTCAGCTCGTCGATGTAGAGGATGGGGGCGGTCGCGTGGGCGCCGAGAAAGGCCCGCTTGTGGCAGGGGGTGTGGAGGTTGCCGGACTGGTAGGGGTCGTGGCGGAAGCCGCCCTTCATGTTGCGCGCGCTCGGCTCCGCGATCCGCGCCATGAGGCGCTGTTCCTTGCGCGGGTCGTGGAGCACCTCGGGGATCTGGTCCAGCAGGGGCTTGAGGTCGTGGCGGCCGCCCCCGGCGTTGTCCTGCTGGATCTTCTCCTGGACCCGGATCTGGGTTTCCTGGAGGTAGAGAAAGACGGCCCCCATGCCCGCCAGCCCGGCCGCGATCCAGGCCGCGGGGTGGACGAAGCCCCCGGCCGCGGCCGCCAGCCCGGCGGCGAGCAGGCCCCGGCGCACGCGCCGCACCGCCCGGCGCGTCTCCTCGAGGCTGAATTCCTCGACGCTTCCCTGCGCGGTCTCCACCGCGCGGCGGATCTCGGCCAGCGCGCGGTCGAGCGCCTCCGGCGCTTCGTAGGCGACGCGGATGTGGTTGCGGTCCTTGCCGGGAAAGGCGGCGATCGCCTCGCGCGGCCGCAGGATGTCGCCGAGCGAGCGGTCGAGCACCTCCTCGAACATCTCCGCCAGCAGCGACTTCCCCGTGCCGGGGCGGCCGACGAGGAGAAGGTGCCCGCGGTTCTGCGCGACCTTGCGGATGGCCGACTTCGCCCGCTCCTGGAAGATCACGCGCTCGATGGGGTCCGCGGGGAGGGTCACCTCGGAGGTGTCCTCGAAGAAGGCGAGGCGCTCCTCGAGGCTCCGGGGGTAATCGAGCAGCTCGCGGATCCACTCGTAGTCGCTCGGGCGGTAGTCACTCGACATGGCCGACCCCCGTGCTCTCTTCCAGCACGTACAGGCGACCCGCCTCGGTCGGGACGGCCCGCCGGCTGATCTCCGCGTAGACCGACGGCAGCGTGCGGCGCAGCGGCTCGAGCGCCCGCAGGTCGTGGAGCACGCAGCGGATGAAGACCAGCTCCTCGCCGCCGTCGGCCGCGGGCCGGAGCCCGCTCAGGGTGACCGCCGTGCGCATCGTCTGGAGGGCCGGGCGGATCAGGCTCCCGAAGCGGGCGGGCCCCGCCTCCCCGGGCAGGAGCTCCCGGAAGATCGGCGGCAGCGCGGTTTCGGCCTCGGCGGCCACCGCGGCGGCCGGCTCGAAGGCGAGCCGCAGCGGCCGGAGCGCGCCCTCCCGGAGGGACGCCAACGCCCGGCACATCTCCCGGCACTGCCGCAGGCTCGCTTCCAGGAGCATCAGGTAGCGCACCTCCTCGGCCGCGGCGAGCCGGAAATCGAGCCTCCCCGAGGGCGTCAGGACGCAGGCCGCGGCCTGCCCCGCCCGGCCGTAGGCCACGAGCGGCACCCATCCCCCGTCCCCGAAGGCGCCCGGCGGGCAGGCGCGCAGCTCGAAGACCCCCTCGGCGCTGTGGGCGCGGTGCACCACGATGCGCACCTCACGGCCGACGTTCGCGGCGAGGTAGTGCAGCCGCTCCTCGGTCGTCCCCAGGAGCTTGAGGTAGGTGTAGCCGTTTCCCGGGTCCTCGCAGACCCCGACGACGTGGGCGAGCCGCCGCGGGTCGAGGCGGGCGAGCCGCCGCTGGAAGGGGTCGTAGGGGCGGAGCGCATCGGCCAGCTGCTCGAGGTGCGCCCGGAGGTCGGGGTCGCGAAGCGTCGGGAGCCTGAGGCGCAGCCCGGAAAGGAGGAGCTCCCCCGAGGGCGGCCTTCCCTGGAGCCGGCGCGTGAGCCGCGGGAAGCGCAGGCCGCGCCGCGCCGCGTGGATTTCGGCGCCGATCAGCCGCTTGCGGATCTCGATCGGCCCGGGGTGAAGCAGGTAGCGCGCCAAGGGGGAGATGCGGTAGGCCTTGGCCGGCCCCGGGTCGGCTTCGGGGTCGATCGCCCGGAGGTCGGCATCGAACCGGCGCGGCTCGCTGATCACCCACGGCCCGCCGGACGTAGCGGCGCTCTCCCGCATGCCTTCCCTCACGACCGGGATCCCAAAAGAGGCGAATCCTCGAGCTCGATTTCGAGCCGGGCGAGATCGATCTCCGAGACCCTGAGGGCCCTCGCCTCCGGCGTCGCCGCCGGCGCCTCGGTCGGGGGCGGCGCAAGGCCTAAGCCCGCCTTGTTGCAGACGCGGTCGGCCAACCGCACCAGCTGGAGCAGCGCCGGGTCGCCCTCGCCGGCGGGCCGGTGATGATCGCGCACGACACCCGCGTAGACCTCGGGGAGGTCCCAATGCTGCATCAGGCGGTAGCCTTCCGCGGCGTGCAGCCGGTCCATGGCCTCCTCGAGGAGGGCCGCGGAGAGGGGGGCCGCCTGCGGTGCGGGGCGGGGCAGTTCCTCGATCACGGTGAGCACGAAGAGCTTGCCGACGTCGTGCAGCAGGCCGGCGAAAAACGCCTCGTGCACCAGGGCATGCAGCCCGCAGGTGCGCGCCAGCCAGTGGGCGGCGATCGCCGCGCCGAGGGCATGCCGCCAGAGCTTGCGCATCAGGCCGTGAACGAGGGGGTTCGCCGAGCGGAACTGGTTCTCGTGGGTCACGGTCATGACGATGTTCGCCACCTCGTTCACCCCGAGCCGCACGATCGCGTTGCGCACCGTGGTGACCTGGTTCAACCCCTTGTAGAAGGCGGAGTTCGAAAACCGCAGCACCTCGGCCGTGAGGGCCTGGTCGCTGCCCACCAGCTGCTCGATGCGCCGCGGGTCGGGGTCCTCCTTGGAGATCTCCTGCTGGATGCGGGCCGCGGTGGCGTGAAAGACCGGAAGCCGCGCCTGGCCCGAGACGATGCGTTGTGCCACGAGGTCCACCAGGGAGGGTCCCGTTCGCATGGTCAAACCTCCAGCAGACGGCTCACCTCGGAAAGCGGCCGCGGCCGGCAAAGTCGCGGCAGGCATCGCTGCACTTCCTCGAGGGTCGTCGTGCCCCGGGCCGCCTTGAGCAGCCCGTCCTCGAAGAGCGTCGCCAGCCCCGCGGTCTCGAGCGCCATTCGCCGCAGCTCCCGCGCGCCGCGCCGCTCGATCACCGCGCCCCGCAGCTCCTCGTTCAGCACCAGGAGTTCGAAGACGCCCACCCGCCCCTGGTAGCCGCTGTAGCGGCATTGCGCGCAGCCGCGGCCGCGGCGGAAGGCCGCGGGGGAGGCCTCCTCCGGGGCGATCCCCAGGCGCTGGAGCGTCGCGGCGGCGCCGCGGTCGGGCTCGGCGCACGCCGGGCACACCCGCCGCAGCAGCCGCTGGGTGATCAGCGCGCTCACCGTGGAGGCGATCAGGTAGGCCTCGAGGTTCATGTGCAGCAGGCGGATGAGCCCCCCGATCGTGTCCTCGGCGTGGAAGGTGGTGAGCACCTTATGGCCGGTCAGGGCGGCCTGCACCGCGGTCTCGGCCGAAAAGGCGTCGCGCACCTCGCCGATGAAGAGGACGTCGGGGTCCTGCCGCACGATGTGGCGCAGGGTCTCCTCGTAGGTGAGCTGGATGCGCGGGTTGATGGAGCACTGGGAGATCCCGTCGATCAGGGCCTCGACGGGCTCCTCGGCCGTGAGGATGCTGACCTGGGGGTCGTTCAGGTGGCGGATGCAGCTGTAGACGGTCGTGGTCTTCCCCGAGCCGGTCGGCCCGGTCACCAGGATCACCCCGCCGGGGAGGCTCAGGGCCTCCTCGCGGAAGCGCTCGAGCAGCCGCGGGGCGAGCCCCAGCTCCTCGAGCGGAATCAGGGCGCCGCGGCGGTTGAGCAGCCGCAGGGCGATCTTCTCCCCGTGGACGGTCACGTAGAACGAGGCCCGCAGATCGAGGGAGGCGCCGTTGTGCTCGAAGGTGAAGCGCCCCCCCTGGTGGCGGCGTTTCTCGGTGATGTCGACGTCGCACATCACCTTGAGCCGGTTGGTGACCGCGCCCATCAGGGCGGCGGGGAAGTCCTCGACGTGCACGAGGACGCCGTCCTCGCGGAAGCGCACGCGGGCGTGCTCGGCGAAGGGTTCGATGTGCACGTCGCTCGCCCCGCGGGCGACGGCCGCCGCGAGGATGCGGTGGACCAGGGCGATGACGCCCTGCTCGTCGGCCGGGGAGATCTTCTCGCGCTGCCGCGCGAGCCGGGCACGGCGGACCGCCCGCTCGACCGCGCCGCGCCGGGCGATGGCCACGATCAGCTGCGGGCCGAAGAGCTCGCGGGCGGCGGCGAGATCCCCCGCGTCCAGGGGGTCGACGAAGGCGACCAGGGGAAGTCCGTTTTCGAACCGCAGGGGCACGAATCCCGGGGCGGCGGTCCAGGCAGGGGGCATCCGCTGGAACAGGCGCGGGTCGATCTCGGCGAAGTCGGGCTCGACGAAGGGATAGCCCAGCTGCAGGGACAGGACCTCGATCAGGGTGCGCTCCTCGACGAGGCGCCGCTCGAGCAGCACGTCGACCAGGCGCCGGGGGGGCCGGGCGTCGCGCTGCGCGGCCCGCGCCGCCTCGAGCGCCTCGCGCGTGAGGATCCCGAGCTCGGCGAGGAGGACCCCGAGATCGAGGGGCCCGGCCGCGGCGCGGATCAACTCCCGGATCTGCTCCTCGCCGACGAGGCGCAGCTCCTTGAGAATCTCGATCAGGGGCCGCGGGGTCTCGAGCTTGGCCTGGACGCGGCGGGCGTAGGCCACCTGTTCGGCGGACACCCGGCCGGAGGCGACCAGGCGTTCCACGATGTCAAACGCGGCGCCCTGGCCGCCGGCCGCCGGCCGGGCCTCGCCGGGCAGCGTCCTGCCTGCGGGCATGGTCACGGATCCTCCTCGACACGGGCGTCGGCCGCCGCAGGCAAAAGGGGCCCCCGGAGGCCACGGCCTTCCTCTGGAGGAGGCTATCGGCCGGATTCGCCCCGGCCTTGAGGACGTCTTGCCAGAGGGATCGCCCGCGGCCTATAATGCTTCGAGTGCACGGACCCTTTTGAGGGTCCCGAACCTCGCGGGAGGCGCGCGCCGATGGGCAATGTCTATTTCATGGACGGCGAGTTCGTCGCCGAGGCCGAAGCCCGGGTCCCGGTGAACGATCTCGCCCTGCTCCGCGGTTTCGGCTGCTTCGACTTCATGCGCACCTACGGCGGCAAGGTCCTCTTTTTGCGCGACCACGTCCGCCGGCTGCTGCGCTCGGCCGGCCGCCTGGGCATCGAGCTGCCGCTCGGCGAAGCGGAGCTCATGGGGCTGGTCGAGGAGACGCTGCGCCGCAACCCGCCGGGCGAGGCGAGCGTGCGCATTCTCGTGACCGGCGGCCCGAGCCCCGACTTCATCACCCCGCAGGGGAGGCCGCGGCTGATGATCCTGGTCGCCCCCCTCGCCTCCTACCCCGCCTCCTGGTACGCGGAGGGGGCGGCGGTGATCACCGTCCCCTACGAGCGGGCGATCCCCGAGGCGAAGACGATCGACTACGCCCGGGCCATCCTCGCCCTGGCCGAGGCCCGGCGGAAGGGGGCGATCGAGGCGCTCTACGTGGACTCCCGGAACCGGGTGCGCGAGGGGACGACGAGCAACGTCTTCTGCTTCCTGGGTGAGCGCCTCGTGACCCCCGGGGAAGGCCTCCTCGAGGGGATCACCCGCGGCAAGGTGCTCGCGCTCGCCCGCAAGCAGCACCCGGTCGAGATCCGCGACCTCGCGCGCCGCGAGCTCGCGGCCGCCGACGAGGTCTTTCTCACCTCCTCGAACCGCCTCATCGTCCCCATCGTCCGCGTGGACGAGGACCGGATCGGCTCCGGGGAACCGGGGCCCCGCACGCGGGCGCTGATGGAGGCCTTTGCCGCCTACACCCGCAGCCTCGCCGCCGGAGAAACCCCGTGAACTGCGAAGGGCTGATCGACCTGGTCATCGTCGGCGGCGGTCCCGCCGGGCTCACGGCGGGCATCTACGCCATGCGCGCCGCCTTGCACACCGTGCTCCTCGAGCGCTCCGCCCCCGGCGGGCAGGTCAACCTCTCCGAGGCCGTCGAAAACTGGCCGGGCGAACCCCACATCGGCGGCGGCGAACTCGCGGCGAAGATGCTCGAACACGCGCGCACCTACGGCCTCGAGATCCGCTCCGAGGAGGTCGTGGCCGTGGAGCCGGGCCTGGAGTGCCACACGGTCCGGCTCGCCGGCGGGGAGGCGATCCGCACCCACGCGGTGATCCTGGCGACGGGCGGCAGCCCGCGCAAGCTCGGCATCCCGGGCGAGCTCGAGTACTACGGGAAAGGGGTCTCCTACTGCGCCGTCTGCGACGGGTTCTTCTTCCGGGGAAAGACCGTCGCCGTCGTGGGCGGCGGGGACTCGGCCGTCGAGGAGTCGCTCTACCTCGCCAAGCTCGCGCGGCAGGTCTACCTCGTCCACCGCCGCGACCAGTTGCGCGCCAGCATGATCCTCCAACAGCGGGCGCGGGCCGAGTGCAAGATCGCCTTCGTGTGGAACTCGCTCGTCACCGGAATCCGCGCCGACGCGGGCGGGGTCCAGGCGGTGGAGATCGAAAACCGGCTGTCGGGCGACCGGCAAGTGCTCGCGGTGGACGGGCTCTTCGTCTTCATCGGCTTCGAGCCCAACAACGCGCTCGTCCCGGCCGGGGTGCGCATGAACGCCGAAGGCTACGTCATCACGGACGAAACCTGCGCGACGAACCTCCCCGGCATCTACGCCGTGGGCGACCTGCGGGCAAAGTACGCCCGCCAGATCGTGATCGCCGCCGCCGACGGGTGCACCGCCGCCCTGGCCGCCGCGCACTACGTCGAGTCCCGCAAGGCGGCCGGCGTGTGCGCCGTGCCCCCCCCGGACGGCGGCGGCAAGCTCCGCTAGGCGCCGCCAGGAGCCCTCCCCCATGGCTTCCGCGCCGCAGCCCCCCTCCCGCGGGGCCCTCGCCACGCTCCTCGCCTGGGCGGCCCTCCTCGCCGCCGCGCCCCTCCTCGGCGCCGCGGCGGCCGGCTCCCTGAGCGCCGAGCGCTTCGCGATCCCCCCCCGGCCCGGCGGCGCGGCGCAGGCCTCCTTCTCCTGGCCCGCCTTCATCGCCGTCGCCGCCCTCGGGGGGGCGGTCCTCGGCCCCGTCGCCCGCCGCGCCGCCGCCTCCTTCCGCCGCAGCCCGGCGGTCCCCGCGCCGCCCGCCCGGCCCTTCCCCGCCTGGGGCTGGGGCGCGCTCGGAGTCGGGGCGCTCGCCTGGGCGATCGCCTGGAGCGATGCGCCGCGCTTCGCCGCGCTGCGGCCCTACACCTTCACCCCCCTCTGGCTCGCCTATGTCCTGGTCATGAACGCCCTGTGCGTGCGGGCGACGGGGAGCTCGCCGGCCACGCGGGAGCCCGGCTTCTTCTTCGCCCTCTTCCCCGCGAGCGCCCTCTTCTGGTGGGCGTTCGAATACCTGAACCGCTTCGTCGGCAACTGGAGCTACGAGGGCGAACGCTTCGGCCCCCTGGGCTACGTGGGGCTCGCCTCGCTTTGTTTCTCGACCGTCCTGCCGGCCGTGTGGAGCACCCGCGCGTGGCTTCTCTCCCGGGTCGGTCTCCGCCGCGCCTTCGGCCGCATCGACCCCCTTCCCCCCCGCTTCGGCCGCATTCCGCCCCGGGCGGCCGCGCTGCTCGCATTCGCCCTGCTCGCGGCGACCGCGGCCTGGCCCGCCGGGTTGTACCCCCTCCTCTGGGTCGCCCCGCTGGTGCTGCTCTGCGCGCTGGCCGCGCGCCGCGGCAGCCCCCAGATCCTCGGGCCGCTCCGCGGCGAGGACTGGACCGCGCCGGCCGCGGCCGCCCTCGCCGGGCTCGTCTGCGGGTTGTTCTGGGAAATGTGGAACGCCTATAGCCTGCTGCGCTGGGTCTATCACATCCCCGGCGTCGACCGCTTCCGCGTCTTCGAGATGCCGCTGCTCGGCTACCTGGGCTACCTGCCCTTCGGCCTGCTCTGCGCCGCGGTGGGGGATCTGGTGCGGGAGCCCTTCGCCGCGCGGGCACAAGGAGCCGGCCGTGGCCTTTGAACGGATCGCCGGCATCCCGGGGAAGTGCTACCGCCCCGAGGGCCGCGGTCGCCGCAAGCACCCCTGCCGCGACTGCTTTTCCTGCCAGCTTTGCAGCGAGGAGCGCTGTGCCCTCTGCCGGGCGGGATGCCGCGGGGGAGGGGACGACGGAACGGCGGGACGGCGCGCGGGCGGGGAAGGCCCCGGCCGCACGCCGCGAGAGGATTAGCGTTTTCCGGAAAGCCGCTCCCAGAGTTCGCGCGCCGCGGCCTGGGGGTCCCCGGCGGCCGGGGGGCTTTCGCCGCCGGCGCGGGAGCCCCCCCGCAGCCCGCGCAGGCGGGCAATCCGCTCTTCGAGCGGCGGGTGGGTGGAAAAGAGGCTCATCAGGCTTCCGCCGGAGAGCGGGTTCACGATGAACATGTGCGCCGTCGCCGGTTCGGCGTTCATCGGGATCCGCCGCGACCAGGCGCCCAACTTTTCCAGCGCCCGCGCCAGCCCCTCGGGCGAGCCCGTGAAGGAGGCGCCGGTTGCGTCCGCCAGGTACTCGCGCGATCGCGAGATCGCCATCTGGATGAGCATCGCCCCGATCGGCGCGAGGATCGCGGTCAGGATCAAGCCCAGCCCCCCGCCCCCGCCGCCTTCCTCGTCGCGGCGGCCGCCGCCGAAGACCGCCGCCCAGCGGGCCATGTTGGCGAGCATGAGGACGGCGCCCGCCAGGGTGGCCGCGATGCTGCCGATCAGAATGTCGCGGTTTCTCACGTGGGCGAGCTCGTGGGCGAGAACGCCGGCCAGCTCCTCGCGGTTCATCAGGCGGAGCAGCCCCTCGGTGACCGCGACCGCGGCGTGCTCGGGGTTGCGCCCCGTGGCGAAGGCGTTGGGGGCCTCGGAGGGGATGAGGCAGACCCGGGGCATGGGCAGGTTGGCCCGGCGGCAGAGTTCCTGCACCATGCCGTAGAGCTCGGGAGCCTCCGCGGGGCCGACCTCCCGGGCGCCGTAGAGACGCAGGACGATGCGGTCGGAGAACCAGTAGCTGAAGAAGTTCATCGCCGCGGCGGCAAACAGAGCGACCACCATGCCGTCGCGGCCCCCGATCATCTGGCCGATGACGAGGATCAACCCGGTCAGCAGCCCAAGCAGCAGCGTGGTGCGGATGCGGTTGTTCATCGCGCTGGAATCCCCCTGCGTTTTGCCGTTTTTCCAAATAAAATGAATCCTGGACGGCCCCTTGTCAACGGATGTTGACGGCCGGGCCGCGCGCCCCGGGTGCCTTGCGGCCCCGCCGCGGTCAAAGCCGCAATCGCCGGCGCAGGTTAGATTTCGATCAGTCCAGCGATTTCCCTTGCCAGAAGGGTTGCGGCCTGCTATGAAATCAGCCTCTCAATCGAGGACAATTTTTTTCCGAACCGAACGACGTCCTGAGGCCGGGGGCCCGGCCGGGAACGCGGGGCCCGGGGGGAAACATGACGCACGGCGGTTCCGAGCTGAAGGAGGGTCGCGAGGAAGCCCCGTCCGCGAACGAGGGGGAAACCGCGGTCACCGCCGAGGAAAAACGGCTTCTTCTTTCCCCGCCGCCCCCGCCACGGCCGCAGCCGGGACGAAACACCCCGCCCCCGCGCATCGGCCGGGAACTGCTCATCAACCGCATCCATCTCGCCCATTTCCGCGATCAGCCGCTGGCCATCGAGTTCACGCACCGCCGGTTCGGCAGCGTCGTCCGGCTCGCCGTGCGGCCCCTGCCCGTGGTGGGCGGCGTCCTCGAATGCCTCTGGGTGGATGCGCCGGCCGCCGCCGGGGTCCTCTCCTCCCATGCCCTCACGGCGCTCATCGTGCCGCGGGGTGAGCGTCACCTGCGCGCCGAGGTCCGGGTGCTGGCCGCCGACGGCCGGGGCTTGCGGCTGGAGCTCCCCGATTCCGCCCTCGAGATCAACGAACGCCGGATCGACCGCCTGCCCGCATGCGAGGTCGCGGCCCGGGTCCTCCAGAACTCGGGCTCCTTTGCGGGCCGGCTGATCGATTTCAACGCCCTCTCCTTCCGGGTGGCGCTCGTCGCCGCCTCGCCCCAGACCTTCGCCTGGATCGACCCCGAGCAACCCGTGCATGCCGTTCTCTTCCGCGGCGAGCAGACTTTCTTCGCCGGAGAATGCCGCATCACCCGCCTCGAGCGCGAGGCGGAAGGCGGCACCTGCGTCCTCGTGCCCGCGCACCGCCACAGCCGGCGCTTCCGGCGGGACGAAGTCCGCAGCCAGCGCCTGGTGCTCGTCCCTTCCCCGAACCTCGTCTTCCTTCACCCCTTCACGGGAAAGCGCGTCGAGCTCAAGGTCACCGACCTTTCGGGCTCGGGCTTCGCCGTGGAGGAGGAGCTCTCCCGCGCCGTGCTGCTCCCCGGCCTGATGCTGCCCGAGGCGCAGCTCGATTTCGCCGGGAGCTTCCAGATCGCCCTGAGCGCCCAGGTGGTCTTCCAGCGCCTCCCCGCCGGCGGCGGCGAGGCCGGGCTCGTGCGCTGCGGCCTCGCGCTGCTCGACATGCCCCCCGGCGACCACGTCCGGCTGCTCGCCCTCCTCAACCAGAGCCGGGACCGCAACGCCTACCTCTGCAAGGAGGTCGACCTCGAGGCCCTCTGGGATTTCTTCTTCGAGACGGGCTTCATCTACCCCGACAAGTACGCGCTGATCGAAAAACACAAGGGGGAAATCCGCGAGACCTGCGCCAAGCTCTACACGCGCAGCCCGGAAATCGCCCGGACCTTCCTCTACCAGAAAGGGGGGGTCATCCTCGGGCACCTGGCGATGATCCGCTTCTGGCCCTCGGCCTGGCTGATCCATCACCACGCCGCCCGAAAATCCGCCCTCAACCGGGCCGGCCTGAACGTGCTCGACCAGCTCTGCCGCTTCATCCACGACGGGTTGCGCTTCCGCAGCCTGCACATGGAGCACCTCGTCTGCTACTACCGCCCCCAGAACCGCTTCCCGCAGCGGGTCTTCGGGGGGTTCGCCGAGGAGACCGGCGACCGCCGGGTCTGTTCCGTGGATCCCTTCGCCTACCTCACCCTCGGCGAAACGCCCGCCGCCGAGGGGGCCCTGCCCGCGGGCTGGGTTCTCGCCGCCGCCGAAGACCCGGATCTCCTGGAGATGAACCGCTTCTACGCGCACGCCTCCGGCGGCCTGATGGCGGAGGCCTTCGACCTCACGCCGGGCAGCCGGCGCGACGAGGAGCTCGCGGAGCTCTTCCGCCGCCTCGGCCTGCGGCGCGAGCGCCGCCGCTTCGCCCTGCGGTTCCGCGGCCGGCTGAAGGCCCTGATCGTGGCCCACCTCTCCGACATCGGCCTCAACTTCTCCGAACTCACCCACTGCCTGACGATCCTGGTGACCGACCCCGAAGGCATCGACGCGATGGTCCTGCGCTCGGCGCTGCAGGCCGCCGCCCGCCGGGCGGGCCTCACGGAGATCGTGGCCCTCGTCTACCCGGAGACGGCCGTGGAGCGCGCCGGGCTTGCGGCCGGCAAGGGCTATCACCTCTGGATCGTGCGCACCTACGAAGCCGAGCAGCCGTTCCAGAAATACCTCAAGCGCTTGACGCGCATGCCCTGACCGAAGCGGCTTGCCGGGCGTTCGCGGACGCCCCCCCGGCCCCGCTTGTGCCGGCCGCCGGTTTCTGGTAAAGGAGCGTTTTCGTTTCCGCCATCCCCCTCGAAGGAGCCCGACACCCATGACCGATCCCACCGCCTCCGCCCCCGCGGAAGAAGAAAATTTCGCCTCGATGCTCGAGAATTTCTGCCCCTCGGACCGGCGCGAGGTCCGCCCCGGCGAGCGGGTCCGCGGCCGCGTGCTCGCCGTCGGCAAGGACCTCGTCTACATCGACGCCGGCATGAAGATCGACGCCGTGGTCGAACGCGCGGAGCTCACCGACGCCGAGGGGAACCTCCTCTGCGCCGAGGGCGACGAGCTTGAGCTCTTCGTGACCCGCGTGGCCGAGCAGGAGATCCGCCTCTCGCGCGCCATCGCCGGCACGGGCGGGATGCAGGTGCTGCGTGAAGCCTTCCGCCAGGGCGCGCCCGTCGAGGGCCGCGTGCGGGAGGTCTGCAAGGGGGGCTACCAGGTGGAGCTCCTCCAGCGCCGCGCCTTCTGCCCCCTCAGCCAGATCGACCTCGCCCCGGTCGCCGACCCCGCGGTCCATGTCGGGGCAACCTACCCCTTCCTGATCACCCGGATCGAGGACCGCGGCCGCAACATCGTCGTCTCCCGGCGCGCGCTGCTCGCCCGCGAGCGCGAAGCCCTGCAGCGGCAATTCCTGGAGGGCGTCACGCCGGGCGACGTCCTCGAGGGGACGGTGACACGGCTCGCCCCCTTCGGCGCCTTCGTGGAGATCGCCCCCGGCCTCGAGGGCATGGTCCACGTTTCCGAGATCGGCTGGTCCCGGGTGGAGCACCCCGAGGCGGTGCTGCAGCCGGGGGAGCGCGTGCGGGTCAAGCTCCTGCAGATCGAGGCCGCCGGAAAGAACGGCCAGCCGCGCATCGCGCTTTCGATCCGCCAGCTCGAGGAGGATCCCTGGACCCGCGCCGGGGAGCGTTTCCGCGCCGGGGACCTCGTCCGCGGCCGGGTGACGCGCTGCGCGCCCTTCGGCGCCTTCGTGGAGATCGCCCCCGGCCTCGAGGGCATGGTCCACGTGAGCGAAATGAGCTACACCCGCCGCGTCGTGAACAGTACGGACGTGGTGCGTCCGGGCGACGAGGTCGCGGTCGTGGTCAAGAGCGTGGACGCCGCGAAAAAGCGCATCGCCCTGAGCCTGCGCGAAGCCGAAGGCGACCCCTGGGCCGAAGTCCCCGCCCGCTTCCCCGCCGGGCGCCGCGTCGAGGGGGTGCTCGAGAAAAAGGAGTCCTTCGGGTGGTTCGTGCGTCTGGCGCCGGGGATCACGGGGCTTTTGCCGATCGGGACCCTGCGGCGCCATCCCCGCGCGGCCGAGCTCGAGCCCCTGCGCGAGGGCGCCCCGCTGCGGGTCGAGATCGCCGAGGTCCAGACGGACAGGCGCCGCATCTCGCTCACCCCGGCCTTCGAGGACGAGGAAGGCGACTGGCGCGCCTTCGGGGAAGCCCCCGCGGAAGAGCGCCTTAGCGCCCTGGGTGAAAAATTGAGAAAGGCGCTCGCGGGCAAAGAACGCCCCTCCCCCTGACGCTCTCGGAGCCGCCCGGCTGCGGCCCCCGGGCACGCTCCACCCCGTCCTCCCCGCGCCGGCCGCTTCCCCCGGGCGCCTTGCAAGAGGGCCGTTCGTGCTTAGCCTTCCGGTCACCCCGGCGCGCCCGAGGGCGCCCGAGCGCGCCGCGCATCCTTGCCGCGGAGGTGACAGGCCATGAAAGCCCTGCTGAAAGGCTTCGAGAAAGACTCCCTCAACGCCTGGCGGAACTACGTGTCCGCGCTCGAGAAGGCGATCGAGCGTCTCGAGCGCGACCTCAAGGAGGCCGTGGAGATGCGTGCGGTGTGCACCGACGAGTGGTGCCGCGCCACCGAGCACGTGATCGACGAGATCGGCAACGCCCTCTTCGCGATCAGCGAGCCGCGCTGGTCGACGGCGAAGGATTCCCAGCGGATCCGCTCGCTCAAGCATCGGCTGCACGACCTCTACGCCCGCTACAAGAGCGCCCCGCGCGGCCGACCGGCCCCGGCCCGGGCGGCCCGCAAGCGCGGCGCCTGAACGCCCCTGCGGCGGAAAGGACCATCTGATGAAGCGTGCCCTCCTCTGGACGCTCGCCGTCGCGGCGGCGGCGGGGATTCTCCTCGTCGCCGCCGTCCTGATCGCCGCGCGGGTGATCGACCCGAACGACTACAAGCCGCAGCTGGAGAAGCTCGTTGCGGAGAAGACCGGACGCCCCCTGCGGGTCGCGGGGGACGTCCGCCTGAGCCTCTTTCCCTGGGTCGGGGTCTCCTTCGCCGACCTCTCCCTGGGCAACCCCCCGGGCTTTCCCGACCCGGGGTTCCTCCAGGTGAAGGCCTTCGATGTGCGCCTCAAGCTCTGGCCGCTCCTCTTCCGGCAGGTGGAGGTCGGGCGGCTGGTGATCGACGAGCCCCGGGTCGCGCTCGTCACCCTCGCCGACGGCCGCGTGAACTGGGAGTTCGGGGCGAAACGCGAGGCCACCGCCGGCCAGCCCCCGCCGACGGCGCCGACCGAGCTTCCCCTCCGGTCGCTCGCCGCCGAGGAGATCCGCATCCGCAACGGCACGGTGCTTCTCGTCGACCGCCGCGCGAAGACGGAGCGGGCCGTGCGGCGGCTGGACATTTCCCTCCTCGATGTCTCCATGGAGCGGCCGCTTCGGCTCTCGCTCTCGGCCGAGTGGGAGGGAAAGCCGGTCACGCTCGAAGGCCGGCTGGGCCCGCTCGGGGATTTCTCCCGGCCCGGCGCCCTTCCTCTCGAGCTGCGCGCGGCCGCCTTGGGCCGCCTCGAGGCCGCGGTACGCGGGACGATCGAGGAGCCGCTCACGGCCCCGCGGGCGGCCCTGACGCTCGAGGTGCAGGAGTTCTCCCTGCGCGGGCTCCTGTCCGACCTCGGCCTCGGGGCGCCGGCGACGCAGGATCCCCGCGCGCTGGAGAAGGTCTCCCTCCGGGTCGAGCTCAAGGCCGACGCCTCATCCGCCGCGCTTTCCGGCGGCCGCCTGCTCCTCGATGACACCCGGGCCGAATTCGAGGCGCGCCTTTCCGAGTTCGCCAAACCCCGCATCGAGGCCCGCCTGAAGGCCGACGCGATCGATCTCGACCGCTACCTCCCCCCGAAACCCGCGGCCGCGAAGGCCGGGGCGGCCGCGCCGCCTGCCGCGGCCGGGGCGGGTTCGTCCCCCGCCGGGCCGCCGCCCGATCTCACGGCGCTGCGGCGGCTCCTGCTCGACGCCACGGTGGAGATCGGTCGCCTGACCGCGGCGAAGGCGCGGCTCGAAACCCTCCAGGCCCGGATCCGGGCGCGGGAGGGGATCCTCACGGTCGACCCCTTTTCTTTTGCGGGCTACGAGGGCAAGGTCTCCGGAAAAGCCGTGGCGAACGTGACCGGCGAGGTTCCGCGGATCGAGTCCCGGCTGGAGGCCGCCGGGTTGCGCATGCTTCCGCTCCTCAAGGACACGGCGGGCAAGGACTTCCTCGAGGGGACCGCGCAGGCCGAGGCGACGCTTGCGATGCAGGGCGCCGACGCCGAGCGGATCAAGGCCAGCCTCAGCGGCGCGGGGCGTCTGCGCGTCGAGGACGGGGCCATCGTCGGCGTCGACATCGCCGACATCGCCCGCTCGGCGAAAGCCTTCCTGGCGGGCGAGGCGGCCCCCGGGCCCAAGCCGCGGACCGACTTTGCGGAGTTGACCGTCCCGTTCACGCTCGAAAACGGGCTCTTCCAGACGACCCAGGCCGAGATGAAATCCCCCCTGCTCCGGCTCCAGGCCGCAGGCAAGGCCGACCTCGTGCGCGAAAGCCTCGATTTCCGGGTGGAGCCGAAAATCGTCGGCACCCTCAAGGGCCAGGGGGACCAGAAGGAGCCCAGCGGGGTTGCGGTGCCGATCCTGGTGAGCGGGACCTTCGACAACCCGCAGTTCCGGCCCGACCTGAAATCCATGGTGGGCGACGAGGTCCGCAAGGCGCTCGACCCGTCCGCCCCCGGAGGAACCGCACCCCTACAGGAAAAGGGGCGCGACCTGCTGCGCCGCCTCACCCCGGCGCGGCCCTGACGGCCCGCGCCGGGGCCGGCCCAGGGCCGGCCGCCCAGGAGACCGCGTGAAGCCGAAGCTCATCGCCGTGGGAAGGGCGTGTGCGGCCCTCGCCTTCCTCGCCGCCCTCGGCGGCTGCGCCGGCCTGGGGAAACCGCTCGAATCGCCGCGGGTCACCCTGGCCGATCTTCGCATCCGGGAAGCCCGCACGCTCGAGGCCGCCCTCGAGGTCGTCTTGCGCGTGACCAACCCCAACGAGGCCGCCCTCGACATCCAGGGGCTGCATGCCGACCTCGAGGTGAACGACCGCCCCTTCGCCCACGGCGCCTCCCCCGCCGGCGCCGCCGTGCCCCCCTTCGGTTCCGAGACCCTGACCCTGGTCATGCACGCCTCGGTGATCGACGTCTTCCGGGCGCTGGTCGACCTTCCGCGGAACGAGGCCCTGCGCTACCGCGTGCAGGGCCGCCTGCGGGCGCTCGTGGGCGGGGTTCCCTCCATGCTGCCGTTCGCCGCCGAGGGCACGCTCGACATCCGGCCGCAACGCCCCCTCGGCCCCTCCCCCTGAAACCCGCCCGCCGGCCCCCCAACCGCGGGGAATCGCTCTTGCCCCTTCCTGCGAGGCGTTCTATACCTACACGCCTGCAACGCAGACCGCGGGCGGCCAACACCGCCGCCCGCTCACCGGAAACCGAATCGATGACCTCCCCCGTTCCTGCGACCCCCGAGGCGGCGAAGGCCCAGGCCGGCCCGCCGGGTTTTCTGCGGCGCACCGTCCGCTGGCTCCGGGTCGATGTCCTGGGCATCGTGCGGGAGATGCGTTTCAGCTACCTCCCGCCGCTCATGGTCTACCTCGCCGCCGGCGTCTCGGGGTTCACGGGCATCATCGAGAGCTTCTTCGTCAAGGACCAGCTCGGCCTCTCGGCCGCCTTCCTCGCCGGCCTGGGCTTCTGGGCCGGGCTCCCCTGGGCCCTCAAGATGCCGTTCGGCCACCTCGTCGATCTCTTCTGGCGCCGGAAGTCGGCCTTCGTCTACCTCGGGGCCCTGCTGATGGCGATTTCGCTGCTCATCATGGTGGGCCTGACCGGCTACCGCGAGGCGATGGCGGCGGTGCTGCCGGTCGAGACCTGGTACGTGATCTCGGTGCTCCTCTCCCCGGTGGGGTTCGTCTTCCAGGACGTCGTCGCCGACGCGATGACGGTGGAGGCCGTGCCGCGCTACACCGAGTCCGGCGAGCCGATCGCCGAGGCCGAGCTGAAGCGCATGCACGTCACCATGCAGACGCTCGGCCGGATCGCCATCGTCGGCGGCTCGGCGCTCGTGGCGGGGCTGGGCGGCTGGCTCGCCCACGTGACCTCCTACTTCGTCATGTACTGCCTCTCGCTCCTCATCCCGGTGATCTCGGTGCTCGGGGTGACCTTGGGGGATCTCCAGCGCTTCCTTCGCCGCCGGCGCTACCGCCGCCGCGGGTTCTCCGAGGCCGACATCGGCCGCATGCTCCATGGCGAAATGCCTGCGCTCTCCCCCGACTGGGCGATCCTCGGCGGCGGGGCGGCCTTTCTCGCAGCGAGCCTGGGGCTCGGCTTGTCGGAGCTTCCGGCCAAGATGGAGGTCATCTTTCTCGCCTCGCTCGCCATCATCGCCTATCTCCTGCGCCAGCTCCTGCGGCCGATGCCCGCGGAGAAGCGGCGCGAGATCCTGGGGATCGCGATCATCGTCTTCGTCTTCCGCGCCATGCCGGGGACGGGCGCGGGAAGCAGCTGGTGGCAGATCGACGTCCTCGGCTTCGACGAGGCCTTTTTCGGGACCCTGCGCCAGATTTCCTCGATTCTCGCCATCCTCGGCATGTTCGCGCTGCGCGGCTGGATGAGCCGCCGCCCCATCCCCTACCTCGTCGTCTTTCTCTCGGTCTACGGCACGGTGATGACCGCCCCCTTCATCGGCATGTACTACGGCCTGCACGAGTGGACGGAACGGCTCTTCGGCTTCGGCGCGCGCACGATCGCCCTGATCGACACCATGGCGGACTCGCCGCTCGGCCAGGTGGCCATGGTGCCGATGCTCGCCTGGATCGCGCGCGAGGCGCCCGAAAACCAGAAGGCCACCTACTTCGCGGTCATGGCCGCCTTCACCAACCTCGCCCTCTCGGGGGCGCAGCTCGGAACGCGCTACCTCAACATGCTCTTCGTCGTGGAACGGGGGCGCTACGAGGAGCTGGGCGGTCTCATGATCACCGCGACCGTGATCGGGCTGGTCGTGCCGGTGGCGACCGTCTTGCTCGTCAACCGCTGGGCGAAGCGATCCCGAACACCCGCGGCGGAGAACCCCGCATGAAGCTCGGCATCCTCGGCCTGCCCGGATCGGGGCGGGCGACCCTTTTCGAGGCCCTCACCCGCCAGGCCGCGGAAACGGCCCAGCACGGCGAGGACCGCCTGGCCGTGGTCCGCGTGCCCGACGAGCGCGTGGACCGCCTGAGCGCGATCTTCCGCCCCCGCAAGACGCTCTACGCCACGATCGAGGTCTTCCTGCCGGGGGCGGGCCGACAGAAAAAGGAGGGCGGCCCGGGCGGGGCGGTCAAGGACTGCGACGCCCTGCTGCACGTCGTGAGAAACCACGGCCCCGAGCGCCGGCCGCTCGAGGATTTCCGCGCCCTCGACCAGGAGCTGATGCTCGCCGATCTCCTCCAGGTCGAAAAGCGCCTGGAGCGCCTGGAGGCCGACCGGCGGCGCGGGCGGCCGGCCCCCCCCGAGGAAGTCGAGGCGCTCACCGCCTGCCGCGCGCTGCTCGAGGCGGAGACCCCTCTCCGCCGCAGCCCCGAGCTGGCCGCGGCCAAGGTGCTGCGCGGCTTCGGGTTGCTCTCCGCGAAGCCCACGCTGATCGTCTTCAACAACGAGGACACCGACCCGGAGCCGCCCCCGCTCGAGGGGTTGGCGGGCCGGGAGCGGTGCCTGGCGATCCGCGGCAAGCTCGAACAGGAGCTCGCGCGCCTGGGCGAGGAGGAGTTGGCCGAGTTCCTCGCCGCCTACCGCATTTCCGCCTCGGCGATGGACCGGCTGATCCGCGCCGCCTACGAGATCCTCGGCCTGGTCTCGTTTTTCACGGTCGGAAGCGACGAGGTGCGTGCCTGGACGCTGCGCCGCGGCAGCACGGCCCTCGAGGCCGCAGGCGCGATCCACAGCGACCTGCAGAAGGGCTTCATCCGCGCCGAGGTGATCGCCGCCCCGGAGCTGCTCGCCGCCGGATCGCTCGCCGAGGCCCGCCGCCGCGGGACCCTCCGCCTGGAGGGCAAGACCTACGTCGTCGAAGACGGCGACGTGATCACGATCCGCTTCAACGTCTGAAAGGAGACCGATGGCCCCTTTGCCCTTCGCACTCGACATCCTGGCCCAGGGCGCCTGGAACGGCGGCGAGCGGATCGGCAACGCCGCCTACGCCGGCCGCGGGATGGTCTTCAAGGGCGGCATCCCGGTCACGGAAGAAACCATCGAGGAGCGCATCGGCGTGCGCACGCGGGTGGCCGCGCCGGAGGACGTGCGGATCGGGGCGATCGCCCTCGAAGAGCTGCTCGCCCAGCCCGCCGTCGACCCCGCGCGCATCCGCGTGCTCATCGCCGCAACCAACATCGGCGAGGACAAGTTCGATCCCGGCCCGGCGAGCCGGGCGCTCCTCGAGCGCCTCGCCCCGCGACGGCCGGATCTGCTGGCCTTCGATCTCTACGCGGGCTGCCCGGGGTTCAACGTCGCCGTCGAGGCCCTCTTCCAGCTCGCGCTCGCCGGCGAGCTCTCGCCGGGGGATCTCGCGGTCGTCGTCGGCGCCGAAAACGTCCACCGCGCCCGCGCCTTCAAACCCCTCGACACGGCAAACCTCATCTTCGGCGACGACGCGGTGGCGACGGCGCTCGCGGTCGGCCCGGGGGCGGGGAGGTCTCGGCCCGGGCGGGTCGTGGACGAACGCACCCTGACGGCCGCCGACGATTTCGTCGCCGACATCGCCCGGGCCCTCCTCCCCTGGGCGCAAGAGGCACGCCTCGACGGGATCCTGGTCGACAACCGCCTCGGCCGCATCGAATGCCGCGTGCCGGCGACCGCGGCCCGCATCCAGCACGCGCTCCTGGAGCAGATCTTCCCCCGCGAGGCGGCGGCCGGGGAATTCCGCAATTTCCGCGCCGCCTTCGAGCTCTACGAAACCTACGGCGCGGGCTTCGCCTTCGACATCATGGCCGCCTCCGCCGGCCCCGGCGTTCTCCGCCGCCTCGGCTGCGCGTACACCGCATCCGGCCGCTACCGGAGGGTCGCGACGGTCTTTCTGCGCCCCGGGGAACCGGTGCGGCTCGGGCTGGTCGAGGCCGCGGGCCCGACGCCCGATGCCCCGGCCTGCGGCGTCGTCGACACGCTCACGCGCACCCACGGCTGCTTTGCGGGGTTCATCGAGGCGCGCTTCGACGAGGAGGGGGTCTTCGGGTTCATGGACGGCAAGGGCGTCTTTCTTTACGCCACGCGGGGGGCGAGGCCCCACCTCGCGGCGCTGCTTGGCCCGCGGGGCCTCGGTCTCGAGGACATCGACCTGCTGATCGAGCACCAGGCGAACTTCGCCATGCTGCCGCTCACGCTCGAGCAGCTCTTCGCCGGCGGGCCGCACCCCCCGGCGCAGGCCGTGGCGCGCTATCTCGCCGAGCGCATGGTGGTCAACATCCACGAGCGGGGAAACTGCTCGGTCGTCTGCATGCAGCGGCTGCCCTACGACCTCGAGCGCGGCGCGCTCCGGCCGGACACGATCCAGGGGTTCGCCGTCAACCGCAACCTGGAGGCCCTCCGCCGGGCGCGCTCCATCCTCTACGACTCGGTCGGCGCCGGCATGACCCGCAGCTCCTTGTTGCGCATCCGTCGAGATCTCGGCGTCGGGGGGTGAGCCGCCGTCTTTCGCTCCGAGGGCAACCCGTTACAAGGGTTCGAACGCGAGATAGGATGCCGGCGGTTCCACATCCCGGAGATGCAGAAATTTCACCTTGAGCGGCATACCGATCCGGATGTCCTCGGGGCGCTGCGGATCCACCCCCTCGATCCGCGCATCCACCCGTCCTCCCCCCTCCAATTCCACGACCCCGACGACATAGGGCTTCTTGCGGCCGTAGCCCTGCGCCGCCATGAACGGCGGTGCAACGGCGATGCAGGTGAAGGCCACCAAGCGGCCCCTGCCGTTCGCCTCTTCCCATTCCAGATCCCCGCGGAGGCAACGGGGGCACAGAGGACGGGGTGGCACGTAGCGCGCGTGGCAATGGTTACAGCGGGAACCCATGAGCTTTTCTTCCGCCAAGAATTGATGATAGACGACATCGCTGAAAGGGCGGGTCGTCATCGAGGCTACCTCCTTTCCAGGATGGTGAAGGTGCTGGTTCCGCCGGTCCCCCCCAGGTTGTGCGCGGCTCCAAAACGCAAGTCGGCCTGGGGGATCTGTCGGGCACCTGCCTGGCCCCGCAGCTGGGTCCAGACCTCGTAAAGCTGGGAGGTCCCGGTCGCCCCCACCGGATGCCCCTTGCATTTCAGCCCCCCCGAGGTGTTGATCGGCTTTGGCCCGTCCAGGCGCGTCTGCCCATCGGACACGGCTTTGTAGCCTTCCCCCGGCTTGAAAAACCCCAGATCCTCGATATGGATCAACTCGGCGATTGAAAAGCAATCATGCACCTCCGCGAACTGAATGTCGCGAGGGGCCAGTCCCGCCATCGCGTAAGCTTCCTGGGCCGCATGTCGAGTGGCCTCAAACGTGGTCAGATCGGAGCTTCCATGGAACCCCCGCCCGCTTCCCTGACCGATCCCGATCACGTGGATGGGGTCGTCCGTAAACCGCCGGGCAATCGGCTCCGCGGCGAGCAGCAGGCAGCTCGCGCCGTCGCTGATGGGGCAGCAGTCGTACAGGTAGAGCGGCCAGGCAACCATCGGGTTGACGCCGGGGTCGCGCAGGAAATCCTTTTCATCTTTCCAGTCCGGAACCGGCTGGCCGCGTTTGCGCAGGCTCTCCGCCTTGGCCTGCATGGCATCCCGGATGGTGAAAGGAAATTGCGCCTTGGGGTTCAGGGGGGCGTTGCGATGGCTCTTGATCGTGATGTCCATCAGATGTTCGCGGCGGGCGCCGTAGCGGTCGAAGTAGGCAGTCGCCACCGCCCCGAAGACCCCGGGGAAGGTGAATCCCGCCCGGCTTTCATAGGGTGCTGCCGCCAAGGCCAGACCTTCGGCCACCTCTTCCGTGGTCCGTTTCGACATGTCTTCGACGCCGCCGACAATCACCAGATCGTAGAAACCGGAGGCGATGGCGAAGACGCCTTCCCGGAACGCGAGGGCGCTGGAAGCGCAAGCACCCTCCGTTCGGGTCGCGGCTTTCGGGCAAAGACCGATGACGTCCGCGATCAAGGGCGCCCAGTGGGATTGCCGGGCGAAGTAATCGTTTGAGAAATTCCCGATATACAAGGCTTCGACTTCCGCGGGGTCCACCCCCCGATCCACGGAGCCGAGCATTTCGGTGAATGCCTCGGCGAACAGATCCTTGGAGTCCCGGTCCTTGAACAACCCGAATCGGGTCATCCCGGCGCCGACGATCGTCACCCCCCGTCCCAGCTTTCTTTTGTTCATGGTGGCCTCCGGAAGCAGAATCCCAGCGGATCGGTGATTTTTACAGCCGCGTCCAGGCGAAAACCGGGCTGCGCTTCAGGGCCCCTGCCGCGTGCGGTCCGCCTCATTCGAGGACGTATCGAACCGCCTCTTCTTCCGTTGCGAAAAGATTCGGCTGCAGCCCTCGGTGTTCGAACTCCTGCGTCAACCGCTCCCGGATTTCGCGGTTGGTGGTGTGTCGGGCCACCTTGCGGTAATGGGCCTCGATAATGGACTGCCCCATCGACAAGTAGGGCTCCAACAAGGGGTCCCCCACCTTGAAGGCGTCGTAATTGACCACCGCGTTCACCGGACGGCCGGCGGCCCTGCAAACCTCTCCCACGACATCACGAATGTTCTCGATGTCCTCCAGCGAGTCGATCTCCAGGCCGTTGAAGCTCAGGCGCAAAAGGTTGCGCGCGGGATCGTAGCGGACGCGCGTTCGCAATTCCTTCAGCAGAAACTCTCGGCGGATCCCCATGACCTTTTCACGAAAAAGCCGGGGATCCATCGGTTGCGCGTCGCGGATCACAGGGGAAAATTCCATCTGCGCCAGGATATCTCTTTCAATGTCGATGCCCGGCGCGACTTCGATCAACTCGAGAGCCCCGTCGACCAATCGAAAGACACAGCGCTCGGTGATGTAGAAAACCTCTTGGCCCTGTGCGCCGGCAAAACGCGAACAGAAGGTGATTTGGTCACAGGACTTGACGAATTTTTTCACTTGGCCTTCGGCCAAAATCTTCACCCGCCCGTGCTCTACCGCCGTTTTCAGCCCGGCCGTGGTGAACGTCCCCATGAAGAGAACCCGTTTGGCATTCTGGCTGATGTCGATGAATCCGCCGCACCCGGCTACGCGATTGGCAAACTTGCTGGAGTTCACGTTGCCTTCGGGCGTCACTTGCGCAAAGCCGAGGCAAGTCACGTCCAGTCCCCCCCCATCATAGAAATCGAACTGGTCGGGCATGCTCACCACGGCCTCGGGGTTGACCGAAGAGCCGAAATCGAGGCCCCCGAGGGGCATTCCCCCGATGATCCCCGGCTCGACGGTCATCGTGAGGTAGTCGAGGATGTTCTCCTCGTTCGCCACCGCGGAAACCGCCTCCGGATAGCCGATGCCCAAGTTAATGACATCGTAGGGTTTCAGCTCGAGGTTCGCGCGCCGGGCCATGACCTTGCGTTCGTCCAGCTCGAGCGGCTTGAGGCTCGAGAGCGGGACCCGGATCTCGCCGCACAGCTCCGGACGATAGGCTGTGCCGAAGGTCTGCATGTGATAGGCGGGCTCGGCCACCACCACATAGTCCACCAGGATTCCCGGGACCACGACGGCACGGGGGTTCAGCGTCTCCGCGCTGGCCACCCGCTCGACCTGCGCGATCACCAGTCCGCCCGAATTGCGGGCGGCCATGGCCATGGCCAGAGAATCCACGATCAGCGCCTCACGCTCCATGGTCACATTGCCCCGCGTATCCGCCGTGGTTCCGCGGATGAACACGCAGTCGACCGGAAAGGCCTTCATGAAAAGCCACTCCTCGCCGCCGAGGGTCACCACGTCCACAATTTCTTCCCGGGTCCTGTCGTTGATCTTTCCCCCTTCGATCCGCGGATCGGCGAATGTCCCCAGCCCGACCTTCGTGAATACGCCCGGCCTGCGGGCGGCCACGGCGCGATAAAAGTTGGTGAGGATTCCCTGGGGAAAATTGTAGGCCTCGAAATCTCCAGCCAAAGCGAGTTTGCCAATCTGCGGGACCAGCCCGTAATGCCCGGAGATGACCCGCTTGAACATTCCCGGGATGGCGATCCGGTTGATCCCGCGGGTTCCCGCATCCCCCGGGCCCGAAGAGTGGATCAGGGTCAAATTGCTGGGCGTGCCGGTTTCTCGAAACCGTTTCTCCAGCGCCAAGTAAAGGAAGTCCGCCGTCCCGCTTCCCACAAACCCCTCTGCACCGAGTACCCAGCCATCGCGAAGCATGCTGACGGCGACATCCGCGGGAACCACCTTGTTGCGTTTCATGAAAGCCTCCTTCGATCGAGAGCGCGCTCCTGCCAGACCTCCTCCTCGGCCAGGCCGCCGTGGATCCCCGGCGAGTCGGCTCACTTCGCACGACTGCGGGCGTAGACCAGTCCCCCGGTCACTTCAATCGTCGTGGCGTTGATGGCGTCGTTTTCAATGCAATGCAGGATGCAAGCGGCGATTTCATGCGGCTCCACCAGCCGTCCCAAAGGCACGTCCTTGAGGATCGCCGCCAGAGCCTCCTGGTTCATGCCTTGGAGAATCGGGGTGTTGACGTAGCCCGGGGCAATGGCGACCACCCGCACATTGCGGATGCGCCGGATCACGAATTCGCCGACCAAAATTTTGGGCATGAGGGCGATGGCCGCTTTGGTGGCGCTGTAATTGATCTGGCCAACCTGGCCTTCCTTGTTGATCGACGAAAGCAGGCACAGGATCCCCTCCCACCCGCCGTTGACCATGGCCTCGAGGGCCTCTCGTACCGTGAGAAATGTCCCGGTTAGGTTGACATCGATCACCCGCTGCCAGTCTTCGAGGCTCATTTTGCGCACCACTTTGCCGGTTTCCCGGTCGGTGGTCACCACCGTTCCATCGCGGATGATGCCGGCGGAGGGAATCACGATATTGAGCTTCCCAAACGCCTGGAGGGTCTCCGCCACGAAGCGGGCCTGATCCGCCTCGCGGACCACATCGCCGCAGACCCCCATGGCGGACCCTCCGGTCTCCCGGATCTCACGGACCACCCGTTCGATTCCCTCGGGGGCGATATCGCAGATGGATACGCGGGCCCCTCGGCGCGCCAGAGCTTTGGCGCAGATTTCCCCGATGCCGCTGGCTCCCCCCGTAATCAGGGCCACCGAATTTTGGATCTCCATGGAATTCCACCTCCTGTCAGGACGGCTTTTCGCCCGCGCGATGTTTCCCCATGACCGGCTATTGAATGAGCTCGGCGGGCACGAGGATCATTTCCGGGAACACCATGCAGAGCGTAAGCCCCAAGGCAATGAGCACGACGAACGGCACGATGCTGCGGTAGATTTGCGCCGTGGTGAGTTCCTTGGCGGCAATGCCTTTCATGAAAAAAAGCGCGTACCCGAAGGGCGGCGTCAAAAACGAGGATTGAAGGTTGACGGCCAGGCAGACGACGAACCAGAGGGGATCAAAGCCGAGCTGCTTGCAGATGGGCAGAAAAATGGGAAAAACGATATAGACGATGCCGATCCAGTCGACGAACATCCCCAGAATGAACACGACGACCTGCATCGCGGCAAAGGTTCCCCACTTGCCGAGCCCAAGCCCGAGGATCACCGAAGAGACGACTCGCCCGCCGCCTGTCCCCATGAAGACTCCTGTGAAGCAGGTCGCCCCGACCAGGATCATCATCACCATGGCGCAGGTTCTCGCCGTATCCAGCGTGACCTGCGTCAGCATCCGCCAGCTGAACCGGCCGTAGGCAATCGTCATCACCAGGGCGAGCATCGCCCCCACCCCCGAGGCTTCGGTCGGCGTGGCCACCCCGGTAAAGATCGACCCCAACACACCCGCAATCAGCACCACGGGCGGCACGACCGATACCAGCGTCATGCGGAGCACTCTCGGTAGCGGAACCTGACTTCTCTCCTCAGGCGACAGGGGCGGCCCCAGGTTGGGCTGAAACCCGCAACGAATCAAAATGTAGGCGCTGTAGAGAAACGAAAGGATCAGCCCCGGAACGACAGCGCCCACGAAAAGCTTTCCGACCGAAAGTCCGGAGTTGTCCGCCATCACGACCAGCATGATGCTGGGTGGAATCAGGATGCCGAGCGACCCTCCGGCGCAGATGGTTCCGCAAGCCAGCTCGCGGTCGTAGCCGTATTTGATCATGACCGGCAGCGCCAGAAGCCCCATCGAGACAATGGAGGCCGCAATCACCCCTGTGCAGGCGGCAAAGACGGTGCAGACGATCACCACGGCCAGCGCGATCCCGCCGCGAATGGGGCCCATGAGGTAACGGAGGGAGTCGAACAGTTTTTCGGCGACTCCCGAAAAGTTGAGAAGGTTCGCCATCAAAATGAACATGGGGATGGCGACGAGGATAAAATTGTCCATCAGGCCGATGATGCGGTTGACAAACAGAAGCAAACTGACCGGCCCCCAGACAAGCGAACCGAAAATGACCGCAAGGCCGCCGAAAACGAAAGCGAGGGGATGGCCGAGGAACAGACCGCAGAGAAGCCCTCCAAGCATGAGGGAGGAGACGATTACGGGGTCCAGAGTCAGCATGGGTCCTCCCGCTCGCAGGGTTTGCCGACGGCCTGAATCGAACGAATGAACTCGGCAACGCCCTGCAGAAACAACAACAAGGCTGCCGCTGGAATCGCGGACTTCATGAGCGGAAAAATCAGCGGCAGCCCAATCGAGGTTCGCTCCTGCATGCTCCAGGAGGAGGCCGCGGCGCTCCAGCCCACCCAAAACAGCACGCCCAGAAAGGGAAAGAAGAAAATCAGGTAGGTAAGAACGCGCAGCCCCCCCTGAAGGCGGGGGGAGAGTCGGTTGGAGAAGATATCCACGGAAACGTGGCTCTTGTGCAGCAGTGCGTAGCCCCCCAGGAGCATGAAGTGCAGGCTGTAGAATAGATCGATGACGTCATAGCTCCACTTGTGGGGAAGGTTCAGCAGGCGGCGGCTCACCACTTCAAACACACAGAGGATCATGACCACCCAGATCAGCCACGCCGCAGTTTTCCCCGTCCAGGCATTCACCGCATCCAACCGATGGCTTATGCGCTGCCACGCCATGTCGTTGCCTCCCTGCGTGCTGCTTTGAGCGTCGTGGAGACCCTCTTATTTGATCTCCGGGTACTTTTTCAGGCTGCTGCCGGCAGCAAAGCGCCCTTCCACATTGCGCATCTTGTCGAATTTTTTCAGATACTCGACCATCGACTTGGCGATCTTGGCATAATCGGGGTTGCGCGCCGATTCCCTCTCCATGAACTCCATGCAAAGGCTTTCGATTTTGTCCTGGGCCTCTTGATCGAGACGGCTTTCCTGGATTCCGGCCTTGCTGAAATTTTCCAGCGCCGCCGCGGCGTCCCAGTTCGCCTTGGAATAGGACCAAGCCATGTTGGCCTTGGCCGCCGCCTCCACGATGGCCTTGAGGTCTTCGGGAAGCTTGTTCCAGGAATCCATGTGAATCATCAGGTCCGAGACCGTCCCGACTTGATGCCACCCTGCCGGGGTGACCCAATATTTCGTGATTTCCTGGAGCTTCATATTCCAGTCACACGAAGGCACCCCGTATTCTGCGCCGTCGATGGTGCCCAGCTTGAGGGCCATGTAGACTTCCCCGCCCGGCACGCGCACCGGGTTGGCACCGAGTTGTTCGAGCACCCAGATGGTCTGGAGGACCCCCGTGCGCAGTTTCAATCCTTTAAAGTCAGCCAGTTTGTGGATGGGCTTGGTGGTGCGGAACCCCGACTCGGGTCCGGTCACGGCCATCGGGAAAAACTTGAGGTTGTATTTCGCATACAACTCCTGTCCCAGGGCGAGTCCTCCGCCCTCATAAAGCCAGGTCATCCAGTCGGCGGCAGTCATCATAAAGCCCATGGAGCAGAAAAGATCGAACGCCGTGTTCTTGGTGGTCCAGTAGGTTGACCAGGAGGAAGCCATCTGCACGACACCGTTACGGCAAGCATCGAAAATTTCAAAAGCGGGCATCAGCTCGCCGGCAGGGAACACCGTGATGTTTAGCCGGCCACCGCTCATTTCGCGGATCATTTTCGCCAAATTGAGGTCGGCTTCATGGTACGGGGTCAAGGCCGGGGTGCGGCCGGTCGCCATGCGCCACTCGAATTTCTGCTGGGCCGAGGCGCCCGAGCAAACCGCCAGCACGACACAAAGGAACGCCGCCTGCACCCAAACCAAACGCCGCAGATTCCTTCTGTTCATCGCTTTGCCTCCTTTCTTTGTAGGATGCCGGATGGGTCTTTCAAAATCAGCAAGGGCCGCATTCATCAACGCCCGATGCAAAGAAGACGGGACACGATTCCACACCCCACACGCTCGAGTCGTGATCTGGCTCCTGTCATTTTTCCTGCCCGCTTTTTTTGCGAAATCCATACCATTTCACCGGAAAAGACCGCCTCTTCCCGGCGAGGAATTTTTTGATGTGTTTCTAAAAGGTTGTTTTGATAAAAAGGTTTTGCTTGACTCTCCGGGATATCGACGATAGACGGCTTCGGAGTCGTAAAAAGTAGACATGTCCTATTCAACTACAGTGGACGGCTGCCATTGAAGAGTCACCGGCGACTTCCCCCCCCGGGAAGGTTATCCCCAATCGGGCGCACGGATTTTTTCCGCAATGTGGTCGATCACCTGCAAATCGGAGTCATCATCACCGACCAGGACGGCTACATCGTTTATGTGAACGAGACCTATGCCCGTTTCCTGGATATCGACCCTCAAAAAGCGGTCGGCCAGCATGCCACCCACGTCGTCGCCAACACCCGATTGCACATCGTTGCCCGAACGGGACAGATGGAAATCAATCATCCGCATCAATTCAAGGAACACGGGTTTCTCGTCCATCGCGTCCCCATCAAGGAAAAGGATCAAGTGATCGCGGTGGTCGGGCTGGTCCTGTTCGACAGTGCCAGCACCGCCAGCCGACTTGCGGAAAAAGTCTCCTTTCTCGAGTCGAAAGTTCACCTTTACGAAAAAGAGCTTCTATCCCTGCGATCGACGCGATACACGATGGACAGCATCGTGGGCGTCAGCGAGAAGATGCAGTCCCTGAAGCGTCAAGCCGGCAGGGCCGCATCCAGCAGCCTTCCGGTGGTGATTGTGGGCGAGTCGGGCACGGGCAAGGAGCTCTTCGCCCAGGCCATCCACAATGCGAGCCCGCGGCGGTTTTATCCTTTCGTGCGGCTCAACTGCGCCGCCATTCCCAAGGAGCTCTTCGAATCGGAGCTGTTCGGTTATGAGAAGGGTGCCTTTACCGGCGCCAGCCCCGGCGGCAAGCCTGGAAAAATCGAGCTTGCCCATCACGGGTCTTTGTTTTTGGACGAGATCGGGGACCTTCCTCTGGAAATGCAACCGAAGTTGCTGAGAGTGATCGAGGAAAAGGATTTTGAACGTGTGGGCGGGACCAGCCTGCTCAAATCGGATTTCCGGCTGCTTGCGGCGACCAATCACAACCTGGAGCGCATGCTGGACGAAAACCGTTTTCGCATGGACCTGTTTTACCGGCTGAACGTCATTGCGCTGCAGATTCCGCCCCTGCGTGAACGCCCCGAAGACATTTTGCCGATCTCACGACACTTGCTTTTGCAGATCGCCCAAGACTGCGGTTTCGCGGAAGTCACTCTGGATCGCCGCGCGCAGGAGGCCCTCCTCGACTACGACTGGCCCGGGAATGTCCGGGAGCTTTCCAATGTTCTGGAGCGGGCCGTGCATTACGCCGAACGGGACTCGATCCAGATCTCGGATCTGCCTCGCTATCTCTTCAAAAAAGCCGGTGTGGTCCGTTCCGCCGCCCCAAGACCCCTGAAACAGATCCAACACTGCGCGGAAAAGGAGGCGATTTTACGCTCCCTGCAGGAAACCGGCTACAACAAGGCACGCGCGGCGAAAGCCTTGGGAATCCACCGGTCGCTCCTCTACCGGAAAATCAAGCAATACGGGATTTCTCCCCACCATCCCGACCTCAAGACATGACAGAGCGTTCCCCAGGGCACGATCGTGGGACCGACGAGCCGCGTGACTTCGGGATCTAGGAAAGCTCCCGCTCTTTTTCGTCCTGGCGGGCGTGGGGGAGAAAGCATCCTGTAGGGCGAAATCCACAGCCTTCGCCGGAACAAGACGCAGGCGCGCGGCACACGTGACACAACACCCGGATGTCGTTTTGAACTCTTCGAGGGGGGTCAACATCCACGAGCGGGGCAACTGCTCGGTCGTCTGCATGCAGCGGCTGCCCTACGACCTCGAGCGCGGCGCGCTCCGGCCGGACACGATCCAGGGGTTCGCCGTCAACCGCAACCTCGAGGCCCTCCGCCGGGCGCGCTCCATCCTCTACGACTCGGTCGGCGCCGGCATGACCCGCAGCTCCTTGTTGCGCATCCG